>CAWAZU010000032.1:0-171395 GCA_963786445.1 uncultured Pseudomonadota bacterium
TCCGGCGCCCTCATTCCTCCGGCTCGGTCGAGAACAGCAGGGGATAGCCCATGCGGCGACCCGCATCCGTCGCCTTCGTCGCCTTGGCTTCCGCGACATCTTTTGTAAAGACCGCCACCACACACGCCCCGCGGCGGTGGGCGGTGATCATCACCCGGTGGGCCTGCTCCTCGCTCATGCGGAATTCCGACTTCAGGACGGTGACGACGAACTCGCGGGGCGTGTAGTCGTCGTTGAGCAGGATCACCTTGTGCAGACGCGGGCGTTCAGGCTTGACCGCGTCCTTGGTCGATGGCTTGCTGACGATGTCGGTCACGGCATGGCTGCTCCCGATCGCGGCGCGGCACGCCTGGCGCCTGCCGCTCCCACATCCGTTCGACACCCATCATATAGGTAAGGTGCGACCGCGTTCGAATTGCCGCGGTGCCGGCCTCTCCCACCCCGTAATGTCACCTCGACACGGCGAGCGGCCCCACCGTGTTTCCTGGTCTTCATTTCCCATGCTTGGGCATGTGCTCACGCAACACCTCGTTGATGCGCGTCTGCCAGCCGCTTCCCTGATGCCGATAAGCCGCCAGCACGTCGGGGTCCAGCCGAAGCGTCTGGTTGACCTTCCTGGCTGGCTTTGCAGGCCGCCCCCTGCCCCGCCTGAATGCTTCCGCCGCCTTGGGACCGAACACGTCCGCGACGACATCCAGCGCCGGCCGCGCATGGCGGATTTCCTCGCGCGTCCATTCGGGATTATCGTCGTCCGGCCGTGAGGCCGCATCATCCTTTTTCTTGCTCATACCGCTTCACCTCCTTCCTGTTCGCTTTGCGAAAGCTGATGACGTGCGTCGCGTCACCCCGCAATGTGATGACGGCGACATGCAAGCGCCCGTCGAGCCGCGCCAGCACCCGCAATCGTCTTTCGCCGTAGTCCCGTCGCGTATCCTCCATCGACACGGCCGTATCCCAGTCAAGGTCAGCCGCCCGCTCGAAGGACAAGCCACGTTCCGCGATGTTCCTGTCATTTTTGGCGGGATCGTACGTAATGCGCATACCATTTAACGCTACAGCGAAAAATACAAGATGTCAAGGATCACACCCGTCCTGCGGCGCTCATTCCTCCGGCTCGGTCGAGAACAACAGGGGATAGCCCATGCGGCGGCTCGCATCCGTCGCCTTCGTCGCCTTGGCTTCCGCGACATCCTTTGTGACGATGTCCGTCACGGCATGGCTGCTCCCGCTCGCGGCGCGGCAGTCCCGGCGCCTGCCGCTCCCACCTCCCGATACACCGCCAGCGTCGCCGCCTGCATCGCCGCGACGGTGTAGTTGGCGCACACCGAAGTCGCGCGCCCGCCGCCCCAGCGCCGCCCGCGCCTCCGGCGGCATCGCCAGCACGCGGTCCAGCGCCGCGCCCAGCGCCGCCGCGTCGGCGGGCGGCACCTTCAGGCCGGTCGCGCCGTCCGCGACGGTCTCCGCCGCACCGCCATGCGCGGCGGCGATCACCGGGCGGGCCATCGCCTGCGCCTCGATCACCACGCGGCCGAACGCTTCCGGCTCGACCGAGGCGCTCACCACCACATCGGCCAGCAGCAGGGCGGCCGGCATGTCGTCGCAATGGCCGACGATGCGCAGATCGACGCCGAGCCGCCGCGCCTCGGCCGCGAGTTCGCGCGCATAGGCCGGATGCTGCCGCTGCCCGCCCACCAGCACGCCCACCGCATCGCGCCCCGCCAGCGCGCGCAGGAACACGCTCTGGCCTTTCCAGCGCGCCAGCCGGCCCGGCAGCATGGCGACCGGCCGCCCGGCGGGCAGCCGCCACGCCTCGGCGAGGCGCCGCAGCCGCTCCGGCGCCACCGCGTCCGGGTCGAACACGACCGCATCGACGCCGCGCGGGATCACGCGGATTCGGTCCGGATCAATGTGGTGGCGACGGATGATGAGGTCGGCGATGAAGCGGCTGATGGCGATCACCCGCACGCCGCGCGCCATCACCGCGTTGTAGGTTCGCTTTCCCGGAAAATCCTCGCCATAGGCGCCGTGATAGGTGGTGACGAACGCCACCCCGGTCCGCCGCGCCGCCAGCCAGGCCGACCACGCCGGCGCGCGCGAGCGGGCATGCACCAGCCGCACCCCCTCCGCCCGGATCACCGCCTCCAGCCGCGCCGCGTTGCGCCAGATCGCCACCGGGTTCCTCGTGTCCAGCGGCAGCGCGATGTTGCGCCCGCCCGCCGCCTCGACCTGCGCCGCCATGCGCCCGCCGGCGCTCGCCACCAGCGCGACGCCGCCGGCGCGCGCGATCGCCTGCGCCATCTCGACCGTGCCGCGCTCCACGCCGCCGCCGCCGAGCGCGGGCAGCACCTGCAAGACCGCGGCGCCGGCGAGGTCAACGGCCAAAGGCGGCATGGGCGCGTCCATCCGCCGCGCTATATCTGCGCCCGGCCCGGCAGCAAAGGACGACGCCGATGCAGGACGCAACCGGCCGCCTCGACCGCGGCGACGGCGTGGCGCTGGCCTGGGCGCGCCTGGCCGGAGACGGCCCGACCGTGGTGTTCCTGTCCGGCTTCGCCTCCGACATGAGCGGGGGCAAGGCGACCGCGCTGGCATCGGCCTGCGCGGCGGCGGGGCGGGCCATGCTGCGCTTCGACTATTCCGGCCACGGCGCCTCCGGCGGCAGGTTCGCCGACGGCACGATCGGCGTCTGGCTCGGCGATGCGCTCGCCGCGATCGACCGGCTGACCGAGGGGCCGTTGGTGCTGGTCGGCTCCTCGATGGGCGGCTGGATCGCGCTGCTGGCGGCACTCGCGCGGCCGGGGCGCGTGGCCGCGCTGGTCGGCCTCGCCGCCGCGCCCGACTTCACCGAGGCGCTGATGTGGGAGGCGATGGCGCCGCCGGAACGCGCCGCCCTGCTGCGCGACGGTTTTTTCGACGCGCCGAGCCAGTACGGCCCGCCCACCCGCATCACGCGCGCGCTGATCGAGGACGGGCGGCGGCATCTGCTGCTCGGCGCGCCGATCCCGCTCGACGTGCCGGTGCGCCTGCTGCACGGCCAGCGCGACCCCGACGTGCCGTGGGAGACTTCGCTGCGGCTGGCCGAGCGGCTGGCCACGCCGGACGTGCAGGTGACGCTCATCAAGGACGGCGACCACCGGCTGTCGCGCCCGGCGGATCTCGATCTGCTATGCCGCACCGTCCTCACCCTCGGCGGCAAGGATGGCGCGTAACCCCTCGCGAAAATTCGGATAGCGCCAGGCGAGGCCGAGGGCCGCCCGCGTCCGTGCCGAGGCCACCCGCCGGCTCTCCTGCCAGAAGCTGCGCGCCATCGGGCTCATCTGCGCCTCGATCGCGGCGAACGCCACCGCCTCGGGCGGCGCGACGCCGAGCAGCCGCGCCGCCTCCTCCACCACGGCCGAGGTTTCGGCGGGTTCGTCGTCGGCGAGGTTGAGCACGCGCACGCCGGAGCCGGGCGCGGTCTGCATCGCGGCCAGCGTCGCCGCGGCGATGTCGTCGCGGTGGATGCGGCAGAACACGTGGCCGGGGCGCAGGACGCGGCGCGCGCGGCCGGCGCGGACATCGTCCAGCGGCGAGCGGCCCGGCCCGTAGATGCCGGCGATGCGGAACAGATCGACCGCGGCCCGCCCCGCCAGCGCCGACCATGCCTGCTCCGCTGCCAGCCGGCGGCGGCTGCGGTCCTGCGCCGGAGCGGGCGGCGTCGCCTCGTCCACCCAGCCGCCCTGATGGTCGCCATAGACGCCGGTGGTCGAACAGTAGCCGGCCCAGCGCAGCAGCGGCGCGGCGGCGAGGGCGGCGCCGTGCGCGTCGAGCACCGGATCGACCCCCTCCCCTTCGCCGCCGTCGCCCGCCGGCGGCACCGTCGAGAGCACGTGCGTCGCTGCCGCGATCTCCGGCCCGGCGTCGCGGAATGCCACCAGCCGCGCGCCGGCCACCGGCACGCGGGCGGCGTCGCGCGTCGTCGCGCTGACCGCAAAACCCGCCGCCAGCGCCGCGCGCGCCGCCGCCGCGCCGGCATAGCCCAGTCCGAAGATCAGCAGGTGTCGCTCGTCCATGCCCCGATTGCCGCGCTCTGTCGCGCCAGACTACACTTTGCGCCATGCTGACGCGCATCCTGATCGCCGCCGGGGTTTCCGGGTTGCTGCTGGCTGCCGGCGGCGCGGCGTGGTGGATGCGCCCGCCGCCGCCGGCGGAGGGCACCGAAGCCGCCGAGTCGCTGCCGATCCCGCCGGTGCCGCCGCGGGTGGCACAGGGCGAACGCTACGAACGCTGCCTCGCCATGCTGCCGGACGACCCGAACGGCGCCGAACTGCTCGCGCAATCGTGGCAGACCGAGGGCGGCGGCGCCGGGGCCGAGCACTGCCTGGCGCTGGCCCGCATCGCGCTGGGCGACCCGGCGGCAGGGGCCGGCCTGCTCGACCACATCGCCGGCGGCAGCGCCGCCCCCGGCGCGGCGCGGGCGGTGGTGTACGACCAGGCGGCGCAGGCATGGCTGATGGCCGGCCAGGCGGAGCGCGCCTTCGCCGCCAGCACGCAGGCGGTGCTGCTGGCGCCGGACAGCCCGGATTTCCTGATCGACCGCGCGCTCGCCGCCGAGTTGCTCGCCCGCTGGGCCGACGCGGTGGACGATCTCGGCCGCGCGCTCGACGGCGATCCGCGCCGGCCGGACGCGCTGGTGCTGCGCGGCTCGGCGCTGCGCCATCTCGGGCGGCTGGCCGAGGCGCGCGACGACGTGGACCGGGCGCTGGCGCTCGACCCGGACAACACCGAGGCGCTGCTGGAGCGCGGCATCCTGCGCCAGCGCGGCGACGACCGCAGCGGCGCGCGCCAGGACTGGGAGCGCGCGATCACGCTGGCGCCGGACAGCCAGGCCGCCGACCTGGCGCGCCAGAACCTCGCATTGCTGGAGGCGGGGCCGCAGCGGCACTGAGGTCAGAACCGCGGTGCCACCGCTTCCCGCTCCGGCTGCGGCTGCGGACGGACCGGCGGCTTCGCCGGGGCTTCCGCCTGCGGCGCCGGCGCCTCCAGCTGCTCGACGGTCAGCCGCTGCACCGGCATCGCCAGCTTGATGCCGAGTTCGGCGAAGCGGAGCTGCATGCGGCGGTTGAACTCGCGCTGCACGTTCCACCGTCCGGCGTCGGAGCAGACGATCTGGCCGACGATGGTGACGCCGCCGGCCTCCACCTTGTCCACGCCCCACAGCTGCAATTCGGTCTTCATGCTCGGCGCGAAGTCGCGGTCGGTGCGCATCTCGTCGGCGATCGCGGTCAGCACGGCGCACACGCGCGCGACGTCCTCGCCGAAGGCGACGCTGACCGACACGCTGGCGTTGCCGATGCCGCGGTTGACGTTGGTGACGCTGGTGACCGAGCTGAACGGGATGATGTGGATCGAGCCGTCGCCGGCGCGCAGGCGGATGGTGCGGATCGACAGCTGCTCGACGGTGCCGGAGAGGCCGGAGACGGTGACCCAGTCGCCGACATGCATCGCGTTCTCCAGCAGCAGGAACAGGCCGGTGATGACGTCCTGCACCAGCTTCTGCGAGCCGAAGCCGATGGCGATGCCGACCACGCCGGCGCCGGCCAGCAGCGGGGCGATGTTGACGCCGATGTCGCTCAGCACGATCAGCCCGGCGACCAGGCAGATCGACACCAGCAGCAGCGAGCGCAGCAGCGGCATCAGCGTGCGGGCGCGCGCCGCCTGGGCGTCGCGCGACAGCCGCGACAGCCGCCGTTGCAGGACGGCGTTCGCCGATTCCCAGACCACCAGCGCGCACAGCAGCGTGAACCCGATGCCGATGAGCGCCGACACCACCCGCCCGCCAAGCTGGCCGGCGGAGAACCACGCGAAACTGTCGATGCCCCAGCCCTGGAACAGCACCACGACGGCGACAACGGTGATGATCGCGGTCAGCGAGGCGTGCGCGGCCGGCTGGTAGGCGCGCGCCCGCGCTTCCAGGCCCGGATAGCGGGCGGCCACATCCGCCTGGATCTGCACCGCCCGATCCAGCGCGCCATGCGCCGAGACGCTGACCAGCCGGGCGACCGCGAGGACGACGACGGTGGAGACGAACACGCGCAGCAGACGCTCGAACCCGTCCTGCACCTCGAACGCCCAGACCAGCCAGAGGGCGACGATGTAGAAGATGGCAATGATGTGCCAGACCGCGGCCAGCCGGTTGCGCAGCACCGCCATCGGCCCGGTGGCGTCGGGGCGCGCGCGGATCAGCTCGGCGACGCGGCGGCGCGTCTGCAGCACCATCACCACCAGAGAGAGATGCACCGCCAGCACGACCAGCCGCAGCAGCGCGTCGTGCGCCACGCGGTACATGCCGAACAGCAGGCCGAGCTCGGCGAGCGCGTAGCCGAAGATCGCGATGATCGCGATGCGCCGCGTCCAGCGCGTCAGATAGATGGCGGTGGCGTCGCTCAGCCGCACCACCCGCAGGCGCGGCGCGTCGGGCGCGAGCAGCACGCGCGCCACCGTGACCAGCAGACGGGTCAGCAGGTAGGCGTTCAGCACCGCCAGATTGGCCAGCCGCGCAACGCGGTCCGCCCCGAGCGGCGTGCCGAGCAGGGCATAGCCGATGGCGGCCAGGACCACGATCGGCACCATCTCCAGCGCGAACCGGGCGAGCAGGAACGGCAGCCGGCGCAGCAGCAGCAGTGCCGTGGGCCGCAGGCGCTGCTTGCCCCCGTTGGCGGCGGCGGCGCGCCCGCGATGGCCGCGGCGGGGCGGCGGCTGGTCCGGCGCGGGCGCCGGCATCGGCCCGTGCTCGGCCAGCCGGACCAGCGCCGGACGGAGCAGCCGTACCGAAAGCCGCTCGGCGCCGACCGCGATCAGCATGACGAGCGCGAGCCGCCATGCCGACCCAAGCAGCTGCTGGCGCGCGTGCGGGCTGCGCACGAGATGCTCGACGAAGCGGAAGAGCAGCGGGAAATTGGTGAGCACCCGCGCCGAATCCGACACTTCCGCGGTCAGCGCGGCCAGCCGGTTGGAAACGCCGACCAGGACGTCGGCGCCGAGGCTGTCGGGGGCGAGCGGGATCGGCAGCGCCGCCGCGGCGGCGGGCGCGGCGGGCGCCGCGGCGGGCGTTGCCGGCGGCTTGGCCGGCGTCGCCGCGGGGGCGGCGGCCGGCGCGGCCGGCAGGGCCTTCGCCATGTCCTCCAGCACGCTCTCGAACTGGGCGCGCTTGGCGGGGTCGCGCAGCACGTCGAGCACCTGCTGCGCCTGCGCCGGCGCCAGCGCGGGTGCGGCGGCGGCCGGCGGGGCGGCGGCCGGCGATTGCGCGCGCGCGCCGCACGCCGCGAACAGGATCGGCAAGGCAAGCAGGAGGATGCGAAGCATGGCGGCGAGGCGGATCACGCGCGAGGGCGCCATGTCAATCCTTTCAGCGGCGCGAGGGATGGCAAAGCGCGGTTTGGGGCCTAATTGAGGGGCATGATCACCTTCCTGACCATCCTGGTCGGCATGTCGATGGCCGCCACCGTCGGCGTGCTGCTGGCCGGGGTCGCCGGGATTTCCCGCGGCGACCCGGCGCGGTCCAACCGGCTGATGCGCTGGCGCGTTATCCTGCAGTTCGTGACGCTGCTGCTGTTCGCGCTGCTGCTCTCCCTGCTCCGGTCCTGAGCCCGGAGGGCGCGGCCGGGCGGGGCGGCGTTTGACACGGCTGTTGCAGCGGACCTACTTTCCGCCGCCATTTTTGCAGGTGCGAACGGCCGGCGGGTGCGCCTCCGCCCTCGGCCGCGCGCGCTGTCGGCCACAACCAGGGAGCTGCCGCGGAACGCCATGAAGGTGCTCGTCCCCGTCAAGCGCGTCGTCGATTACAACGTGAAGGTCCGCGTCAAGGCGGACGGCTCCGGGGTCGAGACCGCCGGCGTGAAGATGTCCATGAACCCGTTCGACGAGATCGGCGTCGAGGAGGCCATACGGCTCAGGGAGAAGGGCATCGCCTCGGAGATCGTCGCCGTCTCGCTCGGCACCGCCGCCTGTGCCGAGACCATCCGCACGGCGCTGGCGATGGGCGCCGACCGCGGCATCCTGGTCGAGACCGACGCCGAGCTGCAGCCGCTGGCGGTGGCCAAGCTGCTGAAGGCGCTGGCCGAGCGCGAGCAGCCGCGGCTCATCATCCTCGGCAAGCAGGCGATCGACGACGACATGAACGCGACGGGGCAGATGCTGGCCGCCCTGCTCGGCTGGCCGCAGGGCACGTTCGCCTCGAAACTCGTGATCGAGGGCGACACCGCGACCGTCACCCGCGAGGTCGATGGCGGGCTGGAGACGGTGGCGCTGACGCTGCCGGCGGTCGTCACCACCGACCTGCGCCTGAACGAGCCGCGCTACGCCAGCCTGCCCAACATCATGAAGGCGCGAAAGAAGCCGATCGAGACGGTCAAGCCGGCCGATCTCGGCGTCGATCCGGCGCCGCGGCTGAAGGTGGTGAGGGTAACGGAGCCGCCGAAGCGCAAGGCGGGGGCGAAAGTCGGTTCGGTTGCCGAACTCGTGGCCAAGCTGAAGACTGAAGCCAAGGTGATCTGAGACATGACGGCTCTGGTTCTGCTCGAACACGACGCCAACGGCGTCAAGCAGCCCGCCCGCTCGGCCGTCGCCGCCGCGCAAAAACTCGGCGGCGAGGTGCATGCCCTGGTGGTGGGCGAAGGCGACGGCGTGCGCGCCGCCGCAGCGGCCGCCGCGAAGCTGCCGGGCGTGGCGAAAGTGCTGGTGGCGGACGGGCCGGCCTATGGCCATGCGCTCGCCGAGCCGCTGGCGGCGCTGCTGATCGCCCTCGCCCCCGGCTATTCGCACCTGCTCGCCGCCGCCACCGCCGCCGGCAAGAACGTCATGCCGCGCGTCGCCGCCCTGCTCGACGTGCAGCCGATCAGCGACATCGCCGACGTGGTCGATGCCGACACCTTTGTGCGTCCGATCTACGCCGGCAACGCGCTGGCGACGGTCGCCAGCACGGACGCGAAAAAAGTCATCACCGTGCGCGCTGCCAGTTTCGATCCGGTGCCGGCCGAGGGCGGCAACGCCGCGATCGCCGATGCGCCCGCGGTCGAATCGCCGGCGATCTCGCGCTTCGTCTCGGCGGAACTGTCGCGCAGCGAGCGGCCGGAGCTGACCGCCGCGCGCGTGGTGATCTCCGGCGGGCGCGGCATGCAGAGCGGCGAGAATTTCAAGCTCATCGAGCCGATCGCGGATGCGCTCGGGGCCGCCGTCGGCGCCTCGCGCGCGGCCGTGGATGCCGGTTTCGTGCCCAACGACTACCAGGTCGGGCAGACCGGAAAGATCGTCGCCCCGGATCTGTATGTCGCCGTCGGAATCTCCGGCGCCATCCAGCACCTTGCCGGCATGAAGGACAGCAAGGTGATCGTGGCGATCAACAAGGACGAGGAAGCGCCCATCTTCCAGGTCGCCGATTACGGCCTGGTGGCTGACCTGTTCACCGCGCTGCCGGAGCTGGCGGCCGAGTTGGAGCGCACCCAGACATGAACGTCGAAGTCAAAGCGGAGCCGGTCGCGCCGCGCGCGCTGCTGGAGACGCCGGAGATTGCCCGTGTAGGCGTCGTCGGTGCCGGCCAGATGGGCAACGGCATCGCGCATGTCTGCGCGCTCGCCGGCCTGCCGGTCGTGCTGCGTGGACGTGAAGCCGGAGGCGCTGGAACGCGCGATGGCGACGATCGCGCACAACATGGACCGCCAGGTCAACCGCGACGCGATCACCGAGGCGGACAAGGCGGCGGCGCTGGCACGCATCGCCACCGCGACCGACTACGCCGCCGCCGGCGATGCCGACATGGTGGTCGAGGCGGCGACCGAGAAGGAAGAGGTCAAGCGCGCCATCTACAAGACGCTGATACCGCACCTGAAGCCGTCCTGCATGCTGGCGAGCAACACCTCCTCGATCAGCATCACGCGGCTCGGCGCCAGCACCGACCGGCCGGAAAAGTTCATCGGCATGCACTTCATGAACCCGGTGCCGGTGATGAAGCTGGTGGAGATCATCCGCGGCATCGCCACCGACGAGCCGACGTTCCAGGCGACCCAGGCGCTGGCCGCCAGGCTGCACAAGACCACCGCGGTTTCCGAGGATTTCCCGGCCTTCATCGTCAACCGCATCCTGGTGCCGATGATCAACGAGGCCGTGTATGCGCTGTATGAGGGCGTGGGTTCGATCGCGGCGATCGACATGGCGATGCGGCTCGGCGCCAACCACCCGATGGGGCCGCTGGAACTGGCCGATTTCATCGGCCTCGACACCTGCCTGTCGATCATGCAGGTGCTCTACGAGGGGCTGTCGGACAGCAAGTACCGCCCCTGCCCGCTGCTGGTGAAATACGTCGAGGCCGGCTGGCTCGGCCGCAAGACCGGCCGCGGCTTCTACGACTACACGCAGAGCCCGCCCCGCCCGACGCGCTGAGGCGCAGCGCGTCCCGGGGGGAGGGGTAGCGACGCGAGCACTTGGCCCGTCCCGCCTTGCGCCGCGCCGCCGCTTCGGCTCTACCGGCCGGACACATGGCCGCACGGGACGCGCTTGGCGTTGCGGCGCCGGCGCGCCATCTCGGCGGAGCAGCGGCAGGAGAGTGGCATGCAGATCGGTGTGATCGGACTGGGCCGCATGGGCGGCAACATCTCGCGCCGCCTGATGCGGGCGGGGCATGGCTGCGTGGTGTTCGACGCCAACCCGAAAGCCGCCGAGGCGCTGGCGGCGGACGGGGCGACCGCGGCCGGGACGCTGGCCGAGCTGGTGCAGAAGCTGGGCAAGACGCCGCGCGCGGTCTGGGTGATGCTGCCGGCCGGGCGGATCACCGAGGAGACGGTGACGGCGCTCGGCGGCCTGCTCGGCCGCGGCGACATCGTGATCGACGGCGGCAACTCCTATTTCCGCGACGACATCCGCCGCGCCGCGGCACTGGCGCCGAAAGGCATCCGCTACGTCGATGTCGGCACCTCCGGCGGCGTGTGGGGGCTGGAGCGCGGCTATTGCCTGATGATCGGCGCGGAACCCGAGGCATTCGCCCATCTCGACCCGATCTTCGCGGCGCTCGCGCCGGGCGTGGGCGACATCCCGCGCACGCCGGAGCGCAAGGGCCCGCCCGGCCCGGCCGAAAAGGGCTACATCCACGCCGGCCCGGTCGGCGCCGGGCATTTCGTCAAGATGATCCATAACGGCATCGAATACGGCATGATGCAGGCGATCGCCGAAGGGTTCGACATCCTGCGCAGCCGTGTCCATTCCACCACGCTGCCGGAGACGGAACGCTACGACCTCAACATGGCCGACATCTCCGAGGTGTGGCGGCGGGGCAGCGTGGTGAGTTCGTGGCTGCTCGACCTCACCGCCTCGGCGCTGGCCGACGACGGCCAGCTCGCCCGCTTCTCCGGCTTCGTCGAGGACAGCGGCGAGGGCCGCTGGACCGTCGAGGCGGCGCTCGAGGAGGCGGTGCCGGCCGAGGTGCTGTCGGCCGCCCTCTACACCCGCTTCCGCTCGCGCCAGGACCACACCTTCGCCGAGAAAATGCTCTCGGCCATGCGGCTCGGCTTCGGCGGGCATATCGAGCAGGGCCGCAAGGCGTGAACGGCGCCGACGTCGCGAAGCGGGCGGCGGCGGAGGCGGCTTCGCGGCTGGTCGAATCCGGCATGGTGGTCGGGATCGGCAGCGGCTCGACGGTGCGCTGGCTGGTCGAGGCGCTCGGGCGGCGGGTGCGCGAGGAGGGCTTGCGCATCGTCGGCGTGCCGACCTCGACCGAGACCGACGCGCTCGCCTTGCACAACGGCATCACGCTCGCCGAACCCGAGGCGGCGCCGATCGACCTCGCGATCGACGGCGCCGACGAGGTGGAGCGCGGCACGCTGCGGCTGATCAAGGGGCTGGGCGGGGCGCTGCTGCGCGAAAAGATCATCGCCGAGGCGGCCCGCCGCTTCGTGGTGATCGCGGACGACCGCAAAGTGGTGAACGTGCTCGGCGAGCGGGCGCCGGTGCCGGTCGAGGTGGCGCGGTTCGGCCATCCCGCGACCGCGCGCCGGCTGGCCGATCTCGGCGGGCGGCCGGTGTTGCGGCGGGTGCAGGGCGAGACCGTGTTCGTCACCGATGGCGGCAATGTCATTTACGACTGCGCCGGCTTCGCCCCGATCCGCGACCCGTTCACGCTGCAACGCGACCTGGACGCCATCGCCGGCGTGATCGAGACCGGCCTGTTTCTGGAATGCGCCGAGCGCGCGCTGATCGGCGCCACGGACGGCAGTGTCGCGGTGATGGAGCGGCAGCCATGAATTTCAAGCGCGCCCTGATCGTCGGCGCGGGTTCCGGCCTGTCGGCGTCGCTGGCACGCCGGTTTGCGCGCGAGGGGATCGCGGTGGTGCTGGCGGCGCGGCGCGGCGACAAGCTGGCTGCGCTGTGCGCCGAGACCGGAGCGCGCGCGGTTGCGTGCGATGCCGCCGATCCGGCGCAGGTCGCCGATCTGTTCGCCGGGCTGGACGCCGAGGGCGCGCCCGACCTGGTCGTGTACAACGCCAGCGGCCGCTCGCGCGGGCCGATCGCCGAGCTTGATCCGGCGGAGGTCGCGCGCAGCCTGCAGGTCACCGCGTTCGGCGCCTTCCTGGTGGCGCAGCAGGCGGCGCGGCGCATGCTGCCGCACCGGCACGGCGCCATCGCGCTGACGGGTGCGACCGCCGGCGTCAAAGGCTTTGCGCTGTCGGCGCCGTTCGCGATGGGCAAGTTCGCGCTGCGCGGGCTGGCGCAAAGCCTCGCGCGCGAGCTGGCGCCGCAGGGCATCCATGTCGCGCATTTCGTCATCGACGGCGGCATCCGCGCCGCCCACCGCCCCGACCCGCCGGACGCACCGGACAGCACGCTCGACCCCGACGCGATCGCCGAGACGTACTGGCACGTGCTGACGCAGCACCGCAGCGCCTGGAGCTGGGAAGTCGAGGTGCGGCCGTGGCTGGAGCGGTTCTGAGCTACATCTGCACGATCGAGGCGAGATCGAACGTCTCGCCCTTCGGGTTGGTGCCGATGGTCAGCGTCTTGCCGCTGATGCGATAGGGCGGCACCGGCAGGTTGTACGGCGCCGGCACGCCGACATAGACCCGCCCCGCCAGGTCGTATTTCGAGCCGTGGCACGGACACAGATACCCGCCGGGCCAGTTCGCCACCGGCGTGGTGGCGCTCGGCTTGGGGAAATAGCCCGGCAGGCAGCCGAGATGCGTGCAGATGCCGACCAGCACGGCATATTCCGGGATCGCGGAGCGGTGCCAGTTCTCGGCATAGGGCGGCTGCTGATGCACGTGCGAGTCCGGGTCGCTCAACCGTGCCAGCAGTTTCGGGCTTTGCAGCGTCTTCAGCGCCGGCGGCGGGCGGTTGACGATCAGGATCGGCTTGCCACGCCACAGCACGACGATCTGCTGGCCGGGCTGCATGTGGCCGAGATCGATGTCAACCGGCGCGCCGGCGGCCAGCGTGTCGGAGGCCGGCTCCATCGAGTTCGAGCATCGGCCACGCGATCGCACCGAGGCCGATCGCGGTCGCCGCGCCGGCCACCAGTTTCAGGAAGTCGCGGCGCGGTGGCTCCTCGTCCGCCGCGTGTGCGAAGCCGGACGGCGATGTCGTGGCGTTGCCCGTATTCAACGGCCTCGTCCTCCTGATCCTGCGCAACCGCGGCGGCGGTAGGGGAACGCCAGCACGGCCAGGCGGCTGCATGGACTCCGCGTGACGAAATCACCATGCGAATGAAGGCTGCTCGCCCCTGGACCGTGGGGCGCGACGCCGCCGCTCGCGGGCCGGATGCCTATGGAATTCCTATGCCGGCTCCCCTCCCCGTGCATCGCATTCCTATGGCGCCGGTGCGAATTTGTCGCCGACCCAAGAAGCTTTCCCGAGAGGTCGTCATGCTCGACGCAGTCTTCGTCATCCTCGGTCTCGCCTGGTTCGCGCTCTGCCTCGGCTACGCCTCCGGCTGCGAGCGGCTGTAGGCGGTGCCATGATCGACAACATCCTCGGCGGCGCCGTCGTGCTGCTGCTGCTGGTCTATCTCGTGCTCGCGCTGCTGCGGCCCGAGCGGTTCTGAGGCAGCGGACATGACGCTCAACTTCCTGCTCCAGCTCGCCGTGTTCTGCGCGATCATCGTCGCGCTGACGCGGCCGTTCGGCGGCTACCTGATGCGCGTGATGGCCGGCGAGCGCACGCTGCTCTCGCCGGTGCTCGGCCCGGTCGAGCGCGGCCTGTATCGCGTCTCCGGCATCGACCCCGCGCAGGAGCAGTCCTGGCTGACCTACGCGGTCGCCATGCTGATCTTCAAGGCGGCCGGGTTCCTTCTGCTGTATGCGATCCTGCGGCTGCAGACGGTGCTGCCGCTCAACCCCGCCGGCCAGGGGCCGATCGCGCCCGACCTCGCCTTCAACACCGCGGTCAGCTTCCTGACCAACACCAACTGGCAGTTCTACGGCGGCGAGACGACGATGAGCCATCTGTCGCAGATGCTCGGACTCGCGGTGCAGAACTTCATCTCCGCCGCCGCCGGCATTGCGGTCGCGGTCGCGGTCGTGCGCGGCTTCGCGCGCCGGTCGGCGCAGACGATCGGCAATTTCTGGGCCGATCTGCTGCGCATCACGCTCTACATCCTGCTGCCGGTCTGCGTCATCGGCGCGCTGGTGATCGTCTGGCAGGGCGTGCCGCAGACATTTTCCGGCAGCGTCACGGCGACCACGCTGGAGGGCGCCAAGCAGGTGATCTCGCTCGGTCCGGTGGCGTCGCAGGAGGTGATCAAGATGCTCGGCACCAACGGCGGCGGCTTCTTCAACGCCAACTCCGCCCACCCGTTCGAGAACCCGACCATCCTCACCAACCTGCTGCAGGTCGTCGCCATCTTCTCGATCGGCGCGGCGCTGACCAACATGTTCGGCCGCATGGTGCGCGACGAACGCCAGGGCTGGGCCGTGTTCGCGGCCATGGGCCTGTTGTTTCTCGTCGGCGTCATCGTGCTCTATGCGTCCGAGGCGCGGATGAACCCGGCCTTCGCGGCGTTCGGCGTGGACCCCTCGCTCGGCAACATGGAAGGCAAGGAAGTCCGCTTCGGCATCGCGCAGACTGCGCTGTTCTCGACCGTCACCACCGACGCGTCGTGCGGCGCCGTCGATGGCATGATCGAAAGCTTCCTGCCGCTCGGCGGCATGGTGCCGCTGGTCAACATCATGCTCGGCGAAATCATCTTCGGCGGCGTCGGTTCCGGCCTCTACGGTTTCCTGCTGTTCGCGATCGTCGCGGTGTTCGTCGCCGGGCTGATGGTCGGCCGCACGCCGGAATACCTCGGCAAGAAGATCGAGGCGCGCGAGGTCAAGCTGACCATGCTCGCCATCCTCTGCCTGCCGCTGGTCATGCTCGGCTTCACGGCACTCGCGGTGGTGCTGCCAGCCGGCACCGCCACGATCTCGGCGCCGGGACCGCACGGCTTCACCGAGGCGCTGTACGCCTACGTCTCCGGTGCCGGCAACAACGGCAGCGCATTTGCCGGCCTCGGCCCCAACACCTACTGGAACACGACGATGGGCATCGACATGCTCGCCGGCCGGTTCCTGGTGATGATCCCGGCGCTGGCGCTGGCCGGCGCGATGGCGGCGAAGCAGGCGGTGCCGCCGTCCGCCGGCACGTTCCCCACGCACGGCCCGCTGTTCGTCGGCCTGGTGGTCGGCGTGATCGCGATCGTCGGCGGCCTGACCTTCTTCCCGTCGCTGGCGCTCGGCCCGATCGTCGAGCACTACGCGATGAACGCCGGCACGCTCTATTGAGGCCACGCACATGGACAAGCTGACTCCTGGACGCCTCGCACGCGCGCCGCATGCCGGCACGCGCAGCCGAACCGCGGTGCTCGACGCCGCGATCCTGTGGCCCGCGGTCGGGCAGAGCTTCCGGAAACTCGATCCGCGCCTCCTCTGGCGCAACCCGGTGATGTTCGTCGTCGCCATCGTCTCGACGCTCACCACCGTGCTGTTCCTGCGCGACCTCGCCGCCGGCCGGCCGCAGCTCGGCTTCGCGTTCCAGATCAATCTCTGGCTCTGGTTCACCGTGCTGTTCGCCAACTTCGCCGAGGCGGTTGCCGAAGGCCGCGGCAAGGCGCAGGCGGCGAGCCTGCGCCGCGCAAAAACCGAGACGATGGCGCGCCGCTATCGGCCCGACGGCGGCGTCGAGAGCGTCGCCGGCACCGCGCTGCGCCAGGGCGACATCGTGCTGGTCGAGGCCGGCGACATCATCCCCGGTGACGGCGAAGTCATCGAGGGCGTCGCCTCGGTCAACGAGGCCGCGATCACCGGCGAATCCGCGCCGGTGATCCGCGAGGCCGGCGGCGACCGCTCGGCGGTGACCGGCGGCACGCAGGTGATGTCGGACGCGATCAAGGTGCGCATCACCGCCAATCCCGGCTCGACCTTCCTGGACCGCATGATCGCGCTGGTCGAGGGCGCGGCGCGGCAGAAGACGCCGAACGAGATCGCGCTCAACATCCTGCTCGCCGGCATGACGCTGATCTTCGTGTTCGCCGTCGCCACCATCCCGAGTTTTGCGCACTACGCCGGCGGCTCGGTGTCGGTGCTGATCCTGGTGGCGCTGTTCGTGACGCTGATCCCGACCACGATCGGCGCGCTGCTGTCCGCGATCGGCATTGCCGGGATGGACCGGCTGGTGCGCTTCAACGTGCTGGCCATGTCCGGCCGCGCCGTCGAGGCGGCGGGCGACGTGGACACGCTGCTGCTCGACAAGACCGGCACCATCACCATCGGCGACCGCCAGGCGAGCGAGTTCCTGCCGCTCGCCGGCATCCCCGAACGCGACCTCGCCGATTCCGCGCAGCTTGCCTCGCTCGCCGACGAGACGCCGGAGGGCCGCTCGATCGTCGTGCTGGCGAAGGACCGCTACGGCATGCGCGCACGCGACATGGCCGCACTGAACGCGCGCTTCGTCCCGTTCACCGCGCAGACGCGCATGAGCGGCGTCGATGTCGATGGCCGCGCGATCCGCAAGGGTGCGGTGGACTCGGTGATCGCCAGCGTCGGCGCCGCCGCCACGCCCGCGGAGCGCGAGCTGCGCACCATCGCCGACCGCGTCGCGAAATCCGGCGGCACGCCGCTCGCGGTCGCCGACGGGCGGCGGCTGCTCGGCGTCGATCCATCTCAAGGACGTGGTGAAGGGCGGCATCCGCGAACGCTTCGTCGAACTGCGGCGGATGGGCATCCGCACAGTGATGATCACCGGCGACAACCCGCTGACCGCGGCGGCGATCGCGGCGGAAGCCGGGGTCGATGATTTCCTGGCGCAAGCCACGCCGGAGGCGAAGCTGGCGCTGATCCGCGACCAGCAGGCGCAGGGCAAGCTGGTGGCGATGTGCGGCGACGGCACCAACGACGCGCCGGCGCTGGCACAGGCCGATGTCGGCGTGGCAATGAACACCGGCACCGTCGCGGCGCGCGAGGCCGGCAACATGGTCGATCTCGACAGCGATCCGACGAAACTCATCGAGATCGTCGAGATCGGCAAGCAGCTGCTGATGACGCGCGGCGCGCTCACCACTTTTTCGATCGCCAACGACGTGGCAAAATATTTCGCCATCATCCCGGCGGCGTTCATCGCCTTCTATCCGCAGCTCGGCGCGCTCAACGTGATGCGGCTGGCGACGCCGCAGAGCGCCATCCTGTCGGCGATCATCTTCAACGCGCTCATCATCGTCGCGCTGATCCCGCTCGCGCTGAAGGGCGTGCGCTACCGGCCGGTCGGCGCCGCCGCGCTGCTGCGCCGCAACCTGGTGGTCTACGGCGTCGGCGGCATCATCGCACCGTTCGTCGGCATCAAGGCGATCGACCTGCTGGTCACCGCCATCGGCCTCGCGTAAGGAGAGGGTCCATGCTCCGCCATCTTCGCCCGGCGATCGTCATGCTGCTCGGGCTGACCGTCATCACCGGCCTGATCTATCCGCTCGCCATCACCGGCATCGCGCAGGCGGTGTTTCCCTGGCAGGCGAACGGCAGCATCATCGCGCGCGACGGCAAGCCGATCGGCTCGGCGCAGATCGGGCAGGATTTTTCCACGCCGCGCTACTTCCATCCGCGCCCGTCGGCGACCACCGAGCCGGACCCGAAGGACCCGAGCAAAACCGTGCCGGTGCCCTATGCCGCGGACAATTCGACCGGCTCCAACCTTTCGCCCACGGCGAAGGCACTGGTGGATCGGGTGAAGGCGGACGCCGCGAAGCTGCACGCCGAGAACCCCGGCGCGCCGATCCCGGGCGATCTCGTCACCACCTCGGGCAGCGGGCTGGACCCCGACATCTCGCCGGCCGCCGCAGCCTTCCAGATCCCGCGAGTGGCGAAAGCGCGCGGAATGGGCGAAGCTGCGCTGCGCGAACTGGTCGCCGCGCACACGACGCCGCGGCTGCTCGGCGTGTTCGGGGAGGCGCGCGTGAACGTGCTGGAACTCAACCTGGCGTTGGATGCGATAGGGAAATGATCGCGCGATGCCCCCTCCCCGCGGAACGCTCCCGCCGAACGGGATGAACCCGTCGCATGGACCCCCGCCCCTCGCCCGACGCGCTGCTCAAAGCCGCCGCCCGCGAAAACGGCCGCGGGCGGCTGAAAATTTTCCTCGGCGCCGCGCCGGGCGTCGGCAAGACCTACGAGATGCTGGCGACCGCGCAGACGCGCCGGCGCGAGGGCATCGACGTCGTCGTCGGCATCGTCGAAAGCCACGGCCGCGCCGAAACCGAGGCCCTGCTCGACGGGCTCGAGATCCTCCCGCGCAAGCGCATCGACTACAAGGGCCGCGTGCTGGAGGAGATGGACCTCGACGCGCTGCTGGCGCGCCGGCCGGCGCTGGCGCTGGTGGACGAACTCGCGCACACCAACGCGCCCGGCAGCCGCCATCCCAAGCGCTACCTCGATGTCGAGGAACTGCGCGCCGCCGGCATCGACGTCTACACCACGCTCAACATCCAGCACGTCGAGAGCCTCAACGACGTGGTGGCGCGCATCACCCGCATCCGCGTGCGCGAGACCGTGCCCGACTCGGTGCTCGACGACGCCGACGACATCGAGGTGATCGACCTCGCGCCGGGCGACCTGCTGCAACGGCTGCGCGAGGGCAAGGTCTATGTTTCGCAGACCGCGACGCGGGCGCTGGCGCACTATTTCTCGCCCGGCAACCTCACCGCGCTGCGCGAACTGGCGCTGCGCCGCACCGCGCAGCGCGTCGATGCGCAACTGCTCGACCACATGCAGCAGCACGCGATCGCCGGCCCCTGGGCAGCGGGCGACCGCGTGCTGGTCTGCGTCACGCGGCACGGCGTCGGCGCCGCCGCGGTGCGCTACGGGCGGCGCATGGCCGAGCGGCTGCGCGCGCCCTGGACGGCGCTGCATGTCGAGACGCGGCACTCGCTGCGGCTGCCGGAGGCCGCGCGCGACCGCATCGCGGCGACGCTGCGGCTGGCGGAATCGCTCGGCGCCGCCGCCGTCACCATCCCCGGCCGCGACGCGGCGGAAGAGATCCTCGACTACGCGCGGGCGCGGAATTTTACCCACATCGTCATCGGCAATCCCGGTCCGCCGCGCTGGCGCCTGTCGCCCACGGTGGTGCAGCGTCTGATCGGCGGCGCCGGCGACATCGCCGTCCACGTCGTCGGCCGCGGCGCCGAGACCGAGGCGGACGCGCGGGCACGGCGCAGCTTGCCGGCGCTGCCGCGCCTGCCGCCGTTGCGCGCCGCGCCGTTCGGCGGCACCACGGCGATGGTGGCGCTGGCGCTGCTGCTCGGCCGCGCCTTGCAGACCTTCCTGGCCGCGCCGTCGATCGCGCTGGTGTTCCTCACCGCGGTGCTGGCGTCGGCCGCCACCTGGGGCCTGCTGCCGTCGCTCTATGCCTGCGTCCTCAGCGTGCTGGCCTACAACTTCTTCTTCCTCCCGCCGCTCTACACCTTCACCATCGCCGACCCGGAGAACGTGGTCGCGCTGGTGTGCTTCCTGATCGCGGCCGTGATCGCCGGCAACCTCGCCGCCGCGGTGCGGGCGCAGGCGGTGGCGGCGCGCACGCGCGCGCGCCTGACCGACGAACTCTACCAGTTCAGCCGCAAGCTCGCCGCCATCGGCAACCTCGACGACCTGCTGTGGGCCGCGTCGTTTCAGGTGGCGACGATGCTGAAGGTGCGCGTGGTGCTGCTGCTGCCGGACGGCGAGAGCATCGCCGTGCGCGCCGGCTACCCGCCGGAGGACACGCTGGATGCGGCCGATCTCGCCGCGGCGCGCTGGACCTGGCAGCACGACCGCCCGGCCGGCCGCGACGCCGACACGCTGCCCGGCGCGCGGCGCCTGTTCCTGCCGCTGCGCACCGCGCGCGGCCCGGTCGCCGTGCTCGGCATCGAGCGCGACGCGCCCGGCCCGCTGCTCACGCCCGAGCAGCGCCGCCTGCTGGACGCGCTCGCCGACCAGACGGCGGTGTCGATCGAGCGCATCACGCTCGCCGAGGACGTTGACCGCGCGCGGCTGGAGGCGGAGACCGAGCGGCTGCGCGGCGCCCTGCTCACCTCCGTCTCGCACGATCTGCGCACGCCGCTCGCCGCCATCCTCGGCGCCGCCGGCAGCCTGGAGAGTTATCACGACCGGCTCGACGATGCCGCCCGGCGCGACCTGTTGCACACCATCCAGGAGGAGGCGGAAAAACTGTCGCGCTTCGTCGCCAACCTGCTCGACATGACGCGGCTGGAGGCCGGGGCGCTGCGGCCGAAGCGTGAGCCGACCGATCTCGGCGAGGTGGTGGGCAGCACGCTGGCGCGCGCGGCGAAGGTGCTGGCCGGGCACAGTGTCGCGGTCGAACTGGCGCCGGACCTGCCGCTGCTGCCGCTGGACGAGGTGCTGTTCGAGCAGGCGCTGTTCAACGTGCTCGACAACGCCGCCAAATATGCGCCCGCCGGCACGCAGGTGACGCTGCGCGCCTGGGCCGACGCGGCACAGCAGGAGGTGCGGCTGCAGGTGCTCGACGAGGGGCGGGGGATCGCTGCCGATGCGCTGCCCAGCATTTTCGAAAAATTCTATCGCGCGCCGGAGGTCGATCGGCGCCGCGCCGGCACCGGGCTGGGGCTGGCCATCGCGCGCGGCTTCGTCACCGCCATGGGCGGGCGGATCGAGGCGGCGAACCGCAGCGACGGGCCAGGGGCCGTGTTCACTTTCGTCCTGAAGATGGCATCCTGACGATGGCATCCTGAAAATGGCGCGCGCATGACCGCGGCGCCGCTGGTGCTGGTGGTGGACGACGAGCCGGCGATCCGCCGCCTGCTGCGCACCAGCCTGCTCGCCCAGGGCTATCGCACCGCGGAGGCGGCGAGCGCGGCGGCGGCGCTGGAAACGGTCGCTGCGGGCGGCGTCGATGCGGTGCTGCTCGATCTCGGCCTGCCCGACCTCGACGGCCAGGACGTGATCCGCCGGCTGCGCGCCGCCTCCGCGGTGCCGATCGTGGTGCTGACGGCGCGCGAGGACGAGCGTTCGAAAGTGGCCGCACTCGATCTCGGCGCCGACGACTACGTGACCAAGCCGTTCGGCATGGCCGAGCTGATGGCGCGGCTGCGCACCGCGCTGCGGCATCGGCTGCAGCAGGAAGGCGCGCCGTCGGTGTTTCGCAGCGGCGGGCTGGCGGTCGATCTGCTGCGCCGGATCGTCACGCGCGACGGGCAGAAGCTGCATCTGTCGCCGCGCGAATACGACATCCTGGCACTGCTGGTGAAGCATGCCGGACGGGTGCTGACGCATCGGCAGATCCTCGGCCAGCTCTGGGGGGCGGGCGGTGACGTGCAGCAGTTGCGCGTGTATGTGCGGCAGGTGCGCCAGAAAATCGAACCCGACCCCGAGCGTCCCCGCTACCTGCTGACCGAAACCGGCGTCGGCTACCGCCTGGCGGTGGACGAATGACGCTGGCCGCGCTGATGCCGCCGGAGCGCGTGTTCGTTGGCGTGCGCGCCGCCGACAAGACGCGGCTGCTGGCCGAACTCGCCCGCCGCGCCGGGGCGGCGCTCGGCGTGCCAGCGGCCGAGATCGCGGCGGCGCTGGCGGCGCGCGAGGCGCTCGGCTCCACCGGCGTCGGTGCCGGCATCGCGGTGCCGCACGCCCAGCTGCCGCAGCTCGCGGGCACGGCGGCGTTCCTGGCGCGGCTGGAGCGGCCGATCGACTATGAAGCGGTCGATGGCCGGCCGGTCGATCTGGTGTTTCTGCTGCTCGGGCCGCCGGCCGCGCGGGCCGAGCACCTCGCGGCGCTGGCCGCCGGCACGCGGCGCCTGCGCGATCCCGCCATCGCCGCCGGCCTGCGCAACACCGCCACCGCCGAGGCCATGCACGGCGCGTTCATCAACCCGCCGGATAATTCTTAAAGCAACTTGCTTTATTGGTTGTCCAGCCGCGCCGGCGAGAGCGTCTTCACCAGTTCGAGCAGCCGCTGGCGCACCTGCTTGTCGCGGATGCGGGCGAAGGCGTCGAGCAGTTCCTGGGCCTCGCGCTGGGTCTGCGGCAGCTCGGCGAACGGCTCCTGCCCGGCTTCGGCGAGGCCGTGCAACGGCCGGGACGGCGCCAGGGAGCGTTCGCCGTCGGCATAGAAGAACTCCAGCGTCACCCCGAGCGCCCGCGCCATCTCGAACAGCCGCGAGGCACCCATGCGATTGACGCCGCGCTCGTATTTCTGGATCTGCTGGAACGACAGGCCGACGCTCTCGGCGAGCTGCTCCTGCGACATACCGAGCCGGATGCGCCGCTCGCGCAGCCGAGTGCCGACATGCACGTCCATCGCGTCGGGGCGCGGCCGGCCGCCACGGCTTTCGGAGTTGTCGCTCATCGGATCCGTCAACGACTCGGCTGGGCGGCACGCCCAGCGGTTGCGCAAGGGTTAACTGAACCGTCTCGGTTCGTCAATACTATCCTTGCTCGGCGGGAACCGTCTCAGGTCACGCGACGCGTCTCTGTCGGCGATACAATCCGCCGGCCCCCAGGCACCCCGCCGCGAGCGCCGCCGGAACCCACAGGCCGAAGCGCGCGAACGGGGTCGGCGGCAGAGCGCCGGGCAGCGCGGCGACCAGCGTGCCGGTCCGGTCCAGGCCGAGCTGTGCCACTTCGCGCCCGTAGGCGTCGAACACCGCCGAGATGCCGGTATTGGCGGCGCGCACCAGCGGCAGCCCCTCCTCCACCGCGCGCAGCCGCGCCGCCGCGAGGTGCTGGCGCGGGCCGGCGGAATTGCCGAACCAGGCGTCGTTGGTGACGTTCACCATCCAGTCCGGCCGGTCGGCCGCGTCCACCACTTCGCCGGGAAAGATCGCCTCGTAGCAGATCAGCGGCCCGACCGGCGGCAGGCCGGGGACGTGCAGCGTCAGCGGCCCCTTCCCCGGCACGAAGCCGCCGCCCGGCACCAGCCGCACCGCCAAGGGCAGCCAGGACGGCGAGAACTCGCCGAACGGCACCAGATGCCATTTGTCGTAGATCCACTCCGGCGCCTGCGGGCCCAGGATGGCGGCGAGGCTGTTGTAGGGGCGCTCCAGCGCGTCGAACCGCACCGTGCCGGCCAGCACCGGCACGCCGCCCGCCGCCTCGGCGAGCGCCTGCCGCGCGCCGACATCGTTGGGCAGCGCGAACGGGCTGGCCAATTCGGGCCACACCACCACCGGCTTGTCGTGCGGAAACCCGATGCCCGCGCGCGCCAGGCCGGCGCGGGTCAGGGCCAGGTAGCGGTCGAAGATGGCGACCGCGTGGCGCATGTCGTGCTTGTCGGTCTCCGGGACGTCGCCCTGCGCAATCACCGCGACCACGCCGGGCGCGCGCGGCGGCGGGGCGGCGAGGCGCCAGAGGCCGAATCCGGCCCACAGCACCAGCCCCACAGCCCCCAGCGCCACCGCCCGCCGCCCCAGCGCCGGCGTGGCGGCGAGCAGCACGGTCAGCAGCGTCAGGCCGGGCACGCCGATCCAGGCGGCGGGTTGCAGGAAGACGTTGCCGAACGCGCCGGGGATCGCCCAGTCGGCGCCCCACGGATTCCAGGGAAAGCCGGTGGCGATGAACTGGCGGGCGAGGTCGGCCAGCACCCAGGCGCCTGCCAGCGCCAGCGCGCGCCGCCAGCCGGGCCGCGCCAGCCAGGCCAGCGCCGTCGCCGCGGCGATGAACGGCGCCAGCACCACCGCCAGCGCCGGCACCGCCAGCGGCACCAGCCACCAGTAGCGCGCGGCCTCGATCAGGATCGCCTCGGTGACCCAGTAGAGGCCGAGCAGGTGCAGCGCGAAGCCGAACCAGAAGCCGCGCCGCGCCGCCTGCCAGACCGTCGGCGCGCCGTCGAGCAGCGCCAGCAGCCCCGGCACCGCGACCAGCAGCAGCGGCAGCAGATGCACCGGCGGCAGCGCGAGCGCGGACACGGCGCCGAGCGCGGCGGCGGCCAGGTCGGCACGCCCGCCGGTGAGGGCGGCCAAACGGGGGAGCGGGCGGATCGGCACGCGGCGGGCGCTACACGCGGCCGGGTTGCGGCGCAAGCGACCGGGTCATGAAGCCCGTGTCACCACCCGCTCGGGCGGCACGGCCTCGCCGGCCAGCGCGCGGGCGATGCACTCCGCCGCCATGCGGCCCATGTTGACCAGCGCCGCGGGCGTGCTGCCGGCGACGTGCGGCGTCGCCAGCACGCGCGGATGGTCGCGCAGCGCGTCGGCTTCCGGCCGGCGGCTCGGTCGCGAACACGTCGAGCGCCGCGGCTTCGATCTGGCCGGAGTCGAGCGCCGCCAGCAACGCCGCCTCATCGACGATGCCGCCGCGCGCGGTGTTCACCACAAACCCGCCGCGCGGCATCGCCGCCAGCACCGCCGCGCCGACCAGCCCGCGCGTCGCCTCGATGAGCGGGCAATGCACCGAGAGCACGTCACTGTCGCGGGCGAGTGCCAGCACCGTCGCCGGCGCGCGCGATGCCGGGCAGGCCGGCTTGCGGCAGCGCGGGGTCGGCGGCGGCGACGGTCATGCCGAAGGCGCGCGCCCGCCGCGCCACGCCTTGCCCGATCGCGCCGCAACCGACCAGGCCGAGCCGCAGCCCGGCGACGTCGCGCGCGCCTTTCGCCGGATCGCGCCAGCCGCCGGCGGCGATGCGCGCGCCGAGCGGTTTCAGGTCTTTGACGAGAGCAAAAATCAGCGCCAGCGTGTGCTCGGCGACCGCGTCGCTGTTGGCGCCGGGGGTGTTGGTGACCATGACGCCGTGCGCGGCGGCGGCGGCGAGATCGACCTGATCGACGCCGACGCCGTGCCGCGCGACGATGCGCAACCGCGGCGAGGCGGCGATCGCCTGCGCATCGACCGGCCCCTGGCGTGCGAGGATCGCATCGGCCGCGACGCGCGCGGCGAGGTCCGCGACCGCCGCGCCGGACGGATAGGGCGGCAGGTAGTGCAGCGCGCAGCCGGCACGTTCGAGAATCGCCACCGCCGCGGCCGCGAGATGCGGCGAGGTGACGACGACATTGAAGCGGTTCACAGCGGACGGCCGGGGATCGACTGCGCGCCGTGGGTGGCGTCCCACGCATCCTGAACCGATTGCAGCAGCCGCATTGCCGGCAGCACCGAGGGGCCGGCGGCGAGCGGCGGCCGGCGGTGGCGCACCGCGTCGAGAAAGTCGGTGACGATATGCGCGGCGTTGTCCTGCTCGCTTTCGATCGCCACGGTGCCCGATTCGGTGCGCAGCGTGCCGGCGAGGATGTCGAAGAAATACGTGTCGCGGTCGGTGACGATCAGCTTGTCGTAAAAGCGGTACGCGGCGTGATAGGAGCCGTGGACCAGCAGCGTCTGATCGGCGTCGGTCTCGGCCAGCACGACGCATTCCATCGGGATGCCGGTGGTCGGATGCAGGTTGCCGAGATGGCTCTGCACGCGGCGGATCGGCGCGAAGTCGAAGAGAAACAGTCCGAGATCGACGAAGTGGCAGAAATGGTGCCAAAGGATGTTGTCGGTCCAGCTGCGCCGGTAGCCGGTGGCGCCGACGTTCACCAGGCGCTTGATGAAGAAGCGGCCGGCGATGTGGCGGATTGTTTCCTCGCCGTCGGCGATGCGCTGGCGCAGCGCCGCGCGCTCGCGGCGAAAGCGCATCGGGTGGCTGAGGCCATAGACCTTGCCGCTGCGCTCGCCGGCGGCGACCACGCGCTCGGCGCCGGAAAAGCTCATGGCGATCGGGATTTCGATCAGCGTGTGCTTGCCGGCGTCGAGGCAGGCGATGGCCTGTTGCTCGTGCTGGTCGCTGGGGGTGGCGAGGATGACGATGTCGATGGCGGGATCGGCCAGCGCCTCATCGAGCGAGAGTGTCCAGCGTTGGTAGCCGTAGCGCGCGGCGAACGCGGCGGCGGCGTCGGGGCGGCGGCCGACGACGGTGTGCAGCACGCCGCCGTGTTGCAGCAGCGCCTCGGAATGCCAGACGCCCATCATGCCGTAGCCGACCATGCAGATGTTCATGCGTCGCCCTCGCGTTGGCGGAGGATGGTGAGCATGGAATGGCCGGCGGGGCAATTCGAGTGGGCTGAACGCGGCGCCGCGAGGGCCGCGGCAACAGGCCCGCCTGGGTGCCCTCGCGCCAACCGCCCCCTTTGCATGAGCGCACCGCAGGCCTGACCGGCGATCACCGTATGTTGTGGCGAGTTGCGCCGGGCGGGGCAATATCTGGTATCTTGGGTGTCTCGCCGCGAAGGACCAGCCGATGCATCCCGCGCTCCTCCCGGCCAAGCCCGGCCCGCTTGCGGCGCGCCCCGTGCCCGGAGCGGCGTTCGGCGAGGCGATGCTGCCGCCGCGTCCGCTCGAACCGGGCATGGGCGCCGCGGTGGCGCGGCGCACCGTGTTCCGCCCCGAGGACGCAGAAGACTTCGGCCGCGTCGCCGATCGCGTCGCCGCGGGCAACATCGCTCTGCTCGGCCCCGACCGCGGTGCGGCGGCGGCACTGGAGCAGGCGCGGCTGCGCAACGCCATCGCCTCCGGCGCCCTGCTCACCTCCGGGCGGCACCTGCAGCACGGCGACCCCGACCAGCCGAGTCGCAACATGGAGGTGTTCACCAACTGCGCCACCGCCATTGCCTCCTTCGCCAAGTTCTACCTGCTGCTCAACGGCTCCGGCGTCGGCCGCGCCTATGATGACGAGCTGATCGCGGTCGATTGGGCGGCGGCGCCGGGGCTGCTGTTCCGCCTCTCGCCCGCGCACCCCGATTTCCCGGCCGACGCCGCCGCGCGCCGGCGCTTCGCGGCGACGCTGGATGCGGCCGACCCCGCCGCGGCCGAGGCGCTGCTCGCCGCCCGGCTGCTGACCGATCCGGCCGCGGCGCCGCGCGACGCGGTGCTGCACCGCATCGCCGACAGCCGGGAGGGCTGGGCGAAGGCGGTCGAATTGCTGGAGGCGATGGCGTTCCGGCGCGAACGCGACCGCACGCTGCTGCTCGACTTCAGCGCCATCCGCGCCTGCGGCCAGCCGATCCGCGGCATGCAGGGGCGCCCGGCGTCCGGGCCGCTGTCGCTGCTGCGCGCCTTCCTCAACATCCTGCGCCACGTCATCGAACCTGCCCGCACCCGCGACCCCGCGGGCGAGGCATTGCGGCCCTGGGAGCAGGCGCTGCTGGTGGACCATTATCTCTCCATGGAGGTGCAGGTCGGCGGCGCGCGCCGGGCAGCGCGCATGGCCACCAAGTCCTGGCGCGACCCCGGCGTACTGCGCTTCATTCGTGCAAAAGCCGAGGGCGGGCTGTGGACTGCCAACCACTCGGTGATGGTCGACTGCACGTTCTGGGCGCTGCTGGCGGACGATGCGGCGCGCCCGACGTCGCTGGCCCGGCACGCGCGCGCGGTGTTCGCCGAGGCGACGCGCTGCGCCTACATCAACGGCGAGCCGGGCTTCATCAACGGCGACCGGCTGGAGGACCACCGCACCCGCTTCGCCTGGCGCAAGCCGGTGCAGGAGGACGGGCGCGACCTGGGCAGCGCGCGCTATCGGGTCGATGAAGCTGCGGCGCTGATCGTGCAGCTGTCGCGCCAGGCGGCGGCGTCCGCGTTCCCGGCCACCACGAATCCGTGCGGGGAGATCGTGCTGCACGTCACCGGTGGGTATTGCGTGATCGCCGATTTCGCACCGCTGCTCGCCTGCCCGATGCCGTTCGACGACTTCGCTCCCGGCGCGGCGCCGGCGGAGGTCGCGGCGCTGTGGGATGCGCGCGTCGAGGACTCGGTGCGGCTCGGCGTGCGCTTCCTGATGCGGGCGAACCGGATGGATGCGTTCTACGCCGAGGAGGTGGCGCGCACCAATCGCATGGGTATCGGCCCGACCGGCCTGCACGAATGGGCGTGGATGCGCTTCGGGCTGGGCTTCCGCGACCTGCTCGACGGGGCGCGGGCGGCGCCGTTCTGGGCGATGCTGGCGCGGCTGTCGGCGGCGGCGAAGCAGGAAGCGTCCGATTACGCCGCGGAACTCGGGCTGGCCGAGCCGATGACCGTCACCACCGTCAAGCCCGCCGGCACCACCAGCAAGCTGTTCGGGCTGACCGAAGGCGCACACCTGCCGGCGCGGCGGCAGTATCTCCGCTGGGTGCAGTTCAAAGGCACGCGCGAGGCGGACGGGTCCTGGGCGCCCGGCTCCGACCCGCTGCTCGCCGAATTCGCGGCCCGCGGCTATCCGCTGCGCCGGCTGCGCAGCTTCCCCGGCATGAGCATCGTCGGCTTCCCCACCGTGCCGCTGCTAATGCGGTTCGGGCTGGACGAGGGGCTGGTGACAGCGCCGGAAGCGACCCCGGAGGAGCAGTATCGCTGGGTGCGGCTGCTGGAACGGCACTGGATCGGCGCCGCGCAGGGCAACCAGGTCAGCTACACGCTGAAGCTCGACACCGACCGCGTCGATCTCGACGCGTTCCGCGCCATCGTGCGGCAGGAGCAGCCGCGTGTGCGCTGCTGCGCGGTGCTGCCGAGCCGGCCGGATCATGCGCTCGGCTACGAATATTTGCCCGAGGAGGACGTGTCCGCCGAGCGGTTCGGCGCGGTGGTAGCCGCGATCAGCGACGCGGCGCGGCACGAGGCGGTGGATCTCGCGCACCTGCAATGCGCCGCGGGGGTGTGCCCGATCTGAGCGGTCAGTCGAGCGCGTCGCGCACCTGGCGCTCGTAGTGGCGGTAGTATTTGTCGGTGACGAGGTCGGTCTTGACCACCACGGCCACGTCGGTGGTGTTGAACTGGCGGTCGATCACCGCCCCGTCGCCGACGAAGCCGCCGAGCCGCAGATAGCCTTTGATCAGCGGCGGCAGCGAAGCGGCGGTGCGGCGCACGTCCAGCGCCGCCGGATCGCGCCGCCGCATCTCGACATAGCGGTGCGGCAGCGCGCGCGGACGCAGCGCCGGCGGCGCCAGATGGTTGTGATAGAGATAGGTCAGCTCGTCGGCCAGCGCGTCCGGGTCGGTGCCGGGCAGGCTGGCGCAGCCGAACATCAGGTCGATGCGATGCAGGAACACATAGGCCGCGATGCCGCGCCACAGCAGCTGCATGGCCACGCGGCCGCGATAGGCGGCATCGACGCAGGACCGCCCCAGCTCCAGCACGTGGCCGGGGAACTCGGTCAGCGGCGCGATGTCGTATTCGTCGGCCGAGTAGAACCCGCCCATCCGCGCCGCCGCCGGCTGGCGGATCAGCCGGTAGGTGCCGACCACGCCCTCCGGCCCCGCACCGATCTCGTGATCGACCACCAGCAGATGGTCGGCGACTTCGTCGAAGCGGTCGCGATCGCGCTCGGTGCGCGCGGCCTCCGCGCCGGGGACGGCGCCCATCTCGGTGTAGAACACGCGGTAGCGCAGCGCCTGCACGGCGTCGATCTCGGCCGGGCTGGTGGCGATGCGCACGCCGAGATTGCCGCCGCGCAGTTCGCCGAAGCCGTTGTCGGAGTCGGCAGGAGGCAGCGCGGCGGGGCCGACCGGCGTGGTTGCCGTCATCGCCTGGCCTCGGCCGGTGCCGCCGGCTCCGGCTCGCCGGGCTGGCGCTTGGCTTGCGCGGCCGCCGGGCGGGCGGCACGCCGCCGGCCGAACAGCTGCAGCCGGTGCGAGACGAGATCGAAGCCGAGCCGCGCGACGATCGCCTGCAGCAGCCGTTCGTGCTCGGGGTCCTCGAACTCGATGACGCGGCCGGTGTCCACGTCGATCAAGTGGTGGTGATGTCCGTGCTCGCTCGGCTCGTAGCGGGCGCGCCCGCCGCCGAAGTCGCGCTTGGCCAGGATGCCCCGCTCCTCCAGCAGCCGCACGGTGCGATAGACGGTGGCGATCGAGATGCGCCGGTCGAGCGCGCTGGCGCGGCGGTACAGTTCCTCGACGTCGGGGTGGTCGGCCGCCTCCGACAGCACGCGCGCGATCACGCGGCGCTGGCCGGTCATCTTCAGGCCCCTCTCGACGCATAGACGTTCGATGCGGCTTTCCATCGCTCTCCCAGCGCCCGCCGGGCGCGTCCGGCCAGGACACGCGACGGCCGCAGCGTTCCGCGGCGGACGTGGCCGGCCGGCCAACCCCGCGACCCATCGCTCCGCCGGTCGAGGTTTACAGGCGAGGCCGCCCGGAGATCAAACGCGGCGGGAGGCAGCCTGCCTCCCGCCGCGCGACCGGGTCCTGCAAGGGGGGCGGAAGGCCGCGCTACTTGCGGCTGCGCGGCTTGGTGCCGAGGCCGATCTTCTTGGCCAGCGACGAGCGGTGCCGCGCATAGTTCGGCGCGACCATCGGATAGTCGGGGGCGAGGCCCCAACGCTCCCGGTACTGCTCCGGCGTCATGTTGTAGGCGGTCTTAAGATGCCGCTTCAGCATCTTAAGCTTCTTGCCGTCCTCCAGACAGACGATGTGGTCGGGAAACACCGACTTCTTGACGGGAACCGCCGGCTGCGGCTTGTCCGGGGTCACCGGCTCCTTCCCCACGCCGGACAGGGTGCGATAGACGTCCTGAATCAGGGCCGGCAGCGCATCCGGCATGACCGAGTTGTTTGAGACGTGCGCAGAGACGATCTGCGCCGTCAATCCGAGGACGTCGGCTTGCTGCGGGTTATCGGTCATCATACTCCCTTTCGGACCGCGGGACTTATCCCATATAGGAGACGGGTCGCCTGTGTCGCAACGTATATTACGTCAGGAAGCAACAGTCTAGTCATGCCCAAGACGATTCTTTCGACCGAGCCGCCGGCCGACGCGACCCTGGACATTTGCGGCGAAATCTGCCCGATGACCTTCGTGCGCACGCGACTGGCGCTCGACCGGATGGCGCCCGGCGCGACGCTGCTGGTGGTGCTGCGCGGCGAGGAACCGCGGCGCAACGTGCCGGCGAGCGCCGCGGCGCTGGGGCACGCGGTGCTCGGCGAGGCGACCGCCCCGGACGGGACGACTAGGCTGTGGCTGCGCCGCGCCTGAGCGGCCGGGCCAGCACCAGCGCGTCGGTGCCGTCGGGATAGTAGCGGCTGCGCCGGCCGATCTCGCGGTAGCCGGCAGCGACGTAGAGGGCGCGCGCGGCGGCGTTGGTCTCGGCGACCTCGAGGAACACGACGCGCCCGCCGGCGGCGCCGACATGCGACTCGGCGGCTGCCAGCAGCGCCCGGCCGAGTCCCGCGCGCCGGCGCGCCGGGACGACGGCGAGAGCGAGGATTTCCGCCTGGTCGGCGGCGATCCGCCCGAGCACCATGCCGCCGGTCGGCGCCAGCAGGCCGAATCCGCCCGGCAGCGCCAACTGCGCGGTGATCGCCGGAACGTCCCAGTGCTCGGCCGGCGGGAAGGCGGCGGCGTGGATCGCCGCCAGCAGGGCGGCGTGGCTTGGCGCGGCCGGGATCAGCGCATTCCGCAACGTGTCAACAACGTTCATCGCGGCAGCGGCGGCGGCCGCGGCGGCTCCGCCGGCAGGCGAATGGCGGGCGCGTCGAGATAAAGCGGGCGCGCCGCCAGCGGCGGGATGGCACCGCGCAGACGCCGCTCCGCCACCCGCGCGACATCGGCCGCGCGCGGCATGCGGGCGTCGGTGAGCTGCACGTCCGCCCCGCGCGCGGCGAGCCACGCGGCGGCCAGCGGCGCCGCATCGCCGGCCAGCGCCACTTTTCCGCCCGGACGCGGCAGCTCGGCCGGCGACACGGCCAGCAGCCTGCCGCCGACGGCCAGGAAAATCCGGTCGCGGCGGCGCGAATCGAGGGCGACCCAGAGCGCGCGTCCCTCCGGCAGCACCACCGCCTCGGCCAGCGCCTCGGCGACCGCGACGCCGACCAGCCGCGCGCCGGATGCGAGGCTCAGGCCCTGCGCCAGCGCCAGCGCCGCGCGCAATCCGGTAAAGCTGCCCGGCCCCACGGTCGCCGCCACGGCGTCGAGGTCCGCGGCACGCAGGCCGGCCTCGGCCAGCACCGCCTCGGCCAGCACCGGGAGCAACGCCGCCTCGCCGCTGCGTCCGTCGCGCTGGCGCTCGGCGGCGACGGCGCCATCCAGCAGCACAGCGGCCGAACAGCGGCCCAGCGCCGCGTCGAGGGCAAGCAGTCGCATCCGTGCAGTCCAGCCCGAGCCGGCCGCCCGCGCAAGCGGTTCAGACGATCAGGCATGCCTCGTCGAAATCCAGCCGCGGATTGCGCGGCATCAGCGCGGCGGGATCGCCGTGGCCGAGATTGATCAGGAAATTGGACTTCCAGCCGTAGCCGCCGAGGAACGCCTCATCGACGGTGGCGCGGTCGAAGCCCGACATCGGCCCGCAATCGAGGCCGAGCGCCCGCGCCGCAAGGATGAAATAGCCGCCTTGCAGCGAGCCGTTGCGGAACGCGGTTTCTGCGGCCAGCGCCTCGTTGCCGGCGAACCAGGAGCGCGCATCGGCCTGCGGAAACAGTTTTTGCAGCTTGTCGTAGAAGCGCGGGTCATAGGCGACGATGGCGGTCGCCGGGGCGGCCATCGTCTTGTCGCGGTTGCCGGCCGAGAGCGCGGGCTTCAGCCGCTGCTTGGCATCCGGCGAGCGGACGAACACGAAGCGGCCCGGCGAACAGTTGGCCGAGGTCGGCCCCCACTTCATCAGGTCGAACACGGCGCGCAGATCGTCGTCGCTGACCGGCTGATCGGTCCAGGCGTTGTGCGTGCGCGCGTCGCGGAACAGCGCGCCGAGCGCGGCTTCATCGATGCTCATGGCAGTCCTTCGGAATGCAGGGTCGTGGTGCGGTTCAGACACCGACCTGCTCGACCGCGACCACTTCGGGGACGTAGTGGCGCAGCATGTTCTCGATGCCGTGCTTGAGTGTGGCCATCGAGGACGGGCAGCCGCTGCACGCGCCCTGCATGTGCAGGCGCACGACGCCGTCGCGATAGCCGCGGAACACGATATCGCCGCCGTCGCCGGCGACCGCCGGGCGCACGCGCGTATCCAGCAGTTCCTTGATCTGCGCGACGATTTCCGCGTCCTCTTCCGCCACGTCCTCGTCGGCCGCGGCGGCCGCTTCGCCCTCGATCACCGGGCGGCCGGCGACGAAGTGCTCCATGATGACGCCGAGCACTTGCGGCTTGAGCGCCTGCCACTCGATGGCGCCGGTCTTGGTGATGGTGACGAAGTCGGCGCCGAGGAACACGCGCGCCACCCCCGGCAGCTCGAACAGGGCGGTGGCGAGCGGGCTGCGCGCGGCGGCCTCGGGGGCGGCGAAGTCGGCGGTGGCGTCGCCGAGCACGTCGCGGCCGGGGAGGAATTTCAGCGTCGCGGGGTTGGGGGTGCCTTCGGTCTCGATGAACATGCGCGGTCGTCCTGTGCGGAATGCGGACCCGGATGGTACGGTTGGATAGTCAGATTGCGTGCGCGGCGGCGGTTGGCAAGGGCCGCGCCGGCCGGTCAGCCCGGCGTCGCGTGCCGGCGCACCCAGGCGATGAAGGCTTCGTCGCTCAGGTCGCCCGCGGCCATTTCGAGCATGGTCAGCACGGACTCGGCGTCGCTGGCCGGGAAGCGGTGGCCGTTCTTGGCCAGGAAGAGCTCCAGCGCCACGTAGGCCGTGCGCTTGTTGCCGTCGATGAACGGATGGTTGCGCGCGATCGCCAGCGCGTAGATTGCGGCCAGTTCCGGCACGCTGGCGCCGGTATAGGCAAAATGGTTCTGCGGCCGCGCCAGCGCGCTCTCCAGCAGCCCCTCGTCGCGCACGCCAGCGGCGCCGCCGTGTTCGGTGATCTGCTCGCTGTGGATCGCCAGGACGATGCGCCGGTCGAGCCAAATCGGCTCCCCGTCGCCGCTCATTTCGCCAGCTCGCGCAGAACGGCGCGCCGGCGCTTCATGATTTCGCGCGCCAACGTCATGTCCTGCTCGAAGCCGGGATCGGATTTCGTCAGCCTGATCCCGTCCGGTACGCGCACGACCGAGAGGCTGTCTCCCTCGACAACCCCCAGTTCGGCGAGCAGCTCCTTGGGCAGCACCACGCCCACCGAATTGCCGATCGCACGCAGCTTGAGACTGGACATGGCCGAACCTCCGTTGTCACCAACGTTATAACAATGGCGGGGCCTTGGCGCAAGCCGCCTTCGGATGGGCAGTGGCGCAGTTTCAGCGATGTTTTTATACTGGAACATTTTGGGCGTGCGGGGGCGCCGCGCGGTCACGCCGGAACGGGCGGGATGCCGGGGACGGGCGGGGAGAGGATTCGGGGCCGCGCGCGCGGCGGCGGCCGGGGACGGCAGGCGGGACCGGACGGGGCCGCCGGCCGGACCGGCGGCGGCGGGCCCACGGGACCGGCCTGCTTCCGGCCCGAGGACAGGCTCCGCGCCGGCGGCGGGCGGACGCCCAGCATCTGGCAGAGCGGGCGCAGCAGCCGCCCGGCCTGGGGTGCGGCGGCGAGCAGGTCGGCCATCGCCGGATCGGCGAGCAGGTGCTGCAACTGCGAGGCGGCGGACGCGGCCTGCGGCAGCCGGCGCACGAGCCAGGCGAAGCCGCGTGGCAGCCGGGGCGGCGGAGGCTGGGCCGGGCGGGGGGAGCGGAGGCGGCGGCGCGGCGGCGGCAGCGTGCCGGTACGGGCTTTTGCGGCGAGGCGGGCGAAGCGGATGGTGGTGCGGCGCAGCCGCGACCAGAGCAGCAGCATCAGCGGCAGGGCGAGCCCGAGGCCGGCGCCGCGGGCGGCGATGGCGCGGCGCAGGCCCTCGACGAGATGGGCAAAACGGTCGGCCAGGGCGGGGGAAGCGGCGTGCGGCATGGCAGCGATACTAACACAACCCCGGGGAGCCGGGTAAGCCGAAAGGTGCGCCAATCGGCGGCACCCCTCCCCTGCGGGCTGGCCGCGAAGCAGGCCAACAAGGTTAGAGGATGAACCGGCTCAGATCGCCCTTCTGCGCCAGCGGTGCCACACGCTCGTGGACATAGGCGGCGTCCACCACCACCGCCTGCCCGCTGCGGTCGCTGGCGGAAAAACTGATCTCCTCCAGCAGCCGCTCCATCACGGTATGCAGCCGCCGCGCGCCGATGTTCTCCACGCGGTCGTTGATGTCGGCCGCCAGGTCGGCCACCGCGTCGATCGCGCCGTCCTCGAAGCGCAGCGTCAGGCCCTCGGTGCTGATCAGCGCCTCGTACTGCTTGAGCAGGCTGTGCTCCGGCTCGGTCAGGATGCGGCGCAGATCGGTGCGCGACAGCGGCGCCAGCTCGACCCGGATCGGCAGCCGGCCTTGCAGCTCCGGCAGCAGGTCCGCGGGTTTGGCAAGATGGAAGGCTCCGGAGGCGATGAACAGCACGTGGTCGGTCTTCGCCGGACCGTATTTCGTGTTCACCGAGGTGCCCTCGATCAGCGGCAGCAGATCGCGCTGCACGCCCTCGCGCGACACGTCGCCGCCGCGGAACCCGCCCTCGGTGGTCCGTGCGCAGATCTTGTCGATCTCGTCGATGAACACGATGCCGTTGTTCTCGGCGTGCGCGACCGCGTCCTTGGTCAGCCGCTCGTTGTCGAGCAGCTTGTCGGCCTCCTCGCGCTCCAGCGCGCGGCGCGCGTCGGCGACCTTCATCTTGCGCGCGACCGAAGGGCGGCCGAACATGCCCTTCATCATCTCGCCGAGATTGATCATCTGGCCGGGCGGCATGCCCGGAAGATCGATCTGGCCGATCGGGTTGGTCGGCGCCTCGGTCAGGCTGACCTCGACCTCCTGCTGCTCGATCTCGCCGCTGCGCAGCATGCGCCGGAACTTCGAGCGCGTGTCCGCCGCGGCCTTCTCGCCGACCAGCGCGGTGACCAGCCGCTCCTCGGCGTTGGTCTCCGCCTTGGCCTGCACCTCCTTGCGGTTGGCGTCGCGCAGCATGTTCAGGCTGACATCCACGAGGTCGCGCACGATGCTGTCCACGTCGCGGCCGACATAGCCGACCTCGGTGAACTTCGTCGCCTCCACCTTCAGGAACGGCGCCTGCGCCAGCTTCGCCAGCCGCCGCGCGATCTCGGTCTTGCCGCAGCCGGTGGGGCCGATCATCAGGATGTTCTTCGGCACCACTTCCTCGCGCATCGTCTCGGGAAGCTGCAGGCGCCGCCAGCGGTTGCGCATCGCGATCGCGACGGCGCGCTTGGCGTCGTGCTGGCCGACGATGAAGCGGTCCAGCTCGGAGACGATCTCCCGCGGCGAATAGGTCGGGACTTCCATGTGTCCGTCCTTAACCGATCGTTTCCACGATCACGTTGTCATTGGTGTAGATGCAGATGTCGGCGGCGATCTTCATGGCGCGCCTTGCGATCTGCTCGGCGGTGAGGTCGGGCATATCCATCAGCGCCCGCGCCGCGGCGAGCGCGAAGTTGCCGCCGGAGCCGATGGCGATGACGCCGCCCTCCGGCTCCAGCACGTCGCCGTTGCCGGTCAGCGTAAAGCTGCGGTCGTGGTCGGCGACCGCCAGCATCGCCTCCAACCGGCGCAGATAGCGGTCGGTGCGCCAGTCCTTCGCCAGTTCGACGCAGGCGCGTTCGAGCTGGTTGGGGAACCGCTCCAGCTTCGCCTCCAGCCGTTCGAGCAGCGTGAACGCGTCGGCGGTGGCACCGGCGAAGCCGGCGAGCACGGCGCCGCCCGCGCCGATGCGGCGCACTTTGCGGGCGTTGCCCTTCACCACCGTCTGGCCGAGGCTGACTTGTCCGTCGCCGGCCATCGCGACGATGCCGCCGCGGCGGACGCACAGGATCGTGGTGCCGTGCCAGCCGACCGGGTCGTAGGGGGATTGCGGGAGTGTTTGCATGGGAGGCGTAGATGGCGCCCGGCGCCCGGCGCGACAAGACGCATGCGCAAGGCGCGGAGCAGTCTCGTCAATTTGACGCGAGGTGCGGGCCGGCGGGCGGCGTTTGCCGCCGCCGCGCAATTTCGGTAGTGCTGGGACCATGCCCCGCAGCGCCAGCCTGCTCCGCGCCACCGCCGAGACCGATATCCGCCTCACGCTCGACCTGGACGGCGCGGGCAAGGCGGAGGTCGCGACCGGCATCGGCTTCCTCGACCATATGCTGACCGCGCTGGCGCGCCACGCGCTGTTCGACCTTGCGGTGGCGGCGAAAGGCGACCTGCACGTCGATTGCCACCACACGACCGAGGATGTCGGCATCGTGCTTGGGCGCGCGCTGGCGCAGGCGCTGGGCGAAAAGCGCGGCATCACCCGCTTCGGCCACGCCATCGTGCCGATGGACGATGCGCTGGCCGAGGCGGCGGTCGATCTGTCGGGCCGGCCGTTCCTCGCCTGGTCGGTGGCATTCCGCCAGCCCAGCATCGGCACGATGGACACCGAATTGTTCGAGGAATTCTTTCGCGCCTTCGCGTTCAACGCCGCGTTGAACCTGCACGTCACGGCCAAGGCAGGCAGCAACGCGCACCATGTCGCGGAAGCATGTTTCAAGGCGACCGCCCGCGCGCTGCGCATGGCCGTGGCGCCGGACCCGCGCCTGGGCGACGCCGTGCCGTCCACCAAGGGGACGCTGTGAGGGTCTATACGGCGCATCTGCGCGCCGACTCCGCGCCGGTGCTGGTGCGCGAGGGGTTTTCCTGGGGCGCGCTGATCTTCGGCCCGCTCTGGCTGCTGGCGCACCGCGCCTGGATCACCGCGGTGCTGGCGCTGTGCGCCTGGGTGCTGATCGTGGCGCTGCCGGGCCTGCCGGAGCGGTGGCTGTTCGGCGTTTTGTTCGCTTGGGCGCTCGGGCTGTGGGGGAACGATGTGCGGCGCTGGTCGCTGTCGCGGCGCGGCTATCTGCTCGCGCACGTGGTCGCGGCGCGCGACCGGGACGCGGCATTCGCGCGCCTGCTCGACCGGCGGCCGGACCTGACCGCGGCCGTGCTGGCATGAAGGTCGCCGTCATCGACTACGGCAGCGGCAACCTCGCCTCGGCGTCGCGCGCGCTGGCGGTGGCGGCGGCGCGCGAGGGCATCGCGGCCACCGTGACCATCACCGCCGACCCCGACGCGGTGGCGCGCGCCGACCGCATCGTGCTGCCCGGCCAGGGCGCCTTCGCCGACTGCGCGCGCGGCCTCGCCGCCATCCCCGGCCTGCGCGAGGCGATCGTGCAGGCGACCGATGCCGGCGCACCGTTCCTCGGCATCTGCGTCGGCATGCAGCTGATGGCCGAGCGCGGGCTGGAGCACCGCGTCACCGAGGGCTTCGGCTGGATCGCGGGCGAGATCGCCGAAATGTCGGTCCCCGACCGGCTGCGCCTGCCGCAGATGGGCTGGAACGAGCTGGATTTCGTCCCCGGCGCGCACCCTCTGCTGGCCGGGCTGCGGCCGGGCGACCACGCTTATTTCGTCCACGGCTACGCGCTCGCCGGCGGCGCGGCGGAGCAGGCGGTCGCCACCACCGACTACGGCGGCCCGGTGGTCGCCATGGTCGCCGCCGGCAACCGCGCCGGCACCCAGTTCCATGTCGAGAAGAGCCAGGAGGTCGGTTTGCGCATCCTCGGCAATTTTTTGCACTGGACGCCCTGAAACATGACCGACACGACATTGCCCGAGCCGCCGGACGGCGGTGCCGAATCGGACCGCCTGCTCGCGGTCGAACGGGCCACCGAGTTCACCGACGACGACCTCAGCGCGCTGTGCGAGGCCACCAATGCCGCCATCATCGACGGCGGCGGCTTCGGCTGGCTCAATCCGCAGGGCCGCGTGTCGCTGGAAACCTATTTCCGCGGCGTGCTGCTGGTGCCGGAGCGGCAGTTGCTGGTCGGCCGGCTGGACGGCGTCATCGTCGGCGCGGCGCAGCTGGTCCGGCCGCCGCGCAACAACGAGGCGCAGGCGTTCGCCGCGCATCTGCAGCACGCCTTCATCGCACCCTATGCGCGCGGCCACGGTCTGGCGCGGCTGCTGACGCACCGGGTCGAGGACTCGGCGCGTTCGCTCGGCTATCACGTGCTCAACCTCGACGTGCGCGAGACGCAGGAAGCGGCGATCGCGCTCTACGAGTCGCTCGGGTACATCCGCTGGGGCGTGCATCCGGCCTATGCCCGCGCCGGCGGAAAAACCGTCCGCGGCATCCATTACTACAAGGTGCTGCAGCCGGGCGGACGCATCGCGTGACCGGACGGCTGACGCTGTATCCGGCGATCGACCTCAAGGACGGCGCCTGCGTGCGGCTGCGCCGCGGCGCGATGGACGAGGCCACGGTCTATTCCGACGATCCGGGCGCGCAGGCGCGCATCTGGCAGGACGGCGGCTGCCGCTGGCTGCACGTGGTCGATCTCAACGGCGCCTTCGCCGGGCGGTCGGTGAATGCCGAGGCGGTGGCTTCGATCCTGGCCGCGGTGACGATCCCGGTGCAGCTCGGCGGCGGCATCCGCGACCGCGCGGCGATCGAGCGCTGGCTGGCGGCCGGCGTGCGCCGCGTCATCCTCGGCAGCGCCGCGGTCCGCGACCCCGCCCTGGTGCGCGAGGCGTGCCGGGCGCATCCGGGCCGCATCGCCGTCGGCATCGACGCGCGCGAAGGCTACGTCGCCACCGACGGCTGGGCGGAAACGTCGTCCGTTCGCGCGCTCGACCTGGCGCTGCGCTTCGAGGATGCCGGGGCCGCCGCCATCATCTATACCGATATCGGCCGCGACGGCATGCTGAGCGGCATCAACCTGGAGCAGACGCTCGACCTCGCGTTCCAGATTTCCACGCCGGTGATCGCCTCGGGCGGGGTGGCGAGCCTGGCCGACCTCGCGGCGTTGAAACAGGCGGTGATCGGCAGCGGCGGCGCCCTGATCGCCGGCGTGATCGTCGGCCGGGCGCTCTACGATGGCCGGATCGACCTCGCGGCGGCGCTGCGGCTGCTGGCGAGCTGACGCCCGCGATCGGCGCTTGCATCGACGCGGCCGCGCCCGCCAATGAAGGGGGCGAAAGGAGCCGCGAGTTGCTCAAGCTGCGCGTGATCCCCTGCCTGGACGTGAAGGACGGGCGTGTCGTCAAGGGCGTTAACTTCGTCTCGCTGCGCGATGCCGGCGACCCGGTGGAGCAGGCCGCGCTGTACGACGCGGCGGGCGCCGACGAGTTGACCTTCCTCGACATCACCGCGAGCCACGAGAACCGCGACACGATCCGCGACGTGGTGGCGCGGACGGCCGCGCGCGTGTTCCTGCCGCTGACCGTCGGCGGCGGCGTGCGCAGCGTTGCCGACATGCGGGCGTTGCTGCTGGCGGGCGCCGACAAGTGCAGCGTCAACTCCGCCGCGGTGGCGCGGCCGGAGCTGGTCGCCGAGGCGGCGGAAAAATTCGGCAGCCAGTGCGTCGTGGCGGCCGTCGATGCCAAGCAGGCCGCGCCCGGCCGGTGGGAGGTGTTCACGCATGGCGGGCGGCGCGGCACCGGGATCGACGCCGTGGCGTGGTGCCGCCGCGTGGCCGCGCTGGGGGCGGGGGAAATCCTGCTGACCAGCATGGACCGCGACGGCACCGGGCGGGGCTTCGACCTCGCGCTGCTGCGGGCGGTCTGCGGCGCGGTGCGGGTGCCGGTGGTGGCCTCCGGCGGCGTCGGCACGCTCGCCGATTTCGTGGACGGCGCACGCGCCGGCGCCACCGGGCTGCTGGCGGCGAGCGTGTTCCACTTCGGCACCTTCACCATCGCCGAGGTGAAGGCGGCGCTGGCGGCGGCGGGCCTGCCTGTCCGCCTGCCGCGCGCGGCGGCCTGAGGCGCGCCATGGCGAAGAAGGTGGTGACGAAGAAAAAACTGCTGCCGAAGAAAAAAATCGCCCACCGGCGCGCCTTCGCCGCGGATGCGGAAGGCGGCGGCGCGGCGGTGCTGGACCGGCTGCATGGTGTGGTGACCGGACGGCGGACCGCCAACCCGAATGTCAGCCACTCCGCCCGCCTGCTGGCTCGCGGCACGGCGAAAATCGCCCAGAAATTCGGCGAGGAGGCGGTGGAGTGCCTGATCGAGGCGGTGGCCGGCAACCGCGCCGCGCTGATCGCCGAGAGTGCGGACGTGCTCTACCACCTGATCGTGATGTGGGTCGATGCCGGCGTGGCACCGGAGGAAGTCTGGGCGGAGCTGGAGCGCCGCGAGGGCGTCAGCGGCATTGCCGAGAAAGCCAGCCGCGCCGCGAAACTGTCGATCAGCCACGCCGTGCGGACGCGCAAGATCCCCTAGCCGCCGGTGACCGCCAGCGCGGCCGGCGCCGCGTGCACCTGCAGCGCATCGTGGCTGAGCGGCACCGGGGCCAGGATGAACCCGTCGGTGGCATAGACATGCACGCCCAGTTGGCCGGTCGGCGGATACCAGACGCGCACCGCCGACCAGTCGTTGCGCGCCGAGACATCGACGATCAACTGGTCCTCGTCGAGTTCGCCACGCACCCAGTTGGCCTGGATCACCAGAATCCGCCGCGCGTCCAGCCGCCGCGACACCACCGAGACATGCCCCGACGGCAGGCGCGACGATCGGCGGAACACCAGCACGCTGCCGATCTGCGGCCGATCGGTACGGAGGTAGCGCCCGGCCGCCTCCGCCCACCAGTCGGCGGCGTCCCCGTACAGCGCCAGCCCCACCTCGGCCCGCGCGAACGGAGCGCAACTCAGGCCGGGGTAGCGATGGGCATAGGCCAGGTACGGCCCGGTGCGCGGCGCGCTGCCGGCGCAGGCGGCGAGCAGGAAAGCCAGGATCACGGCGAGGGCGCGAAACAGCATCGCCGCCAGCATGGCCCGCCGCGATTCCGCGCCGCAACGGCCGCGTTGTGCCGCCCGCGCGAGTTCTGACGGAATCGTGAACGCGGCGGGGGATGCGATCCCGCAACGTCAGCCCATTAACCGGGCAGTGACGTCTTTGCGTCACTGTCGGCCCGAAGCCATTGGATCGGCTTCGGACTCCCTCCCCCCTTCCGCGCATCCCCCGGGTACCCCCCGGACCGCGCGGAAACTCAAGGCGCGGTGCGTTGCATGTCGGCGCACCGCCTTTTTCCCTCACGGCCGCCGCAGCCGCGCCAGCACCGCCTCCGCCTCCGCCGGCGTCATCGCCAGCGCGGCGCGCGCGGCGTCGCGGGTGAAGCCGGCGCGGGCGAAGGCGGCCTGCTCGCGTCGGGCGGTCTCCGGCGCGGCGGGGCCGGCGCGGAACGGACCGAAGCGACGGCGCCGCGCGAAGGCAACGGCGGCTTCCAGTTCGGTCGCCGCATCGTCCGGCAGCGCCACCCCCAGCGTCGCCGCATCGACGCCACGCGCCGCCAGATGCGCCGCCGACGCGCGCCGCGAGCGGCCGGACCGGCGCAGCCGCTCGGCGCGCGCGCGGGCGAAACCGGCATCATCGACCGCGCCCGATGCCGCCAGCCGCGCCACCACTTCGCGCGCCGCCGCGCGCGCGGCGGCGGCGTGGGCGGCCACGTCGTCCGCTTCGGCGGCGCGCGCCCAGCGGTCCACGCGGCGCAGCAGCACACGCAGCAGCGTGGCGCGGGTCGCGGCGTAGCGGGCGAGATGGGCCAGCGCCGCCTCGTGCAGCGCCGCCGCGTCGGGGAGCGGGTCAGCCATGCGTCGAGCATGCCATCCCGCGCGCCGGCACGGAACCGCCGGCGTTTGACGAAGGGCGCGCCCGGGCGGCATGCTGCGCGCCCTTCCGCAACCGTCCGCGCAGGGGCGCGGGCGGCCTGAGCCGCGGCAGAACCGGGAACCGAAGCGGCAATGATCTCCGCCCTGATGCCGACCTACAACCGCGCCGACCTCGCTTTCGAGCGGGGCGAGGGCGTCTGGCTGTACACGGTGGACGGGCGACGATTCCTCGATTTCGGGGCCGGCATCGCGACCTCCTCGCTCGGCCACAACCATCCCGGCCTGGTCGCCGCGATCGCCGAGCAGGCGGCGCGGGTGATCCACGTCTCCAACCTCTACCGCGTCCCGCAGGCCGAGCGGCTGGCGGCGCGGCTGGTGGCGGCGTCGTTCGCCGACACCGCGTTCTTCTGCAACTCCGGCGCCGAGGCGAACGAGGGGCTGGTCAAAATGATCCGCCGCGCCCAGCACGAGAGCGGCCACCCCGAACGCAGCCGCGTCATCTGCTTCGAGGGCGCGTTCCACGGCCGCACCCTGGCCATGCTGGCCGCCACCGGCAACCCGAAATACCTGAAAGGCTTCGAGCCGGCGGTGGACGGGTTCGACCACGTGCCGTTCAACAACCTCAACGCCTTGCGCGACGCCATCACGCCGCAGACCGCCGGCATCCTGGTCGAGCCGGTGCAGGGCGAGGGCGGCATCCGCCCCGCGCAGCTGCAATTCCTGCGCGACCTGCGCGCCACCTGCGACGAGTTCGGCCTGATCCTCGGCATGGACGAGATCCAGTCCGGCATGGGGCGATCGGGCAAGTTGTTCGCGCATGAATGGGCCGGCATTGCGCCGGACGTGCTGTCGGTCGCCAAAGGGGTCGCCGGCGGCTTCCCGATGGGCGGCATCCTGGCGCGCGAGCACGTGGCGCGCCACCTGACCGCCGGCACGCACGGCACCACCTTCGGCGGCAACCCGCTCGCCTGCGCCGCCGCCAATGCGGTGCTGGACGTGATCCTCGCCCCCGGCTTCCTCGACGATCTGGACCGCCGCGCGCGCGTGCTGTGGCACGGGCTGGAACGCCTCGCCGCCGACTTCCCCGACGTGTTCGAGGAGGTGCGCGGCGCCGGCCTGCTGGTCGGCCTGAAATGCGTGGTGCCGAACACCGAGGTGCAGGCGGCGTTCACCGCGGAGGGGCTGCTGTCGGTGATCGCCGGCGAGAACGTGGTGCGCCTCGCCCCGCCGCTGATCGTCGGCGACGCCGAGATCGACGAGGCGCTGGCGATGATGCGCAGCGGCGCGCGACGCTGCCAGCCCGCGTCGGTGCGGGTCGCCGCGAAGTGAGACGCGCGGCGCCGCGCCACTTCCTCGAACTGCGCGACCACGACACCGCCACGCTGCGCCGCATGCTCGACCTCGCCGCCGGATTCAAGTCCGGCGGCGAGACCGCGCGTCCGCTCGCCGGGCGAATGGTGGCGCTGATCTTCGAGAAGCCGTCCACGCGCACGCGCGTGAGTTTCGAGGTCGGCGTGCGCCAGCTTGGCGGCGACGTGATCACGCTCTCCGGACGCGACATGCAGCTCGGCCGCGGCGAGACCATCGCCGACACGGCGCGCGTGCTGTCGCGCTACGTCGATGCCATCATGCTGCGCACCGATGCGCCGGCGAAGCTGCGCGAGATGGCGGCGCACGCGACCGTGCCGGTGATCAACGGGCTGACGGCGGAGAGCCATCCGTGCCAGCTGATGGCCGACGTGATGACGTTCGAGGAGCATCGCGGCCCGATCGCCGGGCAGACGATCGCCTGGTGCGGCGACGGCAACAACGTCGCGCGCACCTGGATCGAGGCGGCGGCGCGCTTCGGCTTCCGCCTGCGGCTCGCGGTCCCCGGCCCGTTGCGCCCGCCCGCGTCGCTGCTCGAATGGGCGCATGCCGAGGGAGCCGAGGTCAGCATCACCGACGATCCGCTCGCCGCGGCGCGCGGCGCGCGCGCCGTCGTCACCGACACCTGGGTCAGCATGACCGACGAGCCGAGCGCGAACCGGCACAATCTGCTGGCGCCGTATCGCGTGGATGCGGCGGTGATGGCGGCGGCGGCGGCGGATGCGATCTTCATGCACTGCCTGCCGGCGCATCGCGGCGAGGAAGTCACCGACGCCGTCATCGATTCGCCGGCCTCCGTCGTGTTCGACGAGGCGGAGAACCGGCTGCATGCGCAGAAGGGCGTGCTCGCCTGGGCGTTCGCGGCGGCGTCGTAGCCTCCGGATGGCGGCGCGACATTTCGCCAGCCTCGACTGCCTGCTGGCGCCGTCGTCGGTTGCGGTGATCGGCGCTTCGGCCGATCCGTTGCGCATCGGCGGGCGGCCGATCGCGACCATGCTCGCGCGCGGCTTCGCCGGCCGCATCCTGCCGGTCAACCCGAAGCGGGCGGAGGTGCAGGGGCTGCGCGCGTGGCCGTCGGTCGCCGCGCTGCCCGAGGTGCCGGAGGCGGCGATCGTGGCGGTGCCGGGCGAAGCGGCGGTCGCTGCGGTCGGCGAGCTGGCCCGCGCCGGCGCCAAAGCGGCGATCGTGTTCACCGCCGGGTTTGCCGAAGTGGACGCGGCGGGCGCGGCATTGCAGGCGCGCATGGCGGCCGACGCGGCCGCGCACGGGATGCGGCTGCTCGGGCCGAACTGCCTCGGCCTGTTCAACGCGCGCATCGGTTTCTTCCCGATCTTCTCATCGTCGCTGGAAGGCGGCTGGCCGCTGGAGGGGCGCATCGGCATCGCCAGCCAGTCCGGCGCCTACGGCACGCATCTGTTCGCCGCGGCGCGCGACCGGCGACTGGGCACGCCGATCTGCGTCACCACCGGCAACGAAGCCGATGTCGCGCTGGCCGACGTGATCGGCTGGCTCGCCGAGGACGCAGACACCGACGTGATCGCCGCCTATGCCGAGGGCATCCGCGGCGCGGACAGTTTCTTGCGCGCGCTGGAAACCGCACGGCTGGCGAAGAAGCCGATCGTGCTGATGAAGGTGGGGCGCAGTGCCACGGGTGCCGCCGCGGCGCGCAGCCACACCGCCGCGATCGCCGGCGACGATGCGGTGACCGACGCGGTGCTGGCCGAGTTCGGCGTGGTGCGCGCGCGCACGACCGACGAACTGCTCGACATCGTGCAGACCGCGACGCGGCGCATCTATCCTGCGCGCAACACGCTCGGCGTCATCACCATCTCCGGCGGCGGCGGCGTGCTGATCGCCGACGCCGCCGCCGAGGCCGGGCTGGCGATGCCGCCGATGCCGGAGGCGACGCAGGCGCGGCTGCGCGAGCGGCTGCCGTTCTGCGCGCCGCGCAACCCGGTGGACTGCACCGCGCAGGCGTTCAACGACATGTCGCTGATCGGCATTTTTACCGACGCGATGGTGGCGGAGGGCGGCTACACGTCGGTGCTGGCGTTTTTCAGCCAGACCGGCGGCGCCGCCTCGATCGCACCGGGATTGCGCGCGCAGCTTGGCGCGACGATGGCGCGGCATCCCGACCGGCTGTACGCGCTCTCCGTGCTCGCATCGCCCGAGCGCGTGCGGGACTACGAGGCCGATGGCTGCGTGGTGTTCGAGGACCCGACACGCGCCGTCGTTGCGCTGCATGCGATGGGACTTTTCGGCGCAGCGTTCGCGCGCCCGCCCTTCGCCGCGCCGCCGGTAGTGCCGCACGTCGCGCTGCCCGCCGCATCGCCCGACGAAGCCGCGGCAAAGCGCCTGCTGGCGACTGCGGGAATCGCCGCGGTGCCGGAGCGCGTCTGCACGACCGCGGACGAGGCCGTGGCCGCGGCGGCGGAACTGGGCTGGCCCGTGGTGCTGAAAATCGCATCGCCCGACATCCTGCACAAATCGGACATCGGCGGCGTGCTGCTGGACATCGGCGACGCGACGGCGGTGCGTGACGGCTTCGCGACGCTGCTCGCGCGTGCCCGCGCGCAGGCACCGGCAGCGCGGATCGCCGGCGTGCTGGTGGCACGACAGCTCAAGGGCGGGGTGGAGTGCATCCTCGGCGTCAAGCGCGATCCGGTGTTCGGACCGGTGGCGCTGTTCGGCCTCGGCGGCGTGTTCGTGGAAGTGCTGCGCGACGTGGTGCTGCGCCGCTGCCCGTTCGGCGAGGACGAGGCGGCGCGCATGATCCGCGCCATTCGCGGCGCGCCGTTGCTGTTCGGCGCGCGCGGGCGGCGCCCGGCCGATGTCGCGGCACTGGCCAAGATGCTCGCACGGCTCTCGGTGTTCGCCGTGCAGGCGGGGCCGCTGCTGCGCGCGGTCGATCTGAACCCGGTGCTGGCGCTGCCGGAAGGGCAAGGCGCGTGGTGCGCCGATGCCGTCATCGAGGTGGAGGAGGCAACCGCATGACCGAAGTCGAAACGCCCGCCGACATGGACGCGCTGGTCGGAAACACACTCGGCGTGAGCGACTGGCTCGCCGTCACGCAGGAGATGATCGACCTGTTCGCCGATGCGACCGGCGACCATCAATGGATTCACGTCGATCGCGCGCGGGCGGCGCGCGAGATGCCGGGCGGAAAGACGATCGCGCACGGGTTCCTGACGCTGTCGCTGCTGCCGCGGCTGTCGCAGGGCATCTACCGCATCCGCAACCGCTCGCGCGCCATCAACTACGGCTCCAACCGGGTGCGCTTCACGCATCCGGTCGCCGCGGGGTCGCGCATCCGGCTGCATCTGACGCTGAAGGCGACGGAGAAGATCGAGGGCGGGCGGCGGCTGATCACCGAGAACACGGTGGAGATCGAAGGCGAGGCGCGGCCGGCGCTGGTGGCGGAGACGATCTCGCTCGCGTTCGACTGACGGCGTCGCGTCAGCTTCGCTGGTGCGCGCGGTATTCGCGCCGCACGATCTCCAGCAGTTCCTCGGTCGAGGTCTCCTTCGCGCGGCTGGCGAACGTGACCTCGCCGTGCTGCAGCAGGATCACGCGGTCGCAGATTTCCAGCACCTGCGCGTAGTTGTGCGCGATGATGATCATCGAGATGCCGCCGCGCCGCTTCAGCCGGTCGAGCAGGTCGATGATGAGCCCGGATTCGCGCGCGCCCATCGCCGCCAGCGGCTCGTCCAGCAGCAGGATCTTTGCATTGGAATAGACCGCGCGCGCCACTGCCACCGCCTGCCGCTGTCCGCCGGACAGCATCGCCACCTCTTCGTCCACCGAGGGGACGTTGACGCCGATATCGGCCAGCGCCTCGGCGGCGCGGCGGCGCATCTCGCGATGATCGACCAGCGGCAGGAACCGATGCCGCGGCTCGCGGTTGAGGAACATGTTGTGATACACGCTCAGCGTGTTGATGAGTGCCAGATCCTGATAGACGCACTCGATGCCGAGCGAGCGCGCATGATCGACCGAGCGCAGCGCCACCTCCTTGCCGTCCAGCAGCAGCCGCCCGGAGGACTGTTCGTGGTAGCCGGTGAGGATTTTGATCAGCGTCGATTTGCCGGCACCGTTGTCGCCGAGGATGCCCAGCCGTTCGCCTGCCTCCAGATGCAGCGACACGCCGTTCAGCGCGATGATGGTGCCGAACCGCTTGACGATGTTCTCGGCCTGCAGGACGGTTTTTGTCTGCTCGCTCATGCGCGCCCGCCGATCAGGCGCAGGCGCGCGAGCCGCACATTGGCGACCATCGCGATCAGGATCGCCGCGCCGATGATGAGGTCGAAGGTGAAGGCGTTGATGCCCTGGAGCGTAAAGCCGTCGCGCAGCACCGCCAGCACGATCGCGCCGACGAGGCCGCCCAGGATCGTGCCCGAGCCGCCGGCGAGCGAGGTGCCGCCGATCACGCCCGCGGCGACGGCGAGGAACATGTATTCCGTGCCGCCCGCCAGCGGATCGGTGGAGGCGATGCGGAACGCTTCGAGGATGCCGGTCAGGCCGCCGAACACGCTGGTAAGGACGAAATTGCCGATGCGGATGCGGCCGACATTGATTCCGGCCTCGCTGGCGCCGATGGCGTTGCCGCCGACCGCGATCGTGTGCAGGCCCCAGCGGGTGTTGCGCAGCACGACGTGCATCAGCGCGACGATGGCGAGCGCCCAGATGATCTCGGCATAGCCGACGCCCCCCATGATCGCCGTCACCACCGGCCCGCCCGGCGTGTTGACCGGAAAGCCGCGCGAGATGGTCAGCGTCAGCCCGTTCAAAATGAACAGCGACCCGAGCGTGGTGACGAAGGACGGCACGTTCAGCAGCACGGTGATGCAGCCGTTGAACAGCCCCACCAGCGCCGAGACGATCAGCGCCGCCACGATCGCCAGACCCAGCGGCACGCCGGCATGGTTGGCGAAATACATGATGAACGGCGCCAGCGCGAACACCTGCCCCACCGACAGGTCGATCTCGCCGCAGATCAGCAGCATGATCTCGCCGCAGGCGATGATCACCCACGGCGCCACGAACTGCGACAGCGTCTGCAAATTGTCGTTGCTGAGGAAATTGTCGTTGCTGACCTCGAAGTAGACGACGAGCAGCACCGCCACCACGATGATGCTCGCCTCGCGCCAGCGCAGGAAGGTGCGCAGCGCCCCCCTCCGCCGCGCCGCGTCGGGCGCGCCGGAGGGGGCGGTGGCCGCGCGCGGCGCTGTGTCGTCGGCCACGGTGCGCCGGTGCTAGCCGATCGGGCCGGTGTGCGGCACGATCTTCTGCTGGTCGGACCCGCCCTCGTAGCGCGTCTCGGTCGTCAGGAACGGTTTCACGTTGCCCTTGGTGATGAAGCTGAGGCCGGTGTCGATGTCGGCGGCGCCGACCAGCCCGCCCGACGCCTTCCACATGAACATCTCCATCACCGTGTAGAAGCCTTGCAGATAGGGCTGCTGGTCGATGGTGAATTCCAGGTCGCCGCTGTCGATGGCGGTGAGCGTCTTCGGGATCAGGTCGAAGCCGCCGGCGACGATGCCCTTCTTGCGCAGGCCGAACTGCTGCATCACCTCGCCGAGCACCCAGTTGCTGCCATCGACGGTGAACATGCCCTTGACGTCCTTGTGGCCGAGATAATAGGCGCGCATGGACGCCAGTTCCTCGTTGGTGGTCGCCCCCGTCGCGACCTCCGACGCCTCGATCTTGGGATTGAATTTCTTGATCGCGGCCAGCGCGCCGTCGAGCCGCGGCTGGATGTTGAGCTGACCCGGCGTGGCGATGAACATGGCGACCGGGCCGGACTCGACGAGGTGCGAAATGCGCTGCCCCTCCAGATAGCCCGCCTGGTAGAGATCCTGCCCGATATAGGCGAGCCGCTTGTTGCCGGAATCGAGCGGCGCGTCGGCGTTGTAGGCGAACACCGGAATGCCGGCCGCGAGCGCCCGCTCGGTCGGCGCGTTGAACGCTTTCGGATCGACCAGGCAGGTCGCGATGCCGTCGGCCTTGCCGGAGATCGCGATATTCATCGCGTTCACCATCTCGGCGGCGTTGGAGACCTCCGATCCGGTCCACTGGTAGGTGCAGCCGAGGAACGCGCACGCATCGGCGATGCCGTACTGCGTGGGCACGAAGAACGGATTGGTGGTGACATGGTTGACAAACACGAACTTCCAGCGCGGGTGCGCGGGATACGGCCCAGTGTCGGCGGCCTTCGCGACCTGCGTGGCGGCGGCGAGCAGTGCCGCCGCCGAGGCGGCGGTCGCACCATGCAGGATTGCGCGCCGCTTCAGGCGGTTGGCATGCGGATCGGCGGCCGTGTCATCGGTGCTTCTGCTCATCGACGTTTCCTCCTTGGTGGCAAGTTTCTAGATTGATTGGCGGGCAGCATACCGCCTGACGCGGTGATTCATAGTACCCCGCCGCGGGTTCAACCCACATTACGCAAAACGGCGCGGAGATGAACCGGCATGCGGCGGGCGCGGGGGAAGACATTACGTTGAGCCAACCGGGACGCTAAATTTCGGTCATTCGTGAGCGGCCCGACTCGGAACACGGTCTGGTGAGGAGCCTGTCCGACGGCGGCGCGTTGCGGACGCCGGCGTCGAGGCGTATGCAATTGCGCCAAGGGAAGACACGGACAGCAGCAACGCGGGACGGATTGGTGGCCGAGCAACAGCCCGTCGAAACCGCGAGCCAGGTCTCGGCGCAGCCCGCGACGGCGTCGGCGCCGGTCGCGCCTGTGGTGCTGCGCGTCCTCTCGGAACTCGTGCTGGTGCCGTGGGCCGGCGTGCTGGTCGGGCTGGTGGTGGTGGCGGCGATCGTCGCGCTGATATCGCCGTATTTCCTCACCGTCAGCAACATCCTCGGCAATGTCGCCCTGTATTTCTCGTGGTTCGCCATCGCCGGCTTCGGCGAGGCGCTGGTGATGATCGGTGGCGGCCTCGACCTGTCGGTCGGCTCGGTGATGGGGCTGAGCGGCATGGCGGTTGCCCTCGTGTTGTCGGCCGGTGCGCCGCTGTGGCTGTCGCTGCTCGCCGGCCTGCTCACCGGCGCGGTCGCCGGCGCGATCAACGGCCTCGCGGTGACCCGGCTCGGCCTCAATGCGTTCATCGCCACGCTGGCGACGCTCGGCGTGTTCCGTGGCATCGCCTATGGCGCCGTGCAGGGGCTTGCGGTCACGCCGCCGGACAATCCGGCCGGCACCGCGTTCTCGGTGCTCGGCAGTGCCACGATCGCGAGCGTGCCGATCCCCGTGGCGGTGATGATCGTGCTCGCGATCATCACGCTGGTGCTGCTCAACAACACGCCGCTGGGGCGGCACATCTATGCCCTCGGCGGCAACGAGTTGGCGACGCGGCTGCTCGGACTGAACGTCAAGCGGCTGCAGATGCTGCTCTACACGCTGTCCGGCGTCACGGCGGCGATCGGCGGCGTGCTGCTGACCGCGCGCGCCGGCACCGCGCTGCCGGACGCGGCGGAGGGCTACGAGCTGCAGGTGATCGCCGGCGTCATCATCGGCGGCGTCAGCCTGGCCGGCGGGCGCGGCACCATTCCCGGCGTGCTGATCGGCGCGGCGCTGCTCGGCGTCATCAACAACGGCATCGTGCTTGCCGGCCTGGCCGGCTACTGGCAGCAACTCATCACCGGCCTGGTGATCGCAGCGGCGGCGGCGCTGGACGTGCTGCGCCAGCGGCTGAGCTATCTTCGCGCTGCCTGACTGCGGACGCAAACGACAACCCGCAAGGAGGAGACACCGACATGAGCGAGATCACGATAGCCCGGCGGAGGCTGCTGCAGGCCGGCGCCGGACTGGTCGCCGGCGCCGGCGCGCTGGCGCGGCCCTACGTGGCGCGTGCGGCGAAGAAATACACCGTCGCGGTGATCCCGAAAGCGCTCGACAATCCGGTTTTCTACTACGCACATTACGGCGCCGACAAGCGCGCGGCCGAGCTCGGCGACACCGAGGTGATCTGGACCGCCTCCACCACGTCGGATGCGAATGTCGAGGCGCAGGTGCTGGCCGGGCTGGTGTCGCGGCACGTCAGTGCGATGGCGGTGGATGCGAATGCGGCGGAGCCGCTGGTCGGCCCGATCGCCAACGCGGTCGCCGGCAAGGTCACCGTGATCACCTGGGATTCCGACGTGCCCAACTCCAAGCGCCGGCTGTTCTACGGCGTGGACAGCTACAAGATGGGCCAGGCGCTCGGCGAGCAGACGGTAAAATTCATGGGCGAGCAGGGCACCGTCATCCTGGTCAGCGGCGGGCCGGGTGCCACCAACCTGAACGCGCGGCTCAAGGGCGCCACCGACTACCTGAAGAAATATCCGGGCATCAAGACGCTGGGCCCGTTCTTCCACAACGACGATCTGGTGAAGGCGCAGGAGCTGACCAACAACCTGCTGGTCTCGCATCCCGATGCCGGCGCGCTGCTGATCGTCGCCGGCGTGCCGTTCTTCGGAAAAATGAGCGCGCTGCCGCAGGTGATCAAGAACAAGGGCAAGGTGAAGATCATCTCCACCGACGTGCTGGCGCCCGAGCTGCCGTTCGTCGCCGACGGCTATGGTGCAGGCGCTGGTCGGGCAGGACTACTGGGGCTGGGGCTACCAGTCGGTCAGCATCATCCACGACCTGCTCGCCGACGCGAAATGCTCCTTCCCCGAACTGGTGCCGCAGGCGATGCCGGTGGTGACCGGGGATAACGTCAAGGAGTGGATCGCCAAGTGGAACAACGCGAAGACGCCGGAGGGCGCCGCCGAGGCGTTCAAGGAGGCGCCGATCGGCTGCATGAGCTGACCACGATGACGTCCACGCCGCCGGTGCTGTCGTTGCGCGGCATCCGCAAGCAGTACGGGCCGGTGCATGCGCTCGACGGCGTGGACTTCGACCTGCACGCCGGCGAGGCCGTCGGCCTCGTCGGCGATAACGGTGCCGGCAAATCGACGCTGGTGAAAGTCATGTCGGGCGCGGTACAGCCGGATGCCGGCACGATCGCGGTCGATGGCAAGCAGGTCGTCATCCGCTCGCCGCAGGAGGCGCGCGCGGCGGGCATCGAGACTGTCTATCAGGAACTCGCCGTGGTGCCGTGGCTCGATGTCGAGGCCAATCTGTTCCTCGGCCGCGAGAAGACCGGGCAGAAATGGTGGAACTGCTGGCTGCTCGACAAGCGCGCGATGCGCCAGGAAGCGGCCAGGCACATCGCCTCGCTGCAGGTCGGGCTGAAATCGGTGCGCCAGCCGGTCGGGCTGCTCTCCGGCGGGCAGCGGCAGAGTGTGGCGGTGGCGCGCGCGATCTCCTGGGGGCGGAAGGTCATCATCATGGACGAGCCGACCGCGGCGCTCGGCGTGCGCGAATTGCGCGGCGTGCTGGACCTCATCAAGCGGGTGAAGGAGCGCGGCCTGTCGGTGGTGCTGGTCAGCCACAACATCCCGCACGTGTTCGAGGTGACCGACCGCGTGTTCGTGCTGCGCCACGGCCGCGAGGCCGGCACGCTGGTGACCGCCGAAGCGCATGTCAGCGAGGTGGTCGGGCTGATCACGGGCGTGCGCGTGTCGGCGGCGGCGGCCTGACCCGCGGATTAAAGCATCTTTCTTTAATTATTGTTCGCTCTCGCGCCCGTAGAGCAGCAGCAGCACCAGGATGACGACGCCGTAGATGATGCTGCGGCCGTATTCCGGCATGTTCATCGCCATCAGCACCGAGATCAGCGTGACCAGGCTGATCGCGCCGGCGACGCTGCCGACATAGTGGCCGCGGCCGCCCAGGATGAACACGCCGCCGATCACCACCGCGGCGATCGACTGGAACAGATAGGGGTCGCCCATGCCGAGCGAGGCCTGCCCGCCGAACCCCACCAGCATGATCCCGGCCAGCGCCGAAAAAAACCCGCTGAGCGCGTAGAGCGCCACCGTCCCCGCCGTCACCCGCACGCCGGCCAGGAAACTCGCCCGCGCGTTGTTGCCGATCGCGTAGGTGCTGCGGCCGAAACTGGTCAGGCTCAGCACGAAGGAGACGACCAGGGTGACGAACAGCCACAGATAGAGGACGATCGGCACGCCGAGGAAATGCCCGTGGATCGCCGCCTGCACGACCGGCGGCGCATAGGAGGCGCAGGAGGCGCAGGTCAGGCCGCCGCTGAGGCCGAGCGTCAGCCCTTCCATGATGCCGTTCATCGCCAGCGTCATCACCACGGCGGGGATGCCGAACACGGCGACGCCGACGCCGTTCACCAGCCCGGCCAGCGCCCCCATGCCGAGCGTCAGCACCAGCCCGAACACCGCCCGCCCGTTCTGGCCGAGCGAACTGGTCACCATCAGGATCGCCGCCCCGTTCAGCACCCAGGGCACCGACAGGTCGATGCCGCCGATCAGGATGACGAAGGTCTGCCCGGCCGCGACCATGCCGACGAAGGAGGCCACCACCAGGATCGCCTCGATGCCGCCGGCGCTGGCGAAGCCCGGCCGCACCACTTCCCCCACCGCGAACAGCAGCACCGCGGCACAATAGGCATAGAGGATGCGCCGCCGCTCGCGGGTGAAAAACCCCGGGATGCGTGCCCGCGCGCTTGCCTCGGCCAGGTCCGACATCACGCCCTCCGGCGCACGAGCCGCCCGATCCCGCCCGCGAGCAGCACCGCGATGATCAGGAACAGCCCCTCGTAGAATTCCTGGTACAGCGGGTTGATATGGGCGAAGAACAGAATGTTGACGATCATGTTGATGATGAAGGCGCCGAGCGCGGCCCCGGTGGCGCTGCCGCGCCCGCCGAACAGGCTGACGCCGCCCAGCACCACGGCGACGATCGAGGTCAGCGTGTAGCCGTTGCCCGTGGTCGCGTCGCCCGCGGTCGCGGAGGCGTCGAGAAACAGGCCGGCGGCGGCGGAGAACATGCCGCCCAGCACATAGGCGAGGATTTTCGTCCGCCGCGTCGGCACCCCGTTCGCCTGCGCCGCCGCCTCGTCGTTGCCGACGGCGTAGATGCCGGTGCCGAGGCCGGTGCGGCGGAACGCCGCCCAGAACAGCGCGATCGCCACGACATAGAGCAGCGAGGTCGGCCAGTTCGGGTTGGCCAGCAGGCTGGTGAAGCCCGGATCGACCTGCCCGCCCGGCTGCGGCAGCACGCGGATCGCGATGCCCTGGAAGATCGACAGCGTCGCCAGCGTCACCAGGATCGGCTGCAGCCGCCCGACCGCGACCAGCAGCCCGTTGAGCAGCCCGCAGGCGGCGCCGATCAGCAGGATGATGAGCGACCACAGCACCATGTGCGCGGGCGAGCCGGTCAGCGTCAGCGCGCCGACGGAATTGGTCAGGTCGATCACCCCGCCGACCGACAGGTCGATGCCGCGCGTCAGCACCACCAGCGTCTGCGCCACCCCCGCCAGCACCAGCGGCAGCGTGTTGTTGACGGTCGAGGTCACCTCGAACCCGCCCGGCAGGCGCTGCTGCGAGACGTAGTAGGTCACGCAGTAGATGACGAGCGCGGCGGTCAGCATGACGATCGCCAGCACGAGCCCGGCATTCTGCGCGAGCGCATGCGTCCAGGCCGGGCGGCGCCGGCTCAGGGCGGCGGCGTCAGGCGGCAAGGCTGTCCCGCACCGCGGCGGAGACGATGTGCTCGGCGGTGATGCCGGGCGAATGCAGTTCGGCCGCGATGCGCCCCTCGCGCATCACCAGCACGCGGTGGCAGAGATGCGCGAGCTCCTCGGCATCGCTCGAATAGAACAGGATCGATCTTCCCTCCGCGGCGAGCCGCAGCATCAGTTCGTAGATTTCGTGCTTGGTGGCGACATCGACGCCGCGCGTCACGTCGTAGAACAGCAGGATGCGCGGCTCGGCCAGCAGCCAGCGGCCGACCAGCACCTTCTGCTGGTTGCCGCCGCTCAGCGCCCACACCGGCGAGGCGATGCCTGCCGCGCGCACCTTGAGCTGCGCGGCCATGTCCTCGGCGATCCGCCGCTCCCGCCCGAGGCGCAGCACGCCGGCCGGCGCGATGCGCGGCAGGATGGCCAGCGTCAGGTTGTCGCGCACCGTCATCGCCAGCAGCAGGCCCTCGGTCTTGCGGTCCTCGGGCACCAGGGCAAGGCCGACGCCGCGGCGGATCGCGTCGCGCGGGCGGCGGATATGCACCGTCCGCCCGCCGACCGCGATGCGCCCGCCGCTCGCGCGCTCGGCGCCGAACAGCATGAAGAACAGCTCGCGATGGCCGTGCCCGGCGAGGCCGCCGACGCCCAGCACCTCGCCCTGGTGCAGCGCGAAGCTGGCGCCCTGCACGCGCGGGCCGGACAGCGCCTCGACAAGCAGCGTCACCTCGTCGGTTTGCAGCGGCGGCACCGGCGGATACAGCGTCTCGACGCGCCGCCCGGTCATCAGCGTCACCGCCTCGCCCTCGTCGATCTCGGTGAACGTGCCGACATGCTCGCCGTTGCGGAACACGGTGATGCGGTCGGCGATGTTGCTGATCTCGTTCCAGCGGTGCGAGGTGAACACGATCGCCGCGCCGCGTTCGCGCAGCCGGCGGATCTGGCCGAACAGCCACGCCACTTCGCGCTCGACCAGCGAGGAGGTCGGCTCGTCGAGGAACAGGATGTCGGGATCGTGGCTGATGGCGCGCACGATCTCCACGATCTGCCGCTCGGCGAGCGAGATGTCCTCGATCAGCGCCAGCGGGTCGATATGGCTGATGCCGAGCTCGGCGAGCAGCGCCTCGGCGCGGCTGGTCATGGCGCGGCGGCCGATCAGGCCGAGGGCGCCGCGCGGCGCGCGCCCGATCAGCAGGTTCTCGGCCACCGTCATCCACGGCAGCAGCGTCAGTTCCTGGAACACCGTCCAGGCACCGAGACGGTGCCCGGCCTCCGGCCCGTCGAGCCGCACCGCATGTCCCTTGATGCGGATCTCGCCGGAATCGGGGGCGATGCGTCCGCCGAGCACCTTTATCAGCGTGCTCTTGCCGGCGCCGTTCTCGCCGACCAGCGCATGCACCTCGCCCGACACCGCGGCGAGCGAGGCGTCGTGCAGCGCCTGCACGCCGCCGAAGGCCTTCGACAGTTTTATGCCCTCGACCGCCGGCGCGGCTTCGGGTTCGCGTGGTGCCGTCATGCCGGCGGCAGGTTGACGACGAGCTTGCCCTGGCACGCCTTGCCGTCCAGCGCCCGCCGACGCACAGCTTCACCGCGGCGTTCGGCCCGCTGTCGGTGAAGTCGGCGAAGAAACTGTCCGGCAGGTCCGGGAACACCGTCTCGCCGACCTTGACCGTGCTGTTGTCCACCCGCGGGTCGGGGATGGTGATGTCCCGGCGCGGATACGACTTGTTCAGCACGCGCCGCGCGAGTTCCAGCGCGATCACCGACTGGTACGGCGGCTCGCCGATCGACAGGCCATCGACCTTCTGGTTCATGTAGCCGATCATGAACTTGCGGAACCCGTTTTCCGCCTCGCCGAAGGTCACCGGCAGCGGCGTGCGGCCGGCCGAGATGAACGCCTTCAGCACGCCGTCGGTGCCGCCCTGGCACCAGATGCCGTCGATCTTCGGCAGCGACGGCAGCACCGCCGACGTGTTGCGCTCGGCCGCCGAAGAATCCCACATGCCGGTGTAGCGTGCGACGACTTTGATGTCCGGGTTCTTCTTCCACACCGCTTCGGCGGCCTCGTTGCGCCCGGTGTCGTCATAGGTGCCGGCAACGCCGGTGACCATGATGACGTTGCCCTTTCCGTCGAGCTTCTTGACCAGCCATTCCGCACCGTCGCGGCCGAAATCGGTTTCGCTGGTCTGCACCTTCAGCGCCGCCGGCGCGGTGACGACGTTGTCGAACGACACCACCAGGATGCCGCGCGCGGCCGCCTGGCCGATGATGCCGTTGAGCCCGGTCGGCGAGGCGGCGTCGATCAGGATCGCATCGACGCGCTCGGCGATCAGGTTGGAAAGCTGCTGCGACTGCTTGCTCACGTCGTTGCCGGAATTGAACCAGGTGCCCTCCACCTCGCTCTTGTACGGCTCCATCTGCAGCGCCGCCTTGAACACGTTCTCCATCTCGATGCGCCACTTGTTGCCGATATACGAGTTGGAGAGCGCAATCTTGAACTTCTTGCCCTGCGCCCACGCGGGGCGAACATTCACCGCGGCCCCGGCGAGCACTGCGGCTCCGGTGCCGAGCATCGTGCGGCGCGTCATCGGCGCGATCATGGTTTCCTCCCTCAAGCTGAACGGGATTGCCGCGGCAGCGCGGCGTGGCTCCGGTCAGGCGGCCGGCAGTTTCACGTCCAGCCGCCCCTGGCAGGGCGTGCCGTTCAAGGCCGCCTCGACGCACAGCTTCACCGTGGCGTTCGGGCCGCTGTCGGTAAAGTCGTCGAAGAAGCTGTCGGGCAGATCGGGGAAGACGGTCTCGCCGACCTTGACGGTCTCGTTGGTGACGAAGGGGAAGGGCAGGCCGATGTCGCGGCGCGGCGCGCCCTGCAGCACGCTGCGCGCCAGTTCCAGCGCGACGATCGACAGGAACGGCGGCTGGCCGACCGACTGGCCGACCACCTTGTGCCCCATGTAGCCGACCATGAACTTGCGGAACCCGTTCTCCGCCTCGCCGGCCGTCACCGGCAGCGGACGGTTGGCGGCGATGAACGCCTTCAGCACGCCGTCGGTGCCGCCCTGGCACCAGATGCCGTCGATCTTCGGCAGCGACGGCAGCACCGACGAGGTGTTGCGCTCCGCCGCCGAGGAATCCCACATGCCGGTGTAGCGGTTCACGACCTTGATGTCCGGGTATTTCTTCCACACCGAGTTGGCGCCGTTGTTGCGGTCGGTGTCGGCCTGCGTGCCGGCAACGCCGGTCACCATGATGACGTTGCCCTTGCCGCCGATCTGCTTGGCGACGAATTCCGCGTTCATCACGCCGTACTGGTACTGGTCGCAGTTCACCTTGAGCGCTTGCGGCGAGGTGACGACGTTGTCGAACGACACCACCAGGATTTTCCGCCCGGCGGCCTGGCCGAGCAGGCCGTTCAGCCCGGTCGGCGAGGCGGCATCGACCAGGATCGCATCGACACGCTCGGCGATCAGGTTGGAAATCTGCTGCGACTGCTTGCTGACATCGTTGCCGGAGTTGAACCAGGTGCCTTCCACCTCGCTCTTGTACGGCTCCATCTGCAGCGCCGCCTTGAACACGTTCTCCATCTCGATGCGCCACTTGTTGCCGATATAGGAATTGGAGAGCGCGATGCGGAGCTTTTTGTGCTGCGCGATCGCCGGCGCGGCGAGGCCGGCCAGCCCGCCGGCGGCCAGTCCGGCGCCGATCAGCCCTGCCCCGCCCCCGCGCAGCAGCCTGCGCCGTCCGAACCCATTGGCCATCGCTTCCTCCCGTCCCCAAAACGCCGATCGTTGCGGCATGAAAGATAGGCGGCAGCTTTGAGCCGGACCGGGCGTGCGTCAACCCCGGCCGGCGGCGGGCACCCCGCAAGTTGATGGCAGCGTTGCGGCCTAGCTATGCGACCCGCGCATCGCCGCCCGCCGGGCGCGGCGGCTTGCCGCTCAGCGCGACGCCGCCTGCGGCCCGGTCGCCATCGCGCGCACCAGCAGCAGCGCCTGCTGCAACTGGAAATCGGTCGCCGGCTTGTCGACGTTGAACGCCGGCCAGTCCGCCGGCGGCAGGTGCGGGATTTGCTGCGCCGCCACCGGCATTGCCACCGGCAGCGGCGGCACCGCCGGCTTGTCGCCGCCCTGGTTGGCCAGCACGTGCAGCAGGTCGGCCTCGTGCTCCGGGCCGAAATGCGGCTCCGGTTTGCGGGTTGCGTGAACCTCGACGTTCGGCGTGATGCCCAGCCCCTGGATCGAGCGGCCCGACGGCGTGTAGTAGCGCGCCGTGGTCAGCCGGACCGCGCCGTTGCCGTCGAGCGGGATCAGCGTCTGCACCGAGCCTTTGCCGAACGACTGCGTGCCCAGCACCAGCGCGCGCCGGTTGTCCTGCAGCGCGCCGGCGACGATCTCGGAGGCCGAGGCGGTGCCGTTGTTGATCAGCACCACCACCGGCAGGCGGCGGGAGACGTCCTGGTCCGCCTCCGCCGACCAGTTCTGATCGTCGCGTGCGCGCCGGCCGCGCGTCGAGACGATGTCGCCGTGGTCGAGGAAGTCGTTGGCGACCGCGATGGCCTGATCCAGCAGCCCGCCGGGATCGTTGCGCAAATCCAGCACGATGCCGCGCAGCCCGCCGTTCGCCTGGGCGCGCAGCTTGCGCAGCGCGGCGCGCAGGCCGGGGTTGGCCTGCTCGGTGAACTCGGTGATGCGGATCACGCCGACATCGCCGAGCAGCCGGCTCTTCACCGTCTGCACGTGGATGATCTGGCGGGTCAGCGTGAACGTCAGCGGCGCGGTCTGGCCCTGCCGCTTGACCGTCAGGCTGAGCGTGGTGGCGGGCGGCCCGCGCATCTCGGCGACCGCGTCGTGCAGGCTGAGGCCCTCGACGGATTTGCCGTTCACCGCCACGATCAGGTCGCCCGCCTGCAGGCCGGCGCGGGCGGCGGGGGTGTCGTCGATCGGGCTGACCACCTGCAGCAGCCCGTCATTGTCGGTCACCTCCAGCCCGACGCCGCCGAACTGGCCGGCGGTCTCGGCCTGCATGTCGCGCCATTGCTGCTCGGTCATGTAGGCGCTGTGCGGGTCCAGCCCGGTCAGCATGCCGTTGAGCGCGTTGTCGATCAGCGTTTGCGGCTGCACCGGCTCGACATAGTCGGCGCGGACCAGGCCCATCACGTCGCCGAACAGCGACATCAGCCGATCGCTCGTGTCCGTGCCCTGGGCCGCCGCCTGCGGGATGCGGACGGCGCCCGCGAGCGTCCGCCCGCCCGGCCCGGCGGCGATCCCCGCCAGGAAACCCGTGCCGACCAGCACGGCCACACCCGTTCGCGTGAACTTCATTCCAACCACCTCGATCTGCCGTGCCGGTCACTCGGCCTGCGGCGAAGATGGCCGAATAGCCGTTTGTGGCAAAAAGCGCGAGTGGCGGAAGCCTTACATCAGCGCCACCAGGCCGGTTTGCCGCGGCAGCGGACGGGTGCGCCGGTCGCGCCCGTCACGGCGTCCAGGCGCCGGACGAGGGGATGCCGGGGGTGGTGGCCGGCCGCGGGTTGAAGTCGGCCGGCGGCGGATCGACCGGCGCGCCATCGACGTAGTCGGTCGGCGTGATGTTGAGCGCATGGCAGCCGGCGCCACCGTCATGCGGCAGCGAATGCACGCGCGCCGGCGCGATCGTCGCGTAGCGCGCCGGCAGCGGCGGCGCCTTGCCCAGCAGCCGGTCGTTGTCGAATGCCTCGGTCAGGTCGCCCATCGGCGCGACCCGCGCGTCGGCCGGGCCGAGCTGCGTCTGGTGGAACGTCGCCGCCTGCGCCGCGCCGAGCCGGCGCCCGCGCGTCTCGTCCGGCAGGTCCGCCAGCGGCACCAGGCCGAACAGCGCGTCGATGAATTTTATCACCGAGCTGTGCTCGCTGTAGGCGCGGGAAATGGTGTGCGCCGCGGCGTAGGGCGAGATCACGATCGCCGGGATGCGCGAACCGCCGGTCTCCGGCAGCCCGTCGGGACCGATGCTGCGCGGCGTCGGCCGCACGTGATCGTAGAGGCCGTCCGTCTCGTCATAGGCGATGATGATGGCGCTCTCGCTCCAGTACGGGCTGGCGGCGATCGCGTTCACCGAATTGGCAATGCTGGCCTCGGAAATCTGCGCGTCGGAATAGGACGGGTGGTCGTCGTTGCCGGCGAAGTGCGCGCGCACCGCCGGGTTCGGGTCGGCGGTGATCAGGCCGTCGTTGTTGTAGAAGCCGCCGCGGACGTAGAACACGCCGCCCCGCGCCGGCAGCGCCCGATTGGCGACGTCGCCGTAGAAATCCTGCAATCCGTGGATCATCGCCCTCATGCGCGGGTTGTCGGCGAGATAGCCGAAGAACTGCGGCGCGTTGTGATGCACGACGTAGGAGCCGTGCGGCGCATGCGTGACGCCGTCTGGCGTCGCGGTGCCGTCGAACGGTTCCGTGTCGAAACCCTGCTGATACCAGCCCCAGTTCACGAACGGGTTCTGCGTCGCGATGGTCTGGATATCGTGCTGCACGTCGCGCAGGTCGGCGGCCGGGTTCGGGTCGGCTTCGGTCAGTTCGCCGATCCGCCGGCCGCCCAGCGACAGCGGCAGCGTTGCGAACGTCAGGTTCTGCTGCGGTTTCGCCCAGGTTATCTCGGGGCCGTACGGCAGCCCGGATCGGGTGGTGTCGAGGTTCGACCCGCCATGCGGCCCCCTGTCGGTCAGCACCGGCAGCGTCAGGCCCTGCGGATCGGCCTCGTCCGGATGCAGCGCCCATTGGGTGTCGCCGACCTGCCCCGCGATCATCGCGATCGCGTTCGGCGCCGAGGGCGCCACCGCCGTCATGCGGAAATTGTCGAACAGCGTGAAGCGGTCGGCATATTGCCAGAGCAACGGGACGGTGTCGCAATCGACATGCGCCATCACCAACTCGGCCATCTGCTTCTGTGCCAGCGTGGGGTTCCCGGTCGGCGGCGCGCCGGTGCGGTTCGACACCACATCGGCCGGACTGGACGCATCGCCGCTAAAACTCAGCCCCTCCTCGTTGAGCGCAAACCCGTCGTTCTGGACCACCAGTTTGTCGGCCTGCCGCGTCGCCAGACTCGCCCGCGTGACGTGATAGTCGCGCACGATGCCGGGATGCGAGTGATCGACCGAGGTGGTGTCCTCGGGAAAGAGCGGCACGACGCGGCCGTTCGCGGCCCTGATCGTGCGCGGGATCAGGAACGGCGAGATGGTGCCAAAACTGCCGTCGGTGTTGCGGATCAGTTGCGACGTGCCCGGCCCGGCGATCAGGCGGCCGCCGGCGAACAGGCCGACGGCGCCGGGATAGGTCGAGAAATAGAAGTCGAACGAACGGTTCTCCTGGAACAGCACGAACACGTATTTTATCCGTTGCCGCAGCAGCGCGAGTTTCTGGGCCGGCGCGAGCGGCGTCATGGCTTCGACCGGGCGGTACATGCCGGCGCCGGCGGTGCCGTTCGCGCCGGCCGGCACCAGGTCGGCAGCGCGCGCATGACCGTGCAGCAGCATGGCGAGCGCCGCCGCAGCGGCGGAGGCTTTCCGCATTGTCGTGCGCGCGGCCAATGCGCTTCAGTGCGCCGGCTCGGGTGTTTTTGCCGGCGGCTCGATGCGGCCCATGTCCTGGCTTCGCGTGCGGATCGACAGGTTCGGGTCGAGGCAGAGAATTTCCTCGAATTCGCTGATGCTGTCCACCTCCGTCCCCATCGCGATGTTGGTGACACGCTCGACGATGAACTCCAGCACGACCGGAACCCGGTGCTCCGCCATCAGCGCCTCGGCGCGCGCGAAGGCGTCCTTGAACTCGTTCGGGACTCTTCACGCGCACCGCCTTGCAGCCTAGACCCTCGGCGACCGCGACGTGATCGACGCCGTAGCCGCGCACCGCGTCGGCATCCGGCGCGGTGTTGATGTTGTCGAAGGCGAGGCTGACCTCGAAATCCATCTGAAAGCCGCGCTGCGACTGGCGGATCAGGCCAAGATAGGAGTTGTTCACGACGACATGCAGATACGGCAGCTTGTGCTGCGCGCCGACCGCCAGCTCCTCCAGCATGAACTGGAAGTCGTAGTCGCCCGACAGCGCCACGATCCGGCGCTGCGGATCGGCGGCGCGCACGCCCAGCGCCGCCGGCAGCGTCCAGCCGAGCGGGCCGGCCTGGCCGCAATTGATCCAGTGGCGCGGCTGGTAGACGCGCAAAAACTGCGCGCCCGCGATCTGCGACAGGCCGATCGTGGTGACGTAGCAGGTGTCGCGCCCGAACACCTCGTTCATCTCCTCATAGACGCGCTGCGGCTTCAGCGGCACGTCGTCGAAATGGCTGCGGCGCAGCATGACGGTCTTGCGGTGCCGGCATTCCGCCGCCCAGGCGGTGCGATCCTTCAGCGTGCCCGCCGCCTGCAGCGCGCGCGCCGCGTCGATGAATTTTTCCAGCGCCGCGCGCGCGTCCGAGACGATGCCGAAATCCGGGCCGAACACGCGGCCGATCTGCGTCGGCTCGATATCGACATGCACGAACTTGCGCCCGCGCGTATAGACTTCGACCGAGCCGGTGTGGCGGTTGGCCCAGCGGTTGCCGATGCCGAGCACGAAGTCGGAGTCGAGGAACGTCGCGTTGCCGTAGCGGTGGCTGGTCTGCAGCCCGACCATGCCGGCCATCAGCGGATGGTCGTCGGGGATCGTCCCCCAACCCATCAGCGTCGGGATCACCGGCACGCCGGTCAGTTCGGCGAACTGCACGAGCAGGTCGCTGGCATCGGCGTTGATGATGCCGCCGCCGGCAACGATCAGCGGGCGTTCGGCGGCGTTCAGCATGGCGATCGCGCGCTCCGCCTGCGCCTGCGTCGCGGCGGGCTTATAGACCGGCAGGCTGGCATAGGTGCTGTCGTCGAATTCGATCTCCGCCATCTGCACGTCGATCGGCAGGTCGATCAGCACCGGGCCGGGGCGGCCGGAGCGCATGACGTGGAACGCCTGCTGGAACGTCATCGGCACCAGCGCCGGCTCGCGCACCGTGACCGACCATTTGGTCACGCCCTTGGCGATGGTCTCGATATCGACCGCCTGGAAATCCTCCTTGTAGAGTTTGGCGCGCGGCGCCTGGCCGGTGATGCACAGGATCGGCACCGAATCCGCCATCGCCGTATAAAGGCCGGTGATCATGTCGGTGCCGGCGGGACCGGAGGTGCCGATGCAGACGCCGATATTGCCGGCCCGCGCGCGCGTATAACCGTCCGCCATGTGCGAGGCGCCCTCGACATGGCGCGCCAGGATGTGGCGGATGGTGCCGCGCGCACGCAGCGCCGCGTAGAACGGATTGATCGCCGCGCCGGGGACGCCGAAGGCGACGCTGACGCCTTCGCGCTCCAGCACGCGCACCGCCGCCTCGGCCGCCCGCATCCGTGCCATCGCTGTTGCTCCCGCTCGGGCCGTCCGTGCTCCCGGACCGCGGCAGGATTCCAGAAGCGCGGGACGGCGTAAAGCAGTCCTTGCCCGGCCGGCCCCCGCCGGCGGCCGGCCCGGCTGGCCGCCGGCACAAATCGGGAGGTTCAGGCTCGACACCGGACTCGCCCGTGGCTTTAATGCCGGTGGGCACGGATTGGTGGAGGAGGCCGGATATGCACGTCCTGGGCAGGCGCAGCGTCGTGAAAGCCGTCGCCGGCGGGGCCGCGCTGGCCGCCGCACCGGCGATCCTCCGGCCGGCCGCCGCCGCCGGGCGGGCGACGCTGTGCAGCCTCTACGCGCTGTCCGGCACCTTCGCCGCCGCCGGCAAGCCGAGCGTGATGGGCGCGCGGATCGCGACCAAAATCCTCGCCAAGGACTATGGCCTGGACATCGACTATGTCTCGGTGGACAGCGAAGGCAACCCGGGCCGCGCGGTCGCCAAGGCACTGGCGGAGATCCAGCAGAACCGGCACCTGCTGTTCTTCGGCGCCGTGCTGTCCTCGGTGGCGCTTGCCGTGTCGGCCGAGATCAACAAGGCCGGCGGCGTGTTCATCACCGCGGTCGGCGCCGACGAGGTCACCGGCAGCAACTGCAACCGGGCGACGTTCCGCTGGTCGGTGCCGACCTACGGCGCCATCCAGCAGACGGTGCGCCCGCTGATCGAGAAATTCCCCAACGCCAAGCGCTGGTACACCATCACGCCGAAATACGTGTTCGGCGAATCGCTGCTGCAGAACGCCAAAGCGCTGTTCCAGGAGAAGGGGATCGAGCACGTCGGCAACAGCTACCACTCGCTGAGTGAAACAGAATTCTCCGGCTATCTGACCAATGCGCTGGCGGCCAAGCCGGACGTGCTGCTGCTGCTGAATTTCGGTTCGCAGAGCACGAACACCTTGCGCCAGGCGGCGGATTTCGGGCTGAAGGACAAGATGAAGATGCTGATGGTGTGGGCCGCCGGGCTGGAGCAGTACCAGGAGATCGGCGCCGACATCCTCGACGGCGTCTATGTCGGCTGCCAGTACGACATGACCATCGACAGCCCCGGCAACAAGAAGATCATCGCCGACTTCCGCAGCGTGACGAGCACGCCGCCGAGCTACACCGCGGTCAGCGGCTACATCTGCTCCGACCTCATCATGCGCGGGATCAAGCAGGCGGGATCGGCGGAGCCGGCCGGCATCGTCAAGGCGCTGGAGGGGATGCGCTACGAGGGCCCGACCGGCGAGGAAGTCGTGCAGGCGTTCGACCATCAGGTGGTGAAGAACTATTATCTGCTTCTCGGCAAGGCCAAGGCGCGGATGCGGTCGCAGTACGATTTCGTCGATATCGTGAGCTTCGGCAAATCCTTCCTCACGCAGGCGCAGTCGCGCTGCAAGATGGCCTGAGCCGCCGCGCCCGCGAGCACGCCGGGATGAGCCTGTACCTCGTGCAGGTGTGCAACGGCGTCGGCATCGGCATGATCTATTTCCTGATCGCCGTCGGGTTGTCGATCATCTTCGGCATCATGAACTTCGTGAACTTCGCGCACGGGGCGTTCTATCTGCTCGGCGCCTATGCCTGCTACGCGCTCGCCGAGGCGAGCGGGAGCTTCTGGCTTGCGCTGGCCGTCGGCCCGCTGCTGGTCGGCGCCGCCGGGTGGCTGGGCGAGCGCTATTTCCTCAACCGGCTGTACCGCGCGCCGCACATGTTCCAGATCCTGGTGACGCTGGGCCTCGCACTGGTGATCCAGGAACTCGTCGTCATCGTCTGGGGTCCGATCGGCGAGCATGTCGCCGCACCGGACCTGCTGCGCGGCGTGCTGATCGTCGGCAGCTTCGCCTATCCGAAATACCGCCTGTTCGTGATCGGCTTCGCCGCCGCCCTGGCATTGGTGCTGTGGCTGCTGCTGGAGCGCACGACCTACGGCGCGGTCCTGCGCGCCGGCACGGAATCGACCGAGATGGTGTCGCTGCTCGGCATCGACGTGTTCCGCATCTTCTCGCTCACCTTCGCGCTCGGCGCGTTCCTCGCCGGCCTCGCCGGCGCGCTGGCCGCGCCGATCCGCGGCGCCGAGCCGTTCATGGGGCCGGAGGCGCTCGCCATCGCCTTCGTGGTCGTGGTGATCGGCGGCATGGGCAGTTTTTCCGGCGCGCTGGCGGGCGGCCTGCTGATCGGCATCGTGCAGAGCGTGATGAGCAGTCTCTGGTCCGAGGGCGCCGACCTGATGATCTATGTCGCGATGGCGCTGGTGATCCTGCTGCGCCCGCGGGGGCTGCTGGGGCGGATCTAGCGCATGGCGCGTGCGCTCCGCGATCCCGGCTTCCTCGCCTGCGTCGCCGCCTCCGTGCTGCTGCCGCTGGTGCTGCCGTCGGTGGCACTCGCCACCGAAGTGCTGATCTTCGTCGTCGCCACGCTCGGCTGCACGCTGCTGCTCGGTTCGGTGGGACTGCTCTCCTTCGGGCAGGGAATTTTTTTCGGCGTCGGCGCCTATGTCTGCGGCCTCGTGCTGCTGCACCTGGGCATCGGCACGCTCGCAGCGATGGGCCTGACGGTCCTCGGCAGCATGGCCGCGGGCCTGTTCGTCGGCATCCTGGCGACGCAGAAGCGCGGCATCTACCTGGTGATGCTGACCTTCGCGCTGGCGCAGATGTTCTATTTCGCCGCCTACGCAATGGCCGACCTGACCGGCGGCGACAACGGGCTGCTCGACATCCCGCGCCCGCCGCTCGCCGTCGCCGGCGTCACGCTGCTGTCGCTGCGGACGCCGCTCAGTTTCTACGCGTTCGTCGCCCTCGCCTTCCTGGCGATCTACCTGCTGCTGTGCCTGCTGGTCGCCTCGCCGTTCGGCAGCACGCTGGTCGCCATTCGCGAGAACGAGGATCGCGCCGCGTCCCTCGGCTACGACACGCGGCTGTTCAAGATCGCTGCGTTCGTGGCCTCGGGCGCGGTGACCGGGATCGCCGGCGGGCTGTATGCGCTGTTCCTGAACTTCGCGCCGCTCAGCAACATCGACGTGGCGATGAGCGAGCGCATCATCATCATGACGATCCTCGGCGGCACCGGCTCGCTGTTCGGCGGCGTGCTGGGGGCGGGGTTCTTCGTCGTGCTCGGCAACGCGCTGTCGGCGGTCTGGCCGCGCTGGCTGCTGCTGATCGGGCTGCTGCTGATGCTGGTGGCGAGCTATCTGCGCGGCGGGCTGTTTTCCGGCGTCGAGTGGGTGCTGGACCGCGCCCGCGCAGGGCGGCGCCGATGAACGATGCGAAACTCGCGGTGCGCGGCCTCGGCAAGCGTTTCGGCGGTTTTGCCGCCTTGCGCGACGTGTCGTTCACGGTGCGGGCACGCGGCATCCACGCCTTCATCGGCCCCAACGGCGCGGGCAAGACGACGCTGTTCAACTGCCTGACCGGCACGCTGCTGCCGAGCACCGGCCGCGTCGTGTTCGCGGGGCGCGACATCACCCGCCTGCCGCCGCACCGGCGCGCGCGCCTCGGCATCGCGCGCTCCTTCCAGGTCACCAACCTGTTCCAGAATCTCAGCGTGTTCGAGAGCCTGCGGCTGGCGGCACAGGCGCAGTCCGCGCTCGCGTCGTTCGATTTCCTGCGGCCCAAGGAACGGCTGGTGCGCGCCCGCGACGCGGCCGAGCGGGTGCTGGCGCGGCTGGCGTTGCAGCGCTGGCGCGACGTGCGCGCGGGCGAACTCTCGCACGGCCAGCAGCGCATCCTGGAGATCGGGCTGGCGCTCGCGGGCGCGCCGGACACCCTGCTGCTCGACGAGCCGATGGCCGGCATGGGCGTGGACGACATCGCGACGATGCAGCGTCTGATCGCCGAACTCGGCCGCGAGCACACGGTCGTGCTGATCGAGCACAACATGAACGTGGTGCTGGACGTGTCGGACGTGATCTCGGTGATGCACCAGGGCAGCATCCTGGCCGAAGGCCCGCCCGACGCGATCCGCCGCGATCCGGCGGTGCGCGCCGCCTATCTCGGGAGCCAGGGCTGATGCTGGCGGTCGAGGGGGTGCATGCGTTCTACGGCAAGAGCCACATCCTGCACGGCGTCTCGCTGGAGGTCGGCGCGGGCGAGATCGTCAGCCTGCTCGGGCGCAACGGTGCGGGCAAGACGACGACGCTGAAAAGCATCACCGGCATCGTGCCGCCGCGCGAGGGGCATGTCCGCTTCGAGGGCGCAGCGGTGGAGCGTTGGCCGACGCACGCCATCGCCCGCCTCGGCATCGCGCTGGTGCCGGAGCATCGCGGCATCTTCCGCAGCCTGTCGGTCGAGGAGAACCTGGCGGTGGCGCTGCGGCCGGGCAGCGCCTGGGGGCTGGCCGACGTGTTCGCGCATTTCCCGCGCCTCGCCGAACGGCGGCGCAGCCGCGGCGGCACGCTGTCGGGCGGCGAGCAGCAGATGCTGGCGATCGCGCGCGCGCTGGTGAACGCGCCGAAACTGCTGCTGCTCGACGAGCCGACCGAGGGGCTGGCGCCGGTGATCGTCGATGAACTGGTCGGGATCATCGACGGGATTCGCGCGCGCGGCCTCGGCGTGCTGCTGGTCGAGCAGAATCTCGGCGTGTGCATGCGGCTGGCCGACCGGCATTACGTGCTGGAGCAGGGCCGCATCGTCTATAGCGGCACGCGCGCGGCGTTCCGCGACGCCGAAGACATCCGCGACCGTTTTTTGACGCTGCAGGCCGCCGGGCATGGCTGAGGCGTCGCGCATCCCGAGGAGCAAGCCGACATGGACCCGAAAACCCTGCCCTTCGACGTGGACGCGATGCTGGAGGGGCTGCGGCCCTGGGTCGAATGCGAATCGCCGACCTTCGACGCCGCAGCGGTAAACCGTGCGATGGACGTGGCGAGCCGCGACCTCGCGCTGCTGGGGGCGGCGATCGAGCGGATTCCCGGCCGCATGGGCTTCGGCGACTGCGTGCGCGCCCGCATCCCGCACCCTCGCATGGGCGATCCCGGCATTCTCGTCATGGGGCATCTGGACACCGTGCATCCGATCGGCACGCTCAAGGAACTGCCGTGGCGGCGCGACGGAAAACGCTGCTACGGGCCGGGGATTCTCGACATGAAGGCGGGCAATTTCCTGGCCTGCGAGGCGATCCGGCAATTGCTGCGCGCCGGCATCGCCACCCCCCTGCCGGTGACGGTGCTGCTGACCAGCGACGAGGAGGTCGGCAGCCCCAGCACGCGCGACCTGATCGAGGCCGAGGCTTCGCGCCATCGCTTCGTGCTGGTGCCGGAGCCGGCGCGGCGCGACGGCGGCGTGGTCACCGGCCGCTACGCCATCGCCCGCTTCAACCTCGAAGCCATCGGCCGCCCGAGCCACGCCGGCGCCAGGCTCGCCGAGGGCCGCTCGGCGGTGCGGCTGATGGCGCAGAAACTGCTGGAGATCGAGGCGATGACGGCCGAGGCCTGCACGTTCAGCGTCGGCGTGGTGCATGGCGGGCAATGGGTCAACTGCGTGCCGACGCGCTGCCGCGGCGAGGCGCTCAGCATGGCCAAGCGCCAGGACGACCTGGACCGCGCCGTCGCCGCGATGCTGGCGCTGTCCGGCACCACCAACGACGTGACGTTCAGCGTCACCCGCGGCGTGACCCGGCCGGTGTGGGAGCCGGACGAACGCACGCTCGCGCTTTACGCGACGGCGCGCGGCATCGCCGCCTCGCTCGGCCTCGACCTGCCGCACGAGAGCGCCGGCGGCGGCTCGGACGCCAATTTCACCGGCGCGCTCGGCATCGCCTCGCTCGACGGTCTGGGCGCGAAGGGCGAGGGATTCCACACGCTGACCGAGCACATCGAGGTCGCCAGCCTGCCGGACCGCGCCCGGCTGATGGCGGGCCTGCTGGCGACGCTGCAATGACCGCGCGCGCTACCCGGCCGCCGCCGCCTGCGCGACGCGCCCATGCACTTCGGCCAGATGGTCGAAGCGGCGCCGATAGGTGCCCAGCCCCATGGTGATCGAACGCAGCTCGATGATGAGGTCGTGCAACTCGGCCTGCGGCACCAGCGCCTCCACGTCGTCCCAGCCCGGCCAGCCCGCGCGCTCGGCATAGCCGAGGATCTGGCCGCGCCGCCCGGTCAGCAGCCGCTGCGCCGCCGCGGTGTAGTCGTTCGGCACGCTGATGGTGACGTGATCGACCGGCTCCAGCAGCACCGGGTCGGCCTTCGGCAGCGCCTCGCTGATGGCGATGCGGGTGGCGGTGCGGAACGCCATGTCGGAGCTGTCAACGGCGTGGAACTGGCCGTCGGTCAGCGTCACCTCGACATCGACGACGGGATGGCCGAACACGCCCTTGCGCAGCGCCTCCTCGGCCGCCTCGCCGACCGCGGGGATGAAGTTGCGCGGCACCGCGCCGCCGACGATCTTGTCCACGAAGCGGAACCCCTCGCCGCGGGGCCGCGGCGCGACGTCCAGCTTCACGTCGGCGAACTGGCCGTGGCCGCCGGTCTGCTTCTTCAGCCGGCCGTGCTGGTGGATCGGCTTGCGGATCGTCTCCTTGTACGGCACGCGCGGCTTTTGCGACGCCACGCGCACACCGAACACCGTCGCCAGCCGCTCGACCACGCTGCGCAGGTGCATCTCGCCCTGCCCGGACAGCACCGTCTCGCCGGTCTCCGGATCGAGCCGCACCGTCAGCGACGGATCCTCCTCGGCGAGTTTCTGCATCGCGCTGGCCAGCCGCACGTCGTCCTTGTGGTCGGTGGTGGCGATCGCCATCGCGTAGAGCAAGGGCGGCACGTCCGGGAACGGCAGCATCGCCTCGCCGGCCTCGCCCAGCACCGCGCCGGTCACGACACTCTCCAGCCGGCCCAGCGCCACCAGCTCGCCCGCCTCCGCCTCGGCGATTTTTGCCGGCTCGCCGGCGGGCAGGCGCCAGATGCCGGACAGGCGCGCGCCGTTCAGCGTCGCGCCGTCCTTGAGCGGCCCGCGCCACAGCCTTGCCCACGACACTTTGCCGCCATGGCCGCCGTTGATGGTGCGGAACACTTGCACCAGCGCCCCGCCCTCGGCCGCGACGCCGCGGCGCGCGGCGGTTTCGGCGGCGGCGGGCGCGTCGTGGCGCAGCGCCTTCCACAGCCGCCGCACGCCCCAGGCGCGGTCGGCCGCACCCAGCAGCACCCCGCCCACCGTCCCCGCCGCCTCGTCGGCGCGCAGCCGGTCGTAGATCTCGGTCGCGGTCGGGGTCACGTCGTCCACGACCATTTCCAGCAGCGCGTCGTCGTGATCGGCCAGCACCTCGATCAGCCCGGCCCGCGCCTCGGACCCGCGCTCGCTCATCGTGCCGGGCAGCTCGACCCGCTCGGACGGCGCGTTGCGGCGGTAGCGGTAGGCGCGCTCGCTGACCACATCGACATAGCCGACCACGGCGTCGGCCTCGCGGATCGGCACCTGGCGCAGCACCAGCGGGCGGGAGGTGAACGGCTGCAGCGCCGCAACCGTGTCGCGCGCCCGCGCGGCGAGCTGGTCCACGCGATTGATGAACACCAGGAACGGCACGCCGTAGCTGTCGAGCGCGCGCAGCACCGGCGCCGCCGTCGCCGCTCGCGCCGGGTCTGGCTCGCACACCAGCACGGCGAGGTCGGCGACCGCGACTGCGGACTGCGCGGCATAGGCGAACTCGACCGAACCGGGGCAGTCGATCAGCGCCCAGGGTTCATCCATGAAGCTGCAATGGGCGAGCCGCAGCTCGCCCGCGATTTTTTCGGCCCCCCGCCGCGGCGGGCTGCCGGCGGCGGCAAGCAGCGCGTCGAACAGCGTCGATTTGCCGGAGCCGTACGGGCCGACGAGGGCGACCGTGCGCGGGCCTGACGGGCTATGGGGCATGCGGACACCTCCCGGGCCGGCGGGTTTGCCGAGCGTTGGCCAGCCTTCCGCCGCCATCTGACCAGCGGGGACGCCCCCCTGCCAAGGGGGATTATGGTTGTGTTACGCCATGCCCAGCGCGCGGCGGTAAACGTCGAGCAGCGTCTCCTGCTCCTCGATCTCGGCGGGTTCTTTGCGGCGCAGCGCGATCAGCTGGCGCAACACCTTGACATCGAAGCCGGCGCTCTTGGCCTCGGCGTAGATGTCTTTGATGTCGCCGGCGAGCGCCTTGCGCTCCTCCTCCAGCCGTTCGATGCGCTCGACCAGGCTGCGCAGCCGGTCGGCGGCGATGTTGCCGTGCTGCGCGTTGTCCTCGGTGTGTTCGCGGCCGGTGGCATCGAGCGCCATGCGCGCCTCCCTCTGTCGTGACGGGCGGGCGGGATTAGGACGGGCGGCCAGCGGGGTCAACTGTTGCGACTCCGCTGGCGCCGAAGCCAACGACGGCTTGGCCGGAAGCAAACGCGCGTCTCAGCCAGGTTGAGACGATGTCGGCGTATTCCACGAACGTCAGTTCGTCGCTGCGGCGACGACTCTCCTGGCAGATGCCGGGCAAATCCTGCCGGAATGCGGCAAAACGGCCGGCGATGTCGGTTGGTCCGGGCGGATGCGCAAATGCGGCCCTTCCCGCCGCCAGCCAATCCCGGACGGCCCCGATGGCCTGATCGGGGTCCGCGGCGTGCGGCGCAATATCCTGCCCCGAAATATCGCTGATGAACTCTTGGTAGCGATACGGGTCGCGATCCAGGACCAAACACGATTTGCGGCGTTGTTGTCCGGCTCCGAAGCGCCGCGCCCCCAGGAACAGCCCCAGTTCGAGCGGCATGTTGAAACGCGGCAGTCCTCGGGGATTCGGCTCGGTTCGGGAGATGTCGTGAATACCCCAGCGACAATCCCTGATGATTCCGATGATTTTCTCGATGCGGGCTTCTCCGCTGTCATAAGCTTCCTTGGCGCAGCGAGGGATCAGGCCGCACTCGAACACGACAAAAACGACGGCGCGAAAGACAGGCTCATAAATGTCATCAAACGGGCAGTTGATGAAGACATTCCGGTCGTAGTCCGGCAACTCTCGTCGCCGGTCAGGCATCCGCGGGCGCGCGACGCTCGAACACCCTCTTCACAGCCTGCTCGATCTGGCGGTGCGTGAGCGTGCGCTTACCCTTCGGCGCCGGCATGATGTGACCGGCCGGCCCTTTGCCGGCCGCCATCTTGCGCGGCGCGGACTTTTTCATCGCCTTGGTCGAGGAGCCGCTGCGGCTCACCCGCTTGGTCGTCATATTTCAACCTCATCTGCTGCTTTCAGTATGGCAATGCTCCGGCTGCGCCGCAACGCCCTCAATGCCCCGGATTCGCCCTGGCAAACGCCGTCTTCTGCTCGCCACTCGCCTCCTTCTGGTATTTCGCCTGCCACTCCTTGTACGGCATGCCATAGACGATCTCGCGCGCATCCGGGTCGGCGAGCGCGATGCCCCGCGCCTCGGCCGCCTCGCGATACCAGCGGCTCAGGCAGTTGCGGCAGAACCCGGCCAGGTTCATCAGGTCGATGTTCTGCACGTCGGTCCGCTCGCGCAGATGCTCCACCAGCCGGCGGAACGCGGCGGCCTCCAGTTCGGTGCGGGTGGCCGGGTCGATCTCGGGCTGCTTCATGCTCTGCCCTCCTCTTCTGCCGCCACAGATGGCGCGGCACCCGCCGCTTCGCCATACTCCGCCCGCAAACGGCGGGGGAGAGGTAGCGCATGGCATGGGACGACGCGCGCGCGCGGGCCGCCCTGCGCGCCGCCTTCGACGCGGCGGTCGCCGCCGCCGATCCGCGCCGCGTGCTGGCCTCCCACCTGCCGCCAAAACCGCGCGGGCGCTGCATCGTGGTCGGCGCGCGGAAAATCCGCCGCCCTGATGGCCGCAGCGCTGGAAGACGCCTGGCCGGACGTGCCGCTGGAAGGCGTCGTCGTCACCCGCTACGGCCACGCCATGCCGACCCGGCGCATCGCGGTGATGGAAGCCTCCCACCCCGTCCCCGACGCAACCAGCGAGGCCGCCGCCCGCCGCATCCTCGCCGCCGTCCGCGGCCTCGGACCGGACGATCTGGTTCTGGCGCTGATCTCCGGCGGCGCCTCGGCGCTGCTGCCGCTGCCGGCGCCCGGCCTGACGCTCGCCGACAAGCAGGCGGTCAACCGGGCGCTGCTCGCCTCGGGCGCGACGATCACCGAGATGAACTGCGTGCGCAAGCATCTGTCGGCGATCAAGGGCGGGCGGCTGGCCGCCGCCGCGGCGCCGGCGCGGGTGGTGACGCTCGCCATCAGCGACGTGCCCGGCGACGATCCGGCGGTGATCGGCAGCGGCCCGACCGTGCCCGACCCGACGACCTTCGCCGAGGCGCGCGCCATCCTCGCCCGCCACGCCATCGTCCCGGCCGCCGCACGTCGCCGCCCATCTGCAAGCCGCCGCCGACGAGACGCCCAAGCCCGGCGAACTGCCGCACGCCGAAATCCGCCTGATCGCGACCCCCATGATGGCCCTGCGCGCGGCGGCCGCGGCGGCGCGCGCGCTGGCTCTCACGCCGCTGATCCTCGGCGATGCGCTGGAAGGCGAAAGCCGCGAACTCGGCATCGTGCTCGCCGGCATCGCGCGCGCCGTGCGCAGCCACGGCACGCCGCTCGCCGCCCCCGCGCTGCTGCTCTCCGGCGGCGAGACCACGGTGACCATCGGCGCCGGCCCGGCCGGGCGCGGCGGGCGCAACAGCGAGTTCCTGCTCGGCCTGGCGGTGGCACTTGCGGGCACGGAAAACATCTGGGCGGCGGCCGGCGACACCGACGGCATCGACGGCAGCGAGGACGCCGCCGGCGCCATCGCCACGCCCGACACGCTGGCCCGCGCCCGCGCGAAAAACCTCGACCCGCGCGGCATTGCTCGCCGGCCACGACAGCTACACGCTGTTCGCCGCCCTCGGCGACCTGATCGTCACCGGGCCGACGCTGACCAACGTGAACGATTTCCGCGCCGTCCTGATCGCCTGACCCCGAAGGAACGCCGATGACCACACGCCAGAAACTCCGCCGGCGCCGCCGGACGAAGATCATCGCCACGCTCGGCCCGGCCTGCTCCTCCGCCGAGGTGCTCTCCCGCCTGTTCCAGGCCGGCGCCGACGTGTTCCGCCTCAACTTCAGCCACGGCACGCACGAGGACCACGCCGCCCGCATCGCCATGATCCGCGAGCTCGAGGAACGTTTCGAGCGCCCGATCGGCATCCTCGCCGACGTGCAGGGCCCGAAACTGCGGGTCGGACGGTTCGGCGGCGGGCGCGTGCAGTTGCAGAGCGGCCAGGGCTTCACCCTCGACCTCAACCCCACGCCCGGCGACGTGCGGCGCGTCAACCTGCCGCATCCGGAGATCATCGCCGCCGCCGGCATCGGCACCATGCTGCTGCTGGACGACGGCAAGCTGCGGCTGCGCGTCGAGCGCGTGCGCGACGGCCGGCTGGAGACCGAGGTGGTGGTCGGCGGCCCGCTGTCCGACCACAAGGGCGTCAACGTGCCCGACATGGTGCTGCCGATCCCGGCGCTGACCGACAAGGACCGCGTGGACATGGCGTTCGCGCTCGACCAGGGCGCGGACTATATCGGCCTGTCGTTCGTGCAGCGGCCGGAGGACGTGGCCGAGGCAAAGCAGCTCGTCGGCCGGCCGCGCCTGGGTGATGACGAAACTGGAAAAACCGCAGGCGCTCGACAACCTCGATGCGATCCTGGCGCTGTCCGACGCGGTGATGGTGGCGCGCGGCGATCTCGGCGTCGAGCTGCCGCCCGAGGAAGTGCCGCTGGCGCAGAAGCGCATCGTGCGCGCCGCCCGCCGGCTGGGCAAACCCGTCGTGGTGGCGACGCAGATGCTGGAGAGCATGATCAGCGCGCCGGCGCCGACGCGCGCCGAAGCCTCCGACGTGGCGACCGCGGTGTTCGACGGCGCCGATGCGGTGATGCTGTCGGCGGAGACCGCGGCCGGACAGTACCCGTTCGAGGCGGTGAACATCATGGACCGCATCGTCGCGCGCGTCGAGCAGGACCCGGGCTGGCGCGCCATCATCGAAGCCTCGCGCGCCGAGCCGGACCGCTCCACGCAGGACGCGCTCGCCGCCGCGGCGCGGCAGGTGGCGCACACGATCCAGGCCGTCGCCATCTGCGCCTTCACCGATTCCGGCAGCACCGCGCTGCGCGCCGCGCGCGAACGGCCGGAGGCGCCGATCATCGGCTTCACGCCCTCGGCCAGCACGGGCCGCCGCCTCGCCGCGGTGTGGGGCGTGCATCCGGTGGTGACGCCGCACACGCACACGATGACCGAAACCGTCAACCGCGCCACGCGCATCGCGATCCAGGAAGGGTTCGCGACGCACGGCCAGTCGATCGTGGTGATCGCCGGCATCCCGTTCGGCACCGCCGGCAGCACCAACGCGCTGCGCGTGGCGCAGGTCAAATGAGCGGCCCCGCCGGCCCCGCCCCCAAGCGGACGCAGCGGATTGCGTCCGCCCTGCGAAGATCACACTTGCGTCGCCGCAAATCTCGTCGTCGGCGCCACCAGTTCGTCCTGCGCGGCGATGAGCAGCATCTCGCGCGCTCCCGCCTCCGCCGTCCGCCGCAGCACGCCGAACAGGGCGCTTGCGGATTCCTCCAGCGCCGTCCTGGCGTTTTTCGTGCGCAGCCAATGCAGCAGGAACAGCGCGGCGATCGCATCGCCGGTGCCCTTGGCCGCCAGGTCGAGCAGCGGCGTGCGCAGGAGAAAGAACGCACCGTCCGCCGCCGCCAGCAGGTCGATCGCATCGGCCGGCGTCGCCGCGGTGCGCAGGCTGGTCACCAGCACGCCGCGCGGCCCGCGTTCCTGCAAGGCGGCCACGGCAGCTTTCGCGTCGTCGAGCGTCACCACGCGGCGCCCCGTCAGATGTTCCAGCTCGAACTGGTTCGGCGTCGCGATGTCGGCGCGCGGGATCGCCGACGCGGCAAGGAACGCGCCGACGCCCGCGCGCACATAGACGCCACGGCCGGCGTCGCCGATCACCGGATCGCAGCAGTAGAGCGCGCGCGGGTTCGCCGCCTTCACGCGCGCCACCGCCTCCAGCACCACCTCGCCGATCGCCGCCTCGCCGAGATAGCCCGAGAGCACCGCGTCGCACTCGGCCAGCACGCCGCGCGCGGCGATGCCGGCGACGACCTCGGAAATCTCCGCCGCGCCGAACACGCGCCCGCCCCAGGCGCCGTAGCCGGCATGGTTGGAGAACTGCACGGTATGCACCGCCCAGACCTCCGCCCCCAGCCGCTGCAGCGGGAAGGCCGCGGCGGCGTTGCCGACATGGCCGTAGGCGACCCAGGACTGCAGCGACAGGATGTTCATCTCAGGCGGTGCGCCCGCCATCGACCGGCAGCAGCACGCCGGTGATGAAGCTCGATGCGTCCTCGGCCAGCCACACGCAGGCATTGGCGATGTCCGAGGGCTGGCTCATCCGCCCGAGCGGGATCGTGGCCATGAATTTCTGCCGCACCTCGGGGCTGTCCGGCTGGCCCATGAACAGCTCCGTCAGGCCGGTCGCACCGAGCACCGGGCAGATCGCGTTGACGCGGATGTTGTCGGGCGCCAGTTCGATCGCCATGCACTGCGTCATCGTGTTCACGGCACCTTTCGTGCCGTTGTACCAGACCAGGCCCGGCCGCGGCCGGATGCCGGCGGTCGAGCTGATGTTGATGATCGACCCGCCGCGGCCCTGCCGGCGCAGCACCGGCACCGCCGCCTGCACCGACCAGTAGAGCGACTTCACGTTGACCGCATAGACGCGGTCGAACGTCGCTTCGTCAACGTCGAGCATCGGCTGGTTGCGGTGCGTGGTGCCGGCGTTGTTGACCAGGATGTCGAGCCCGCCGAAGCGATCCACGGCGGCGGCGACCATCGTTTGCATGTCGGCACCGCGGCTCACGTCGCCGGCGAGGGCGACGGCGCCGCCGCCGATCGAGGCGGCGACGCGCCGCGCCGCGGCCGCGTCGATGTCGGCGACCACCACGTGCGCGCCCTCCGCGGCGAAGCGGCGCGCGATGCCCTCGCCGAACCCGCCGCCTGCGCCGGTCACCACCGCGCTCTTGCCATGCAGCCGCATCTCCGCCTCCTCCAGCCAGCTGTGCGAGACCGCCGATAGGTTCGCTGGCCTCCGCCGTCAAACCGCACGGCTGGCCGCGGCTTGCGGCAACTGACGCGGCATCGTCCGCCCCCGCATGGCAGGGTCCGCTTGCCGGAACGCGGGCATGGCGCTACCCGCAGCAGCAAAATGCCCGGAGAGTCCGCCGCATGTCGAAACTGTTCGAGCCGGTCAGCTTCCGCTCGGTCACCGCGCGCAACCGCGTCGTGGTCTCGCCGATGTGCCAGTACAGTGCCGCGGACGGCCTGGGCGACGACTGGCACGTGCAGCACCTCGGCGCCCACGCCGTCGGCGGCGCCGGCATCGTGTTCACCGAGGCCACCCATGTCTCCGCCGTCGGCCGCATCACGCCGCACTGCCTCGGCCTGTGGAACGACGCGCACCAGGCGCTGCTCACCCGCATCGCCGCGCTGATCGGCAGCGTCGGCGCGGTGCCCGGCATCCAGATCGCCCATGCCGGGCGCAAGGCCAGCACCGCGAGGCCGTGGGACGGCGGCAAGCCGATCCCGCCGGAGGCTGGCGGCTGGACCCCGCTCGGCCCGACCGACGCGCCGTTCGCCGACGGCTACAACCTCCCGCACGCGCTCACCCCGTCCGACCTCGCCGCCATCGCCGGCCAGTTCGCCGACACTGCGCGGCGCGCCCGCCTCGCCGGGTTCAAGGTGGCGGAGATCCACGGCGCTCACGGCTATCTGATCCACTCCTTCCTCTCGCCGCTCAGCAACCGCCGCACCGACGCCTATGGCGGCGACCCGAACGCGCGGATGCGCCTGCTGCTGGAGGTGGTGGAGGCGGTGCGCGGCGAGTGGCCGGCCGACCTGCCGCTGTTCGTGCGCCTCTCCTGCGCCGACTGGGTCGCGGGCGGGCTCGGCATCGAGGACACCGTGGCGGTGGCCCGCCGGCTGGCCGCGACCGGAAAAGTCGATCTGATCGACTGCTCCTCGGGCGGCGCCTCGCCGCTGCAGCGCGTGCCGACCCATCCCGGCTATCAGGTGCCGTTCGCCGAGGCGGTGCGCCACGGCGCCGGCATCGCCACCGGCGCGGTCGGGCTGATCACCGCCCCGGAGCACGCCGAGGAAATCCTCGGCAACGGCCGCGCCGATCTGGTGTTTCTGGCGCGCGCGCTGCTCGCCGACCCGGCCTGGCCGCTGCGGGCGGCGCGGGTGCTCGGGGCCAAGCCGCCGCTTGCGCCACAATATCACCGCGCTCATTTGCCGTAATGGTGCAACGTCCCTGCCCCGGCGGCGCATGTCTTCGGGGCGCCCAACGAAGGAGATTCGCAATGACCGTCCGCCTGCCGACCCATGCCGCCGCGGCGGCGCTCCTGGCGTTCGCACTCGGCGCCGCGCCGGCGCTTGCCCAGACCGGCACCGACCAGCAGCCCGCGGCCCAGCCGCCCGCCCAGGCGCAGACCCCGGCGCCGGCCCCGGCCCCGACAATGACCCCCGCGCCGATGAAGGACCGGCGCATGACGCGGCTCGATCAGCACATCGCCGAAATGCATCGCCGCCTGCACATCACCGCGGCGGAGCAGCAGCAATGGGATGCGTTCGCGCAGGTGATGCGCGACAACGCCGCCCAGATGGAGCAGGCGTTCAAGGCGCGCGCCGGCGCGGGGGCGAGCATGAACGCGGTCGATGACCTGAAGACCTACGCCGCAATCGCGCAGGCGCACGCCGAGGGCATGCAGCGGCTGGTGCCGGCGTTCCAGCAGCTCTACAGCGCGCTGACGCCGGCGCAGCAGAAGGACGCGGACGTGATGTTCCGCAACTTCGAGCGGCGCAACGAGCACCACCACGCCGGCTGAGGACAAGGCCACGGCTTGCCGGGCGGGTCGGGTGCCGGTATAGGCGCCGGCTCGCCCGGCCGGTCGGGATCGGCGGGGCCAGCAGCAGCGAGGCTTCCATGAAGGCGGGCATCCACCCGGACTACCACGAAATCAACGTGTTGATGACCGACGGCACGAATTTCGTGACGCGGTCCTGCTACGGCAAGCCGGGCGACACGATCCGCCTGGACATCGACAGCAAGTCGCACCCGGCCTGGACCGGCGTGCAGCGCATCATCGACACCGGCGGCCAGGTGGCGAAGTTCAACCGGAAGTTCGCCGGGCTGGGGATGAAGAAGTAGAAACGCCCTGGGGCGCGTGCGCGATACGCCCGGCCCACCTCCAGCTCCTTGAAATCGCCCACTCCGCGCCACACGTTGTTAACTGTCTGAGACGCCATCACGGGTCTCGGGCACTGACGCGGGCCGGCCCATTCCGGGCGGCCCGGAGGCTAACCTTGCTGTAGCAGGAGGTTCCTGATGAACGCTTTCGACTTTGCGCCGTTGTTCCGCACGGCGATCGGCTTCGACCGTCTGGCCCGGCTGGTGGATGCCGCCGCGGCGGGCGATGTCACCTATCCCCCGTACAACATCGAGAAGACCGGCGACGACAGCTATCGCCTGACCATGGCGGTGGCCGGCTTCGGTCCCGATGACATCGAGATCACGAGCAAGGACAACACCCTGGTCGTGAGCGGCCGCGTCAACGCCGAGGCCCCGAAGGCCGAGGTGCTGTATCGCGGCATCGCCGGCCGCGCGTTCGAGCGGCGGTTCGTGCTCGCCGACCACGTCACGGTCGAGGGCGCGGCGCTGCAGAACGGGCTGCTGCATGTCGGCCTGAAGCGCGTGGTGCCGGAGGCGCTGAAGCCGCGCCGCATCCCGGTCGCGAGCCAGCCGACGCCGGCGACGCTCGCCAACGACAGCGCCGGCACCGCCCAGGCGGCATAACGCCTCGCCGACCCGACCACGGAGGGGGCCGCAAGGCCCCCTCTTCCCTTGCCCGTCAGCCGAAACGGAACACCGAATCGGCCGCGCTGCGGTGGCCGCGCTTGCGGCCGATCTCCGCCTCGACGCGCGCGATTTCCCCGCGCAGTTCGGCGACATACGCCTCCAGTTCCTCCACCCCCAGGCCGTCGAGCTTGAGGTCCTGCAGGCGGCGCGGCCTGGGGCGCGGCAGATCGTCTTCCATCATCGGCGGCTTCCTTGCGGCTGGTGCGTTCCGGTCTCGTCAGCGTGGCGGGCGCGCCGCTTGACCCGGTGCGGCCCCGCGTCCATATGCGCCGCTCTTCGTATCATACGGGCCCGCTGCCCAGCGCGCGCGCCGGCTGCGTGAGCCGTGAAGGTTGATCGCCATGACCCTGCCTCTGATGCCGAAGGCCACCGCCGTCTGGCTGATCGAGAAGACCGCGCTGACCTTCACCCAGATCGCCGAGTTCTGCGGCATGCACCCGCTCGAAGTCCAGGCGATCGCCGACGGCGAGGTGGCGCAGGGCATCGTCGGCTACGACCCGGTCGCCAACGGCCAGCTCTCGCCCGAGGAAATCCGCCGCTGCGAGGCCGACCCCAACGCCCGGCTGAAACTGCTGCCGAGCACCCTGCCGGCGCCCAAGCGCACCCGCGGCGCCCGCTACACCCCGGTGGCGCGCCGCAACGACCGCCCGGACGGCATCGCCTTCCTGCTGCGCAATTTTCCGCAGCTGTCCGAGGCGCAGATCGCCAAACTGATGGGCACCACGAAGGAGACGATCCAGAAGGTGCGCGACCGCACGCACTGGAACACCGCCAACATCAAGCCGCGCGACCCGGTGATCCTGGGCCTGTGCAGCCAGACCGACCTGAACGCGATGGTGGCGCAGGCCAATGAGCGCCTGGCGCGCGAGGGGCAGGCCGTCCCGCCGCCGCCCCCGCCGCCCTCGGACGCCGACGAGGCCGCCTGAGCCGCCCCGCCGTGTCGGTCGCCGCTGCCCGGCTCAGGCGTGCTCGGCGGCGCGCAGTCGCTCCATCTCCTCCTTCAGCCGCAGCTTCTCCAGCTTCAGTCGCACCATCACGTCGGCATCCGGGCGCGGACGCTGGTCTTCGTCCGCGATCCGGCTTTCCAGCTCCGCGTGGCGGGACTTCAGGCTTTCGAGGCGGGACTGCAGCGTCATGAGACCTCCTGATCTGCCGGATGCACTCGCCTGGCGCGGGGCGTCCCCGCCCGGCCACGAAACCGTAATACCGCGCCGGGGGTCAACGCCACTTCAATCCACGGGCGCTCCGCAAACGCCCGCGTTCGTGGTATGGATCCGGCATGCTGAGCGATCGTGATTCGCTGCTGCGCAAGCTGCACGAACTGCGCAGCGAGCACCGCGACCTGGACACCGTGATCGCCCGCCTGGCGGACCAGGGGGCGGTCGATCAGTTGCAGCTGCAGTCCGGCTGAAGAAGCGCAAGCTGATGCTGAAGGACGAGATCGCCTGGCTGGAATCGCGGCTGATCCCGGACAGCATCGCGTGAGCGGCGCCGCGCCGCTGGTCGGCGTCATCATGGGCAGCGTCCGACTGGGCGACCCTGCAGCACGCCGCGGAAACCCTGGCGGGGCTGGCGGTGCCGCACGAGGTCCGGATGGTCTCCGCGCACCGCACGCCGGACCGGCTGCGCGCCTATGCCAGCTTGGCGCGCGGGCGCGGCCTGCGCGTCATCATCGCCGGCGCCGGCGGGGCGGCGCATCTGCCGGGCATGTGCGCCGCCTGGACGGCGCTGCCGGTGCTCGGCGTGCCGGTGGAAACTGCGGCCCTGAAGGGCATGGATTCGCTTGCTTTCCATCGTGCAGATGCCGGCCGGCGTGCCGGTCGGGACCCTGGCCATCGGGCGGGCCGGGGCGGTCAATGCGGCGCTGCTCGCCGCCGCCATCCTGGCCGGGGGCGACGCGGCACTGGCAGCGCGGCTCGACGCCTGGCGGGCGGCGCAGACCGACGCGGTGCCGGAGCAGCCGCCCGCCGCATGACCGCGCTCGCGCTGCCGCCCAATGCGACCATCGGCATCGTCGGCGGCGGCCAGCTCGGGCGGATGTCGGCGATCGCGGCGGCGCGGCTCGGCTATCGCTGCCACATCCTGACCCCCGAACCCGACAGCCCCGCCGGCCAGGTCGCCGCCGGCGTCACGCTCGGCGACTACGAAGACCCGGCGGCCTTGCGCGATTTCGCCCTCCACGCCGATGTCATCAGCTTCGAGTTCGAGAACGTCAGCGCCGAAGGGCTTGATCTTCTGGCATCCATCAAGCCCGTCCGCCCCTCGCCCGCGGTGCTGCGGATCAGCCAGGAGCGAATAGTCGAAAAGACTTTCCTCAATCGGGCGGGCGTGGCGACGGCGCCGTGGGCGCCGGTCGAGAATTACAGCCAGTTAATCGAGGCGGTCGCGCGCCTGGGGCTGCCGGCGATCCTGAAGACGACGCGGCTCGGCTATGACGGGCGCGGCCAGGCGCGGCTGGAGCGGCCCGAGGATGTCGAGCCGGCCTATCGGCGGCTGCTGCCGCATCCGCTGATCCTCGAAGCCCTGGTGGATTTTTCCTGCGAGATCAGCGTGGTCTGCGCCCGCGGCGGGGACGGCGCCATCACCGCCTTCGACGTGGTGGAGAACCGCCACCGCGACCAGATCCTCGACCTCACCTTCGCCCCCGCGCGCATCCCGGAGGCAACCGCCGCCGCGGCCCAGGCGATCGCGCGGACCGTGGCGGAGGCGCTCGATCTCGTCGGATTGCTGGCGGTGGAGATGTTCGTCGCGAGCGACGGGCGGGTGCTGGTCAACGAGATCGCGCCGCGCCCGCACAATTCCGGCCACTGGACCATCGACGCCTGCCCGGCGAGCCAGTTCGAGCTGCATATCCGCGCCATCGCCGGCCTGCCGTTGCCGCCGGCGGTGCGGCATTCGGACGCGGTGATGAAGAACCTGGTCGGGCCGGAAGCGACCGCGCTGTGGCCGCAGATCGTGGCGACCCCCGGCCTGATCCCGCATCTCTACGGCAAGACCGAGGCGCGCGCGGGGCGCAAGATGGGCCATGTCACGCGGCTGTTCCCGCGCGGCGGGCTGCCCGGGCCGTTCGGAGTTGCGGCGGCGCTGGGGCCGCTCGGGGCACGCGCCGATGTCGATCCTCTCTAGCCACGCGGCGCTGCACCTGGTCGAGCGCTACGGCCCCAGCCTGGTGGGCGTGCTCACGGCGCTGGAGGCGGCCGGGCTGCCGCTGCCGGCGGAGAGCATGCTGATCGCGGCCTCGGTCTATGCCGGCACGACCGGAAAACTGTCGATCGCCGCGGTGGTCGGCGCCGCCGCGATCGGCGCGATCGTCGGCGACAATGTCGGCTACGTCATCGGCCGGACGCTGGGCTACGCCGCGCTGCACCGCTGGGGGAAGCGTGTCGGACTGAGCGAGGAGCGGCTGACGCTCGGGCGCTACCTGTTCAAGCGGTATGGCGGCAGGGTCGTGTTCGCGGGCCGCTTCGTCGCCCTGCTGCGCACCTTCGTCGCCCTGCTGGCGGGCGCCAACCGCATGCCCTGGCGGCGTTTCCTGGTGAGCAACGCGGCCGGCGGCATCGTGTGGGCCTGCGTCTACGGGTTCGGCGCCTACGCGCTCGGCAACGCGGTGAAGCGCATCAGCGGCCCGGCCGCGATCGTGCTGGCCGTGGCGGCGGCGGTCGCGGTGGCGATCGGCCTCGTCTATCTGCGCCGCCACGAGGCGGAGCTGATCGCGCGGGCGCAGCGGGCGACAGCCGGCGACAGACGTTAGGGCACCCAGGGTCGCCGGCGCGCCCGGCATGACCGTTTTCTGCAACCGAGTTGCGTTATTGCCCCGCGCCGCTGACCTCGCCGCCCGCGCGCTGCCATGCCGCGATCCCGCCCTCGATGTGGCAGGACGCGGCGAGGCCGGCATCCTGCGCGGCCCGCACCGCCATCGCACTGCGCTCGCCGAACGCGCAGTAGAACACCAGCCGCCGTCGCGTCGCGGTCGCCAGTTCGTGCAGCATGCCGCCGGCACGGACGTTTTCCACCAGGTCGGCGTAGGGCGCGTGCAGCGCGCCGGGAATGCCGCCGTGCTTGTCGCGCTCCGATCGCTCGCGCAGATCGACGAAGGCCACGTCGCGATCGCCGAGCAATGCCATCGCCTGCTGCGGCGTCATCGCCCAGCCGCGGCGCGCGATCTCCGCCTGCGCCAGCCCCTGGCGCAGGTTCGCCGGCACCGCCACGTCCATCATTTTCGGATTGGGCAGGTTCAGCCCGTGCATCAGCGCCACGTACTCGTCGGCCGAGCGCACCTGCAAGCGCGGATTCCATCGCCGCTCCTCGCCGATCGTGCTGACCGTGTCGCCCTTGTAGTCGTGGGCAGGGTACACGAAAGTCTCGTCCGGCAGGCGCAGCAGCCGGCCGAACAGGCTGTGGTACTGCGCGCGCGCATCGCCGTTCTGGAAGTCGGTGCGGCCGGTGCCGCGGATCAGCAGCGTGTCGCCGGTGAACACGCGGCCGCCCATCAGGAAACTGTAGGAATCGTCGGTGTGGCCGGGCGTGTAGAGCACGTCCAGGCTGATCCCCTCGATGCGCAGCACGTCGCCGTCGGCGAGCCGCATGGAGACGACATCGACCTGGCTTTGCTCGCCCATCACCGTGATGCAGTGCGTGCGGTCGCGCAGCGCGCCCAGGCCGGTGACGTGGTCGGCGTGCAGGTGCGTATCCACCGCCTTGACCAGCCTCAGGTCGAGTTCCTCGATCAGCTTCAGGTAGCGATCGACTTTCTCCAGCACCGGATCGACGATCAGCGCCTCGCCGCCGCGGCGGCTGGCGAGCAGATAGGTGTAGGTGCCGGAGACGCCGTCGAAGAGTTGCCGGAAGATCATCGCCCGCCCTCCCCTCGCCGGGGCAGGCTAGCGCGGCGGCGCGATCAGGCGCCAGCGCCGCGCGGCGGCGTTCCAATCACGGCCGCGATGGCCGGCGCCGCGGTCATTGCGGTGCCTCCTCGACATGCGGCGGCGGCGGCCGGCCGAGCAGGTCGGCCAGCGTCTCCTCGGCGAGTGCGAAGGCGGTGCTGCCGCCGGTGCCGCTGGTGACGTTGACCAGCCGCACCTGCGGCAGCGGCGCGGCGATGAAGGCGCTCTGCGAGCCGGCGGGATAGACGCCCACCCAGCGCTCGACCACCTCCGGCGCCGGCAGTTCGACCACGGCGGCCAGCTCGGCGAGGATGCGGTCGTCCACGTCGCGCGGCTGGAACGGGTCGGGGCTGGGGTCGTAGTGATGGCTGTCGCCGACCACCAGCGTGCCGTCGGCACTCTGCACCGCGACCAGATGCACGCCGTCGGCGAGCCACGCCGCCTGCTCCGCCGCCACCCGGCCGCGCAACGCCGAGAGGCTCGGGCAGTCGGCGTAGCCGAGACAGCGCAGCAGGCCGAGATCGCTCATCACCGCCGCCGGCAGCCGCCAGCCGGGCGCGGCGAGGCGCAGCATGTGCAGCTTGCACAGCGTGACACCGCGGCGCGCGTATTCGCCGGGGAACAGGGTGACGAGATCGGGGCCGGGGCAGACGATGACGCGCCGTGCCGCAACCGGCCCGGCGCCGGTTTCGACGCGGCCGGGGGCGATGTCGTGGACGGCGGCCGGCGGCAGGAACACGACCTCATGCGCGGCGGCGAGCCAGGCGGCGAGGCGTGGGATCGCCTCGCGGCTCTCCACGCGCATCTCGTGCGGGCTGTAGAGTGCGCCGGGCAGGCGGCGGCGCAGCGGCGGGGCGAGGGCGGCGAGCGCCTTGCCGCGCAGGATGCGGCAGCCGGCGCCCATCGGGGTGCGCACGAACTCCTCGATCACGGCGACGGATTCGCGCCGCCTTGCGATCATCAGCAGGCCGCGCTGCTCGACCGGGATGCCGGCCTGCGCGGCGAGCTCGGCCCAGACGTCGCGGGAGCGGCGGGCGCGGCGCCAGGTGATGCCGGCCTGCTGGCCGGTGACGGTAACGAAGCCGAAGGTGCGCACGGAGGCGCCGATGGCGCGCGCCTCGCGATCGATGACGGCGGTGCGCAGACCGGCGCGGGCGGCGGCGAGGGCGTGGGCGAGGCCGACGATGCCGCGGCCGACGACGAGGCAATCGAAGCCTGACGTACTCATGCGGCTTCGTTACGCGGCCTCGGAGACCGGGGCAACCCGGTTCTTGAGCGCGGCGGCAGCCGCAAACCGCAGGCACCGCCGCCTGGGTCTCCCGTGTCCCTCGTGCAGGCGAAGTTACCTTCCTGTTACCGGCGGGCGATCGGCCGATTACCTCGCACGGGCAGGTTGCGCGCCAGCGATACCGAACGGAGGTCATCATGGAGCGCCGGAAGTTTTCCCCCCGCGAACGCGCGATCACCGCATCGAAGCGGCCTGGCCAAGTGCTTGGCCGACCGTGGCTCCAGCTGGCTGCGTTCGTGCTCGCGAATGCCATCTCGCTCGGTGCCGCTGGCGGCGGCGACGCGCACGTTGCGATCGGTTCCGCTCCGAGCATGCAGCCGGCTGCATCTCCTGTCGCAACTGCGCCATCGCCGGTGATCGACACCCCGATCGGCGCCGGGTGGGGCTGATCGCAAGTGCAGGGGAACGCCGCCATGACCACGTTCGCTGTCGCCGGCCTGGCCCTGTTTGCCGCCCTGTATGTCGGGGCGGCGCTGCAGCACCGTCGCGGCTGCGGGTTGGTTCCGACCGGCGCGGACCTCCCGGGCGGAACGGGTGCGCCGGGCGGTCCACCGACCGGCGAGCGTCCATCTGCCGCAGACGATCATCGTCACGGCGATTTGACCGTCGCGCGGCAAGCCGGCCCGGAATGCTCTGCGCCGGCGGCGACGGCTGCGGCTGCGGTCGTGCGCGAACCGGCCGACGGTGCCGATGCCTGGCTTGTGGTCGGCGGCGCAGGCAGCCGGCCCGGACGTCACCAGGCAGTTAAGTAATCCGAACGCTCTTATCGCAGCAGGGAATTGTATATCCGGACCATTGCGGCAAAAGCGGAATATTGCTGCGCCTGCGTGCCGAATATTTATCCGTACGCGACAGATGAACACTATGATAAAGTAGCGTTGCCGAAGTTTGTTGGACTGCGTTGCCGGGGAGCCTGAGGGCGCATGCGCAGCCGAATTCTGGTTGTCGGACGTGACCTGGCACTGCGTGCGCGTCTCGCGCGCATGCTGGGCGCGGCCGGCTACGGTGTGGAACTCGCCGAGAGCGCAGCGTCGGTGCAGCGGATCAGCACGAAAGGCATCCGCCTGGCAATGGTCGCCCCGGACGGGCTGGGGCGCGACGGCGACGGTCTGGTCGAGATGCTGCAACGCTCGATCGGAAAGATCGTGCTCCTCGCGGCAACTCGCGGCGGGCAGGAGGGCGAAGTCGAGCGGTTCGACCCGTCCGACGAAACCGCCCTGCTGGCGCGGGTCGCCGAGGCGCTGCGTCCGGTGGCCGATATCGACCCGCCCGCAACCGAGCCGATTCTGCAATTCTCTTGCTACTGCCTGGATCTGACCGGCCACAGCCTGCTCAATCAGGACGGCGGCGACATCCCGCTCACGCGAAGCGAGTTTGTCCTGCTGGCGAGCTTCGTGCAGCGGGCGGGACGGGTGCTGTCGCGCGACTTTCTCCGGCAGGTCCTGGCCGGCCGCGAAGCCGAGGCTTTCGAGCGCAGCGTCGATATGCTGGTCATGCGGCTGCGCCGGAAGATCGAGCTTGATCCCAAGTGCCCGACCCTGATCCTCACCGTCCCGGGTGCCGGCTACAAGTTCGCGGCGAAGGTGCGCCGGGTCGCCGCGCAGGAAATGCCGGATTCGGCGGCCGCCGTCGAACCGCCGAAGGATGTCTCCGGCATCCCCGAGAGGCGCTTTGTCACGGCGCTCGCCGCCGAGCTGGCCAGCCCGCTGCCGCACGATCCGGAAGAATTGCAGGGCGTCATCAAAGCCTATCGCCGCTCCGCCGGCGCCATCATCGCCCGTTACGGCGGGGCCATGGCGCAGTGCCGCCAGTGCGAGGTGCTGGCCTATTTCGGCTATCCGGTGGCGCAGGAGCACGCCGCCGAGCGGGCGATCCATGCCGCGCTGGCGCTGGCCGACCAGATCGGCGCGAGCGATGCGGACCTGCCGCCCGGCATCGCCGTATCCGTCGGTGTCGCGAGCGGGCTTGTCGTCGCCGATCCGACCGGCGAGGTGCTTGGCCAGACGCCCGGCGAGGCGATGCGGCTCTCGGCGCTCGCCGCGCCGGGCCAGGTTGCCGCGGCGGCCGATACGCGGCGCCTCGCGGACGGCCTGTTCGCCTATCGCGAACTGGCGTCCTGCGTCTGGGAGGTGCTCGGGGCGACCGAACTTTCCAGCCGCTCCGAAGCCCTGTTCACGCAGGCGGTCATGCCGCTGGTCGGACGCGACCTGGAGCTTTCGCTGCTGCTCCATGCGTGGCGGCGGGCGAAGTCCGGCGAGGGTCGGCTTGTCCTGCTGTCCGGCGAGCCAGGCATCGGCAAGTCGCGGCTGCTGGCGGCCCTGCAAGAGGCCCTGGCCGCCGAGCCGCATGCCGACCTGCGATACTTCTGCTCGCCCTTGCACCAGGACGCGCCGCTGCATCCGGTGATCGCGCGCTGGCAGCGGGACGCCGGCTTCACTCGTTCCGACTCGGCCGAGGAGCGGCTGCGCAAACTCGAGTCGGTGCTCGCGCCGGCCGGCCTGGCGCCGCAGGATGTCGCGCGGCTTGCCGCGCTGCTGTCGGTGCCGACCGGCGGGCTCGATGCCGAGCCCGACCTCAGCCCGCAACAGCGGAAGGAACAGACATTCGCGGCCCTCCGCCGGCACCTCGATGCGCTGACGCGCGAGCGGCCCGCGCTGATGGTGTTCGAGGACGCGCACTGGGCCGACCCCAGCTCGCTGGAACTGCTCGACCGGCTGGTCAACCGGCTGGCGGGGTTGCCGGTTCTGCTCATTGTCTCCTATCGCTCGGAATTCGTGCCGCCCTGGATCGGTCATGCCGGCACCAGCCTGATCACCCTGAGCCGGCTCGACCGGCAGCAATCGGCAGAACTCGCGGCGCAGGTCGCCGGCCCCCGTGCGCTGCCGCCCGCGCTGTTGGAGCGGATCGCCGGGCAAGCCGACGGCGTGCCGCTGTTCACCGAGGAACTCACCAAGGCGGTGCTGGACGGGGCGGCGTCGCCCGACGGCGCGGGGGCGGCGCCGGTCGTGCCGGCCAGCCTGCAGGCGCTGCTGATGGCGCGTCTCGACCGCGTTCCGGCAGCGCGGCAAGTGGCGCAGGTCGGCGCCGCGATCGGGCGGGAATTCTCCGAAGACCTGCTGCTCGCAGTGGCGGAACTGCCCGAGGGGGTGGTCCGGCAGGCACTGGACGGGCTGGTCGGCGCCGGCCTCCTGCTCGCCCGCGGCACGCCGCCCCACGTGAGCTATGCCTGCAAGCACGCGCTGGTGCAGGATGCCGCCTACGGCTCGCTGCTGCGGGCTGAACGGCGGCGGCTGCACGGGCGCATCGTCGCCGCGCTGTCGGGCCGCGGCGCCGACTCCGGCGAGGCAATGCCGGACCTGCTGGCTCATCACGCGACCGAGGCGGGATTTTACGACAGGGCGGCGATCTGGAGGCTGCGTGCCGGGCTGGCCTCGCTGCGGCGCGGTGCCGGCGTCGAGAGCCTGGTCCAGCTCGATCGAGGACTCGCGCTGCTCCCGGCCATGGCCGAGGACGACGGGCGGCGCAGGCTCGAGCTCGACCTCCGGATCGCGCGCACGAAGGCGCTCATGGCGGCAGAGGGCCACGCGAGCCCGCGCCTTCGCGAGGAGTTCGACCGCGCCCAGTCGCTCTGCGGGGTTCTCGGCGCGTCCGCCGAGTTGATCGCCGTCCTGTTCGGCCGGTGGGCGCATGCCTTCGTCAGGGGAGAGTTCGCCCTGGCCCGTCAGTACGGGGCCGACCTGCTGGCCATCGGCCAGGACCGGGACGATCCCGTCTGCCGGCTGCTCGGCCATTACACCTCCGGCCTGACCGCCCTGCCGCTCGGTGCCTTCGCGACGCTGCTGGATGAGCTCCGGCGGGGGCTCGCGCTGTTCGATCCGGCGTGGCGCCGCAATGCCGCCATGCCGACCGGGGTCGGCGATCCGGACGTGGTTTCGCGCCTCTATCTCGCCTGGGGCCTGCTGTGCCAGGGCCGCATAGCGGCCTGCCGAGCCGAGGCGAAGGCAGCGGTCACCGAGGCACGGCGCCTCGGCCAGCCCTGGACGCTGGCGCAGACCCTGTCGATCTCCGCCTTTTTCGCCCTCACGCTGGATCCGCCCGCTGCCGGCCTTCGCTGGCTGGACGAACTGGACCAGCTCGCGAAGGAGCATTGTTTCCCGTATTTCCAGGCCGTGGGCACGGCCCAGCGCGGGTGGTGCCTGGCCGCGCTGGGCGAGGCGCGGCAGGGTGCGGCCATGCTGCGCGCCGGGATCGAGCCTCTGCAGAAGGCGGGCAGCCTGATCTGGATCCCGAGCCTGTTGCGCGCGGAGGCCGAGGCCCTCGCCCAGGCGGAGCAACCGCTGGAGGCGCGCGCGCGTCTCGGCGAAGCCATCGGGCTCGCCACCGCAACCGGTGCCGTCTGGGACCTCGCGGACATGCACCGTGTGCGTGGCGACCTTTTGCAGGCTCAGGGGGAGCAGCAAGCCGCGGAGGATGCGTTCGTGCATGCCCTGGAGCTCGCCGGCGAGCTCGGCGCGCGGCTGCTCGCGCTGCGCGCCGCCGCTGCCCTGGCCCGCCTGCATGCAAGCCAGGATCGGGCGGCCGACGGGATCACGGCGCTCGCGCCGGTACTGGCCTGGTTCGACGAGGAGGCCGGCGCGCTCGATCTGGAGCGTGCGCGGTCGCTTCTCGACACGCTGCGTGCCTCCGCCGCCACCCATTGAACACGGGGAACAGCGATGGCTCTCGATGCTCAGGAGGCCGGCACGTTCGCCCATTCGTTCGATCCCGCGGCGCTGCGGCAGTTTACGCGGCGGCAGCAGCTGGAGCGCCGCCTGCTCGCCCATCCCGAGTGGCTGTTTCGGCTGCTGCGCGCCATCAAGCCGAACGTGTGGTTCGGCGGCCCGCTGCTCGTCCTGCGCTACGACGACGTGCAGGAAGTGCTCAGGCGCCACGATGTCTTCGCGGTGCCGTTCGGCACCCGCATCATGGCCGTGGACCGGACGGGGCAGAATTTCATCCTCGGCATGGACGACGACAGCGGCGTATCGATCCGGGCTCGCTCGTGTCATGCAGGCCATGCGGCTGGACGACCTCGACCGCGTCGGCGGCCTGGCACGGCACTATGCCGAGGAGGTGCTGTCCAGGTCGGGCAACTGCATCGACATCGTCGGCGACCTGTTCACGCCCGTCACGACGCATATCGTGGCTGCCTATTTCGGCGTCCCCGCCGATCGGCCGGCCCTGGCCCTCTGGGCGATGGCTCTCAGCAACTGGATCTTCGCAACGCTCGGCGAGGACGAAACGGCGAAGCGGGCGGCGCTGGGAGCCGGCGAACGGCTCGGCCGAACGGTCGATTCAGCGATCGCATCGGCCATGGAACGGACAGGTCACGTCCTCGCGCCCGGCGAGGCGACACTGGCCGATCGCCTCGTCAGGGATGCCCTGCCGACCGCCGCAGGGTCGGCGGCGGCGATGCAGGACGCGATCCGCCCCGTGCTCGACGGCCTGATCACCGCCTTTGTCCCGAACTGCACGGTGGCGGCGACCAACATCCTGCACGTGCTGCTGGACCGGCCGGACATCATGGCCAAATGCCGCGCCGCCGCCGCGAGCGCCGACGATCCGGCCTTCGGCCGCCACCTGCTGGAGGCGTTCCGCTTCCGCCCGCTGTTCCCGGGCCCGCCGCGCCGATGCACCCGCGCCTACACCCTGGGCGCCGACCGCCGCCATGCGGTTGCCGTCAAGCCGGACAGAACGGTGATCCCCTGCACCCAGTCGGCGATGTTCGATGGCCGGCGGGTGACGCGGCCGCGGACCTTCGACCCGGAGCGGGCCGCTTCCCAGTTCATGCAGTTCGGCTTCGGCCTGCACACCTGCGTCGGCGCCGCGCTGGCGACGGCGCAACTGGTGAACACGTTCCGCCCGCTGCTGTGCGGGCCGCCATTCGCCCGCGCGCGCGGCGAGGACGGCCGGACCGCCTATTTCGGCGCATTCCCCGAGCACATGCTCATCCGGTTCGGCAGCTGAGGCGGCCATGCAGCAGGCATTGGCAACCGTCGTCATCGCGTTCAACGCGGCGAACGCCCCCGCCGTGGACGCGATCCTCAAGGAAATGGGCCACCCCGCGGAAAGGAACGTCGCCACTGCGCTCGACGCGGCCGGGTGCATCCACTTCATGAGCATGAGCGTCGTGACGGCCGCCGGGTCGCCCGACGCTCACCTGGTCCTGGAACTGACGGCCGACGTGAGCCGCGACGAGGCGTTCGACATCGTCGCCGAACGGCTCGGTCCCTGGCTCGACCGCATCTTGCGGGAGGCCTGCGTCAGGCCGTTCCCGTCGCTCGCCGGCACCCTGCGCCGGCACAGCCTCACGCTGGGCCAGGGCTTGTCGGCTGCGTTCGGACGATCGGGGCACGCGGTCGGCCTGCCGTTCTCCGGCTCTCCGGACATGTCGGTGCGACGCATCCTCGACGAGCGCGACCTGGCCGCGCATGTCGCGGCCGATCTGGCGCCGATCCTGCGCAGGAGCGCGATGCCGCTGCAAAAACTGCAGGCCGTGCGGGCGCGGCTTTGGTCGGAGTACGCACAGAAATGGGCCTTCGTCCCGGAACCGACGCCTTTCCTGGGGCCGGCGCCGGCAATGCCTTCGAGCAGCCCAACGGTCATGCTCGCGTTGACCGCGGCCCCGACATTTCTCTGGCTGCTCTGGCCGCTGCTCTTGGGCGTATTGGCGCTGTTCTGGATCCTGATCGGATGGCTGCCGGCGTTGATGCGGCTGGGGGCCGGATGGCTTGCGTTCGCCGGTGACGTTCTCGGCGGCCTGGTTGCCGCGACGGTCGTCACCGCCATCCTGGCGATCGCCGCGGGCGTGGCCGCGGTTCTGCATCTGATACAGTTGGAGAGCACCGACCCGACGGATGACCGGACGCCGGACGCCACCGAGGTCGCGGCCTTCGTCAGGCAGGAGGCGGTCGCAGCGCAGAACCTGCTGCCCACCGCCTCGCCCCTCAAGCCCGGCTGGTTTCGCCGCATGACGCTGCGCTTCGCGTTCCGGCTGATCGCGTGCGAGAGCGCCCTGGCCAACCGCCCCGGCTTCCTCGGCGCGATGGGAGATATTCACTTCGCCCGCTGGATGGTGCTGCCGCGCACCGACACCCTGTGCTTCTGGTCCAACTACGACGGCTCCTGGGAGAGCTATGTCGAGACCTTCATCCAGCAATCGGGTGAGGGGGTGAATGCGATCTGGAGCAACACGCTGGGCTTCCCGCGCACGAGCCTGTTGTTCCAGAAGGGCTGCAAGGACGGCAACCGGCTGCGCCGCTGGGCGCGGCGGCAGCAGTTCCCGGTGCCGTTCTGGTACTCCGCCTACCCCCACCTGACACTTGAGCGCATCCGCCTGAACGCGGCGATCCGGCAGGGCATCGCCACGATCGGCACGGACGCCGACGCCGCCGACTGGCTCGCCTGCTTCGGTGCGCAGCCGCGGCCGGCGTCAGTCGTCGAGCGCGACGAAATTCCGACGCTGGCTTTCGGCGGCCGTCACCATCTGCCGCACTGCGCATGCCTCATCCTGAAAATGGCGAGCAACCGGGCGGCCTGCCGCGCGTGGCTCCGCACCGTGGCGCCGGAAATCACCTATGGCCATGAGCGCCTAAGTGCCGCCGCGGCGCTCGCCTTCGCCGCCACCGGATTGTGCCGGCTCGGCCTGCACGAGGATGACCTCAAGACGTTCTCGCCGGCCTTTCAGAACGGCATGACGAGCGAGGGCCGTTCGCGCGCGCTGGGCGATGCGGGCGAGAGCGACCCGGCGCGGTGGCTGTGGGGCAACGACGACAACCGTGCGGATGCGGTCCTGGTCCTCTACGCCGAACAGGCCACTGCGCTCGATGACTTGCTCGACCGGCATCGCCGGACCGCGCTGGACAGCGGCCAGCACGTGACGCACGTGCTGCACGCGCAGCAACTGCCGCCCCGCGGCCTTCCCAAGGAGCCGTTCGGATTTCTCGATGGAATCTCCAACCCGGTGCCGGCGGGCCTGCGCGACGGACGCGACCGCGCTTCGGCAGGCCAGCTTGTGGCCGCGGGCGAGTTCGTTCTCGGCTATCCCGACAATTCGGATTATCTGCCGCCGACGCCGCTGGTGGCGGGGGTACGCGACCCTTGCCACCGGCTGCCGGATTTGGCCGGCGATCCGAACCGGCAGCGCCCATACTTCGACGTGGAGGGCGCGCCGCTGCACCGCGATTTCGGCCGCAACGGAACCTATCTCGTCGTCCGCCAGATCGCCCAGGACGTGGACCTGTTCAATGCGCATGTCGCCGAGGCGGCGAAGCGCCACGGCCTGCCCGCCGATCGGATTGCAGCGAAGATGGTCGGGCGCTGGCGCAACGGCGAGTCGCTGATCCGCCACCCGCTCGCCCCCTCCCCGCCGTGCCTCGCCGCATCCCCGGGCGCCGCATCGCCGCCGCGCGGCGACAATGATTTCCTGTTCGGCAGGGACGATCCGCAAGGACTGCGCTGCCCGCTGGGAGCCCACATCCGCCGCGGCAACCCGCGCGACAGCTTCGACGCAGATTCACCGGATCAACTCGACGTCACCAATCGCCACCGCATCCTGCGGGTGGGGCGGGTCTATGCCCCCGCGGCGGGCGAAAAGCCGGGATTGATCTTCATGTGCCTGAATGCGGATATCGAGCGCCAGTTCGAGTTCGTGCAGCAAAGCTGGCTGCTCGGCAGGAGCTTTCACGGGCTCGAGGACGAGCACGATCCGATGGTCGGGCGCGCCGGCGGATGCGGCCGCTTCACGATTCCGACCCCGGACGGCCCGCTGCAACTCGCCGGTCTGCCAGCATTCACCACCATACGGGGTGGCGGCTATTTCTTCATGCCGGGCCGGCGGGCGATGGACTATCTCGGTCGCCAGGATTCCTGAGCGGGTTGGCCGCATCATCCGGGGAGAGGGGGACTGGCTTGCAGGGCCGCAACTCGGCTACCAGGGGCACAACCAGCCGTGCTTCCGGCAACGAAACCTCCCGAACGGCGCATGACCGCATGCGACCAGACCGTACCAGCACTCACGCCAGCCCCCGGCAAGATGGGCCGTCCGCACCCGCGTCGGTGCGCGTCGAAGACGTTGCCACGCCGCCAATCAATCAGCGTCTCCGCGCGTTGCCGCACCCTGCCGTGACCCACTCCGTCACCGGCAACAAGGTGGCGCCAGCGTCGTGGAATCTGACCAGCCTGCGGATATTCCTGGCAGCCTGCGAGCTCGGCAATTTTTCCCACGCGGCCCGTCGCCTCGGGCTCTCGCAGCCGGCCGTCAGCCGGACGATCCGCAACCTGGAAGCGACCGCCGCGCTCACGCTGTTCCGCCGCAACGGGCGCGGCGTCGATCTCACCGAGATTGGACAGCTCCTGCGGGAGCACGCACGGCGCATCGTCCACGAGAACGAGGAAATGGCGGCCACCCTGGCGCGCCTGCGTTCGGCCGAGATCGGCGAGGTCAGGGTGCTGCTGCCGTTTTATGTCGGCCGGATCCTGGTCCCGCCGGTGATCGCCCGCTTCGCCGCTGCCTTCCCGCACGCCTCGATCCGCATCTTCGAAGGGGCTGCGATCGAAACGCCGCGACGGCTGGCGGCCGGCGAGGCGGAACTCGGCATCTTCTACAGCCCGCCCGGGCGGGCGACCGCGACCAGCGAACCGGTCGCCGTCGAGCAGATCTATCTGGTCGGCCTGCCCCGCCTGCTGGGCCGCAACGGCGAGCCGATCACCCTGGCCGAGGCCGCCGACCTGCCGCTGATCCTGCCCAGCCAGCACACGCCGTTTCGCGCCCTGGTCGAACGTGCCGCCGTGCGGGCGCGATTGCGGCTGCGCGTCGCGCACGAACTCGAACTCAGCTACGCCCAGCTCGCCTTCGTGCTGGACGGCAAGGGGGCAACGATGATCCCCTACAGCCATTGCTACGAGGAGATCGAGCGCGAGCTGATCGTCGCGCGCCCGATCGTCGCGCCCGCAATTACCCGCGAAATCCTGCTGGCGTCGGGAACCACGGCGTCGGACCGGCTGACGCGCGCCGCCTTCGACATCCTCAAGCAGGTCATCGCCGAGCACCGCGGCGCCTTCCGGTGGCTGGAACCGAGTTGAGCCGCGCCAGGCATATCAAGCCAGTTATACCTGATGCTTGCCCGACGCGGCTTATCCGCATGCCGGCCGGGGCCGCATACTCGCCGTCATGGGCACCGAGACCGCATCCGCCGCACCCGCATCGGGCCGCCCGCCGGGATCGGCGAGCGCCTATCCGTCGCTGCTGTCGCCGCTGCGGCTGAAGGGGCTCACGCTCAGGAACCGGGTGATGAGCAGCGCCCACGCGCCGGTCTACACGGACCAGGGCGTGCCCGGCGAACGTTATCAGCTCTATCACGAGGAGAAAGCCAAGGGCGGCATCGCGCTGACCATGTTCGGCGGGTCGTCGAGCGTCGCACGGGATTCCAGCGCCATCTACAGCCAGATCTATGTCGGCTCGGACCGGGTCGTGCCGTATTTCCGGCAGCTCGCGGCGCGCGTCCACCGGCACGGCGCGGCGCTGATGTGCCAGATCACGCATATGGGCCGGCGGACCTCCTGGGACAGCGGCGACTGGTTCCCGACGATCGCGCCGTCGGTCGTGCGCGACCCGGCGCACCATTCCGTGCCGCGGGCGATGAGTGCGCGCGACATCGCCCGTGTCGTGAAAGCGTTCGGCGAGGCCGCCCGCCGCTGTCGCGACGGCGAACTGGACGGCTGCGAGATCCTGACGACCACCCACCTGCTCGGCCAGTTCCTGTCGCCGCTGTCGAACCGCCGCGAGGACGGGTACGGCGGCAGCCTCGAAAGCCGGGCGCGGTTCATGCTCGAAGTGATCGAGGCGGTGCGCAACCAGGTCGGCGCCGACTTCATCGTCGGCGTCCGCTACACCGCCAACGAGAGCAACGAGGACGGGCTGACGGCCGAGGAAGGGATCGAGATCGGGCGGCTGCTGGCCCGCACGGGCATGGTCGATTTCCTCAACGTCAACGGCCGCTACGCCGGCACCACCGTCGGCAATTCGCAGACCTATCCCGGCATGGAATCCCCCGCGGCGCCCTTCATCATGCTGGCCAAGCAGGTGCGCGAGGCGTCCGGCCTGCCGGTGTTCCAGGCCGCGCGCATCCCCGACCTCGCGAGTGCCGAGCACGCGGTTGCGGGCGGCTTCCTCGACATGGTGGGCATGACACGCCCGCACATCGCCGACCCGCATCTGCTCGCTAAGCTCGCGCGCGGCGAGGAAGCGCGCATCCGCCCTTGCGTGGGTGCGAATTACTGCATGGACCGGGCGTATAGCGGCCGTGACTCGCTCTGCTTCTACAATGCGGCGACCGGACGCGAGGCAACCATGCCGCACGTCATCGCGAAATCGCCGCAGCAGAAGAAAGTGGTGGTGGTGGGCGGCGGCCCGGCCGGGCTGGAGGCCGCGCGCGTGTGCGGCGAACGCGGCCATCGCGTCGTGCTGTTCGAGGCCGCGGCGCAGGTCGGCGGGCAGCTTCGCATCGCCGCGCGCGGGACCTGGCGCAAGGACCTGCTCGGTGCCGTCCGCTGGTTCGAGAGCGAGCTGCGCCATCTGGCGATCGAGGTCCGGGTCAACCGCTACGCCGGGCTGGAGGAGATCCTCGCCGAGGCCCCGGACGTCGTCGTCATCGCCACCGGCGGCACGCCGCTGCGGCTGCTGCCCGAGGGCGGCGGCGAACTGGCCACGACGTCGTGGGACGTGCTGGACGGCCAAGTGCCGGTCGCGGACCGCGTGCTGGTCTATGACGAGACCGGCAACCAGTCCGGGTTGTCGGCCGCGGAGTTCGTGGCGCAGGCGGCACGCGAGGTGGAAATCGTGACCCCCGAGCGCGAGGTCGGGCAGGCGGTCGGCGGCCTGAACTACTCCGTGCATCTGCGCAATCTCTACCGCGCCGGCGTACGCCTCACGCCCGACAACCGGCTGCGCGGCATCACCAAGGTCGGCAACCAGCTCGTTGCCCGGCTGCGCAACGACTATTCGCGCGCGATCGAGGAGCGCCGCGTCGATCAGGTGATCCTGGAATGCGGCACCGCCCCGGAGGAGGCCGTGTTCACGGCGCTCCTGCCGCAGTCGCGCAATCTCGGCGACTATGACACGGATGCGTTCGCCGACGGAAGGCTGGAGACCGAGGACAGCAATCCGGAGGGACGTTTTTTGCTGTTTCGCGTCGGCGACGCGGTGGCGAGCCGCAACGTCCACGCCGCCGTCTATGACGCGCTGCGCATCTGCAAGGATATCTGACGGCTCGGTGCGCCTCGCAACAACCCAAACGCAAGGAAAGAGTCATGCTGGATCGCAGGACATTCCTGAGGGCAGGGCCCGGAACGCTGGCACTGCTGGCGGGTGCGGGCCAGCCGGCCAGGGCGGCCGGCAGCCCCAGCAGAACGCTTTCGGTCGGCACGCTGGCACAGGATCTCGGCCCCATCGATCCGCATCGCGCGGTGGGCACGCCCGAGCGGATCGCGGTGAGCTGGATCTTCAACGGCCTCGTCCGCTTCAAGCCCGGCAGCAGCAGCCCGGCCCTGCTCGAACCGGACCTCGCGGCGAGCTGGGAGGCAACCCCCGACAAGAAGACCTGGACGTTCCATCTGCGCCGCGGCGTGCAATTCCATGCCGGCTACGGCGAACTGACCGCGGACGATGTCGTCTTCAGCCTCAAGCGCGCGGCGAGCCCGAAAACGTCGGCGTTCTCGACCGATCTCGGCGCGCTGCGCGCGGTCGATGCACTCGACCGCTACACGGTGCGTGTCCAGCTCGATCACGTGATCCCGAGCCTGCTCGGCAATCTTTCGAACTATGCCGGCGGCTTCATCGTCTGCAAGCGGGCGGCGGAGAAGCTCGGCGACGGCTTTGCCCGCGCGCCGGTCGGCACCGGGCCGTTCGCCTTCGTGCGGATCGCGCCCAACGAACTGCTCGAACTCTCCGGCCATGCGGCCTATTTCCGCGGCAAGCCGAAGCTCGACAAAATCCTGTATCGCTTCCTGGCCGCTGTGTCGTCGCGCGACCTCGCCTATCAGAGCGGCGAGGTCGATCTCGTCTATGGCGTGCAGGACGAGCGATGGGTGACGCGCTACAAGAGGTTGGCCGACACGGCGGTAGACCTGATCGAGCCCGGCGACTTCTCCCAGATGTACCTCAACGTGACGTCGGGCGTGCTCAGCGACATCCGCGTGCGTCAGGCGATCGCGCATGCCGTGGACCGTGCCGAGCTGATGCGCTGGCGCGGTCCCGATGTCTGCCGCGAAGGGGCGGGAATCATTCCGACCGTCGATCTCGGCTTCAGCAGAGACACCGGCCTGCAGCAATTCGATCTGGCGAAGGCGAAGCAGCTGCTCGCCGCGGCAGGCTATCCGCAGGGGCTGACGATCAAGGTCATCCAGACCGAGCTGTCCGACATGCTGGGGCTGATGCAGGTGGTGCAGGCGCAGCTTGAGCGGGCCGGCATCCGGCTGGATTTCCAGATGGTCGAGCACAGCACCTGGCATCAGATGATCCGCAAGGATCTCAGCCCGATCGTGATGTACTCGGCGTCGCGCTTCCCGGTGGCCGATGTCTATCTGACCCAGTTCTTTTCGTCCCACAGCATCGTCGGCACACCGACCGCGGTGACGAATTTCAGCCACTGCAAGGTGGCCGATGCCGAGATCGACGCCGCGCGGACCGAGCCGGACGCCGCCAAGCAGCTCGCACTGTGGGCGGCGGCGCAGCGCAAGATCGTCGCCGACTGCTGCGCGGTGCCGCTGATCGAGAGCCTGAACATCTGGGCGCACCGCAAGATCTTCTGCTACGGCTTCGACCTGCAAGGGGAGATGTCGGGCGGTCCGCTGCTGACCGAGCAATCGGGATTCGTCTGAAAGGCAACGCGCGACATGGCACACGAGAGACAGTTCTACATCGACGGTGCGTGGGTCGATCCGGTGTCGCGCGACACGGTCGAGGTCGTTGACCCGTCAACCGAGGAACGCTTCGCCACCATCGCCGCCGGCAGTGCCGCCGACGTCGATCGGGCGGTCGCAGCGGCGCAGGCGGCGTTTGCCGCCTATGCGCGGACCAGCCGGGCCGAACGCCTGGCACTGCTCCGCCGCTTCATCGCCGCCTACACCGCGCGGCGCGGCGAGGTCGCCCACACCATCTCGCGCGAGATGGGGGCGCCGATCACGCTCGCGGTCGAAATGCAGTCCTTTTCGGCGATCCGGCATTTCACGAAAATGGTCGAGGTGCTGGAGACGTTCCCGTTCGAGGAGCTGCGCGGCAGCACGCTGATCGCGCGCGAGCCGGTCGGGGTCTGCGGGCTGATCACGCCCTGGAACTGGCCGATCACGCAGATCTCCTGCAAGGTGGCGGCGGCGCTCGCGGCCGGTTGCACGATGGTGCTGAAGCCCAGCGAGATCGCGCCCTTGAACGCCATCCTGTTCACCGAGGCGCTGCACGAGGCCGGGGTGGCGCCCGGCGTCTTCAACCTGGTCAACGGCACCGGCCCGGTGGTCGGCGAGGCAATCTCGGCGCATCCCGACATCGACATGGTCTCCTTCACCGGCTCGACCCGCGCGGGGATCCGCGTCGCGAAAGCTGCCGCCGACACGGTCAAGCGCGTGCATCAGGAGCTGGGCGGCAAGTCGGCCAACATCCTGCTGCCCGACGTCGATTTCGAGACGGCGGTGGCCACCGGCGTGGTCAACGTGTTCCGCAACAGCGGCCAGTCCTGCAACGCGCCGACCCGCATGTTCGTCCCGGCGGACCGGCAGGACGAGGCGGCGCAGATCGCCGGGCGGGTCTGCGCGCGCATGCGGGTCGGGCCGACCAGCGACCCGGCCACCGAGATGGGTCCGGTGGTCAGCGCCGCCCAGTTCGAGCGGGTGCAGCGCTACATCGAACGCGGCATCAGCGAGGGTGCCCGGCTGGTGGCCGGCGGACCGGGCCGGCCGGCCGGCATCAATCGGGGCTACTATGTCAGGCCCACGGTGTTTGCCGGCGTGCAGCCCGCCATGACGATCGCGCGCGAGGAAATTTTCGGGCCGGTGGTCGCGATCCTGCCCTATGACAGCGAGGAGCAGGTGATCGCGCTGGCGAACGACAGCGTCTATGGGCTTGCCGCCTTCGTCCAGTCCAGGGACATCGCCGCCGCGCGCCGCGTCGCCATGCGGATGCGGGCGGGCAACGTGCAGGTCAACTACCCGACGTTCGACCCCGGCGCGCCGTTCGGCGGCTACAAGCAGTCGGGCAACGGCCGGGAATACGGCGAGTTCGGCCTCGCCGAATTCCTTGAACTCAAGGCGGTCGTGGGTTACGGCGCCGCCGCCTGACCGCGGCGCGCGGCCGGCCGAACCGGGGGCGGATCGCGCGCATCCGCCCCTCGACCGGCCGGCGGCGAGCATGCAGTGTCGGGCCGCACCCTGTCACCGCCGGAGGCGGAGCGATGGCGCCACTTCTCGATCCGGTTGTCGGCGATGCCGAAATTCCCCGCAGCACCGGCGTGGTGATCGTCGGCGGCGGCATCGTCGGCGTCTGCACCGCGCTGTTCCTGGCCGAAAAAGGCCACGCGGTGGCGCTGTGCGAGAAGGGTCGCATCGGCGCCGAGCAGTCGAGCCGCAACTGGGGCTGGTGCCGCACGATGGGCCGCGACCCGGCCGAACTCCCGCTCAGCCTCGAAAGCCTGCGGCTGTGGCGCGGCATGAATGCGGCGGTGGCGGCAGAGACCGGCTTCCGCCAGGCCGGCATCGTCTATCTGTGCGACACCGAGGGCGAACTGGCGGCGCAGGAGCGGTGGCTGGATCACGCACGCAGCTTTCAGATCGACGCCCGCCTGCTGCGCGGCGAGGCGCTGGCCGCGGTGCTGCCCGGCGCCGCACGGCGTTTCGCCGGGGGCCTGTACACCGCCGCCGACGGTCGGGCGGAGCCGGCCCAGGCCGCGCCGGCGATCGCCAGCGCGGCGCGCCGGCGCGGTGCGACCGTGCTCACCGGCTGCGCGGTCCGCGGCGTCGAAACAGCGGGCGGCCGGATCAGCGGCGTGGTGACCGAGAAGGGGCGCATCGCCTGCGATGCGGTGGTGCTGGCCGGGGGCGCCTGGTCGCGGCTGTTCTGCGGCAATCTGGGCATCGACCTGCCGCAGCTGAAGGTGCTCGGCTCGGTGCTGCGCACCGCCCCGCTGGCGGGCGCGCCGGAGGTGGCCGCGGGGGCGTCGAACTTCTCGTTCCGCAAGCGACTGGACGGCGGCTACACCGTCGCCCGCCGCAACGGCAACATCACCGACATCGTGCCCGACAGTTTTCGCCTGCTGGCGGACTTTCTCCCCGCCTACGCCACCAACTGGCGGGAATTGCGGCTGCGGATCGGCCGAAAATTCCTGGCGGAATGGCGCATCCCGCGGCGCTGGGAGCTGGATGCGCAATCGCCGTTCGAGCAGGTCCGCGTGCTCGATCCTGCGCCCTCGCAGGGCCTGCTTGCCGAGGCGCGCGCGAACCTGTCGCGCGCCTTCCCCGCTTTCGCCGCCATGACCGTGGCGGACAGCTGGGGCGGGGTGATCGACGTGACGCCGGATGCCGTGCCGGTGATCTCGCCGGTGCCGCGCATCCCGGGGTTCTTCATCGCCAGCGGCTTTTCCGGACATGGCTTCGGCATCGGCCCCGGGGCGGGCCGGCTGATGGCCGATCTGGTGACCGGCGATCCCCCGCTGGTCGATCCTGCGCCGTACCGGCTCGGCCGCTTCGCGCGCGCCCGCGCCGCCGAGGCCGGGCCGCGGCCGATCGCCGCATGACGGCGCCGGTGCTCGACGTGGTGGACCTGCGCACCGAGTTCCGCATCGGCGGGCGCTGGTGCGCCGCGGCGGACGGCGTGTCGTTCGCGCTGGGCGCGGGCGAAACCCTGGCGCTGGTCGGCGAGTCCGGTTGCGGCAAGTCGATCACGGCGCTGTCGATCATCGGGCTGGTTCCCGCGCCGGCCGGGCGGATCGCCGGCGGGCGCATCCTGCTCGGCGGCACCGACCTCGTCGGCATGCGGGAGGCGCAGCTGGAGCGCGTGCGCGGCGACCGGGTGGCGATGATTTTTCAGGAGCCGATGACCAGCCTCAATCCGGTGATGACCATCGGTGCCCAGGTCGCCGAAGGCCCGCGCGTCCACCGCCGACTGTCCAGGGCAGCGGCCGAGGCGCGGGCGCTGGCGGTGCTGGAGGAAGTGAAGATCCCCTCCGCTTCGACCCGCTTGCACGACTATCCGCACCAGTTCAGCGGCGGCATGCGCCAGCGGGTGATGATCGCGACCGCGCTGGCCTGCGAGCCGAAACTGCTGCTCGCCGACGAGCCGACCACCGCCCTCGACGTGACCATCCAGGCGCAGGTGCTCGGCCTGCTCGCCGACTTGCAGGAACGGCACGGCATGGCGATGCTGTTCATCACGCACAACCTTGGCGTGGTGGCGCAGATCGCCGACCGGGTGGCGGTGATGTATGCCGGCCAGATCGTCGAACAGGGGCCGGTCGAGGCGATCTTCGCACGACCGGCCCACCCCTACACCCGCGGCCTGTTCGACGCGATCCCGCGTCTGGACCTGGCGACGCAGACCCTGACGGCGATGCCCGGCCGCGTCCCGTCGCTCGACGCGATGCCGGCGGGCTGCCGCTTCGCCCCGCGTTGTCCGCTGGTGCGCGCCGGCTGCGACAAGCCGCAAGTCCTGGCCGGGATCGGTCCCGCCCATGTCGCGCGCTGCCACGTGGCGACCGGCGAGGCAGCGCATGCTTGATCCGCGCGATCGCGTCGCGATGGTGTCCGGTGCCTCGCGCGGGATCGGCCGGGCGGTGCTGGAGCGGCTGCTGGCGTCGGGCTTTTGCGTCTCCGCCGGCGTGCGGGACCCGCGCGGGCTGCGCGACGCGGAACGGCTGCTGGTGCATCGCTACGATGCCGACAGCCTCGCCTCCGCACAGGCGTGGCTCGATGCGACGCTGGCGCGCTTCGGCCGCCTGCACGTGCTGGTCAACGCGGCGGGGATCAACCCGAAGGCGCTGCTGACCGACCCGGACGAGACCGCGCTGGACCGGATGTGGGCGGTCAACGTCAAGGGGCCGATGCGGCTGATCCGCATGGCGCTGCCGCATCTCGCGGCGTGCGGCGAGGGACGGGTGGTGAACCTGGCGTCGATGTCGGGCAAGCGCGTGCGCAACCCCAATGTCGGCTACGCGCTGACCAAGTTCGCGGTGGTCGCGCTGACCCATGCGGTGCGCCGGCTGGGCTGGGACGACGGCGTGCGGGCGACCGCGATCTGCCCCAGCTTCGTCGCCACCGACATGACCGCGGAGACGACCGTGTGGCCGCGCGAGAAAATGACCGACCCGGCCGATCTCGCGCGGCTGATCGAGACGGTGATCCTGCTGCCCAACACGGCCACGGTTGCCGAGCTGCTGGTGAACTGCCGCCTGGAGGACATGCTGTGACGCGCCGATTGCGGCACCGTGCCCGCCGGCCTAGCATCGCGGCAAAGGGGGATGGAAGATGATCCGTCGTCGAACCTTGCTGGCCGCCCCGGCATCGCTGGCATTGCTGCGGCCGGCGGCGGCCCAGGGCACGCCGAAGACCACGCTGACGGTGGGGATGGGCGCGCACGATGTCGGCCAGCTCGATCCGCACCGCGCCGTCGGCACGCCCGACCGCGTGCCGGTCGGGTGGATGTTCAACGGCCTGGTGCGTTTCGCGCCGGGCACCATCGACCCGGCGCGGATCGAACCCGACCTGGCGACGAGCTGGGAAGCCTCGCCCGACCGGAAGACCTGGACGTTCCATCTGCGCCGCGGCGTGACGTTCCATGCCGGCTACGGCGAACTGACCGCGGACGACGTGGTGTTCAGCCTGCTTCGCGCGGCGAACCCGAAAACCTCCGCCTTCGCCACCGATTTCGCCGCCTTCGACACGGTCGAGGCGCCCGATCCGGCGACCGTGCGCATCACGCTCAAGCAGGCGGTGCCCAGCCTGCTGGGAATCGTCACGAACTACGCCGGCGGCTACATCGTCTGCAAACGCGCGGTCGATGAACGCGGCGAGGGTTTTGCGCGCGCGCCGGTCGGCAGCGGGCCGTTCGCCTTCCGCTCGCTGGCGCCGAACCAGTCGTTGAATCTCGTCGCGCACGACGCCTATTTCCGCGGCGCGCCGAAACTGAAGGCGATCGTCTATCGGTTCCTGCCCTCGGACGCCTCGCGCGACCTGGCGTTCCAGAGCGGCGAACTCGACCTGACCAGCGGCGTGCAGGATCAGACCTGGATCAATCGCATGCACCGGATGCCGCACGTCGTCGTCGATGTCTTCGAGCCGGGCGAGCTGTCGCAACTGAGCCTGAACGTGACGGCCAAGCCGCTGGACGATATCCGCGTGCGCCAGGCGATCGCGTATGCCGTGAACCGGCCGGAGCTCGTGCAATGGAAGGGACGCGATGTCGCGCGCATGCCCGAAAGCGTGATCCCGATCGGCTATCTCGGCTTCACCGCCGACAACGGCTTGCCGCAGCACGACCTGGCCAAGGCCAGGCAATTGCTGAGCGATGCCGGCTATCCGCACGGCCTGACCATAAAGATGATCCATACCCAGCTTCCCGACATGCTGGCGACCATGCAGGTGGTGCAGGCGCAGTTGCAGAAGGCCGGCATCACGCTCGACCTCCAGCTCGTCGAGCACCCGACCTATCACCAGATGATCCGAAAAGATCTCAGCCCGATCGTGTTCTACGATGCGGCGCGCTTCCCGGTGGCCGACATCTACCTGACGCAGTTCTTCGACAGCCACAGCATCGTCGGCACGCCGACCGCGGTGACCAATTTCAGCCATTGTTCCGTCGCCGACCAGGAAATCGAGGCCGCCCGCACCGAGCCCGATGCCGCGAAGCAACTGGCGCTGTGGGCAACGGCGCAGCGAAAGATCATCGCCGACGTGTGCGCCGTGCCGTTGATCGAGACCTTGCAGGTCTGGGCGCGCACCGACCGGCTCGCCTATGGCTTCGACCTGAAAGGATCGCTGTCGCTCGGGCCGCTGATCACGGAGCAGACGCACTTCGCATGATCGGCCCCGGGGTCAGCTACGTGTTGCGTCGGCTGCTGGCGGCGATCCCGACGCTGCTGGCGGTGCTGACGCTGGTGTTCGTGATCGTGCGCATCGTGCCGGGCGACCCGGCGATCGCGATCCTGGGCGACCGCGCCACGCCGGACGCGGTCGCCGCGCTGCATGCCAAGCTCGGCCTCGACCGGCCGATGATCGTGCAGTATCTCGGCTTCCTCGGCGCCTCGCTCGCCGGAGACTTCGGGCACAGCATGATCACCGGCCGTCCGGTGCTGTCGGAAGTTTCCGCCGTGCTGCCCTACACCATCGATCTGACCGTCGCGGCGATGCTGATCGGCACGCTGGTCGGCGTGCCGGTCGGGGTGTGGGCGGCGGTGCATCGCAACCGGCCGATCGACATTGCCGCCCGGCTGCTGTCGCTGATCGGCCTGTCGTTCCCGATCTTCGTCTCCGGCATTTTTCTGCTGCTGCTGTTCGGCGTGCATTGGCGGGTGTTCCCGGTCATCGGGTCGGCCGACCTCGGCAACCCGGTGGACCGCCTCTACAAGCTCGCGCTGCCCGCCTTCACGCTGGGGATGGTCATGGCCGCCTACATCACCCGCGTGACGCGCAGCGCCATGCTGCAAGTGCTGGACGAGGACTACATCCGCACCGCGCGCGCGAAAGGCATGCCGCGGCGGCGCGTGGTCTGGCGGCATGGCCTGCGCAACGCGGGACTGCCGGTGGTGACCGTCGTGGGCCTCTATGTCGGCATCCTGATCGGCAACTCGGTACTGACCGAGATCGTGTTCAACCGGCCCGGCCTCGGGCAGGTCATCGTCAGTGCGCTGAACCAGCGCGACTACACGATGCTGCAGGGGCTGATGGTGATCTACTGCTTCCTGATCGTGGTGGTGAACACGCTCACCGACCTGCTCTACGGCGTGATCGACCCGCGCGTGAAGCACGCATGAACCCTGCGCCCCGGTCGCCGTTGCGCCGGATGCTGACGCGCTTCCTGTCCAACCCGATGACGGCGTGCGGCATCCTGCTCTGCGTCGCGGTGGCGCTGGGCTGCGCTGCTGGCGCCGTGGCTCGCGCCGCACGATCCGAACGCGCAGGACATCGTCGATCGGCTGGCGCCGCCGGGTGGCGACTACCTGCTGGGCACCGACCAGTTCGGCCGCGACGTGCTGTCGCGCATCCTGTGGGGCGCGCGCATCTCGCTCGCCATCTCGCTCGCCTCGACGGCCGTGGCGCTGGTGGTCGGCGGCACGATCGGCATGGTCGGCGGCTATATCGGCGGCCACGTCGATCGAGCGACCATGCAGTTGATGGACGTGCTGCTGTCGTTCCCCAGCCTGATCCTCGGCCTGATCGTGGTGGCCCTGCTGGGTCCCAGCATGGCCGACCTCACCTTCGCCATCGCCTTGACGGCAATCGCGCCGTTCGCGCGCATCGCCCGCGCGCCGGTGCTCACCGTCAAGGAACGCGCATTCGTCGAGGCCGGACGGGCGCTCGGGTTCTCGCACGCCCGCATCGTCTTCGTGCATATCCTGCCCAACATCATCGGCGAGGTGCTGGTGATGGCGAGCCTGTGGGCGGCGACGGCGGTGCGCACCGAGGCGTCGCTGTCGTTCATCGGGCTCGGGGTGAAGCCGCCGACCGCCACCTGGGGCGGCATGATGCGCGACGGGTTCGACAGCATCCTCGATGCGCCCTGGCTCTCGATCTTTCCGGGACTCGCCATCCTGATGCTGGTGCTGGGGTTGAACATGGTCGGCGACGGGCTGCGCGATGCCACCGACCCGAAGCTGGCCGGCCAGTGACCGACGCGGTGCTCGAAGTGGACGGACTGGCGAAGTACTTCCGTACGACGAGAGGGTTTCCGCGCCCGGTCACGACGACGGTGCGGGCGGTGGACGGCATCAGCTTCCGCGTGCAGGCGGGCGAGGCGTTCGGGCTGGTCGGTGAATCCGGCTGCGGCAAGTCCACCGCCGCGCGCGCCATCCTGCGGCTGATCGAGCCGGACGCGGGACGCGTCCGCTTCAAGGGCACGGACGTCCGCGCCGCGCGCGCCGCGCCGCTGATCGCATTGCGGCGGCGCATGCAGATCGTCTTTCAGGACCCCTATTCCTCGCTCAACCCGCGCCGCACCGTCGGCCAGGCCCTGACCGAACCGCTCGTCGTCCACGGCATCGCGCGCGGGGCCGCGGCGCGCGCCAGGACCATTGCGCTGCTGGGCGAAGTCGGGTTGCCGCCGGAGTCGTTCGACCGCTATCCGCACGAATTTTCCGGCGGGCAGCGCCAGCGCATCTGCATTGCCCGCGCGCTGGCGCTGGAGCCGGAGCTGATCGTGGCGGACGAGCCCGTCTCGGCGCTGGACGTTTCGGTGCAGGCGCAGGTGCTGCTGCTGCTGAAGGGCCTGCAGGAGCGGCACCGCCTGGCGTTCCTGTTCGTCAGCCACGATCTCGGCGTGATCCGCTGGTTCTGCACCAGGGTCGCGGTGATGTATCTCGGCCGCATCGTCGAGCAGGGCCTGGTCGCGGACGTGCTTGCCGCCCCGCGCCATCCCTACACGCGGATGCTGCGCGACGCCTCGCCGATCCCCGACCCCATGCGGCGCGGCGCGCTGCCGCGCGTGACCGGCGAAATCCCTTCGCCGGCCGCCCCGCCGCGCGGCTGTCATTTCCACCCGCGCTGCCCCTACGCATCGGACATCTGCAGGACGACGCCTCCGGAATGGCAGGAGGCGGCCGGGCATGGGACCGCCTGCCACCAGCCCCTCGGCGGCTGATCGGGCGGCGGTTGCGCCGCCCGACCGTGCCGACGCGGGTGTGCCAGTCGTGGCCGCAACAGGCCCCTGGCCGTTGTCTGCAGCCTATTTCGGACAGTCCCACGCCATGCGCGAGAAGTCGTAGTCGAAGCTCTGCATCGGCACGAAATGATAGCCGGTGAGGCATTTGTCGTGCGCGATCTGGTAGGTCTGGACCAGCAGGAACGCATCCGGCTGCGCGTCGCTGATCCGCTGCTGCAGCTCATGGTAGAGCGCGGTCAGCTTGGCCGGGTCCGCGGTCGCGCGCGATTCCGCGATCAGCTTGTCCACCTGCGGGTCCTGCAGCCATTCCATCGACGCCCAGGTGCCCGACGCCTGCGAATCGTACTGCGTGTAGAACATCGAATCCGGCGACGGATAGGTCGGGCCGAAGAACACCTCCGTCACCGTCGGCGTGGTCTCGATTTTTGCGGCGAGCTCGGTGATGCGGTTCCACGGCTCCGGCTCCAGCGTCACGTCGAAGCCGACGCCGTTCAGCGTGGACTGCATCAGCTCGGCGAGCTGTTCCTCGAACTTGTTGCCGGCGACATAGGACAGCACCAGCTTCACGGCGCCGGCGGAGGCGTATTTGCTCTGCGCCAGCTCCGACTTGACGCAGCCGAAATCCTGCTTCGGCGTCTTCAGCGTGTCGAGGTGATACTTGGCGAAGGTCGAGGGCAGCGGGCCGATCAGCGGCGCGCCCGGCTCGATCTGCTCGCGCACCGTGTCGTAGTCGACCGCGCAGGCGATCGCGCGGCGCACGTGCAGGTCGTCGGTCGGCGGCTTCTTGGTGTTCATCTTCAGGTAGAACGCGACCGCGGTCGGGAACCGGTCCACCACGAAGCGCGGCATCTTCGCCAGCGCCGCGACGGTCTCCGGCGCCTGGTACTGGCTCGCCATCGTCAGCTCGCCGCTCGCCGCCAGCGACAGCACCGTCGCCTCGTCATTGGTGAACGGGAAGCGCAGCTCGTCGATCGGGTGCGCCGGCCAGCCGCCCTGATAGTCCGCGAAGCGGTCCATCACCATCAGGCTGCCGCGGTTCCACGACACCAGCCGATACGGGCCGGACGATGCGGTGTGGTCGGCGAGCCAGGCCTGCCCCCAGTCGTTGTTGACCGTGTGCGCCGCGACCTCCTTCTGGTTCAGCACCAGCAGCAGCGGCGTGATCGCCAGGAACGGCGAGAAGGCGTGCTTGAGCGTGATCTTCACCGTGTGGTCGTCGATCGCGCTGGCCGCATCGGCGCCGATCACGTCGCGCAGCAGCGCCGACGGACCCTTGTCGATCGTCATCAGCCGCTTGACCGAATAGACGACGTCGCCCGCCGTCACGGCGCTGCCGTCCTGGAACTTCGCCGCCGGATTGAGGTGGAACGTGTAGGTCAGGCCGTCCGGCGCGATCTCCCAGCTCTTCGCCAGCCGCGGCACGACGGTGCCGGTGGCGTCCGACGTGGTCAGCCCGTCATAGAGGTTCACCGCCCCGAGATAGTCGGTGTAGTCGCTGATCTTGGCCGGATCGATGGTGCCGAAGATCTGCACCGTGTTCATGGTCAGCACCGCCCGGGCCTGCGCCGGGCCGGCGACGGCAGCAAGCGCCAATGCGGCCGCCAGCAGGCGGCCCAGCGACGTGTTCATGCGTGCGTCTCCTTCACTGTGATGTCGAGCAGTTGCGGGCGCCGGGGAGCGCCGCCGCGGGCGCGCGTGCCGGGGTCCGTCATTGCGTCAAGTCCATCTGCCGCGCCGGTGCCGCAACCGCCGGGTAGAGCAGGCAGCGCACGGCATGTCCTGTCGCCTCCTCGGTCGCCGACGGCATTGTCATCACCGGCACCACGGTCCGGCACTGCGGCATCGCACGCGGGCAGCGCGGATGGAAGCTGCAGCCGGACGGCACGGCGGCGGCATTGGGCACCTCGCCCGCGATCCTTCCGGCGTCCGGCTTGGCGCGCTCCTCGGCCTCCGACACCACCGGCACCGCGGCGATCAGCGCGCGCGTGTAGGGATGCAGGGGGGCGGCGAACACCTGCTCGGCGGTGCCGACCTCGCTGATCCGCCCGAGATAGAGCACCGCCAGCCGATCGACGAAGCTGCGCATCAGCGCCAGGTCGTGCGAGATGAACAGGTAGGTCAGGCCGCGCTCGCGCCGGATCGTCTGCAACAGCTCGATGATCTTCGCCTGCACCGAGACGTCGAGCGCCGAGGTCGGCTCGTCCAGGATCAGCAGGTCCGGCTCGGCCGCCAGCGCCCGCGCGATCGCCGCGCGCTGCCGCTGGCCGCCCGAGAGTTCGTGCGGGTAACGGCCGGCAAAGCTGCGCGACAGCTCGACCGTCTCCAGGAGGTCGCCGATGCGCCGCCCGGAGGCGTCGAAGCCGTGTACGCGCAGCGGCAGCACGATCGCATCCGCGACCGAGCGGCGCGGATTGAGCGAGGAGCCGGGGTTCTGGAACACCATCTGGATGCGCCGCCGCCCGCGCCGATGGCGCAGCACCGTCCCGAGCGCCGCTCCGTCGAGCCGGATGGCGCCGCCGCTCGGCCGATCGAGGCCGGCGACCATGCGCCCGAGCGTCGTCTTGCCGGACCCGGACTCACCGGCGAGGCCAAAAATCTCGCCACGGCGGACTGCGAAGCTCACGCCGTCCACGGCGCGGATCGGCGGCAGGCGGCGGCCGAAAGCGCCGCGATTGGGGAAGTGGCGCACCACGTCCTCCACTTCGAGCAGCGGGGTCATGCGGCGTGAAGCCAGCAGCGGACGGCGCGCGCCGGCCCCGCCGCGACGTTGGGCGGCGGCCGGTCGCAGGCGGCGAACCGCTCCGGGCAGCGCGCGGCGAAACGGCAGCCGGACGGCGGATCGGTGTAGTCGGGCAGCGTGCCCTCGATGCCGCGTGCCGACGTCTCGCCGGTCAGTTTGGGGACGCAGGCGAGCAGCGCGCGCGTGTAGGGGTGCAAGGGTGCTGCGAAGATCGCGGCGGTCGGCCCGGATTCGACGACGGTGCCGGCGTACATGACGAACACGCGGTCGGTGATGGTGCGGATCACGCCGAGATTGTGCGCGACCAGCAGGAAGCCGAGGCCGCGCGCCGAGACCAGTTCGTCCAGCAGCCGCAGGATGTCGTCCTGCGTCGTCACGTCCAGCGCCGTGCCCGGCTCGTCGGCGAGCAGCATGCGCGGCGCGTTCAGCAGCGCCATCGCGATCAGCACGCGCTGGCGCATCCCGCCCGACAGCATCGTCGGATAGGCCGCGAACAGCCGCGCCGGATCGGGCAGGCGGCTCATCGCCATCGTCGCCAGCACGTGCGCCCGCCGCGCCGCGCGCGAGCGCCTGCGGCCGGCGTGCCGATCGCCCCATTTCAGGATGTCGCCCATCTGCCGGCCGATGGTGAACACCGGATTCAGCGCACTCATCGGGTCCTGGAATACCATCGCGATGTCGCGGCCGTTCAGCGCGTCGCGCGCGCGCCGCTTCAGGTGCAGGATGTCGCGTCCGTCCAGCCGGATTTCGCCGCGCGTCACGCGCGCCGGCGGCATCGGCAGGATGCCCATCACCGCACGCAGCGTCACGCTCTTGCCGCAGCCGGACTCGCCGACCAGCCCGACGCGCTCGCCCACGCCGACCGAGAGCGTCACGTCCTGCAGCACCCGCGCCGGCCTTCCCTCGCCGCTGATCTCCAGGTCCAGGCCGACGATGTCCAGCAGCTTGGCGGTCACGTCAGGCTCTCCACGTCCAGCGTGTCGCGCAGCCCGTCGCCGAGCAGGTTGAAACCCAGGATGACGATCAGGATGGCGATGCCCGGCATCAGCGCCTCCCACCACGTCCCCGGCAGGTAGGCCGAGCCGGAATGCACCATCGTGCCGAGATCCGGCGTCGGCGGCCGCACGCCGAGCCCGAGAAAGCTCAAGGCCGCGCCGATCAGGATCACGAACCCCGCATCCAGCGACAGCTTCACCGTGATCGCCGAGACGCAGTTGGGCAGGATCTCGCGAAAGATGATGTGCGTGCGGCTGGCGCCGATCACGCGGCAGGCGTCGATGTAGTCCTCGTTCCGCAATTGCCGCGTGATGCTGTAGATCAGCCGTGCGTGCCAGGTCCACCAGAGCGCGGCGAGCGCGATGACCATGTTGGCGAGATCGGGCGAAAGCACGCTGGTGACCGCCATCGCCAGCACCAGCGGCGGCATCGCCAGCGCGACATCGGTGACGCCCATCAGCATCGTCTCGACCCGCCCGCCGACATAGCCGGCGACGAGGCCCAGCGAAATGCCGAACGGCACGGAGAGGCCGAGCACGCCGAGCACCAGCAGCAGGGAGACGCGGTAGCCGTAGAGGATGCGGGTCAGGATGTCGCGGCCGACATCGTCGGTGCCCAGCCAGAATGCCGCCGAGGGCGGATGGTGGCGGTCGCGGAAGTTCACGTGGAATCCGGCGTCCGCCGGGTACGGCGCGATGTGCGGCGCGAAGACGGCGAGCAGGACGACCGCCAGCACGATCGCGGCGCCGGCCATCGCCGAGGGGCTGCGCCGGAAGCGGCGCCAGAACCGCATCCGTCGCGTCGCCTCGCTCACGGCGTCGCCGCGCGCAGGCGGATGCGCGGATCGACCGCCGCGACCACGAGATCGACCGCGAGGTTGACGACGACGAACACCAGCCCGATCAGGATCACCACGGCCATCAGCGCGTTCAGGTCTTTTTGCAGGATCGCGCGCACGCCGTAGCTGGCGATGCCGGGGAGGCCGAACACCATCTCCACCACGAAGGCGTTGCCCAGCAGCGAGGCGAACTCCAGCCCCAGGATGGTCAGCGTCGGCACAATCGACGGCTTGAGCATGTAGCGGAACGTGATCAGCCGCTCCGGCAGGCCGAACGCCTGCACGAGTGCCACGTAGTCGCGCCGGCTCACGTCGAGCATGCTGGAGCGGGTGATGCGCATGACTTGCCCAAGGGTCGCGGCCGACAGCGCGATCACCGGCAGCAGCAGGTGGCGCAGCGCATCGAGAAACAGGCCGGGGCGGCCGGCGAGCAGCGTGTCGATGGTCATGAAGCCGGTCATGTTCGCATCGAACCGCACGCTCGGACTCATCCGTCCGGAGACCGGCAGCACGTGCAGCACATAGCCCGCCAGCAGCTGCAGCAGGATCGCCAGCAGGAAGCCGGGCGTGACCACGCCGATCAGCGCGGTGATCCGGCTGATCCCGTCGGCCAGCCCGCCGCGCCGCCGCGCCGCGAACGCGCCCGCCGGCACCGCGACGACCAGCACGAGCAGGATGCTCGCCGTCACCAGTTCCAGTGTCATCGGCAGCGTCTCGGCCACGTCCTCGTTGACGCTGCGGCGCGTGATCAGCGACTGGCCGAGATCGCCGCGCAGCAGGTCGCGCATGTAGAGGAGATATTGCACGCTGACCGGGCGGTCGAAGCCCATCTCGTGGCGCAGCGCGGCCACCTGCGGCGGCGTCGCCAGCGGCCCCAGCGCGATGCGTGCCGGATCGCCGGGCACGACGCGCGCCACCACGAAGATCACGGCCGAGAGACCGATCAGCACCAGCAGCCCGCGCAGCGCCCGCCTGGCCAGATATTCCAATAACTGCATCGAGATAGGGGCACTCCCGCCACGGCGCGCCGATCAGCATCCTGGGCACGGCGCGAGTACCGTGCCGCCGATCCCGGCCGATTGCAACCCCGCCCGGAGCAAGCGTCTTGCCCGGATTGGCGCTTTGGCGCGGTGTCGCGGCGGTGTAGTAATCGCCTGCCCGCCGCCGCAGCAGGACGCCACGCCGATGCCCTTTGCCGATCTGCCCGAGATCGCGTTTGCCGATCTGCAGCCGCTCGCGACGGGCGCGTGGATTCTCGGGGCCGGCGGCGGCGGCTCGCCCTATCGCCATTACCTGAACGTCCGCGAGCTCTATGCCGCGGGGCGGCCGGCGCGGCTGCTCGATCCGCTGCGGCTGGACGACGATGCGCTGGTCGCGGTGGTCTCGGCGATGGGGGCGCCGCTGGTCGGGCAGGAGCGGCTGTCCGATCCGCATGTCGCCGCCAAGCCCGTCCGCATGATGGAGGCGTATCTCGGCCGACGCTTCGACGCCGTGATGCCGCTGGAGATCGGCGGCGGCAACGCCTTCCAGCCGATCGCGGTCGGGCTCGTGCTCGATCTGCCGGTGGTCGATGCGGATGCGATGGGCCGCGCCTTCCCGGAGGCGCAGATGACCAGCTTCGCGATCGCCGATCTCACCGCCTTCCCGCTGGCGCTCGCCGACATCCGCGACAACGCGGTGATCGTGACGCGGGCGGCGAGCTGGAAATGGATGGAGCGCATCTCGCGAAAAATCTGCACCGAGGTCGGCTCGACCGCCGCCACCTGCAAGGCGCCGCGCAGCGGGCGCGAGGTGAAGGCGCACGGCATCCTCTACACCGTGACCCAGGCGATCCGGCTGGGCCGCGCCGTGCAGGCGGCGCGGCAGGCGCACGAGGACCCGGTGGCCGCCGTGCTGCACGCCGAACGCGGAAAACTGCTGTTCCGCGGCAAGGTCGCCGACATCGCCCGGCGCACCACCGAGGGGTTCCTGCGCGGCCGGGCCACGGTCGCGGGTCTCGACGAGAACCGTGGCTCGCTCTACGAACTCGACTTCCAGAACGAGTTCGCGGTCGGCTGGCGCGACGGCACGGTGGATGTCACCACGCCCGACATCATCGCCGTGCTCGACAGCGTCTCCGGCGAGGCGATCGGCACCGAGGCGATCCGCTACGGCCAGCGCGTCAGCGTCGTCGCGCTGCCTTCGCCGGCGATCCTGGCGACGCCGAAAGGTCTCGACCATGTCGGGCCGCGCGCGTTCGGCTACGACTTCGACTACAAGTCCGCCTTCGCCGGAGCTGCGGCATGAGGCGCATCGGCATCGACGTGGGCGGCACCAACACCGATGCGGTGCTGGTGCAGGATGCGCACGTGCTGCACACGGTGAAGACGCCGACCACCGCGGACGTGACCGGCGGCATCCGCACCGCACTGGCGCGGCTGCTGGCCGGTGTTGCCGACGCGGCGGCGGGCATCGACGCGGTGATGATCGGCACCACGCATTTCACCAACGCGGTGGTGCAGCGCCGCGGGCTTGGGCGCGTCGCGGCGGTGCGCATCGGCCTGCCCTCCGGCGCCACGCTGCATCCGTTCGTGGACTGGCCGCCCGACCTCGCCGCGCTGGTCAATGCCGGCTGCTTCATGATCGCCGGCGGCCACGAATACGACGGGCGCGTGATCGTGCCGCTCGACACGGCGGCGCTGCGCGACGCCGCCGCGCGCATCGCCGATCTGGGCGTGACCGCGGTGGCGATCGCCGGCGTGTTCTCGCCGCTCACCGACGAGCACGAACGCATCGCCGCGGACATCCTGCGGGAACGCAATCCCGGCCTGCGCATCACCCTGTCCGCCACGCTCGGCGGCATCGGCCTGCTGGAGCGTGAGAACGCCACGCTGCTGAACGCGTGCCTGCAGGACCTGGCGCGCACGACCACGCGGAGCTTCGTGCAGGCGCTGCGGGAAAGCGGCATCGCGGCGCCGCTCTTCCTGACCCAGAACGACGGCACGGTGACGCGCGCCGAGGTCGCGGAGCGCGCGCCGGTGCATTGCTTCGCCTCCGGCCCGACCAACAGCATGCGCGGCGCCGCTTTCCTCTCCGGCATCGCCGACGGCGCGGTGGTCGATGTCGGCGGCACCACCAGCGACATCGGCTACATCCGCCACGGTTTTCCGCGCGAAGCGAACGGCGTGGTGGAGGTGGGCGGCGTGCGCACGCTGTTCCGCATGCCCGACCTGCTGTCGCTCGGCCTCGGCGGCGGCACCGAGGTCGCGCTGGACCCGCTCACGGTCGGGCCGGCCAGCGTCGGCTTCCGGCTGGCCGAGCAGGCGCTGGTGTTCGGCGGCGCGCAACTCACCGCGACCGATATCGCGGTGGCCGCCGGGCTGGCCGATCTCGGCGACCGCGGCCTGGTGCGGCAGCTCTCGCCCGCCGCGGTCGCGGCGGCGGTCGCGCGCATGCACGCGATGCTCGCCGAGGGTCTCGACCGCATGAAGACGGAGCGCGGCGCGGTGAAGCTGCTCGCGGTCGGCGGCGGCAGCTTCCTGGTGCCCGACCGCATGGAGGGCACGTCGGAGGTGGTGCGCGTGCCGCACCACGCCGTGGCCAATGCCGTCGGCGCCGCCATCGCCCAGGTGAGCGGCGAGGTGGATCGCGTGTTCACCGGCGTCGCCCGCGACCGCGCGCTGGCCGACGCCGCCGCCGAGGCGCGCGCCCGCGCGGTCGAGGCCGGCGCCGACCCGGCCAGCCTGCACACGGTGGAGGCCGAGGACATCCCGCTTGCCTACGTCCCCGGCAATGCCTTCCGCGTGCGGGTGCGCGTCGTCGGCGACGTGAGCGGGTAGCACCCGAGGGTCGTGTCGCACCGTGAAAATCGACGCGGCCCGGCTTGCCCAGCCCGCCGCGGGTCGTGTTAGTATCGCTGTCATGCCGCCCGCCGCGTCCCCCGCCCTGGCCGACCGTTTTGCCCATCTTGTCGAGGGGCTGCGCCGCGCCATCGCCGCCCGCGGCGCCGGAACCTGGCTCGCCCTGCCGCTGATGCTGCTGCTCTGGTCGCGGCTGCGCCGCACCGCGGAGCGGTTCGCCCGCCTCGCGGCAAAAGTCCATGCCGGCACGCTGCCGCCGCCGCGCCGCCGCCTGCGCTCCCCCCGCCCGGCCCGGCCCCAGCCGCTGCGGCTGCCGCGCGGCTTCGCCTGGCTCGTGCGCCGGCTGCCGCAGGCCGCCTCCGCCGCCTCGCAGTTGCAGCACCTGCTCGCCGATCCGGCGATGGCCGACCTGCTCGCCGCCGCGCCCCAGGCCGGGCGGCTGCTCCGCCCGCTGTGCCAAATGCTGGGCGTCCGCCCGCCGCCGGCCGCGGAGCCTGTCCTCGGGCCGGAAGCAGGCCGGTCCCGTGGGCCCTCCGCCGCCGGTCCGGCCGGCGGCCCCGTCCCGCCCGGCCTGCCGTCCCCGGCCGCCGCCGCGCGCGCAGCCCCGCATCCTCTCCCCGCCCGTCCCCGGCATCCCGCCCGTTCCGGCGTGACCGCGCGGCGCCCCCGCACGGCCATAATGTTCCTATATAGAAACATACCAGCCTGCGAAGGGGAAGCAGGCGTTTTGCGGTCGTCCGCGTTGAAACGGCGTCACTGCCCACCCGAGGTGCAACCCGAGACGAAACCCCTTTTTGAAGCAAGTTGCCGAAATCGCCGCGTGGCAACCCATGCTCCGGCATTGCCTGATGCCGACGGGTTGCCGGCGTCCGGGCGGGGGGTCAGATTGAGCGCCGCAACACGGAACGGAGGAGTGGCATGACCGCGCGGCATGGACGGGCCGGCACAGGGAGTCGCCCGGTGCCCGCGACGGGCGCGGGCCTGCCCCCGGCGGCGGCCAAGCTCGGGCCGCCGCGGGACTTCGTCGGCTATGGCGCGAACCCGCCCGATCCGCGCTGGCCCGGCAATGCCCGCATTGCCGTCAACCTCAACCTCAACGTCGAGGCGGGCGGCGAACACTCGATCCTGGAAGGCGATCCGGCCTCCGAGCATCTGCTGACCGATATCGGGTTTCCGTCCTACCCCGGCGTGCGCAGCACCATGGTCGAGTCGGCGTTCGAATACGGCCCGCGGGTCGGCTGCTGGCGGCTGCTGCGCATCTTCGCGCGGTTCGGCATCCGCACCAGCATCCTCGGCGTGGTGCGCGGCCTGCAGCATTACCCGGCGCTGACGCGCGCCTTCGTCGAACAGGGGCACGAGGTGCTCAGCCATGGCTGGCGCTGGATCGACCATCACCAGATGGACGAGGCCGAGGAGCGGGACCATGTCCGCCGCGCCGTCGAGGGCATACGGGAGCTGACCGGCGCGGCGCCGGTCGGCTGGTTCAGCGGACGGCCGAGCATCAACACGCGCCGGCTGCTCGTCGAGCACGGCGGCTTCCTCTACGACCGCGACTATCTCGGCGATGAGCTGCCGTTCTGGGTGCGCTACGGCGAGGCGAGCCATCTCGTCGTGCCGTATTCGTTCGAGACGAACGACAACCGTTTCGACCAGAACAGTGGCTTCAGCACCGCCGACGACTTCGCCCGCTATCTGATCGACTGTTTCGACCTGCTCTACGAAGAGGGGGCCGACGCGCCGAAGCTGATGAGTGTCGCGCTGCACGACAGGCTGACCGGACGGCCGGCACGGGCCGTGGGATTGATCCGGTTCCTGGAGCATGCGCGCCGGCACGACCGCGTGTGGTTCTGCACCGGACGGGACATTGCCGAACACTGGCACCGGACGCATCCGCCCGCGCCCGGCTGAGCCGCTGCGCGCCGGCGCCGTCGCGGTGCGGTCAGACCGCGCCGTTGAACGGACGGTACTCGATGTCGTAGCCGAAATAGCGCGGGCCGACCAGCGCAAGCCCCTCCGGCGTGCGCCAGGCCGGCGCGCAGGGGATGGCGATGGCGACGACGCGCAGGCCGAACCGCAGGGTCTCGGTGGTGATCGGCGCACCGGTGTCGCCGTCGAGCAGCGTGATGAGGTCGGGCGTGGTGACGATCGGCACGCCGTCGCGCTCGGCGACCAGATACTCGTTCTGGAACGCGATGCGGAATGCGTGGCCGCGATCGTCGTCGATCCCGGCGAAGTCGGCCCGGCCGCGGGCGAAGCCGCCGACGGTGCGGCGTTCGATGTCGGCCACCCGGCCGTGGAAGATGGTGGCGGCGTCGAGCCGCCGCTTGATCGCGGCGACCGGATCGGCATGGCTGGCGCGGCTCTCACGCAGGATGCGGCCGAGATCGGCGGCGACGGAAAGCGTGCCGCGTACCACGGCCCGTTTCGCCGCCGCGCCGCTCATCGGATAGAGCGCGACCAGCGCCGAGCCGCCCATGTCCACCGTCGCGGTGCGCGCCAGCCGCTCGGTCCAGCGGTTGTCGATGGTTTCCAGAAGCACGAGGTTGCCCTTGTCGTCGGTCAGCACCATCGGTGTCGCCGCGATGCCGTGCATGGTGAACGTGACCATCTGGATTTCCGGATAGGCGCGCCCCATGCCGTCGCCGTCCACCAGCGGCAGGCCGGTCCTGGCCGCGACGATGAAGGGGATCGTCGAATTCAGGCCGCCCGCCTCGGCGCACAGCACGGCGCCGATCTTCCGACCGAGATACGCCTCCAGCTTGCGGAACGCGGTGACGATCTCGTCGCCCTGCGGCAGTTTCTCGACCATGACGGTGGGTGCGCCCATCATCGCGCAGGGTACGGCGAGTTCGTCGTCATCCACCTGTGTCACGTCGATCATCCTGACCGGCCCGTGGGCGCGGATCGCCCGCTGCGCCATCAGCTTGCCGATATAGGGGTCGCCGCCGCCGCCGGTGCCGAGCACCGCGCCGCCGACCGCGATGTCCTCGAGAGCGGCGGCATCGATCATGCGCTCGGGCGGCGTCGCGGCGACCGTCATGCTGTTCCTCCCCGGCGGCCTCTAGACATCGAGTTCGCCCACCGCCTTGACGCGGATGCGCGTGGCGTTGCCCGGCAGATAGGTGAGCGGCACGTCCTCCACATCGACGATCGCGACCGAGTCGGCGCGCGCGCCGGCGGCAATGGCGGACTCGGTGGCACGACGCTTGGCGTCGTCGAGCGCGTCGGCGCGGCCGGTCTCGCCGAGCGTGTAGATCCGGTCTGTCTCGCCGCTGACCTGCGCGATCGCCGCGCCGACCGCGTTGGCCACCGCGAAGTGCGGCGGCTTCACCACGTCCAGGGCGCCGATGCGCTGCTCGACCAGGATGCTGCCGCCGCCCACCACGATGACCGGCAGTTTTTCCGGCGTCAGGCGCGAGCGTTCGACGGCGTTCTCCAGCATGTCTTGAACTTTCGCCTGCGCGGCGGCGAGCAGCGCGCGCGAAAGCTGCCGCACCCGCGCCGGATCGCCGAGCGCGATCTTGCCGGCGGCAACGGCGATGTCGGTCGCGGTCAGCGTCTTGCCGCCGAAGACGAGCAACTCCTCGGTGAGCCGGTAGCCGACCGAGCGCGGCCCCACCGTCACGCCGCCGGTCGCGGCCTCGGCGACCAGCGAGCCGCCGCCGAGGCCGATCGAGAACACGTCGGGCATGCGGAAATTGGTGCGCACGCCGCCGATCTCCACCGAAGTCGTGGCGGCGCGCGGAAAGCCGCGATGCAGCGCGCCGACATCGGTGGTGGTGCCGCCGATATCGACCACGATGCCGTCCGCCATGCCGGAGAGGAAGGCCGCGCCGCGCATCGAATTGGTCGGGCCGCTGGCGAAGGTGAGCACCGGGAACCGCTCGGCGTACTCGGCATCCATCAGCGTGCCGTCGTTCTGGGTGAGGTAGAAGCGCCGGCGAATGCCGGAGCTGTCGAGCGCCGCGCGGAACGCGCCCATGACAATGCGCGACAGGTCGCGCAGGCAGGCGTTCATGATCGCGGCGTTCTCGCGTTCCAGCAACCCGATGCGGCCGATGTCGCTGGACAGCGTGATGTGCGCACCCGGCACGCTTTCGGCGAGGATGTCGCCCGCCCGCTTCTCCATCTCCGCGTTGACCGGGCTGAACACGGCGGAGACGGCGATGGTGCGGATGCCCTTGGCGCGGATGTCGGCGCCGATCCGGCGCAGTTCCTCGGCGTCGAGCGGGGTGATGATGCGGCCGTCGAATTCGTGCCCGCCATGCGCGAGATAGGCGTGATCGCCGATGGCGGCGCGCAGATCGTCGGGCCAATCGACCATCGGCGGCAGCGCGGCCGTCGCGGGCAGGCCGAGGCGCACCGACGCGGTCGGCGCGAGGTCGCGGCGCTGTACCACGGCGTTGGTGAAATGCGTGGTGCCGAGCATCACCACATCCACCGAAGACGCGCCGACGCCGGATTGCGCCAGCACATCGGCCAGCGACGCGGCGACGCCGGTCATCACGTCCGGGGTCGTGACGGCCTTGACGCCGGCCACCACGCGATCGCCGTCCATCAGCACGGCATCCGTGTTGGTGCCGCCCACGTCGATGCCGATCCTGATCACGCGTCCCGCCGTCCCGCCCGCCCGCGTCCGGCCGCATGATGCGGAGAGTTCCAGCGCATGTCGAGGGCGTTCATGCGAGCTGCTCGATCGGGGTGTAGGGATGATCCAGGCGGAAGCCCTTGGGGCCGAACACCGCCAGCGCCTCGGGCGTGCGCATGATCGGCGGCACGGCGACCGCGACCACGACGACGCGCTGTCCGTAGCGCAGATACTCGGTGGTGATCGGCTCGGCGGTCTCCGCCTCCATGACGCAGATGAGGTCGGGCACGATTGCCTTCACGCGGCCATCGACGGTGGCGAGGAGGTTCTCGTTCTGGATCTGGATTTCCATCACGCCGGACCATTCGTCCGTGCCCTCGATGCGCGCGAGGCCGAGCGCCCAGCCCATCCTGGTCTCGCGCCGCACATCGACCACCTTGCCGCGCCAGATCACCCGCCCGTAGGAATAATGCGTCTGCGGCAGGAGCAGCAGCAGCTCCTCGATCGGGTTGCGGTGGTTGCGCTTCGCCTCGCGCAGGCAGCGGCCGATGCGGATGCCGAGCGAGAGCGTGTTCCTGACCGAGGTGCGCTTCACGTCGGCGCCGCTCATGCTGTATTCGGCGATGTAGGCGGCGCCGCCCATGCGGATGGTGACGCCGCGCGACAGCCACTCCATGAACTTGTCGTCGCGCGCCTCGATCAGCGTGCTGTCGCCGTATTCGTTGGTGACGACCATCGGCGAGCCGCGCACGCCGAGCACGCTGAAGGTCTCCATCTGCAACTCGGGAAACGCGCGGCCCATGCCGTCGGCATCGACGACGGGGATGCCCGTGAGCGCGCCGACCACCAGCGGGATCGTCGAATTGATCCCGCCGCACTCGATCGGCATGGTGGCGAAGGCCGAGCGTCCAAGATGCTTCTCCAGGCGGCGCAGCGAGCCGACCGCCTCCTCGCCGCCCGGAATCTTTTCGATGAGCACGGTGGGCGCGCCCATCATGGCGGTCGGGATCACCAGGGCGTCGTCGGGCACCTCGTCGGGATCGAGGATCGTCACCGTCCCGCCCTGCTCCATCGCCGCCTCCACCATCAGGCGGCCGATATACGGATCGCCGCCGCCGCCGGTGCCAAGGAACGCCGCCCCGACCGCGAGATCGAGCAGGTCCTGCCGCGTCATCTGCCACATCGTGCCGCCCTCCCGCCCCGCGCGCTCATCGCATCACCAGATCGCCCACCGCCTTGACGCGCACACGCGTGGCGTTGCCCGGCAGATAGGCGAGCGGCACGTCTTCCACCTCGACGATGCTGACCGTCGCGGCATCGGCGCCCGCCGCCACGGCCCGCTCGGCGGCCTCGCGCTTGGCCACGTCGAGGATGGCGTCGCGGCTCGATCCTTCCACCGCGAACACGCGGTCCACCTCGCCGCCGACCTGCGCGACCGCGGCGCCGATCGCGTTGGCGACCGAGGCGTGCGGCGGGCGCATGACCGTCGAGGCCGAGGGCAGGTGGCGCGATACCAGGATTGCCCCGCCGCCGACCAGGATGACCGGCAAAGGCTCGGCGCTGGTCTTCATCCGATCGACCGCCGTATCGACCATGCGGTGCATCGTCGCGACCGCCGTCTCGACCAGGTGCGGCGACAGGTGCGCCACCCGCGCCCGCTCGCCGATCTCCGCCAGCCCGGCGGCGACCACGATGTCGGTCGTGGTGAGCACGTCGCCGCCGAACACCAGCGCCTTCGAGGTCAGTTCGTAGCCGACCGAGTCGGGGCCGATGCGCGCGCCGTCGTCGCGCACCAGACTGCCGCCGCCGAGGCCGATCGCCAGCACGTCGGGCATGCGGAAATTGGTCCGCACGCCGCCGATATCGACCGACATCGCCGCCTCGCGCGGGAAGCCGCGGATCAGCATGCCGACATCGGTGGTGGTGCCGCCGATATCGACGACCATCGCCTGCTTGATCCCGGCCAGCAGCGCCGCGCCGCGCATCGAATTGGTCGGCCCCGAAGCGAAGGTGAGCACCGGATAGCGCTCCACGTGCTCGGGCACCATCAGCGTGCCGTCGTTCTGGCTGATGAAGAACGGTGCGGAAATGTGCAGCTCCGCCAGCGCCTTGCGGAAGGACGAGACCACCGCGTGGGCGAGATCGACCAGGCAGGCGTTCATGATCGCCGCGTTCTCGCGTTCGAGGAAGCCGATGCGGCCGATCTCGTGCGACAGCGACAGGCGGATGCCCGGCACCGCGTCGGCGAGGATCGCCGCCGCACGCTGCTCCATCTCGGCAGTGACCGGCGAGAACACCGAACTGACCGCGGCGACGGTGATGCCCTTCCTGCTGATGTCGCCGGCGACCTCGCGCAGTCCCTGCTCGTCGAGCGGCGCGATCTCCCGGCCGTCGAACTCGTTGCCGCCGCGCAGCATGTAGCGGTGCCGGCCGATGGCGGCGGCGAGATCGCCGGGCCAATCGGTCAGCGGCGGCAGCGAGCGCGTCGCGGGGAGGCCAAGACGGACGCAGGCAACCTCGATCAAGCGGCGACGCTCGACGATCGCGTTGGTGAAATGCGTGGTGCCGATCATCACGGACCTGATCTGCGCCGCCGCGACGCGCGTGTCGGCCAGCAGTTCGCGCAGCACCTTGATGATGCCCGAGCCGACATCCGGCGTGGTCGGCGTCTTGCGCCAGCCCAGCACGTCGAGGCCGTCCATGAGGACCGCGTCGGTATTGGTGCCGCCTACGTCGATGCCGATGCGCATGGCGCGGGATTCCCGAATGTGACGAAGCCGAAGCAGGTTTCAGGACAGCGGCAGCACCTCGGTCCGATCCGGATGCCAGCCGAGGGTCACGCGGCTGCCGGGGGCGTGCTGCGGCCGGCCGGCCTGGTTCTGCACCTCGGCGACAACGGTCTGACCGGCGAACGCCATGCGGTAGCGGATCAGCGCGCCCTGATAGATCATCGTCTCGACCACGGCGGGCAGCGTGACCCAGCCGTCGCGTCCCCGTTCATCGAGCATGACGTTCTCCGGGCGGATGACGAGCTTGACCGCCTGGCCCGCAGCGAGGCCCTTGCGCGGCGGCGCGGCAATGCGGCTGCCGTCGGGCAGGATCAACTCGATCTGGCCGGCCGCCATCTGCCCCACGGTGCCGTCGAGCAGGTTGGACTCGCCGATGAAGGTGGTGACGAACAGATCGCCGGGGCGCTCGTAGATTTCGGTCGGGGTGCCGACCTGCACGATGCGGGAGCGGTTCATCACCCCGATGCGATCGGACATGGTCAGCGCCTCGCCCTGATCGTGCGTGACGTAGATCGTCGTGATGCCCAGCGCCTTCTGGAGGTCCTTGATCCAGTACTTCATGTCCTCGCGCAGGTTCTTGTCGAGCGCGCTCAGCGGTTCGTCGAGCAGCAGGATGCGCGGCTGCGTCACCAGCACGCGCGCCAGCGCCACACGCTGCTGCTCGCCGCCGCTGAGTTCGCGCTGGAACCGCCGTTCGTAGCCGGCGAGCCCGACCTGCTGCATTGCCGCCCGCACCCGCCGGTCGATCCCGGCCTTGTCCACCTTGCGCATGCGCAGACCGAAGGCAATGTTCTCGTATACGTTCATGTGCGGGAAGATCGCATAGTTCTGAAACACGATCCCGATGTCGCGCCGCTCCGGCGGCAAGTCGGTGATGTCATCGTGGTCGATCAGGATGCGCCCGTCATCGGGTGCGACGAAGCCGGCGACCATGCGCAAGGTCGTCGACTTGCCGCAGCCCGACGGGCCGAGCAGGGAGAAGAACTCGCCCGACGCAATCCTGAGGTTCACCTGCGACACGGCGGCCGTGGCGTTGAACGCCTTGGACAGACCGACCAGTTCCACGACCGCCAAAGTTGTTTCCCTTCCGCCCTGCGTCGCTCTCGTCCGGCTCAGGCGGAGAAGATGCCGTTGACGGTTTCCTCGATCTCGTCGGAATGATCCAGGTATTTCTGGTAATCCGGGATCCAGAATCCCTTGATCGACTCGTCCGTGTTGGTGATGCCCTTGGCGGCCATCTTCGGCGTCACCGGGATGTTCCTGCAGGTCGGGCGCAGATAGAACAGCTCGGCGAACTTGCCGAACACCTTGGGGTCCAGGGTGCGGTCCATCAGCGCGAAGGCCAGCTTCTTCTGCACCGGATCGGCATACTTGCTGATCGTACGCGTCTGGGTCAGCAGCGGCTTCATCTCCTCCCAGGTGTACAGTCCGATCTTGATGCCGCGGTCCTGCATCGCCCACATCTCGCCGTCCCACTGCACGCCGGCGTTGACCTCGCCGCGTTCCAGCAACGTCTGCATGTTGCCGGTGAAGTCGCTGAGCTTGATCGGAACGAGCTTCTTCATCGCCGCGTAGCCGGCCTCGGTGTCGTACTGGTCCTTGCCGAACACGGCACAGGAGGTCAGGAAGAACGTCATCTGCAGTTCGTTGACGGTGACATAGGTGGCGCGCTTGCCGGCGAGCGACGGCCGCCAGAAATCCTTGAACGCAGCGATTGGCGCATCGACCCGGTCGGTTCGGTAGCCGAAGACGTAGCGCCCGTAGGCCCAGGTGATGCCGAGGCCGGTCACCTTCGCGAAGTCCCACAGGTTGGCGGCGTTCGGGATGTTCGGCAGCACGTCGTCGAGCGGCAGGAAATAGTCACCGGCGCGCGCGGTCTTGAACATGTCCGCGAGGTTCCAGTTCGCCAGGGCGTAGGGCGGGTTCTTCGGTCCGCCGGCGGCGAATTTCGGGAACCAGGGGAAGGACGAGTCCCAGGCAATCGTGCAGTTGAACTCCTTCTCGAAGTCGGGGAGCAGGTATTTGCGCACCAACTCCTCCCAGAAGCCGCCCCATTCGGCCATGCGCAGCACCGCGCCGCCGGCATTGAAGGGCTTGCCGTCCCACAGCACGTCCTTCGACCAGGCGTGATTGATGTTGAACAGGCCGACCGCCGCCGCGGCGGACGCGGCACCCTTCAGCACGCTGCGGCGACTTGGCCCGGCCATCCGTGTCGTGTCCATGATCCTTGCTCCCCCAGTGCGAACTCTACAGCCCCTTCGTTCCACCGCAGGCGGCGCCTGAGGTCGGCCTCATGCGCGCGCCACCAGCTTGCGCAGATTGACCAGCCACGACGATCCCACCATCGACAGCACCACCAGCGCAATGGCAAAAATGCCTGCCGCCGCGGCGGTCGGTTCGAAGGCGTAGCGGAGCGAGATGTACATGGCCATCGGCAGCCCGGTCAGGTTGGGCGTGCCGAGATACAGCGACAGGTCGAACTGCCCGAAGGAAATGATGAAGGCGAAGATCGCGCCGGCGCCGACCGCGGGGGAAATGATCTTCAGCGTCACCAGGCGGAACGCCGTGAGCGGCGGCGCGCCGAGGCTGCGCGCGGCCTCCTCGAGCGACAGATCGAAGCCGACCAGCGAGGCGGTCACGGCAGCGATGACGAACGGGCAGGTGACCAGGACATGCCCGACCAGCAGCCCGGCGAAGGTGCGCGCGAGGCCGATGTCGGTGGTCACGTAGAAGACGTAGAGCGCGAGGCCGAGCACGATGCCCGGGCAGCACGATCGGCGCCATGAAGAAGCCGCGCAGGAACTTCGCACCACGCAGACGCGACCGGGTGAGGTAGATCGAGGCCATGGTGCCGATCACGGTCGAGATCGCCATGGCGACGGTGGCGAGCCCGAGGCTGAACAGATAGGCGTTGAAGAAGGTGGACGAGGCGATGAAGGCGGCCACCCATTTCAGCGACAGGCCCTGCGGCGGGAAGGTGAGGTAGTCGCCGGCGTTCAGGCCAGCGAGCACGACGATGATGACCGGCAGCAGCAGAACGGTCAGCGCCAGGGCGGCGCCGAGCTTGATGATCCAGGGCAGGCGCGCGGAGTCGTTCACGCCCGCCCTCCGGCGGTGCGCGCGGCGACGGACTGATAGACGAAGATCGCCGCGATGTTGACAAGGAACAGGATCACCGAGATCGCCGCGCCGAACTGCCAGTGCGCGCCGTTTGACACCTGCTCGTAGATGTGGATCGGCAGCACCACCACCTTCCACCCGCCCATCAGCGCCGGCACCACATAGGTGCTGCTGGCGAGCGCAAACACCAGCAGCGTGCCGGCGAGGATGCCGGGCATGCTGAGCGGCACGATGACCCTGCGGAACGTCGCCCAGCGCGACGCGCCGAGGCTGCGGGCGGCCTCCTCCAGCGACAGCGGGATGCTGCGGATGATGCCGATCAGCGAGAGCACCATGAACGGCAGCGTGATCTGCACGTCGCCCACGATCACGCCGAACATGTTGTACATCAGCGGCAACGGCCTGGCGATCGCGTGCCAGCGCAGCAGCGTGCCGTTGATCAGGCCGTTGTCGCCGAGCAGCACCATCATCCCGTAGAGCCGGATGATCCCGTCGAGCTGCATCGAGGAGAGCACGAGGATCATCAGCAACGTGTTCCAGCGGGGGTGCTCGGTCTTGGCGATCAGGTAGGCGAGCGGATAGCCGAGCACCGCCGCCGCCAGCGCCGACACCACCGAGATCTCGATCGTGCGGAAGATCGCGTCGTAATATTGCGCATGGTGGAAGAAACGGATGAAGTTGACCAGCGTGAAGTCGCCGTGCGCCACGACGATGCCGGACGCCGGCCGGTCGAGCGACATCGCGAACATCGACAGCACGGGCGCCACGAAGAAGATCGCGAAGAACAGCGCCAGCGGCAGCACCAGCCACCACAGGCGCGGGCGCGGCAGCGCGAGACGGTGCCGTCGGGGTTGCCGATCGACGAACTGCGTGGCGACCACCTCGCCGGCCATGTCCGCTGCGTCGCCCCTGCGGCGGCTCGCCGCCGCTACTCCGCCGCCTGCTTGAGTGCGGTGCCGATGCCGATATGGTCGTAGCCCAGCACGCGCTTGGCCGGCGGCGGCGGATAGGCGGTCTTGCTGTGCGACAGCCGGGCGCGGACCAGCGCGGCGGCGACCGAAACCGTCGTCAGCACCGGGTCGATCACCGGCACGTCAGTGCCGCGCGCCAGCAGGCCATCGCGCACGGCGCCGGCGCATCCGAACAGGCCCGTGCAGCCGAAGATGATGGCATCGGCACCGTCATCGCGCACGGCCCGCTCCGCCTCGGCGATCAGCGCGGCCTGTGTGGCCGTCAGATCCTTCTCGAGATCGAGGACGGGGATGTCGATGGCGCGGACCGAGGCGAGCTTGCCGGACAGGCCGTAGATCGCCGCCTGTTCCGTCGCCATGGCGCGGATGCGCCGCAGCACCGTCACGACGCTGAAGCGGTAGCCGAGCATGGCCGCCACGTTCATCGAGGTCTGCATCGGCCCGAGCACCGGGATCGCGACACACTCGCGCGCGCCCCATAGGCCCGGATCGCCCATGCAGTCGATGACCACCGCGTCCACCCCGTCGCGCTCGGCCTCGACGATCCGCGCGATGGTGGCGGGCGCGGCGAGCGCGATCTCGTAGGCGCATTCGATCGAGCCCGGCCCGACATCGATGTCGGCGAAATCCAGCGCAACGTCCCCCAATCCCAGCGCGCGCGCATCCTTCGGCTGGCGGAACCCGTGGGTCGTGATGGGGGTGACGACACGTACCCGGATGGTCATGGCATCCTCACTTTCCTCAGGCGCAGGCATCTTGCCGCGCATAACGGCGCGCACGACCCGCTCACCTGCCAAGCGTCGGCAGCCGACCGAACCGGACGATCGCCGGCAAAACCATAGCCAGCAAGTTCTCGATTGAGCAACGGCAAATCCGGCGGCGCGCACGAATGCCGGCCGCCGCGCCGCCACCGTCAGCCGCCCGGCGAGGCGGAACGCGGCCGCTGCGCCGGCCGCCTGGCGCGGACCTTGCCGCAAGCGACGGCGGGACGTAGGTAGTGTGCCCGTGGCGCACATCACGCGCCAGCGAGCAAGGATGCGGCAATGGCCGAGATTACTGGCGTCAAGATTACCGATCTGACCGAAGCCGGATCGTCCGAGAAGGGCGATTACGTCTGGGTCACGCACCGTCTCGGCGACGGCACGGAATACCCGCTGGTGTATCCTTTCGAGGCGATCGGATACCTGATCGCGGTGCTCACTGACGTGGCGCGATCGGCCTCGCGGCGCCGGGCGGACAGCGACCCGGCGGAGGCGGCAGAAGGTCTGGACAGCAACGTCGTCCCGGTGGCGGAGGTACGCGTCGGCACGGCCCCGGACCGGTCCGGCGCGATCCTCCACCTTACCACAGCCGACCGGATCCCCCTGGCCGTGGAACTCCCGACCACGATCCTCGCCGAGACGGTGGCACAGTTGCAACAATTGCTGGCCAGCCTGGACCGTGGCGGGCGGGCGGCAAAACGGCTACACTGAGGCGCCGGAAGCAGCGGCGTCAACGGCACGCCGACATTCTTCGTCGGCGACGTGCGCCACGACGGTCCGTTCGACTTCGAGAGCCTCAGCTTCGCGATCAGCACGCTGCTGGTGCTGCAGCGATGACGGCGGTTGCCGCCCGATCGCGCGCCCGACGCGGTCTGGGAGGAAACGCCAACGCTGCTGCACGGAACAGGGAGAGTGTCATGCCCAACGAGACTCCGCCGATCTTCGCCATATCGGCGCTGCAGGGCTACGCCGTCGTCGGCAGCGACGGCAGGATCGGCGTGGTCAAAGGACTTCCTGTTCCTCGACGACCGCTGGAAGGTGCGCTGGCTGGTGGTCGACAGCGGCGGCTGGCTGTCCGGACGCAAGGTGCTGATCCATCCTTCGGCGATCGCCGAAATCGATCACAACCTGCAGGTGCTGCGGGTGCCCCTGACCTCGCAGCAGGTCAAGGGCAGCCCCGACATCCGCCTCGACGAGAAGCTGTCGAACAATCTGGAAGCCCGGCTGTTCGCCCATTACGGCTGGGACCGCGATTGGGGCGTCAGCCTGTTCGCCTTGACCAGCGAGGCACCGCCCGCCCTGCCCGGCGCCATCGGCGAATCCATGGACGATCCCCATCTGCGCAGCTTCGAGGCAGTCAAAGACTATCGGCTGCGCGCGACCGATGGCGAGATCGGCACCATCGAGAACTTCCTGATCGACCGCGACGGCTGGAACATCCGCTATTTGATCGTCGGCACCGGCAAATGGTGGTTCGGCAAGGAGGTGCTGCTGGCGCCCTATGCGGTCGCCGCGATCGACTGGCTGAACCGCGAGATCCTGCTGAACGTCACCGGCGAGCAGGTGAAGGGCAGCCCGCCCTGGGACCCCCTGAAATTGATCGATGCGGAATACGAGGGACGATTGCACCGGCATTATGGCTGGCCGGGATACCATTACTAGGCGCCCGGGATCCGAACCCGCCAGCCGGAGGCGATTGGATCAGGGCGAGCCGATCGCCTCGCCCGGCAACGCCAGCCCGGCCAGCATCTGCGCGTGCAGCGAGAACGGCCGGCGCATCACCACGGCGTTCCCGGCTGTCGATTGCCCGGCAACTCGTCGGGGACGTCGCTCGTGATGGCGGGGGTCGCCCTCGCTGGGAGTACGTGCTCCCCCGCGAAGATCGCGTCGGCGGGGTTGTCGATCACCTTGTCGTCGATGCTCAGGCCCGACAGGATCTGGACCGTCGTACCGAAGTTCCGACCCACCTGAATGGATTTGATCTGAACCCTGTCGCCAGGCCCCAGCACCGCGACCTGCAGCCCTTCGGACTGGAACAACAAGGCGCTTGCAGGGATCTGCACAATCTTCGCATCGGCAGGCAGGTCGAAGGTGACGCCAGCGTAGGCGCCGGGCCACAGCCTGCCGTCCTTGTTGTCGGCGATCAGTTCCACCAGCACCGTGCGGGACGTCGTGTCGATCGCGTTCGCAGTGGTGAGCACCGTCGCTCTGAAGGTCTGGTCCGGGTATTGCGGCAGCGTGAGCGTCGCCTTGATGCCCGGTTTGACCTGGGGGGAAAGGCTCTGTGGCACGCGCACGTAGATGCGCATGGCATGGATGTCGGCGACTGCGAACAGCGCCGGCCAGGGACCGACCCCGGCGTTGATCAGCATGCCGATGTCGGTCTTGCGTGCGGTCACGACACCGTCAAACGGGGCCGTCAGTTTCTTGAACCTCTCCAGCGCCTCCAGGCGTGCCACGTCCGCGTGGGCGGCAGCGACCTTGGCCCGCAGGGCAGCCGCATCGGCAACCTTCTCGTCCACCGACTGCCGCGAGACCGCGGCCGAGGGCAGCAGCGCCTGCCACCGTCCGGCCGTTACCTCCGCCAGCGTCTCGTTCGCGATTGCAGCGTTCAGGTCAGCTTTGGCCCGCAGGAACTGCTGGTCGAGGTCCGGCGTGTCGATCTCCCCGAGCAGGTCGTATCGCTTCACATGCGCGCCGATGTCCTTGTACCAGACCTTCAGGTAGCCGCTGCTGCGGGCATAGATCAGCGCCTGGTACCAGGCGCCAACGTCGCCGGGCAGTTCGAGCGACTGCGCCTGCGTCTCGGGCTGCGGGTGGACGATCGTAACCGTCGGGATCGCCTGTGCGTCCGTCCACTGGGCGAACTCCCGCTTACTGTTGTGGCGCTGCAGGACGCCGACCACGGCGGTGGCGACCGTGGCCGCCAGGGCAATGATGGCTGCCAGCCTCAGGCCTCTGTTGAAGCGTCGGGGCGAAAGCTCGATGGATCGCTCCCCTGTACCGCGTGTTCCGCCGGTCCGGACGTCAATGACCGTCAGTCGCGAGAGTTTCGCCGCCAGCCGAGCGACTCCCGGCCAATCCGCGCGAGCGGCCGGCCTTGATCACTTCTGGCGACGACGAAGGCCGCCGGCGGCTAAAGGTCACCCAGCCGGTCGTGGTGGAGGACGCCGCCCTTCACGACCGCCTTCAGGAACCGCGGCGGGTCCTGCAGCACGCCGAGATCGGCCAGCGGGTCGCCATCGACGACAAGCAGATCGGCCCGCGCCCCCGGCGCCACGACGCCGATCTCGCCGCTCATGCGGAACAGCGCCGCGGCATCGACCGTCGCGGCGCGGATGACCTCGATCGGGGTCTGCACTTCCCGGCGGAGCGCGAACTCGCGCAACTGGTGGCGGTGCATGATGCCGAGCAGGTCGGTGCCGTAGGCCAGCTTCACGCCGCCACGGTGCGCGGTTTCCAATGCACGCAGGCCGGCATCGAGCACGTCGAAAACTTTCGCGTGCATCGCCTTCGGCAGCCCTGCGGCGATGCCCTCCTCGGCAAGCGCGCCGTAGGTGGACAGGGTCGGAACCAGGAACGCCCCCGTCTCGCGAAACACGGACACGCAGCTCTCATCGAGCAGATTGCCGTGCTCGATCGAACTCACTCCGCCGCGCAGCGCGCGCTTGATGGCCCGCGCGGTATAAGCGTGCGCCATGACCGGGACGTTGGCGGCCTCGGCCTCCTCGGTCGCGGCGTGGATTTCGTCGAGCGAGAACTGCGTGCTGTCGATCCGGTCGGTTGGCGAGGCGACACCGCCGGAAACCATCAGCTTCAGATGCGTGGCACCCTTGCGGATCTCCTCGCGGCAAGCCTTCCGTATCGCATCAACACCGTCGCAGACGAAGCCGAAACCCGAGCAGCACAGACACGCATTGAGCGTCATCTCGCCAGGCCCGCGAACGTCGCCGTGCCCGCCGGTCTGCGACAGCGCGTGTCCGCAGAACAGCAGGCGCGGACCGGGGATCAATCCCTCCTCGACGGCCGTGGCCAGACCATAATCGGCGCCGCCGGCATCGCGCACCGTGGTGAAGCCGCGCATCAGCATGTCCCGCAGGACCCGCGTGGCGCCGATCGCGATATAGGCCGGCGACATGCGCGCGAGCGCGGCGAAGTCGGCGGTGATCGCAGTGACATGCACATGGGCGTCGCACAGGCCGGGCATCAGCACCCGGCCCTTCAGGTCGATGACCGGACCGTCGAAGCCCGGCCGCATGCCGGAGATTTCGGCGATCCGGCCGTCCCGGACCATGACGAAGCGGCCGGGCTGGTAGGTGCCGCCGACAACGTCCAGAACCTGGGCGTTGCAGAACAGCAGGTCGGCGGTCAGCGCGGTCACCGCACGGCGACCCGACGATAGCTCTGGTCCACGAGCGCGCCGTAATGTTCCGGTCTGCGATCCTGCAGCAGATTGAGTCCGAAGAATCCCTCGGTGCGGGATTTCAGGGTCGTCTGCTTCAGGTCGGCGGTGTGCGTGAGCAGGCATTCCTCGTCGGCGGCGTAGGCGACGACCTTGCCGTACGGATCGACGATCTGAGAGCCGCCATAATAGTCGAGCTTCTGCGAGTAGGCGCCCTTTTCGCAATGGTTGGAAATGACCAGCCAGCACTGGTTGAAGAAAGCGTTGGCTTGGGCGGCGAGGTCCATCGCCCAGCCGTGATAATCATCGGCCCGATCGTGGCCCTTCATCGGCCAGGCGTTGGACATCAGGATGCAATCCGCCCCACGCAGGACATATGACCGGATCAGCTCCGGAAAGCACAGATCGTAGCAGATGATCATGCCGACCGCGCCGAACGGCGTCTGCACAACCGTGCTGTCCTCGCCGGGCAGGAAATACGGGAACTCGAACTGGTTGTGGATCTTGCGGAACACGCCAGCGATCCCCTCCGGTCCGATCAGCACCGAACTGTTGTAGATCGCGTTGCCGTGCAAGGCCCGCTCGGCGAGGCCGAGCTGGATGAACATGCCGTGCCGGCGTGCCGCATCCGCGATCCGGTCCGTGGCCGGTCCGGGTATCGTCTCGGCCTCGCGGAAATGGTACCTGCTTCTGCTCGGCGGCCTCCTTGCCGCCCAGTCCGAAGGCAAAATCGGCATAGCCCTGCAGCCCGACTTCCGGCAACACCAGCACATCCGCCCGCTTCGCGGCGGCATCGTCGATCACTTCGAGAAAGCGGGCCAGGTTGTGGCGCTTGTCGTGAACGATCCTGAGATTGGCGGCGGCGAGCGTGGTCTCGGTCATGGCGTATCTCCCTGCATCGCGTCGTGGGCGTCGGCGGTGGCGGCTTCGGCGAAGGCGACCCGCACCAGGTCCGCAGCGGCATCCGGATCGCCGCCCTCGGCGGTCATCACGGTGCGGCCGCTGCGCACGAGGCAGAGCCGGGCTGCGAACGCGCTGGCGCGCGGGATGCTCTGCTCCACCAGCAGCATGGTCAGTCCGGTGTCGCGCAAGCTCCGCAGATAGCCGTAGATCTCATCGACGATCACCGGCGCAAGGCCGAGCGACGGCTCGTCCAGCAGCAGCAGCCGGGGTTCCAGCACCACGACGCGGGCCAGCGCCACCATCTGCTGCTGGCCGCCGGACAGCAGCGCCACCGGCTGGTGCAGGCGGCCGCGCAGCATCGGGAACCGGTCGAGCGCAGCATCGAGCTGCCGTCGCCGCGCCGCGGACTGGCCGATCATGATGTTTTCCAGCACGGTCATGCGCGGGAACAGGCCGCGTCCTTCGTGGACCACCCCGATCCGGTGGCGGCGCACGCGCTGCGGCGTGGCGAGCCGCGCCAGATCGTCGCCCTCCAGCCGGATCGTCCCGTCGGTGCGGATGAGGCCGAGGATGGCGCGGATGATCGTCGTCTTGCCGGCGCCGTTGGTGCCGACCAGGGCAAGACACTCGCCCGCCGCGAGCGACAGCGACACGTCGAACAGCGCCTGCGTCCGGCCATACCATGCGCGCAACCCGGTCACCTCAAGCATGGCCGGCGGTCCCGAAATAGGCCCGCTGCACCGCGGGATCGGACAGCACCTGCGCGGGGCTGCCGGCGGCGATGACGCGGCCCATGTCGAGCGCGACGCATTGCGGGCACAAGCGGCGCACCAGATCGACATCGTGCTCGATCACGATCATCGTCAGGTCGCCGGCGGCATGGTAGGCGCGCAGCAGTTCGGTCAGCGCGTGCCGGTCGCTGGTGTCCAGCCCGGCGGCCGGCTCGTCCAGCAGCAGCACGCTCGGCCGCACGACGAGCAGGCGCGCGATCTCGGTCAGCCGCCGGCTGGCAAAGGGCAGCTCGGCCACCGGGCGCCGCGCGATCGGCAGCAGGCCGAGTTGGCGCAGGATGGTCTCGGTGGCGGCGAGATCCCGACGACGGCAGCGGTTCTGGAACGGCAGCGCGAACAGCTGCGCCGGCAGTGCCGGCTGCGGCAGCCGTTCGCAGCCGACCAGCACGTTGTCGAACACGCTCTCGCGCTCCAGCAGGCGCACGGTCTGGAATCCGCGCACCACGCCGAGCCGTGCGCGCGCGGCCGGCGCCAGCGCGGTCAGGTCGCGCGCGCCGAACGTGATGCGGCCTTCGGACACCTCCACGAAACCGGAGATCGCGTTGAGCAGCGTCGTTTTGCCGGCCCCGTTCGGGCCGATCAGGCCGGTGATCGCATGGCCGGCGAAATCGAGGCGGACCCCTGCCACCGCGGTAAGGCCGCCGAAGCGGATACTGACATTCTCCAGATGCAGTGCGGCCGTGGTCATGCGCGCCGCGCCCGCCACCGGCCGGCCAGCAGCGCCAGCCCCTCCGCCAGTCCGCCCGGCAGCAGCAGCGCGACGACGACCAGCACGCCGCCGCCGAGGATCGGGAACAGGTTCGGATACCCGATGGACGAGAATGCCTCCGGCACCAGTACGATGTAGGCCGCGCCGAGCCAGGCGCCGAGCACGCGCCCGGCGCCGCCGAGAATGACGGCGACCAGGAAATACACCGAGCCGAACAGGTCGAACGTCGTCGGCGACACGAAGCCGACGACGTAGGCATAGACCCAGCCGGCGATGCCCGCGAACACCGCGGACAGGATGAACGCCGTGATCTTCGTCGCCACGATCGGCACCCCGATCGAGGCGGATGCCAGCTCCGAATCCCGCACCGCCAGCATGCGCCGGCCATATTGCGAGCGGCCCAGCTGGAGCGTCAGCAGCGTTGCCAGCAGCGACACGCCGCCGGCCAGCAGATAGGCGTGCAGCGGCTCCTGGGAGTTGAACGCGCCTAAGGCGAGCGGCTCGACGTTCATACCCTGCGAGCCGCCGGTCAGCCGGATGGAATGGTCGATCGCCCACTCGAACAGCGCGCCGAACAGCAGCGTGACGAGCGCGAGCCGCAACCCGGACAGCCGCAGCGTCGGGACGGCGACGATGGCGCCGGCCGCGACCGCCAGCAGCGACGACCAGCGGCGGCTGTGCCCAGAGCGGCACGCCCAGCGGCGCGGAGAGCGCCGCGGCATAGGCGCCGAGACCGAAGAAGCTCGCATGCGCCAGGGACAGCTGGCCGGCCCGGCCATAGACGATGTCGAGCCCGAGCACGGCGACGGCGTAGATCATGACCTGCGCGGCCTCATAGACCTCGTATTCGCCGCACAGCACCGGGACCGCCACGAAAGCCAGGGCGGCGGCAAGCACCGCGATCATGGGCGCGCCCCGCCCGCCGTGGCGCGGCAGCGCCGCGGCGAACGGCAACGCAGCGTCAGGCGCGGGCCTCATGCCGCTCCTCCAGGAACCGTTTCGGCACCAGCGACAGGATCAGGATGACGAGGACGAACAGGGCCGGCGTGTCGCCGGCCTCGCCGAACAGATAGACCGCCCAGGACTGATAGACGGCGATGCCGAACGCGGCGAGCATCGGCGGCCAGTAGCGGTCCAGCCCGCCGATCATGCCGGCGATGAACACGTTGATCATGATCGGCGTCATGTAGAACGCATTGACCGACAACCGCGCCGCGAACAGCATCGCCCCGGCCCCGACCAGCAGGCCGGAGGCCGCCCAGACCCATGTGCGCAGGCCGAGCACGTCGATGCCCGCGCTCTGCGCGACGGCCGGGTTCGCCGCCGACGCGCGCAGCGAGGTGCCGAGGCCGGTGCGCGTCAGCACCAGATGGCCGCCGACCGTCACCGCGATGCCGAGCACGATGCACGCGATGTCGTTGGCGTTGATGAACACGCCGCCACGGACGATAGCGAGGTCGGTGAGCAGCTTCAGATAGCTTTGCGCGCTGGTGCCGAAAGCCATCTGCGCCAGCGCCGTCAACAGCAGCAATTCGCCCAGCGTCACCACCAGATCAAAACCCTCGCGGGTCGGGATGTTGCGGATGATGAGCCGGTCGGTGAGCGCCGCGACCAGCACGGCCACGGCGAGCCCGGCCAGCACGGCCAGCCACACCGGCAGCCCCGCCTGGGCATACAGGACGTAGCTGAGGAAAGCGCCGATCATGCCGGTCTGGCCGTAGGCGAAGTTGATGTTCTTGCTGACCTGGAACACCAGGACCACGCCCAGCAGCAGCACGGCATAGAGCGCCCCGGTCGCGAGGCCGGCCAGCGTCACCTGCGCAGCGTCGGCCAGGAACGGGGCGCTCATGCCGCAACGCCTCGGGGTCGCCGCGCCAAGGTCAGTCGAGCGCCTTGAACGGCATGACCTCCACCGTCTGGTCGCCCTTGATCTCGACCAGACCGACGGCGTTCACGCCCTGCCGGCGATCCGGACCGAAGCCGATCGGCGGCAGGATGCCGGTCTTGAAGTCCTTGACGCCCTCCAGGGCGGCCATCAGGCAGGAGCGCGTCAACGCGTTCGCGTCCCGCAGCGCCCTGACCACCAGTTCCGCCTGCGACCAGCCGAGTTCCTCGAACTTGGTCGGCGCGTGGCCGGTCTGGCGAGTGAAATCGGCGACGAACTGCTTGACCAGCGCATCGGCACTGTCGAGATGCGCGGTCTCTTCCGCGACGATCATGCCCTGCGAGATCGACGCGAACGGCTTGAGATAGTCCGCGTCGTCCATGCCCGGCCAGGCGGCGGTGTGCGGCTGGTAGCCGATGCGGTGCATCGCCTGCAGCAGTTGCCCCGTGTCGGCATTGGTCAGGATCAGGAACGTCCAGTCGGCGCCGAAGTCGCGCAACTGCGTGGCGATCGGCGTGAAGTCCGGCGTTCCCGGGACCTCGGGGACGTAGTTCACCTTGATCGCGGAATCGTCGATGCCCTGCTCCATGCCGGCCTTGGCGTCGTCGCCGACATTGCCTTGCACGCCCACCAGGCTGAACGACTTGGCGTGACCGTGCTCCTTCACGTAGCGCGCCATGATGGCGAACTCCGTGATGTAGGTCACCGCGGTCATGAAGACGTGCGGCGTCTTCATGCTCCCCAGCTCGCTCGATGGCGCATAGGGCGCGATCGCGGGCACCCCCTCGCGCTCCAGGAACGGCACCACGGCGAGGAAGTTCGGCGTGCCCTCGCCGCCGGCGATCGCGAACACCCGGTCGCGCTGCACCAGCGCGCGCATCTGCCGCTCCGCCGTCGCGGGCTTGTATTCGTCGTCCAGCACCTTGAAGCTGATCTTGCGGCCCTTGATGCCGCCGGCGGCGTTGATCATGTCGTAATAAGCTTTGGCGCCGGCGCTGGCACCGAGGCCGCCCGCAGCGGCCGACCCGCTCAGCGGCATGGTCGCGCCGAGCCTGATCTCGGATGCGCTGATGCCTGGCGCCTTCTCGTTCGGATTGCATGTCGTCGCCGAGGCCGGCGTCATCCAAAGCAGGGCGACACCGAGCATGGCCAGCGATGCCGAAGCGGCAAGTCCGCGTCTCATGTTGCGTGCTCCTTTGCGCGAGATCGGGATCGGATCGAGATGCGCCCTGTATGGTTCGGGCCGGAACGGGGATCGCTCGCGCCGGGCACGGCCGCCGGGCGCGATCCGAAACTCTCCCGTCCGTAAGCAATGCGTGGGCCAATGCGGCGGGTGATGGTGCGAGCGGCTTCCAGCACGGCCGCTCCGATCGCGGCAATTTCGTCGGCGCCCATCGAGTTGCTCAGCGTGCTGAGGCTGATGCCGGCCACCGGCGCACCTTTGGGCTCCAGCACGGCGGCGCCGACCGCGAATACGCCGGGAAAACTCTCGTCCGCGGCCGTGATCCATCCCTTGCCGGCGTGCCGTGCCAACTGCGCGTCCAGTTCGGCGCGCGTGCGGATCGAGCCTTCGGTCAATCCGGCGAGCGGCCCGGTGCCCAGGATCGCATCGAGCTGCGCGGGCGGCAGGTGCATCAGCAGCGCCTTGCCGAGCGCCGTGGTCGCCACGGGCAGCCGGTCGCCGGCCCGCCAGATGAAGCGTACCGGCGTGCGGCCCTCGTGCAGCGCCAGAATGACGACCTCCGCCCCATACAGCGTGCCGAGATAGGCGGTGAACCCGGTCCGCTCGGCCAGTTCGTGCAGCACATCCTCCGCGCTGTGCAGCAGCGGGTTGCCGACGAAATAGAGGGCGCCGACCTCGCAGGCCCCGAGGCCGATGCGGAACAGCCGATTGTTGCCGCTCGCCCGTTCGACAAACCCCGCGCGCTCCAACGTGGCCAGGATGCGCACGACGACGCTGCGCGGCATCGCGAGCCGCTCGACGATCTGGGAAACAGTCAGCACCGGCTCGCCGTGCCCGAACACCTTCAGCACCTTGAGCGCCCTTTCGAGCGTCCTGAGCATCTCCTCGGCCATAACCGCTTTCCGGTTATCCATCCCGCAGACAGGTCATGCTAGGAATGAGCGACGGGCGCTGTCAACAATGGCGGTGTGCGGCTGATCGCGCGCTAGCATCGGCCCGGAAATGCCGCCACTGCGGCAAACGCCGCCATGGCGCCAATCCATGACCGAATGCCGGTGATCGTCGAGCCGACCGACTGGCCCACTATGGCTCGGCGAGACCGAGGGCGACGCCGCCTTGCTGCTGCGCCCGGCGGACGAGGACGCGCTGCGCGTCTGGCGCGTGAGCACAACGGTGAACCGGCCAGCCAGCAACGATGGCGACCTCCTCGCCCGCTCGCGGCGGGCTGACGGTAGATGTCGCGGGCATGACCGAGGCTCAAGCTCCATGGCCGGATGGCGAGGTGCTCGCACGGCATCGTCGAGCGGGTGATGTTCGCACAATGCCGAGAGCGGTATCGCCGTGCTGCGGGTGACGGCGCGCGGGCACCGCGACCTCGTCACAGGCGGCAACGTGACACCGGCTCGTCATCATCGCCGTCATCACGGCGGCCGGCGGACGCAAGGCGGCGGGCCGATAGATATCGCCGCCGCTTCAGCCCCGGCCTGAGAGGTCCGCTTCGGCGCCGAGAAAGAGGCGCGCGACGCGCGGGTCGGCAAGCATCCGCGGCGCCGGGCCGACGAGCCTTGTGCGCCCACCCTCCAGCACGATGGCATGGTCGGATATCTCCAGCGCGCTGCGGGCGTTCTGCTCGATCATCAGCACCGACATGCCGCCGTCGCGCAGCCGCCGCAGCGTATCGAACACGTCCCGCATCATCAGCGGCGACAAGCCGATCGAAGGCTCGTCGATCAGCATCAGCGCGGGCTGGGCGATCAGGCCGCGGGAAATCTCCAGCAGCTTCTGCTGGCCGCCCGACAGCGTCGAGGCTTGCGCCGCCGCTTTCTGGCGCAGCACCGGGAAGCGGTCCAGCGCCGCCTCCACGCGCCCGCGAAGGGCGGCGGCCGTTCCGAGCGCGACGCCGCCCAGCTCGATATTGTCGCGCACCGACAATTCCGGAAAGATGTTGCGCCCCTGCGGGATGTAGCAGACACCGCGCGCGATCAGCGCGGCCTGCGGCAGGCCGGTCACGTCCGCGCTTTCCAGCACGACACGGCCTGCGCGCAGCCGCAGCATGCCGAAGATGGCCTTGAACGCGGTTGACTTGCCGGCCCCGTTCGGCCCGATCACCGTGGTGATCGCCCCGCGCGGCACGTCGAAGCTGCAGCCGTTCAGGATGGTCATGCGCCCATAGCCGCCAACCAAGTCACGCACCTGCAGGATGGGAGGCGGCGCCTCAGTGCCCAAGATAGGCCTCGATCACCAGCGGGTTCTCGCGCACCGCCTCGGGCCGCCCCTCGGCGATCACCCTGCCCTCGGCGATGCAGACGACCCGGTGCGACAGCGCCATCACGAACTCCATATTGTGCTCGATGACGACGAAGGTTGCCCCGTGCTCGGCGTTGATCGCTTGCAGCCGCTCGCGGAATGCCTTCAGCACCGTCGGATTGACGCCGCCCGCCGGCTCGTCGAGCAGCACGAGGCGCGGGCCGGCCATGAACGCCATCGCCGCGTCGAGCAGCTTCTGCTGGCCATAACTCAGGCCGCCGGCAAGGGCGTGGGCCAGGTGCCGCAACTGGAAGCGTGCGAGCATCTGCTCGGCCGCTTCGGTCAATCCCGCGTCGGCGCGACCGAACAGGCGCGAGAGGCGGCTGCCGACATGCTCCTGCCCGGCAAGCACGAGATTCTCAAGCACCGAAAGCTGTGGGAACACCTGCAACAACTGGAACGTCCGCGATACGCCCCGCCGGTTGAGGTCGCAGGGGCGCAGCCCGGTGACGTCGGCGCCGTCCAGCAGCACCCGGCCGGACGTCGGCGCGATCTGGCCGAGCAGGCAGTTGAACAGCGTGGACTTGCCGCTGCCGTTCGGACCGATGACGCCAAGGATTTCTCCCTTGTTGACCGCCAGCGACACGCCATTGACGGCCTGCACGCCGCCAAAATGCTTGTGCAGGTCGCGCGCTTCGAGAACCGGCCTCACGGCGCCGGCACTTCCGCCGGGGCTTGCCGCAGCGGCGCGGCACGGCGGACCAGCAGACGCGTCAAAAGCCCCATCAGGCCGGTTGGGCAGAACAGCAGCAGCAGGATGACCGACAGCGCGTAGACGATCAGATAGTAGTCTTGCAGAACGCGCAGCCATTCCGGCAGCAGCACGGCGACCATGGCGCCGAGGAACGGCCCGAGGAAGAAGCCGGACCCGCCGATCACCACCATCATCAGGAGGTTGATGGAAAATCCGAGGCCGAACGATGCCGGCTCGATATACTGCACGAGCGGCGCGTAGAACGTCCCGGCGGTGCCGCCCAGCGCGGCGCCGATCGCGAAGGCGAGCAGTGTGTAGCGGCGCACATCCACGCCCAGGCTCGCCGCCCGCACCGGATTCTCGCGCAAGGCGATGAAGGCTCGGCCCCAGGGCGAGCGCAACAGCCACCAGACCGCGGCCGCGACGCACAGCAGGGCCGCCAGACACAGCCGTAGATAGGCGACCGGCGCCGCGAACGGTGCCGGGCGGGCGATGTTGCCGATGCCGTTGGTGCCGCCCGTCAACCAGTCCTCGTTGCGCAGCACCAGGAACACCAGCGTCGTGAAGGCGAGCGTCACGAATGCCAGATAGTGGCCCTGCACGCGCAGCGCGGGGTAGCCGAGCCCCCAGCCGACCCAGAAGGTCAGCGCGATCGCCGCGCCCAGCGTCGCGACGAACGGCACGCCCTGCGCGCCCAGCAGGGCGCTGCCGTAGGCGCCGAGGCCGACGAACGCCGCCTGCGCCAGCGACATCTGGCCGGCATAGCCGAGTGTCAGGTTCAGCCCGATCGCCGCAATCGTGTAGACCGCCCAAAGTGACACCAGATAGACGCCGTACGGCCTGAGCGCCGCCGGCAGCAGCGCCGCGAAAACAATCAGCAGGCAAGCGGCCGCCAGGCTGTGCCAGGACGAATGCGGCATCAGACGGTCCGCTCGGTCGCGCGCCCCAGCAGCCCTTGCGGCCGAAACAGCACGAAGCCGATCAGCAGCAGCATCGGCACCGCGGCACGGTACTGGCTCGGCCCGTAGGCATCGGCGAAATTCTCCAGCACCCCGAGCAGCAAGCCGCCCGCGATCGCGCCGCGCACCTGATTGAAGCCGCCGATGATCGCCGCGCAGAAGGCAGCGAGCCCAAGGCTGCCGCCATTGTCGAACTTCACCAGGATGGTCGGGCTGACCAGTATCGCCGCGAGCGTCACGAGGGCCGCGTTGATCAAAAACGTCAGCAGGATCATGCGGCGGACGGGAATCCCGAGGATGCGAGCGACCGTCGGGTTCTGCGCCGTCGCCTGCATGCACCGCCCGGTGCGCGTCCGTGCCAGGAACAGGTGCAGCGCCATGATCGTCGCCACCGCGGCGGCGAGCACCAGCACGTCCTGCCAATTGACGAACAGCGGCCCGATATCGAACCCCCCGGACACGCCGGGGAACGGAAAGGCCTGCGCTCCGAAAGCGGCCTTGGTGCTCTCCTGCAAGGCGACGCCGAGCGCGATCGCGGCGATCCCGAGCGGCAGCACGCCGTGCCGCAGCATCGGATCGACCACGAGCAACTTGAACAGCACCCCCAGCACGAGCATCGCGATCAGTAGCCCGGCCAGCATCGCCAGCGGCAGCGGCAGCCCGGCCGCGCGCAGCCCGATGATCACAAAGGCCGGCAGAGTGACGAAATCGCCCTGCGCGAAATTCACCGTCGATGAGGTCTGCCACAGCAACGTAAAGCCGGTTGCGACCAGCGCGTAGATCGCGCCGGTCGCGAGCCCCGAGATCAGCAGCTCGAGATTATCCCAAGACCGCACATCAGCCGCCAAGCTTGGGCAGGATCTTGATGACCTTCGCGTGGCCGTCGACCACTTTCACCATGAAGCTCTCGCGGTCCATGTCGCCGCTCGGCAGGATCGTGGTCTCCATCAATATGCCCGGCTCGTCCGCAGGTTTGATCGTCATGCCGTGCAGGGTTTCGGCGAGGTGCGCGGCGTCCACCTTGCCCATCTTCTCGGTCGCCGCCTTGACGATCCACACCGCCATGTAGCCCTGGATCGCGTTGTGGTCCGGCACCACGTTGTAGCGCGCGGTGAAGCGCTTGACGAAGTCCTGCACTGCCGGGATCGGCGCGGCTGGCGTCAGCATCGCGTGCCCGACGACCCCGTTGGCGTCGGCCCCCGCCAGCTTGATCGTCTGCGCGTCCATCAACGTCGTGTCGCCGACCAGCGGCACGGTGATGCCCTGCTTGCGCGCTTCCTTCAGGAAGCGCGCATTCTCCTCTTCGTGCAGATAGATGAAGATCGCGTCCGGGTCGGCGCGGCGCGCCTTCAGCACGTCGGAGGTGAAGCTCGCCTGGCCGGCCTCGCTCGGGACGTCGGCGACCACCTCCACGCCGAGTTTCCGCAGCGCCGGCACCAGCGCATTGCGCGTGCTCTTGCCGGCGTCGTCGTTCACCCACAGCACCGCGACCTTTTTCGCGTGCAGGTCGTTGGCGAGGTAGCGCGCCACGCGCGGCGCCGAATTCTCGGCGCTGAAGGCGGTGCGGAAGATGTAGGCGCTGCCCATGTGGGTGATGTCGGCGGCCGCGGCGCCGGTGAACTCGGCGACCTTGGCCGCCTCGGTCAGCGGCACGTCAACCCTCACCGAGCCGGAGTAGATCGGCCCGAGGATGGCGTAGGGATGATCATCGAGCGCCTTCTGGATCATCGCCCGCGACACGCTGGGGCTGGTCTGGGTGTCGTAGTCCGTGATCTCGATCTTCTGCCCGAGGATGCCGCCCTTGGCATTGAGTTCGTCGGCGGCCATGTGCACGGCATCGCGCCAGAGCGTGCCCACGGAGGCGCCGCTGCCGGAGAGTTCGGCAACGTCGGCCAGCCGGATGGTCTGCTGGGCGCGGGCCGGGCCGTCGCCCAGCAGCAACAGCGATGCGACCGTGACCCCCATTGCAGCGTGCAGCACCGATCGCATAGCGTTGGAATTCGTTCCGTGACGCGGTTGCTGACCGAGCATGTTCCCCCTCCTTGCCGGGCGTCATCGGCCGTCGCCGTGCCGCTCGTGGTTTTGATCGCTCTGGATTAACTAGATGGTTCCTAATGCCGCGCCGCCCGCCTTGCAAGCAATGGTCGGAGCGCGCCAATGCGGAGGCGGCACGGGCACGCTCCCGGCGGATCGGTCGGCGCGACCGCCGGACATCTCGGCGATCATGTCCAGGAGTGCAGTGAAGCGTGCGCAGTACCCGCCGGCCAGCCGACAGACCTGCCGCTGATCCAGGCTCGCCCACTCCGCGCAGACCCGACCGCGAACGCAGCCGCCAGGACATCCTGGCGGCGGCACGTGCGGAATTCGCCGAACACGGGCTGAGCGGCGCGCGCGTGGATGCGATCGCGGCACGCATGCACACGACGAAGCGGATGATCTATTACTATTTCGGCAGCAAGGCGGGGCTTTACCTTGCGGTGCTGGAACAGGCCTATGGCGACATCCGCGCGATGGAGCGGAAACTCGACCTGGAAAGCCTGGAGCCGGTCGAGGCGGTCCGCCGCATCGTGGAGTCGACCTTCGACTACGACGAGGCGCACGCCGACTTCATCCGGCTTGTCAGCATCGAGAACATCCACCACGGCAAGTACGTCGCGCAGTCGGAGACGATCCGCGACCTCAACGCCAGCGCGCTCGAGACGCTGACGGCGATCCTGCGGCGGGGACGCGACCAGGGCGTGTTCCGCGCCGAGATCGAGGCCATCGACCTGCATCTGATGATCGGCGCGCTCTGCTTCTTCCGTGTCTCCAACCGTCACACCTTCGGCACGCTGTTCGGCTGCGATCTCTCCGAGCCGGGGCGGCGGGCGCGCCACAAGCGGATGATCTGCGAAGCGGTGATCCGCCTTTTGCAGCGCGACGAGAGCAAGCCCGAGGCAGTCCCCGCCCGCGCGGCCCGTCGCCGCGGCTGACGGGCCCGGCGTCCGCCGCCCTTCAGGGCGCCGCGCCGGCATCTTCAACCGCCCTTGCCGCCGACATCTTCGCGAAATGCCGGAGCATCCGGTCGGCATCGGGCGCGATGCCGGTGAACAGGCGGAATGCCTCGACCGCCTGGAATACCGCCATGCCGCCGCCATCGAGGACGCGACAGCCGCGGCTGCGGGCGACGCGCAGCAGCTCGGTCTGCAGCGGGACATAGACGATGTCCGCGACCCAAAGGGAGGGCTGCAGCAGTTCCGCGGCGACCGGCAGGCCCGGATGCCCCGTCATGCCGGTCGGCGTGCAATGGATCAGCCCTTGCGCCGCCGCCATCGCGCGCGCCAGGTCCGCGCCGGCGGCCGCACGCGCTCGGCCGAAGCGCGCGGCCAGTTCGCCGGCAAGCCGGTCGGACCGCGCCGCATCGACATCGACGATCGTGAGTTGGGCGACGCCAAGTTGCAGCGCGGCGTGCGCGACCGCGGCCCCGGCGCCGCCCGCGCCGATCAGCACGACGCGATCCAGCGCGGCCCGCGGCAGGCCACGGCGGAATGCCTCGGCGAAACCCCAGCCATCGGTGTTGTGGCCGACGCGTTCGCCGTCGCGCAGGACGACGGTATTGACGGCGCCGAGCATGCGCGCTTCGTCCGAGAGTGCGTCGAGCAACGGGACGACCGACTGCTTGCACGGGTGCGTGATATTGAGCCCGGTGAAGGACAGCCGAGAGGCAGCGGTCAGGAGGTCGGGCAGCGCCTCGGTCCCGAGGCCGAGCCGCGCAAGGTCGATCAGCCGATAGACCGTACGCAGCCCCTGCGCAGCGCCTTCGCGTTCGTGCATGGCCGGCGTCAGGGAGCCCGCGATACCGGCACCGATCAGTGCGGCGAGGAAGGCGGGTTGGTCGCCGTCGATCAAGTCCGGTCGTCCCCAGATTGCGAGCGTCAGGCTTTGCACGTTGCGCAGGCGCCGGGCCCGCGCGGCCCTATTGCCTTGCGCGCGGCATCGCGAGGTGATATGGACTAACTGGTTAATCCTCGTCAATGCCCATTCGCGGGCGGGCCTGCGAGCGGCGCAGGTGGTTCATGGGAGGCTCCCGATGCCGGATGCACGGGTCCCCCTGCCGAAGTCGATCGCGACGGTTTCGCTCAGCGGCACCTTGCCCGAGAAGCTGGACGCCGCGGCATCCGTCGGGTTCGACGGCATCGAGATCTTCGCGGCCGATCTGCTGGCCTTCGACGGCTCACCCGACGACGTGCGCCGCATCTGCGATGGGATCGGTCTGGCGATCACCATCTACCAGCCGTTCCGCGACTTCGAGGCGACGCCCGGGACCGCCCGCGCCCGCAACCTGGACCGCGCCGAGCGCAAGTTCGATGTCATGCAGGCCTTGGGCACCGACCTCTTAGAGCGCTTACGCTGACTGGAAATAGCCAGCGGGCGGAGGAAATTGGCGCACTCGTCTGGCGTGAAACACTCGATGAGTGGCCTAAGGGCGTTCCAGAGTGCCTCGACCGTGCGGATGGCGCGCGCTCGTAGCAGCGCCTTGCCTCGGCGAAACCCCAGCCATCGGTGTTGTGGCCGACGCGTTCGCCGTCGCGCAGGACGACGGTATTGACGGCGCCGAGCATGCGCGCTTCGTCCGACAGTGCGTCGAGCAACGGGACGACCCACTGCTTGCACGGGTGCGTGATATTGAGCCCGGTGAAGGACAGCCGAGAGGCAGCGGTCAGGAGGTCGGGCAGCGCCTCGGTCCCGAGGCCGAGCCGCGCAAGGTCGATCAGCCGATAGACCGTACGCAGCCCCTGCGCAGCGCCTTCGCGTTCGTGCATGGCCGGCGTCAGGGAGCCCGCGATACCGGCACCGATCAGTGCGGCGAGGAAGGCGGGTTGGTCGCCGTCGATCAAGTCCGGTCGTCCCCAGATTGCGAGCGTCAGGCTTTGCACGTTGCGCAGGCGCCGGGCCCGCGCGGCCCTATTGCCTTGCGCGCGAGCATCGCGAGGTGATATGGACTAACTGGTTAATCCTCGTCAATGCCCATTCGCGGGCGGGCCTGCGAGCGGCGCAGGTGGTTCATGGGAGGCTCCCGATGCCGGATGCACGGGTCCCCCTGCCGAAGTCGATCGCGACGGTTTCGCTCAGCGGCACCTTGCCCGAGAAGCTGGACGCCGCGGCATCCGTCGGGTTCGACGGCATCGAGATCTTCGCGGCCGATCTGCTGGCCTTCGACAGCTCACCCGACGACGTGCGCCGCATCTGCGATGGGATCGGTCTGGCGATCACCATCTACCAGCCGTTCCGCGACTTCGAGGCGACGCCGGGGACCGCCCGCGCCCGCAACCTGGACCGCGCCGAGCGCAAGTTCGATGTCATGCAGGCCTTGGGCACCGACCTCTTAGCATTACAGTTGCATGTTCTTGTGGAGGTCAGCTTTGCGCGCTGAGGCTTGATGAGCCCGTCGCCAGAACGACCATGCGATGATGCAGGCAGGCTGGATGCGTTTTTGCGCGGGCCGTGTGGCGATGCGTCGGATTTCCTGGACGGACCAGCCGATCAACGGCGGCGAGATGTTTTCACCACCCTGCCCAATGTTTTTTGGGGCGTCGTGGTGTTTGCGCGGTGACGGATGGCAGCCATCATTGCGAAGCCCAGCATGACGGGCGAGACGTGACGATGCCAGCCATGCCAGGATCGGTCGATCTGCTTCGCAGCTCAACCGTTATCGTCAAGCCCCAATTCGTTCTTCGCGGTCTCGAAGCTGTCTTCGATGGCCCAACGGTGTCCCTCGACCTTGACCAGCATCTTGATGCCAGTTCCGGCCGGGCACCAGGTCGAGAAGAAGGCCAGCTCGCCATCGGCGATGTTGCGTCGGATCAGCAGGCCGCGCGTCCACAAGCCTGCGCGCGCGTCGTCGTATTCGCCGGCATCACGGTCGGCCAGTTCGCAATACACCCAGTCGTGCCGCGGCGCGCCCTTCGTGCCGTCGCGTCGCGACAGGCGCTGCCATCGCGACGGATCGACACGGCTCGCGATCTGTTCCGCCGTGCCGGCGACCGGCGGCTTGCCCTGCCAGGACCGGAATTGGTGATTGGAATTGACCCCGAGCACGTAGCCCTTGCCGGCCCGCCGCAACGCCGTCTCGACCTCGCCGACGCCATAGACGCTATCCGCCGCAACCCAGGCAAACGGCACGGCTGCCGCGATCGCCCGCTCGATCATCCTGACGGCGAGCGCAGGCTTGGTCGCGAAGGCCGTCCCGCCGGGCACATGGGTGGCCGCCATGCGGGTCGGGTCATCCGTCCAGGCCTTCGGCAAATACAGCGCCCGGTCGATGAAGCCATGGCCATGGCGCGACACGTAGGAGGCGAACACGCCGATCTGGCAATTGGTGATCTTGCCCGCCGAGCCGGTGTATTGACGGCCAACGCCGCAAGTCGCGTGGCCCTGCTTGAGGAAGCCGGTTTCATCGATCACCAGGACCGCGTCATCGGCTGCCAGGTGCTCGACGACATGGCCGCGCACGATGTCGCGCAATGCATCCGCGTCCCATCGACCGCGGCCGAGGATGGCTTGCTGGCGCCAAGGGCCGGGGTCGCCGGCGGCCTCCGCGCGCATCCACCCGGTCTTGCGCCGCTCGTCACCCAGCAGGCCATCGAGGAACGATCCGGCCGATGCCGCAACCCGCTCCTGCGTGAACAGTGGCCGGATCCGCGCCTTCACATCCCGCAGCGACGACGCCCACAGCTCAAGCGTCGTCTCGATCAAGGCGCCTGACATCCATGATCTCCCGAATCATGGTCGCCATAGATTCAGAGGTTGGGGAGATCCGCAACTGTAATGCTAAGCCGAGCGCGCGTCTATCCCAACCTTGTATCTCTCAATTGCTGACTGTCGCGAAGTCGGCGAGGCTATCGGCAGACGGGAGCCCGCGCCCGCCTTGGGTGATCGAGCCCGCGAATGAGCTTGCCGCCCCGTCTGCCGGTTCCATCAGGAACCCGAACAGTCGCTTGGGCCGCAGATCGATCCCGCATTCGCAAGGAAGGGTCATGGAACAGCCTTTTGAAAGTCATCCGCAGTTTGCCGGCATGTATGCCGGCGCGGTGTCGGAGCCGGAAACGCGCCAAATCATCGAAGGTGCCGATCTGGTCCTCGATCTGGGCGGCGTCAATTTGAACGACATCACCACAGCGGCCTATTCCGGCCAACTCGATCTGTCGCGGTTTGTTACCGTCGGCCTCGACGACGTCAGGATCGGAGACCAAGTCATCGCCAATGTCCGGCTTGAGGACGTTCTATCCGGGCTGGCCACGCTCAAACCATCATCGGCGCCATACAAGGGAAAACCGCAGGGGCTCGCGCCGGTAAACGGCAGCCCATCCGACAAGATCACGATGGCCGCGCTTTATCCGCGCTACGCGGCGTTTCTGCGCACCGGAGACACGGTCGTTCTCGAGACCGGTAGCTCAAGCCTCGGCGTGACACCAACGATCCTTCCGGACGGCGTGCGGGTGGAAGCGCAAGTTCTATGGGGATCGATCGGTTGGGCGACCCCGGCCGCCTTCGGTGTCGCGCTTGCCGACCCGAGCCGGCGCACAATTCTGATCACTGGCGAAGGCTCGCATCAACTGACTGCGAACGACGTCGGCGCCATGGGACGGTTTGGAGCAAACGTCATCGTCTTCGGTACTAAACAATAGCGGCTACCTCATCGAGCGGGCGCTGGAGGAAAATCCGAACCGTTGCCGTTCGGGCGCTCGCCGCCCCACGCCAGCACGTCGCGCATAAGACGCGTTAGGGCTAGGCCGTCTCCCTCGCCCTGCGGCATCACCCATTCTGCGCGCCGTCGCTCTGATGCATGTGTCCACGGCACGTCAGACCGGCGCCAGCGGCCGTCGTGGCTCAACGGGCAACTCGGCACGGATCGGATCGCCCGGTCGCACCATGCCGCCGGCCAGGACAATGCCCATGACGCCCGCCTTGCGAATGAGCCTGCCCTGCTGGTCGCGCCCGAGCACGGCCGCCATCAGACCCGGCTGAAAATCGTCCAGCTGAGCGCAGGGATTGCGCAGGCCGGTAATCTCGATCGACGCCGTATCCCCTAAGTGCAACAGGGTGTGGGTCGGCAGTCCGAGCAGATCGATTTCACGCGTGGTGACATTCTCGCCGATCTGCCCTGCTGATACCAAGAAGCCGGCGGTCAGAAGCTCATCAAACAGTTCGGCGTGGATCAGATGAACCTCGCGCAAATTTGGCTGATTCGGGTCGCGCGCAACTCTTGAACGATGCTTCACGGTCGCACCCATATGCGCATCATCCTCGACGCCAAGTCCGGGTAGGAGGCGAATGCTGTCCTGCGTCGCTTTACTGAACGCGTGTGTTGCGCTGCGGGATACTGCGGCGATGACGCCACGCATTGGCTCACGTTCCTCTCTGTGCGTGCGTCGGAAGGAGCACGCGGCAGTACTCTCGCTGACGCCGAAGCGATAAAATCTGACAGCCTTTCGGCAAATCATGGCCCATCAAGCGGCCTCCAGTGCCTCATGTTTCGTCTGTCGCACCACGACCACTTTCTCCGCTGAACGGCAGAAGAAGTGATAACCGGACCCGCCTTAGGCCAGCACGTCGAGAAACGCGTCCGGCACGGTGACCCGCATGCCGCCGAGCACATCGACACCCCGACGCAGGAAAGCGTCTGGCAGCAGGCCGACTGTCGGGCCGACCACGACGACGCGAGCAGTGGGACGACATAGCGCAAGCAGATGCTCAAGCGTGTTGTTCATCAGCGTTGTTCCCGTGATCAGCACGACATCGGCCGAAGGCGGCACCGCGTCGGCCTGATCGGCCGGGCGGAAATACGGCAGCTCATCCGGCTTCAGCGTCGCCGGATCCATTTCCAGCACGGTGAACTGCTGCCCTGCGCGCTTCAGCGATTTCAGGAACGGGACAAAGGCACCCACGACGACCACGTTTTCTCCCGGCCGAATGCGGGCCGCGTCGTACGCGTCGATGCCGATGCGGAGTTCGATGCCGTGCGGCGCATGCCGCGTCCAGTACATGTCGGCCAGGGCGTTCATGGTCGCAACGACCACGGCCCGGCGAATGCCACCGGCGGCCTCGATCTCGCGGAGCAAGTCGCGGACCGGCCGACCGCGCAGCTTGCCGGGAAACGGCATGGCCGTGGCCGAACTCGGGCAACAGACCGCCTCAGGGATCGACCGCAGCGGCGTCGCGCACGCCCCGGCCACGCCGGTGTCAAGCTTCACCCCGGTAAAAAACAAACCGATCGTAGCGCGTTCGACGCTGATGTGGTCGAGGTCATCCGCGAGGATTTCCCGGATGTCGCCGATAATGTCTCCCAGTATTGTCGTGTGATGCATGGCAGCCACTCTCTCTACGCCAAACTCGATGGTCGGCTCCTAGACCTTGGCGTTCGCTGGGTTTCTGTAGGAGCCGCATATGCTCACTGGCCCTGCGTCCGCGCTGAACGATGCGTGCCCGGGGGTCGAAACCCGGAGCGCCGAGATGGCGCCCCTGGCTACGATTCACCCCCGATGCGATGCCCTATCCGGCGGCGGCGTGCTTCGCCGTCGGGCGTCCGATCTCCACCCGCCAGACCTCCGGCCCCTGCTCCAGATATCGCCATGAGAACTGACCGTGATACTCGGCGTCGAACTGGTAGTACAGCGGCTTCGGATCGTGGTCATTCACGAGTTCGAACTTTTCGCCTGCCGCGAGCCCGTCATAGGTCGTGAAGATACGCCGGTGCCGTTCGGCGGGAACCAGCGTGCGCACGTCCAGGACGCGGGAGTCAGCCATGGTCTGTGTCTCCTTGGTTGGATGGAACGGAAGCACCCTGACCGCTCAGGGAATGCAACACCGCGGTCAGCCGTTCTGCCTCCCGGGTGCTGGAGTGTCGAAGCAACGACCACGCGCGTGCGGCGATGCGACAAGCCTCGCCGGCTCCACCGGCCCGCGCGAGCGCGAGCAGCGCCACCACCAACAGCCGATTGAGGCTGCCAACCTGATCCTCGGTGGGGTCGGGCACGATCATTCCGTATCTTCGCGGATACGGAAATGCGCCTTTGCCAACGGTGACATCAGGCGTGGGGACCAGGGTGGTTCCCACACGACCGTCACGAACACGCCGGCGACGCCAGCGACATCCGCGAGCCGCCGTTCGACACCGGTGACGATGTAGTCCTGCGCCGGACAGCCGGGCGTCGTCATCGTCATGCTCACATCGACGATGCCATCCTTGATGCCGATGTCGTAGACGAGGCCAAGATCGACGATGTTGAACCCGAGTTCCGGGTCGATCACGTCATGCAGCGCATCGCGCACGCTCTCGGCAGTCGGAGGCGACGCCACCTCGTTCATCGGGGTCACCTTCCTCGGCGGATCAGCAGCCGCACGCCGTCCGCCTCGCGGCGCACGTCGATTGCCGCGCCACGGGCTTCGATCTCGGGATAAAGAAGCAGTGGCTCGCGGTCGTTCCAGGCCTCGATCACCTCGCCGGGTTCCAGATGTTCAAGCGTCGAGAGGATACGCACCATCGGTTCGGGCGGCTGCAGGCCGCGGTTATCCAGCACCTGACATGGTTTGGGCCAACCGGCGCCGGTGCCGGCGTGGCTTGCCACAGGGGATCGCGGCTTGCGCGGCGACTCGGCCGACGCGACGGCATCAGGCGAGAACAAGACTTCCCAGTCGCCCTCGGCGTGCCGCAACGCGCGATGCGCGAAGCCCTTGCGGCCGAGCACGGCATACAGCGGGACCGGCTCGAACGTGGCCAGCAGCCGCAGCGCCTGACCAGGTTCGAGGCTCGCCACTGCTTGCATGATCTGCGCGAACGGCTCGCCGCCGGCGCGCAAGGTGGGACGCACGTCAAGCGTGAGCGGAGCGGCTTGTGTCATCAGCGGACTCCTTTCGAGCCAGGGAGGGCGAAGCAACGGGACGCGATTCGGCCGCGGCCTCATGCGCATACGTCGCGCGCCACGCACGCGCGTATTCCCGCGCCAGCAGCAGGACCGCGAGCAGGGCAAGCGCGAGCGCACCACGCACCACGTCGGCCAGGCCGAATGCCGCGGCACCGGCCGCAAGCACGACCGCGGCGAAATAGAGAACGAAGAACCCGACCGAACCCGGCTCGTTCACCAGATCCTGCACCCGTGGCACAGGACCGCGGCCGAGCCGGCCACCGTAACGGGACAGCCAGGAGAGGAACGCCATGATCTTGTAGAGCTGGGTCAGCCCGAGCCCGCTCAGCCACCCGAGCAGCACCAGCAGCACGAGGCTTGGCGCGAGGTCGGCGAAGCGCCCTGCGGCCGTCGCGCCGATGGCGAGCAGCGTGGCGAGGCCGAGGGCGACGAAGGCCCCGATCGCTGCGCGATTGTGCAGCTCGATTTGCCGGCGCCGCCGACTACGGTATAGGCGCACGACATCGGCAAGGTAGAGCGCCACGGCGAGCACGATGGCCAGCCGTCCGGCCTGCTCGACACCCATGATCCACCCGGCGGGGGAGACGGTGGTCGCGAGACCGGCCACAAACGCGGCGAGAAATCCTGCAGAACCAATCCACAGGATTGTTGCGCCAAGCGTACCCCGTTCATGCGGGGCGAGCATGAACATCGGGAGCAGCTCATAAGATACGCCGATCGCGGTCAGCGTAAACCATCCGCCGAGCCCGGCCAGCGCATGGTCGGATACGCCATCGGCCAGCAGCGGCGCCAGCGCCGACGCGGTGGTCGGAACCGTCAGAGCCAGCGCCAGCGCCAGCCCTAGCAGGACGGTCAGCAGCAGGAATCCAAGACCGGCCATGACGAATCGCGCGCTCAACGGCATCGGCCGCTTCGCTACCAGCGGCACCAGCAGAGTCGCGCAGCCGACGAGCAGCGCAGCGATCACGAGCGCTCCGCCAGCCGGCAGCAGAACCTCCGCCCACATGGCGCGGCCGAGCGCGCTGAAACCGCCAACCATGAGCGCGAGACCAGATTCAATACCGATCAGCGTCATCAACGGCGGCGCCTGACTGGACAGCTTGCGGCTGGTGATGACCGGGACGAACTGGAACAGCGCACCGAACATCAACAGCGTGAGCCAGCCGACGGTGAGGAGATGCACCATCGCCAAGGTCAGCGGCGCACCCACCGGCGCCGCAGGCCAGGCGAGGCCGAGCACCGCGAGCAGCAAACCCAAGCAGAGATTGATCAGCGCGCAGGCGAACATCACCGGCGTCCAGCGCGACAGGCGATCGCTGCTGGTGTTCATATGAAAGCCCCATGGATGGTCGGCCACATTGCTTCATGCCGGGCCGCGTCCGCTATCCCGGGAAAGCCAGCCCGCCGGCGGCCTTGGAGAGCGACCGCGACGGCGTCCGAGGCTGATGAGATAACTGACATCACAAATACCTATTTAAGCCCCTGCCCTCCGATTGGCAAGTGCCACTCGGCAGCGCGGGCGCAGGGTCAGGCAGCCCCTGTGTGCCCACGCGGTCAGGCCGGCAGCCGCATCGTAGAGATGTTGCGCGACGGCGATGCGGACGAGGCCGCTCCGGTCGGCCTCCACTCGGCCGCGGGCCTCTAAAGTGTCATTGTGGATATTGCTTTTAATCCGCGTCACACCATAATCAGGAGTCGACACTCCGCTTCAGGGACACGCCATGATGGGAAACGTGCTTCTGCGCACCTTTTTCTTTCCGGGGGAATTAGTCTGCACCGCCCTCGGGGTGACCGAACCCGAGGGGCGAATGATGCTGCGCTCTTTGGTGGACATCCTGGTCTGGAACGCGGTCGTGCTCCTCGTGGCCGTTCTGGTGTTCGGCTGAGCGATGCGCTTGACCACCTATACGGACTACAGCTTGCGGGTACTCATGTTCCTCGCGCTGCATCCCGGGCGGACGGTGACCGTGGCGGAAATTGCCGCTGCCTACGGGGTTTCCGCGGCACATCTGAACAAAGTCGTCCAGAGCTTGGCGCTTGCCGGTGAGATCGAGACGCTGCGCGGACGCAACGGCGGCATCCGCCTCGCCAAGCCCCTTGAGTTCGATCAACCTCGCTGCCGTGGTCCGCCGCACCGAGCCGGATATGGATCTCGCCCCGTGCTTCGCCGGCAGCGGCGCCTGTGTGCTCGGCAAGTGCTGCCTTTTGCAAGGAGCACTGCGGCGGGCAGGCCAGGCCTTCCTGGCAGAACTGGGGCGCTCCACGCTGGCTGACCTGGTCGGCCCCGGCGGGCCAACGGCGGGTCTCTTCCCGCTCGGGCAGGCGGCGGAGCAACCTCCGCCCCGCCGTCGCCGGTTGCCTATCGCGCAACGCCATGCCGATTCTGCTGCGCGGTCGCGGGCTAAGACACGAGGGGCGATGCGCCGGGCAGAGCCTGATGACCGAACGGACGAAGGATGAACAATGGATCAGCCATTACATGAACCACCGACGGCACCCACACCGGACGGGAAGACGCGGGTTGTCGCGCAGACGTCGAGGTTTGCGCGTTGTCGAGTATGTGCTGCAACCCCGTGAGACGCTGCCGTGGCACCATCATTCCGAGGTCACCGACCGTTTCTACTGCCTCGAAGGGCTGGTCGGCGTTGATCTCCGCACGCCGGCACAGAACCTGCTCCTGCATCCCGGCGAAAGCTGCACGGTGGCACCGGGGATCGTGCATCGTTCAGGCAATGCAGCGGCCGGCATCAGCCGTTATCTGCTGGTACAAGGCGTAGGCCGCTACGATTTCGTCACCGCCGACTGTGAAGCGGCAGCGCGGACGAGATATCGGCGTTCGTCTACGCCGCGCCAACTGCCCATCCGCCAATCGCCCCGAGACCCCGCCTGACATCTTGCCGAATTCCGTACGCATGCGCCATGTTTGCTGGGCGAAGTTCCTTCGGCACCGTCACGGGCGAGGTCACCGATCCGTGCCACGTCGCCAGGATCAGCACTGCGGTAGGTTCTGCCGTCCGGCTGCTGATCATGGTCAGGTCAAACGTTCTGCAACCAGGTTGGACCTGTATCCGTTGCCACCGGTCCCAAGTGTCTGCTTGATCGTCGCCGCGGCCGTCGCGGGTCTCATCAACGAAATGACCGCCGCGCACCCGGTTTTGACCGATTGCAGAAGGCGCGGTCTTTGCGCCACCTCCACTTGCGCCACGACGATCAGAGAACCGCACGTCGCGCGATCGCTTGCTTGATGAGACCAATCGCCTTTCCTGGATTAAGACCCTTGGGGCATGTCGCGGTGCAGTTCATGATCGTGTGACACGCATAGAGCCGGAACGGGTCCTGCAGGGCGTCCAGCCGCTCCTCGGTTGCCTCGTCGCGGCTCTCGGCAATCCAGCGATAGGCGTTGAGCAGGACAGCCGGGCCGAGATAGCGGTGGCCGCTCCACCACCAACTCGGGCACGCGCCGGTACAGCAAAAGCAGAGAATGCATTCCCAGTAGCCGTCGATCTCGGCACGCTCCGCAATCGACTGCAGGCGCTCACGATCGGGCGGCGGCGGCGTGTCCGCCTGCAGCCACGGCTTGATCAGCCGATATTGCGCAAAGAGCGGCTCAAGATCCACGACGAGGTCCTTGATCACAGCCATGTGGTTCAGCGGATAGATTCGAAGATCGCCTTTGATACGTGCCATCGGCGTGGTAACTCCTTTCATCGGCGTGATGCACGCCAGATGGTTGGCGCCATTGATGTTCATGGCGCAGGAGCCGCAGACACCTTCGCGACAGGATCGGCGGAAGGTCAACGTGGGGTCGATTTCGCTCTTGATCTTGATCAGGGCGTCCAGGACCATCGGTCCACACTGGTCAAGGTCGATGCTGAATGTATCGAGCCGCGGGTTCTGCCCGTCGTCGGGATTCCATCGATAAATGCGCAATCGCTTGAGGCGCGACCCACCGGGCTGACTTGGCCAGACCCTACCGTTATGCACTCTCGAATTGACTGGGAGTTTGAACGCGACCACCGGCACCGCTCCTTCCCGCCGCCACACCAGGAGCCGAAATCGGCCCGCGATGGCGCACTTTCCCTAAGCGTGCTGCCGTTAGGGACAGGTACGCCTGACTGGCGCGCCGCAACAAGCGCTCGCCGATGATTGCCGCTATGACCACGAAGCAGAGCAGCAGACGCAATTCTTTGCCGCTGTTGGGTGCTGGTCGTTGCGCCGCTCTATCCCCAATTATCAACGAACGCGTCGCTATCCCCTTCGGCGCGCAGGAGTGCCCGCAATGCCTCACGAATATGATGATCCCATCACCGTACTGGCGATCGAGGCAGCGGTGAACCTGGCGATGCGGTTACAGTCGGAGAGGCACGCCGTTCCACTCGGCGAAGTCGCCAGAGAGGCGGTCGACGCTGCGTTCTGCCACTGCGTAACGCGGGCAGCAGATGCCAGTATCGGGCAGGCTTCTCCCGTCCATGAAGGCCTGATCGCCGAGGTTGCACGGCTGGTGCGCGCGGCGATCGCAGAGCGCCGCGCGGCCGCGTACGATGCGGTCGATACCGCGTCCGAGCAGTCGTTCCCGGCCAGCGACCCGCCGGCCTGGATTTGGCGGTAACGGCCAACTTCGTGCCGTGGACCGCCGCGGCCGCACCCCTGAGCCTCTCGGCTGAGCGGCGTGCCGAAATGGGTTCGTGCCAGCTTTCTGCCGCATCTCGCCGGCAGCATAACCGTTTGGGGGCGTGAAAGTCGCCGCTTATGAGTCGGCGGCTTGGTGCTCCCGATGCGGCTCCGCCGCATCCAGCATCAAGGCGGCATGCGCGTAGGCCGCCCCGGCGCGCATCTCGGCCGCGACCCAGATCGCCTCCATCAGTTCCGCCTCGGTGGCGCCGGCACGCAACGCCGCCTTGGTGTGGCCCTTGATGCAATACGGGCATTGGGTAACATGCGCCACCGCCACGGCGATGATCTGCTTGACCTTCGCAGGCAGCGCACCATCGGAAAATACGACCTTTCCGAACGCCTCGAACGCCGCCTGCTGCGCCGGTGCCAGCGAGCGCCGGCGCTCTGCCATCTGGCGGGTTGCAGGGGGATACATTGGCTCCGTCATCCGCACTCTCCCTTGATCGTGACTCGCTATCGTCAGTCCCCGAAGCTCAGTGTCCGCCTCGCCACATCCAGGCTGGAGGATCGTTCGCCGGGAAGAAATGCTGCAATGCCAACTCGACGGCATCGACGCAGGCAACGCCCTCGCGCTCGGAGGGGCCGCTACGCGGCCTGCGCATAATCTCGCCGGCCGGGTCGTCCGCCTGCGTGGGCATCACTGCACCAGCGGCGAGACTGCCGCTGCGAGATCCACGCCGATCACCTCGGCCTGACCAGCGAGAATGGCAGCGTACTGCCGCAACGCCCGTTGCTGCACAGCGGTGGCGAGCCGCTCAACGATCCGGACCGCTGCCGCCGCAAACGGCACCATCTCGCCGTCGATCCTGCGATCGACAGCGACGATGTGAAAGCCGTAGCGCGTCTTCACCAAGCTCGGCAGGATACCGACTGTCCTGTCGGCGAACAATACCGCCTCGAACTCCGGCACCGTGTCGCCGCGGGCGATCTGCCCGAGGTTGCCGCCGAACAGGCTGGACGGACAGTTCGACAGCTCCCGCGCTCGCTCGGCAAACGCCTCGGGGTTGGCAAGCAAGTCGGCAAGCGTACGTTCAACCAACGCGCGCAGCGGGTTCACCGGCACGCCCGGCGCGATCTGGAACAGGATATGACGGACAAACACGAGGTCCCCGCTGCGAAATTCCGCGGGATGGGCGTCATAATAGCGGCGCGCCTCGGCCTCCGTCGGCGACGGCACCGTGACTTCCTGCTCCAGCAGCCGCTCGATCGCGGCGCCGACATCGACTTCGTCGATCGCGTCCCGCGCGAGCAAGCCGATCGCAATAGCACGTTGGCGCAGCAACTCATGCACCGTCGCCAGTTCCGCGCTCAACCAGGCGTCGGTGTCGATCGTCACGCCGTTGACCTGGACGGTCACAGCGGGCTGACTTTGCGCGCCCGCGGCGAGCGCGGCGAACGCACGATCTGGTAGGGCCGGAACAAATAGGCCAACGCGCCGGCGCCGCTCCAGATATGGACCATGCGCGTGAACGGCGAGATCAGGAAAATGGTGAAGCCAAGCAGGATATGCAGGCGATAGATCAGCGGCACCCCAAGCATCAGAGCGGCCACGTCGCCGCGGAATGTAACGACGCCCTTCACGTAACTGACAAGGGTGCCGAACATCGCGCCGTCCATGTGCTGCGCCGACAGCGGCACCGTGAGCAGCCCAAGTGCGAGTTGCAGCCACAGCACCAGCACGACCGCGATGTCCCATTTGCGGCTGTTGCGTCGGATGCGTGAGTTGGCAAGCCGCCGATGGATCAGGATCGACAGCCCGACGATGGCAATTGCCCCGGCAACGCCGCCGCCCAGCATGGCGAGAAGCTGGTGCTGCGACGGGCTGAGCAACCAGTCGATCGCCCAGTCCGGCATCAGAAAGCCAAGGAAGTGTCCGGCGATCACTACCAGGACGCCGTAGTGGAACAAGTTCGAGCCGAGCCGGAGCTCCTGCTTTCGCAAAATTTGCGACGAATCGCTCTTCCATGTGTACGGCTCGCGATCGAAGCGGATCAGGCTACCCAGCAGCAGAATCGCAAGACAGAGATAAGGGTAGATGCCGAACAGGAACCCGTTCAGATACTCCGCGCTGGTCATGGCTCGCTCCGGTACACATGTGGCGTGACGAACGGCGAATCGGCAGCCAGAGTCGTGGGATCAGGCTCGAAGGCAGGGCGTTCGACCCAGTCGCGATCGGGGTCGAGGCGTTCCGGCGGACGTTTGGCGGCACTCGCGGGATCGAGTGGCACTTCCCCCGCAATGGTCAGCACCGCCTGCAGTACCGCCGCATAGCGGCTGCCGCGCTTGAGCAGCGCCTCCCCGATCGCGCGCACGATATGCGCGCAGTCGGACAGCATCTCCCGGATCTCCTGCGCTTCGCGGCAACTCAGGTATTCCAGCAACACCGGCAGGTAGTCCGGCAGTTCCGCGGTATTCAGCACGAAGCCGGCCCGGTCGTAGAGCTGCTTGAGGTCTACCATCGCCTGGCCACGGTCACGCGCGTCGCCGTGCAGATGCTCGAACAGATTGAGCGACCTGGAACGCCCGCGGTCGAACAGCTCGACGTAACGCTCCTCGCCGTCAAGTTGGCCCGCGGCCGCAAGCTCATCCAACAAGTCTTGCAGCGCAGCATGGTCCCGCGGCGGAAGATCCGCGCATTCCCGCAGCACCACGGCAAGTTCCGGCAATGCCTGCCGAAGTTGCGGCGACGGGTAGCTCAACAGCGCAGCGAGGGCGCGAAGCACCAGCATCAGCCCGTTTCCTCATGTGTCCAGCGTGCGGATCGGCATCACCTTGCGCCGGCCCATCTTGCCGCCAAACAGGCTGGAGTGCGGATCGCCGGCATCGCAGCCATTGCCGAACGAGAAGCCGCAATTGCCGCGGATCTCGTAGGCGTCGTCCGCCTGCTCACGATGGGAGGTCGGGATCACGAAGCGGTCCTCGTAGTCTGCGATCGCGAGATAGCGGTGCATCTCATGGGCCTGCTCGCGCGTCAGCCCCGCCTGCTGCAGCACGGCGAGATTATCGCCGGCACCGAGCTGCCGGTCGCGATAGAAGGCCCGCATTGCCAGCAGACGTTCCAGCGCGGTGATGATTGGCGCCTCGGCGCCCGCCGTCAGCAGGTTTGCCAGGTAGCGCACGGGAATACGCAAGGAGCGCACATCCGGCAACTCGCCCGCCGCCTCGATCGTCCCTGCATTGGCGTGCGACTGGATCGGCGACAACGGCGGCACATACCACACCATCGGCAGGGTGCGGTACTCCGGGTGCAGGGGAAAGGCGATCCGCCACTCGACGGCCATCTTGTAGGTGGGCGAGCGTTTCGCGGCCTCGATCCATGCGTCCGGCACACCACCCGCGCGCGCCTGCGCCTCGACCGCCGAATCATTCGGATCAAGGAAAAGGTCGAGCTGGGCCGTATAGAGGTCCTGCGCGCTCTCCACGCTGGCGGCGGACTCGATCCGATCTGCGTCATAGAGCAGCACGCCGAGATAGCGGATGCGGCCAACGCATGTCTCCGAGCACACGGTGGGCTGGCCCGCCTCGATACGAGGGTAGCAAAAAATGCACTTTTCCGCCTTGCCAGTGGTCCAGTTGTAGTAGATCTTCTTGTATGGGCAGCCGGAGACACACATCCGCCAGCCGCGGCACTTGTCCTGATCGATCAGGACGATCCCATCCTCCTCGCGCTTATAGATCGATCCCGAGGGGCAGGACGCGACGCAGGTGGGATTGAGGCAATGCTCGCACAGTCTGGGCAGGTACATCATGAACGTGTTTTCGAACTGCCCATAGATGTCCTTCTGCACAGCCTCGAAATTGTAGTCCTGCGAGCGCTTGCTGAATTCGCCACCCAGGATCTCCTCCCAGTTTGGTCCCCATTCGACCTTCTCCATGGTCCGGCCACTGATGAGTGAGATCGGCCGGGCCACCGGCGCGGTGGGCTGCTCGGGCGCGGTATGCAGGTTCTCGTAGTCGAAAGTAAACGGCTCATAGTAATCGTCGATCTCTGGTAAGTTCGGATTAGCGAAGATGTTGGCAAGGATCGCCCAGCGTCCGCCCTGCTTCGGCTGAATCTTGCCGTTGCGTTTGCGCACCCAGCCGCCGTTCCAGCGCTGCTGATTCTCCCAATCTTTGGGATAGCCGATGCCGGGCTTCGTTTCGACATTGTTGAACCACGCATATTCCATGCCTTGCCGGGACGTCCACACGTTCTTGCAGGTCACTGAGCAGGTGTGGCAGCCGATGCACTTGTCGAGGTTCAAAACCATCGCGATCTGCGCGCGGATTTTCATGGCGTCGTGGCTCCCTTCGCCGTCAGGCGCTGATCGCGACCGTGGCCGGTCGGTCCATCCAGTCGACTTTCGCCATCTTGCGCACGATGACGAACTCGTCGCGGTTCGACCCGACCGTGCCGTAGTAGTTGAAGCCATAGGACAACTGGGCGTAGCCGCCGACCATATGGGTGGGCTTCACCAGCACTCGGGTGACCGAGTTATGAATGCCGCCGCGTGCGCCGGTGATCTCGCTACCAGGCACGTTCACGATCTTCTCCTGCGCGTGATACATCAGGCACATGCCCTCCTGCACCCGCTGACTGACCACCGCGCGTGCGGTGATCGCGCCGTTCAGGTTGAACAACTCGATCCAGTCGTTATCGACAATTCCCGCCTTGCCCGCGTCGGTCTCCGAAATCCACACGATCGGCCCGCCGCGTGACAGCGTCAGCATGATCAGGTTGTCGGTATAGGTGGAGTGGATGCCCCATTTCTGATGCGGCGTGATAAAGTTCAGCACCACTTCTGGTTCGCCGTTGCCGCGCTGGCCAAGCATGGCATTCACGGTGCGCGTATCAACCGGCGCCCGGTAGAGCGCGAAGTTTTCGCCGAAATCGCGGAACCATGTGTGGTCCTGGAAGAACTGCTGCCGGCCAGTCAGGGTGCGCCAAGGAATCAGCTCATTCACATTGGTATAGCTGGCGTTGTAGCTGACGTGCTCGCTTTCGATACCGGACCAGGTCGGCGAAGTGATGATCTTGCGTGGCTGCGCCTGGATGTCGCGGAAGCGGATCTTCTCGTCTTCACGCGCTTCCGCGAGATGCCGGTGGTTGCGTCCGGTCTTGCGGCCCAGCGCCTCCCAGGCCTTTACCGCAACCTCACCGTTCGTCTCGGGCGCCAGGTACATGATCACCTCGGCGGCGTCGATGTCGGTCGCGATGCGCGGTCGCCCCTTGGTCTGGCCGTCCTCGGTCACGGTGCGGTTGAGTGCGGCGAGGCCTTTTGCTTCTGCCTCCGCATTCCACGCGATCCCCTTCCCGCCGTTGCCCAGCTTTTCAACAAGCGGGCCAAGCGCCGTGAAGCGACGGTAGGTGTTGGGGTAATCACGCTCCACCAGGGTGATCTCCGGGGCAGTAACCCCTGGGATCAGCTCGCACTCACCCTTCTTCCAGTCTTTCGGCGCGAACGGCTGGCCCAACTCCGCAGGCGTATCGTGCATCAGCGGCGTCAGCACCACATCTCGTTCGACCCCAAGCTGACCCACAGCGAGTTCGGAAAAGCGACGTGCGATGGTCTTGTAGGTCTCCCAGTCGCTGCGCGACTCCCACACCGGGTCCACAGCCGCGGACAGCGGGTGGATGAACGGATGCATATCCGATGTGTTGAGGTCGTTCTTCTCATACCAGGACGCCGTTGGCAGCACGACATCCGAGTAGAGGCAACTCGTGGACATACGAAAGTCGAGTGTCACGACAAGATCAAGCTTGCCCTCCGGCGCCGCGTCCCGCCAGACCACCTCTTCCGGCTTGCGCGCGCCGCTTTCGCCGAGGTCCTTGCCTTGCAGTCCGTGCCGGGTGCCGAGGAAATGGCGCAGGAAATATTCATGCCCTTTGCCGGACGAACCGAACAGGTTGGAACGCCAGATGAACAGGTTGCGCGGGAAGTTCACCGGATTGTCCGGATCCTCGCAGGCCATGCGCAGACGCCCGGACCGCAGTTCGCCGACCACATAGTCCTTCACGCCAAGTCCGGCCTTGTCCGCCGCCGCTGCGAGGGTCAGCGGATTGACGGCAAGCTGCGGCGCCGAGGGCAACCAACCCATCCGCTCCGCCCGCACATTCAGATCGATCAATGAACCGCGATAGGCGGTCGGATCCGCCAGTGGCGACAGCAGGTCCTCGACGCCGACTGATTCGTATCGCCATTGGTCGCTGTGGGCGTAGAAGAACGACGTGCCTGCCATTTGCCGCGGCGGGCGCACCCAGTCCAGCGCGAAGGTCAGCATGGTCCAACCGGTTTGCGGCCGCAGCTTCTCCTGCCCGACATAGTGCGACCAGCCGCCGCCGGAAACGCCGACCGTGCCGCACAGCATCAGGAAATTGATGATGCTGCGGTAGGTCATATCCTGCTGGTACCAGTGGTTCACACCGGCCCCAATGATGACCATCGACCGCCCGTTCGTCTTCTCGGCGTTCGCGGCGAACCCCCGTGCCACGTCGATAGCCTTGGCAGCGGCAACCCCGGTGATCGGTTCCTGCCACGCCGGCGTGTACGGCACGTTGTCCGAATAAGAATGCGCGCATGCCCCCCCGAGGCCGCGATCCAGTCCATAATGTGCGCAGAGCAGGTCGAACACGTTCGCCACGACACCTTCCCCATCGGCGAGCGCGAGCCGCCGGACAGGCACGTTCCGCGGCAGGACGTCGCCGCCCTGGTCGCTGGCCGTGAACCGCTCGTGCAATCGGCCGCCGAAATACGGAAACGCCACCTCCAGCACATCGTCACGCCGGTCGATCAGGCTCAACGCCAGCCGCACGTCGCCGCCGGTAGCGCCATCCTTCTCCTCGAGGTTCCAGAGCCCTTCCGCCTCGCCCTCGGCTGGCCAGCGAAAGCCGATCGAGCCACGCGGGACCACCGGCGCGCCGGACCGTTCGTCGATCGCCACGCTCTTCCAGTCCGCCCGACCCGCATCGCCGGGCGCGCCGGGAAGGTCGCTGGCGCGCAGGAACCGGTCAGCCACCCAACGCCCCTCTTGCCGCCGCAGGCGGACCAGCATCGGCAGGTCGGTGTAGCGCCGGCAGTAGTCTTGGAAATACGCTACCTGACGATCAAGAAAGAACTCCCGCAGGATGACATGGCCCATAGCCATCGCGAGTGCTGAGTCGGTGCCTGGCTTCGGGTGCAGCCAGAGATCCGACAGCTTCGCCACTTCGGAGTAGTCCGGCGTGATCGCCACGACTTTGGTGCCGTTGTAGCGCGCCTCGACAAAAAAATGCGCGTCCGGCGTCCGCGTCTGCGGCACGTTGGAGCCCCAGGCGATCAGGTAGCTGGAATTATACCAGTCGGCCAATTCCGGGACATCGGTCTGCTCGCCCCAGGTCTGCGGGCTCGATGGCGGCAGATCGCAATACCAGTCATAGAACGACAGCATGGTGCCGCCGATCAGGCTGAGATAGCGGGCGCCGGAGGCAAAAGAGACCATCGACATGGCCGGGATTGGCGAGAAGCCGGCGACACGATCCGGGCCATAGGCCTTGATCGTGTGCAGGTTGGCCGCGGCGATGATCTCGCTCGCCTCGTCCCAACTCGCGCGAACGAATCCGCCACGGCCGCGGATTTCCTTGTACTCGCGCGCCTTGGCAGGATCGGAGACAATCGCCGCCCAGGCCTCCACCGGCTCCAGCGTCTTGCGTGCTTCGCGCCAGAGCCGCAGCAGGCGGGAGCGGACCATCGGATATTTCAGCCGGCTGGCGCTGTAGAGGTACCAACTGTAGGATGCGCCGCGCGAGCACCCGCGCGGCTCGTGGTTCGGCATGCCGGGACGGGTGCGCGGATAGTCGGTCTGCTGCGTCTCCCAGGTGACGACACCGCTCTTGACGTAGATTTTCCAACTGCACGATCCGGTGCAGTTCACGCCATGAGTTGACCGCACGATCTTGTCGTGCTGCCAGCGCTGGCGGTACCCTTCCTCCCAGTCGCGGTTCTCGTGCCGCACCTCTCCATGATCGCCGGCGAATTGGTCGCGCTTGCGGGTAAAATAAGTCAGCCGGTCGAGCAAGTGACTCATGTCTGCATCCTTCAGGATTCGAATGGCGGCGCAATCCGCGGTGAACAGGGTGCCCGCATGTCCTGCTACCGACCGAGAAGAATGTCGCAGAGAACCACCGCATCGTTATGGTCCTCGTCGCGCGCGCCGAACACCAGCGTGACGGTGCCCTGACGGGCGAGGTCGCGCAGCGCCTCGATCGCGTCGGCGTGTGCCTGCAGTTCTTCCGCGTAGCGGCGGCGAAACTCCGGCCAACGCGCGGGATCGTGGCCAAACCATCGGCGCAGCGCGGCAGACGGGGCGATCTCCTTCATCCAGTGATCGATGGCCGCGTCTTCCTTGCGGATCCCGCGCGGCCAGAGCCGATCGACCAGAACTCGCACCCCATCCTCGGCTGCGGCGGGTTCGTAGGCGCGCTTCAGCCGGATCTGGCTGGCCGAAACCCGATGCGCCGTCACGCCCATATTTCCTGCTCGAACGCCGCCTCGGCGCGCAGACTGTCACGGTCACGGCCGACCGTGACGACGGCGCGCTTGCGGCCGCCGTGCCAGAAGCTGGCCATGCAGTCATGCGCCGCCGGATCGCCCTCGATCTCGATCCGCTCCCAGGTCTCGGCATGGCCGACATAGGCGATGGCGGTGTCGTAGTGCTGGCTCCAGAAGAACGGCACCGCCGCGAAGCGCTGGCGTTGCCCCAGCATGTTGCGCGCGGCGACCTGGCCCTGGCGTTCCGCGACCACCCAGTGCTCGACCCGGATCGCCTGGCCCGTCAGGCGATCCGGCCAGCGGGCGATGTCACCGGCGGCGAAGATGCCGGCGGCGCTGGTCTGCAGATAGGCATCCACGGCGACGCCGCGGTCGATGGCAAGACCGGCCTGTTCGGCCAGCGCGATCGCCGGGCGGACGCCGATGCCGACCACCACCAGATCGGCATCGACTTGCGCGCCGGTGGAAAGCGTCACGGCCTGCGGGGCGATCGCCGCGACCGTCGCGCCGAGGTGGAAGATCACCCCATGCGCCTCATGCAGCGTGCGGACCATGTCGGCGATCGCCGGCCCCATGATGCGCTCCATCGGGCGCGGCTCGGGCGCGACCACATGCACCGGCAGCCCCCGGGCGCGCAGCGCTGCCGCCACCTCGAGCCCGATGAAGCTCGCGCCGACCACGACGCAGCGTTGCGCGGTGCCGGCCGCCGCGATCAACCCACTTGCGTCGGCGAGACTGCGCAGCATGTGGACATGCGGCAGCGTCGCTCCGGGGGCCTGAAGCCTGACCGGTTCCGCGCCGGTCGCAAGCAGCAGCGCCCCGTAGGCGAGATGGCTGCCGTCCGCCAACCGCACCATCCGCCCGGCGGGGTCGATGGCGTTCACCCGCGTTGCGAGCCGCAGGTCGATACCCTGTTCGGCGTAGAAGCCGTCCGGCCGCAGGGGAATCCAGTCCGCTTGGGCCGTGCCGGCGAGATAGTCCTTCGACAGGTTCGGTCGGTCGCACGGGGCGGCCTCATCCGCGCTCAGCAGGGTGACCGGACCCGCATAGCCTTCCTGCCGCAAGGTCTCGGCCGCTGCGTTGCCGGCGGCACCACCGCCGATGATGACGACGGAGCGAGGCGCGTTCGCGGCCGTCCGGCGCGCCGGAGGCGCCAAAGCCGGCAGCTTCTCCCGAACGAAGGCCGTCCCGCCGCTTTGCTCGACCCGCCAGCACGCCACCGGGTTAAGCGCGGGCGGCCGGGTCGGCGCCCCGGTGCGCAGGCTGAAGCAGGCATGGTGCCAGGGACAATGCACCGTCTCGCCGACCAGAATCCCCTCGGCGAGCGGGCCGCCGTAATGCGTGCAGGTCGCGCTGACCGCGAAACACTCCTCGCCACGACGTGCCAGCAGCACCGCCTCGTCGCCGACATGCCCGAGCAGCATGCCGCCATCGGCCAAGGTCGCGAGTGCGACCCCTTGCGTGAGATCGGGAACGTCGGATGGGGCCTGCGTGCCCCCCATGCCATCCTCCCGTGATCCAGTTCCCCGGCACCGCCGTATCTGTCGGGGAGCGACCGATATTGGCTCCCAAGCACCACCGCGCGTCAAGCATCGGCCGGCGACGGAGGTTCCGTGTCAGTCGCTCCGCG
>CAWAZU010000033.1:0-112413 GCA_963786445.1 uncultured Pseudomonadota bacterium
CGGATCGGCGGAGGCGAGCAAGATCGAACCGGCGGAGACGATCGTGCGGCTGCCGGACCAGATAGAGTGGAAGAAAAACCCGGGTTTCCCCCTAACAGCGTGGAAACGCGCCGTTGTTCGGCTCGATGAACGAGACCGGCCTCTATTACATGCTGGTCCGATGGCATCCGGGCTACATGAGCGCGCCGCACAGCTATGTCACGGATCGGCTCTGCGTCGTGGTTTCGGGGACGTGGTGGGTGAACAGCGGCGCGGATTTCGACCCGGAGCACACGATGCCGGCGTCGGCGGGCACGTACGTCCGCCGCGTCGCGCACACGCCGCACTACGACGGCGTGCGCCGCGACGGCACCGAGCCGGCGGTGATCGCGATCTGCGGCATCGGGCCGGTCGGCCAGAATGGCTCGACCCGGGCAAGCCCGGATGGCGGCGCGTCTAGGCGCTGGCCGCATCCAGCGTCCGGATCGCGTCGTCGCCGAGCTTCAGCTCCGCCGCGCGCACGATGTCGTGCCATTGCGCGACACTGGTGGCGCTGGCGATCGGCGCGGTGATGGAAGGCCGCGCGATCAGCCATGCCAGCGCCACCTGCGCTGGCGTCGCCGCCGCGCCCGCTGCCACCGTGTCGAGCGCCGCCAGCACGCGGTGGCCGCGCGCGTCGAGATATTTCTTCACGCCCGCCCCGCGCGGGCTTTTGCCGAGATCGGCGTCGGAGCGGTATTTTCCGGTCAGGAAGCCGGCCGCCAGCGAAAAATACGGGATGACGCCGAGGCCGTGCTGCTTGCAGATCGGCTCGAAGTCGCGCTCGTACTCGCCGCGCTCGACGAGGTTGTAGTGCGGCTGCAGCGTCTCGTAGCGCGGCCAGGAGTGCTGCGCGCACACCGCGAACGACTCCGTCAGCCGCGCCGGCGTGATGTTCGAGGCGCCGATGGCGCGCACCTTGCCGTCGCGGATCAACGTCGCGAACGCCTCCATGCGTCTCGGCAACCGGCGTCACATTGTCATCGAAATGCTGCTGGTAGAGGTCGATGTAGTCGGTCTGCAGCCGCTTCAGCGAGGCCTCGGCGGCGCGCAGGATGTAGTCGCGCTTCAGGCAGATCCCCTCGCCCATGTCGGAGCCGACTTTGGTCGCGACGATCACGTCGTCGCGCCGGCCGCGACGCTTGAGCCATTTGCCGATGATCGCCTCCGACTCGCCGCCGGTGTGGCCCGGCGCCCAGCGCGAATAGACATCCGCGGTGTCGATGCAGTTGCAGCCGGACGCGACAAAAGCGTCGAGGACGGCGAACGACGTGGCCTCGTCGGCGGTCCAGCCGAACACGTTGCCGCCGAGCACGATCGGCGCGATCGAGAGGCCGGAGCGGCCGAGCTTGCGATGGTCCATCATTGCCTCCGTTCTGTCAGGTGCGCGGCAGGATATAGGACGCGACGCGATCCGCCAGACAAGGCGGCACCGCGGCCGCTGCATCGTCAACCCGCGCCGCCACGAACGCAACCAGCGCCGGCGCATCCGCCGGCGACAGCAGCGCGAAGCGATACACGCCGCCGCCGCGCCCCTCGCGCAGCGCGGCGCCGCAGGGGCGCGGGCAGGACATGACGCAGGCGACTTCGTTGACCAGATGCGCCACACTCAGCCGCGCCGCCGCCTCGCGCACGGCGGCGAGCACGACGGCGCCGCGCGTCGGCTGCGTGGGCCGGGTCGCGTAGCGGTCGCAGGTGGTGCAGACGAACAGACGTGGCGTCATGCGTGCAGGCGCGCCGCCGCGCGCTGCTGCCGCGCGACGAGGGCCGCGATGTCGAGGCCGGGAATGGCGCCGTCCTCCACCACCCAGCGCCCCGCGACCATCACCCGGTCGGCGCGGTGCGCGCCGCACAGCACCAGCGCCGCGAGCGGATCCTGCGCGCCGGCAAAGCGCAGCTCGTCGAGGCGGAAGAGCGCAAAATCGGCCGCCGCGCCCGGTGCGATGCGGCCGAGTTCGGGACGGCCGATGCAGGCGGCCGAGCCTTCCGTCGCCCAGCGCAGCGCGTCGCGATGGCCGACCCGCGCGACGCCGTAGCGGTGGCGTTGCAACAGGAAGGCCGCGCGCACCTCCTGCATGAGATTGGAGGCGTTGTTGGAGGCCGAACCATCGACGCCGAGGCCGACGCGCAGCCCCGCCGCCTCCATGTCGCAGACCGGGCAATGGCCGGAGCCGAGCACCTGGTTGCTGCACGGGCAATGCGTGACGGCGACGCCGGCGCGGGCGAGGCGCGCGATCTCGGTTGCGTCGAAATGCACGCCGTGCGCGAGCCAGACGCGATCGTGCAGCCAGCCCACATCTTCGAGATAGTCGAGCGGTCGGCAGCCGAAGTGCCCGAGGCAGAACGCGGTCTCGTCCGCGGTCTCGGCGAGATGCGTGTGCAGACGCACGCCGCGCGCGGCAGCCAGTTCGGCGGTGGCCTGCATCAGCGAGCGAGTGACGGAGAACGGCGAGCACGGCGCGAGCGCGATCTGCACCAGCGCGTGCGGCGCCGGATCGTGGTGCGCGTCGATCAGGCGGGCGCTTTCGGCCAGGATGGTGTCCTCGTCCTGCACCACGCCGTCGGGCGGCAGGCCGCCGTCGCGCTGCGAAAGGTTCATCGAGCCGCGCGTGAACACCGCGCGGATGCCGAGTTTTTGCGCGACCGCGACCTCGATGTCGATCGCCTGATCGAGGCCGGCCGGAAAGACGTAGTGGTGGTCGGTGGTCGTCGTGCAGCCGGACAGCAGCAGCTCCGCCATCGCGACGGTGACGGCCGACTCCAGCGCCTCGGGCGTCAGCTTCGCCCAGATCGGATACAGCGCGCCGAGCCAGCCGAACAGTTCGCGGTCCAGCGCCGCGGCCGAGGCGCGCGTCAGCGTCTGGTAGAAATGATGATGCGTGTTGATGAGGCCGGGGATGACGACATGCGCGCCGGCTTCGAACGCGGCGACACCCGGCATTGCCGGCGCGTGGCCCGCCGGCACTGTCTCGACGATGCGCCCGTCCTGCACGACGATGCCGCGCGCCGCGTCGTCGGCCAGGATCGCGAGCGGGTCCTTGATCCAGAGCGGCGCGGCACTCATGCCGTGGCGTGGAACGGCCGGCCGAGCGCCGCGGGCGCATTCAGCTTCAGCCGCGTGGCGTCGCGCGAGATCAGCACCAGCACGACGACGGTCGCGAGATACGGCAGCATTGCCAGCAGGCTCGGCGAAACGTCGAACCCCAGCCCCTCGATCTGGAACTGCGCGATGGTGACCAGGCCAAACAGCAACGCGCCGAGCGCCAGCCACAGCGGCTTCCACGTAGAAAAGACCACCAGCGCGAGCGCGATCCAGCCGCGTCCGGCGACCATGTTCTCGGTCCACATCGGCGAGTAGGACAGCGACATGAAGGCGCCGGCTAGCCCGCTCATGGCGCCGCCGAACAGCACCGCAAGATAGCGGATGCGCAGCACCGAATAGCCGAGCGCGTGCGCGACATCGTGGCTCTCGCCGACCGCGCGCAGGATCAGGCCGGCGCGCGTGCGGTAGATGAAACGCTGCGCCGCGAACGGCACGAGGAGGGCAATGATGACGACCGGGTCGATCAGCATCGCCTGCTGCACCAGCGGCGACGCGCTGCTCAAATGCGGCCAAATCCCGCCCGGCAGCCCGGCGAGCGGCATGCCGACCCATTTCACGCCGACGAGTGCGGAAAAACCGACGCCGAAAATGGTCAGCGCCAGCCCGGTCGCCACCTGGTTCGCCATCAGCGACAGCGTCAGCACGCCGAACACCAAGGCGAGCGCCGCACCGGCGATCATCGCGACGATGAAGCCGACCAGCAGGCTGCCGCTGACCACCGTGCCGATGAAGCCGAAGGCGGCGCCGACCAGCATCATGCCCTCGACGCCGAGATTGAGCACGCCGGAGCGCTCGGTGATGAGTTCGCCGAACCCGGCCAGCATCAGCGGCGTCGCCGCGCGCAGCGTGGCGACCAGCACGGCGGCGAGGATCACCAGGTCATGCATGCCGCACCGCCTGCGCCCGCCGCGCCAGTTGCACATGCGGCCGGTAGTTGATCAGCACGTCGGCGGCGAGCAGGAAGAACAGCAGCATGCCCTGGATCGTGCCGGTGACCGCGATCGGCAGCTGCATCGACACCTGCAATCCCTCGCCGCCGAGATACAGCAGCGCCATCAGCAGCGAGGCGAACAGGATGCCGACCGGATTGAGCCGGCCGAGGAACGCCACGATGATCGCCGCGAACCCGTAGCCCGGCGAGATGACCGGCGTGAGCTGCCCGTTGCCGCCGGCGATCTCGCAAATGCCGGCGAGACCCGCCAGGCCGCCGCTCAGCAGCAGGCAGAACCACACGACGGCGTTGCGGCTGAACCCGGCATAGCGCGCCGCCGCCGGCGCCGCGCCCACGGTGCGGATGCGAAAGCCCATCAGCGTGCGTCCGAGCAGCACGCTGCCGAGCGGCACCGCGAGCAGCGCAAACAGCGCGCCGATGTGCAGCCGCGTATCCGCGATCAGCACAGGCAGCATGGCATCCGATTCGAACTGCCTGGTCTGCGGGAAGCTGTAGCCCTCCGGGTCTTTCCACGGCCCGTGGACGAGATAGCCGAGCAGCTGGATCGACACATAGGCCAGCATCAGCGTGGTCAGGATCTCGTGCGCATTGAAGCGGGTGCGCAGCAGCGCGGGGATTCCGGCCCACACGGCGCCGCCGGCGATGCCCGCCAGCAGCATCGCCGGGATCAGCCACCAATGGCCCTGCCCGCCGAAATTCAGCGCCACCCAGCTGCCGAAGATGGCGCCGAGCGTGAACTGGCCCTCGGCGCCGATGTTCCACACATCCGCGCGCACGCCGATCGCGATGCCGATGGCGCAGAGCAGCAGCGGCGTCGCCTTCAGCCCGAGTTCGGTCAGCCCGTCCACGGTCGCGAGCGGCGCCACGAACAGCGTCTGCAGCGCCTCGATCGGGTTGCGGCCAAGCACGGCGAAAAGCATCGTGACGCCGACGACGGACAGCAGCGCCGCGATCACCGGCGACAGCCACACCATCGCGCGCGCCGGCCGCGCGCGCGGTTGCAGACTAAGCCGCATCGACGACCCCTCTGGCTTCGCGCGGCTGCACGCTCGCCGCCATGTGTCCGCCCATCAGCAGCCCGACCTCCTCCACCGTCGTCTCGTGCGTGCGCCGCGGCGGCGACAGACGGCCGCCGGAGAGCACCGCGATGAAGTCGGAAATCTCGAACAGCTCGGCCAGGTCTTCGGAGACGACGAGCACGCCGCTGCCGGCGGCGGCGAGGTCCATCAGCGCCTGGCGGATCGCCAGCGCCGCGCCGATATCGACGCCCCAGGTCGGATGCGCCGCCAGCAGCACGCGCGGATTGGTGCCGACCTCGCGCCCGACGATGAATTTCTGCATGTTGCCGCCCGAGAGGCTGCTGCCGCGTGCCTCCGTACCGGCGGCGACCACGCGGAAGCGCGCGATGATCTGCTTGGCGTATTTCTCGACCGCCGCGAACCGCACCATGCCGGCGCGCACGAAACCCTGCTGGTAGCACGTGAGCAACGCGTTCTCGGTGAGCGAGAACTCCGCGACCGCCCCGCGGCCGAGCCGCTCCTCCGGGATGAACGCGAGACCAAGGCGCCGCCGCGCCGCCGGCCCCATCAGCCCGGCCGCGACATCGGCGATGCGCACGGCATTGGCGTCCGGTGCGCGACGTTCGCCGGACAGCACCGCGAGCAGTTCTTTTTGGCCGTTGCCGGCCACGCCGGCGACGCCGAGGATTTCGCCGTCGCGCAGCGTCAGGGAAATGCCGCGCAGATGCGTGCCGAACGGCTCGTCGGCCGGGAGAGAAAGATTTTCCACCACCAGCGACGCCCGGCCCTCCTTGAGCGGCGCGCGGCGGTGCGCGACCGGCAGTTCGCCGCCGATCATCAATTCGGCCATCTGCTGCTCGGTCGCGACGCGCGGATCGCACCCGCCGACCACGCGCCCGCCGCGCAGCACCGTCGCGGCCTCGCACAGCGCTTTGATCTCTTCCAGCTTGTGGCTGATGTAAAGCACGCTGCACCCTTCCGACGCCAGCCGGCGCAGCACGTCGAACAGCCCCTCCGCCTCCTGCGGCGTCAGCACCGAGGTCGGTTCGTCCATGATCAGCAGGCGCGGCGATTGCAGCAGGCAGCGCACGATCTCGACGCGCTGGCGTTCGCCGACGGAGAGATGATGCACGTGCCGCGACGGCGCCACGGCCAGCCCGTAGCGGCGGGAAATCTCCTCGATGCGGCCGGTGAGTTCGCCGATACTCTCGCGCGCGCCGAGGCCGAGCGCGATGTTCTCCGCGACCGTCAGGCTCTCGAACAGCGAAAAATGCTGGAACACCATGCCGATGCCGAGTGCGCGCGCGGCATTCGGGTCGGCGATGGCGACCGGCCGGCCTTCCCAGGCGATCTCGCCTTCGTCGGGATGCACCACGCCGTAGATGATCTTCACCAGCGTGCTCTTGCCGGCGCCGTTCTCGCCGAGCAGCGCATGGATCTCGCCCGGCCCGACGCTGAGATCGACGCCGCTGTTGGCGACCACCGAAGCGTAGCGCTTGGTGATGCCGGTCAGCCGCAGGCGCGGCGGCGGTGAAGTTGCGTCCATGTCAATACGCCACCTTGTCCGGCTTGCCGGCCCAGGCATCGAACGCGGCGCGCGCCTCCGCGGCCAGCAGGCGCTGCGTCGGCAGGCTGCGTTCGGCGAGCGGGCGCGGGATTTCGCGATACAGGAAGTCGTCGTCAAAACCGATCGCGGCGGCGTCGCTGCGGTCGTTGGCGAACCAGATGCGCCCGATCCGCGCCCAGTAGATCGCGCCGAGGCACATCGGGCACGGTTCGCAACTGGTGAAAATCTCGCAGTCACGAAGCTCGAATCTTCCGAGCGCCTGACAGGCGCGCCGGATCGCCACCACCTCGGCATGCGCGGTCGGATCGCACGACGACGTCACCTGGTTCCAGCCCTCCGCCACCACCTCGCCGCCGCGCGCGATCACCGCGCCGAACGGGCCGCCGCTGCCCGACTGCATCTTTTCCACCGACAGCGCGATGGCGCGGCGCATCAGGACCTCGGGGCTCATCGCACGGCAGCATCCTCGGTGCGGTCGCAATCCGCCACGCCGCAGCCGGCGCAGGCGGTCGCCGGCGCGGCGCGGCCGGGACGCGACGATGGCGCGACCGACGCCACCGCGTCACGGACTTGCAGCAACTGCGCCGCCACCGCAACGGCAATCTCGGCCGGCGCCTTGCCGCCCGCGCCGGGCACGCCGATCGGGCAGGTGAGGCGCCGGATCGCCGTCGCCTCCAGCCCGCGCCGCGCCAGCCGCGAGACGAAGCGCGCCCGCTTGGTCTCCGACCCGATCAGCCCGACGAACGGCAGGTCCGGCCGCGGCAGTGCGGCGGCGACGATGTCGAAATCGAGCGCGTGGTCGTGCGTCATCACCAGCACGCAGCTGCCGGCCGGCAGCGCCGCCGCGCGCCGCACCGGCGAGGCATCGTGCAGGCACGTGACGTTCGCCGGCACGCGGGCGGGAAACGCATCGTCGCGCGCGTCGATCCACGACACGCGGCAGCCGAGCGTGCCGAGCAACGGCACCAGCGCGCGCCCGACATGCCCGGCACCGAACAGCGCCACGTGCCAGGACGCCGGCCGCACCGCCTCGAACAGCACCGTCGCATGGCCGCCGCAGCACTGGCCGAGCGCCGGACCGAGCGGGAATTCCCGCAGTTCCGGTCCCGAAGTTTCCCGTCCGAGCAATTCGCGCGCGACGGCGATGCTCTGGAATTCGAGATTGCCGCCGCCGATCGTGCCCTCGCCGCCGGCCTCGGTGACCACCATCTTGCAGCCGGCCTCGCGCGGCGTGGAGCCGCGCACCGCGAGCAGCGTCACCAGCACCGCCGGCGTTCCCGCCTGCTCCAGGTCGCGCAGCGCGGCGAGCCAGTTCGCCATCACTCCGCGGCCCGCGGCAGCGCCGCCGCCGCGCGCGCGCGCCGCGCCTCGATCGCCAGCAGCACGCGCTCGGGCGTCGCCGGCGCGTCGAGGTCCGCCGCCTCCGCCACGTCGCCGCACGCCGCCACCGCGTCGCGCAGCGCGTGGAACACCGAAATGCCGAGCATCAACGGCGGCTCGCCCACCGCTTTCGAGCGGTAGATCGCATTCTCCCGGTTGCGCCCGCGCTTCCAGACGGACACGCGAAAGTCCGGCGGAAGGTCGCCGACGGCGGGAATCTTGTAGGTGGACGGCGCATGCGTGCGCAGCCGTCCCTCCGCGTCCCACCACAATTCCTCCGTGGTCAGCCAGCCGGCGCCCTGCACGAAGCCGCCCTCGATCTGCCCGAGGTCGATCGCCGGATTGAGCGACTGGCCGATGTCGTGCAGGATATCGACGCGCCGCAGGCAATACTCGCCGGTCAGCGTGTCCACCTCCACCTCCGACACCGCCGCGCCATACGCGAAGTAGTAGAACGGCCGGCCGCGGTGCGTCGCGGTATCGTAGTGCAGTTTCGGCGTCGAATAATAGCCGGTCGAGGAAAGCTGCACGCGCTGTTCGTAGGTGCGGCGCACCGCGGCGGCAAACGTCATGTGGCGCTCGCCGGCGCGCAGCTCGCCGTCGCAAAAGGCGATGCAGCCCGGCTCGACGCCCCAATCGGCGGCGACGACTTTCCCGATGCGCTCACGGATCGTGCGCGCCGCCGCCTGCGCCGCCTTGCCGTTGATGTCGCTGCCGGAGGAGGCCGCGGTCGGCGAGGTGTTCGGCACTTTCTCCGTCGTCGTCGCCGTCACCTTCACGCGGTCGAGCGGGATGCCGAGCTCCTCCGCCACCACCTGCGCCACCTTCACGAACAGCCCTTGCCCCATCTCGGTGCCGCCGTGGTTGAGCTGCACGCTGCCGTCGGTATAGACATGCACCAGCGCGCCGGCCTGGTTCATGCGCAGCAGCGTGAAGGAAATGCCGAACTTCACCGGCGTCAGCGCGATGCCGCGCTTGATCCACGGGCTTCGCGCATTGAACGCAGCGACCTCGCGCCGCCGCCTGGCGTACTGCGAGGTGCGCAGGAGTTCCGCCGCCAGCTCCGGGATGATGTTGTCCTCGACCGTCATGTGGTACGGCGTGACGTTGCGGTCGGTCTTGCCATAGAAATTGCGGCGCCGCACCTCGAACGGATCGAGTCGCAGATGCCGCGCGATGGCCTCCATCGCCGCCTCGATCCCCATCATCCCCTGCGGCCCGCCGAAGCCGCGGAACGCGGTGTCGGAGACGGTGTTGGTCTTGCAGCGGTGCGAGACGATGGTGACGTTCGGCAGGTAGTAGGCGTTGTCGGAATGGAACATCGCCCGGTCGTTGATCGCCGCCGACAGGTCGGGCGACATGCCGCAGCGCGAGGCGAGGTCGAAGGTGATGCCCTCGATGCGCCCTTCGGCATCGAACCCCACGTCCCAGTCGATGCGGAAGGCGTGGCGCTTGCCGGTCAGCACCATGTCGTCGTCGCGGTCGAGCCGCAGCTTCACCGGCCGCCGCGTGCGCGCCGCCAGCAGTGCGGCGATGCAGGCGATCAGCGAGGCCTGGCTCTCCTTGCCGCCGAAACCGCCGCCCATGCGGCGGGTCTCGCACACCACGGCATGATCGCGGATCGCGAGGCAGCGCGCGACCAGATGCTGCACCTCGGTCGGATGCTGCGTGGAACTCAGCACGCGCATGTCGCGGTCCTCGCCGGGGATCGCCATCGCGATCTGGCCTTCGAGGTAGAAATGGTCCTGCCCGCCCATCACGATGCGGCCGCGCAGCCGGTGGCGCGCACCGGCCAGCGCCGCCGCCGCATCGCCGCGCCGCATCGTCTGCGTCGGGAGCACGAAACTCTGGCGTTGCAGCGCCGCATCGATGCTCAGCACCGGCTCCAGCACCTCGTATTCGACCACGGCGCGCTCGGCCGCCGCGCGCGCCGCCGCGATGCTGTCCGCGGCCACCGCGAACAGCGACTGGCCGGCATATTCGACCAGCCCGTCGGCGAAGATCGGATCGCCGGGAAACGCCGGCCCGACATCGTTCACGCCCGGAATGTCGCGCGCCGTCAGCACCGCCGCCACGCCGGGCGCTGCCGCTGCCGCGCTCACGTCGAGTTTCGTGACGCGCGCATGTGCGTGCTCGGAAAGGCGCACGAAGGCGTGCAGCAGGTCGCGCGGTTCCGGCACGTCATCGACATAGAGCGCGGCGCCGCTGACATGCTTCACCGCGCTGTCGTGCGCGGCCGGCTGGCCGACGACGCGCAGTGCTTCCGGCCGTAGCCTCTCCGATTGCGCCTGCGGCATCGCCGGTGCGGGTGGGGTGAGCACGTTCATGCCGGCATCTCCTCCAGCATTGCGAGACGCACCGGCGCGTCGCTGTCCGGCGCCGTCTCCAGCAGAAACCGCAGCAGCAGGTTGCGCGCGACCAGCCGGCGGTACGCCGCCGAGGCGCGCATGTCGGTGATCGGCGCCATCTCGGCGTCGAGCGCCGACATCGCCTCCGCCACGCTGGCGCGATTCCACAGCCGCCCGCCCAGCGCCTGCTCGGCCGCAACGACGCGTTTCGGCACCGCCGCCATGCCGCCATAGACGATGCGGATGTCGTCCACGCGACCATCGCGCAACCGCAGCCGAAACGCGCCGCAGACGGCGGAGATGTCCTGGTCCATCCGCTTCGACACTTTGTAGGTCGCGAACACGTCGTCGGCCCGCGGCAACGGGATGTCGATGCGTGCCAGAAACTCGCCGGCCGCCAGCGCGGTCTGCCGATAGCCGCGGAAGAAATCCTCGGCCATGATGGTGCGCTCGCCGGCAGCGCTCTGCAGCACCAGCGTCGCATCCAGCGCGATCAGCGCCGGCGGCATGTCGCCGATCGGCGAGGCGTTGGCGACGTTGCCGCCGACCGTGCCGCGATTGCGGATCTGCCGCGAACCGAGCCGGCGCAGCAGCGGCCCGAGCGACGGCCAATGCCCCGCCAATGCCGCGAACGCATCCTCGTAGGTCACGCCGGCGCCGATCGCGAGCACGCCGTCGCGCTCCGCGACCTCGGAAAGGCCGGCGACGTGCTCGACGGCGATCACGGTGTCCAGCCGGCGATGCAGCTTGGTCACCCACAGCCCGACATCGGTGCCGCCGGCCAGCAGCGTCGCGCGCGGATGCGCGGCCAGCGCCTGCGCCAGTTCGGCGGCGCTGCGCGGCGCGAGGAAACGCTGCCCGTCCCGCTCCGCGGACAGCATTGTGTCCGATGCCAGCGCCCGCAGCCGCGCCGCGATCTGCCCCGAAGCGGCGGCGAAGCGGTCGGCGGGCGGTGCGGCGCAGGCCGTGCGCGCGGCATCCAGGATCGGCCGGTAGCCGGTGCAGCGGCAGAGATTGCCGGCCAGCGCGTCGTTCGCCGCCGTGCGCCCGCCGCCGCTGCCGGCGTGATACAGCGCGAACAGCGACATCACGAAGCCGGGCGTGCAGAACCCGCATTGCGCGCCGTGGTGCTCGACCATCGCCTGCTGCACGGGATGCAGCGTGCCGTCCGGCGCGCGCAGATGCTCGACCGTGAGCAGCTGCTTGCCGTCCAGCGCCGGCAGGAACACGATGCAGGCGTTCACCGCGCGATAGCGCACGCCCTCGCCCGCCGCCTCCCCCAGCACGACCGTGCAGGCGCCGCAATCGCCCTCGGCGCAGCCTTCCTTGGTGCCGCAGGCGCGTTCGTCCATCCGCAGCCATTCCAGCACGGTCTGCGTCGGCGCCGGGTTGCGGATCGCCCGTTCAGCGTCGCCCAGGAGGAACCGGATCGTCTCGCGCACGCTCTGCCTCCGTCCAACCGGGCACTCTCTACCCTCCCGGGCGCCCGGCGCAAGCGCCCTGCCGGGGCCGGGCAGGCGTCGTCCGGTTGTCGGAGCGGCACCGGCGGCGCGAGCGGCGGCGGCCGCGCCGCCGCATCGTGCCGCGATGCGCCCGGCAGGATTCGAACCTGCGACCAGACCGTTATGAGCGGCCAGCTCTGACCGCTGAGCTACGGGCGCGCCGGAAGCCGCGCGGGTCCTATGCCGCCCGGCCCTCCCCCGCGCAAGCAGCGGCGCCGGCGGTCGGGCGCCGCGCCAGCACGATCGCCCCGCCGGCCACCACGGCGCTGCCAAGCAGGCCGGTCAGTCAGATAGTGGCCGCCCAAAACCCTGTGGCGCCGATACACCTGCGCGCGCCGGATTCGCAACGACGTCCGGCCCAGGCTGGCCACGGACGCGGTCCGTCGGTTGCCTGACTTTAAGCCTTCTGCCATGGTCCGCGCCCACGTCACGCGGCCGATTCCTGCGCTTGGGGGGACATCTGCGCCGCAGCAGAGAAATGAACCGGGAGTTGGCTGGATGTTCTGGGCTTCGATCGCAATCCTCGTCTGCGGCGCGCTGGCGCTCGTCTATGGGCTGGTCACCGCTCGCGAGGTGCTCGCCGCCGACGCCGGCAGCGCGCGCATGCAGGAAATCTCCGCCGCGGTGCAGGTCGGCGCGCGCGCCTACCTCAACCGGCAATACACGACGATCGGCATCGTCGGCCTGGTCATCTTCATCCTGCTGTGGCTGCTGCTCGGCATCCATGTCGGCATCGGCTTCGTCATCGGCGCCGTGCTGTCCGGCTGCGCCGGCTATGCCGGCATGAACGTCTCGGTGCGCGCCAATGTCCGCACCGCCCAGGCCGCCCGCCAGGGCCTCGGCGCCGGGCTGGCCATCGCCTTCCGGTCGGGCGCCATCACCGGCCTGCTGGTGGTCGGCCTCGGCCTGCTCGGCGTCACCGGGTATTTCTGGATCCTGCGCAGCGCCTTCCCCAACGACCTGCGGCACGTCATGGAAGCGATGGTGGCGCTGTCGTTCGGTGCCTCGCTGATCTCCATCTTCGCCCGCCTCGGCGGCGGCATCTTCACCAAGGGCGCGGACGTGGGCGCCGACCTGGTCGGCAAGGTCGAGGTCGGCATCCCCGAGGACGACCCCCGCAACCCCGCCGTGATCGCCGACAACGTGGGCGACAACGTGGGCGACTGCGCCGGCATGGCCGCCGACCTGTTCGAGACCTATGCCGTCACCATCGTCGCCACCATGCTGCTGGCGAGCCTGTTCTTCACCGGGGCGGCGGCGGCGCGGATGATGATGCTGCCGCTCGGCATCGGCGGGGTCTGCATCCTGACCTCGATCGCCGGCACCTATTTCGTCCGGCTTCCCGCCAGCAACAGCATCATGGGCGCGCTGTATCGCGGCCTGCTGGTCACCGGCGGCCTCTCGATCGTCGGCATCGCCATCGTGGTCGCGATCGCCGCCGGGTTCGCAACACCGATCCCGATGGGCACGGCGCCGGGCGCCAGCGTCACCGGCTTGGCGCTGTTCGTCTGCGGGCTGATCGGGCTGGGCGTCACCGGGCTGATCGTGTGGATCACCGAATACTACACGTCCACCGAGTATCGCCCGGTGCGCAGCATCGCCCAGGCCTCCACCACCGGCCACGGCACCAACGTCATCCAGGGCCTGGCGATTTCGATGGAGTCGACGGCGCTGCCGGTGCTGGTGATCTGCCTCGGCATCGTGCTGTCGTTCCTGTCCGCCGGCCTGTTCGGCATCGCGATCGCCGTGACCACGATGCTGGCGCTGGCCGGCATGATCGTGGCACTCGACGCCTACGGCCCGGTCACCGACAATGCCGGCGGCATCGCCGAGATGGCGGATCTGCCGCCCGACGTGCGCAAGATCACCGACGCGCTGGACGCCGTCGGCAACACCACGAAGGCGGTCACCAAGGGCTACGCGATCGGCTCGGCGGGGCTGGCCTCGCTGGTGCTGTTCGCGGCCTACACCGAGGAGCTGAAGCACTACTTCCCGACGCTCGACGTGAAGTTTGCGCTGCAGGACCCGTTCGTGGTGATCGGGCTGATCATCGGCGGCCTGCTGCCGTACCTGTTCGGCTCGATGGGCATGACCGCGGTGGGCCGCGCCGCCGGTTCGGTCGTCGTGGAAGTGCGGCGGCAGTTCAAGGAAATCCCCGGCATCATGGCCGGCACCGCCAAGCCCGACTACGGCCGCGCGGTCGATATGCTGACGCGCGCGGCGATCCGCGAGATGATCGTGCCGTCGCTGCTGCCGGTGCTGGCGCCGTTCGTGCTCTATGTCGTGGTGCGCATCATCGGCGGGCAGGTGGCGGCGTTCGCCTCGGTCGGCGCGATGCTGCTCGGCACGATCGTCACCGGGCTGTTCGTCGCCATCTCGATGACCTCGGGCGGCGGCGCCTGGGACAATGCCAAGAAATACATCGAGGAAGGCAATTACGGCGGCAAGGGGTCGGAGGCGCACAAGGCGGCGATCACCGGCGACACCGTCGGCGACCCGTACAAGGACACCGCCGGGCCGGCGGTGAACCCGATGATCAAGATCACCAACATCGTCGCCCTGCTGCTGCTGGCGATCCTGGCCAGCATCGGCTGAACGCATCCGCCGGGCGAGGGCAAATATTAAGGCAAGTTGCTTTAATTCCCCTCTCGCCCGGCCTGCGGTGCGGGCCTGACATTTTTGCGCCCCAGGCAACTTTGCGCGCCGCCGTGCGTCGCAGCGGCGAGGTTTTGAGGCGACGCACCATGAAGATCGATCGCGTGGCGGCTGTTCTCGCCCTTGGCGGCCTCAGCTTGCTGGGGGGCTGCGCGTGGCATCACATGACCGGCGCCGCGGGCGAGACCAGCAGCGCCGCCCCGGCCACGCGGCCGGAACTGTCGCAGGGCACGGTCAAGCAGGTGCAGACCGAGCTGAAGCAGGCCGGGGTCTATCAGGGCACCGTCGACGGCCTTTGGGGACCCGATACGGTCAGGGCGGTGCTGAGCTATCAGCAGAACAACAAGCTGCGCCCGACCGGCGAACTCGATGCGCAGACGCTCGCGGCCCTGCACGTCACGCCCGGCGCGAACGCCGCCGCCGCGCCGCCGCCGATGCAGCAGCCGCCACCGGGGCAGTCGCAGCCGCCCGCGGTCGGCAATATCCCGGCCCCGCCGGGGAATTTCCCCAACACGCCGCCCGCCGCAGGCCAGACCCAGACGCAGTAGCCGGCCACGAGGTCCTTGCGCGTCGCGCGTTCCCCGTTCGGGGGCCGTTCGCGTGCGTCCAGCGCCGCGCCGATTTGCGCCGCCGCGCGCCCGCCCCTAGAACACGCCCCCACTCTGCAGCTGCGGGACGCGCCATGCCAGCCTACCAGTACGTCTATGTGATGAAGGACCTGACGAAGAACTTTCCCGGCGGGCGGGAAGTGTTCAAGGGCATCACGCTGTCCTTCCTGCCCGGCGTGAAAATCGGCGTGCTCGGCATCAACGGCGCCGGCAAATCCACGCTGCTCAAGATCATGGCCGGCATCGAAAAGGAATTCGGCGGCGAGGCCTGGGCCGCCGAGGGCGCGCGCGTCGGCTACCTAGCGCAGGAGCCGCAGCTCGATGCCACGAAAACCGTCGCCGAAAACGTGCAGGAAGCGTTCGCCGACCTGAAAGCCGCGATCGACCGTTTTAACGACATTTCCGACGAATTCGCGACCCCGATGGAACCGGAGGAGATGGAACGCCTGCTCGCCGAGCAGGCCGACCTCCAGGAAAAGATCGACGCCGAAGACGGCTGGGACCTCGACCGGCGCATCGAGATCGCGCTGGATGCGCTGCGCTGCCCGCCGCCCGACAGCGCGGTGGCCACGCTTTCGGGCGGCGAGCGGCGGCGCGTCGCGCTGTGCCGGCTGCTGCTGGAAAAGCCCGACCTGCTGCTGCTCGACGAGCCGACCAACCATCTCGACGCGGAGAGCGTCGCGTGGCTGGAAAAGACGCTGCGCGACTATGCCGGCACGGTGCTGGTGGTGACGCACGACCGCTACTTCCTGGAGAACGTGACCAACTGGATCCTCGAGATCGAGCGCGGGCGCGGCTACCCGTTCCAGGGCAATTATTCCTCGTGGCTGGGTCAGAAGCAGAAGCGGCTGGCGCAGGAGGAGAAGGAGGAGACGGCGCGCATGCGCGCACTCGCCGCCGAGCAGGAATGGATCGCCGCCAGCCCGCGCGCGCGCCAGGCCAAGAGCCGCTCGCGCATCCAGCGTTACGAGGAATTGCTGGCGAAATCGCAGGAGCAGCAGGCGGGCGTTGCGGAAATCGCGATCCCGCCGGGGCCGCGGCTGGGCGGCACGGTGATCGAGGCGGAGCACCTGCGCAAGGGCTACGGCAACCTTCTGCTGATCGACGACCTCGACTTCAAGCTGCCGCCCGGCGGCATCGTCGGCGTGATCGGGCCGAACGGCGCCGGCAAGACGACGCTGTTCCGCATGATCATCGGGCAGGAAACGCCGGACGCCGGCAGCTTGCGCATCGGCGACACGGTCAGGCTCGGCTATGTCGATCAGAGCCGCGACAGCCTCGATCCGGACAAGACGGTGTGGCAGGAGATCAGCGGCGGCACCGACGTGATCTATCTCGGCAAGCGCGCGGTGCAGTCGCGCGCCTATGTCGGCGCCTTCAACTTCAAGGGCGCGGACCAGCAGAAGAAGGTCGGCATCCTCTCCGGCGGCGAACGCAACCGCGTGCATCTGGCGAAGATGCTCAAGACCGAGAGCAACGTCATCCTGCTCGACGAGCCGACCAACGATCTGGACGTGGACACGCTCCGCGCGCTGGAGGAGGCGCTGGTGGAGTTTCCCGGCTGCGCCGTCATCATCAGCCACGACCGCTGGTTCCTCGACCGGCTGGCGACGCACATCCTCGCCTTCGAGGGTGACAGCCACGTCGAATGGTTCGAGGGCAACTTCCAGGCCTACGAAGAGGACAAGCGCCGCCGGCTGGGCGCCGATGCGACCGAACCGCACCGTATCAAGTACCGCCCGCTGGTGCGCTGAACGCACGCGGCATGGACCCTTCCCGTGAACCCGAGCTGGTGCATCGCCACCGGGCGGCTGTTCCTGCGGCCGGTGTGGGGCGGCGACTTCGCTGATCTGGCGGCGCTGAAGGCCGATCCGCGCGTGTACGCGGTGATGCTTGGCGGCGTGCGGTCGGCAGTGCAGGCGGCGGAGGAACTGGCGGCCGACGTCGCGTTCTGGGGGCGGCACGGCGTCGGCATGTGGGCGGCGCGGGCGCGCGTGGGCGATGCGTTCCTCGGCACCGCCGGGCTGCTGGAACGGCCGGACGGGCGCGGCATGGCGCTGCGCTTCGCCTTCCGGCCGGAATGGCGCGGCATGGGACTCGCGAGCGAGGCGGCGCTGGCGGCGCTGCGCTTCGGCCATGACCGCGGAGGACTCAGGCGCATCGTGGCGGTCGCGCGCCAGGACAATTTCGCCAGCCGCACGCTGCTCGGCAGCATCGGCATGGTTCCGTACGAGGAATTCGAGCGGCACGGCGTGCCGATGGTGACCTACGAGAGCCGGCGCCTCTGATCCGACTCGCTCCGCGCCCGGTTGATCTGCCGCGCAGTTCGACCCCGCCTGCGGGAGAGGGAGCAGAGCACCTATATCGATAACAGAACGAGATCATTCTTCGTCGGCTGTTTTTGCATAGCCACCGCCGGCCGGTTCAGCAATGTCAGGGTGCTTAGCGGCCGGCAGCGGGAGAGTGCGTCGCTGCGCAGGATCAAGCCCATCGACAAACCAGGGAGCCAACGACGTGACCAATCCAATCAAGCGCCACATCCTCGTCGGATCGCTGCTGTCCACCATGGTCTTGGCGGGATGCGTCTCCGCAAGCGACTATGATGCGCTGAAGGCTAAAAATCAGGACCTTGAGCAACAGGTGACCTCACAGGCGGCGCAGATTGCCGCCGACAAGGAGCAGATCAGCCGGCTCCAGGGGGCGATCAAGTACACGGTCAACAGCGACTTGCTGTTCTCCTCGGGCGACTGGCATATGACCGCGTCGGGCCAGCAGATCATCGCCAGATTGGCGAAGAAACTGGCGCCGACGCAGCAGAACAAGATCGTGGTGAACGGCTATACCGATAACACCCCGATCGGTCCGGCGCTGCAGAAGCAGGGCATCACGTCCAACCAGGAGTTGTCACAAAAGCGTGCCGAAACCGTGATGCAATTTCTGATCACGCAAGGCGTGAAGCCAGACATGATTTCGGCAGTGGGGCATGGTGAGCAGGATCCGGTTGCCCCGAATGACACGGCGGAGGGCCGGGCGAAGAACCGGCGCGTGGAACTGACCTTGGCCGGCCCGGCCATGTAATTAGTAAAGCAACTTGGCTTAATTACCTTCTTCCCGCTTGGCGGCTGCGAGGCTGACCAACGGGGCGCGAAGCGGCGGGCGGGTGATTGCGGCTACGTCCCCGCCGCCTTGGTGACTGCCACCACGCTGCCAAGGCTCTCCGCCATCGTGGTCGGGATCAGCACGGTGGCGCCGCGGTCCTTGTTCATCTCGTAGAGCAGGTTCATCTGCCGCAACTGCATCGCCGCCGGGTTGGAGGCATAGAGCGCGGCGGCGGCGACGATCTGCCGCGCGATCTCCTGCTCGGCGGAGGCCAGCGTGACGCGCGCGTCCTTCTCGCGCACGGCCTGCGCCTGCCGGCTCATCGCGTCCTGCAACTCCCTCGGGATCGCCACGTCGCGGATCTCGACGCTGACCGCGGTGACGCCCCAGGTCAGCGTTTTCGCCGTGATCGACTCCCGCAGCTTCTCGTCGGCGGTCTGCCGGTCCGACAGCAGGCGCTGCAGGTCGGTGGCGCCGATCATCTCGCGCAGCGTGGTCTGCGCCACCCGCTCCATCGCCTCGCGGTAATTGGCGATGTTGATGGCGGCGGCACGCGAATCCGTCACCCGCCAGAACACGATGGCATCGACGCCGACGGCGACGGTGTCGCGCGTCAGCGCCTGCTCGGCGGTGATGCTGGTGGTCAGGATGCGCGTGTCGATCACCACCGTCACCTGCTCGATGATCGGCAGCACCAAATAGAGGCCGGGCCCGGCGAGGCGGTCGAAGCGGCCGAGCCGCAGGATCACCGCGCGCTGCCACTCTTTCGCGATGCGCACCGCGCGCAGCAGGATGATCGCCGCGATGACGACGATGATGAGCAGCAGCGACATGCCGGGGGCCATCGGCGCCGCGCCCTCAGCCCGGACGCCGCGCCAGGCGCTGCATCGCGTCGAGCAGGGCGCCGATGTTGCCGTTGTGGCTGTCGAGGAAGCCGCCGTAGTCGCTGCGCTGCGTCAGGCGCATGCTGGTGCCCTCGGCCAGCACGTCGATGATCTTCGGGCCGCCGTCCTGGTCGGTTACCACCCAGGTCAGATTGGCCGCCGGCTGGCCGGGGCGGCGGAGCACGCTCGGCACCTCCATCCCGCCCTGGCCGGCGACCGGGCGACCGAGCGTGTAGGTGATGCCCTTGTAGTCGCCCAGATGGCCGGTGATGCTTTTCAACAGCACATGATGGAACAGCTGCGCGTATTGCTGCTGCTGCGCCGGCGTCGCGGCGCGCCAGTAGCGGCCGAGGCAGAACCGCGCGATCTCGTCCACCGCCACCGCGCGGTTGATGATCTGCTGCAGCTGCGCGCTCTTTTCCGATTCCGGCGCGGCGCTGTCGATCACCGCGATCATCTGCTTGGCGGTGCTGTCGATGAATGCGGTGGCCTGCGCGGGGCTTTGCGCAAAGGCCGCGTGCGCCAGCCGCGTACCGGCGGCAAGTGCCGCGAGCGTCAGCGCCGAGCGCAGGAATGGGCGTCGTGTCAGCATGGGGACTTCGCCGTTGTTGTGGGCAGGAGGAGGCGGGTCAGTGCGCCGCCGGCGTGGCGGACCAGTAGGACGAGGACGGCGGCGGGTGGTCGTCGCGCACCTGGTCGATCTGCGCCTTGCGGTGCTGGCGGTAGAGGCTGCGGAACGTGGCGTAGGGATCGAGCGCCTGCTCCTTCACCTTGTCGAGATCGGGGATCAGCGAGGCACGCACATCGACCGCGGTGAAGCCATAGCGCATCAGCTCAAGGTCGGACACGAGGAAGCCGTTGCCGACCCAGGTGAACGGGTCGAGCAACACATCCACGCCATAGCCGGCGGCGTCGCGCGGGTCGCTCGGGCCGAGCACCGGCAGAAACAGGAACGGCCCCTCCGGCACGCCCCACAGCGCCATCGTCATGCCGAAATCGGCGTCGTGGTAGGGATAGCCCAGCCCGGTTGCCGGGTCGAAGAAGCCGCCGATGCCGAGCGTGGAGTTGACCACGAAGCGCATCAGCGTGGTGCCGGCGCGGTCCGGCTTGCCCTCCATCATGTCGTTGGCGAGCCGCACGGGCGTGCTCAAGTTCGCCAGCGCGTTGTGGATTTTGTCGCGCAGCACCTCCGGCACCGCGTTGATGTAGCCGACCGCGAGCGGGCGCAGCACCACGGCGTCGAGGCCGTCGTTGATCGCGTAGAAGATGCGGTTGGTCGGCTCCAGCGGGTCGTTGGTCTGCCTGAAATCGGCGAGCGCGGCCGGGTCGGAGGCCGGCGGCGGGGTGGCGCAGCCGGCGGGGCCGGCGACGGCGAGCGCGGCGGCCAGGATCAGGCGGGGGCAGGGCAGGCGCATGTCGCCTCTCGGGCTGGTGGGGGCACGGCGTGGCGTCGGCGCAAGGACATGGGGAACGCAGCGCCCCGATTGTAGGCACGGCCGCGCCGCGGCGAAAAGCCGCTTGCGGAGGCGCATAAAGACATGTTTATGTCTCTCTGACGCCCCTGGAGGTCTGCCATGACCTATGCGCCCGCCCTGGACGCCGCCGCGTTCGCACCCCTGCCGCGCTGGCTGGACGCCGGCCCGCTCCCCGCGCTGCGGCTGGCGGAGGCCGGTGCCGCGCCGCCGGCGCTGTCGTTCGAGCTGTTCCCGCCGAAGGCCGCTGCGCAGGAGGCGTCGTTCTGGGCCTGCATCCGTCGCCTGGAACGCCTGGCGCCGGGCTTCGTCTCGGTCACCTACGGCGCCGGCGGCGGCACGCAGGCGCGCACGCAGGCGGCGGTGGAGCGCATCGCGGGTGAGACCAGCCTCACTCCGGCCGCCCACCTCACCTGCGTGGGCGCCTCGCGGGCGGAGGTGGATGCGGTGGCGCGCCGCTACTGGGCGGGCGGCATCCGCCACGTGGTGGCGCTGCGCGGCGACATGCCGGGGGGCGGGCGGTATCAGCCGCATCCCGGCGGCTACGCCTATGCCGCCGATCTGGTGGCGGGGCTGAAGCGCATCGCCGATTTCGAGATTTCGGTCGCCGCCTACCCGGAGACGCATCCCGAAGCCGCCAGCGCGGCGGCCGACCTGGACAACCTCAAGCGCAAGCTGGACGCGGGGGCGACGCGGGCGATCACCCAGTATTTCTTCGAGGCGGAGACGTTTCTGCGTTTCCTCGACCGCGCGCGTGCGGCGGGGATCGGCGCGCCGATCGTGCCGGGCATCCTGCCGATTACCAATTTCGCCCAGGCTGCAAAATTCTCCGCCGCCTGCGGCGCCAGCGTACCGGCCTGGCTCGGCCGGCTGTTCGAGGGGCTGGACGACGACCCCGAGACGCGCCGCATGGTCGCCGCGGTGGTTGCCGTCGAGCAGGTCCGCACGTTGCAGGCCAACGGCATCGCGGCGTTCCATTTCTACACGCTGAACCGCCCCGACCTCGTGTGCGGCATCGCGCACGTGCTGGGGGTGCCGGCATGCGCGGTAACCCGACGATGATTTAGGTCATGCCGCCGCACGCGCTATGGAGGCAGCTTCGCCGCCCATAGCCCGCGAGCAGCCGCATGACCGACGCACCCGACCCCGCCGAACTGGCGCGCATGGACGCCTGGTGGCGCGCGGCCAACTATCTTTCGGTCGGACAGGTGTATCTGCTCGACAACCCGCTGTTGCGCGAACCCCTCGCGCCCGCGCACATCAAGCCGCGGCTGCTCGGGCATTTCGGCACCGTGCCGGGCCTGAATTTCATCTACGTGCATCTCAACCGGCTGATCCGGCGCGAAAATCTCGACATGATCTTCATCTGCGGCCCCGGCCACGGCGCGCCCGGCGTGGTCGCCAGCACCTGGCTGGAGGGCACGTATTCCGAGACCTATCCCGCGGTCAGCCGCGACGCCGAAGGCATGCGCGCGCTGTTCCGCCAGTTTTCCTTTCCCGGCGGCATCCCGAGCCACGCCGCACCGGAAACTCCCGGTTCCATCCACGAGGGCGGCGAACTCGGCTATTCGCTGAGCCACGCTTTCGGCGCCGCCTTCGACAATCCCGAGCTGATCGTGGCCTGCGTGGTCGGCGACGGCGAGGCGGAGACCGGGCCGCTGGCGACCTCCTGGCACGGCAACAAGTTCCTCAATCCGCAGACCGACGGCACGGTGCTGCCGATCCTGCATCTCAACGGCTACAAGATCGCCAATCCGACCATTCTCGCGCGGATCAGCCGCGACGAGCTGCAAAAACTGTTCGAGGGCTACGGCTACACGCCGCATGTCGTCGAGGGCGACGATCCCGCCGTGCTGCACCGGCAGATGGCCGAGACCATGGACCGCATCCTCGCGGAAATCCGGAGCATCCGCGCCAGCGCCAGCGCGGGCGAGCATCCGCGCTGGCCGATGCTGATCCTGCGCACGCCAAAAGGCTGGACCGGGCCGAAAACCGTCGATGGCAAGCGGACGGAAGGGTTCTGGCGCGCGCATCAGGTGCCGATCCCCGACATGAACACGCCGGAGCACATAAAACTCCTGGAATCGTGGATGCGCAGCTACAAGCCGCAAGAACTGTTCGACGAGGAGGGCCGCCCGCGCGAGGAGATTCTGGCGCTGGCGCCGCAGGGCGAGCGGCGCATGAGCGCCAATCCGCACGCCAACGGCGGCGTGCTGCGCCGCGAACTGCTTCTGCCGGACTGCACCGACTATGCCGTGAAGGTCGCGCGTCCCGGCGAGCACAGCGCAGAGTCGACCTACGTGATGGGCACCTATCTGCGCGACGTGTTCCGCCGCAACGCCGCGACGCGCAACTTCCGCCTGTTCGGCCCCGACGAGACCGCCTCGAACCGGCTGCAGGCGACGTTCGAGGCGACCGGCCGCACCTGGGACGCGGAGACGCTGCCCGAGGACGAGGAACATCTGTCCCCGTCGGGCCGCGTGATGGAAATCCTCAGCGAGCACACCTGCCAGGGCTGGCTGGAGGGCTATCTGCTGACCGGCCGGCACGGGCTGTTCAACTGCTACGAGGCGTTCATCCACATCGTCAACTCGATGTTCAACCAGCATGCGAAATGGCTGAAGACCAGCAAGGAGCTGCCGTGGCGCCGCCCGATCGCCTCGCTGAACTACCTGCTCAGCTCGCATGTCTGGCGGCAGGACCACAACGGCTTCAGCCACCAGGACCCCGGCTTCATCGACCACGTGGTGAACAAGAAGGCCGACACGGTGCGCGTCTATCTGCCGCCGGACGCCAACACGCTGCTCTGCGTCACCGAGCACTGCCTGCGCAGCTACGACCGCATCAATGTCATCATCGCCGGCAAACAGCCGGAGCCGCAATGGCTCGACATGGACGCGGCGATGAAGCACTGCGAGGCCGGCATCGGCATCTGGACCTGGGCGAGCAGCGATGAACGTGCGGAGCCGGACGTCGTCATGGCCTGCGCCGGCGACGTGCCGACGCTGGAGACGCTGGCGGCGGTGTCGCTGCTGCGCCAGCATCTGCCCGATCTGCGGGTGCGCGTCGTCAACGTGGTCGATCTGATGACGCTGGTGCCCGACTACGCGCATCCGCACGGGCTTTCCGACCACGATTTCGACGCGCTGTTCACGCGCGACAAGCATGTCGTGTTTGCCTTCCACGGCTATCCGACGCTGATCCACCGGCTCACCTACCGCCGCGCCAACCACGACAATTTTCACGTCCGCGGCTACCAGGAGGAGGGGACGACGACCACGCCGTTCGACATGACGGTGCTGAACAAGCTGGACCGTTTTCATCTCGTCGCCGACGTGATCGACCGGCTGCCGGGGCTGGGCGCGCGCGCCGCCTATGCCAAGCAGGCCATCCGCGACAAGCTGATCGAGCACCGCCGCTACATCGCCGCCCACGGCGACGACATGCCGGAAGTGCGCGAATGGCGCTGGCCGGGAACGGCGGCAGGACGAAGCTGAGGCGGGCCGGCCGGGCCGCGCGCCCGTTGCACCGCCGAACAGAAGATGCTTCAGTGACGCGGCATGGGAGAGTCGCATCTCGCCGTTCCCCGCCGCGCATCCGCGCTCGGCTGGCTGCGCGAGGCGCGCTGGCTGGATCGCGAGCGGGCGCGCGCCTATGCGCGGGTTTTCCTGTTCGCCACCGTGCTGGTGGCGGTGGCGCGCGTGGCGCTGGCGCTGCTTGGGGTCAGTCCGCTCGGCATTCCGCTCCATGCCGACTACGTCAGTTTCTGGAGCGCCGGGCGGCTGGCGCTGGCCGGCCAGCCGGCGGCCGCCTACGACGTGGCGCGGCACTGGGCGGTGCAGCGCGGCGTGTTCGCCGGTTTCGGCTACGAGGCGTTCTTCTATCCGCCGGTGTTCCTGCTGCTGTGCGCGCCGCTGGCGCTGCTGCCGTTCTGGCTGTCCTTCGCGGGCTTCCTCGGCCTCACCCTGTTCGGCTACTGGCGGACGCTGAGCCGGCTGCTGCCGGGGGCGAGCGTTGCCCTGCTTGGCTTCCCGGCGGTGGCGGTGAACCTGATCTACGGCCAGAACGCCTTCCTGACCGCCTCCCTGTTCGCCGCGGCGCTGCTGTGGCTGCGGCGGCGGCCGGTGCTGGCCGGCATTTGCTTCGGCTGCCTCTGCTACAAGCCGCATCTCGGCATGACGGTGCCGGTGGCGCTGCTGGCCGCGGGCGAATGGCGGGCGCTGTTCGCCGCCGCCGGCACCGTCGCCGCGCTGGTCGGCGCGTCGGTCGCGGCGTTCGGCCTCGGTACCTGGCGCGCCTTCCTCGCCGGCGCCGCGTTGGCCCGCCATTCGCTGGAGGCCGGGCTGACCAACAACATGGGCTGGGAGAGCACGTTCCGTGCCGTGGTCCAGGCCGGCGGCGGCGTCGCCACGGCCTATGCGGTGCAGGCCGTGGTCAGTCTCGGCGCGGTGGCGGCGCTGGCGATCGCCTGCCGGCGCCGGCCGGCGTCGCTCGCCGGGGTGCTGCCGCCGGCGGCGCTGCTGACGACGCCCTTCCTGCTGGCCTATGACCTGACCGTGCTGGCGGTGCCGCTGGCCTGGGTCGTCGCGCAGGCGCGCCGCACCGGCTTTCTGCCGTGGGAGAAAGCGGTGCTGGCGTTCGTCTATGTGGTCCCGCTGCTGTCGCTGTTCGGCGGCCGCTACGGCCTGCCGCTCGGGCCGCCGGCGATGCTGGCGCTGTTCGCGGTGGCGCTGCGCCGCGCCTGGCGGATGCCCCCCGGCTGAAATCCGTCAGCCGCGCCGTGCCGGGGTCGGCGCCGGGCGGCATGTATTTCGCGGCCAGTTCGTCGTTCAGCCGCGCCTGTGCCGTGGCGAGGTCCGCGCGCGCCTTGCGCCTGCCCGCGCGCTGCCGCCACCACGCGACCACGTCGCGATGGAAGAAGATCGCGTAGGACGGAATCCAGGTCGCCAGGACGGCGACGGCCAGGATCCAGTGCAGGCGGGTCATTGTCGGCGCATTCCCTCGGGCGGCGGCCGGGCAGGCGCATTCATGTGCGGCGGCCGGCCGTGCTGCAAGCGGAATCAGCCGCAGCTACGCCGCCCGCGCCGCCGCGCCGGCCGCCCAGTAGCGCGCCCCGACCGGCGCCAGCGCCAGCGCCAGCGTGGCCGGGCGGGGCAGGGGGGAGAGCGCGAGCGCGGCGTCGCCATCGGTCCAGCGCCAGCCGGGTTCCGGCGCGTGCCAGCCGGCGCCGAAGGCGGAGGCCGGCAGCGCCCGGCCGCGAACACGCAGCGACGCCACCGCGACCCCGAGACGCCGCCGGTCGTCGCCGAGGCCGAGCCAGGAGGGAACGAAACTGCGGCTGACCAGCCGCACCGCCCGCGTGCCCGCCGGCAGACGCACGCTTCCGGCGGCATCCGGCGTCAGCAAAACGCCGTCCGCCAGCACGCGCAGCCCGGCCGCCGCGGTGAGCGCGAAGCCAAGCGCAGCGGCGCGGGCGCGCAGCCGCGACTGCGCGGCGGCGAGGCGCGGACCCGCCAGCACCAGTTCGGCACAGGCGCGCGTGTCCCAGGCGGCGGCGCCGAAATCCTGGTGCAGCGCGCGCACGCCCTGCTCGCCGGCAAATGCCGCGCGGTTGCCGGTGTCGAGGTAGCTCTCCGCCGGCAGGTTCTCGGCGCGCAGCACCGCATGGCGGTCGAGTTCGACATGCAGATACGTGATGCGCGCGGGAAACTCCTGCGTGACGGTGGCGCCGTTGCGCAGCGTGCCCGCCTGCATCAGCACGCCATCGACGAACACCGCATGCTCGGGCGAGAGTTTCAGGTCGCGTGCCGGCATGTCGGGCGCGAAGGCGTGCGCGCGGATGCGCACCGGGGCGATGCGCTCGGGGTGCGGATGGCGGGCGAGATCGACGCTGCTGCGCCCGACCCAGCGCACCGGCCGCGCGACCCAGCGTTCGCCCTCCAGCGCGAGCACGCAGTCGCCGGGGCGCAGCGCCTCGATCCGCACCTCGCCGTGCGGCGTCGCGAGCAGCGTGCCTTCCGCATAGCAGGCGAAGATCTCGGTGCCGCCGAGCGCGTCGCGCGCGGTCTGCGGCGCGATCGTGGTGCCGGGGGCGAGCGTGAAGGTCGCCTGCACGTCGAAGCTGCCGCCGCCGAGCGTCAGCACGTCGTTGGTGGTGTCGAAGCTGACCGGCATGGCGGCGTCGTAGCTGACGCCCGGCAGGTCGATGGTGTTGGGCAGGCCGCCCGGCCCGACGAATCCGGTGATGATCCCGGTCGCGGCGCTGTCGCCGGCCATCACCAGATCGGCTCCGGTCCCCTGGAACGCGACGTCGGCCGGCAACGATCCCGCGTCGCGGATCGACAGCACCGCGCCCGACTGCAATTGCAGCGTGCCGCCGCCGAGCACCGTGCCGCCTTCGAGCGTGCTGGCGCCGGAGAAGGCGATCGCCCCGCCGTCGTGGATCGTGCCCTGGATGTCGCCGTTGTTCACGGTCGCGGTGGCGCCGGCGTCGATCATCAGCCCCGACAGCCCGCCGGCGCCGCCGATGGCGATCGTCGAGGTCGGGTCGATCTGCACCGTGCCGTCATTGACCGCCAGGCCGGCAGCCGTGAGGACGCCGCCGCCGGACACGCTGAGCGTGCCGTCGAGCGAGACCGCGTTACCGACGCTGACGCTGCCGCCGCCGAGGCTGCTCGGCCCCTGCGAGACCTGCAAGAACGCAACCGCACCGCCGCCGGCGCCGACCGTCAGGTTGTGCGCGATCGACCAGACGCCGGCATCGTCCACCGTCGCCAGCCCTGCCGCCTCGCCGTTGGCGGCGATGATGGCGTTCTGGTCGGACAGCGTGGCGTGGTCCTGCACCACCAGCGTGCCGGTGCCGCCGGTCAGCCCCTCCTGCGCGCCGCCCACCACCATGTCGCCGGCGAACGGCGCGGTGGTGTCGTCGCCAGTGTCGGTCCAGTGGGCATTGTCGATGGTCAGCGTGCCGGTGCCGGCGCCGTCGCCGCCGAGGCCGGTGAAGCTGGCGGTGACCACTGCGCCGTCGCTCGCCGTCGCCGTGCCGGCGTTGTCAACGAGGCCGATCAGCACGCTGCCCGCGGCGGCATCGATCGTGGCGCCGTCGAACGCTGCGTCGCCGGCAATGTTCGCCGCCAGCACGCCGGCGCCGGTGATCGCGCTGCCGCCGGTCAGCGTCATCTGCCCGCCGCTCGCCACCGTTAGCGTGCCGCCGCTGTCGAGCTGGTTGAACGCCTTGCTGGTGACGGTCGCGCCCGACTGCACGGCGATCGTGCCGACCGGGTCGAAGATCGCGGTGGCGACGCTGAGCGAGCCGGCGACCGACAGCGTGCCGCTCGGCGCCAGCAGCAGCAGCGAATGCGCCAACTCGCCTGTCGCGGTGACCACGAACGTGTCGCCGAGGTCGCCGATGACGACGTTGCTGCCGCTGCCGGGTGGGCTGCCGGTGCTCCAGTCGCTGCCGGTGCCCCAGTCGCCGCCGGCGCCGTTCAGCCAGTCGGCGTCGGCGAGCGTGGTCGTCAGCCGCACATGGCCGCTGCCGTCGTTGGTCGCCTGGAAGCTGCCGGCCGTGAAGCCCTCGTCGAGCAGCGGCAGCACCACGGTGTTGGTGCCGTCGGTCAGCGTGGCGGCGTTGCTGCTGAACGTGATCGGCTGCAGCGAGGCGTCGTTCAGCGCCGTGAGGTCGATCACGTCGCCGGCCTGGAAGCCCAGAATGGCGCCGCTGACCGTTCCGGTCTGCTGCAGCACCAGCGTCCCGGTGCCGTCGATGAAGGCGATGCTCTCGGCGCGCGAGGCAACGTCCTGCAACGTCATCACGCCGCCGGCGCCGATGACGAGAATGCCGTTGCCCGAGACCGGCGCCGCCACGTCCAGCGTGCCGCCGTAGGCGACGGCGCCGCCGTCCATCAGGAACGTCGCGCCGGCGCTGACGGCGACGTTCACCACGCCGCCGCTCTCGGCAAAGATCGCGTTCTGCATGTCGAACGTGCCGCCGGCCACCCGCACGTCGAGCGTCGCCGCGTCGCCGGAGGCGGTGGTGCCAACCTGGTCGGCCACGCTGCCGGTCGCGAGCAGGGTGCCGGTCGCGCCGGCACCGACGTTGATGCTCCCCTGGCCGCCGCCGCCGCCGGCATTATTCGCGATGTTCAGGTTGCCGATTTCGAGCGTGCCGCCGCTGCCGGCGAAGTTGAACGACACCTCGACAAGCGGCAGGTCGCCGCTGCTGTCGTTGATGAGGCCGCCGTTATCGAGCGTGATGGTGTCCAGCGTGCCGGGCAGCGTGCCTGCGGCAACCAGGCTGCCCGACTGCGCGATCTGCCAGTTGGCGAGCGTGGCGGCGTCGTTGTCGTCGCTGCTGCCCAGCCACGTGAACGTGTTGCCGGCCATTCCACCCTCGCACTCACGGTTGCGCGAGGATGTGTCCGGAATGACGGCAATGTCAAGATCGTATTATCAACTAAACTCGAAACCGCGCGGCAGCGGGGCGCCGTCGCCGATGCGCAGGATGTGCAGCCCGGCGGCGGTGCCGCACAGCGTCAGCGCGAAGCCGCATCGCCCGTCGCCCAGCCCGGCATGGTCGAGGTCGGCGCGCCAGCGATTGGCGTGGACGCGCGCCAGCGGCGTCGCGTCGCGGCGCACTTCCAGCGCCACCGGACGCAGCGGCGCCGCCGCGTCGAGCGCCCAGCCCTCCAGGCGCAGCAGCGCGCCATCGGGCACGATGCGCTCCAGATGGCCGCGCAACGGGCCGGGGCGCGACCGCGATGCGACGGGCGGCGACGCCAGCGCGGCGACGCGCGGGGCACAGGACGGGCCGGGCACGGGGCGAATGCCGGCTTCCCGGTCGAAGCGGATATCGGCGTCGGGCGGCATGAACGTCTCGGCCCAGGTCCCCTCCGCCAGCACCAGGCCGTGCCGCGCCAGCCCGAGATGGTGGTAGGCGACGCGGCCGGGCGGCGCGCGGGCGACGCCGGGCCGGTCGAGCAGCGCGATCGCCCGCACCAGCACGCCGTCCAGCAGCACGGCATGTTCGGGCGAGAGCAGCAGGTCGCGCGCCGGCACGCCCGCGCCGAGGCAGCCGGCGGCGAGACGCACCGGCCGCAGTTCGGGGGCGGCGGCGGCGTCGCGCTCGCTGCGCCCGACCCAGCACAGGCGCCGCACGCCCGCCTGCGTCAGCACCGCATCGCCGGGGCACAGCCGCTCGACCGGAATCTCTCCCTGCGGGGTGGCGATGCGCGTGCCGGCGCAGAAACACGGGATGATGGTGACCAGCGTGCCGCCGGCGCCGTCCGAGGCGGTCGCCAGTTGCTCGTGCGCGCGTTGGATTTCGGCGGTGAGTCCGGCGGTCAGCGGCAGGTCGGCGAGCGTGGTGAAGCAGACATCGATGACATCGCCGGGCACCAGGCCGACCAGACCGCCGGCGAAGGCGGACGGGGCGGCGAGCACGAGCGTGGCCTCGGCGGCGAAGCCGACGGTGAGGCCGGCGGCGACGCTGCCGGAGGCGAACAGCGTGGCGCCGCCGCCGATCGCCAGCGTGCCGCTGCCGGTCGCGGCGCCGAACAGGCTGAGCTCGCCGCCGGTCGCGGCGAGCACGCCGCCATCGTCCGCAAGCGCCGCGTCGATGCCGCCGCTGCCGGCGAAGGTGGCGCCGGCGCCGATCGCCAGCGTCCCTGCCGCCGCCGTCGCACCCCCCAGCGCCACCGCGCCCTCGGCGGCGAGCGAGCCGGCCAGCGCCACCGTGCCGGCGGCGAGCGTGCCGCCGGACAGCACGGTGAACAGCCCGGCGATCGAGACGCTGCCGGCATCGAGGGTGCCGGCGAGCGCCACGCTGCCGCTCGCCACTGCGACGCCGACGCTGCCGCTGCCGGTGACGAGACCCACCAGCGCCAGCGTGGCGGCCGTGGCGGGCAGGGGATTTGCGCTGGCGAGCGCGATCACGCTGCCGCTCATGCCGTCCGGCTGGGCCAGAAAATAGTCCGCGGCGTAGCTGCCCGGCAGGGCGAGGGCGAGCAGGCTGCCGTCCGACCCGGTGAGGGTCAGCGTCCCGGCGTTCCAGGCGGCGCCGGTGACGGTGGCGTCGGCAATGTCGAGCGCGTCGCCGGTGACGAAGCCGGTGATCGTCGCGCCGAACGACGCCGCGGTGGTGAACAGTTCCAGCGTGCCGCTGCTGCCCAGGAACGCCGCGGTGATCCCGGCGGCGACCGGGTCGGCGGCGAACAGCGTCGCCCCGGCGCCGATCGCCAGCGTGCCCGCACCGGTGACCGGCGCGAACAGGCCCAGCGCGCCGCCGCTCGCCAGCAATTCGCCGGCGAGGCTGACCGGCGCGTCGAGGCGCCCGCTGGCCGCCAGCGTGCCGGCGGCGCCGATCGCGATGGTGCCGGCCGCGACCGCCGCCCCGCCGACCGCGATCGCCGCCGTGCCCGCCAGGTCCAGCCCGCCGGCCAGGCGTCAGGCGCGCGACGGACAGCGTGCCGGTGGCGTCGAGCGCCGTCGCGGTGTCGATGGTGGCGGCATCGGCGGTGCCGGGCGCGACCGGCGCGGGGCCGCTGCCGAGGCTCGGCTCGGTCCAGTCGGCGGCAAGGTCGAGCGCCGTGCCGCCGCCGCGCCAGAGGAAAGTGCCGGCCATGCCGGGCGCCCTGCGTTCTGTAGGGGGTCCTGACCTAGCGGACGGAGGTGAACGCCGTGCTGGCGTCCGCGGGCGCCGCCGAGGCGATCTCGTTGACCAGCTTGCGCGTCATCGCCTGGCCAAAGCTGCGAAAATCGTGGACTTCGAGGACAAAGCTGCCGGGGCCGCCGATCACATGCGCGCGATACCACGCGGTCAGCCCGCCCGGCGGCTGCACATGGGCGTGGATATACGACGCCGGATGGTCGTTGATGATGGTCAGGCCGTTCACCGTGATGCCGGCGGCGATGGCGCGGTCGCGCACGGTCTCCACCGCCGGCCCGGCATTGCTGGTGCCGTCGCCGCACACGTCGATCACCTGCCGCGCCGCCTTGTAGCCGGCGGCGGCGAGGTCGCCCATCGCCGCCGCGATCCCGGCGCCGATCGCGGTGCGGCCCCAGAAACTGCGCGGCGCCGCCACGATCCGGTCGGCAAAGGCGTGCGCCGAGGCGGTGTCGCGGATCACCGACCAGTCGAGCACGGTGCGCACGTCGCCGGCCGAGGCGAACTCGACATAGGCGACGGCAATGGCGCCCGCCGGCCCGCCGCCGATGGCGGCGATCACCTCGGGGCTGGTGAAGGCGGCCTGGTAGCCCTGTTTCTGCAGGCGGAACTCGCCATCGTCGATGCTGCGCGAGACGTCGCTGACCAGCACCAGCGCGACATCGACCGGCCCGTCCTCGGCCGGCTCGGCGGCGAGGGCCGGGACCGCGAGCAGCCAGGCGCAGAGCAGCAGCATCGCACGCATGGAGGCAGGCTGGCGCAGAGCAAAGCCGCTGCCAAGCGGAAATGCCGTTGCCTAGCCGCGCGCCGATGGCGGCCCGCCGGCACGGCCGGCCAGCGCCGCGCGCACCTCGGCCAGCACGGAGTCCCAGTCGCCCGGCGCCGGCTGGCGGAAGATGCGCATGGTCGGATACCACGGGCTGTCGGCGCGATGCAGCATCCAGCGCCAGCAGGTGTCGAAGCGGTTGAGCAGCCACACCTCGACGCCGAGCGCGCCGGCCAGATGCGCGATCGCACTGTCCACCGCGATCACCAGGTCGAGCCCGGCGACCACGGCGGCGGCGTCGGCAAGGTCGGCGAACGCGGCGGTCGGGTCGTGCAGCATCAGGGCGGGCCGGGCGCGCGCGTCGTACTGCAGCGAGACGAAGCGCAGACCGGGAATGCCGGCGAGCGCGTCCAGCTTCGCCGGCGGCAGCGAACGGCGCGCATCGGCGAGATAGCGCGGGTTGCCCGCCCAGGCGAGGCCGACGCCGAGGCCGGGCGCCGCCGGCGCCGCGCCGATCGGGGACGGCGGCGCGAGATACGGCGCGCCGGCCGGGATGTCGTCGAGCCCGACGCCGAGCACGCCCGGCAGGTCCATCAGCGAGCACTGCACGTCGAACGCCGGCAACGGCGTGCCGTGCACCGCCACGGTCACGTCGGCCGCCAGCGTCGCGGCAAGACGCGCCAAGGCCGCCGGCACCTCCAGCACCACCGCGCCCCGCGCCGCCACCTGCGGCACGAAGCGCAGCATCTGGATGGCATCGCCCAGCCCCTGCTCGGCGTAGAGCAGCAGCGTGCGGCCCGCCAGCGCCGCCCCGTCCCATGCCGGCTGCGCGAAGCGGCGCGGCGGCGCGAAGCCGCGGCGGCGCCAGCGCCAGGCGAACCCCTGCCAGCCCTCGCGCAGCCGCCCGGCCAGCAGATGCGTGGTGCCGAGCGTGTAATGCGCGTCGGCATGGCCGGGATCGCGGCCCAGCGCCGCCCGGCAGCACGCCTCGGCTTCCGCGAGCCGCCCGGCCGCCGACAGCACCACGGCGAGGTTGTGCTCGGCATCCGCCCCCGGGCGCAGGGCGCGCGCCCGCCGCAGCATCGCCTCGGCCGCGTCGAGCCGCCCGCGGTCGCGCAGCAGGTTGCCGAGATTGGTGTGGGCCGCGGCGTCGTCGGGCGCGAGCGCCAGCACCTCGCGCCAGCACGCCTCCGCCTCGGCCGCCGCGCCGCGCGCCGCCAGCACGAGGCCGAGACAGCCGAGCGCCGGCGGCTGCGCGCGGTCGAGCGACAGCGCCATGCGCAGCGCCGCCTCCGCCTCGTCGAGCCGGTCGAGGCGGTAGAGGCAGGCGCCGAGATCGCCCCACAGGAACGGCTGCTCCGGCCGTCGTTCGACGGCGCGGGACATGCATGAAGCGGCCTCGGCGAACCCGCCGGAGCCGGCGACCAGCAGCCCGAGCAGATGCCATGCGCCGGCGTGCTCCGGCGCGACCGCCAGGGCCGCGCGATAGCACCGCTCCGCCGCCGCCGCCGCGCCTTCGCGGTGGTGCGCGAGCCCGTCGCGGAGCAGCGCGTTCGCCTCGTCCATGCGCAAGCCGTAGCGGCGTCAGGTTGCCAGCGCGCTACTGGCTGGCCCAGACGATGCGGTGCATCCAGGCGATCTCGCCCAGCTCGAAGGTGTAGTTCGGGTGCGCCGGGTTGAGGCTGAGCAGTTCCACGCGGCGGGCGGAGCGGCGCTGCAACTGCTTGGCCATGACCTCGCCGGCGCGGGTGCGCACCACCACGCGGTCGCCGCGGCGGATCGGCGCGGCCGGGGAGACGATGACGAGGTCGCCGTCGCGGAACACCGGCTCCATCAACTCGCCGGCGATTTCCAGCGCGTAGGCGTTGGGGTCGGCGATCTCGGGCAGGCTGACCTCGTCCCAGGAGCCGCCGACCGGATAGCCGCCGTCGTCGAAAAAGCCGTCGCCGCCGGCCTGGGCGAAGCCGATCAGCGGCACCCGCCGCGCCGGCCGCGCCCCCGCCGGCAGCGCGCGGGCGCCGGTGACCAGCGCGGTGAACTGCGCGAGGTCGGCGCCGGTCGCCAGCAGCACTTTTGCCAGGCTTTCCGTGGACGGCCAGCGGGCGCGGCCGTCCGGCATGCGGCGTTTCGAGGGGTTGAACGTGGTCGGGTCGAGCCCGGCGCGGCGCGCCAGGCCCGAGGTGGACATGCCGTGCTCGGCGGCGAGCGTGTCGAGTGCGCGCCAGATGTCCTCGTGCTTCATCGCCCCCGTTCTCGAACGCGGCCTGGCCGGCGCCGCAACTCGGCGCGCAACGATCATGCCAGGATTCGATCCCTGGGCATAGGAAATTTTGCAGAAACCCGCTTGCCCAGCCGGCGGTGTCCGTGGTTATGTGTTCTTATTACGTTCCGGTCAACGGAGGCAATCGGTCATGCTGCGAGTGCGCGCGTTTCCCCATCCCGGCGAGGCCGAGCGCAAGCCGGCGCGCACCGTGCCGGTCGAGCCGTTCCGCAATGCCGAGCAGGCGTGGCTGTGGACGATGGCGGCGCTGCTGGCGCGCCACGCCGGCGCCAGCCGCCCCGGCGGCGGCACGCCGCGGCCGTGCGATCCCGACGACATCATCCTCTGTCTCGACAGCCTGTATCGGCGCAAGCGCATCGATCTCGCGCACGCGCGGGTGCTGCGCTGCTGGGGCGAGCGCGGCATGGCCCCGGACCGGCGGCTGCCGGCGGAGCGGATGGAGGCGCGGTTATGGGCCGAGGCGATGGACCTGCTGGACTGGCCGCTGCGGGTGCGCGGGATCGTTGCGGATGTTTACGCGCCTAGGAAAATTGTCATTGACAACGGCGTGAACCGGCGTTAGAGATGCCTGGTCGGCGGGTGGACTTTGTCCCCCCGCCGCGTTTCCTCCCTGAAGCAAACTGACCCGGCCGCCCGCGTCCTGCGCGGGCGGCCTTTTTTTGTCCGAGGAGCCGAAGATGGCGTTCGCGATCCGCAACCTGTCCGTGCTGGCCTATGCCCAGGGTTTTACGCTTTGGCACTACCGCGCCAACGTGCCGACGCTGTCCGGCACGCTGGTGCCGCCGGCCTCGGCGGAGGAGGTGACTTCGGCGGGTTTCTTCGACCCGGCGCGCGAGATGCTGGCGCAGGGCGACATGCTGCTGATCTCGACACCCGAGGCCGGGCGGCTGCTGTTCGTCGCCGGCACCGAGGGCGGGGTGCGGACCTCGGTGATGGCGGGGTGAGCGGTCAGGCGGCGCGGCGCATCGGCGCCGCCCCGCCGTGCGGAATCCGGTCCGTGTCGATCTCCTGGAAATTCCAGAAACTGTCGAGCGCGATGCGCAGCCGGTTCGGCTTGGCCGGCAGCGCCGCGCCGTCCGGCGGCGACACCTGCGCATGCGGCGCCAGCACCATCCGCCAGAAATCCGGCATCAGCACCGCGGCGTCGAGCGACGCATACGCGCCGTCCGCCGCCTCGCCGCGCCAGGCGATGCGCAGCGGCAGCTTCGCCAGCGCATGCACGCGCTTGCCGAAATACGGCGCCTCGTACGCCACCGAGGAATTCACCGTCAGCACCGCCTCGACCTGCGGCACCGCCAGCATGCGGTAAAGATTGTCGCCGATCGTGCCGAAAACATTCGGCGACCGCGCCGCCGCCAGCAGCAGGCTGTGCGGATCGCCCGACGGGTGCGGCTTCAGCGCCACCGCGCGGTGTGCCGCACAGATGCGCGCGATCTCGGCGGCATGCGCGCCCGCGTCGAAGAATTTTCCGCCGACGATCTGCGTCGCATCGAACGGGCGCTGGCCGACCACGATCAGCGTGCCCTCCGGCACCGCCGCGTCGGACACCAGTTGCCCCATCGCCTCGATCAGCCCGGCGGAGGCGAGCACCACGCTCTCGTCCACCGACTGCGCGAGCCAGCGCCGCCTGCGTCGCGGCGTCGGACGCGCGCACGGCGAACAGCAGGTCGTCGAGGAAGCGCACCGGATGCACCCGCACGTCCAGCCACGGCAGCCCGAGCGCATCCAGCAGCCGCAGCAGATAGGGCGGCGCCTCGTAGGTCAGGCAGAACCGTCCCGCGAGGTGCGCCAGCAGCGCCGCCTCCAGCCCCGAGGTCCACGGGCAGCGCGGCGTGGTGGGCGGCCCAGAACGCGTCCGCCTCCGCCGCGGTCCGCGCGTCCGCCAGCCAGGCGCCGAGGACGGCATCGCGCGTCGGCAGCAGCACCTCCACCGGCAGCGCGGCGGCGCGGGCGATCTGCCGCTGCACCGCGTTCGCCAGCCACAGCGTCGGCCGGTCGGTGCCGCCGGGGCGGCCCTGTCCGTCCGGGCGCAGGAAATCGCCCAGCACCGCCACGCCCGCGACCGCACCCGTGCGCTTCATGCCACGACCCTGATGCGCCACCGGTTAAGCCCCGGTTTCCGCGGCCTAGCCCGCGCCCCGGCCGCGCGCTAGAACGCGCGCTCGCCTGGAGGTCGCCCATGCCCGTCGCCGACGCCAAGCCGCGCCCCAACAGCCTGCGCACCGGCCCCGACGCGCGCGGCCGGTTCGGCGGTTTCGGCGGGCGCTTCGTCGCCGAGACGCTGATGCCGCTGGTCCTGGACGTGGAACGTGCCTACGACGCCGCCCGCGCCGATCCCGCGTTCCAGCGCGAGCTCGACGGCTACCTGGAACACTATGTCGGCCGCCCCAGCCCGCTCTGGTTCGCCGAGCGGCTGACGCAAACCCTCGGCGGCGCAAAAATCTATTTCAAGCGCGACGAGCTGAACCACACCGGCGCGCACAAGATCAACAACTGCATGGGGCAGATCCTGCTCGCCCGCCGCATGGGCAAGACGCGCATCATCGCCGAGACCGGCGCCGGCCAGCATGGTGTGGCAACCGCCACCGTCTGCGCGCTGTTCGGCCTGCCTTGCGTGATCTACATGGGCGCGGTCGATGTCGAGCGGCAGCAGCCCAACGTGTTCCGCATGAAGCTGCTGGGCGCGGAGGTGCACGCCGTCACCTCCGGCGCGGCGACGCTGAAGGACGCGATGAACGAAGCGCTGCGCGACTGGGTCGCCAATGTCGCCGACACCTATTATCTCATCGGCACCGTCGCCGGGCCGCACCCGTATCCGGCGATGGTGCGCGACTTCCAGAGCGTGATCGGCGAAGAAGCCAAGGCGCAGCTGCAAGCGGCCGAAGGCCGCCTGCCCGACGCCGCGGTCGCCGCGGTCGGCGGCGGGTCGAACGCGATGGGCCTGTTCCATCCGTTCCTCGACGATCCGAGCGTGCGTCTGATCGGCGTCGAAGCCGCCGGGCGCGGCCTCGACACGCACGAACATGCCGCCAGCATCGCGCGCGGACGGCCGGGCGTGCTGCACGGCAACCTGACCTATCTGCTGCAGGACGCGGACGGACAGATCGAGGAGGCGCACAGCATCTCCGCCGGCCTCGACTATCCCGGCATCGGGCCGGAGCATTCCTGGCTGCACGAGATCGGCCGCGTCGAATACGCCGCCATCACCGACGCCGAGGCGCTGGAGGCATTTCAGCTTTGCACGCGCACCGAGGGCATCATCCCCGCACTCGAACCGGCGCATGCGCTGGCGCAGGTGAAAAAGCTGGCGCCGACGATGGCGAAGGATGCGATCGTCCTGATGAATCTGTGCGGGCGCGGCGACAAGGACATCTTTACCGTGGCGGCGCATCTCGGGGTGAAGCTGTGAGCCGCATCGCCGCGCGTTTCGCCGCGCTGCGTGACCAGGGCCGCGGCGCGCTCATCCCGTTTCTCGAAGCGTGGGACCCGGACGCGGCGACCAGCATGGCGCTGCTGCGCGGCATGCCGGAAGCGGGGGCCGACCTGATCGAGATCGGCTGCCCGTTCACCGACCCGATGGCCGACGGGCCGATCATCCAGGCCGCCGGCCGGCGCGCGCTGAAGGCCGGCGCGACGCTCGCGCGCACGCTCGCCATGGTGCGCGAGTTCCGCGGCGAGGACGACACAACGCCCGTCATCCTCATGGGCTATCTCAACCCGATCTTTTCGTACCAGCCGGCGCGGTTCTGCGCCGATGCCGCCGCCGCCGGCGTCGATGGGCTGATCGTGGTCGATCTGCCGCCCGAGGAATCCGACATGCTGCTGCCGCACGCCACCGCGCGCGGCCTCGACCTGATCCGCCTCGTCGCCCCCACGACGGACGCCGCACGGTTGCCGAAAGTGCTCGACGGCAGCTCGGGCTTTGTCTATTACGTCGCCATCGCCGGCATCACCGGCACGCGCAGCGCGGCCTATCACGACCTGCAATCGGCGATCCCGCGCGTCCGCCGCGCCACCCGGCTGCCGATCGCCATCGGCTTCGGCGTGCGCAGCCCCGCGCAGGCGGCCGAGGCGGTGCGCGTCGCCGACGCCGCCGTCGTCGCCTCGGCGCTGATCGACACGCTGGCGGCGAGCCTCGACGCCGAAGGCCGCGCCGCGCCGGACACGGTGCGCCGCGTGCTCGACCAGGTGCGCGCACTCGCCGACGGAGTCCGCAGCGCCCGCGTGGCAGCGTCAATAATGCAACCTGCTTCAGTTAATGATGGACCCTGAAGATGAGCTGGCTGACCGAATATGTCCGGCCGAAGATCCGCACGCTGCTCGGGCGGCGCGAGGTGCCGGAGAATCTCTGGATTCAATGCCCGGCCTGCCAGCAGATGATGTTCCACACCGAGCTGGAGAAGAACCAGAAAGTCTGCACGCATTGCGGCCACCACATGCGCGCGGGCGTGGACGAGCGGCTGCGCTGGACGTTTGACGCCGACAGCTTCACGCGCATCGAGCTGCCGAAAGTTCCCGTCGATCCGCTGCGCTTTCGCGACACCCAACGTTATCCCGACCGGCTGCGCGCGGCGCGCGACAAGGCGCATCGCGACGATGCGCTGGCGGTGGCGCACGGCAGCATCGGCGGCGCGCGCGCCGTCGTCGCGGTGATGGATTTCGAGTTCATGGCCGGCTCGATGGGTGCGGCGGTGGGCGAGGGACTGCTGGCGGCGGCCAAACTCGCGGTGCTGCAGCGGGCGCCGCTGATCGTGTTCACCGCCTCGGGCGGGGCGCGCATGCAGGAGGGCGCGGTCAGCCTGATGCAGATGCCGCGCAGCATCATCGCCACGCGCCTGGTCAAGGAAGCCGGGCTGCCGTTCATCGTCGTGCTCACCGACCCCACCACCGGCGGCGTCACCGCCAGCTTCGCCATGCTCGGCGACATACAGATCGCCGAGCCGGGCGCGCTGATCGGCTTCGCCGGCGCGCGCGTGATCGCCCAGACGGTGCGCGAGACGCTGCCGGAAGGCTTTCAGCGCGCCGAATACCTGTTCGAGCACGGTATCCTGGACCTGGTGGTCAAGCGCACCGAGATGGCCGCCACGCTGGCCCGCCTGCTCGGCCTGCTGGGGGAGAAGGAAGTGGGGCTGGCCGCGTGACCGGCCGCGCTCGGCTCTTCCGGAACGGGGAACAAGCCTGTTAATCAGGCGGTTTCGCCGCACCGGGGGCCGCATGATCCGCCGCACGCTCGTCCTCAGCCTCGCCGCCGCCCTGCTCGCCGCGACCGCGCGCGCGCAGGACATGCCCGCGGACAAGGTCGCCACCTGGACGCTGCAGGACGAGAACTCCTCGATCAGCACCCAGAGCCTGAAAGATCGCTTTTACGTCAACGGGCTGCATCTCGGCTACGTGTCCGGCACCGACGGCGTGCCGGCGTTCCTGCAGGGCGTCGGCCGCGCCATCTGGCCCGAGGGCGGGCAGATGCGGCTCGCCGTCAGCCTGACGCAGGAGATGTTCACCCCCGCCGACACCACCGCCGCGATCCCGCCGCCCGAGGATCGTCCCTATGCCGGCCTGCTGCTCGCCAATTTCGCCCTCTATCGCGACGTGCCGGACAGCCGCAGCATCCTCGGCCTCACGCTCGGCGTGGTCGGGCCGGCCTCGGGCGCCGAGCAGCTCCAGGAAGGGTTCCACGACCTGATCGGCCAGACCCATCCCGCCGGCTGGAACACGCAACTGCGCAACGAACCGCTCGGCGAGCTGACCAGCGCCCGCACCTGGCGCCTGGCGATGGGCACGCTCGGCGGGCTGGAGACCGATGCGCTGCCCGACCTGGCGGTGGGCCTGGGCAATCTGCGCATCTATGCGCAGACCGGCGCGCTGTTCCGCATCGGCCAGGGCCTCGACTCGGATTACGGGCCGCCGCGGCTGTTCCCCGGCCCGACCGGCGGCGACGCCTTCCGTCCGACGCGGCCGTTCGCCTGGTACGTGTTCGCCGGCGCGGACGGGCAGGGGGTGCTGCGCGACATCACGCTGGACGGCAACGATTTCCGCAGCGGGCCGAGCGTGTCGCTGATCCCCTATGTCGGCGAAGTCGAGGCGGGCGTCGCGGTCATGGTGCTCGGCACCCGCCTGACTTACACGCAGGTCATGCAATCGCAAGAGTTCCAGCACCAGAAGGGCGGGCCGCATCAATTCGGTTCACTTGCGCTCTCGGTTCGGTTCTAAATCAACCTTCGGTGTTGCGCTTCTTGCGGTTGCTCTCGGCGATTTGAATGTGGCAGAACTGTGTTCATGCTGAGTCGCCGACCGTTCCTTGCGCTTACCGTTGCCGCCGCGGCCGCGGTGCCGGCCCGTGCCGACGCCGAGTTCGGGCGATTTTCCCGGCTTTCTCGCCGGCATGCGGCGGGACGCGCGCGCCGCCGGCATCACCGCCGCGGTGCTCGATCGCGCCTTCGCCGGGCTGCAGCCGAATCCGCGCGTGATCGAACTCGACCGCCACCAGCCCGAGTTCACGCTGACCTGGGCACAATACCGCTCCCGCATCGTCTCCGACGCCCGCGTGGCGCGCGGTCGGCAGTTACTGGCGCAGAACCGGGCGCTGCTCGGCGCGGTGGCGGCGCGCTATGGCGTGCCGGCCGGGATCGTCGTCGGCATCTGGGGGCTCGAGTCGAACTACGGGCAATCGACCGGCGGCTTCAACGTCATCGACGCGCTGGCGACGCTGGCGTGGGAGGGGCGGCGGGCGGCGTTCTTCCGCGCCGAACTGATGGACGCGCTGCGCATCCTGCAAAGCGGCGACATCACGCTGGCGCAGATGACCGGCAGCTATGCCGGCGCGATGGGGCAGACCCAGTTCATGCCCGACAGTTTCCTGAAATACGCCGTCGATTACAGCGGCAGCGGGCGGCGCGACATCTGGAACGACCTTGGCTGCGTGTTCGCCTCCACCGCCAACTACCTCGCCCGCGAGGGCTGGCAGCCGGGCGTGCCGTGGGGCGAGATCGCGCGGCTGTCGCCCGCGTTCGATCCGTCGCTGGCGGGGCACGACCACCGCAGGCCGCTGGCCGAGTGGCGGCGCCTCGGCGTCGGCCGCACCGGCGCGCAGCCCTTGCCGCCCACCACCCCGGCCGCCGTGCTGCTGCCCGGCGGCGCCGGGGGCGAGGCGTTCCTCGCCTACCAGCCCAGCTACCGCGCCATCTACCGCTACAACCCATCGGATTTCTATTGCATTTCCGTGGGCTTGATCGGCGATCTGGTGACGGCATGAGAAGATTCCTGCCGCTCGCCGCCGCGCTCGCCCTCGCCGCCTGCACCCCGCAGGGGCCGGAGCCGCAGGCCGGCACGCCGCATTACGTGGTGGGCCAGCCCTATCGCATCGGCGGCGTCTGGCGCTATCCGGCCGAGCAGTTCGACGCCGACGAAACCGGCCTCGCCACCGTCGAGACGCGCTCGACCGGCCTCACCGCCGACGGCGAGGCGGTCGATCCGCAGGCGATGGCGGCGGCGCATCCGACGCTGCAACTGCCGGCGATCGTGCGCGTGACCAATCTTGACAACGGCTACCAGGTGCTGGTGCGCGTCAACGACCGCGGCCCCGCCGATCCCGGCCGGGTGATCGCGCTGACGCCGCGCGCGATGGCGCTGCTGCGCCCCGCCGATCCGCAAACGGTGCGCGTGCGCGTCGAGGTGATGCAGGCCGAGAGCCTGCGCCTCGCCTCCGACGTCGATGGCGCCGAGGCGCCGCGGCTGGCGCTGGCGGTGGTGCCGCTGGGCGAAGTCACCAGCCAGGCGCTGCCGCCGCCGCCCGGTGCCGCCGGGGCGCCGCCGCGCGTCGCCGCCGCCGCCGCGCCGACGCCCCACCCCACGCTGGCCGCCCCGCCGGTGCCGCTGCGCCTGCCGGAGACGGTCACCCGCACGGCGCCGCACCCCACCAGCCTCTACGTCGATGTCGCGGGCTTCGGCCATGCCGACTACGCCGTCCTGCTGCAACGGCGGCTGGCGCCGCTCGGGGCGACGGTGGTGCTGGACGATGCGGCGCCGCGCGAAGCGGCCTATCGCGTGCGGATCGGACCGCTGGCGGGCGCTGCCGGCGCCGATGCCACGCTCGCGCGCGTGATCGCGGCAGGTTTTGGCGACGCACGGATCGTCGCGCAGTAGCCTGCGCAAAAATTGCCGTGCCGAGCAGAAGGAGTGTTTGCCGTGCTGACCCGTCGCCGTTTGCTGCTCTCGTCGGCCGTCCTGTCCAGCCTGGCTGTCCCCGCCGTGGCGGCGCAGATGAAGCCGCGCGCGGCAAAAGCCGCCGCAAAGACGCCGCCCGAGCCGCCGGAGCCGACCACGCCGGCGCAGACGCCGATCGGGCCGGTGGACACCGCGGCGCGCTGGGCGCTGATCGTCGATTACAACACCGGCGCGACGCTGCTCGACAAGGACGCCGACGCGCCGATGACGCCGTCGTCGATGACCAAGCTGATGACGGCGTACATCGTCTACGGGATGCTGAAGTCCGGCCGCCTGAAGCTCGACCAGGAACTGCCGGTCAGCGAGCGCGCATGGCGCATGGGCGGCTCGAAAATGTTCGTGCAGATCGGCTCCCAGGTGACGGTCGAGGACCTGATCCGCGGCATGATCGTGCAGTCGGGCAACGACGCCTGCATCGTGCTGGCCGAAGGCGTCGCCGGGTCGGAGGAACAGTTCGCCGACCTGATGAACCAGAAGGCCAAGCAGCTCGGCCTGACGCAGAGCCATTTCGTCAACCCGACCGGCTGGCCGGCGCCGGGCCAGGTGATGTCCGCGCGCGACATCGCCACGCTGGCGCACCGCACCATCCAGGACTTCCCCGAATACTACAAATACGAGTCGGAAAAGACCTTTACCTACAACAACATCACCCAGGGCAACCGCAACCCGCTGGTGCAGAAGGGCCTCGCCGACGGGCTGAAGACCGGACACACGGAGGATGGCGGCTACGGGCTGGTGGCGAGCGCCGAACGCAGCGGGCGGCGCATCATCATGGTGCTGAACGGCATGACCAGCATGCGCCAGCGCGCCGAGGAGAGCGAGCGGCTGCTGGAATGGGCGTTCCGCGAGTTCGAGGACGTGACGCTGTTCACGGCCGGCGACACGGTGGAGAGCGTGCCGGTGTGGCTGGGCGTGGCGCCGACGGTGCCGCTGGTGGGCGGGCGCGACCTGGTGGTGACGATGCCGCGCAACTGGCGCAGCAAGGCGAAGATCACGGTCGCCTACGAGGCGCCGCTGCGTGCCCCGGTGCTGCGCGGCAGCGCGCTCGGCAAGCTGGAGGTGAGCGGGGAGGGGGTGCCGGCGATGTCGGTGCCGCTGCTGGCCGGCGCCGACGTGCCGCGGCTGGGGCTGCCGGGGCGCGCGCTCGCGGTGCTGACGCATTACGTCGTGGGGGGGTAGGGGTTGAGGAAGACGCCCACCCGACCGCTACCGCGCCGGCCCCTCGTCACGCGGAATGAGCGGCACGAGGGCGACGATCAGGCCCGGCAGGCGGTTACGTACCACCGCCCAGACCAGATCAAGCCGCACGTCGGCGTAGCCATGAATCAGGCGGTGGCGCATCCCGGTCATCTCACGCCACGGAATTTCCGGATGCGATGCGCGAAAGGCGGCGGAAACCCCGCCTGCCGCTTCGCCGATGACCTCAAGCGCGCGGATGACGGCGTTCTGGTGTAGACGGCTGTCCAAAAACGCCGCCTCGTCTACGCCGGCCACAAAGCCCGTGGCATCCCGCGCAGCCAGCAACATATCCAGCAACAACACGGCATCGCGCTCGCCTTTCTCAGCCGTCATACACGGCCTCGGCCTCGGCGAGGATGCGGCGACGCCGGATGTAGTTGCGGCTGGCTTCGACCTCCTGTCGCTCGACGAGATCGACCGGACGGCCGAGCAGCTGCTCCAGCGCCTCCTTGAAATCGGCGAAGGCGGTGAAATCGTCGCGCGCTCCAGATGCGAAGGTCACTAGAAAATCCGCATCGCTTCGCACGGCGTCGAATGTGTCGCCGCGCCTGGCGGAGCCGAACAGGTCAAGCCGTGCGACGCCGAAGCGCCGGCACAAGGCCGCTATCTCGGCACGACGGTCGGCGATGGCGGCGATCATGGCCTCAGGCTCCGGCTCCCGCTGGCACCCGCATCCTACAACCGGAGCGGTCCGTCCGTCCCGCGTTTGCTGCGACGGCTGGCGACCGCAGCGGATACGGTCGGGCGCCGCCGCAGGAAATCCATTCAGCCGGAGCCGCTGAACGGCATCGCGTCGAACAACTGCGTCTCGTGGCCCGCCGCGCGATTCCGTTCCTCGAACAGTTCGCGCACGCCGACCGTGGGCAGTCCGGCGGACTCGGCGAGAGCACGCACAAGCCTGTCGGACGGGACCGCGACGGTCTCGCCGATGAAGGCATCCATGATCTCCAACAAGCTTTCCCGGTCGAGCATGGTGGTGCTCCTGTCGTGGACGGGAAACGGCCGGATGCCGCCGCAGTTGCTGCGGTCGCGGGCGGACCGGGCGCGACGATCAGGGATGTCCCGCCGGGCCGGCGTCAGGGGGTTTGGGACCGGACATCGGGCCGGTCCCGATCCGGTGCAGCCCTTCGCGCAGCCGGTCGATCGCACGGGTCAGCGCGTCCAGTTCCGCCGCCATCGACCGCCTCTCCTGGTCCGATTGCCGCTCCATCCGCCCCAATCTACAGCAAGCCGCATGTTCATCACATTGGAGGGCGGCGAGGGCGCGGAGAAAGCGACGCGGGCGCGCATGTTTTTATGCCGGAACATTTTGGCCGTGCGGGGGCCTCGCGCGGTCACGCCGGAACGGGCGGGGCGCGGGCGGCGGGCGGCGGCGTGACGGCGCGGGGCCGCGCGCGCGGCGGTGGCCGGGAACGGCCGGCGGGACGGGACGGGGCCGCCGGCCGGACTGGCGGCGGTGGGCCCACGGGACCGGCCTGCTTCCGGCCCGAGGACAGGCTCCGGGCCGGCGGCGGGCAGACCCCCAGCATTTGGCAGAGCGGGCGCAGCAGCCGCCCGGCCTGCGGCGCGGCGGCGAGCAGGTCGTCCATCGCCGGATCGGCGAGCAGGTGCTGCAACTGCGAGGCCGCGGCGGCGGCCTGTGGCAGCCGGCGCAGCAGCCAGGCGACGCCGCGCGGCAGCCGCAGCGCCGGGGGGCGGGCCGGACGGGAAGAGCGGAGGCGGCGGCGCGGCGGCGGTAGCGTGCCGGCGCGGAGCTTTTCCGCGAGGCGGGCGAAGCGGAGCGCGATGCGGCGCAGCCGCGACCAGAGCAGGAGCATCAGCGGCACGGCGAGCCAGGCGCCGGCCCCGCGCGCGGCGATGGCGCGGCGCAGCCCCTCGACCAGACAGGCGAAGCGGTCGGCCAGAGCGGGGGGAGCGGGGGGCTGCATGACAGGCACACTAACACGGCCGCCCGCGGGCTGGGCAAGCCTGCCGGGCCGTGCCGGTTTTCAAGGGGCGAACGACCGGCCGGCCCCGATCGCATCGCGTATGGACACGGGAGGCAACCGTCGCATTGATCGTGACGAGACCGGAGGTTTCCTCGGCGGCCCGCGACCCGATCCGGCGGCGTCGCGCGTCCAGGCGCGTCGTTGCTCCGCCCTCCGCCGCCATCCTACAACCCTGCGCATGTTCATCACGCTGGAAGGCGGCGAGGGGGCCGGGAAATCGACGCAGGCGCGGCTGCTCGCCGAGCATCTGCGCGGCCTCGGGCGCGAGGTGCTGCTGACGCGCGAACCCGGCGGCGCGCCGGGCGCCGAACGGCTGCGCGAACTGCTGCTGTCCGGCGAGATCGCCTGGTCGCTGCCGGCCGAGACGCTGCTGCATTTCGCCGCCCGCGCCGAACACGTCGCGCGCACCATCGGCCCGGCCCTGGACGCCGGCGGCATCGTCGTGTGCGACCGTTTTGCCAATTCCACGATGGCCTACCAGGGCTACGCCCAGGGCGGCGACCGCAAAACCATCGCCACGCTCACCGACCTGCTCGGGCTGCGGCCCGATCTGACGCTGGTGCTCGACCTCGACGTGCCCGCCGGCCTCGCGAGGCTGGCCGCGCGCGGCACCGCCGCCGACCGCTACGAACGTCTGGGCGAGGCATTTTTCGCCCGCGTGCGCGACGGGTTCCTGGCCATCGCCGCCGCCGATCCGGCGCGCTGCGTGCTGATCGCGGCCGACGCGCCGGTGGACGCGGTCGCCGCGCGCATATTTGCGGCCGTGCAGGAACGGCTCGCGCCATGACCGCGCCGGCGCCGCGCGCCAACCCCTTGCTGCTCGGCCAGGAAGCGGCGGAGCGCACGCTGATCGACGCCGTGCAGTCCGCCCGCCTGCACCATGCCTGGCTGCTCACCGGCCCGCCCGGCGTGGGCAAGGCGACGCTCGCCTTCCGCTTCGCCCGCCGCCTGCTCGCCGGCCCGACCGCGGCCGCGACGCTGGAACTGCCGGAAACCCACCCGACCTTCCGCCGCGTCGCCGCCGGCGGGCATGCCGACCTGCTCACCATCGAGCGCGAATGGGACCCGAAGAAAAAGCGCCTGCGCGGCGAGATCGTGGTGGACGACGTGCGCCGCATCGCCGGTTTTTTGCACCTCACGCCCGCCGAGGGCGGCTGGCGCGTGGTGGTGCTCGACGGCGCCGACGACCTCAACCGCAACGCCGCCAACGCGCTGCTCAAAGTGCTGGAGGAGCCGCCGCCGCGCGCGCTGCTGCTGCTGGTGTGCAACGCCGCCGGGCGGCTGCTGCCGACCATCCGCAGCCGCACCCGCCGCCTGCGCCTCGCCCCGCTGGAGGAGGCGACGCTGGCGACGCTGCTCGCCCGCTACGCGCCCGATGTCGCCGAGGCCGAGCGGCTGCAGGTGGCGGCCCTGGCGGAAGGCTCGATCGGCCGCGCGCTGCAACTCGCCGAGGGCGGCGCCGTGTCGGTGGCCGGCCTGGTCGGCAAAGTGCTGGACGCGCTGCCGTCGCTGCCGCAGGCGCGCGCCTACGAGGTCGCCGACACGCTCGGGCGCGACGAGGAGGCGTTCGGCACGTTCATGGACCTGCTGCGCGCCAGCCTCGCGGCGGCGGTGCGGGAGGCGGCGCGGGGGCGGGCGGACCCGGACCAGGCGCGGCTGCTCGGCGCCCGGCCCCTTGCCGCCTGGATCGACGTATGGCAGGGGCTGACCGAGTTGCAGGCCGAGACCGAACGCTTCCACCTCGATCAGCGCCAGGCGCTGGTGGCCGGGTTCGCGCTGCTCGGCGGCCGGTAAGAGAGCGATGAAACCAAAATACTACCTGACCACGCCGATCTACTACGTGAACGGCGCGCCGCATATCGGGCACGCCTACACCTCGATCGCGGCCGACGTGCTGGCCCGCTTCAAGCGGCTGGACGGCTACGACGTGTTGTTTCTCACCGGCACCGACGAGCACGGCCAGAAGGTGGAGAAGGCGGCGGCCGAGGCGGGGCTCGATCCGCAGGCGTTCGTGGACCGGGTGAGTGCGGATTTCCGCGACATGGCCGCGAAGATGGGCCTGTCCAACGACGACTTCATCCGCACCACCGAGGCGCGGCACAAGCGCGCCTGCACGGAACTGTGGCGGCGTCTGGAGCAGCGCGGAGAGATCTATCTCGGCGCCTACGAGGGCTGGTACGCGGTGCGCGACGAGGCGTTCTACGACGCGGACGAACTTTCCGTGCGCCCGGACGGCACGCGCATCGCCCCGAGCGGCGCGCCGGTGGAGTGGGTGCGCGAGCCGAGCTATTTTTTTCGCCTGTCGCAGTGGCAGGACCGGCTGCTGGCGCATTACGAGGCGCATCCCGAGTTCATCGCGCCGGCGTCGCGCCGCAATGAAGTCTTGAGCTTCGTGCGCGGCGGGTTGCGCGACCTGTCGATCAGCCGCACGACTTTCCGCTGGGGCATCCCGGTGCCGGGCGATCCGGCGCACGTGATGTATGTCTGGCTGGATGCGCTGACCAACTACCTGACCGCGACCGGCTGGCCGGACGAGCAGGCGCCGCGCGCCGGGTTCTGGCCGGCCGACGTGCATCTGATCGGCAAGGACATCCTGCGCTTCCACGCCATCTACTGGCCGGCCTTCCTGATGGCGGCGGGGGTGGCGCCGCCGAAGCGGGTGTCCTCCAACGGCTGGTGGACGGTGGAGGGCGAGAAGATGAGCAAGTCGCTCGGCAACGTCGTCGAGCCGCGCGCGCTCGTCGCCACCTACGGGCTGGATCAGGTGCGCTACTTCCTGATGCGCGAAAAACCGTTCGGCGCCGACGGCAGCATGAGCCACGCGGCGCTGGTCTCGCGCATCAATGTCGAGCTGGCCAACGATCTCGGCAATCTGGCGCAGCGGACGCTGACGCTGATCGCGCGCAACTGCGGCGGCCGGCTGCCGGCGCGCACGCCGCCGACCGAGGCGGATGCGGCGCTGCTGGACGCCGCCGCCGCGCTGCCGGCGCTGCTGCGCGAGCGCATGGAGCGGCAGGTGTTCCACGAGGCGCTGGAGGAGACGTGGAAAGTGATCCGCGCCGCCAACGCCTATATCGACCACCAGGCGCCGTGGGCGCTGAACCGGACCGATCCGGCGCGGATGGCGGCGGTGCTGCGCGTGCTGGCGGATGCGCTGCGCGCGATCGCGACGGTGCTGCAGCCGTTCATGCCGGGCAGCATGGCGAGGATGCTCGACCAGCTCGGCGTGCCGGCCGAGGCGCGCACGCTGGCGGCGCTGGCCGACCCGCTGGCGGAAGGCGGGGCGCTGCCGCCGCCGGCCGGCGTGTTCCCGCGCTACGTCGAACCGGCGGCGTAACCGTCGGATGCTGATCGATTCGCACTGCCACCTCGACTATTTCCGCCCGGACGAGCTGGCGGACGTGCTGGCGCGCGCGGCGGCGGCGGGCGTGGGCGAGATGTGCACCATCGGCACGCGATTAAAGCAATCTGCTGAAATAATTCAGCTTGCTGAATCCCACAGCAATGTCTGGTGCACGGTGGGCGTGCATCCGCATCACGCGGCGGAGGCGCCGATCCCCGCGCCGGAGACGCTGGCGGCCATGGCCGAGCATCCGAAAGTCATCGGGATCGGCGAGAGCGGGCTGGACTATTTCTACGACAAGGCGCCGCGCGAGGTGCAGCAGGCGAATTTCCGCGCCCATATCCGCGCGGCGCGGCTGGCCGGCCTGCCGCTCGCCATCCACGCCCGCGACGCCGATGCCGACATCGCCGCCATCCTGCAGGACGAATGGGATAGCGGCGGGCCTTACGCGCTGCTGCTGCATTGCTTCAGCTCCGGCCGCGGTCTCGCCGAGGCGGGGGTGCGGCTCGGCGGCTATGTCAGTTTTTCCGGCATCCTGACCTTTCCGAAATCGCAGGAAATCAGGGACATCGCCCGCGACGTTCCGGCCGAGCGGCTGCTGGTGGAGACCGACGCGCCGTATCTCGCCCCGGTGCCGTTGCGCGGCAAGCGCAACGAGCCGGCCTTCGTCGCGCACACCGCCGCGGTGCTGGCGCAGGTGCGCGGGATGGAGGCGGCGGCGCTGGCGGAGCTGACCACGGCGCAATTTCCGCCGCCTGTTCCGCAAGGCGGACGCTTGATCCGGGCGACGCTGCTCGGCACCGGCGGGTCGGCCGGCGTGCCGATGATCGGCGGGGCGGACGGGCGCGGCGACTGGGGCGAATGCGACCCCGACGAGCCGCGCAACCGCCGCACCCGCGCCTCCATCCTCGTCGAGGGCGGCCGCGGCGCGCTGCTGGTCGATACCTCGCCGGACATGCGGGCGCAGTTGCTGGCCTGCGCGGTGCGGCGCGTCGATGCGGTGCTGTTCACGCACGCGCACGCCGACCACATCGCCGGCCTGGACGACGTGCGCGTCCTCAACCGCCTCGTGGACCGGCCGCTGGAGGCGATCGCGACCGCGGCGACGCTGGCCGATCTCGCGGTGCGCTTCGACTATGCGTTCCTGCCGTGGACGCCGCCGGGGTTTTTCCGCCCGGTGCTGGTGGCGCGAACGGCGGTGCCCGGCGAGACGGTGCTGGCGGCCGGGATGCGGGTGCGGCTGTTCGACCAGGACCATTTTACGACGCGCTCGCTCGGCCTGCGGATCGGCGGGTTCGGCTATTCGACCGACGCGGTGGCGCTGGACGAGGCCGCGTTCGCGGCGCTGGCGGGCGTGGACACCTGGGTGGTCGGCTGTTTCCAGCGCACGCCGCACCGCACGCACGCCTGGCTGGCCCGGGTGCTCGACTGGGCGGCGCGCGTGCGGGCGCGGCGGACGGTGCTGACGCACATGGGCACCGACCTCGACTGGGCCTGGCTGCGGCGGAATTTGCCGGCGGGCGTGGAACCGGGGTTCGACGGGCAGGTGCTGGAGTGCGCGGACGAGGCGGGGTGAGTTGAAGCGGGAGCGAATCCAAGATGCGGATGACCGTCACCCTCGACGACGGCCTGATCGCCAAGGCGCGGTTGCCGCCGGTGAACGCCACGCCGCAACCGCGCGGGTAACCAATCCGGCATTTGCACGGCCGGCCGGAGCGTGGAATGCAGATGCGCCGCGCGAGACCGGAGGTCGCCGTATGCCGCCTCGGCACCGAACGAGCAGGAAAACGGACGACCAACGCCGTGTCGCTTTGCCGAACCTCGCGGAACTGAAGCGGGCGCCGCTCTATTCCGAGGAACTCGGCCTCGACCTCGCGCGCGGCGGCGAGCGTGACCTGTTCCTGTGGTTCCTCGCGAGCCTGCTGTTCGGCCAGCGCATCTCCGAAACCATCGCGCGCCACACCTTCGAGTCCTTCGTCCGCCACGGGCTGACCACGCCGCAGCATATCCTCGATGCCGGCTGGGATTTTCTGGTGAACCCGGTGATGCGCGAGGGCGGCTATGTCCGCTACGACGAGAGCAAATCGCGAAAACTGCTGCGCGACTGCCGCATGCTGCTCGACGAGTATGGCGGCCACGTCGCGCGTCTGCACGACGCGGCGCGCGACGCGGACGATCTGCAGGCGCGGCTGCTGGCGTTCAACGGCGTCGGTCCGGTCACGGCCAACATTTTTCTGCGCGAGCTGCGCCCATACTGGGCGAAGGCCGACCCGCCGCCGCTGCCGGTCGTGCGTGCGGCGGCGACGCGGCTGGGGATCGACCTCGACGCGCTTGACCGCAAGAGCGTGGAATTCGCGCGCGTGGAGGCTGGACTGATCCGCTTGCGGCACACCGGCGGCAAGGCGGCGCAAGACGCCAAGCCGACGAAGTGACGCGCGACTGGGCCGGGACTTCGTCATGCCCGCTTTCGGGGGAATGACGACGGCGGGCCGAACCCTCGAACTCACGCCTGCTTCAGCTCGATCAGGCTCTGCCGGATGCGCCGCCCGCGGAGAATCTTGTCCTCGATATAGGCCGCGTCGCCCCAGCGCACCGCGCGCGCCATCGCCTGCGCATCCTCCGTGAAGCGCGCCAGCATCTCCAGCAGCGCCTCGCGGTTGTTCAGGAACACGTCGCGCCACATCACCGGGTCGGACGCCGCAATGCGCGTGAAATCGCGGAAACCCGTCGCGGCGAACTGCAACACTTCCTGGCGGCTCTGGCCCTCCAGATCGTCGGCGGTGCCGCAGATGGTGAAGGCGAGCAGATGCGGCAGATGGCTCACGATCGCCAGCACCCGGTCGTGGTGCGCCGGCTCCATCGTCTCCACCATCGCCCCGCAGCGCCGCCACAGCTCCGCAACTTTGTCCACGGCATCGGCATCGGTGCCGGGCGGCGGCGTCAGCAGGCACCAGCGGCCCTGGAACAGCGTCGAAAAACCGGCGTCCGGGCCGGAATACTCCGTGCCCGCCAGCGGATGCGCCGGGACGAAATGCACGCCGGCCGGCACCAGCGGCCCGACATCGCGGATCACCGACTGCTTGGTCGAGCCGACATCGGTGAGGATCGCACCTTGTGCCAGATGCGGCGCGATCGCCTCGGCCAGCGCCGCGAACGCGCCGACCGGCGCGCACAGCATCACGCAATCCGCGCCCGCCACCGCCGCCGCCGGGTCGCGCTCCACACGGTCGGCAATGCCGAGCCGCACGACGCGGTCGAGCGTTTCCGGCGTGCGCGCGTTCGCGATCACTTCGCCGGCGATGTCGCCGCGCTCGCGGGCGACGCGCGCGACCGAGCTGCCGATCAGCCCGGTGCCGAGCAGCGCCAGCCGCCGGAACAGCGGCTCAGCCATGCGCGGAAAATTCCGCCATGAAGGCGGCGAGCGCGTCGGCGACCAGCGTGCAGTCCTCCTCGCTGCCGACGGTGATGCGCAGGCAGTGCGGCAGATCGTACGCGGCCATGCCGCGCACGATGATGCCGCGCGCCTTCAGCCACGCATCCGCCGCCTCCGCCCGCGCCGCCGTGGCGAAATCCGCCAGCAGAAAGTTGCCTTCGCTGGGCCACACTTTTACGCCCGCCTCGGTCAGCGCGCCGGCGAGCCGCGCGCGCCATTGCGTGTTGTGCGCGCGCGAGCGTTCCACCCAGCCGGGTTCGGCGAGGGCCGCCACCGCCGCCGCCTGCGCGGCGAGGTTGACGTTGAACACGCCGCGCACGCGGTTGAGCGCATCGACCACGCCCGGCGGCGCATAGGCCCAGCCGACGCGCATGCCGCCGAGGCCGAAAACCTTGCTGAACGTGCGCAGCATCACCGTGTTGTCGCCGGCATCGACCAGCGCGATCCCCGGCTCGTAGTCGGCGCGCGTGACATATTCCGCATACGCCGCATCGAGCACCAGCAGCACGTCCGCCGGCAGCGCGCGCCGCAGCCGCTCGACCTCGGCACGCGGCAGCATGCTGCCGGTGGGGTTGTTCGGGTTGGCGAGGAAAACCACGCGCGTCGCCGCCGACACCGCCGCCAGCATCGCATCGACATCCGCGGTCAGGTTGCGCTCCGGCGTCTTCAGCACGCGGCTGCCGGCATAGGTGCCGGCGATCTGGTACATGGTGAAGCCGTGCATCGACATGATGATCTCGCTGCCCGGCCCGCCGAAAATGTGGCAGAGATGCTGGATCAGCTCATCCGAGCCGGTGCCGCAGACGATGCGCTCGGGATCGAGGCCGAACCGCGCGCCGATCGCCCGCCGCAGCTCCGTCGAGCCGCCGTCCGGGTAGCGGTGCAGCTCCTGCGCGACGCGCGCGCAGGCGGCGGCGGCGCCGGGCGGCACGCCGAACGCGCCCTCGTTGGACGACAGCTTTATCACCCGGTTGACGCCCGCGACCTTCAACTCGCCGCCGACATAGGCGGCGATGCGCAGCACCTCCGGGCGGGGTTGGGGGCCGGTCATGGCGCCTCGTCCTCCACCGGAACGGCGTAGGCGCCGAGCACCAGCGGGCGCACCGCCGTCTCCGCCAGCGCGGCGAGGCGCGGGTCGTCCTCGGCCACGTGGCCGTCCACCTCGATCAGTCCCTGCGCCGTCTGCGCCGCCGCGTCGCGGCGCAGGATCATCGCCGCCGGCACCAGGCCCGCGGCGGCGCAGGCGGACGAGAGGCGCGCCCGGCTCATCGCCGGCGGCAGGTCGAAGCCGAGCAGGCTGCGGTCGCGGCTGGAGGCGTCGGGCGGGGCGGCGGCGAGCACCAGCGCCTGCGCCTGCGGCGTGCCCTCCGGCCGCGGCGCCCAGAACGGCAGGCGGGCGACCACATAGATGCGCGGCTCGTCCTGGTGCAGCAGCGTGGTCCACCAGGCCGCCGCCGCCGGCTCCTCCTCCTGCGGCAGCGGCAGCACGGCGACCGTCGCGGTGCCGGCGCCGAGCTCGGCGATGGTGCGGGCCGGGCTGCCATGGGCGTGCAGCCTGGTCAGCGCGCCGAACTGCTCGCGCGCGCAGGCGACGAAGCCCGCTTCCGGCGCCGGCTCGCACACCGCGACCGCGAAGCCGCCCTGCATGGCGGTGGTGGCGGCGAACAGCTCGCGCCAGATGCGCGGCAGCACGCGGCGCGGCAGCGCGCCCTCGTGGCGGGCGAGCAGGCGGCGGATGATCTCCGCCTCGCGGCCCGGCCGGAACGCCACTTTTCCCTGCGCCGCCAGCAGCGCCACCTGCCCGACCAGCTCGGCGCGCTGCATCAGCAGGTCGTGGATGGCGTCGTCCACGCGGTCGAGTTCGGCGCGCAGGTCGGCGAGGCTCGGCGTTGGCGGGTCGGCGGCGATCGGGGCGGTGCTGGACATGGCTCGCGGGGCTGCGGAAGCCGGCTGGAATAGCGGATGCCGCCCGGCCTGCCTAGCGGCGCGCGTCCGGGTTGCCGGCGCGGCCGTTGCAGCGTGCAGGGCGGGGGAGCATATCAGCGCCGTCATGGACCAGGCCGAACTGCCCGACATCGCGCATGCCCACGTCGCCTTCGACGACGGGCTGGCGCTGGATTGCGGGGTGGCGCTGCGGCGGCTGACCGTCGCCTATCGCACCTATGGCCGGCTGAATGCCGAACGTTCCAACGCCGTGCTGGTCTGCCATGCGCTGACCGGCGACCAGTATGTTGCCGAAACCCATCCGCTCACCGGCAAGCCGGGCTGGTGGGACATGGTGGTCGGGCCGGGCCTGCCGATCGACACCGAGCGGTTCTGCGTGATCTGCGCCAACGTGCTCGGCGGCTGCATGGGATCGACCGGGCCGAGCAGCCCGCGCGACGACACCGATGCGGCGGACCCGCCGCGCTGGGGCACCGATTTCCCGCCGCTGACCATCCGCGACATGGTGCGCGCGCAAAAGCGGCTGACCGACCATCTCGGCATCGCGCGGCTGTTCGCGGTGATCGGCGGATCGATGGGCGGGATGCAGGTGCTGGAATGGTCGGCAACCTATCCCGGGAGCGTGTTCGCGGCCATCCCGATCGCGACGGCGGCCAATCATTCGGCGCAGAACATCGCCTTCAACGAGGTCGGGCGGCAGGCGATCTTTGCCGATCCCGACTGGCTCGGCGGCAATTACTGGGCGCACGGCCGGGTGCCGGCGCGCGGGCTGGCGGTGGCGCGCATGATCGCGCACATCACCTATCTCTCCGAGCAGGCGCTGACGCGCAAATTCGGCCGCAGGCTGCGCGGCGCGCAGCAGGCCGGGCTGTTCGACGACACCTTCGAGGTGGAGAGCTACCTGCGCCACCAGGGCAGCAGCTTTGTTCGTCGCTTCGATGCGGCGAGCTACCTGACCATCACGCGCGCCACCGACTATTTCGACCTCGCGGCCGATCATGGCGGCGACCTGTCGGCGGCGTTCCGCGGCACGCGCACGCGGTTCTGCGTCATCAGCTTCTCCAGCGACTGGCTGTATCCGACGACGGAGAGCCGCACCATCGCGCGCGCGCTCAACCGCGCCGCCGCCAACGTGAGCTTTGTCGAGATCGCATCCGACAAGGGGCACGATGCGTTCCTGCTCGACGAGCCGGACTTCCATCGCACGCTGGCGGGATTCCTCGCCGGCTGCGCCGAGCATGCGGGGCTGGCGGCATGAACGTCGCGGTCGATCCGGTGCGCTATGTCGCAAAGAACATGCGGCTCGATCTGCGGCTGATCGCGGAGATGATCGCGCCCGGCTCGCGCGTGCTCGATATCGGCAGCGGCGACGGCGCGCTGATCGGCCACCTGTTCCGCACCCGCGGCTGCGATGCGCGCGGCATCGAGATCGACATGGCGGAGGTGACGCGCTCGGTCGCCCACGGACTGCCGGTGATGCACGGCGACGCCGACGCCGACCTGGCGCAATATCCCGATGCCGCCTTCGACTATGTGGTGCTGTCGCGCACGTTGCAGGCGGTGGGGCGGCCGCGCGAGGTGCTGCGCCAGATGCTGCGCATCGGCGAGCGCGCGATCGTCAGTTTTCCCAATTTCGGCCACTGGCTGGTGCGCTGGCAGTTGCTGTGGCTGGGGCGGATGCCGATGACCTCGGTGTGGGACCGCGCCTGGCACGAGACGCCGAACATCCATCCCTGCACCATCCGCGACTTTTTTGCCCTCTGTGCGCAGGAAGGCTACGCCGTCGAACGCTGGCTGGCGGTCGATGACGCCGGGCAGCGCGCGCCGTGGCGGCGCTTCGTCGGCCTGGCCAATCTGTTCGGCGAGCAGGCGCTGTTCCAGCTGCGAAAGGCGCCGCGATGACCGAAGCCGCGCCGCATCTGCTGGTCGCGCGCGAGGGGCCGCTCGCAATCCTGACCATCAACCGCCCGGAATCGCGCAACGCGCTGTCCGACGAGATGAAGCAGCTGCTCATCGACAGCACGCGCGCCTGCGAGACCGACGATGAGGTGCGCGCGGTGCTGATCCGCGCCGAGGGCGAGACGTTCATGGCCGGCGGCGACGTGAAATCCTTCGGCGCGGCGCTGGCGAAAAACCAGGCGGCCTATGCCGCGCTGTTCGAGCCGCGCGTGATCGCGATCCATCAGATCCTCTATCAGATCCGCCGCATGCCCAAGCCGGTGGTGGTGGCCGCACAGGGCGGCGTGGCGGGCTTCGGCATGAGCCTGCTGATGGCGGCCGATCTCGCCGTGGTGTCGGACGATGCGTTCTTCACGCTCGCCTATCGCCATATCGGCCTGCCCGGCGACGGCTGCGCCACCTATCTGCTGCCGCGCATCGTCGGCGAGCGGCGCGCGCTGGAGATCGCGCTGCTCGGCGAGCGTTTCCCGGCAGCCGAGGCGAAGGTGCTCGGCCTGGTCAACCGCGTGGTGCCGCGCGCCGGGCTCGACGCCGCTGCGCGGCGTCTCGCGTCCGATCTCGCCGATGGCCCGACCTTCGCGCTCGGCGCGGCAAAGCGGCTGATCCGCACATCCTGGGATGCGAGCTGGGACGAGCAGTCGCACCGCGAGGCGGAAGCGATGGCGGCCTGTGCCGCGACCGAAGACCACCGCGAAGGTGTCGCCGCGTTCGTCGAGAAGCGGGCGGCGAAATTCTCCGGCCGCTGATCGTTTACTCCGCCTTCATCCCGCCGTGCCAGCCTGCGCCCGCGCAGGGCGAGGCGGTCTGGCGTGGCGAGCGAGACGTTTTCCGACACCGCGTTCCCGTCCGGCGACTGGGCCAGCGGCGGCATCGACGACCTCGGCGAATACACCGGCGGCTCGCCCGGCCTGGGCACCGCCACGCTGACCGGCGTGTTGACCAAGGTGGGCGACCTCGCCACCGCGGTGATCGACGGGCAGACGCTGACGCTGCGCGCCTATTCCGACCTTGCCGACGGCGTGCTGTTCACCACCACCGATTTCGCCACGTTCTACGCGTTCTTCGATGTGCCGTTCGCGCCGGGCCGGTCGTACCCGATCAGCTACACGGTCGCCGGCCAGTCGGAGCTGGCCTGCTTCGCCGCCGGCACGCGCATCGCGACCGCGTCCGGCGAGATGGCGGTGGAGCGGCTGCGCCGCGGCGTGCGCGTGCGGACGCTGCTTCAGGGCGTCGCCACCGTGCGCTGGGTCGGGCGGCAGCGCATCGCCCGGGCCGGGCCGCGCGCCTGGCCAGTGCGCATCGCCGCCCACGCCTTCGCCGCCGGCCGGCCGTCGCGCGACCTGCTGCTCTCGCCCGATCATGGCGTGTTCGCCGGCGGCGCGCTGATCCCGGCGCGCGACCTGGTCAACGGCGCCACCATCACGCGCCTGAGAATGCCGCGCATCGACTACTGGCATGTCGAACTGGCCAGCCACGACATCCTGCTGGCCGAGGGATTGCCGGCGGAAAGCTACCTCGACACCGGCAACCGGCGCGGCTTCGACAGCCCCGGCGCGCCGCGTCGCCCGCGTAGCTGGGCGCGGGACGGCTGCACGAAACTGCTGCTCAGCCGCGCCGCGCAGGCGCCGGTGCGCCGCGCCCTGCTCGCCCGCGCTGCCGCCCTCGGCCATCGCTGGAGCGACAATCCGGCCCTGACCCTGCACGCCGCCGCCGCCGTGACGCTGGCGCGCGACGGCCCGGTGTGGCGCGCCAGCCTGCCCGCCGGCATCGCCCGCATCGCCCTGCACAGCCGCATTGCGGTCCCGGCCGAGATCATGGCCGACAGTGACGACCCGCGCCGGCTGGGGGTCGCGGTCACGCGGCTGCTGCTCGACGGCGCCGAGATCGGCCCCGCCGACCCGCGCCGCGCCGCCGGCTGGCACGCCCCGGAGCGGGGACTGCATTGGACCGGCGGCGATGCCGTGCTGGTCTGCGGCGAGGGCGCCGGACGCGCCCGGCGCCTGGAAATCTTCATCGCACCGCTGCTGCGTTACTGGCTTCCCCCGGCACGCGATTTGCGTGATACTGCGTAATTACCTGCGCGCGCCGATCACGGCTTCGCGAGTTGGCTGGACGCGCCCCGGCGCGCCGGCGCAAGCTGGTTCTCATTGACCGACCGTCCGCCGGGCGAGGAGTGCGTTGCCCCGGCGCCGGCCGGCCGCACCGGCAAAAGCGCGGGCGGCTCGGTACGCCCGACACGAAAACGGCCGCCCGCCGGAACGGGAGAACCGCCATGACGATCGCCGCCATTCTCAAGCACAAGGGCTATGATGTCGCCTCGGTACGTCCCGAGCTCAGCGTCGCCGAGGTGGCGCGCCTGCTGTCCGGCCGGCGCATCGGCGCCGCGGTGGTGCAGGACGAAGCGGAACACCTGCTCGGCATCGTCAGCGAGCGCGACATCATCCACGCGCTGGCCGCCAACGGCGCGAAAGCGCTGGAGATGACCGCGGGGCAGCTGATGACGCGGGCGCTGCGCACCGCCTCGCCCGCGACCACGATCGAGCAGGCGATGACGCTGATGACCGCCGGCCGCTTCCGCCACCTGCCGGTGGTCGAGCACGGCGCGCTGCTCGGCATCGTCAGCATCGGCGACATCGTGAAGGCGCGCATCATGCAGCAGGAGCACGAGGTGGACAGCCTGCGCGCCTATGTCGCCGGCGCCGCCTGAGCGGCGGTGCGCGCGGCCAGCCGCACCTGGACCAGGGCGGCGGTCCGTTCCAGGGCCGGATCGCTGACGCCGATGCGGCGCAGCCCCTCGCAGGTGCGGAACAGATAGTCCGCGCAGGTGCCAAGCTCGCCGCCGGCGGTGGCCAGCCGCTCGACGATCTCCACTTCCGGCAGGTCGCCGGCATAGGAGTGGCTGGTGTCCTCGATGGTGAAGGCGAGCGCGGTGCCCAGCCTGCGCCCCGCCGCATCGTCGGCGGCGAGCCAGCGCGGCGTATAGGAGCCGGTGACCATCTCGCGCCGCCACAGCACGTCGAGTTCGTGTTCCAGCCCGTCTTCCGGCACCCGCAGCACCGCGCCGGCGCACGCGCCGCCGGGGCGCAGGCCGAGCAGCAGGCCCGGCTTGTCCGGCGTGCCGCGGCCGGCGCGGGTGGCAAGGCAGAAGGCGCGATGCCAGCCCTGCACGGTCGCCGGGCGCTGCGCGGTCAGGCGGATGGTGGGGTTCCAGAGCAGCGAGCCGTAGGCGAACAGCCAGACGCCATTGCCGTGCTCCGGCCGTGCGGCGAGCGCGGCGTGCAGCGAGGCATGGCGCTCGGCATCGGTCAGCACGCGCATGGACGGCGAGGCGCGCGCGATGGCGTCCGCCAGCCCGCCGCCCAGCAGCCATTCGCGGGTCAGGCGGGGCGGGGAGGGCGGCGTGTCGGTCATTGGGCAAGTGTGGCGAAGTTCCTGCGGCTCTGTCCAGGGTGCTCGAACCGCGGACTTCGTTCGCCGCATGCGCGACGACGAGCGGTATCGATCCTCGATCTCGATGCCTCGCCGATCGTCGCTGTGCTTACGCGCTACGCCCGCACCGCGCTGCTGCGCCCGTACACCAGCAGCATGACGATGATGACGACGCCGTAGATCACCTGCCGCCCGGCCTCCGGCATCTGGGCGACACTCAGCACGCTCTGCAGCAGCACGATCAGCACGGTGCCGACGACCGTGCCCATGTAGCGCCCCTGGCCGCCGAGGATGTTGGTGCCGCCCACTACCACCGCCGCGATCGCCGGCAGCAGATAGGCGTCGCCCATCGCCTGGAACGCTTTCGACGAATACCCGGCGATCAGCAGCCCCGACAGCGCCGCACACATCGAGCAGATGACGAAACTGCCGATCAGCACCAGCCGCGTGTTGATGCCCGAAAGATAGGCCGCCGCCTCGCGGTTGCCGGTGGCGTAGATGTAGCGGCCGAACGGCGTGCGCGTCAGCATGAACACCAGCGCCGCCGAGATCAGCAGCCACACCAGCACCGAATTGGCAACGCCGAGCGGCCGGCCGGTGGCGATCCAGATCATCAGCGGCGTGGCGTCGCTCTGCGGCGCGAAGCCGCCGGTCAGCATCACCATCAGCCCGCGCAGCACCGCGTTGACGCCGAGCGTGAAAATCATCGCCGGCACGCGCAAAAACGCCACCCCGATGCCGTTGACCAGGCCGACCGCCAGCCCGACGCCGAGCCCGATCGGGATCGCCCACGCCCCCCCGGTCGCGGTCGCCAGCATCGCACTCGCCGCGATCGTCCAGGCGACGGACAGGTCGATATGGCCGAGCAGGATCACCATCATCATGCCCGCGGCGACGATGCCGAGGAAGGCCGCGATCTTCAGTTGCTGCAGCAGATAGGCCGGCTCGATGAACGTCGCGGTGCCTTGCGTGACGATGGTATACACCGTGCCGGCGAGCAGGATGATAACGATGAAACTGCTGGCGATCAGCGTCGGCCGGTCGATGGATTTCAGCACGGTGCTCACGAGAACAGCGACAAGCGGTTTTTCACGCGGAACACCCGCGCCGCGCCGAGCGAGACCGCCAGCAGCAGGATCACGCCCTCGAAAATCGGCTGCAGCAGCGGGTTGGCGAGGAAGCCCAGCGGACCGCTGCTGCCGAACACGCGGAAGCAGAAGGAGATCGCGCGCAGCACCAGCGCGCCGAACAGCGAGCCGACCGCGCCGCCGCTGCCGCCGTACAGCGAGGTGCCGCCGACCACCACCGCGGCGATGGAATTCAGCGTATAGCCGCCGGCCTGCGCGATGTCGGCGTTGCCGGTGCCGGTCTGCAGCGCGAGGTAGAGCCCGCCGAACGCCGCGAACAATCCGCCGAGCGTATAGGCCGCGATCTTGCTGCGCCCGATGCGCAGGCCCGACATGTAGGCGGCCCCTTCCGCCGAGCCGATGGCGTAGCAGCCGCGGCCGGTGACGGTGTTGCGGAACGGCAGCCACACCAGCACGACGATCAGCACGATCAGGAGGATCGGCACCGGCAGTTTTCCGACGCCCTGCGTGAACCAGCCCGGCGCGCCGTGCGGGAACCAGTGGTAGGTGGTGTCCATCTCGACCAGCGCGTTGGTGGCGACCCAGCAGAGGTTGTCGTCCACCTTGCCGCCGGGCGTGGGGCGCAGGAACAGCGAGATGCCGAGAAAGATCGCGCCGGTCGCCAGCGTCACGATGATCGGCTGGATGCGGCCGTACACCACGATGCAGCCGTTGACGAAGCCGGCGAGCGCGCCGGCGGCGAGGCAGGCGACGATGCCGAGCACGATCGCCGTCGGCGAACCGGAGACCAGCACCGAGGCGAGGCAGTTCACCAGCGTCATCATCGGCCCGACCGAAAGGTCGATGCCGCCGGTGATCACCGGCACGGTCTGCGCCATCGACACCATGATGAGCGCAAAGGACTCGTTGGAGTTTTGCACCAGCAGATCGACCGACCAGCCCTTTGGGTGCAGCGTGCTGTACAGCGTGTAGAGGACGGCGAACAGCAGCACGCCGAGCCACAGTCCGACGCTCTGCGAGAAGCGGAGGCGCAGGTTGGTCATGGACGACATGCCTTCTCCCTCTCCGCCCCAAAAGCGGAGAGGGAGAAAACGTTCGCGAGTGTGAACCTCACGCCCGCGCCTCCGCCCGATCCAGCGACAGGTTCAGCGAACTCGCGACGATGTTGGCCTCGGTGATGTCGGTGCCTTGCAGTTCGCGCACGATGCGCCCGTCGTACAGGATCAGCACGCGGTCGCAGCAGCCGATCAGCTCGTCATAGTCGGTCGAGTAGAGCAGGATCGCCGTGCCGGCATCCGCCAAGTCGCGCAGCAGCTGATACAGTTCCTGCTTGGTGCCGACATCGATGCCGCGCGTCGGGTCGTTCAGCAACACGATGCGCGCGCCGGTCAGCAGCCATTTGGCGATCACCACCTTCTGCTGGTTGCCGCCCGACAGCGTCGCCACCGCATCGCCGAGTTCGCCGAACTTGATCTTCAGCCGCGCGGCGACCTCGTCGATCTTCGCCGCCTCCAGCGCGCGATCGACGACCAGCCCGCGCGTCATCGACCCCAGCGCCGCGATCGAGATGTTGTCGCGCACGCTCATCGGCAGCATCAGCCCCTCGGTTTTCCGGTCTTCGGGAATCAGCGCCATGCCGACCGCACGCCCTTTCGCCTCCGCCGGGCTGCGGATGCGGCGGCGTTCGCCGTTCACCGTGGTCTCGCCGTCAACCCCGCGCAGCACGCCGAACAGCGCCAGCAGCAACTCGCGCTGCCCCTGCCCGTCCAGCCCGCCCAGGCCGACGATCTCGCCGCGGCCGACGGTAAAGGAAATGCCGGACAACCGGTCCTCCCAGCCGATGTCGTGCAGCGCCAGCGCCGGCTCGGGCGGTGCGTCGTGGACCGGCTTCGGCGGATAGACGCTGTGCCATTCCCGCCCGATCATCATCTGCACGATCTGCTCTTCGCTGCGCGCGCCCTTCGCGAACGTGTCGATGTGCTGGCCGTTGCGGAACACCGAGCAGGTGTCGGCCAATTCGTCGATCTCGTGCATGCGGTGCGAGATGTAGAGCAGGCTCAGTCCCGCGTCGCGCAAGCCGTGCAGGATGGCGTACACCTTGTCCACGTCGGCGGCGGTGAGCGCGGAGGTGGCTTCGTCGAGGATCAGCAGTTTCGGGTCGCGGCCGAGCGCTTTTGCGATCTCCACCATCTGCCGGCGCGACAGCGGCAGGTGCTTGACCTGGATCAGCGGGTTGATGTCTTCGCAGCCGACGCGCGCCAGCAATGCCTCGGCGCGCCGGCGCTGCGCGCGCCGGTCGATCAGGCCGAAGCGGCGCGGCGGCGTGGTGATGCCGATATTGTCGGCGACCGACAAATCCGGCATCAGCGAGAGTTCCTGGAAGATGCAGACGATGCCGGCCGCGTTCGCCGCCTGCGGGGTCGGGAACGTGACCTTGCGGCCGTCCAGCGCGATCGTGCCTTCATCCGGCTGCACCACGCCGGCGACGATTTTTATCAGCGTCGATTTGCCGGCGCCGTTCTCGCCGAGCACGGCGTGGATCGAGCCGTTCCGGCAGGAGAAATCGACTTCGGCGAGCGCCCGCACGCCGCCGTACCGCTTGCTCACGCCGGCCAGCGACAGGAACGGCGCGTGCGGGTCGTTCATCACGTTGCCATTCGTCGCGCAGGGGAGGGCACGTCGCCGCACCCTCCCGCCGCACGCCTCACTTGTTGGCTTGGGTCTGCGCCATGATCTGCGGCGCGGTGAAGTCGATGCCGCAGGGCGGGAAGGAATTGGCGGCGAAGAACTGTTCCTTGAGCTCGGGGAAATAGTTCACACCCGCCTTGAGGTTCGTGAAGTCCGCATACGGGATCGGGATGAAAATCTTCTGCGGCATCACGTTGCCTTCCAGCGCCGAGACCGCCGCCTTCATCGCGATCGCGACGAGGGCAGGCGACTCGCCATACGACATGCCCTTCAGCCCTTCCTTCCAGTGGTCGGCGATCTGCTTGCGAAACGCGTTCTCGGCTTCGCCGGCGACCGGCACGAACGGATGATGCACGTCCATCATCGCCTGGATGGTGCCGTCCTCGCCGGCCTGCGAGAACACGCCGTCGAAATGCCCGTGCACGGCGAGCGCGTCGGCGGTGACTTTCTGGCTGTCGCCGGTCGCCCAGTTGCCGACCACTTCGACGATCTCGAAGTGGTTCGGCGGCTTGTCCACGATCGAGCGGAACCCGTCATGCCGGTCGCGATCGACCGAGTTGCCGGGCAGGCCGCGCACCTCCAGCAGCTTGCCCTTGTGGCCGACATATTTCTCGATCCATTCACCCGACATCACGCCCATCTTGAACTGGTCCTCGCCGACCTCCATGACCTGGTCGGTGTCGAGGATGTTGTCGAACGGGACCACCACGACGCCCTTGTGGTTGGCGAGCCGGATCACCCGATCGAAGCCGGTCGGGCTGACCGCGATGGTGACGATGGCGTCGAAGCCCTGATTGATGAAGTCCTCGATCGCGCCGAGCTGTGCGGCGGCGTCGGTGCCGGTGGAGATGATCTTGAATTCCTTGAGGTCCTTCTTGACCTCCGGCAGTTCGGCATAGGCCTTGGCGGTCTTGATCATCTGGATGCGCCAGGTGTTGCCGACGAAGCCGTTCGCCAGCGCGATGCGGAACGGACCCTTCTTGGCCGGCCACTGGAAGAATTTCGTCTGTTTGCTGGCCGGGAGGAAGCATTGCGGATCGACGCCCGGCCCGCTGACGACCTGCGGGCCGGCGGCCTGGGCGGCGGCCGAGACCAGGAACGCGGCGCCGGCGACGGCCGCGAGCAACGCGGTTGCGAACTTGGACATCCTTTACCTCCCCTGGCGCCGCCTGGAATGGGGCGCCTTCCTGACGAATTATCATGCAATTCTCGCCGCGGCCCGGCAAGAGCCGATCTCGCGCGCCGTTTCTGCGGGCCGCCTGGTGCGGTCAGGTCGGCGTCACGCCGCGGCGCGGCGCGGGGCGGCGGCAAGGATGTCGGCGAGGGAAGCCGTGTCGGCACCGGCACGGTCCATCCCGAGCACCGCATCCTGCACGCGCAGCGCATGGTCGCGGCTGAGCGCACGGGTCGCGTTGGCGAAAAATTTCTCCGCGATGTCGGCGTCGGACAGCGGCCGGTCGGCGCAGCCGCGATTGACCGCCTCGCGATGCCGCAGCACGGTGCCGTCGTTCATCTCCACGATCACCTCGCCGGTGTAGTGGCGCGGGAACGTGGTGGCGGGATCGGCCGCGTAGTCCACGCGCGCCGCGAGCGCCAGCACCGCCGGATCGGACAGCGCCGCATCGTCCAGTTCGTCGAGCGTAAAGCGCCCGCGCAGCAGCCCGATCGCCACCGCGTACGGGATCGAGAACTGCGCGTCATAGCTGTTCTGCGGCGCGCGTTTCGTGGCAATCGGTTCGCACACCGTCGTCACCACGTCGGCCGGCACCAGCGCGCGGATGCTGCGGATCGCATGCGGGTCGGGCGCGTGCGCGCGTTTCAGCGCCATCGCCGCGTCCGCCGCGCCGTGGACGAAATGGCACGCCGGAATCGGCTTCAGCGCGACCTGCTCGATCTCCCAGTGTTCGCCAAGACCCTCGGTCGCCAGTACGAGGTCGGCGCGGCCCGCCTCGGCACCGAGATGGCTGGCATAGAGGCCGAACCGTCCCTCGTACGTCGCGCGCGGGCCGACATAGCCGTGCTTGGCGAGCATCGCCGCGGTCGTGCCGCCCACCGCCGCCCAGCCGGGATGCAGGCGTTTCGTCCAGGCGCCGTCCTGCAGGAATTCCAGGCTGCCGCTGGCCATCGACAGCGCGATCCCCTGCGCCATCGCCGCGCGCTCGGCGTCCAGCCCGAGCAGCCGCGCGGCGGCGAGCGTGCAGCCGAAGGTGCCGATCAGCCCGGTCGGGTGGAAGCCGACCTGGTGGAACCCGCCTTTCGCCACCGCGCCGAGCCGTGTCGTCACCTCCATGCCGGCGACATAGGCGGCGAGCAGCGCCCGTCCGTCGCTGCGGCGCTGGTCGGCGAGGCCGAGCACGCAGGGGAGCGTACTCGCGGTGGCGTGAACGATGCCGCTGGAATGCGTGTCGTCGTAGTCGAGGCCGTGGATCAGCACGCCGTTCAGCAGCATGGCGTCGCGCAGCCCGAGGCTGCGGCCCTGGCCGATCACCGGCGAGGCGCCGGCGCCGAATTCCGCCAATGCCGCGCGTGCGGCCTCGGCGAAGGGGAAGGCCGCCGCGGCGTAGGCGATGCCGATCGCGTCCAGCATCAGGTGTTTTGCGCGCCGCCGCACCGGCTCCGGAATCGCCTCCCACCGGAGATCGAGGGCGAAGCGTGCCAGAGTGTCGGAAAGCGTCGCGTTCGCCTGCATCTTCAGCGTCCTCAACATTGGCGGTCTTCGGCGTCCGGCGAGCGTTTCACGCGGCCCGCGGCACGTCAATCTTGACGCTGCACGCGGCGACGCGGCATGCCGGGACGTGCCGAGAAAGCGACCGTGCCGTCGATGACGCCGCCGGACACCCCCCTTGCCGCGCTGCCCGCCGCCGTCCCGCCGCCGTTGCGCGCGGCCGGACCGGCGTCGCCGGCGCGCGGGCGGGGTGGGCGGCGGCTGCGCAACTGGATGCTGCTGCTGTCGCTGCTGCTGCACGTGGCACTGCTGTGCGCGCTGCTGTTCGTGCATCGGCGGCTGCGCGAGGCGGCGGTGGCGCCGTCGTTCGAGGTGCTGTTCCAGCCGCCGGGCACGAGCCTCGGCAAGCCCGAGGAAAGCAAGCCCTCCGAGCTGCCGGCCCCGGCGCTGCCGCCGGCGCCGGCCCCGACTCCGCCGGCGCAAGTGGTGCCGCCGCCGCCCACGCCCACGCCGCCCACGCCGATGCCGCCGCTGGCCGCCCCGCCGCCGCCGGCCGCCATGCCGCGCGCCCTGGCGCCGACCCTGCCGCAGGCGGCGCCGCCGCTCCCGGCACCGCCCAGCGCGCTGCCGCCGAGCCTGCCGCTGCCCGCGGCACCGCCGCCGCCCGCGCCGCCGTTGCCGCGCACCGCCGCGCCGCCGCTGCCGCTGATGCTGCCGACGCCCGCGGCGCCCGTCGCCGCCTCGCCGCCGCCGCCGGCGCCGCCTGCGCTCGCCAGGCCGCCGCCGGCCGCGCTGCCGCCGTCCGCCGCGGCGCCCGCATCATCCGAAAACCTGCCGCCGGCGGTGCCGCTGCCCGCCCCGCCGGCCCCGCCGAAACCCGCGCCGGCCGAGACGCCGCAGGTGCGGCTGTCGCTCGCGCCGCCGGAATTCGCGCCGCCGCTGGTCCAGACGCCGGCGCCGCAGCCAGCGCGGCCGCCCACCCCGCGCCGCCGCCCGGCCTTCCCGCTGCCGATCAACACCAGCCTCGGCGCCGGCGCCGCCCCGTCGCCCTCCCGCCAGGCGCAGCGCGGCACCGGCGCGATCGACCTGGCCCTCGGCCGGGCCACCCGCGACTCGGTCGGCGCACCGCCGCGCGACACCAATGCCGAGTCCGGCGACATCGTCGTCCACGGCGCACAGGTCGGCAAAGACTGGGAGGAACTGCTGCACGAATGGTGGCTGCAGCACGGCTTCTATCCCGAGGAGGCGGCGCGGCGCGGCGAGGATGGCCGCGTCTCCATCCATGTCCGCGTCGATCGCTACGGCCATGTGCAACTGGTGGAGCTGGAAAACAGTTCCGGCTCGCAGTGGCTGGACCTGGGCGCGCAGGCGACGTTCCGCGACGCCACCCTGCCGCCGTTCCCGCCGAGCACGCCGGAACCGGTGGCCGACCTCGACATCACCATCCGCTACATCCTGGTCCCCCGCTGAACCGCCGCTTACGTTTGGTGACACTCCGCTGCGGTCGCGTCACCGAGGAACCGTCATGTTGACCCTTTGCCGGGCAACACATGCGTCACTGATGCGTTCTCGGCGTTCATCGATCCACGAAAGGAACCCCAGATGCTTCGTCCGCTCCGTCACCTTGCCGTCGTGCTCGGACTGCTGATGCTGAGCGGCGCATTGTCAGGCTGCATCATCGAAGACGGCCATGGCGGCCATTGCTGGTACTGGCATTGCCACTGAGCCGCGCCGCTCACGCCGGCGCGTGCGTCACCGCCTCGATGTTCAACCCGTCGGGATCGAACACGAAGGCGCCATAATAGTCCGGCGAGTAGTGCGGGCGCAGGCCGGGCGCGCCGTTGTCGGCCCCGCCGGCCGCCAGCGCCGCGGTGTAGAACGCCTCCACCTCGCCCCGGCTGCGCGCCGCGAAGGCGAGGTGGAGGTAGTTCACCGGCTTGCCGGCGATGCCGAACCAGAATTGCGGCCGGCCGTCGCGGCCCATCATCGCCCAGTCCTTGCCCTCCACGACGACGGCGATGCCGAGCGGCGCCAGCGCCGCGGTGTAGAATGTGCGGCTGCGCGCGAAATTGCGCACCGCATAGCTGACATGGTCGAGCATCGCTGGTCCCCTGTTGCTGCCGCCCCACCCTAGCGCGGCTTGCCGCCGCCGTCGCTTCCGCTAACTTCGGCTTGGCGCGCGAGGGAGGGAGCGGATGCGGTCCGGGCTGATCGGGCTGGACTGCGGCACGCAGCACGTCCGCGCGCTGCTGGTCGATGCGCACGGACGCACGCAGGCGCTCGCCAGCCGGCCGACGCCCACCATCGCCGTCGCGCCCGGCCAGGCCGAGCACGACCCGGAGGCCCTGTGGCAGGCCGTGCTGGCGGTGCTCGCCGAGGTGGCGGGAGCGGCGCCGGACACCGAAATCGCCGGCATCGCCTGCGCCAGTTTCGGCGAGACCTGCGTGCTGCTGGACGAAGCGGACCGGCCGCTCGGCCGCAGCATCGCCTGGTTCGACCGGCGCACCGAGCCGGATGCGGCGACCCTCGCCGAGCAGGTCGGCGCCGCGCGCCTGTTCGCCGTCACCGGCATGCCGGTCGATCCGACGCTGACGCTGTGCAAGCTGCTGTGGCAGCGCCGCACCGATCCGGCCGGATTCGCGCGGGCGCGGCGCATGCTCAACCTGGCCGATTATGTCGCCTTCCGCCTGAGCGGCACGGCGGCGACCGACCGCAGCCTGGCCTCGCGCACGCTGCTGCTCGACATCGCGTCCGGCACCTGGTCGCAGGAACTGGCGGCGCGCACCGGCATCGACCCCGCGCTGCTGGCGCCGCTGCGGCCGAGCGGCACCCGCCTCGGGCCGGTGCGGGCGGACGTGCTGGCGGCGACCGGCCTGCGCGGGCGGCCGGTGGTGGGCGTGGGCGGGCACGACCATGTGGTCGGCGGGTTCGCCGCCGGCGCCGCGCGGCCGGGCGTGCTGCTCGACAGCATCGGCACCGCCGAGGCGCTGCTGCGCACCGTCGCGCATCCGGTGCTGACCGAGGCGGCGCGTCCGCTCGGCTTCACGCAAGGCATCGTCGCGCTCGACCGGCCGTTCGCCTATCTCGGCGCCAGCATCAACCGTGCCGGCGGCGCCATCGAGTGGTTGTGCGGCCTGCTCGGCGACCGGCCGCGCGCCGCGCTGATCGCGCACGCCGAGGCGACGCCGATCGGCAGCCGCGGCACGCTGTTTCTGCCGCACCTCGCCTATGCCACGGCGCCGGTGGTCGATCTCGGCGCGCGCGGCGCGTTCCTCGGCCTCACCGCGGCGACCGACCCCGGCGCGCTGTTCCGCGCGCTGCTGGAGGGGCTGGCGATGGAGGCGCGGTTTTCGGTCGATGCCATGTCGGCCCTGCCGGGCGCCGGGCCGCCGGAGGAAATCCGCGTGATCGGCGGCGGCGCGCGCAACGAATTGCTGCTGCGCATCAAGGCGGCGGCCTATGCGCGTCCGCTGACCGTGATCGAGGCGCCGGAGGCGACGGCGCTCGGCGCCGCGCTGCTCGGCGGCATCGCCTGCGGGTTGTGGCCGGATCTGGCGTCCGCGCTGGCGGCCATCGCGCAACCGCGGCGGACGATCGCGCCGGAGCGGGAATGGGTGGCTTGCTACGCGACGCTGTTCGGGGAAATCTACCGCGGCGCCTACTCGGCGCTGGCGCCGCTCAGCCACGCGCTGACGCGCTTCGACGCCGCTGCAACGACGAACAGACGGGAGGAAAACCTATGAAAAGACGGAGTTCTTTGGGCCGCGCTGGCGGCGGTGGCGGTCGCCGGCCTGGCGGCCGGGACCGCGCAGGCGGCCGACAAGAAGCTGACGATCGCACTGATCCCCGGCCTGACCACGGACGCGTTCTACATCACCATGCACAAGGGCGCGCTGGCGGCGGCCGCCGCGCTCGGCGACACACTGGTGTTCCAGGGCGCGCCGGACTTCAACCCGGTGGTGCAGGTGCCGGTGCTGGATGCGGTGATCGCGCGCCATCCCGACGCCATCCTGATCGCGCCGACCGACAAGGTGCAGCTCATCCAGCCGCTCAAGAAGGCGGTCGATGCCGGCATAAAAGTGATCACCGTCGATACCTTCATCGGCACCGGAAAATACCAGACCGGCAGCGGCGACGCCGACTTCCCGCTGAGCTACGTCGCCTCCGACAACATCCTCGGCGGCCAGATCGCCGCGCGCGCTCTGGCGAAGGCGATCGGCGACAAGGGCAAGGTCTATGTCTCCAACGTGAAGCCCGGCGTCTCGACCACCGACCAGCGCGAGGAGGGTTTCAAGGACGAGATGAAGCAGCATCCGGGCATCACGGTGCTGGAGACGCAGTTCAACGACGACGACGCCAACAAGGCATCGAGCCAGCTGCAATCGGTGCTGGCGCGCAACCCGGACCTCGCCGGCGTGTTCGGCGCCAACCTGTTCTCGGCGCTGGGCGCCGCCAACGGCGTGAAGCAGTCGGGCAAGGCGGGCAAGATAAAAGTCGCCGCGTTCGACGCGCCGAAGTCGATCGTGGCGCAGCTCAAGAGCGGCCTCGTTGACATGGCGATCGCGCAGCATCCGTCGGAGATCGGCTATTTCGGCGTGGTGGCGGCGCATGCGGCGCTGACCGGAAACTCGATCCCGACCGCGATCGGCACCGGTTTCACGGTCATCACCAAGGACAACGTGGACGACCCGAACGTGAGCCGGTTCCTGTATTCGGACTGATCGCCGGCCTTGGCTCGATAGCTTCAACGCCATGCCCGCACAGGGGCGCAAGAAGGAATTGAACAGGCGCGGCTGCTCCCTCTCCGCCCCTTGGGGCGGAGAGGGCCGGGGTGAGGCGGGGGACACGCGATGCCGGATGTTGCAATGTACAACTTCCAACATCGCGTGTGCGGCCAGCGCCCCACCTCACCCTGACCCTCTCCGCCCCGAGGGGGCGGAGAGGGAACGGAAGCGGTGAGGAGACCGCGTGTCCACCACCGCCAGCGTCGCCGCGCGTTCGTCTTCCCGCACCTCGCTGCTCGCCGCGATCGCGGCGGCGCGCGCGTGGCTGTTCCTGATCGTGCTCGTCGTCGCCTTCGAGGTCTGGGCGCGTGTCGCGTTCGGGGCGACCTTCATCGGCAACCTGTTCAACCTGCGCTCGATCGCGGTGTTCGCAACGGCGCCGCTGCTGCTTGCGGTCGGCCAGACTTTCGTCATCATCTCGGGCGGCATCGACCTCTCGGTCGGGTTCACGATGGGGCTGGCGGCGATCGTGGTCGCGCACGCCGTCAACCTGGCCACGCCTGCGCTCGGCACCGGGCTCGGCCTGCTCGCCGGCATCATCGTCGCGGTGCTGGCCTCGATGATTCCCGGCGTCGTCAACGGGCTGCTGATCGCGCGGCTGCGCGTGCCGCCGTTCATCGGCACGCTCGGCATGTACGGCGTCGCGCGCGGCGTCGCCTATCTGCTCGCCGGCGGCACCACGGTGCCGGTCGCCAACGCCGCGCTCAACTTCATGGGCAACGGCGACCTCGGCGGCTTTCCCGTCGTCGTGCTGCTGACCGTCCTCGCCCTGCTGGTGCTGCACTACCTGCTGTCGCAGACGAAGTTCGGGCAGTACACCTACGCGATCGGCGGCAACCGCGCCGCCGCGGTGCGCGCCGGCATCAACGTGCGCGGCGTCACCGTCTGGATCTACGTGCTCTCGGCGGTCTGCGCCGGGGTCGGCGGCATCCTCTACACCGGCCGCTTCTCCGCCGGCGCCGCGCAGGCCGGCGAGCCGCTGCTGCTCGACAGCATCGCCGCCGTGGTGATCGGCGGCGCCAGTCTGTTCGGCGGCTCCGGCACCATCACCGGCACGCTGATCGGCGCGCTGATCGTCGCGGTGATCCAGTACGGCCTCGTGTTCATCAACGTCGAGCCGTTCTGGCAATTCGTCGCGGTCGGCGTCGTCATCATCATTTCCGTGCTGGTCGATCAGAGCCAGCGCCGGCTCGGCGGAGGCCGCGTCGATGAGTGACGACGCACCGCTGCTGGAGGCGCGCGGCATCAGCAAGCGGTTCGGCGGCGTGCATGCGCTCGAAAACGTCGATTTCAGCGTTGACGCCGGCGAGGTGGTGGCGCTGGCCGGCGACAACGGCGCCGGCAAATCGACGCTGACAAAGATCATCTCCGGCGTGTTTCCGCCGGACAGCGGCGTGCTGTACTACCAGGGCAGCCGCGTCGCCTTCGCCAACCCGCAGGACGCGCGCGCGCGCGGCATCGAGACGATCTACCAGGACCTGGCACTCGCCGACAATCTCGATGTCGGCGCCAACGTCTTTCTCGGCCGCGAGCCGATGACGCGGCGCTTCTTCCTGCCGGTGATCGACCGTGCGCGCATGCGCGCCGGGGCCGCGCAGACGCTCGACCGGCTCGACATCGGGCTGGACCGGCTGGACCGGCCGGTGCGCGCGCTGTCGGGCGGGCAGCGGCAATGCGTCGCCATCGGCCGCGCGCTGCACTGGAACGCCCGCGTGCTGATCATGGACGAGCCGACCGCCGCCCTCGGCGTGCCGGAGCAGCGCAAGGTGATCGCGCTGATCCAGTCGCTGAAGGCGCACGGCGTCGGCATCGTGTTCATCTCGCACAACCTCGCCGACATTTTTGCGGTTGCCGACCGCATCGTGGTGCTGCGCCGCGGCGTCAACGCCGGCGAACGGCCGCGCGCCGCGGCGAACCCGGACGAGATCGTGCGCATGATGGTCGGCTGATCCGAAGCCGCCGCCGCCCGAACCGCCGGACCCGGCAACGGCCGGGCACGCAACGGGTACAACTCCGTCCTTGACTCGTTCCCGCAACTCAATTACGGTTTTGTGAGCTAAGCCGCTTTGCTCCCGCCGCAGCTTCCGGGCGGGCGGCACGGCACGAATGGAAATGGAGACGCGCAGGCGAGCCCGGATGCGGGCAAGGTGGAGGGGCGACGATGCGACGGATCATGGGATTGCTGGTGGCCGTTTTGGCGCTCGGGGCTTTTGGCGGCAGCCGGCCGGCCGATGCGGCGGCGTGGATGTGGGTTTCCGCCCCGGGGTGGAGCTACTCCGCCGCGACCTGCGCTGCCGCTCCTGGCAGCTCATTCTACGCCTGGGCGCTATTCACCGGCCCGACCTATGCCTGGACCGCCTGCTCCGGCGCGTTCGGCAGCTCTGCCTCCGGCGCCGCGGCAGTTCCCGGCGTCGGCGGTGCCGGCTATGCAGACGCGGTAGGGGCGGCCGATCCGTATGCCGACCTGTCCATCGACACGACCTCGATGCTCGGCTCCCCGAACAACTACACATCGGAAACTACGGACTTCAGCGTCTCGACCAGCGGCGACGAGATGACCGGCATCACGTTCCCGAGCGGGGGCTTGGACAGCATCCTGGGCGGCGCCGATCAGCTCGACGCCTATCTCTACACCGGGGCGTCGGCGTGCAGCACGTTCGCCACCCTCCTTGGGCTGTCGTGTTCGGGCAGTTCCGAAACCTCCGCGGCGTCGACCGACATCTCTGACTTCGACACCGCGAACGGCTTCACCCTGCTTGGGTCGGAAAGCGATCCGGCCAGCCTGACCAGCCTGCCATTCAGCATCGACGAGCCGACCAGCGACGAAGGAGAGCTGATCCTGGTGGCCGAAGGCGACGCCGTCAGCACGCCGGAGCCGGCCTCTGGCGCCGTGTTCTCCGTCGGCCTGCTGGCGCTCGGCCTGGTCTGGGCCGGGCTGCGCCGGCGCGCCTGACCACGCGGCGCGCCGCTACTGCGCCGGCGGGGGCGGCGGCGCGCCGGGGGCCGGCCGGTTCCAGCCGGGACCGGCCATCGGGCCGTGTTCCATGTGCTCGTGCCAGAAACGCTCCGCCCAGCGCGGGCGCGGGCCGGCGACCGGCTGCAGATGGGCGTCGTCCGGCCCGATCCGGCGCGCGTCGATCGCCCGGCCGAGCGGGCCGGCATAGCCGTCGCCTTGCACCGCCAGCGCCTTTCCCGCCGCCAGCAGGTCGGCGAGGCGCACCGCCTCCGGCGGCGGCAGATGCACCACCGTGCCGTCCGCCAGCAGCACGCCGTTGATCTCGCCGCGCATGCCGTAGAGCGGCGCCTTCACCGTCCCCTGCGCCGCCATCGTGGCGGCTTCGCGCATGTGCGGCGGGCCGTTCCAGGCGACGGTGACGTGGCTGGCGTCGTTGGTGATCGAGCCGGCGGCGACCAGGTTGACCGCGCGCGCCTTCAGCCCGTGGATGGTGACGGCGTCGCCCGGCTTGACCGCGAACACCAGCTGGGTGGAGAGCGGCGGCGGCACATGCACCTCGGTGCCGTCGGTCAGCAGCAGCCCGTCCACCTCGCCGCGCGGCGTCGGCAGGTACTGCGCGACCGTGCCTTTCGTGGCGGGGAGCTGGTCGAGGTCGAAGGTGGCGTCCATCTGCGCATAGGCGATGCCGCCGGCAGCCGCCGCGAACACGGTGGCGGCCAGCAGGGCGGCTCTGAGGCGTGACATAGGCTTCTCCTGCAACACCGGGCCCAAGCGCCCGCGCGCGTTCCACCGCAACCGGCGTGCCAGGAGGACCGTGGCGGGCATCTGCGGAATCGTCCGCGCCCGCCCCGGCGCTTGCGTCATGCCGGGCGACGCCGCTGTCCGGGTTGCCGACGAGTCGTCGGCGTCTCAGGGCGCCTGCCATTGCGGGAAGCGCGCCATCGCCTCCAGCTCTTCGAGCGGCAGATGGTGGCGGACGTACATCCGGCTGGCGTCGCGCGGCGGCTGCCAGTCCCATGCGGTCTGCCGGCCCTGCCGCAGCGCCGCGGCGACCAGGATGCGGCGCCGCTGGCTCTCCAGCACCGCGTCGTGCAGGGCGGGCAGGTTCCACCGGCGCGCCACTTCGGCGCGATACGCCGCGACGCGCGCCGCCTGCGCCGGGTCGTCGGCGAGGTTGACGCGCTCGTCCGGGTCGGCGGCCAGGTCGAACAGCAGGTCGGGATCGCCCGGCGCGTGGATGAATTTTTCCGCGCCGCGCCGGATCATCACCATCGGCGCGACCACGCCCTCGGCCAGATACTCGCCGATCGCCTCGTCATGCCCGCCGCTGCGCGACAGATGCGCCAACAGGCTGCGCCCGTCGATCGGCGAAGCGTAATCGGGCGCGCGCCCGTCACCGGCGATCTCGGCGAGCGTCGGCAGCAGGTCGGCGAGCGACACCGCGGCACCGACGCGCCCGGCGGCGAACATGCCGGGCGCCGCCACGATCAGCGGCACGCGCGCCGCCGGCTCGTGGAAATTCATCTTGTACCACAGGCCGCGTTCGCCCAGCATCTCGCCGTGGTCGGCGATCAGCAGCACGATCGTGTCGCGGTCGAGCCGCGCCGCTTGCAGCGCCGCCAGCACGCGCCCGACCAGATCGTCAAAGTAGGAAATTTCGGCGTAGTAGGCGCGGCGCGCCGCCTGCACCTGTGCTTGCGTCACCGTGTCGGCCGCGAGGCCGAACATGAAGCGCAGCCGGCGCGCGTGCGCGTCCTGCGCCGGTGCCGCCACGCGCGGGGGCGGGATGTCGGCGTCGGCGTAGCGGTTCCAGAAATCCTCGCTGATGGTGAACGGGTCGTGCGGGTGCGTGAACGACGCCATCAGGCAGAACGGCCGCCGGTCGCTGCCGCGCGCGATGTCGAACAGCTTCTGCTGCGCGGTAAAGGCGACTTCCTCGTCGAAGTCGATCTGGTTGCTGCGCGCGCAGGGGCCGGCCTGGATCACCGACTCCATCGAATGATACCAGTCCGGCCGCACCTCGAAGCGCGTCCAGTCCGGCGTCCAGGCATAGTCGGCGGGATAGATGTCGGTGGTCAGCCGCTCCTCGAACCCGTGCAGCTGGTCGGGGCCGCAGAAATGCATCTTCCCGGTCAGGATGGTGCGGTAGCCGGCACGGCGCAGATAATGCGCGAAGCCCGGCACCTGCGAGGGGAACTCGGCGGCGTTGTCATAGACGCCGGTGCCCGACGGCAGCCGCCCATAGGTCAGCACGCCGCGCGACGGCGCACAGAGCGGGCTGTTGCAATAGGCCGCCTCGAACACCACGCCGCGCGCCGCCAGCGCGTCGATGTGCGGCGTGCGCGCGACCCGGTCGCCGTAGCACGGCAGCGCCGGCGCGGACAGCTGATCCGCCATCAGGATCAGCAGGTTCGGGCGGCTCACGGGCGGGTCGCGGCCAGCGGGCCGGCGTCGCGCAGCCTGGCGCCGGTCAGATACAGCACGGTACGCCCGAGATGATGGAACGTCGCCGTCATGCGCACCGGCAGCGGCGAAACCTCGGGCAGAACATTCCCCATCCAGATCGTATCCTGTCGCGTCACGTCGGTGGTCCCGTCGGTAAAGAAGCCGCCGAGCACGCGCGCGTCGATCACGCAGCGCAATGTCGGGCCGCGCCAGATGGAGCGGTCGGTCGCCTTCAGGTCCTCGAAGCCGCCGGCCGTCAGCCTCAGCGCCTCCACCTGGCGGCCGTCGAACGCCGTGGCCGCTCCCCCGCAATGCCCCTGCGTGGCGACCTGGTGGATCACCAGCGCGGTGACGCTGAGCGTGTCGATGACGTGGTGCTCGAGGTCGGGCGAGACCGGCGCATGCTCGCCGTCGTCCACGGGCTGCAGCGCCAGCACCTCGGCGTCGCCGTGGAAGAAGTTGATCGCGACATGGCGCGGCTGGCCGCCGAACACGCCGCGGTTTTCGAAATGCTGCGACTGGACGCCGTGATCGCTCCACACGCCGTCGGCCCAGGTTTGCCACCTGGCATGATAGAAAAACCCGATCATGCCGACGGTGTGCCCGGTCATCGTGATGCGGTAGCCCTGCGGCGTCAGCAGCAATTCGCTCTGCATCGAGAACACGTGGAACCCGGATTTGTAGCCGTCATAGCTCAGGTCGACGGCGACGGCGGCCGGGTCGGCGGCCGTCGGGACGGCGAAAGCGAACCCCAGCAGGACGAGCAGCAGGACGGAGGAATGGCGCATGCGTCGATGATGACACCATTTGCCGCCGAGGCAACCCGCCTCCGCGCAGCGTGACGCCCCGTTCTCGTCGCTCCCGCGAAGGCGGGGCAATCGCCCTGCGCGCTGCACGGGCATGATCGCTACCGCTCCTCGACGCGCAGCCAGGGGTGCCGCAGCGTCAGCTGCACGGCGAGGTTCTGCCGCTGGCCGCGATGCTCGGTGCGCAGCATGGAGCCGTCATGCACGCGATAGCGGCAAAGAATCTCCGGCACGAAAGCGGCGGCGAGCCCGCGGTCGATGAACTTGCACCAGAAATCGTAATCCTCCCAGCCGCCCTCGATCGGCGTGTAGCCGCCGACCGCTTCCCAGGCGCGACGGGACACCAGCGCCATGGCATCGACAAAATTCTCGTGCAGGAAATTTTCGCGCCGCCAGGTGTCGGCGTAGCCCAGACGCTGCTCGGCGCCGAAAAATTCGAGCTGCGTGTAGGCGGCATCGAACGGTTCCGCGCGCAGCACCGCGTGCAGCCGCGCGATCGCGCGCGGATAGACCATGTTGTCGGCATCGAGCACGAACACGAAATCGCCGTGCGCGTGCGCGAACCCGGTGTTGCGCGCCTCGGCGACGCCCTGGTTGCGGCGATGGCGCAGCAGCAGCGCCCGCGCGAAGCGGTCCGCGTGCCGTGCCAGCCACGACGCCGCGACCTCTGGCCCGTCATCGGCGTCGGAGGCGTCATCCACCACGACGAGTTCGAGCCGGCCATGCGTCTGCGCCGCGACCGAATCGAGGCACGCGGGCAGGAAGCGCGCGTAGTCGTGCAGGCTGACGACGACACTGACCAGGTGGTCATCGGCGACGGCGGCGCCGCGCTCGAACAGCGTTTTCGTGGCGACGGCCCAGGGCGGGCGCACGGTCATGCCGCCGCCGCGCCGTCGAGCAGGAAGCCGAGCAGGCGCGCCGCCGTGCGCTGCGGCGCCAGCGTCTCCGCCAGCAGTTGCTGTGCCGCCTGCTGCACGCGCTGCGCCGCCGCCGCGCCATCCGCGCTGTGCAGCAGCCACGCGATCAGGTCCGGGAGTTGCCGTGACGGCGCCTCGAAGTAATGCACGCCGGCACGCACGACGGGATGCGGCAGGCAGGGTTCGGAGACCACCACGCTGCCCATGCCCATGCCGAGCCGCACGATGCGGTGCCATTCGAAATAGCCGAACGCATCGCGGTGCAGGTTCAGCGTGATGCGTGCGTGGCCGCCGACATGGCGCGCGATGCGCGACAGCGCGCCGTCAGGACCGCTGCCGCGGATCGGCCCGTGTTCCTGCGGCCGGCAATAGAGAAAGCAGTCGTGCGCCGCGAACACCTCGGCATGCCGCGCCAGGAAGGCGCTGCGCCGTGGCGTCGCGGCGCCGAAGAACGCCACGTCCAGCGCGCGGTCGGCAAAATCCGTCGCCGGGTCGGGGTCGCCGCGCGCCGCCGCCGGCAGCACGCGGAACAGCGGATGCCGCCGGTCCGCGGCATCGAGGCACGGCAAGGCGGGCAGCGGCGCCGGCGTCAGGTGCAGCACCGGCACACGGGACGGCGCGAACAGCCCGCACATCTGCGCACTGAGGTCGATGACGCCGCGCGACGCGAGCAGGAACGGCAGCGCCTGGGCGAACCAGCTGGTCTGCGCCTGCTCGGTGTTCAGCATCACCGAGCCGGCGACGATGTCCTCGGCGATCCAGCCGCGCCCGCGCCCGAGCAGGAAGAACTCGTGCGGGGCGACGATGATGCGGTGCGGCGGCAGGCGTTCGCGCGCGGCGGTCTCGTCGTGCCGCTCGACCGCGATGCCGGCGGCGGCCAGCGCGGCGGCAAGATCGTCGGCGATGTCGCGCATGAACACGTTGCCGTGCGAGCTGACCAGCACGCCGACGCGCGGCGCCCGCGCCCGCAGCGCGGCGAGGTCGGCCTGGTCCGGCGCCGTGCCGGCATCCGGTGCCGCCGCGCCGAGCGCGCGCGCCAGCTGCTCCGGGCGGAACAGTTTGCGGCCGGCGCAGGCGCCGCGGAACAGCGCATGCCGCGCCGGATCGGCGACGAGGCGGCGCAGATCGGGGTTGAGCGCCAGATAGTCCGCGCCGCTGAAGCACGCGAACCGCCGCAGCCGCGCAGCCGCCAGCCGGCGCCGATGTCGCGACAGCCCGCGCGCCAGCCGCCGTCGCAGTGCCAGCGCCCGCCCGATCGGCACGTCGCCGCCGGCACCCCGCGGCGCCACCAGCCGCAGCCGCTCGGCCAGCAGCAGCACCAGCGGCAGCAGCACCCGGCGCAGCAGCAGCTCGGCATGCAGCGGCGGTGCCGGCGGGTTCGCGGCGGCCTGCGGCTCCGGCGGGGCGCGGTGGGCGGTGTCCGGCATCGGCGCCTCAGGCCGCGCGCACGCCGCGCGGCGCCCGGATGTCGCCGAGGCCGCGGAACTCCGGGAAGCGCAGCATCGCCGCCCACAGATGGTCGCCGTAGCTGAACGGCGCGAATCCGGCGGCACCGGCGAGCGGCAGCGGCGCGATCACGGCATCGGCGCGCGGCTCGAAGAAGAACGGGATGGAGTGGCGCGCGCGTCCGCCGCCGAGCACGCGATGCCGCGTCGCCTTCACCCGCGAGCCGGTCCAGCGTTCCAGCAGCAGGCCGAAATTGACCGCGAGCGTGCCCTCCTCGGGCGGCACGTCGAGCCAGGCGCCATCCGCCGTCTGCGCCTGCAGCCCGGCGACGCCGTCCTGGGCGAGCAGGGTGACGAAGCCGCTGTCATGATGCGCGCCGCCGATGACGAGGCGCCGCTCGCCCGCGTGCTCGACCCAGGCGACAGCGTCGGGCAGGGCGGCGTAGCTCGCCGCCGGGCGCGGCGGGTAGTGGATCAGCCGCAGCGTCGAGATGCCGCCGGAAAACACCGCATCGAACACCGTCTCGGGCAGGCCCAGCCCGCGCGCCAGCGACCGCATCAGCAGCGCGCCGAGCCGCTCCATGCCGGCGTAGTAGGACGCGGCGGCCTGGCGCCAGCCGGGCAGGGCGGAGTCGGGCGGCAGCGGCGTCGGCTCCCGCAGCGGGTCGCCGCCGGCGACGGCGCGGGCGGGGTCGGCCAGGTCGGGGCCGATGTCGATGCCCTCCTTGTAGGAGCCGACATTGTCCTGCAACGGGAACCAGCCGCGATACAGGTTGGCGTTGGCGGGCGCGAAGCTGCGGCGGAGCAGTTTCGCGCGCGCGGCCTCCGGCAGCGCGAAAATTCGCAGCAGCGCGGCGCGATCGGCGGCGGTGCCGGGCAGCATGCCGGGCGCGGCGGTGACGGTCATGAAGCCGGCGCCGGTCGCCGCAGCGAGGATGGCGCCATCAGCCGCGTCGCGCGCCGCGCCGGGGCCGGCGAACAGGCTGCTCACGTCGATGCGCGGTATCATGGGGCACTGTCCTCGCCGGTCGGTGGCGGCGAGGGTAGGGGCCGGGGGCGGGTTTCGCCAAGCGCGGGTTGCGGGCGCTGGAGGTCCGGGCCGGAATCGAACCGGCATTCAAGGATTTGCAGTCCTCTGCATCACCACTCTGCCACCGGACCGGGGGGCGACGGCGCGGTATATCGGCGGGCGACAGGGGGCGGGTCAAGCCCGGCTTGTTGCGGGATGGCGCCGCTCCCTATATGGACCGCGCGCCCGATCCGATGCCTCCCGAGGTGCCATGGACCGCCACGTCATCGACTATGCTGACGCCCGCAACATGATGGTGGACGGCCAGGTGCGGCCGAACAAGGTGTACGACCCGCGGCTGCTGGACGCGATGCGCAGCCTGCCGCGCGAGCGCTTCGTGCCGCCGCAGGCCGCGGCGCTGGCCTATTCGGACGAGGACGTGCCGCTCGGCGGCGGGCGCGTGCTGATGGAGCCGATGGTGATCGCCCGCCTGATCCAGATCGCCGCGGTGCGGGAGGGCGAGCGCGTGCTGGTGGTCGGCAGCGGCAGCGGCTACGGCGCGGCGCTGCTGGCCGCCTGCGGCGCGCAGGTGACGGCGCTGGAGGAGGACACGGCGCTGCTGGCGCTGGCGCGGCCGGCGCTGGCCGGCATCGCCGGCGTGGCGCAGGTGGAAGGAAAGCTGCGCGACGGCTGGCCGCCGGGCGCGCCCTACGACCTGCTGTTCATCGAGGGCGCCGCGGACGAGGTGCCGCCCGCGCTGCTCGGCCAGCTCCGCGTGCCCGGCGGTCGCCTGGTGGGCGTGATGTCCGCCGGCGGCCGGCTCGCGCATGGCGGCATCGGCGAGCCGAGCGGGGGCGGACTGAGCTTCCAGCCGGTGTTCGACTGCGCCACGCCGGTGCTGCCGGCGCTGCGCCGCCAGCCGGGCTTCGTGTTTTGACCGCCGCGCCGGTTAGCGATGGCATGCTCCGCCGGCCTGTGGCAGATGTGGCGCGAGTCGATGGCTGACAGGGACGGATGACGATGGTGGCACGCTCGGCAGTCGCGCTCGCTCTGGCCTGCCTGCTCGGGGCCGGTGCGGCGCAGGCGCAGACCCAGCCGCAGGCCAAGCCCAAGCCGGCGTCGCTTGCGGGCGTGGCGCTGCCGCGGACGATGCAGGAGGCGCTGGCGCTGGCCTATGCCACCAACCCGACGCTGCAGACCGCCCGCGCCCAGCTGCGCGCCACCGACGAGAACGTGCCGGCGGCGCTCGCCGGCTGGCGGCCGCAGGTGGTGCTGTCCGGCGCCATCGGCCGCGGGTTCGGCACGACGGAGACGATCACCGAGGGTCTGCCGAACAGCTACGGCAAGCTGACGCGCAACATCACCGCCGAACAGGCGCAGGTCACGCAGCCGATCTACACCGGCGGCAAAGTGCCGGCACAGCTCCACCGCGCCAAGAACCAGGTGTACTCGACCCGCGCGCAGCTGCTCGCGACCGAGGAGACGGTGTTCTTCAACGTCGTGCAAGCCTACGTCAACGTGGTGATGGACGAGCAGCTGCTGCAGATCGACATCAACAACGAGCAGATCCTGACCCAGCAGCTGCAGTCAACCAACGACCGCTTCCGCGTCGGCGAGCTGACCCGCACCGACGTGGCGCAGGCGGAGGCGTCCCTGGCCAGCGCCACCGGGCAGCGCGAGACGGCGGAAGGCACGCTCCAGGCGGCGCGTGCCAGCTACGAGCAGTATGTCGGCGTGCCGCCGGACCACCCGAGCGCGCCGCAGCCGCTGAAACTGCCGGTGCAGACGCTCGACCAGGCGCGGGCGCTCGCCGGCCGCAACAACCCGAACGTGATTGCCGCCCTGTTCAACGACGTCGCGGCGAAGGATGCCTTCGACGTGGCGTATGCGGCGCTGATGCCGAACCTCAACATCCAGTTCTCGGCGTTCCGCAGCGCCAACGAGACCTTCCCCGGCCTGAACGAATTGGGCGGCCAGGTGCTCGGCAACCTGTCCATCCCGCTCTATCAGGGCGGCAGCGAATACGCGACGATCCGGCAGGCGCGGCAGCAGGAAATCCAGGCCCGCAAGCAGTTGGACGACCAGCGGCGCACCGCGGTGGAGCAGGCCGCCGCGGCGTGGGAGCAGCTTGCCGCCGCGCGGGCCTCGATCGCCAGCAACCGCGCCGCGGTGCGCGCCAACGAGATCGCGGTCGAGGGGCTGGAGCGCGAGGCGCTGGTCGGCAGCCGCACCACGCTCGACGTGCTGATCGGCATCCAGTCGCTGCTGACCGCGCAGACCTCGCTGGTGCAGTCGCTGGCGAGCCTGGTGGCCGCGTCCTATCAGGTGGCGGAGGGCGTCGGCCGGCTGACCGCGCGCGACCTCAACCTGAACGTGCCGCTGTACGACGACACCGCCTACTACAACGCCGTGAAGAATCTCTGGATCGGCACTGGCGACTACGCGACCCAGCAACCGGGCCGCTGAACGGGAACTGGCATGACGCTTCCGCCTTCCTCTCCGGGCACGTCGCACCCGCCGCCGCAGGGCGCCGGCGGCAGCGATCCGTCGATGGAGGACATCCTGGCCTCCATCCGCCGCATCCTGAGCGAAGACGAGCCGGAGCCGACGCCGCCGGCCGCCGCCGCCGCGGAGGTGCTGCCGCTCGATCCCTCGATGCTGGTGGACGAGCCGCCGGCGGCGCCGTCGGTTGCCGCCGCGCGCGCAGAACCGCCGCCGCCGCCGCCCGTGCCGCCGCCAGCCGTCGCCCGACCCAAGCCCGAGGAACCGCCGACCATGATCGCGCCCACCCCGGCCCCGGTGGCCGCGCCGCCCAAACCGCCGTCGCACGATCTGCTGGCGCCGGAGGCCGCGGCGGCGGCGTCCTCGTCGGTCGGTTCGCTGCTGCGCACGCTGGCGACCGAGCGGCAGCAGGTGGCGGTGCGGGGCGGCGGACCGACGATCGAGGACCTGGTGCGCGAGGAGATCCGGCCGCTGCTCAAGGCGTGGCTGGACGCCAACCTGCCGCCGCTGGTCGAGCGGCTGGTGCGGGCCGAGATCGAGCGCGTGGTGGGCCGCGCGTTGTCCTGACGCGCAGCCTCGCCGCCCGGCCCGGCGGCGGTTGCATTTTCCAAGTCGGTTGCCATGCTGGACAAGACTTTTTCGCCGTCGGACGTCGAGGCGCGGCTGTACGCGGGCTGGGAGGCGTCGGGCGCGTTCGCCGCCGACCCGTCGCGCGACGCGGCGCCGTTCACCATCATGATCCCGCCGCCGAACGTCACCGGCAGCCTGCACATGGGCCATGCGCTGACGTTCACGGTGCAGGACGCGCTGATCCGCTGGCGGCGCATGCAGGGGCGCGACGCGCTGTGGCAGCCCGGCAGCGACCACGCCGGCATCGCGACCCAGATGGTGGTGGAGCGGCTGCTGGCCGGCGAGGGGATCGAGCGGCGCGCGCTCGGGCGCGAAAAATTTCTCGACCGCGTGTGGCAGTGGAAGGCGGAATCGGGCGGCACCATCACGCGCCAGTTGCGCCGCCTCGGCGCCTCGCTCGACTGGCCGCGCGAGCGGTTCACCATGGACGAGGGACTTTCCGCCGCGGTGCGCGAGGTGTTCGTCACGCTGTACCGCGAGGGGCTGATCTACCGCGACCGGCGGCTGGTGAACTGGGACCCGAAATTGCAGACGGCGATTTCCGACCTTGAGGTCGAGAGCCGCGAGATCAAAGGCAGCCTCTGGCACATCCGCTATCCGCTCGCCGACGATCCGGCGCGGTTTCTGAGCGTCGCGACCACGCGGCCGGAGACGATGCTGGGCGACACCGCCGTCGCCGTGCATCCCGAGGATGCGCGCTATCGCGACCTGATCGGCCGGTTCGTGGTGCTGCCGCTGGTCGGCCGGCGCATCCCGATCGTCGCCGACGAACACTCCGACCCCGCGAAGGGCACCGGTGCGGTGAAGATCACGCCAGCGCACGACTTCAACGATTTCGAGGTCGGGCGGCGGCACGACCTGCCGATGCCGTCGGTGATCGACCGCGAAGGGCGCATCACGCTGGCCGAACTTTCGACGGAGTCGGACTTCGTGCAGGGCCTGCAAGGCGCGGACCGGTTCGAGGCGCGGCGGCGGATCGTCGCCGAACTGGAAAGCCTGGGCCTGCTGGAACGCATCGAGCCGCACACGCATCAGGTGCCGCACGGCGACCGCTCCGGCGTGCCGATCGAGCCGCTGCTGACCGTGCAATGGTACTGCAACGCCGCCGAACTGGCCAGGCCGGCGATCGCGGCGGTGGAGCAGGGACGGACGAAATTCGTGCCGCAGCAATGGGAGAACACGTTTTTCTCCTGGATGCGCGACATCCAGCCCTGGTGCATCAGCCGGCAATTGTGGTGGGGCCATCGGATTCCCGCCTGGTACGGGCCGGACGGCGAAGTGTTCGTCGCGCATTCCGCGAAAGATGCAGACGGGGCCGCGGAAAAGCATTACGGAAAGCCGGTTGCATTAACGCAGGACGAGGACGTCCTGGACACCTGGTTCAGTTCCGCGCTGTGGCCGTTCTCCACACTCGGCTGGCCGCAGCGCACTGTTGAGCTCGACCGCTACTATCCCGGGCGACGTGCTGGTCACCGGCTTCGACATCATCTTCTTCTGGGTCGCGCGGATGATGATGATGGGGCTGCACTTCATGGGCGAGGTGCCGTTCCGCCACGTCTATATCCACGGCCTGGTGCGCGACGAGCGCGGGCAGAAGATGAGCAAGACCCGCGGCAACGTGATGGACCCGCTGGACCTGATCGACCGCTACGGCGCCGATGCGCTGCGCTTCACCATCTGCGCGCTGACCGGGCCGGGGCGCGACATCAAGCTCGGGCCGAGCCGCGTCGAGAGCCAGCGCAGCTTCGTCACCAAGCTGTGGAACGCCGCGCGGTTCTGCGAGATGAACGGCATTGTGCCCGATGCGGCGTTCGACTCCGTCGCAGGCGAAATTGCCGCTGACGCGCTGGATTCTTGCCGCGGCATCGGACGCGGTCGCGCAGGCGACGGCGGCGCTGGAGGCGTACCGCTTCGACGAATACGCCGCCGCGTGCTACCGCTTCACCTGGAACCTATTTTGCGACTGGTTCCTTGAATTCGCCAAGATCGGAGCTTGCCGATCCAGCAAGCGCTGAAGTGAAGTGCAGGCACGGCCGCGCATGTGCTCGGCGTGATCCTGCGGCTGCTGCATCCGGCGATGCCGTTCGTCACCGAGGAACTCTGGGATCGCTTCGGCTATGGCGCGCCGTGCAGCCTGATCCGCGCGCCGTGGCCGGAGCCGTTCGCCGTGCCGGGCGCGGCGGAGGCGCGGGCGGAACTCGACTGGGTGGTGCGGCTGATCGGCGAGGTGCGCACGGTGCGCGCCGAGATGAACGTGCCGCCGTCGCTGCGTGCCCCGGTGCTGCTGAAGGACGCAGCGCCCGCCGTCGATCGAACGCGGCCGGCGCTGGCAGGAGGCGATCGCGCGGCTGGCGCGCGCGTCCGAGTTCGGACCGCTTGGGACGGCAGGTGCCGCGCGGCAGCGCGCAGGCGGTGCTCGACGAGGCGACCATCGTGCTGCCGCTCGCCGGCCTGATCGACCTCGCCGCCGAGCGTGCGCGGCTGGAGAAGGAACTAAGCCAAGGCGCGGCGCGAGGCGGAGACCGTTGAGCGCAAGCTCGGCAACGCCGAGTTCGTGGCGCGCGCCGACCCGGACGTGGTGGAGGAGACGCGCGAACGTCTGGAATCCGCCCGCGCCGAGGTCGCACGGCTGCAAGCGGCGCTGGCGCGGATCGGGTAATCTCGGCGCGCAGAACCGAAGGCCCCGCCATGCCAGACCCGTTCATCCTGACGCTCTCGTGCCGCAACCGCCCCGGCATCGTCTCCGCCGTCTCGACCTATCTGTTCGAGAGCGGCGGCAACATCCTGGATGCACAGCAATTCGACGACACGGAATCCAACCGCTTCTTCATGCGCGTGATGTTCAACGCCGTGCGCGACGGCGTTGATCTTGCAGCCCTGCGCGACGGGTTCGCGCCGGTGGCCGAGCGATTCGCCATGACCTGGCAGTTGCGCCCGCGCGGCGAGCGGCGGCGGGTGATGCTGTTTGCTTCAAAGTTCGACCATTGCCTCGCCGACCTGCTGTACCGCTGGCGGATCGGCGAGATCGCCATGGACCTGGTCGGCATCGTCGCCAACCATCCGCGCGAGACCTACGCGCATCTCGATTTCGACGAAATCCCGTTCCACTACCTGCCGGTCACGCGCGAGACCAGGCTGGAACAGGAAAGCCAGACCTGGGACATCGTGCGCGCCGCACAGGCCGATCTGGTGGTGCTGGCGCGCTACATGCAGGTGCTGTCGGACGGGCTGGTGGCGAAGCTGGCCGGGCGCTGCATCAACATCCACCATTCCTTCCTGCCCGGCTTCAAGGGCGCCAAGCCCTACCACCAGGCGCATGCGCGCGGCGTGAAACTGATCGGCGCGACGGCGCACTACGTCACCTCCGACCTCGACGAAGGCCCGATCATCGAGCAGGACGTGGAGCGCATCAGCCATCGCGACAGCCCCGACGACCTGATCCGCAAGGGCCGCGACATCGAGCGCCGGGTGCTGGCGCGCGCGGTGCGCATGCATCTGCAGGACCGGGTGATCCTGAACGGCCACCGCACGGTGGTGTTCACCGACTGAGGCTGAGGCTTCGGCCGCCAGGGAGAAGGCCAGCCCGCAAGCGAGCCGGCCCCCTCCTTACCTTGGACGCCTGACCACCTTGACCTTGACGGTCACGATGATCATTATCCAAGGCAGGAGGTTGCGATGGTTCCGCATCGCTGCCTCCGCTGGTAGCGCCCATCTTACCGTGGGCGTGTCGGCGCCGGCCGGGGGGTCCCCTGGCCGGCGTTTTCTTATTGCGCGCCGCCGCTTGTTCGCCAACCGGCAATGTTACGGACGCTCAGGCCGGCGCCGGTGCCCGCCCGCCGGCGCGCCAGACCAGCAGCAGCGCGATCGTCGCGTTCATGACGTTCCACGCGATGCCGTTGGCGAACGCGGCGCGGTAGCTGCCGGTCAGGTCGTACAGCGCGCCCGACATCCAGCCGCCCAGCGCCATCCCCAGCATGGTCGCGGTCAGCACCGCGCCGATGCGTGCGCCCGCCTCGCGCGCCGGGAAATACTCGCGCACGATCACCGCGTAGCTCGGCACGATGCCGCCCTGGAACAACCCGAACAGGCCGGAGATCACGTAGAGCGATGCCAGGCCGTCGAAGCCGAGATACAGCACCAGTGCGGTCATCTGCAGCAGCGAGCCGATCAGCAGCGTGCCCAGGCCACCGATGCGGTCAGCGACGAAGCCGAAGCCGACGCGACTGACCACGCCGAGCCCCAGCATCAGCGACAGCATGCGCGCGCCCGCCGCCGTGCCGTAGCCGAGATCGCCGCAATAGGCGACCAGCTGCACCTGCGGCATCGCCATCGCGGCACAGCAGCCGACGCCGGCGATGCACAGCAGCACTTGCAGCATCGCGGGGCTGAGTCCGGCGAGACCCGGCCGCTTCAGGGCGGCGTCCGGCTGCGCGTGCCGCACCTGCTCCGGCGCGCGCCGGCGCAGCGTGAAGGCGACCGGCAGGATGATGCCGGCGCACAGCACGCCGGCGAACAGGTGCGTCTGCCGCCAGCCGTACGCGGCAATGCTGGCCTGCAGCAGCGGCGGCCAGATCGCGCCGGCGACGTAGCTGCCGGCGGCGCAGATCGACAGCGCCACGCCGCGCCTTCGCACGAACCAGTGCGACACGTCGGCCATCAGCGGCCCGAACGTCACCGAGCTGCCGAACAGCGCCAGCAGCAGATAGGCCAGCGCGAATTCCCCCAATCCGCTGGCGCGGCTGGCGGCGATATAGAAGATGCCGAGGCTGGTGCCCGCGATCAGCAGCGGCGGAAATATGCCGACGCGATCGACCAGCCGGCCCATCAGCACGTTGCCGGCGGCGAGCCCGACCATCGCCAGCGTGTAGGGCAGGGCGGCGGCGCCGCGGGCGACGCCGAACTCCGCCTGCACGGCCGGCAGCGCCACCACCACCGACCACATGCCGATGCCGCCGACGGTGGACAGCAGCACCGAGAGCGCGAGCCGCACCCAGGCATACGGGCCGTCAACCGAACCGGCAGGAGCGTGCGGGGCCGGCATGGCGCGTCAGGCGTGCCCCTGCGCGGCGCCGCCGAAGTTCGGCGCGTCCTCCGGCTCTATCAGGCTGAGGCGGGAGAGGTCGGCGACGGTGCGGCCGGCCTCGTCGATCGACACCGCATCGGCGTAGCGCATGCCGAAGGCGATCTCGGTCGCCATGTAGGTTTTCGCGTCGAACACGTCGGCGCCGAGCACGTAGTCGTGCGCCTTGATCGCGACGAACAGCCGGAAATCCAGCCTGGCGAGCTGCGCCGCCTCCAGGCCGTGCAGCGGGCTGTTCGCGTCGATCTCGTGCATCAGCGTCCAGGTGAGCGGGAACATCGGCAGCCGGCCGCGGCTCAGTTTCATGTCGTGGATGCGGCGGAAGAACTGGCCCTCCTGCGTCCGCTCGGCGATCAGCGCCGCGAGTTCGGCTTTCGCGTCGATCAGCATGCCGGTGCGGCCGTTGGCGATGCGGATCATCAGCGTCTTGCGGCCGTTGCGGGCGGTGACGATCGGCTGCGCGGCGTAGAGGATCTTCGCCTTGGCGCGCGAGAAGCGCACGAAGGTCAGCCCGGTCATGATCGCGGTGAACGCCATGCCGGAGATGATTTCCGCCGAGGCGACGCTGTGGCCGTACAGCGTCGCCGGCGACATCGCGCCGTAGCCGACGGTGGCCAGCGTCTCCATGCTGAAGAAGAACACGTCGCTGAACACGCCGGGCCGCGCATTGGCGATGCTGCCCGGCTGCAGCAGGTAGAGGCCCGCGAACGCCACGTTGATGGCGAGGTTGAGCACCAGGAACAGCAGCGCGAATTGCGGCCAGGTCAGCGACAGGGCGAAGTGGTACGGATCGCGCCACTCGAAGCGTTCGGTACCGCGCTTGCGCAACTCGAAAGCACCGAACTGCACCCGCATGGTGCCGTCATGCGCGCGCCGGGGGCGCCGCGCGGCACTCGCGGGAAGCGGCGGGCTATGCTGCTGCATGCGGTGCACCCGGCGGTGCCGGCACGGTCGGCGGCCGTGTGGTGAGCGCGGCCAGCGCCGCGGTGCCGGACCCGCTGGAGATCGCCAGGGCATGCAGGTGGTCGTCGTGCGCGGGGCGGCCCAGCCGGCCGACCACGCGAAAGGCGACGAACACGGCGGCGATCCCGAACACCACCGAGCCGGAAGCTGCCCCGGTCAGCACGCCGGCCGGGCCGTAATGCTGGCCGATCGCCACCAGCGGGATCGTGCCCAGCGTCGCGCGGCCCCAGTTGAACAGCGTCGAGAGCAGCGGGAAGCCGAGATTGTTGAACGCCGCGTTGGCGACGAACAGCGCGCCGGTGAACAGAAAACTGCCGGCGATCCAGGTGCAGAACAGCCGCAGCAGCAGCATCGCCTCGCCGTGCGCGGCGAGCGCGCGCACGATCAGCCCCTGCGTTACGAACAGCAGCAGCCACGCGCCGCACACCGCGACGACGACGAACAGCAGGCTGTCGCGCAGGGCCGCGCGCACCCGGTCGTGCCGCGCCGCGCCCAGATTCTGCGCGAGAATCGGGCCGACCGCGCCGCTCAATGCGAACACCAGCCCGAATGCGACCGGGGTCAGGCGGTCGATGCTCGCCTGCCCGGCCACCGCCTCGGAGCCGAAACCTGCCATGCTGCGGGTGACGAAGGCCGCGCCGAACGGAGTGGCGAGGCTGGTCAGGATGGCCGGGCCGGCGACGACGAACACCAGCCGCACGTCGCCGAACACCGCGGCCGGCTGCACGCGGCCGACCAGGTCGTGGCGCCGCGACGCCCCCGCCCAGCCGATCGCGAACATCACCGTGCGCGACAGCGCCGTGCTGATGGCGGCGCCCGGTGAAGCCCAGATGCAGGCCGAAGATCAGCAGCGGGTCGAACACCGCCGCGGCAATGGCGGCGAACAGCGTGACGTTGAGCGCCCGGCGCGCATCGCCGACCGAGCGCAGCAGCGCGCTGAAGCACATCCCGCCGGCCACCAGCGGCAGCGTCGGCGAGACGATCAGCAGGAACCGCACGGCCAGCATCCGCGTCGGCCCCGCCGCGCCGAGCAGGTCCAGGATCGGCCCGAGCAACGCCACGGTCGCGACCCCGATCACCGCGGAGGCGGCCAGGATGACCAGCAGGCTGGACCCGGCGATGCGCCGCGCCTGCGCGGCGGCGCCGGCGCCGATCTGGCGCGACACGACGGCGCCGAGGCCGATGGTCAGCCCGATCGCGAGCGAGATCTGAAAGAACCCGACCGCACCGACGAAGCCGACCGCGGCGATGATGCGCGGGTCGCCGAGGAAGGACAGGTAGAGCAGGTTCAGCAGATCGACGCCGAACACCGCCACCAGCCCGATTGCGCCGGTGCCGGCCATGACCACGACATGCCGCAGCGTCGATCCTTCGACGAAGCGGGCGGACTGGGTCGTCTGCGGCAAGTCATCCCCCCGATGCGCGGCGACGGATTGGCCGTGGCGGCGGCGCGAAAGTCAACCGGGCGGATGGCGGGCCGCACCGCGCAGGCGGATGCGCGCCGAAAAGTGTCATTGCATTTGCAAACCCTCGTCCCCCTCGGTAACGAGGGCGTGACTCCGGTTCCGCATGGGGCAGCGCCAGGTGGCAGACCAGCAGGACGACACCGAGTTCGCGGGCCTGCTCGCAAGCGGCATCGAAGCGCTGCAGGACAACCGCGGTGCGGACGCCTATGCGGCACTGCGCGAGGCGGTGCTGTGCGATCCGGCCTCCGCTGCGGCGCAGGCCCGGCTCGGCCTCGCCTGCCAGATGACCGGCCGCACCGAGGAGGCGATCGCGGCATTCGCCGCGGCGCTGGCGGGGGCGCCTGAGCTGACCGAGGCGCAGTACGGCCTCGCCACCGCGCTCAACGCCGCCGGCCGGCGCGAGGCGGCGCTGGCGCGCTTCGATGCCCTGCTCGCCGCCGCCCCCGACCTGCCGGAGGCGCAGTACGGCCGCGCCGCCACCCTGCACGCGCTCGGCCGCCACGCCGAGGCGGCGGAGGGTTTTGCCGCCGCGGTCGCGCTCGACGCGGAATTCGTCGAGGCGATCGGCGGCCGGGCCGGCGCGCTGCTCGCCGCCGGGCAGGCGGAGGCGGCGGTCGCCTGCTGCGAGCAGGCGCTCGGCATCGACCCGGACTTCGTGCAGCCGCGCCAGGTGCTCGCCGCCGCGCTGGCCGCCACCCGGCGCTACGGCGAGGCGATCGCGCAATGGCACGAGGTGCTGGCGCTGGCGCCCGACTTGCTCGACCCGCGCGTCAATCTGGCCCGCACGCTGCTGTCCGTGGGCCGCGCGCGGGAGGCGCTGGAGCAGTTCGAGGCGGCGCTGCCGCTGCTGGCCGAAACCGCCACGCGCGCCGCGGTCGAGACCGGGCGCGCGCAGGCGCTGCTGGAACTGGGCCGGCTCGCCGAGGCGGAGCAGGGGTTCGAGCGCGCCATCGCGCTGCAGCCCGAGGAACTCGCCGCCCCGCTCGCCCTGGTGAACGCCCGCCGCGTCCGGCCGGAGGATGCGCTGGTGGCGCGGATGGAGGCGCTGGCGGCGCGGCGCACCACGCTGCCGGTGAGCGAGCAGATCGTGCTCTGCTTCATCATGCACAAGCTCTGCACCGACCTGGACCAGCAGCAGCGGGGTTTTGCCTTCCTCATGGAAGGGGCGGCGCTGCGGCGCGGCCAGTTGCCGTATGACGAGGCCGGCGTGCTGGCCTCGCTGGAGGCGCCGCGGCGGGCCTTCACCCCGGCGCTGATGGCGCGCCATGCCGGCCAGGGCGATCCCTCCGACCGGCCGATCTTCATCGTCGGCGTGCCGCGCTCCGGCTCGACGCTGATCGAGCAGGTGCTGGCGAGCCATCCGCGCGTCGTCGGCGGCGGCGAGCGGTCGGATTTCGGCGCCGCTCTGCACGGCGCGATCCGCCGCGAAGGCACCGCGGAGCGCAGCGACGACTTCATCGCCGCGCTGTCCGGGCCGGTGCTGAAGCGCATGGCCGCTGCCTATCTGGAGCGGCTGGAATCGGCGGCGGCGGGGACCAAGCGCGACCCGGCCCGCATCACCGACAAGCTGCTGGAGAATTTCCGCCATGTCGGGTTGATCCATCTGGCATTGCCGAACGCGCGCTTCATCCACACGCGCCGCGACCCGGTGGACACCTGCCTCTCCTGCTTTTCAAAGCTGTTCGCCGCACCGCAGGCGCACACCTACGATCTCGGCACGCTCGGCCGCTACTGGCGGGAATACGACCGGCTGATGGCGCATTGGCGCACGCTGCTGCCGCCAGGCGTGATGCTGGAGGTGCAGTACCGAGGAGGTGGTGGCGGATTTCGCGACCCAGGCGCGCCGCGTGATCGCGCATTGCGGGCTGGACTGGGACGATGCCTGCCTCGAATTCCACCGCACCGACCGGCCGGTGCGCACCGCGAGCGTGGTGCAGGTGCGCCAGCCGATCTACCGCAGCTCGGTCGGCCGCTGGCGGCCCGACCCGGCGACGCTGCGCCCGCTGCTCGAAGGGATCGGCCTGGAGACGCCGGCGTGACCGGCCAGCCGGCGCGTCCGTCGGTCATCGAGATCGACCATATCCTGGAAGACGCGCTGGCGGCCCATCGCGGCGGCGACTTTCCGGCGGCCGAGCGGGGCTATCGCGAGATCCTCGACGGCCGGGCGGGACATTTCGAGGCGCTCAACCTGTTCGGCGTGCTGTGCGTGCAGACCGGGCGCGGCGAGGAGGCGCTGACGCTGCTGCGCCGCGCCGTGGCATTGCGCCCGAGCGACGCGGAAGCGCGCAAGAACCTGGCGCTGGCGTTCGAGATGGCCGGCAATTTTTCGGACGCCGCGAAACACTACGCCCGCGCCGCCACGCTCGCGCCGCGCCTCGCCGACGCGCATTTCGGGCTGGGCGTCTGCCACGAGAGCGCGGGACGGGCGGATGCCGCCATCGCCTGCTACCGGCGCACCGTGGAACTGGCGCCGGACCACGCGCGCGCCCACAACAACCTCGGCAGCCTGCTCGCCGAAACCGACCCCGAAGCCGCCGACCCGTTGCTGCGCCGCGCGATCGCGCTCGAACCGGACTATGCCGAGCCGCATAACAATCTTGGCGCACTGCTGCTCGCCCGCGGCGAGGCGGCGGCGGCGCTGCCGCTGCTGGAACGGGCGGCGGCGCTCCGCCCGGCCTACGCCAATGCGCTCGCCAATCTGGGCAGCGCGCAGCGCGCGCTCGGCCGCGCGGCGGAGGGGATGGCGCGGCTGCGCGACGCGGCGGCGGCCGATCCCGCCGCCATCCTGCCGCGCTGGGTGCTCGCCATCGCGCTCGCCGAGGAGCGCGAGGGTGATGCCGCGGAGGCGGTGCTGCGCGACGCCGTCGCGTTGCAGCCGGACAACCCGGACACGCTTGTGCGGCTGGCGCAACTGCTCCACCAGCGCGGCCGGTTCGTCGAGGCGGAGGCGATATTTTCTGCGCTCGCCGGCGGGGCGCGGCGTGGCACCGCCGCCTATGGCCGCGTGCAGACCCGCCGGCTCGGCGAGGCCGACCGCGGACTGCTCGCCGACATGCTGGCGCTGGCGGACGACGCAACGCTGTCCGCGTCCGAGCGGCTGGCACTCGACTTCGCACTTGGCAAGGCGTTCGACGATTTTGGCGACGCGGCGGCGGCGATGCGCCATTTCGATGCCGGCAACGCCGCCAAGCGCGCCACGCTGCCCCGCTTCGACCGTGCCGGCCATGCCGCGCAGATCGACCGGCTGATCGCCACCTGGACGCCGGCCGCGTTCCGCGCCGGCTGCGGCGGGGCGAGCGCGTCCGACCGGCCGCTGCTGATCGTCGGCATGATGCGCTCGGGCACCACGCTGCTGGAGCAGCTGCTCGCCGCGCATCCCGACATCGCGGCGGGCGGCGAGCTGGCATTCTGGGGCACCGCCGGACGCGGCGGCGAGACCCCGCCCGCGGATGCCGCCGAAGCGGCGGCGCTGGCGTCCGGCTATCTCGCCGAACTCGGCCGCATCTCGCCGCATGCGCGGCACGTCACCGACAAGCTGCCGCACAACGTCTATGCGCTCGGGCTGATCCATCTGCTGTTCCCGCGCGCGCGCATCCTGCATTGCCGGCGCGATGCGGCCGATATCGGGCTGTCGCTTTACCGCACGCTGTTCGCCTCGCCGCACGGCTTCACCTACGACCAGGGCGACATCGTGTTCGTGCTGCGGCAATACGCGCTGCTGGCGGCGCACTGGCGCGCGGTGCTGCCGCCGGACAGCATGATGGAGGTGGCGTACGAGGCGCTGGTCGCCGCACCGGAGCCGACGCTGCGCGCGGTGCTCGAATTCTGCGGGCTGGCGTGGGATGCGCGGTGCCTCGACCCTGCGTCGCACGGCCGGCTGATCCGCACCGCGAGCGCCTGGCAGGCGCGCCAGCCGGTGTACCGCCATTCGGCCGGCAGCGCACGGCGCTACGCCGCTTATCTGGGCGACCTCGCCGCGCTGCTGGCGGAGGGATCGACGCCGCGCGCGTGACCCTCCGGCGCCGCTTGCCCCGGCGGTTCGCTCCGGCGCATCGCCGCCGCCACGGCGTCGTGCAGTTCGTGCAGGCGGAACGGCTTGCGCAGCAGCGGGGCGCCCTCGGCCTCCAGGACGTCCATCTGGCGGAGGTTGCCGGTGACGAACAGCACCGGCACCCCCAACGCCGCCGCCGCCCGCGCCAGCCGGCGCCCGCTGCCGTCGGGCAGCACCACGTCGGTCACCAGCAGGTCCAGCCCGCCGGCCTCCAACCAGCCGATCGCAAGCCCGCAGTCGCCGGCGGTGACGACGCGATGGCCGTGTCCGGTCAGCGCCAGGTCGATCACGGCGCGGACATCGGTGTCGTCCTCGACGAGCAGGATGCGTAACACTGCCAAACGACGCGGCGCCTCGCGGGCAGTTGCATCACACTCACCGTTCCGTGATGCGACTTCGCGTGTCGGCGACGGCCCCGCGTCAGCCGGCCACGATCCGCGCCAGCCGCACCGCCGTGTGGCCGCGGCTGGGGCGCAGGCTCGGCATCACCAGCAGGCAGTCGTCGTACGGCGTGCGGATCTCGCTCTCGCCGTCGGTCGCGATCAGCGTGTCGCGCGCGCGCACGATGTCGCCGCCGCGGAACGGCTGCACGAAGGCAAAACTCGCGGTCGCCGCCGTCACCACCTGCGTCACTTCGGCATAGCGCGGCACGCCCGGCGAAGGCGCGTCGGGCAGCAGCGCCGGATGCGCCGCCACCAGCCCCAGGTGACGCAGCAGCCCCGATACGCTGGCGAGCGTCATCGCCACCGTCGGCTCCTCCCAGTGCTGGCCGGCCTCCACCAGCATCGCCGCCTGCGGCGCCGCCGGATCGGCGAAGCGGCCGTAGTCGATCAGCCGCCGCCCGCTGACATGCCCGGTATCGGCCACCACCAGCTCCGGCTGGCCGATCGCCGCCGCCAGCGCCCGTCCCTTGGCGGTACCGCCGCTCAGCAGCAGCGGCTCGGACGCCCACAGCATCGAGTGCAGGTCGAGCAGCACATCGACCGTCTCGATCACCGCGCGCATCTGCCGCGCCCGGTCGAGCTCGACGGAGCGGCGCGAGCCGTCGAGCACCGCCGGCTCCCACAGGCGGTTGAGGTCCTCGTCGAGAAACCGCGAGGCGGTCGGCTGCGCACGATCAAAACGGTCGAACGCGGCGAGGTTGGCGAAGCCGAAGGTCAGCCGCCCGCGCAGCGGCCACAGGCCGGCGCGCAGCAGCCGGTCCAGCACGATGGCGCCGGCGAGTTCATTGCCGTGCATCAGCGCGATCAGCGCGACGTGCGGGCCTGGCGCCATGGCGGCGCGGGTGACGAAACCGGGAACGAAGCCGTTGCCCTCCCGCCAGGGGGCGAGGTCGGGCGGAGCCAGCCGCACGTCGAACTGCGGCAGGGACGGCGGCGGCAGCAGCGCGTCGTCGAGCGGCGTCGTGGACATGGCAGGCCACTCTATACGCCGCGCCGCCGCCAGCAACCGGCGGGCGGGATCAATTCACGTGCGTATCCTCGGTCCTGCCGTGCCGCGGCTTCAGCCGCCCAGCGTCGCGATCAGCTGGGCGACGGCGGCCGGCGGCGGCGCCACGGTGACCAGCACGCCGTTCTGCCATTGCGCGAGGAACGGCCGGGCGCGGCTGTTCTGGCCGTGCTGGTCGAACCCGACCCCCCAGCCGGCGACGGTGGCACCTGGCGGGATGTCGGTCGCCAGCACGGCGGCGCGCACCCGGTCGCGGTCCAGCGTGTCGGCGCGCTCGATCGCATCGAAAAACACCTGCGCCCCGGCATGACAGACCAGCGAATGGCCGGAGCGCGGCGGCGCGCCGTATTTGCGCTGGTAGGCGGCAGCCACGCCCGCCGCCCCCGGGGCGACGATGACCGAGGTGCGATAGGGCGTCATGCCGACGCTCATCACGCCCTCGATCGCCGCCCCGAGCGCCTGCGCGGTGTCGGCCAGCGCGTAGCCGCCGCCGGTGCCGATCAGCATGCGCGGGCGCCAGCCGGCCTGCTGCATGGCACGGTGCAGCAGCAGCACGTCGTTCATCAACCCGGAATGCAGCACCACGTCGGCCCCGGCGCCGCGCAGGCGCTGCACGATCGGCGCGAAATCCAGCATTGCGGCGGAGTAGGCGATCCGGTCCGGCGGCGCGAAGCCGCGCGCGGTCGCCCGCGCCTGCGCCGCCTCGGCGATGGCGGTGCCGGCCGGACCGTCCTGGAGCAGGATCACCAGGCGCAGCTGCGGCGGCGCGGTCTGCCAGCGCGGCGCCAGCAGGTCGGCCACCGCATCGACCGCCGCCGCACCGCAGGCGCTGCCGAGCACGCCGGAGCGGAACAGCAGCTTGAACCCGCGCCCGGTGATCGCGTCGGCGAGGGCGTCCAGCTCGAAATACGGCACGCCGGCGAGTTCGGTCACGGCGGTGGCGGCGAGCGCCACCGTCGAGGCAAACGTGCCGAAGATCACCGGGCAGTGCGCCGTCGCGGTCAGGCGTTTTGCTTCCGCCGTGCCCTGCCCGGCGTCGGCGGCGTCGCCCTGCACCAGCAGAAGCTTGCGGCCGAGCAGCCCGCCGGCGGCGTTGCGCGCGTCGGTCGCCAGTTCGAGGCCGCGAAAGCTCTCGTCGCCGAGCAGCGACAGCGGGCCGGAAAACGGGAACAGCGCGCCCAGCGCGATCGGGTCGGACCCGGCGCGCACGCCGCCGAGGCCGGCCAGGCCGGCGCCGAGCAAACTGCGGCGGCGGATCGTCGGCTCGCGCATTCGGTCAACTCTGTCGGCTGTGACAATGAGCATCGGCCGCGCCCGGCCGCCGTGCAACCCGCTTTGTGGCGGCGGCTTGACGGCGGGCGGGGACGCGGGGAGCCTCGGCGGACCCGAGCGAGGAGTGTGGCGCATGACCCGCGTGCCGGAGACCATGACCCATGTTGCGCTGGACGGTGCCGGCGGACCGGAGGTGATGCGGCTGGCGCCGGCGCCGGTGCCGCAGCCGCGGCCCGACGAGGTGCTGATCCGCGTCGCAGCGGCCGGCGTCAACCGCCCGGACGTGGTGCAGCGCCAGGGCCTCTACCCGCCGCCGGCGAACGCGAGCCCGATCCTGGGGCTGGAAGTGGCGGGCGAGGTGGCGGCGGTCGGCGCACAGGTGCGCGGGCTGCACAACGGCGACCGCGTGTGTGCGCTGGTCAACGGCGGCGGCTATGCCGAGTATTGCGTCGCACCGGAGGCGCAGTGCCTGCCCTGGCCGCGCGACTACGACGCGATCCGCGCGGCGGCGCTGCCGGAGACGTATTTCACCGTCTGGGCCAACGTGTTCCTGCTGGGCCGCCTCGGCCGCGGCGAGACGTTGTTGGTGCATGGCGGCAGCTCGGGGATCGGCGTGACCGCGATCCAGCTCGCCGATGCGTTCGGCGCGACCGTGTACGCGACCGTCGGCAGCGAAGCGAAGGCAGAGGCGTGCCGCAAGCTCGGCGCCGCGGCGGCGATCAACTACCGCACGCAGGATTTTCTCGAAGAGGTCATGCGGCTGACCGAGCGGCGCGGCGTCGATATGGTGCTCGACATGGTCGGCGCGCCGTATTTTCCGCGCAACCTGCGCGCGCTGGCGATCGGGGGGCGGCTGGTGCAGATCGCCTTCCTGCAAGGATCGAAGGTGGAGGGGTTCGATCTCGCGCCGGTGATGGTGCGGCGGCTGACCATCACCGGCTCGACCATGCGCCCGCGCAGCACTGCGCAGAAGGGCGCGATCGCGCAGGAATTGCGCGAGAAAGTGTGGCCGGTGCTGGACCACGGACGCTGCGGGCCGGTGATCCATGCGGTGTTTCCGCTGGCCGAGGTGGCGGCGGCGCACCGGCTGATGGAGAGCAGCGCGCATATCGGAAAGATCGTGCTGCGCATGACCGACTGAGGCACGCGCGATGATCCTGCACGCGGTCGCGCGCGGCGAGGGCAAGCCGGTCGCGCTGCTGCACGGCCTGTATGGCCAGGCGGGCAATTTCGCGACGGTGCAGCGCAAGCTGGCGGCGACGGGGCGGCGCGTGATCGCGCTCGACCTGCGCAACCACGGGGCGAGCCCGCACGCGCCGACGATGCGCTATCCCGAGATGGCCGCGGACGTGCTGGAGACGCTGCGCGCCGCGGCGGCGCTGCCGTGTGCGCTGGTCGGGCACTCGATGGGCGGCAAGGTGGCGATGTGCGCGGCGCTGGCGGCGCCGGACGCCGTCGAACGGCTGCTGGTCGCCGACATCGCGCCGGTCGCGTATCCGCACGAGGCGTCGCAGGGCGCCTACCTCGCGGCGATGGCGGCGGTCGCGCTGCACCCTGGCCTGACACGGGCGGAGGCGGATGCGGTGCTCGCCGAGGCGGTGCCGGATGCGCTTGTGCGCGGCTTCCTGCTGACGAATCTGCTGCCGGGCGCGGCACCGCGCTGGCGCCTGAACCTCGCCGCCATCGCCGCGGCGCTGCCGCAGCTGGTCGGCTGGCCGGAGGAGTTGGGCGGGCGCTATGACGGCCCGACGCTGTTCCTCGCCGGCGCGCGTTCCGACTATCTGCGGCCGGAACATCGTGCCACGATCCGCGCACTGTTCCCGGCCGCACGGTTCGCGACGCTGAAGGCGGCCGGGCACTGGCTGCACGCCGACGACCCGGACGGGTTCGTGGCGGCAGTGGCGGCATTTCTCGGCGCGGATGGTCAATTCGGGAGGTGATGTCATGTCGGCAGAGACCCACCAGGCGGTGATGGACCGCGCCGTCAGCCACCTCGTCACGCAGTACAATCCGAAGGGCCAGTGGATCGGGTGGCTGATGCTGGCCTCGATCCTGGTCGAGGCGTGGGACCTCTACTCGATCGCCTTCGTGCTGATCTTCCTGAAAAACATCTTTCATCCTTCGCCGGCGCTGCTGGGGCTGGCGGCGGCGGGCACGCAGGGCGGCGCCGTCGTCGGCGCGCTGATCGGCGGCTGGCTTTCCGACAAGCTCGGGCGCCGCATCGTGTTCCTCTCGACGATGGTGATGTTCGTGATCTTCGCGCTCGCGCAGGCGTTCGCGCCGAGCATGGGCTGGCTGGTGGTGATCCGCCTCATCCTCGGCATCCCGCTCGGCAGCGACATCGCCAACGGCTACACCTACATCATGGAGTCGATGCCGCGCGGCGAGCGCGAGGTGATGGGCAACCGCTGGCAGTTCATCTTCGCGCTCGGCGAGGTGCTGACGCTCGCGGTGATCGCGGTCTTCATCGTCGCGAAGATGAACGACGACCTGATCTGGCGCGTCACGCTCGGCCTCGGCGCGCTTCCCGCCGCGATCATCTTTCTGCTGCGCCATGACCTGCCGGAGACCGCGGTGTGGCTGATCCGGCACGGCCGCTTCCGCGAGGCGAAGCGGGTCACGACGAGCATGTACGGCGACAAGCTCGACATGCTGCCCGACGAGGACATCGAGGTTGCGAAACCACGGCCGGCGGCGTTCCTCGCCGACATCCGCAAAGACCCGATCCGCTGGCGCGCCACGCTGTTCGGCTGGATCGCCTGCGTCGCGCAGAGCGCGGAGTTTTCCACGTTCGCCTTCTACATCCCGGTGCTGTTCGTGATGGTCGGCGTGTCGGGCATCCTGGGGACCAATCTGGTGACGCTCGCGCTCTACGTCGTTGCCGCGATCTCCGGCTGGGTCGGCCCGCTGATCACGCCGAAGATCGGCCAGCGCGGCCTGAGCATCGCCGGGTTCGCGATCGTGCTGGTGGCGCTGCTGGTCGCCGCCTGGGCGCTCTACACCCACCATGTCATCGTCCTGCCGTTCGCCGCGGCGCTGATGCTGTGGGGGCATTACTGGGACGCGGAAAACGTCGTCACCATCCCGGCGATGGTGGCGCGGCCGGAATACCGCGGCACGGCGTCGGGCTTTGCCTATGTGTTCGTGAAGCTGCCGTCGTTCCTGGCGATCTTCCTGTTCCCCGTGCTGTTCGCGGCGATCGGCCAGGCGCATGCGACGCTGTTCACCGCGATCTTCCCGCTGATCGGCCTGCTCGCGGCGATTTTCATTCTCCCGGAGGTGTACGGGTTCGAGCGTGATTGAGGGTGCGGACGCACCGATACGTCGATGCCGTCTGCGCACGCATGACGACCAGGGCTACAAGTCCGGCAGCTGGCCCGGCCGCGCCAGCACCATCACCCGCATCGCCGTCAGCGCCGCGCCGCCTTGCGCACGGCAGGGCGCGCCATCCTCCAGCGGCCCCACCTCGCTGCCGTCGGCAAACCGGCCGGCATAGAGACAGAAAAACCGCCGCGCCGCATCGCCCTCCAGCCGCACCGCGAATCCGCCCAACGGCCGCGCCAGCCCGCGCGTGCCGCAATACGTGCCGGCGCTCTCCCACGCGCCCGCCACGCCGTCCGCGTCGATCGCGCAGCAGCGCACGTCCTCGGCCGCGAAGCCGGGCAGGGGATGCACCGAAAAACCCTCGATCGCCAGCATCCCGTTGCGGTCGCCCGCCCAGTGCAGCGGACCCGCCAGAACGTCGCCGCGGTTCTGCACATGCGCCGTCACCTCGAACCCCTCCGGTGCCGGCCGAGCCGCGCCGCCGGGCGGGATGCAGCGCGCATAGAGCCGCAACAGCTCCGCCGTGTAGCGCAGCGCCGCCGCCTCCGACAGCAGCCGCTCGGCAAACCGCCGCCCCGCCGCAGCCACCGGGGCGAACAGGCCGGGATGCGCCGCTTCCGCGCGCAACACGGCCTCCACCTCGGCGTCCGCCGCGATCGGCAGGTAGTGCCGCCACGGCTGCAACGCGGAAAAATAGTGCAGCACATGGGGAGAATCGTATTTCAGCAGCACGCTGTTGCTGAGCAGCGCCCGCGCCACCCGCGAGCAGGTCGCGCCGTTGCCGTCCACCGAGATCAGGAACCTGTGCTGCAACTGCTCGCCCCACGACGCCGTCCGCCCGTCGCCGCAGCCGAGCGCGCGCAGCATCGCGATCGTCGCCTCGCTGTCGCACTGCACGATGTCCGGCAGCCGGAACGTGACCGACGGATGGCCGCGGAAGGCGGCGAACGCGCGCAGCCGCGGATGGGCCAGCCGCCGCACGATGTCCGCGGTGATCAGCCCGCCCGTCGTCGAGCCGTAAAACACCGCCGTGCAGCTTTTTGCCGCGTAGTCGAGCGCGTCACGCTCGCGCGGGTCGGCGTAGAAGCGGCTGCCGAGAAAATCCGGGTCGGGCAGCAGCAGGCTCGCATTGCCGCGCGGCTTCTGGAACGCGAACACCGGCACGTCCGGCGCCGCCAGCGCCTCGTCGCCGACATAGATCGCCAGCGGCAGGTCGAGCTCGGGGCAATGCACCCGCGCGACCGTGTCGAGGAACATCTGGTAGGCGCGCGCACGGTCGAGCGAGGCGGCGTAGAACTCGTGCCGCGCCGCCGCCGGCTTCTCCGCCAGCAACGCGCGTCCGCCTTGCAGGGCGAACAGAAAAATGTTCGGCTCGGTTGCGTGCAGATGCGCAAACGCCGCCACCGCCTCGGCGCGCGGCACCGGGCGGGCGAGCCAGGCGGCCGTCTGCTCCAGGCACCAGCCGCGGATGATTTCGGCCGGCTCGGCGCCGGCGCTGTCGGACTCGGGGACGGCCATGGCGCAGACAAAGCATGCCGCAAACGGGCAGGGTAGGGGCGCGTTCCGCCCGCGGCACGCGATGCTTGCTCCACCCCCCATGCTTGGGAGTAGGCTGGCGCACCCAGGTGGAACAGATGCCCCGGATCGCGCGGCTGCTGTTTGTTGACGACGACCAGGAGGGCGCGGACCGCCAGACGGCGAGCTTGGCCGGCCTTGCGGTGACGTTGCTGCTGGTGGTGGTCGGCCTGTTCCTGGTGCGCACCCTGCACGCCAAATGCGTGGTCGAGGATTGCCTGCTGGCCGGCCGCAGCAATTGCGACGCCCTGCTGATCTCCGCCCGCTGACCCGCTCCCGCTCCCCCGCGAAGACCTGCCCGGAGGCCGCATGCGCATTGCCGACATGGACTGGCAGATGGTGGAGGACTGGGTCCGCCACGACGACCGCGCCGCGCTGCCGCTCGGCAGCACCGAGCAGCACTCCGGCCTGTCGCTGCTGACCGACGCCATCCTGGCCGAGCGCGTCGCCGTCGAGGCCGCCGCGCCGCTCGGCGTGCCGGTGTTTCCGGCGCTGCCCTATGGCGTGACGCCGTCCTATGCCGCGTTCCCCGGCAGCATCACGCTGCGGGTCGAGACGTTCTGCGCGGTGGTGCGCGACGTGCTGGACAGTTTCAAGCGCAGCGGGTTCCGGCGCATCCTGGTGGTCAACGGCCACGCCGGGAACATCGCGGCGGCGATGCTGGCGCAGGAATGGATGATGGACAACCCGGACTGCCGCGTGCGCTTCCACGACTGGTGGCGCGGCCCGCGGACCTGGGCGCAGGCGATCGCCACCGACCCCACGGCCACCCACGCCAACTGGTCGGAGAATTTTGCCTTCACCCGCCTGCCGGGCACGCCCGCCGAGGGCGAGAAGCCCCTGGTCGATCGGGCCAGGCTGGCCGCGCTGCCGCCGTTCGAGGTGCGCAACATGATCGAGGACGGCAGCTACGGCGGCCGGGTGGCGCGCAGCGACGCCGAGATGGCGGCGATCTGGGAGGTCGCGGTGGCCGAGACACGGGCGCTGCTGGAGGAGTGGTAGGGCGGCGCTGCCCCCGATGCCCCGCCTCCGCCCGGCCTATATCGGCAGCGAGATCTACCGCCGCTCCACCTACGGTCCCGGCCATCCGCTCGCCATCCCGCGCGTCTCCACCTGCACCGACCTGATCGCGGCCCTCGGCTGGCTCGCGGACGGGCAGTATCACGAGGCGCCGCTCGCCACCGACGCCGAGATCACGCGCTTCCACGATCCGGCCTATCTCGCCGCGCTGAAGCGCGCCGAGGCGCGGCAGGCCGTTTCCGAGGCCGACCGCGCACAATTCCGCATCGGCGCGGATGCGAACCCGGTGTATCCCGAGATCTACCGCCGCCCCGCCACCTCGGCCGGCGGCGTGCTGCTGGCCGCGCGCATGGTGGTGTCCGGCGGCGTCGCGCATTGCCCGGGCGGCGGCACGCATCACGGGCGGCGCGACCGCGCCAGCGGGTTCTGCTACCTCAACGATCCGGTGCTCGGGCTGCTCGCCTGGCTCGATGCCGGGCTGGACAACGTCGTCTATCTCGACCTCGACGCGCATCACGGCGACGGGGTGCAGGATGCGTTCGCGGGCGACCCGCGCGTGCTGACCATCAGCATCCACGAGGCCGGGCGCTGGCCGCACACCGGCGCGCGCCGAGGACCGCGCCGGCGGTTCGGCGCGCAATGTCCCGGTGCCGCGCTTCCTCAACGACAGCGAGCACCGCTGGCTCATGCGCGAGGCGGTGCTGCCGCTGATCGCCGCGCGCCGGCCGCAGGCGATCATGGTGCAGGCCGGCGCCGACAGCCTGGAGGAAGACCCGCTGGCGCGGCTGTCGCTGTCCAACAACGCCTATTTCGCGGCGATCGCGGCGGTGCGGGGGCTGGCGCCGCGGCTGGTGGTGCTGGGCGGCGGCGGCTACAACCCGTATGCGGTCGGGCGCTGCTGGGCCGGCATTTTTGCGGTGCTGAACGACCGGCCGATCCCCGACCGCCTGCCCGCTTCGGCCGAGACGGTGCTGCGCGGCCTCGTCTATAACCGCGCCGCCGGCCGCAACCCGCCGGAGCACTGGTTCACCACGCTGCGCGACGCCCCGCGCGAAGGCCCGGTCCGCCCCGAGATCGAACGCCTCGCCGTGCTCGCGCTGAAGGAGACGCTGCCCGCATGACCCGCCGCCATCTGCTTGCCCTGCTCGCCGCCGTGCCATTCGCCCGCCCCGGCGCCGGCCGCGCCGACGAAGGGCCGACCAAGGCGCAGCCGGACCTGCCGACCGAGAAACTGGTGATCGTGACGCATGACGGCGTGCGCCACGATTTCAGCGTCGAAGTCGCGATCACGCCGGACCAGCAGGAGACCGGGCTGATGTTCCGCCCGCACGTGGCCGAGACCGGGGGGATGCTGTTCGACTGGGGAGCGGAGCGGCGGTCGGAGATGTGGATGCGGAACACGCTGGCGCCGCTCGACATGCTGTTCATGGGCCCGGACGGCACCATCCGCCGCATCGTCGAGGACACGGTGCCGCAGAGTCTCGCCATCATCGACGGCGGGGTGGCGCGGGCGACCCTGGAACTCGCCGCCGGCACCGCTTCGCGGCTGGATATCCGCGTGGGGGACAAGGTGCTGGCGAAGCAGTTCGGCAATTTGTCGTGACCGTCGCTATCCCGCGTCGGCCAGCACCATCCGCCGCCGCGGCACCGCCTGCACCGGCACCGCCGCATACACGTCCTTCACCGCCTCGGTGATGGTCACGCCGGCGAACCGCGGCACCATCCGCCGCCCGGCGCGCTCCCACAAAGGCGCGCTGCGCAAAACCAGCCGCAGGCTGGTCGGCGGCAGATAGAGCGCGGTGTCGCGCCGCTCCACCCGGAACAGCGAGGCCGCCAGCAGCCGGCCGAGCTGGCCCGGCGAGTAGGGCTGGCCGTGGCCGAACGGCGTGCTCTCGACATGCGCCCACAGCCCGCGCCGGTTGGGGGCGACCACCAGCAGCCGCCCGTCGTCCTTCAGCACCCGCCACACCTCGCGCAGCAGCCGCCGCGCGTTGTCCGCCGCCTCCAGCCCATGCACCAGCAGGATGCGGTCGAACAGCAGGTCGGGGAACGGCAGCGCGTCCTCCTCCGCCGTGCAGGACAGGTTGGCGGCGCCCACCGGCCAGCGCGCGGCACCGATCTGCGCCGGGGTCAGCGCAATCGCGCGCGCCGCCTCCTCCCGCCACAGCCGCAGATAGGGCGCGGCATAGCCCAGCCCGAGCAGGTTTTCGCCACGCAGGTGCGGCCACAGGGCGGTCAGCCGCGCGCGCAGCAGCCGCGCCGCCACGGCCCCGCGCCTGGTCGCGTAAAAATCCGCCGCCGCGTGCGCATCGGTCGCCATGTGCGACGTATAGCACGATGCGAACCCCGCTGCCTCCGGGGCGTTTGCGGTCCTGCGGGCGGGTGCTACACGAAAACCATGCTCTCCGTGCAGGCGGTCCCGATTCTGTCCGACAATTACGCCTGGCTGCTGCGCGACGCGGCCTCCGGCGCCACCGCCATCGTCGATCCGGCCGAGCCGACACCCGTCGCCGCCGCGCTCGACGCCGCCGGCGGGCGGCTCGATCTGATTCTCCTCACCCACCACCACGCCGATCACGTCGCCGGCACCGATGCGATCCGCGAGCGTTTTGGCGCGCGCGTCGTCGGTGCCGCCGCCGACGCGCAGCGGCTGCCGCGCCTCGACACCGCGGTGGCCGAGGGCGACCGCGTGGCGCTGGGCGAGTCGACGGCGCGCGTGCTGGCGACACCCGGCCATACGCGCTTCCACATCGCCTATGTGTTCGACGCGCCGTCGGTGCTCGTCTGCGGCGACACGCTGTTCAGCCTCGGCTGCGGGCGGCTGCTGGAGGGCACCGCGGCGGACATGTTCGCCTCGCTGCGCAAGTTCGACGCGCTGCCCGACGACACGCTGGTCTGCTGCGGGCACGAATACACCGAGAGCAACGCCCGCTTCGCGCTCCACGCCGACCCGGGCAATGCGGCGCTGGCGGCCTACGCCGCCGGCGTGCGTGCCCGCCGCGCCGCCGGGCTGGCGACGGTGCCGAGCCGGCTCGGCGACGAGCGCGCCTGCAACCCGTTCCTGCGCGCGCCCGATGTCGCGACGCTGGCCGACCTGCGCACGCGCAAGGACCGGTTCTGACAGAGGGAGCGTGGCGGTGAAGCTGTTCTACTCCGCGGCCAGCCCGTTCGTGCGCAAAGTGATGGCCTGCGCCATCGCCCGCGACCTGCACGAGCGCATCACCCTGGTCCCGACCAACCCGCATCAGTCGCCGCCCGAATTGCTGGCCGCCAACCCGCTGTCGCTGGTGCCCTGCCTGGTGACCGAGGACGGGCTGGCGCTGTTCGACAGCCCGGTGATCTGCGAATACCTCGACAGCCGCGAGGACGGCAGCGCGCTGTTCCCGCGCTCCGCCGCGGCGCGCTGGATCGCGCTGAAACACCAGGCGATGGGCGACGGGGTGATGGACGCGGCGGTGCTGCGGCGCGGCGAGGGCCAGCGCCCGGCCGAGGCGGCGCGCGCGGCGGTGCTGGCGCGGCGCAAGGCGGCGATCGACCGCACGCTCGCCGCCCTGGAAGCCGATTTGCCGCACCAGACGCCCGACATCGGCACCATCGCCATCGGCTGCGCGCTCGGCTACCTGGATTTCCGCTTCGCGCACGAACCGTGGCGGCCGGCGGCGCCGAAGCTGGCCGCGTGGTTCGCGGCGTTTTCCGCCCATCCCTGCATGGCGCGGACGGTGCCGCACGATTAGGCGCGCGCCGCAATCAGCCCGCCGGCCGCGACCAGCACGGCGCTGGCGAGCAGCGTGGCGCTGAAGGCCGCGAACCCGCCGGCGCACAGCAGCAGCGTCGAGGCGACCGGGGTGGCATAGGCGAGCGTGCCGAGCAGGCGCGGGTCGCCGCGCTTCATGCCGATGTCCCACAGGAAGAACGCGCCCCCCACCGGCCCCAGCCCCATCGCCAGCACAGCAGCCGTTGCACCGGCATCCGGCCGCGCGGTGGGCTCGAAGGCGAGGTGCGCGAGCGCGGCCAGTGCCGCGGTGGCGGCGCAGAAGCCGGCGACTGCCCCGGTCGGCACGTGCGCGAACCGGCGGGCCAGCACCGAATACAGCGCCCATATCAGCGCGCTCGCCGCCGCCGCCAGATAGCCGGGCAGCGCCGCCGCACTCGGCCGCGTCCCGCTGCCGAGCAGCAGCACGCATCCCGCCGCGCCCAGCGCCACGCCGGCCAGGTGCTTGCGCGACAGCGGCAAGTGGAGCAGCCACGCCGCCAGCAGCACGATCAGCAACGGCCAAGTATAGTTGATGAGATTCGCCTGCGCCGCCGGCGCCAGTGCCAGCGCGGTGAAATACAGCGCATGGAACCCGAACAGCCCGCCCACGCCGTGCGCCCAGGCCAGCGGCGCCTGCCGCAACTCGCCGAGCCGCCCGCGCAGCGCCAGCACCAGAGTGCCGAGGATCGCCGCGACGGCGAAACTCATCGCGGTCAGTTGCAGCGGCGGCAGCGTCCCGGCGGCCCGCGCCAGCAGGCCCAGAAACGCCCAGAGCGCAATCGCGCCGGCCCCGGCGAGCGTGGCGGCGTTCAAGGAATAAAGAAATTTGCTTTGATAAACGCCGCGCGCCGCCTTCTCAGTACATGTGCTGCCCGCCGTTGATCGACAGCGTCGAGCCGGTGATGAAGTCGGCCTCGTCGGCGGTCAAAAAGACCACGCCGCGGGCGATGTCCTCGGCGTGGCCGAGGCGGCCGACCGGGATGCGGGCGATGATCTTCTGCAGCACGTCCGGCGGCACCGCGCGCACCATGTCGGTATCGACATAGCCTGGCGCGATGGCGTTGACCGTGATGCCGACCCGCGCCCCCTCCTGCGCCAGCGCCTTGGTAAAACCGTGGATGCCGGACTTGGCGGCGGCGTAGTTCACCTGGCCGTACTGCCCGGCCTGGCCGTTGATGCTGCCGATGTTGACGATGCGGCCGAATTTCTCCGCGCGCATCCCGTCGAAGGTCAGCTTGCAGAGGTTGAAGCAACTGCCGAGATTGGTGTCGATCACGGCGTCCCACATGTCGCGCGTCATCTTCGCCAGCGTCCCGTCACGGGTGATGCCGGCGTTGTTGACCAGGATCGCGATCGGGCCGAATTCGGCGACGATCTGCTGCACCGCCGTCTCGCACTGCCTGAAGTCGCCGGCGTCGAACTTCATCGCGCGGATGCCGGTCTCCGCGGTAAAATCCCGCGCCGCGGCGTCGTTGCCGGCATAGCTTGCCACCACGGTGCGCCCCGCCGCCTTCAGCGCGCGGCTGATCTGCGCGCCGATGCCGCGCGACCCGCCCGTGACCAGTGCCATCCTGCTCATGCGCTTCCTCCTCCGGCCTTTCGCACAAGTCTAGCATCGGCCGTGCCGGCGGCGCGAGCGTTGATCCGGATCAACCGGCCGCCAGCTTGGCCTCTCGCCTTCGCGCGTGCAGGATGAACTCGGTATAGCCGTTCGGCTGCGCGCGGCCCTTGAACACGAGGTCGCAGGCGGCCCGGAACGCCGGCCCGTCATAGCGGGGCGCCATCGGCCGATAGCGCGGGTCGGCGGCGTTCTGCCGGTCCACCACCGTCGCCATGCGACGCAGCGTCGCCATCACCTGCGGCTCGGTGGCAACGCCCTGCAACAGCCAGTTGGCGATGTGCTGGGAGGAGATGCGCAAGGTCGCGCGATCCTCCATCAGCGCGACGTCGTGGATGTCGGGCACTTTCGAGCAGCCGATGCCCTGATCGATCCAGCGCACCACGTAGCCGAGAATGCCCTGCGCGTTGTTGTCGAGTTCCTGCTGCAAATCCTCGGCCGACCAGTTGACGCCGGCGGCGAGCGGCAATGCCAGCATGTCGTCGCGCTTGGCCGGCGCCCGCTGCGCCAGCTCCGCCTGGCGGGCGGCGACGTCGATCTCGTGATAGTGCAGCGCGTGCAGCGTCGCGGCGGTGGGCGAGGGGACCCAGGCGGTGTTGGCGCCGGCGCGCGGATGGCCGATCTTCTGCGCCAGCATCTCCGCCATCGCGTCCGGCGCCGCCCACATGCCCTTGCCGATCTGCGCGCGCCCGCGCAGCCCGCAGGCCAAGCCGACATCGACGTTGCTGTCCTCGTAGGCGGCGATCCAGCGCGTGTGCTTCATGTCGTTCTTGCGCACCATCGGCCCGGCCTCGATCGAGGTGTGGATCTCGTCGCCGGTGCGGTCGAGGAAGCCGGTGTTGATGAACACCACGCGCTCGCGCGCCGCATGGATGCAGGCGGCGAGGTTGAGGCTGGTGCGCCGCTCCTCGTCCATGATGCCCATCTTCAGCGTTTTTCGCGGCAGGTGCAGCATGTCCTCGACGGCGGCGAACAGGTCGGACGCGAAGGCGACTTCCTCGGGCCCGTGCATCTTCGGCTTGACGAGATAGACCGAGCCGGTGCGGCTGTTGCGCTTCGCCGCGAGGTCGTGCAGCGCGATCAGCGACGTGACCGCGGCATCCAGGATGGTTTCCGGCGTCTCGTTGCCGTCGCCGTCGCGCACAGCGTCGGTGAACATGTGATGGCCGACGGTGCGCGCCAGCATCAGGCTGCGGCCGGGCAGCGTCAACGTGCCGCCATCGGGCCTCGTGTAGGTGCGATCGGGATTGAGGCGGCGCTCGACCGTGCGGCCGTCCTTGACGAAAGTGGCGCCGAGCGTGTTGCGCATCAGGCCGAGCCAGTTGCGGTACACTTCGACTTTATCCAGTGCATCGACGGCGGCGACGCTGTCTTCGCAATCCATGATGGTGGTGATGGCCGACTCGATCACCACGTCGGCCAGCCCGGCAGGATCGTCGCGGCCGACGCGGTGCGCGCGGTCGATGTGCAGTTCGACATGCAGCCCGTGATGGCGCAGCAGCACCAGCGACGGCGACGCCGCCTCGCCCTGATACCCGGCGAATTGCTCCGGCTGCACGAGTCCGACCGTGTCGCCGGTGCTGCGCGCGGCGACCAGACGGCCGCCGACCACGGCGTATCCGGTGACCTCGGCATGGCTGGCGCCGGCGAGCGGGGCGATGCGGTCGAGGAGCCGTCGCGCCTCCGCCACCACGCGCGCGCCGCGCACCGTGTTGTAGTCACGGCCGCGCGCGGCCCCGTCATCCTCGGGGATGGCGTTGGTGCCGTAGAGCGCGTCGTACAGGCTGCCCCAGCGCGCATTGCCGGCGTTCAGCGCGTAGCGCGCATTGTTCACCGGCACGACGAGCTGCGGCCCGGCGATCGTGGCGATCTCGGCATCGACGTTTGCCGTCGTCACCTGGAACGGCGGCGGCAGCGGCAGCAGGTAGCCGATCCCGGTCAGGAACGCGCGGTAGTCCGCATCGTCGAACGCCTTGCCGCGGTTGGCGACGTGCCAGGCGTCGATCCGTTGCCTGCAGCTCGTCGCGGCGGGCGAGCAGTGTGCGGTTGCGCGGCGCGAATTCGGCCAGCAGCCGTGCGTAACCCTGCCAGAACTGCGCGGCGGAGATGCCGGTGCCGGGCAGGGCTTCCTCCGCCAGGAAGGCGGCGAGCGGGGGCGCGACCTGCAACCCCGCGGACGAAGCGTCGTTCATGCGGCCTCCTCGCGTCACCGGCGTTTCTTGGTCAGCGACCGGAGCGTTGTCGAGTCCGCCGCGGTCACGTCAGCCCTGTTGCGCGCGCCAAGCCGCATAGGCGGCGCGGGTGGCTTCGTCCGGCGGGTAGGTGCCGGGCAGGCGCGCGCCGTCCTGCACACGGCGGAGGATCCACGCCTCCATCTGCTCCTGCGCGTCGGCCTCGGCGGCGATGTCTTCGGCGAGGTGCGCCGGCAGCACGACCACGCCGTCGGCGTCGCCGACGATCAGGTCGCCGGGATAGACCGCGACGCCGCCGCAGCCGATCGGCACCTGCGGTCGATCGCGTGATGCGCGACGATGCTGAGCGGTGCGGCGGGTCCGGCGCAGAACACCGATATGGCGAGGGCGGCGATGGGTCCGGCATCACGGATGCCGCCGTCGCTGACCATGCCGGCGACGCCGCGCACGGCCAGCCGCGTCGTCAGGATTTCGCCGAGCGAGGCAGCGTGCGCCTCGCCGCGGCAATCGACCACCAGGACATGGCCGGGCGGCAGGTCTCGACCGCCTTGCGCTGCGGATGCTCGGGGTTGGCGAGCCCTCGACGCGGTCGATGTCCTCGCGCGCGGGGATGTTGCGCAGCGTGAAGGCGGGGCCGACCAGGTTGTGCGGATAGCGCGCCAGCGGGCGCACGCCGTGCATGAAGGTGTTGCGCAGGCCGCGCTTGAACAGCGCCGTGGTCAGCGTGGCCGTGCTGACGCGGCGCAGCGCGGCGAGGCAGGCGTCGGTGAAGTGTTGCATGACGAACCCTCCTGTGTCTCACGCCGAGCGCGTGCGCCGCACCGCATCGCGCCAGCCGC
>CAWAZU010000034.1:0-40854 GCA_963786445.1 uncultured Pseudomonadota bacterium
TGGCCGCCGCCGGCGCGACGATCCTCGTCGTCGGGCGCAATGCCGCGAAGAACGAAGCCGCGCTGGCGCGGCTGCGCGCGAACGGCGCGGATGCGGCGAGCCTCGTCGCCGATGTGTCGGACCCGGCCGAGTGCCGCGGCTTCGTCGCCGCCGCGGAGGAACGGTTCGGTCGGCTGGACATCCTGGTCGCCAATGCCGGGATCAATGTCCGCAAGCCGCCGGAAGCGTTTACGCCAGAGGAATGGAACGCGGTGCTGACGACCAACCTGTCATCCGCCTTCTACAGCGCGCAGGCAGCCCATCCGGCGTTCCTGCGCCAGCAGGGCGGGAAGGTCATCGTCATCGGCTCGATGACCTCGATCTTCGGCGCCTCGTTCGCCGCGCCCTATTCGGCGAGCAAGGGCGGCATCGTGCAGCTGGCCCGTTCCCTCGCCTCGGCCTGGGCCGCGAGCAACATCCAGGTGAACGCGGTCCTGCCGGGCTGGATCGAGACCGATCTTACCCGACAGGCACGCAAGGATGTCGCCGGTCTGCACGAACGGGTGCTGGCCCGCACCCCGGCCGGGCGCTGGGGCGTGCCGGCGGACCTGGCGGGCATCGCCGTCTTCTTCGCCAGCCGTGCCTCGGACTTCGTGACCGGCACCGCGATCCCGGTGGACGGCGGATACGCCGTGCATACCTGAGGTGGATCGCCGCGCAGCCGCGCGCCGGGCGGCGCGGCGCTATGCGGCCTGGGGCACGACCGACAGCGCGCGCGCCACGGCCGCCTCGGCATGAATGGCGGTGGTGTCGAACAGCGGAACCGCGCTGTCCTCCGGCTTCACCAGCAGCATGATCTCCGTGCATCCCAGGATCACCGCTTCGGCGCCACGTTCGACCAGGCGGGCGATCACCGCCCGGTAGGCGTCGCGCGACGCCGGCTCCGCCCGCCCCTGCACCAGCTCCTGGTAGATCACCCGATGCACGACGGCGCGGTCGTCCGCCTCGGGCACCAGCACATCGAGGCCGAAGCGGTGCCGGAGCCGTCCCTTGTAGAAATCCTGCTCCATGGTGAACGCCGTGCCGAGCAGGCCAACCCGCCTGAACCCCTGCGCCTTGATGCGCTCGGCCGTGGCATCGGCGATGTGCAGCAACGGGATCGCGACGGCGGCCTGCACCTGCTCGGCCATGCGGTGCATGGTGTTGGTGCAGATCAGGAAAAAGTCGGCACCCCCGCGTTCCAGGCGCCGTGCGGCGTCGATCATCAGCGCCGCTGCATCGTCCCACCGCCCGGCGTGCTGCAACGCCTCGATCTCGCCGAAGTCGAACGACCACATCAGGCAGCGCGCGGAGCGCAAGCCGCCCAGCCGGTCGCGAACGGCCTGGTTGATGATCCGGTAGTACTCGGCCGAGCTTTCCCAGCTCATGCCGCCGATCAGCCCGATGACACCCTGCTGGGGCACGATGCATACATCCTTCTCGATCGGAATGGCGTCGCGCAACCGAGCCTAGCCAGGCACGATCACGGTCGGCTGCGCGATGGCGGTCCGGACATAGTATTCCGCGTCCCCCCAGCGCCCCATCTGCACCGACTGGCGGGCGCGGCCCATGTCGCGCAACGCCTCCGGATCGAAACCGAACGGGGCGGAAGACGGCCTGTTCCCGTTCAGCCACAGCGACTCTGCCTGGTTGAGCGCCGCCAGCGCCGCCGGAGCGTCATGCGCCCGCACGGCTTGCCGGGCCTGCAGCAGATAGGTCCGCGGCAAACGGTCCGGGTTCAGGACGCATGCCGACACGCCGAGACCGGCGCACAACAGCATCGCCGCGGATGATCGATGCACGCTCAAATTCCCACGGAAGGACACCTGCCACGTCGGGCTGCCGCCGCCTTGGGTCAAGCCCGCAAAAGCCGTGGTCGCCGCGGCGTGAGCGCGCACCGATTGCCGCGGTCCCCCGCCCGCAAACCTTGACCGCGCCGCGCCCTTGATGTCCCGAACATCCCTTCGCCGCGAGGATGCCGATATGAGCCACCCGACCCCGCACGTGACGCACGTCCTGGAAACCTCGCTCTATGTCGCCGACCTCGACCGCGCGCAGGCGTTCTACGAGCGCCTGTTCGGCTTTCCGCCGTTCATCCGCGACGCGCGCATGTGTGCGCTCGGCGTGCCGGGGGCGCAGGTGCTGCTGCTGTTCCGCGCCGGCGGGTCGGTCAACCCCAGCCCCACGCCGGGCGGCACCATCCCGCCGCATGACGGCCACGGCAGCCTGCATCTCTGCTTCGCCATCCCCGAGGACACGCTCGCCGGCTGGCAGCAGCGCCTGGCCGATCACGGCGTCGCGGTGGAGAGCCGCGTGGCGTGGCCGAGCGGCAGCGTCAGCCTGTATTTCCGCGATCCCGACGGCCATTCGCTGGAGCTGGCGACGCCGCGCCTGTGGCCGAACTACGGCCGCGACCGCGGCGCCTGACGCCTCAGTGCGTCTGCACCAGCTCGATCTTGTAGCCGTCCGGGTCCTCGACGAAGGCGATCACCGTGGTGCCGAACTTCACCGGCCCCGGCTCGCGCGTGATCTTCGTCCCCGCCGCACGCAGCTTCTCGCAGGCGGCCGACACGTCCGGCACGCCGATGGCGAGATGGCCGAACGCACTGCCGATCTCGTAGCGATCGACACCGTAGTTGTAGGTCAGTTCCAGCACGGTATGGCTGGCCTCCGGGCCGTAGCCGATGAAGGCCAGCGTGTATTTGCCGTCCGGCACGTCGCGGCGGCGCAGTTCCTTCATGCCGAACATGTCGCGGTAGAACGCGACGCTGCGCTCCAGGTCGCCGACGCGCAGCATGGTGTGCAGGTAGCGATAGGCGTCGCTCATGGCTTGTCCTCCGGTTGCAAGAACTCCGCCGGGTCGATCCCGAGCAGGAACAGGCCCGCCGCATCCGCCGCCGCGATCAGGGCGGCACGATCCGTCAGCAACGTGCCGCCGGCCTCGACGGCCATCCCGCGCAGCCCGGCGGCGGCGGCGGCGCGCACCGTCGCGGGGCCGATCGTCGGCAGGTCGGCCCGCCGTTCCTGCCCCGGCTTGACCAGCTTGACCAGCACCCCGCCCGGCCCCGGCCGCTTGAGTGCCGCGGCGCGCGCCAGCATGGCGTCGGTGCCCTCGATCGCCTCGACCGCGAGCGCGATGCCCTGCTGCACCACGCAGCCCTGCCCGACATCGACCGCGCCGAGCGCGCGCGCCACCGCCACCCCGCGCCGCACATCGGCCAGCGCCTGTGCGTCCGGCACGACCCGGCCGAGCATGCCGCGCGGGGCCACCGCCTCGGTCAGCACCTCGTGCGCGCCGAGCACGCGAAACCCCTCCTCGGCCAGCACGCGCACGATCGCCGCCAGAAACCCGTCATCGCCGCCGAACGCGGCGCGGCCGATGCGCGCCAGCAGCCGCGCCCCCTCCGCATCCGGCCGCAGATCGAGCAGCGAGGGCCGCCGCACCGGCCCCACCAGCACCAGGTCGCGGCAGCCCTGCGCGCGCAGCAGCGCGAGGCTGCGCCCCGCCGCCCCCAGCCGCGCCCAGCCATGCGGGAACGGCGCCAGCACCGAAGGCTCGGCGTAGCCCTCCAGCCCGACCAGGAACACCGCCCGCCCCGCCGCCTGCGCCGCCGCCGCCACGCGGCCGGGCAACGGCCCGCCGCCGGCCAGGATGCCGAGCGCCGGGCGCGGCTCAGCTTCGTCTGACATCGCAACGACACGGCGATTCCTGTTGCCGTCGCCCTTGCCGTTGCGGCATAGACATGGCTCGGATCATCACACTCTTGTGACCCGGCCTGCCTGCAACCCGCGCGATGGAAGAACGACCCGCGATGAACAACCTGCCGGCAAGCCCGCCCGACGCGGCCGACCGCGACCAGCCGAGCGCCGATGGCATCCTGCAATGCCTGCGCATGCTGGCCGACGAGGCCGCCAGCCTGCAGCTCTGCGCCACGCTCGACGCGCTGCGCACCGCGATGGCGGTCTGCGCCGCCGAGAGCGATCCGCTCACCGCCGACATGGGTGCGCCGCAGGGCGCCTTGCTGCACTAGCCGGCATCGTCCTCGCCCGCATCGGCATCGGCGGCGACCCGGATCAGGCCGCGGCGGCTCGGTGCCTCGACGAAGTCCAGCATCTCGGCGACCAGCGCATCGTCGCCGAATTCCGCGCGCACCGCGGCGACGCGCGCGGCGAACACGCCCTCGCCCTTGAACAGCATGCGGAACGCGGCGCGCAGCCGGTGGATCTGCGCCCGCTGCATGCCCAGCCGCTTCAGCCGCACCAGGTTCAGCCCCGCCAGTCGCGCGCGGTTGCCGATGACGCTGCCGAACGGGATCACGTCGGCCTCGACGCCGGACACGCCGCCGATCATCGCGCCGCGGCCGATGCGCACGAACTGGTGCAGCGCCGCCGCACCGCCGATCACCGCGCCGTCGTCGATGCTGACATGGCCGCCCATGACGACATTGTTGGCGATGATCACGCCGTCGCCGATCGCGCAGTCGTGCGCCACGTGGACCACCGCCATCAGCAGGCAGTCCGCGCCCACGCGCGTCACGCCGCTGCCGGTGACGGTGCCGCGATGGATGGTGACGTGCTCGCGCACCTGCGTGCGCGCGCCGACCTCGCAGAGCGTGTCCTCGCCGCGGTATTTCAGATCCTGCGGCGCCAGCCCGACGGTGCAGAAGGGATAGAGCCGGGCCGCGGCGCCGATGCGCGTGCGGCCATCGACGACCACGTGGCTGACCAGTTCGGCGCCGTCCTCGATGGTGACGTTCGCGCCGATGCTGCACCAGGGGCCGATGCGCACCCCGGCGCCGATCGTCGCCCCCGGCGCCACCACCGAACTCGCATGAATTCCGCTCACGCCCTACCGCTCGGCCACCCGGTCCATGATCATGGCGGCGTAGGTGGCCTCGGCCACCTCCACGCCATCGACCCGCGCCACCGCGCTGAACTTCCAGACATTGCCGCGATGCCGGTCCTTGACGACGTGGATGCGCAGCTGGTCGCCCGGATGCACCGGGCGGCGGAACTTCGCGTGCTCGATGGTCATGAAATACACGACTTTTCCGGCCGCCTCCGGGCCCAGCGTCTCCACCACCAGCACCGCCGCGGTCTGCGCCATGCTCTCGATGATCAGCACGCCCGGCATCACCGGATGGCCGGGGAAATGGCCCTGGAAGAAACTCTCGTTGACCGAGACGTTCTTGATCCCGATCGCCGAGCGGCCGCTCACCAGTTCGACCACGCGGTCGATCATCAGGAACGGGTAGCGGTGCGGGATCGCGTGCATGATGCGCGCGATGTCCGCCGTCACGCCGGGTCCGCCCGTCTGCTGCTGGTCCGTCGCGGTGCTGTCCATCGCGGCTTCAGTCCGACCCCTTCGCTTTCGCCCCGCCCGCCAGCCGGCGCAGCGTCGCCACCTGGCGAAAGAACTCCCGCACCGGCATGGCCGGGCTGCCGACCACCTCGGCCGCGTCCGGCACATCCGCCATGACGCCGGCCTGCCCACCGATGCGCGCTCCGCGTCCGATGTGCAGATGGCCCGAAAAGCCCGCCTGGCCGGCGACCACGACGAAATCATCCAGCACGGTGGAGCCGGAAATCCCGGCCTGCGCGACGATGACGCAGCAGCGCCCGAGGCGCACGTTGTGCCCGATCTGCACCAGGTTGTCGAGGCGCGAGCCGGCGCCGATCACCGTGTCCTGCGCCGAGCCGCGGTCGATCGTGCTGTTCGCCCCCACCTCCACGTCGTCCTCCAGGATCACCCGGCCGAGTTGCGGCACGGTGACGAACCCCGCGGACGTGGTGGCAAAGCCGAACCCCTCCTGGCCGATCCGCGCGCCCGGATAGACATAGACGCGCGCGCCGAGCAGCGCGTGGCTGAGGCTGGCATGCGCGCCGATGCGGCAGTCCGCGCCGAGCACCACGCCCTCGCCGATCACCGCACCGGGGCCGATGCGGCAGCGCGGCCCGATCTCCGCCCCCGCCGCCACCACCGCGTGCGGCCCGATCTCGGCCGAGGCATCGACGCGCGCCGCCGCATCGACCACGGCGGTCGGATGCGCGCCCGCCTGCGCCGGCGGCTCGGGGTGGAACAGGGCCGCGACGCGCGCCCAGCCGAGATACGGGTCGGCGGTCGCCAGCGCCACGCAGCCGGCGGGCACGCGCGCGGCAAACTCCGGGCGCAGGATCACCGCCGCGGCGCGTGTCTCGGCCAGCGCCGGCAGATAGCGGCGGTTGTCGAGAAAACTCACCTCGTCCGGTCCCGCCGTCTGCAACGGCGCCACGCCCGCGATCGGCCGCGCCCCGCCTGCCGGCGCCGGCGCGCCGCAGGCCGCCGCCAGCGCCGCCAGATCGTGCGGGCCGGTGCGGCGGAAGAACCGCGTGTCGCCGGCCGCCATCGGCGCCCTACTGCGCCGGCGCGGCCGCCGGCTTGGCCGGCTGCGGCGCCGGCGCCGGCGCCGTCTGCTTCGCCTGCTTCTTCAGCAGCGCCGCCATCTCCGCCGGCGACACGCCTTCCGGCGGCACGATCACCGCCGGCAGCACCTTGTTGAGCTGGTCGGTCACCTGCGGGGTGATGTCGAACTGGTTGACGTTCAGCGCCACCTGCGAGCGGTGCAGCACCAGGTTCATGCCCCGCGATTCCGCCACCTCGCGGATCACCGAGACCAGCGCGCGCTCGATCTGCGCCAGCGCATACTGCGCCGCCTCCTGGATCACCCGGTTGCGCTCGCGGAAGGTGCGCTGGGCGTTGGTGATGCGCTCCTGCAGCGCGCGTTCGCGGGCGCGGATCTGATCGGTGGTCAGCTTGCCGCGGTCATTGGCCAGCGACTGCTGCATGTCGCGCCAGGTCTGCTGCTCCTTCTGCGCGTCGTCGTTCAGCTTGCTGCGCCGCGCGCCGATCACCTTCTCCACCGCCTGCGCCGCGGTCGAGGCGTGCATCACCTCCGGCACGCCGAGCACGCCGATCACCGCTGCCGGCGGCGATTCGCCCTTGGCCAGCGGCGGCAGCACCGGCGGCGGCGGCAGCTCGGACTCCGGGGGCATCGGCGGCGGCGCCTCCGGCGTGGCCGGCGCCATCGCGCCCTCCGGCCGCGGGGCCATGTGCGGCGGATGCGGCGCCGCCGGCTTCGGCTGGTTGGGGATGAAATAGTCCTGATTCTGCGCCGCCGCCGGCGACGGCAGGTGCATCAGGAACGCCGCGGCCAGCGCCGCGGCAGCCAGGGAGCGGAGTGTGCGCACTAGAACCTCGTGCCGAAACCAACGCGGAAGAGTTCAAGCTGGTCGTATTTGTAGCGGATGATCGGGACGCCGAGATCGAGGTTGATGAGACCGAACGGCGATTTCCAGGTCACCCCGACGCCGACCGAGATGCGCGGGCCGGGATAGTCCACCAAAGGCGCCTGCGCGCCATCGACATACACCTTCGGCACGCCGGACAGCGCGCCCATATCGACGAAGGTCCGTCCCGACAGGCCGATATCCGGCGACAGCGGCAGCGGGAAGCGCAGCTCGGTCGATTGCGTCCAGATGAACTGCCCGCCCAGGCTGTCGGCATAGTAGCTGGCGCCGATCGGCGGCGCGGCGTGCGGGCCGGCGCCGCCGTCGAGGAAGCCGCGCAGGTTGTCGCCGCCGAGGAAGAAGCGATCGACGATGCTGGTACGCCCGCCCATCGTGAACAGGTAGCCCGCACCCGCCGAGATCGCGATGCCCCAGTCCCGGTTGCCGGTGATGCCGGCGAGCGGGATGTAGTAGGCGGTGTCGATTTTTGCCCGCACGAAGTCCTCGTCGCCGCCCAGCCCGGCGTAGTCGGTGCCGAGCCGCGCCACCCAGCCGGACCGCGGATCGACGCGTGCTGTCGCGATAGTCGAGCGTGATCGTCTGCCCGACCTGCGAGATCCAGGTCGTGCCGGCCATGTCGGCGACGTAGGGGCTGGCGGTGCTCTCGATGCCATAGACCCGGCGGCTGACCAGCGAGTAGGTCAGCGCCTGCCGCAGATGGTCGCTGAAGGCGTAGCCGCCGTTCAGCGTCACGCCGTAGCGTTCTTCGTTGTACTCGGACACGTATTGCAGGTTGTCGTTGATGTAGAACAGATCGCCGCCGCCGACCATGTTGCGGTCGAGGAAGTACGGGTCGCGGATCGACAGATCGACCTGGCTTTCCAGCTGCGCGATGATCGTGTTGATGCCGGCGTCCACGCCGGTGCCGAGGAAGTTCTTCTCCGTCAGGCCGATATTGGCGAGCGCGCCGACGTCGGTGGAGTAGCCGCCGCCGATGGTCAGCTGGCCGGTCGCCTTCTCCTGCACCGTGGTGGTCAGCAGCGTCCGGTCCGCCGCGGAACCGGGCGTGTGCGCGATATCGACGCTGCCGAAATAGCCGAGGTCCTCCAGCACCTGCTTGGAGCGGCGCACCAGGGCGTCGTTGTACGCGTCGCCCTCGGCCAGCCGCATCTCGCGGCGGATCACCTTGTCCTCGGTGCGCGTGTTGCCGATGATGTCGATGCGCTCGACATAGACGCGCGGCGCCTCGACCACGTCGAACACCAGCTCGACCGTGTGCTTCTTGGGATCGCGCGTGATGCGCGGCTTGACTTCGACGAACGCGATGCCGCGCTGCCGCACGGCGTCGGTCAGCGCCTGCACGTTGCGCTCGACCGCATCGCCGTCGTACCAGTCGCCCGCCGAGATATCGACATCATTGTGCAGCGACGCGCTGGCGACATGGCGCAGCGTGGAGTTCACGCTGACCTTGCCGATCCGGTAGCGCGCGCCCTCGTGCAGCGTGAAGGTCAGGAAGAACGAGGAGCGGTCGGGCGCCAGTTCGGCGGTCGCGCCGGTGACCGCGATATCGACGTAGCCGTTGCGCAGATAGAAGCGGCGCAGCAGCTCCTTGTCGAACGTCACGCGCTCGGGATTGTACTCGTCGCTGCTGGACAGGAAGCGGTACCAGGCCTGCTCGCGGCTGTCGACAACGTCGCGCAGCTTGCCCTCGCTGAACGCATGGTTGCCGACGAAGACGATGCGGCTGACCAGCGTGATCGAGCCTTCGGTGATCTGGAACACCACATCGACGCGGTTCTGCGCCAGCTTGATGATTTTCGGCTCGACGCGCGCGCCGTAGCGGCCTTTCGCGGCGTAGAGGTCGAGGATGCGCTGCCGGTCGGACTGCGCCAGCGCCGGCGTGAACACGCCGCGCTGCTTGAGCTGCAGTGCGGCGGTCAGCGTCTCGTCGTTGATCTTGCGGTTGCCCTCGAAGGCGATGCGGTTGATCGTCGGATTCTCGGTGACGTGGACGACCAGCGTGGCGCCAACGCGGTCGATCCGCACGTCGGCGAACAGCCCGGTCGCGTACAAGGTCTTCAGGCTGCGGTCGATCCGGTCGGCATCGAACGGGTCGCCGGGCTGCACCAGCATGTAGGAGCGGATGGTGGCCGCCTCGATGCGGAAATTGCCCTCGACGCGGACGTCGGCGATCGTGCCGCCGGCCGGGCCGGGCGCGGCGGCCGGCACCGCGGGGCGCAATTGCGCCACGGCCAGGGAGGCAAGCGGCCCGACGAGGACAACGGACATGCCGAACAGCGACGCGAGCGCGACAACGCGAATGCGAACCAAGAGCCAAAACCCCCTGCGGCGGCGCCGCCCACCACAAGACGGCATCCTGGTCGAGTCGCGCGAGGGCCGCACGACCGGGCGGACAATAGCCGTGCTGCGAGGGTTCCGCTACCCGTCAGCGTGATCGCGCTTGCCGTTTCACGGGTATCGCATCATCGGCGATCCGTTCTGGCGCGCGGCCCGGCCTTTCCGTCCTGGCCGGCTGGTGGGGGCGGCTCAACCGATCAGATGCGCGACCCAGCGCATCAGCCCCAGATGCGACAGGTCGTTCCAGGTGGCGAACACGAACAGCCCGACCAGCAGGGCGAATCCGGCGCGAAACCCGTATTCCACCGCGCGCGCCGGCAACGGCCGCCCGCGCACCGCCTCGGCGGCGTAGAACAGCAGGTGCCCGCCGTCCAGGATCGGGATCGGGAACAGATTGATCAGGCCGAGATTGATCGACAGCACCGCGATGAAGTCGATCAGGCTGGGGAAGCCGAGCTGCGCCACCTCGCCCGACAGCTGCGCGATGCGCAGCGGCCCGCCGAGATCCTCCGTGCCGCGCCCCGAGGTCACCATCTGCCACAGCCCGGCCAGCGTCTGTTCGGCCACGTAGTAGGTATGGCCGACCCCCTCGACCACGGCCTGGCCGAGCGGCAGGCGATGGAACGCGGTGGCATGCGCGGTCACCCCGAGGCTGCCGATCCGCTTGCCGCCCGCCTCGCGCGCCCCGGTGGTCAGCGTCAGCGTCCGGGTCTGGCCGTCGCGGCTCAACTCGAGCGTCAGCTTGGCGTCCGGCCGGGCGGCGACGATGCGCTGGATGTCCTCGAACTCGGAGATTTGCTGCCCGTCGATGGCAAGGATGCGGTCGCCGGTGCGCAGGCCGGCCGCGGCCGCCGCGCTGTCCTTCAGCACCTCGCCCACTTCCGGCAGGATCAGCGGCCGGCCGGCGGTGGCGAACAGCAGCGCGAACAGCACCGCCGCCAGCACGAAGTTGGCGACCGGCCCGGCCGCGACGACGATGGCGCGCGCCCCCACCCCCTTCTCGTGGAACGTCCGCCCGGGCTGCCACAGCGCGCGCACCTCGGGGCCGACATCCTCCGCCCGCTCCTGGCCGTGCAGCTTGACGTAGCCGCCGAGCGGGATCCAGGCCAGCTTCCAGACCGTGCCGCGCCGGTCCTGCCAGGTCGCGAACGGCCGGCCGAAGCCGATCGAGAACGCCTCGACATGCACGCCGCACCAGCGCGCCGCCAGGTAGTGGCCGAGCTCGTGGAAGAACACCAGCACGCCCAGCACGATCACGAACGGCGCGACGAAGTTGAGCGGCGTCGGCAACGCGTTGAACACGGACCCGATCTCCCGAGGCTTAGCGATCCAGACCGAGACTAGGCCGCCGCACGGGCGGCGCAGATGCGCAGGGCGGCGGCACGGGCGCGTGCATCCAGTGCCAGCACCGCCTCGATCGTCTCCACGGTCAGGGCGCCGATCTCCTGCAGAACATGATCCACCGCTGCGACGATGTCGAGGAAGCCGATCTGCCGCTCCAGGAACGCCGCCACCGCGACCTCGTTGGCGGCATTGAGCACGCAGGGCGCGCCGCCGCCGGCCTCGAGCGCCGCCCGCGCCAGACGCAGTGCCGGGAACCGCGCCTCGTCCGGCGGCTCGAAGGTGAGCTGGCCGAGCCGGGCCAGGTCGAGACGCGGCGCCGCCGTGGCGATGCGTTCGGGCCAGGCGAGCGTGTGCGCGATCGGCGTGCGCATGTCCGGGCTGCCGAGCTGCGCCAGCACGCTGCCGTCGCGGTAGTGGACCATGCCGTGGATCACCGATTGCGGATGCACCAGCACGGCGATGGCATCGCTCGGCAGCGCGAACAGGCGGGAGGCCTCGATGACCTCCAGCCCCTTGTTCATCATGGTGGCGCTGTCGATGGAGATCTTCGCGCCCATCGACCAGACCGGGTGGCGCAGCGCCGCCTCCGGCCGGGCGCACGCCATCTCGTCGAGGCTGGCGGTGCGGAACGGGCCGCCGGAGGCGGTCAGCGTGATGCCTTCGATGGCGTCGCGGTTGCCGTCGGCCATCGCCTGGAAGATCGCGTTGTGCTCCGAATCGCACGGCAGCAGGGTGGCGCCGTGGGTCCGCACCGCCGCCAGCATGGCGTCGCCGGCGCACACCAGCGCCTCCTTGTTGGCCAGCGCCACCACGCCGCCGCGGCGAATCGCGGCCAGCGTCGCGGTCAGGCCGACCGCCCCGGAGATCGCCGCCATGGTCCAGTCGGCACCCAGCGCCGCCGCCGCCACCACCGCGTCCGCCCCGGCCTCGGCGGCGATGCCGCTGCCGGCGAGCGCATCGCGCAGCGCCGGCCACGCAGCCACATCGGCGATCACCGCCAGCCTGGCGCCGAGCCGGCGCGCCTGCTCGGCCAGCAACGCGGCGTTGCGTCCGCCGACCAGGGCGCGCACGGCATAGCGCGCGGGGTCCGCGGCCAGGAGTTGGACCGTCTGCGTGCCGACGCTGCCGGTGCTGCCGAGGACGATGACCGACTTCATTGCCACAAGGCTACTCCGGGTCCGAGGGCCAGCGCCAGCACGGCCGCAACGGGTCCGGCGGCCAGCAGCCCGTCCAGCCGGTCCAGCAAGCCGCCATGGCCGGGGATCAGCGCCCCGGAATCCTTGACCCCGGCGCGCCGCTTGGCGGCACTCTCGGCGAGGTCGCCGAGCTGCCCCACGACCGCGAGCGCCGCCGCGACCGCGCCGCCCGGCAGGCGCCCGGCGCCGGCCCCGACCAGGATCGCGGCCAGCAGCCCGCCGGCCGCCCCCGACCAGGTTTTGCCGGGCGAGATGCGCGGCGCGAGCCGCCGGCCGCCGATCAGGCGGCCGGCCAGGTAGGCCCCGATATCGCTTGCCCACACCACCACGACCACGAACAGCACGTTGCCCCGGCCGGCGGTTGCGTCGCTGCGCAGCCACATGAAGGCCGCCGCCGCCAGCACGACCCAGGCGGCGCCGGCGAGGCCCGGCGCGGCGCCGAGGCGCATCCGCCGCCCTTCGTGCAGCATCCCGAGCGCCGCCAGCAGCACCAGCCCGCGCCACGCCCAGCCGCCGGACCACAGGCAGGCCAGCGCCAGCGGCGCCAGCACGGCGGCCGAGAGCACGCGCAGCCGCAGATCCGCCCAGCGGCGCGCCGTCGCCCGCGCCGGCTGCTCAGCGCGGACGGGCACCGAACCGCCGCTCCCGCCGCGCGAACGCCGCCAGCGCCGCGGCAAACTCCGTTTCGCCGAAATCCGGCCACAGCATGTCGAGGAACACGAATTCGGCATAGGCCGCCTGCCAGAGCAGGAAATTCGACAGCCGCTGCTCGCCGCTGGTGCGCACGATCAGGTCCGGGTCGGGGATGCCGGCGGTCTCCAGCAGCGCGCCGAACCCGTCCTCGGTCAGCGCGGCGGCATCCAGCCTGCCGTCGCGCACCGCCGCCGCCACCCGCCGCGCCGCCTCGACGATCTCGCCGCGCGCGCCGTAGGACAGCGCGATCACCAGGTTGAGCCGCGCATTGCCCGCCGTCTCGGCGCTCGGCGCGCGCCAGCTCGGCCTGGATGTCGGCGGGCGAAGCGCGTCAGCTCGCCGATGAAGCGCAGCCGCACGCCCTCGCGGGCCAATTCGGCAATCTCGTTTCGTAGATAGTGGCGCAGCAGGCCGGTGAGGTCGAGCACCTCGGCGGCGGGGCGGCGCCAGTTCTCGCTGGAGAAGGCGTAGAGCGTCAGCCAGGGCACGCCGTGGCGGATCGCCGCCTCGATGGTGCGGCGCACCGCCTGCGCGCCGGCGCGGTGGCCGGCGACGCGCGGCAGCGAGCGGGCGGCAGCCCAGCGGCCGTTGCCGTCCATGATGATGGCGACATGCCGCGGGCCCGCCCCGCCCGGGGCCGCCGCCTCCGCAGCCTCGGCGCGCGGCCGGGAAACCGTGTTGCCGATCGACACCCCGGTCAGACCTGCTTGATTTCCTTGTCCTTCTCGGCCAGCCCGTCATCGACGCGCTTGATGTAGGCGTCGGTCAGCTTCTGGACCTCGTCGTGCCAGCGCGTCTGGTCGTCCTGGCTGATGCGTGCCCTTCTTCTCCATGGCCTTGATCTGCTCCATGCCGTCGCGCCGCACGCCGCGCACCGCGACCTTGGCGCCCTCGGCGTATTTGTGCGCGGCTTTCGACAATTCCGCGCGCCGCTCGCCGGTCAGCTGCGGGATCGGCACCCGCACCAGCTGGCCGTCCGCGCCGGGGTTGAGGCCGAGGCCGGCATCGCGGATCGCGGTCTCCACGGCGTTGACCAGGCTGCGGTCCCATACCTGCACCGTGATCATCCGCGCCTCCGGCACCGCGATGGTGCCGACCTGGGTGAGCGGCATCTCGCTGCCATAGGCCGAGACCCTCACCGGCTCCAGCAGGGCCGGGCTGGCGCGGCCGGTGCGCAGGCCGCTGAACTCGCGCTTGAGCGTGTCCAGCGCCCCGTCCATGCGGCGGCTCAGGTCCTGCTTGAGGCTGTTCAGATCGGCTGCCATGGCGACCCCCCGTTACGCTGTGCTTGGGGCACGACTATGGCGCGGCGCGGGCGCGCGGTCGAACCCCGGCCTCCGCTATTGCGGCTCGAAAATTGTCGTGAACCGCCCCTCGCCGCGCATCACCTGGGCGAAGGCGCCGGGCGCGTGGATGTTGAACACCACGATCGGCAGCCCGTTCTCGCGCGCCAGGCTGATCGCCGCCGCGTCCATCACCCCGAGGTCGCGCGACAGCACCTCCAGGTAGGTGAGTCGCTCGAACCGCGCCGCCTCCGGCACCTTGCGCGGGTCGGCGGAATAGACGCCATCGACCTGCGTGCCCTTGAGCAGCGCGTCGCAGTTCATCTCGGCGGCGCGCAGCGCGGCGGCGGTGTCGGTGGTGAAGAACGGGTTGCCGGTGCCGGCGGCGAAGATCACCACCCGGCCCTTCTCCATGTGCCGCTCGGCGCGGCGGCGGATATAGGGCTCGCAGACGCTGGACATCGGGATCGCCGACTGCACCCGCGTCGCCACCCCGCGTTTCTCCAGCGCCCCCTGCATCGCCAGCGCGTTCATCACGGTCGCCAGCATGCCCATGTAGTCGGCCTGCGCCCGATCCATGCCCCCGGCGGCGCCGCGACACGCCGCGGAAAATGTTGCCCCCGCCGATGACCACGCAGACCTGCACGCCCATCGCCACCACATCGGCGATGTCGCCGGCGATGCGGGCGGTGGTCTCGGTGTCGAGGCCGTATTCCCGCCGTCCCATCAGCGCCTCGCCGGACAGCTTCAACAGCACCCGGCGGGGCGCGGCGGGGACGGCGGCCGGCTGGGTCATCAGGGGGTCAGCCCGGCCGCCGCGGCCACCTCGGCCGCGAAGTCGCCGCCGCTGGCGCGGTCGATGCCCTCGCCGAGCGCGAAGCGGGCGAAGCCGACCAGCTCGGCGCCGGCCTTCTTCACCACCGCGCGCACCCGGCTCTCGCCGTCATGCACCCAGACCTGCTCCAGCAGCACCACTTCCTCGTAGTATTTGCGGATGCGGCCCTTCGACCATCTTCTCGATGATCGGCGTCCGGCTTGCCCGAGGCGCGCGCCTGCTCGGCGAGCACCGCCTTCTCGCGCTCCAGCGCCGCCGGATCGACGTGCGTCGATGTCCAGCGCCTCCGGCCGCGCCGCCGCGACATGCATGCCGACCTGGCGGCCCAGCGTCTCCAGCGCGTCGATCTCCGAGCCGCCGGTCACCGCCACCAGCACGCCGATCTTGCCCAGGCCGGGCCGCACCGCGTTGTGGATGTAGGTCGCCACGACGCCGTGCGCGACCTCGAGCCGCTTGGCGCGGCGCAGGTTCATGTTCTCGCCGATGGTGGCGACGAGGTGGGTCAGTTCGTCCGCCACGGTCCGGCCGCTGCCGGGGAAGGGCGCCGCCTTGATCGCGTCGAGGTCGTCGCCGACCGCCAGCGCGATCTTCTGCAACCGACTTGACGAATTGCCTGGAAGGTCTCGTTGCGGGCGACGAAGTCGGTCTCGGCGTTGACTTCCACCATGGCGGCGCTGCCGGCGGCGGAGGCGACGCCGACCAGGCCCTCGGCGGCGACGCGGCCGGATTTCTTGGCCGCGGCCGACGAGGCCCTTCTTGCGCAGCCAGTCGATCGCCGCCTCCATGTCGCCGCCGGCCTCGGTCAGCGCCTGCTTGCAGTCCATCATGCCGGCGCCGGTGCTGCTCGCGCAGCGTCCTTCACCAGGGCGGCCGTGATCTCGGCCATGTCGTGTCCTCCTTCCTCGGGTGCGGGCGAGGCGGTTCAGGCGGCGGGGTGCTCGGCGGGTTCGGGCAGCTTCTCCGCCGGCGCGTCCTCGGCCTCGCCGATATCGCGGCCGCTCGCCATCATCTCGGCGGTGATCCCGTCCAGCACCGCGCCGGCGACCAGGTCGCAATAGAGCGTGATGGCGCGGATCGCGTCGTCGTTGCCGGGGATCGGGAAGGTCACGCCGGCCGGGTCGGAGTTGCTGTCGAGCACGGCGACCACCGGGATGCCGAGCTTGGTGGCTTCCTCGACCGCCAGCTTTTCCTTGTTGGTGTCGATGATGAACAGGATGTCCGGCAGGCCGCCCATTTCCTTGATGCCGCCCAGCGCCCGCTCCAGCTTCTCGCGGTCGCGGGTGATGCTCGAGGATTTCCTTCTTGGTCAGGCCCTGGGTGTCGCCGGCGAGCATGTCCTCGATCTGGCGCAGGCGCTTGATCGCAGCCGGTGATGGTCTTCCAGTTGGTCAGCATGCCGCCGAGCCAGCGGTGGTTGACGTAGTACTGGCCGCAGCGCTTGGCGGACTCGGCGACGTATTCGGCGGCGGCGCGCTTGGTGCCGACGAACAGCACGCGCCCGCCGGCGGCGGTCACGTCGCGGACGGCGCGCAGCGCGCGGTCGAGCAGCGGGACGGTCTGCTGCAGGTCGATGATGTGGACCTGGTTGCGCACGCCGAAGAGGTACGGCTCCATGCTGCGGGTTCCAGCGGCGCGTGTGGTGGCCGAAATGGACGCCGGCTTCGAGCAGCTGGCGCAGGGTGAAGTCGGGCATCGCCATGGGGGCTGGTCCTTTCTGGTGTCCGGTTGGGCCTCCGCGGGGCAATGCTTATGCGGCACCGGACCTCGCCCCCTGCTGAGGAGGGAGCGGGGAGGCGCCCCGCGTGTGAATTACCGGCGGCGGAGTGCGCCGACCGGCGGGCGGGGTATGGCGGGAAAGCGGGAGGGATGCAAGCAGGGGTGGATGGCGTGCGCCTCACCGAAGCTCAGCTCGCGGCTCCGCAGAAGGCCAGGCAGGACACGGAAGCACATGGCGAGTTCGACCGCGAATGCCCCGGCTACTGCGTGGCGACGCCCTGCCATTGGTGAAGGAGAAACTGCTGCAGACCGCATGACAACGGACGCCCTCTCCGTCGGACACCCGTCACGACGGAAAGAACCCGACTGTCAGACAACACCTTTCAACTGACGGCCAGGCTGCGGCTTCGGACAAAGCGATCTGCTGCGTGAACCCTTATCCGGCGTACGGTGACGAGGCCTCACACCTCCCCCGGCCGCCGCCCCTCCTCGTACCCATGCCGCTCGAAATGATCCTGCGCCGAGGCCACCGCGCCGGCCGCCACGCTGTCGCCCACATCGGGATACGCGCGCAGATACCACGCCTCGTCCACCTCCAGCGGAAACGGGCGGCGGCCCTCGAAATAGCCGTGCTCGACGAAATGCTGCCGCGCACTGCGATAGGCACCGGCTCGGATCGCCTCCTCCACGTCGGGGTAGGCGCGGCGATACCACGCCTCCTCGAACGGCACCGCACGCAAAAACAATTTTACCAGGTCCAGCAGTTCGTCATAGCTCATGTCCACCTTCAGCTGCCCCTTCACCGACAGCAGCCGGACCGAACTCTTCAGCACCGAAAACGGCGGCAGATAGTTCATCCATCGCTCCTTGGCGCAAGGCGGATCACACCGGCGTGTTTACGCAAGGCTCGTGCCGCACTCAAGCGCGATCGGCGCGCGGCGGCGCGCGCAGCGCCAGCAGCCGCCGCGCCGTGCGCCACACGTCGCCCACCCGGATGCCGCGCAGGCACGCCAGCCCGCGGTGGCAGTCGCGCGCGAACGCCAGATAGCACGGGCTGCACGACATCTCCCGCCGCAGCGCCACCGCAGCCGGGCCGAGCGGCCCCCATTCGGTCGCGTCCACGGTGCCGGAGTGGATGCCCACCGTCGGCACGCCGAGCGCCGCGGCGATGTGCTTCGGGCCGCTGTCGTTGCCGACATAGAGCGCGCAGGCCCGCAGCAGCACCGGCAATTCCGCCAGCGCCAGCCTGCCGACCAGCGACACCACGCGCTCCTGCCGGCGCACCGCCGCATGCACCGCCGCGGCGATCGGCGCCTCCTCCGGCCCGCCGATGAGGACGGCGCACATCTCCGTCTCGGCCGCCATCAGGTCGATCAGCGCGGCAAAATTCTCCGCCGGCCATTGCTTGTTCTCCGCCCCCGCGCCGGCATGGATGGCGACCAGCGGACGCGCGAAGTCGAGTGCCGCCAGCGCCGGCAGGGCGGCGGCGGCGGCGCGCGCGTCCTGCGGCGGCGGCCCGGCCACCACGCGCCGGTCGGTCGCACAGGCGCCGGCGACGGCATCGACGAAGGCGACCAGCGCCTCGCTGATATGCGCGCGCTTGTGGGTGCGCGCCTGATCGCCCTCCCACTCGACCGCGATGTCGAGGAATTTCGTGCGGTTGTCCTGGTCGAAGCCGGCGAGCCAGCGCGCGCCGGTGTGCTGCAGCAGCATCCGCGTGTCCGGCTGGCGGCGCAGGTCGAGTGCGAGGTCGAAGCGGTACGGCGCCAGTTCGGCCGCCAGCGCGTCCAGTTCGCGCGCGCCGATGTCGCGCGGGCCGGCTTCGGAGACCGCGTGGTAGAAATCGAAGCGGATCACGCGGTCGATCGCCGGCTCCAGCGGGGCCAGCGCCAGTGACGCCCCGGCGGCGAGCACGGTCAGCTCGGCGTTCGGGAACGCGCCCTTGAGCCGGCGGAAGGCCGGGAAGGCGGCGACGAAATCGCCGATGTGATCGACTTTGACGGCGAGGATGCGCCGCACGCGGTCGGCGGCAATCAGCGGATGGCCGATCGTGCCGGCGCGCAGCGGCTCCTGGTCGGGCACGTAGTCGTCGGCGTCGGGCGCGAGATGCGGGCTGAAATACGGGTCGCCGGCCGCGAACAGATCGCCCCAGCGGGCGCGGAACCGCGCGGTGTCGAACACGTCGCCCAGCTCGGAGCGGCTCGCCATCTCGTGGTGCGTCAGCCGCGCATAGGGCGTGTAGATCACCGCCAGCCCGGCTTCGCGCACGCGCAGGCAGTAGTCTAGGTCGTTGTTGATGACGGCGTGCTGCTCGTCGAAGCCGCCGAGACGGTCGAACACGTCGCGCCGCGTCATCAGGCAGGCGCCGGTGACGGAGATCACGTTGCGCTGGGTGAGTGCGAGGCCGAACGGGCCGGGCTCGGAGGACGGCGAGTAGCGAAAGGCGTGGCGGCCGACGCCGCCGGCGAGGAACTGCCCGGCATGCTGCACCTTGCCGCCTGGATAGAGCAGCAGCGGCCCGACCGCGCCCACTTCGGGCCGTCCGGCGTGCTCGACCAGCGCGTCGAGCCAGTCGTCGTCGAGCACTTCCACGTCGTCGTTGAGGAACAGCAGGAATTGTCCGGTCGCGTGCATCGCGGAAAGATTGTTGAAGCGCGCCCAGTTGAACGTTTCCCCGATTTCGACCACCGCGTCGGCGTTGCCGCGCAGCCAGGATTTCCAGTGCCCGGCCCGCGGCGCATCGGGGCGGATGTTGTCCAGCACGACGATCTCGACGCGCCTCTGCGGGTCATGCGCGCGGATCGAGCCGATCGCCTGCTCGATCAGGCCGCCGGCTGCGACGGTCGGGATGATGACGGAGACCCGGCCCTCCTGCACCCGCCGCCGCACACGCCAGTTGCCGGCGATGCAGCCGGGCTGCACCTGCGCCGCGACGCCGCGGCGGGCGAGCGCGCGGGCCAGCGCGCGCCGCTCGGCCCCCGGCGGGTCGAGCGCGCCGGCGGCGCGCGCGGCCAGCACTTTCGGCACATGGCGGATCGCCTGCGCCTGCTCGGTCAGCCGCAGCACCAGATCGTATTCGCCGTGCCGTGCCAGGTCGCCGAGCACCACGTCGGCGCGCGCCAGCAGCGCAGCGGTCGCGACCCAGGGCCGGCCGATATAGTTGGTCGAGAGCAGCAGGTCGGGCGCAAAGTCCGGCTTGAAGAAGGCGCGCACCGCGCCGTCGGCGGGATCGACGCGCCGCTCGTCGGCGTAGAAAAAGTCGGCGCGGCGATCGAGAGCGCTCTCCACCGCGAGTTCCAGCAGCGCGTCGGCGCCGAGTTGATCGCCCGGCGCGAGCAGACCGAGCAGGCCCGGACGGCCCTCGGCCAGCAGATCGGCGAGCGGCGTCGCCGGATCGCCGCGCAGCAGCCGCACCTGCCCGGCGATCGGCGCCAGTTCATCCGGCATCTGCGCGGCCGGCACCGCCAGCGTCCAGTCCTCCCACGCCTGCTCGCGCAGGCTCGCGGCCGTCGCGTGCAGCCGGCGGCGCCGCGCGGGACTATCGAGGCTGCCGGCGAGCAGCAGCGTGAAGCCGGGGCGCCAGTCGCAGGCGGCAAGCACGGAACTGTGCAGGTCGATCTCGGCCTGCGGCAGTTTTTTGCGCAGCGACCACGGGCCGGAGCCGGAAAGTTCCGGCTCGCTCTCGACGGCGAAGCCGATCTCCTGCACCGCGCCGGCGGCGTCGCGGATCACCACGCGCACGACATGCCGGCCGCGCTGCATCACCTGCGGCGGGATCAGCATGGCGAAGCCGGCGTTCAGCGCCTGCTTCACCCCCAGCGCCTTGTGCAGGTCCTCCCGCCGGATGCCGCGATGCGCCTGCCCCTGCGAGCGGCCATCGACGAACACTTCGATTCCCGTCAGCCCCGCGGTGGAGAACGCCCAGCCGGCGAGCGAAAGAAACCCGCGCACGGTTTCCGTGGCCCGCCCGTCCTTGATCGCCGGCTGGTCGAGGAAGTAGCGGATACCGCCCTGCCTCTCGCCGCTGGCGTCCAGCCCGGCGCTGCTGCCCTCGGCGCGCACCGGCTGTTCCGCCTCGTGCCGCTCGCCGAAGCTGCCGGTGACGACGAGGCGGACGAGATGCTCGCCCGCGCAATCGCGGCCCAGCTTGCCGGCGAAGCGGAAACCGGCGGTCGCCGCCGCCGGAATGTCGGGAAACGCATTGGCGACGTCCGGGCGTTGCTCGCCCAGCGTGGCCTCGCCGAGATCGGTGTTGTCGAGATGCACGCGCACGCCGGCCACGCCCGAATTCGCACAGCGCCCAGCCCTTGACGGTCAGCGCGCCGTCCTCGGTCAGCGCCGCGGCGTCGCAGAAGAACCGCACCGCCCCGGCCGGCCGCGCGGGTTCGCGCGGCGCCGTCGCCGGGGCGACGGTCAGCGTCGCCGTCGTCTCGCGCACCGTCCCGCCGGCGGCGCTGGCCACCGCGCGCACCGCCAGCCCGCCCGCCGGCCGCTCGGCGAGTTTCGTGTGCAACAGGAACCCGCTTTGCGCCGAACCCGGATAGTCGGGATAGGCGAGGCCGACATCGGCACGCGCCACCAGCAGGTCCGCCACGCCGAGCATGCGCTCGCCGAGATAGACGCGCACGCCTTCCAGCGGCGTCACGCTGACCGCCCAGCCGCGCACGCGCAGCGTGTCGGACGTGTCGACCTGCGCCTCCTCCAGCATCACCAGCAGCGGCGGCGCCGCGCCGGCCTCGGCGGTGATGTCGATGCGGTCGCTGCGGGTGAGGCCGGCGCCGTCGGTGGCGATCGCGGTCAGCGCGCCGGTCGCCTCGGAGGCCGGCACGGTGCGGCGCAGCGCGAAGCCGGCGAGCGGCGCGTTCGGGTATGCGGGCAGCGCCTCGGCCACGTCGCCGCGTGGCAGGCCGATCTCGGCACGGCCGAGCGAGCGTTCGCCCAGCCTGATCTCGACGCTGCGCAGCGGGCGCAGGCCGACGCACCAGCCGCGCACGTGCAGTTGGCCGGTCGGCGCCAGCCGCGCCTCCTCCAGCGCGAGGCGCAGCGGTTCCATCGCTTCGCCGGCCGGCGCCGCCTCGGCCGGCGCCGCGTCCACGAGGTCCACCGCGACCGTGCGCTCGAGTTCGCCGGCATCGGTCTGCGCCTGCACGCGCAGCCGCGCCGGGCCGGGCCGGCGGTGGCGGAATTCGCATTCGAAGCGGAAGCCGGGCCGCGTGGCGCGCTGTGTCGCCGTGAGCTCGGCGAGGTCGGCGCGGATGAGGCCGGTGTCCGCCTGCCCGAGCCGCTCGTCGTCGAGGAACACCGCGATGCCAAGAATGCGGGAGGCCGCCAGCACCCAGCCGTAGCCGGCAAGCCGGCCTTGCAGCGAAATCCGCGCGCCTTCGGCGGGCGCTTCCAGCACCAGCCGGATCGCCTCCGGTGCCGCGGTCTCGGCGAGCGCGAGCTCGCCGGCGGCGCCGTCATCCGCCCGCGGGCGGCGCGGTCGCTTCACGGCTGGGTCTTGCCCGCCAGCACCCGCGCCAGGTCGCCGACATTGTGCAGCGAATCGAGTTCCCTCGTGTGGAACTTGATGTCGTACTTCTCCTCCAGCGCGACGATGATCTCGATCTGCTTGAAGGAATCCCAGCCCGGCACGTCCTTTGCCGTCAGCTCCGGGCGGAGGGCGATGTCGCGCATGAACACGTCGCGGAAAATCTCCGTCAGCACCGGATAGAATGCGGCTTCGCTCATCGGGTCAGCCTTCTGCCACGTCGATAAAAGTGTCGGCCGGGGTGAAGCGGCGCAGGTCGAGCGCGTAGCGACGGCCGCCGTCGGCGTCGCTGCTGACGGCGGAAAACCTCAGCTTGTCGTAATGGTCCTTGACCATGCCGTTCTTCTTGGTGGGGATATATTCCCCGACCAGCGTCGTGGCGCCGAGTGCCCGCGCCTGTGCGGCGATCAGGTTGAGGCTGGTCGGCTCGACCTGCCGGCCGAGCACGCGGCAGCTCATCAGCCAGGTGTCGATCAGCAGCTCTGCCTCGTTCAGCATCCGCCCGATCAGGATGGCGATGATGCCGTTGTCGCCGAAGCGGTCGAGCAGGCGCAGTTGCAGGCCGAATGCGCGCGCATCCGCCATGATCGCCAGCACGTCGTCCTCCGTGCAGCGGCGCGTGGTCAGGTTGAACTGGTTGGTCTTGTTGATGAGCTGCACGGTGCGCTGCAGGCCGATGCGATCGAAGCGCCGCCACAGCAGCCGCATCTCCAGCCCGCGCAGATAGGACGGCAGGTCGGTCGCAGAGGCGCGCAGCGCCTCGCGCGCGCGGTTGTCCTGGTACTGCGCGGTGCGTGCGCGGTCGTCCGCGGTGACCGCAAGCGCCTCGAAATAGCCGGCATCGGCGAGCGTCGGCGCGAACAGGGTCGGGTCGTCGCCCACTTCCGGCACCGCCACCATCGGCAGTTCCTGCCGCACCAGGCTGCGCTCGAACGGGTTGTCATCGACGAACACCAGCGCATCGAGGCCGATGTTCAGCTCCTGCGCGATGGCGCGGATATTCGCCGCCTTGTCGCTCCAGTTGGCGACGAAGCTGGCGATGTCGCCGCGCCGCAGCAGCATCTCGGGATGTTTTTCGAACGGTTCCAGCGCGTTCGCCTCGTCGTTCTTCGAGCACACCGCGAGGATCACGCCGCGCCGCGACAGCTCGCGCGCATAGTCCTGGAACGCGACAAACGCTTCGCCGAGCGCGCTGCCCTGGCCGAGCACCAGCCCCTCCAGCCCGTCATCGCCGACCACGCCGCCCCACAGCGTGTTGTCGAGGTCGAGCACGAGGCATTTGAACGAGCGTCCCTGCTTCGCCGCGAGCAGCCGCACGAGCAGTTCGCCGTACATCGGCGCCGCCGCCGGCGACACCTCCTGCTTGGCGCGGTGCCACAGCGCCGGGTCGTGCCAGGCGCCGATGCCGTCGATCGCGGCGCGCGCGTCCAGCGCCAGCAGATCAACGCCATCGGCCTCGGCCATCCGCCGCAGTTCGGCCGCGAGTGCCGCGATGAAGGCGGCGCGCGAACCGGGCAGGCGCGGCTCGTTGTTGCCGAGCAGCGAAGGATGCACGGGCAGCGGCGTCTGCTGGACGATCTGGCAGCCGAACGCCTCGCGGATCATCCGCCAGCAGTCGCGGATGCGCGCCGCCGCGTCGTGCAAGGCCGAAGCGGCCTGCTCGGCGGTCATCGCCGCCGACACGCCGGACGCGAGATGGTGCGCATCGAGCGCCAGCAGCACCGCGTTCGGCCTGAACGCATGCAGCGCCGAGCCTGGGTCGGACAGTTCCTGCCAGGTACTGGCCGTATTCGTTCTCGTAGATCGCGGCATGCAGCCCGCGACGCAGCGCGGCGACGCGGATCGCGGCGTGCAGGTGCGCGAACGTGCAGGAGCCGAGGATCGCCAGCCGCACCGGGCGACCAATCGCCGCCGCCGGCACCGCCTCGCCGATCACCCGCTGCAACGCCACGTCGAGCGCGTTGGTCTTGATGAAGTCCAGCCGAGCGTTGGCCAGCGCAACGGCCACGTTCCAGGCGGCGGCGGCATCGGCCGGCAGGTCGCGCAGCCGGCTGCGCCAATCCTGCACGTCAGGCAACCAGTAGAGTGCGGTCACACCGCTCACGCCCCCGCGAAGACCGCCCGGTTGAAGCATTCCGGCCCCGCAAATGCAACGCCGAAGCGCGGGCGCCGCTGGCGGCCGACTCCGGCAAATCCGCTTCGCTCAGACGCGGCAAGGGCAGCTTGACAGTCATATTAATTCTGGACACAGGCGTGATCCGTAACCTATTCTTCACAGCAATCGGATCGACTGGTATTGGATCTGCCGCGGCGACACGGTGCGCGGACGGTTCGGTTGGTTTTCGCACCGGCCCGGACAGGCCGCGAACGGGGATGCGCATGGAGGCTTTGGTGACGGTCGGCGTTGCGGGCCTGCATCCGACCCTGGGCAAACGCGACGCGGTCGCCGGGATCGCGGGTGGGTCCGACGACCTGCGCATCGACTTCACGGTGCACGGCAACGGCGGGCCGGTCCGCGCCGCCGGCTGGTCCGACGCCGAACCCGACGGCACCTGGTCGCTCGGCACGGAGAGCCGGCTGGTGCTGCCGGCGCCGACGCAGCCCGCGACCTATGTGCTGGTGCTGACGCTCCGGCCGATGATCGCCGACGACCGGCTGCCGGCGCAGCGCCTGCGGGTCGCCGTGAATGACGCGGAGGTGGCGGAATTCCGCATCGGCCGCCGCACCACCCGCATTTGCCTCATCCCCTGGCCGGTCGTGCGGCGTGGCAAGCAGATCAGCATCGTGCTGGGCACGCCGGACGCCGCGCGTCCGGCCGATTTCGGCCTCGGCAACGACCGCCGGCGGCTCGGCGTCAACCTCGCGTCGCTGCGGCTCTACCCCGACCTGCACGGCGCGGTGCAGGACGAGGCGATGCTCGGCAGCGACGCGCCGGTGCCGGTGGACGCCGCCGCGGTGATGGCGGTCGAGCAGATGAAGCTGCACGACCTGATGCTGAAATTCGAGAGCCTGGGCCAGAACTGCGAGTTCGGGCTGGTGCAGCGGCGGTGCCAGGCGGAGCCGCTCGGCCTGCTGCGGTTTTCTTCCACGCCGCTGCCGCGGCTGCTGGATGCGCTGGACGCGCGGTTGGCCGGCCTCGGCGCGCCGGAGACCACCAGTGTCGCGCTGTCGCCGAACGGCCGCGAATACATGGTCAAGGACAGTCGCTTCGGCTTCGTCTCCCACGCCTGGGTCAATGCCGGCGCAATGGACCCCGAGGACATCATGCGGCGCGAGGTGCGGCGCGTGCCGATCCTGGCGCGCAAGCTGGTCGAGGACCTGGAGGGCGGCGACAAGATCTTCGTGTTCAAGGGCATGGGGACCATGGCGGAGGAAGAAGTGTTTCCGCTCGCCTTGGCGATCCGCCGCTACGGGCCGAACCGGCTGCTGCTGGTCAACCTCGCCGATGCCGAGCACCGCGCCGGCACGGTGGAGGCGCGCGCGCCCGGTTTCATGGTCGGCTACCTGGACCGCTTCGCCCCCGGCAACAACGCGCACGACCTGTCATTCGGAAGCTGGGTGCAGGTCTGCCGGGCGGCGTACCGGCTGCGGTTGATCGCGGAGGGGATGCGGCGATAGGAGCGTTGCCAGGTCGAATTCAACGTCCCTCGACCAACTCGACCATCCGCGGCACGAAGCGCTCGGCTCTCTCGATGGCTGCCGTTGCCAGTTCCGGCGACACCTCGGAACCGGGGCCGGTTTCGTAATCCGCAATGGCCTTGAGGGTGTAGGCGAAGCCGAGAAAAGCGCGCAACTCGGCGTCGAGACGCGGACCGCTCCTGGTGAGCCGGTGCAGTTCCGCGTTGACGCCTCTGTGCGGTGCAGCAGATATGGCCTGGGCCGCAACAACCATCAAGTCCGGCGGTCGGCGCCGGGGGCCAGCGCCCGCCAGCCGATGTCGCGGCGGAAAAACCCGTCCGGCCAGTCGATCGCCGCCACCGCGCGGTACGCCGCCGCGTGCGCCGCCGCCAGGTCGGCGCCGGTGCCGCACACCGTCAGCACCCGCCCGCCGGCGGACACCAGCCGTCCGTCCAGCATCGCCGTGCCGGAGTAAAACACCAGCGCGCCGGGCACCGCCTCGGCCGCGCGCAGATCGCCGATCGGCGTGTGGTTTGCGTACGCCCCCGGATAGCCGCGCGAAGCCAGCACAACCGCCAGCGCGGCCTCGTCCTTCCAGCGGAGATCAAAATCCCCGAGCTCCCCGTCGCACGCCGCCAGCAGCGCCGGCAGCAGATCCGAGTGCAGGCGCGGCAGCAGGCACTGCGCCTCCGGGTCGCCGAGGCGGACGTTGAATTCGATCAGTTTCGGCCCCTCCGCGGTCAGGATCAGCCCGGCGTACAGGATGCCGCGGAACGGCGTGCCCTGCCGCGCCAGTTCGGCCAGCGCCGGCCGCACGATCCGCGCCATCGCCGCCTCCTGCAACGCCGGCGTCAGCACCGGCGGCGGGCCGTAGGCGCCCATGCCGCCGGTGTTCGGCCCGGTGTCGCCCTCGCCCGCCCGCTTGTGGTCCTGCGCCGCGCCGAACGGCAGCGCGTGCGTGCCGTCGCAGAGCGCGAACAGGCTGACTTCATCGCCGAACAGGCATTCTTCGACGACCACCGCGGCCCCCGCCTCGCCCAGCGTGCGCGCCTGCATGAAATCGGCGATCGCGGCCTCGGCCTCGGCGACGGAGGCGGCGACCACCACGCCTTTGCCGGCGGTGAGGCCATCCGCCTTGACCACGATCGGCGCGCCGCGCCGCCGCACGAAATCGCGCGCCGCGACCGGGTCGGAGAACCGCTCCCAGCGCGCGGTCGGGATGGCGGCGGCATCGCACACCGATTTCGCAAAGCTCTTGCTGCCCTCCAGCCGCGCCGCCGCCGCCGACGGGCCGCAGCAGGCGATGCCGGCCAGCCCGAGCGCATCCGCCAGCCCCGCGGCCAGCGCCGCCTCCGGCCCCGGCACCACCAGATCGACCGCATGCTCGCGCGCGAAATCGACCAGCGCGGCGATGTCGAGCGCACCGATCGGCACGTTCTGCGCCACCTGCGCCGTCCCCGGATTGCCCGGCGCGCACCAGAGTTTTGCCAGCAGCGGCGAGGCCGCCAGCGCCCAGCACAGCGCATGCTCCCGCCCGCCCGCGCCGACCACGAGAACCCGCATTGCTGCCTCCCTCTTGACTGCGCAGCTTCAATCGCTGCCGCGTCCGGCATAGGGTGCGGCCATGAACGACGCGCCGGCAACCAACATCCCCGAATACACCGTCTCGGAAATCTCCGGCGCGGTGAAGCGTACCCTGGAAGGCACGTTCGGCCGCGTGCGCGTGCGCGGCGAGATCACCGAGCTGAAACGCTACTCGTCGGGCCACATCTATTTCTCCCTCAAGGACGAATCGGCAAAAATCAAGTCGGTGGTGTGGAAGTTCTCGGTCCCCCGGCTCGGCCTCGCGCCCGAGGACGGCGTCGAGGTCATCGCCACCGGAAAACTGTCGTCCTATGGCGAGCGCAGCGAATACCAGCTCATCGTCGATCGCCTGGACTATGCCGGCGCCGGCGCGCTGCTGGCGCGCGTCGAACTGCTGCGCCAGCGCCTCGCCGCCGAGGGCCTGTTCGCCGCCGAGCGCAAGCGGGCGCTGCCGCTGCTGCCCGAGGTGGTGGGCGTGGTGACCAGCCCGCAGGGGGCGGTGATCCAGGACATCCGCACCACCATCCTGCGCCGCTTCCCGCGCCGCATCCTGCTCTGGCCGGTGCCGGTGCAGGGCGAGGGCGCCGCCGCCCGCATCGCCGCCGCAATCGCCGGATTTTCGTCGCTGCCGCAGGGCGGGCCGATCCCGCGCCCCGACGTGCTGATCGTCGCCCGTGGCGGCGGCAGCCTGGAAGATTTGATGGCGTTCAACGACGAGGCGGTGGTACGCGAAGCCGCCGCCTGCGCTCATCCCGCTGATCTCCGCGGTCGGGCACGAGACCGACACGACGCTGATCGACCACGCCGCCGACCGCCGCGCCGCCACGCCCACGGCGGCGGCCGAACTGGCGGTGCCGTCGCGCACCGAACTGCTCGCCGACCTGCAACACAAGGCGGCGCGGCTCGCCGGCGCCGCCAACCGCAGCGTGCAGGAGCAGCGCCTGCGGCTGCAACGCGCCGAGCGCGGCCTGCCCGACCTTGCCTCCGTGCTCGGCGCGACACGGCAGCGGCTGGACGACCGCGCGGCGCGGCTGCTGCTCGCGTTGCCCAATCTGGTGCATCAGCGGCGCGCCAGGCTGGTCGATGTCGAGCGGCATCTGGTCGCGCCGACGGCGCTGCTCGCGGCACGGCGCGCGGCGCTGGACCTGCTGGCGACGCGGCAGCGCGCGGCGCTGCGCCATGCCATCGCCGCGCGCGCCGTGCCGCGCCTGAGCGACGCACCGCTGCGCGCCCGGCTGCGCGAGGCGCGCGCGCGGCTGGAGGGTTTTGCGGCGCGGCTGGAATCGGTGTCGCACCGTGCCGTGCTGGCGCGCGGCTATGCCGCCGTGTTCGACGCCGCCGGGGCGCCGCTCACCGCCGCCGCCGCGGTCAGGCCCGGTGCCGCGCTGCGCATTGCGTTCGCCGACGGCGACGTGCGCGCGACCGCGGCGCGCGACGATCGGCGTCAGCGCGCGCTGCCGCTCTGAAGCAGCGACGCGGCGCAGTCCAGCAGTTCCGCCGGATGGCCGGCGATGGCGTCGGCGCCGGCGCGTTCCAGCTCGGCCACGCCGCCATAGCCCCACAGCACGCCGACCGCGCGCAACTCGTTGGCGTGCGCGCCGGCGATGTCGAAACTGCGGTCGCCGATCATCACCGTCCGGCGCGGGTGGAGCAGCTCGTGGTCGATCACGTGCGCAACCAGCTCCGGCTTGTGCGCGAGTGTGACGTCGTCGATGGCGCCGTAGATTGCCTGGAACGCGGCGTCGCGGCGATCATGCGCGAGGATGCGGCGCGCCACGTCCTGCGGCTTGGAGGTGGCGACGAACAGCGCCCAGCCGGCCTCGCGGAACGCCGCAAGCGCGACCGCGATGCCGGGATAGAACGGCGACTCGAATGCCGCGCCGCGGTTGTATTCGCCGCGATACCGCGCCATCGCGGTCGCGACTTGCGCCGCCTGCCCCAGCGGCGTCAGCAGCCGCGCAAACACGTCGGCGAGCGGCGGGCCGACCGCCCAGGACAGGTCCTGTTCCGGGTCGATCGCATGGCCGAGCGAGGCCATCGCACGGCGCACCGATGCCGTGATGCCCGGCCCGGATTCCACCAGCGTGCCGTCGAGGTCGAACAGCGCCGCCTGCCGACTCATGGGCAAAACCTCCCGACTGATCGCCCGAGCAGCGCCTCGATCTCGGCTTCGTCCTGCCAGAGCAGGCGCACACCCGATACTGCAACCTGGTTGCGGAATTGCGGTGCCAGCCGGGCGGCGTCCTTGGGCGTTGTCACCGGCAGCGCGTCAAGCCGCGCCGCCTCGGCCAGCAATGCGCGCAGCTCGGCGTCGGCAAAGCGGTGGTGATCGGCAAAAGCCCGTTGTGCCACCACCTCGACGCCGAATTCTGCAAGTGACTTGAAGAATTTTTCCGGGTGACCGATGCCGGCGAAGGCGAGCACCCGACGTCCGGCCGGCACCGCGCCGTCCGGCGCCAGCGTGGCGTGCAGCATTTTCAGGCCAGGCGGCAGGCGGGCGGCGGCGCCGCTGGTGTCCTCCCCGATCAGCACCGCGGCCTGGCAACGCGCGGCGGCGGCGGCGGCGGCTTCACGCAATGGCCCGGCCGGCAGCACGCGGCCGTTGCCGAAACCGGCGGCGCCGTCCACGACCAGGAGAGAAAAATCTTTGGCCAGCGTCGGGTTCTGCAGCCCGTCATCCATCACCAGCACCGCGGCGCCGTCAGCCACCGCGGCACGCGCCCCGGCCGCGCGGTCGGCGGCGACATAGGTGGGCGCGATTGCGGCTAGCAGCAGCGCCTCGTCGCCGACCAGCGCCGCGTCGTGGCACGCCGGATCGACGCGCAGCACCCCGCGCACCCGCCCGCCATAGCCGCGCGTCAGGAACGCCACCGCCACCCCGCGCCGCCGCAGCCGTGCCCCGAGGTCGAGCGCCAGCGTGGTCTTGCCCGTCCCGCCCACCGTGGCGTTGCCGCAGCAGAGCACGCGCGCCGGCGCCCGCCACCCCGGCCGCGCGACACGCCGCGCCGCCACGCGCGTCCATAGCGCCGAAGCCGGCGCGAGCATTGACGGGAGCACGCCGTCGCGCTGCCAGAACGCCGGCGCGTGCATCAGGCCGCCGGCAGCAGGGCAGCGAGCGAAGCCGCCACCTGGCGCGGCAGGTCGGCGTCGCGCGTGGCGACGGCGCGCGCCGCCTCGGCCATCGCGGCGCGGCGCGGCCGGTCGCGCAGCAGGGCGTCCACCCAGGCCGCCAGCGCCGCCGCGTCCGCCACCTGCGCAATCCCGCCGGCCGCCGCAAGCACCGCGACCGGCTCGGCAAAGTTGAGAACGAACGGCCCGACCGCAACCGCGCAGCCGAGCCGCGCCGGCTCCAGCACGTTCTGCCCGCCATGCGCAACCAGGCTGCCGCCAACGAAGACAAGCCCGGTCGCGGCATAGAACAGCCCCAGCTCGCCCAGCGTGTCGGCGATCCAGACGCCGGCCGCTTCCGGCGGCCCCTCGCCGACCGCGCGCCGCGTCACGGCGAGGCCAGCCAGCGAAGCCGCGATCTCGGCGCCACGCGCCGGGTGGCGCGGCACGATCACGGTCAGCAGGCCGGGATGGCGCGGCATCAGCGCCAGATGCACGTCGCAAATCTGCGCCTCCTCGCCCGGATGCGTGCTGGCGGCGAGCCAGACCGGGCGGCCGGCGAACCGGGCGCGCAGCGCGGCGAGGTCCGCCTGCGCCACCGGCAGCGGTGCGGCCGCGAATTTCAGGTTGCCGGGGGCGGTCACCGAATTTGCGCCGAGGGCGCGCAGCCGTTCCGCGTCCGCCGCCGACTGCGCCTGCACGAGCGCGAACCCGCCGAACTGTGCGCGCGCGAACCCGCCGGCGCGCCGCCATCGATGAAAACTGCGCGGCGAGAGGCGGGCGTTGACCAGCATCGTCGGAATGCCGCGCGCGCGGCAACTCGCCAGCAGGTTAGGCCAGATCTCGCTCTCGACGAACGCCGCCGCGTCGGGCCGCCAGTGGTCGAGGAAGCGCTGCGCCCAGCGCGGCACGTCGAGCGGCGCGAACTGGTGCAGCACGCGCCCCTCCGGCCCGCGCCGCGCCAGCAGTTCGGCGGACGTGGCGGTGCCGGTGGTGAGCAGCACCGAGGCATCCGGTGCCGCCGCGGCGAACGCCGGCAACAGCGGCAGCACCGAAACAGTCTCGCCCACGCTCGCCGCGTGCAGCCACAGCAGCCGCCCCGCCGGGCGCGGCAGCGCCGCGATGCCGCGCCGCTCCGCCAGCCGCGCCGCCACTTCCTTGCCGCGCCGCACCCGGCGCGCCAGCAGCAGACGCAGGCCGGGTTCGGCGAGCGTCGCCGCGCCGGCATAGAGGGCGGCGATCATGGGCAGAGCCGGTCGGCCCGGTCCGCCGCCGCGGTCAGCGCCGCCGCGATGGCGGGCAGCGCCGAAGCGGCCTGCCCGCGGGCGACGGCGACCGGCGGGCCGCAGACGATGACGCCGCGGCCGAACGGCAGCGGCAGCACCATGCGGTCCCAGCTCGCCAGCACCCGCCGGTGGGAGGTTTGCGCGGCACAGGGCAGGATCTTCACGCCGGAGACCGCCGCGAGCTGCGCGACGCCCGGCGCCGCCTCGCGCCGCGGGCCGCGCGGGCCGTCGGGCGTGATGACCACGTGCTCGCCGGCGGCGAGCCGCCGCAGCAGGTCGCGCAGCGCCGCCGCGCCGCCGCGATCGGCGCCGCCGCGCGCGGTCGAGCCATGCACGACCACGACGCCGAAGCGGCGCACCAGATCGCCGAACAGGCGGCCGTCGCTGTGGCGGCTGACCAGCGCGTTCACGCGCACCGCGACGCCGGCCCGCCGCGCCTGCCGCCACAGCGCCGGCATCAGCGGCAGGCGCTCGTGCCAGAAGGCGACGATCGCGGGCGTGCCGGCGATGTGCGGCGCCAGGTGCTCGGCGCCGTGCAGCGTCCAGCGCGTGGTGCGCAGCGCGAGCGCCAGGTAGCGGCCGAGCAGCGCGGTCAGCAGCGCCTGCAGCACCGGCCGCCGCAGCAGGGGTTTGAGCATGGCGGCGCGGGTAGCATGGGGGCCGGAGCCGGGCAATGCGGCGGCGCCGGCCGCCGCCGCCCGCGCAGCGGCAACCCGCTAGGGGAAGTGGATGGTGACGCCGACGTAGGTGAGCTTGCCCTTCTTGAAGTCGTATTTCACGTCCGGCGCGATCGAGACGCCCTTGCCGAGCGGAATGCCTTTTGCCTTGATGACCGTCTCCATCCATTTCGGCAGCTTCACCAGCTCCTTCTGGTCGGCATTGGTCGGCAGGTCGATCAGCATCATCTCGACGCGCAATTCCGCGGCGGCATTGTCGGCCTTCTGTTGCAGGTCATCCACCTGCTTCTGCAAGGCCGCGATCTTCTTCTTGTCGTCCGGACCGGGGGATTTGTTCGCCTGCAACTCGGCGAGATCGGCCAGGATCGGCGCCAGCTGCTTGCCGATCTTGTCGTTCTTCGCCTCCCAGCGGTCGAGGATTTTGCTGAGGGATTTCTTGTAGTTCTCGACGGCAAGGTCGCTCATGCTATCAACCTCCTGTTCCACCGCGGCCATGCTGCGGCAGCCCGGCCGGGGGCGATATGATCGCCGGACCGGAGGACAATTACAACGAATTTAGGAACCGGAGGGTCGGGGCAGCCGGAAGGCCACGCGACCGTGGCGGTTCGCGGCGCATGCGATCGGGGCTTGCGCGTCACCTAGGTGACGTATAGGTAAGCCTGCGACCGCATGGGACCACCGATGACCGACCGCCTCTACACGGTGACCGAACTGGCCCGCGACCTCGGGCTGACGCCGCGCGCCGTCCGCTTCTACGAGGACAAGGGGCTGATCGCGCCCCGCCGCGCAGGCACCACGCGGGTCTATACACATCGCGACCGCGCGCGGATGATCCTGATCCAACGCGGCAAGCGGCTCGGCTTCAGCCTGTCCGAAATCCGCCAGTACCTCGACCTCTACGACGCCGATATCACGCAGCGCACGCAGCTGCGCCACCTGCTTGCCGCGGTCACCACACGGCTCGACCAACTGCAGCAGCAGCGCGAGGCGCTGGAGCAGTCGATCGCCGAACTCACCGACATCCGCGCGCGGGCCGAGCGCGCGCTCGCCGAGCAACGCGCCGCGGAAACGCGCGCCGCCGACTGACACACGAGGAGAACAGGACGCATGACCAATGTCGTCATCGCGGGCTATGCCCGCTCGCCGTTCCATTTTGCCACCAAGGGCGGGCTGGCGCGCGTGCGCCCCGACGACCTCGCGGCGCAAGTCGTGCGCGCCTTGATCGAACGGACGAAAGTGCGGCCGGAAGACATCGAGGACCTGATCCTCGGCTGCGCCTTCCCCGAAGGCGAGCAAGGGCTGAATGTCGGGCGGCTGGTCGCGTTGCTCGCCGATCTGCCGCTGACGGTCGCGGGGATGACGGTGAACCGCTTCTGCGGCTCCTCGATGCAGTCGGTGCATATCGCGGCGGGGCAAATCCGGCTCGGCGCCGGCGACGTGTTTGTCTGCGCGGGCGTGGAGAGCATGTCGCGCGTGCCGATGAGCGGCTTCAACCCGCTGCTCAATCCTGCACTCGCGGAGATGGGCGCCTATATCGGCATGGGCGACACCGCCGAGAACGTCGCGCGCAAATGGCAAATCCCGCGCGCGCAGCAGGAAGCGTTCGCCGTGCGCAGCCATGCGCGCGCGGCGGCGGCGCGGGCGGCGGGCAAGTTTTCCGACGAGATCGTGCCCATCAGTGCGAACGGCAGCACCATCGACGCCGACGGCTGCATCCGTCCCGACACGACAGCGGACGTGCTGGCGGGCCTCAAGCCCGCGTTCGACAAGGACGGCACGGTGACCGCCGGCACGTCCTCGCCGCTCACCGACGGCGCGGCGGCTGTGCTGGTGTGCAGCGAAGCCTACGCGGAACGCCACGGGCTGGCGCCGCTCGCGCGCGTGAAAAGCGTCGCGGTCGGCGGCTGTTCGCCGGAGATCATGGGCATCGGCCCGGTGGTGGCGACCCGCAAAGTGCTGGCACGCGCCGGCATCGCGATGGACGCGATCGACGTGGTCGAGCTGAACGAGGCGTTTGCCAGCCAGGCGCTCGCCTGCGCGCGCGACCTCGACATCCGCGACGAGACGCTGAACATCGACGGCGGCGCCATCGCACTCGGCCATCCGCTCGGCGCCACCGGCGCGCGCATCACCGGCAAGGCGGCCGCGCTGCTGCATCGCGAGGGCGGGCGCTACGCGCTGGCGACGCAATGCATCGGCGGCGGCCAGGGCATCGCGACGCTGCTGGAGCGCGTCTGATGGACGCGATCCGCAAGGTCGGCGTGATCGGCGCCGGCACGATGGGCGCCGGCATCGCCGCACAGGTCGCGAATGCCGGCATTCCCGTGGTGCTGCTCGACATCGTGCCCGAGGGCGCCGCGAATCGCAGCGTGCTGGCGGAAGGCGCGGTGGCGAAACTGCTGAAGGCGGAGCCGGCCGCGTTCATGCACAAGCGCGCGGCAAAACTGGTCGCGACCGGGAACCTCTCGGACGATTTTCAGAAACTCGTCGACTGCGACTGGATCATCGAGGCGGTCCTGGAGAAGCCGGAGGTGAAGCAGGCGCTGTACCGGAAGCTGGAAGGCGTGCGCCGGCCGGGCACGGCGATCAGCTCCAACACCTCCACGATCCCGCTGCGCATGCTGACGGACGGCATGAGCGAGGCATTCCGCCGCGATTTCCTGATCACGCATTTCTTCAACCCGCCGCGCTACATGCGGCTGCTGGAGATCGTCGGCGGGAAGGAAACCTCGCCTGCGGTGCTGGACGCGGTCGCGCGGTTCGCCGATATGGCACTCGGCAAGAGCGTGGTGCGCTGCGCCGACTCGCCGGGCTTCATCGCCAACCGGCTCGGCATCTACTGGATCCAGCGCGCCATCGTGGAGGCGTTCGATCTCGGCATGACGGTCGAGGAAGCGGATGCGATCATCGGCCGGCCGATCGGTTTTCCGAAGACCGGGGTGTTCGGGCTGCTCGATCTGGTCGGCCTCGATCTCGGCCCGCAGGTCAATGCGTCGATGCGCCGCGCGCTGCCCAAGGACGATGCGTTCCACGCCATCGACCGCGAGTCGTCGCTGATCGCGCGCATGATCGCCGATGGTTACACCGGCCGCAAAGGCAAAGGCGGCTTCTACCGGATGCGCAAGCACGGCCACGCGCGGACGAAGGAGGCGATCGACCTCGTAACCGGCGAATACCGGCCCTCGCAAAAGCCCGATCTGCCGGAAGTGAAGGCGGCCGGGCGCGATCTGCGCGCGCTGCTGACGGCGCCGGGCAAGGTCGGCGCCTATGCGTTCCGCGTGCTCGCGCCCACGCTCGCCTATGCGGCGTCGCTGCTGCCGGAGGCGGCCGATTCCGTCGTCGCCGTCGATGAGGCGATGCGGCTCGGCTACGGCTGGAAGCACGGGCCGTTCGAGCTGATCGACAGGCTCGGCACCGCATGGCTGGTGGAGCGGCTGAACGAAGCCGGCATGACGGTACCCGGCTTCCTGCGGGACGCCGTTGGCAAGACGTTCTACCGCGTCGAAGGCAAGCGGCTACAGTATCTCGGCGTGGAAGGTGCCTACCATGACGTCGTGCGCCCCGACGGCGTGCTGCTGCTGGAGGACATCAAGCGCGCCGGCCAGCCGGTGCTGAAGAACGCCTCCGCCGCGCTGTGGGACATCGGCGACGGGGTCGCGTGCTTCGAGTTCACCTCGAAAAGCAATTCGCTCGACGAGCAGATCATGGCGCTGCTCGGCGAGTCGGTCGCGACGGTCACGCAGCGGTTCAAGGCGCTGGTGATCTACAACGAGGGCGAGAATTTTTCCCTCGGCGCCAACATCGCGCTCGCCCTGTTCGCGGCCAATATCGCGGCGTGGGGCGAGATCGAGAAAACCATCGCCGGCGGACAGCAGGCGTTGAAGGCGCTGAAATACGCGCCGTTCCCGGTGGTGGCGGCACCGTCCGGCATGGCGCTCGGCGGCGGCTGCGAGATCGTGCTGCACGCCGATGCGGTGCAGGCGCACGCCGAGACGTATATCGGCCTGGTGGAGTGCGGCGTCGGGCTGATCCCCGGCTGGGGCGGCAACGGCGAGATGCTGGCCCGCTGGCGCGCGGACAGGAAACTGCCGCGCGGCCCGGTGCCGGCATCCGCCAAAGTGTTCGAGACAGTGAGCACGGCGACGGTGTCGAAGTCGGCGTACGAGGCGATGGAACAGAAATTCCTGCGCGAGGGCGACGGCATCACGATGAACCGCAACCGGCTGCTCGCGGATGCGAAAGCGCGCGCGCTGCGCATGGTCGAGGGCTACGTGCCGCCGAAGCCGGCCGAATACGTGCTGCCGGGCCGCGCCGGGCGCGTCGGGTTCAACCTCGCGGCGCAGTCGTTTTTCCGCCGCGGCATCGCCACCGCGCACGACCTGACGGTTGCTGATGCGCTGGCGGAAGTCCTGACCGGCGGCCCCGCCGACATCATCGACGTGGTGAGCGAGCAGCAGCTTCTCGACATCGAGCGGGCGGCGTTCATGCGCCTGGTGCGCACCGGGCCGACACTGGCGCGGATCGAGCACACGCTGGACACCGGCAAGCCGCTCAGGAACTAGCGACGGGACATCGGCTCATGCAAACCTACAAGGCGCCGCTGCGCGACATGCGCTTCGTGCTGCACGAACTGCACGACAGCTCTTCTCTCGCGGCCCTGAAAGGGCTGGAGGAGGTGTCGCCGGAACTGATCGACAGCATCCTCGAAGCAGCCGCGAAACTCTGCGAGGACGTGCTGGCGCCGCTGAACGCCAGCGGCGACGCGGAAGGCTGCCGGCTGGAAAACGGCGTGGTGCGCACGCCAAAAGGCTTTTCGGACGCGTACCGCGCGTTCCGCGAGGGCGGCTGGACGGCGATCGCCTGCGATCCGCGCCATGGCGGCCAGGGCCTGCCGCACAGCGTCAACAAGGCGGTGGAGGAGATGATCTGCTCCGCCAACCTCGCCTTCGGCACCTATCCCGGCCTCGCCTTCGGCGCCTACCAGGCGATCGCCAGCCACGGCAGCGAGGCGCTGAAAGAACGCTTCCTGCCGAAAATGGTCGATGGCACCTGGAGCGGATCGATGTGCCTGACCGAGGCGCAGTGCGGCACCGATCTCGGCCTGCTGCGCACGCGCGCCGTGCCACAGCAGGACGGCAGCTACCGTCTGACGGGATCGAAGATTTTCATCTCCGCCGGCGAGCACGACCTGACGGAGAACATCATTCATCTCGTGCTGGCGCGGCTGCCGGATGCGCCGGCGGGCATAAAAGGGATCAGCCTGTTTCTCGTGCCGAAATTTCTGCCCACCGAGGACGGCCGGCCTCGGCGCGCGCAACGGCGTGGTCTGCACCGCCATCGAACACAAGATGGGCATCAAAGCCTCGGCCACCTGCCAGCTCGGTTTCGAAAACGCGACCGGCTGGCTGGTCGGGCAAGCGAATAAAGGCATGGCGGCGATGTTCACGATGATGAACAGCGAACGCCTGTCGGTCGGCGTGCAGGGTCTCGGACTCGCCGAAGCCAGCTACCAGGGCGCGGTCGCCTACGCGCAGGAGCGGCTGCAGGGGCGCTCGCTCGCGGGGGCAAAGCATCCCGAGAAGCCTGCCGATCCGATCATCGTGCATCCCGACGTGCGGCGGATGCTGCTGACCATGCGCGCCTATGCCGAGGGTTGCCGCGCGCTGGCCGGCTGGGTGGCGCGGCAGCTCGACGAGATGGAACGCGCGACCGACCATGACGCGCGGCAGCGCGCGGCCGACTTCACCGCGCTGATGACGCCGGTGGTGAAAGCGCTGTTCAGCGATCTCGGCTTCGAGGCGACCAATCTCGGCATGCAGGTGTTCGGCGGCCATGGCTACATCCGCGATCACGGCATGGAGCAGTACGTGCGCGACGCCCGCATCGCCATGATCTACGAGGGCACCAACGGCGTGCAGGCGCTCGACCTGGTCGGCCGCAAGCTGCCGCTGCACGCGGGGCGGCTGCTGCGCGGCTTCTTCCATCCGGTCAGCGAGTTCATCGAGGCGCACTCCAAGCACAGGCAGCTCGGCGCGATGGTGACGGGGCTTGGAAAGGCGTTCGGCGCGCTGCAGCTCGCGACCGCGCATATCGCCGCGAAAGGCCTGGCCGATCCGGAGGAAGCCGGGGCGGCGGCGAGCGACTATCTGCGGCTGTTCGGCCTGGTGGCGCTCGGCTTCATGTGGATGCGGATGGCGGTGCTGGCGGCGGAAAAGCTGCCGGCGGCGGACGGCGATGCCGGCTTCTACGCGGCCAAGCTCACGACGGCACGCTTCTACATGGAGCGCATCCTGCCGCAGGCGGGCAGCCTTTACGCCGCGATCAAGTCGGGCAAAGCTGCCATGATGGCGCTGGATGACGCCGCCTTCTAAGGCCGGCGGGACGACCGGGAGGGACGCGATGACGGAAGCTTCCGCGGCGGCGGCATACAGGACGCCGCTCGACGATGCGCCGGACCTGTGCCGGCTCGGCGCCGCCACGCTGGCGCGCCGCTATGCCGACCGCTCGTGCTCGCCGGTCGAGGCGGCCGAGGCGGCGCTGGCGCGCGCGGCGGCGATCCAGCAGCGGTTCAACCCGTTCAGCCATCTCGACCCGGAGGGCGCACTGGCGGCGGCGCGGGCGTCCGAGGCGCGCTGGCTCGCCGGGTCGCCGCTCGGCCCGCTGGACGGCGTGCCGGTCACCATCAAGGACATCGTCTGGGTGCGCGGCTGGACCGTGCGCTACGGCACACGCACGTCGCCTGGCGTGAACGCGGCCGAGGACGCGCCCGCCGTCGCCCAGCTGCGCGCGGCCGGCGCGGTGCTGCTCGGGCTGACCACGACGCCCGAGTTCGGCTGGAAGGCGGTGACCGACAGTGTGCTCACCGGCGTCACGCGCAACCCGTGGGATGCCGCGCGCACCACGGGCGGCTCCTCCGGCGGGGCGGCGGCGGCGTGCGCGTGCGGCGCGGGGGTGCTGCATCTCGGCACCGACGGCGGCGGTTCCATTCGGATTCCGGCCGGGTTCTGCGGCGTCGTCGGGCACAAGCCGACCTTCGGGCGCGTGCCGGCCTATCCGGCCAGCTCCTTCGGCACGATCGCGCATCTCGGCGCGATCGCGCGCAGCGTGGCCGACGCGGCGCTGATGCTGCAGGCGATGTCGGGGCGCGACCTGCGCGACTGGCAGCAATCGCCGTGGCCGGTGCCGGAGGTGACGCCGCTCGCCCCGCGTGCGCTGCGCGGCCTGCGCGTCGCGGTGTGGGACACCCCGCCGCACGGCGCGGTGGCGCCGGAGGTGCGCGACGCGTTCGCCCATGCGCTCGACCGCATCGCCGATGCCGGCGCGGTTCTGGTGCGTGTCACGCTGCCCGGCGAGGACATCTGGGAGTTGTTTACGCTGCACTGGAACGCGGGCGCCGCGGCGCGGCTTGCCGGCGTGCCGGAAGCAACGCTTGATCTGGTCGAGCCGGGGCTGCGCACCATCGCCGCGGCCGGGGCGCGGCTGTCGGCGCTCGACCTGATCGCGGCCCAGGTCCGCCGCGCGGCGTTCGGCGCGGCGTTCGAGCGGATGCTGGCGGCGCATGACCTGCTGGTCTCGCCGGCGGTGGCGGTGGGCGCGTTCGCGGCCGGCGAGGAAGTGCCGCAAAACTCTGGCCTCGGCCGCTGGACCGAGTGGGCGGGGTTCAGCTACCCGGTGAATCTGGCGCAGGCGCCGGCGACGGTGGTGCCGTACCGCCTCGGTGCCGGCGCATTGCCGGCGGGGCTGCAGGTGGTCGGAAGGCGCGGCGATGACGCCGGCGTGCTGGCCGCGGCGGGGGCGCTGCACGCCCTGCTTGGCGACGGCTGATCGCGCATTGCATCAGAACAATGCCGCCACGCTCGCGTCGCCTTGATGCGCCATGAGAAGAAACCAGAGCACCAGGCACACCATCGCGAGCAAGCCCGCCCGGACCATGACTTCACTCCATCCCGTTGCCGCGCTTCTATAAGGGCGGCGGGATTGGCTATGGCATGGCCGGATTGTGGCGAATACGTGGAATGTTGACCGCGCCCGGCAACGTCTGCGCGATCGCCTGCCGATGCCGGACACGCATGGAATCGATGCCTCGACGCGGCGCAAGCCGGCGGCAATCGCCGAGGATGGCGAGCAGGCCCCCGGACGTGGACCGAAATGGGCGGTTGGTTGAGCCCGTTGCGGGCTTGCGGAGAGATCGGGAGCCATGGAGGTCCTCCCGGCGTCCTCTTGTGTTCTCATTCGGCACATGGTTCATGCTGATTGCCTGCGCGGGATGGGTGGCCGAGCGGCTGAAGGCAGCATTCCTGAGACCGCGTCGCAAGGGTTCGTGGGTTCGAAATCCCACCCCA
>CAWAZU010000035.1:0-66692 GCA_963786445.1 uncultured Pseudomonadota bacterium
TAGGACGTCACTGAACAGGAGCAATGGCTTCGGATAGCAGGTTGCGGCCCGCGGTGTCGGCGCCTGCGCGAAGTCGGTGTGGTGCGAGCGATGGCCGCCGCACGCCGGCTTCGTGCAGCGCCTCCAGGAGCGCGGTGCTGGTGGAGTACATCGCTGGCTGCGGCTGCTGACGATCAACCGGCCGGGTCGGCCAGCACTGCCATCGCCGCCGCCACGCCGCCGCCCGCGTGCGGCACGCCGGCGAGATGCAGCCCCATCTCCACCCCGCCCAGCGTGCCGACCAGCGAAAGGTCGTTGAAGTCGCCGAGATGGCCGATGCGGAACACGATATCCTTCAGCCGGCCCAGGCCGCTGCCGAGGCTCATGTTGAACCGACGCAGGATCAGCGCGCGCAGCGCATCGGCGCTGTGGCCCTCCGGCATCCGCACGGCGGTCAGCGAGCCGGAGTAGTCGCGCGGCTCCAGGCACTGCACTTCCAGCCCCCAGGCGCCGGCCGCGGCGCGCGTGGCGGCGGCGTGGCGGGCGTGGCGGGCGAACACGTTCGGCAATCCCTCCTCCTCCAGCATCGCCAGCGCCTCCTGCAACCCGCGCAGCAAATTGGTTGCCGGCGTGAACGGGAAGAAAAATCCGGCATTGGCCTGCAACATCGGGCGCCAGTCCCAGTAGCTGCGCGGCAGGCGCGCGCGCTCGGCGGCGGCGAGCGCGCGCGGACTGATCGCGTTGAACGACAGTCCGGGCGGCAGCATCAGGCCCTTCTGGCTTCCGCCGACGGTGACATCGACACCCCACTCGTCATGGCGGTAGTCGATCGAGGCGAGAGAGGAAATGGTATCGACCAGCAGCAGCGCCGGATGCCGTTCGGCGTCGATCGCGGCGTGGATCGCGGCGATCGGGCTGGTGCAGCCCGTGGAAGTCTCGTTGTGGACGACGCAGACCGCGCGGATGCGGTGAGCGCCGTCCGCGCGCAGCGCCTCGGCGATCGCCGATGGGTCGGCGCCGCGGCGCCAGTCGGTCTCCAGCAGGATCGGTTCGAGGCCGAGCCGCTGCGCCATCTCCTGCCACAGCGTCGCGAACCAGCCGGTGCGCACCATCAGCACCGCGTCGCCCGGCGAGAGCGTGTTGACCAGCGCCGCCTCCCACGCGCCGGTGCCGGAGGCGGGATAGATGATCACCGGGCCGGCCGTCTGAAACACGCGCTTCAGGCCCGTCAGCACCGCGCGGCCAAGCTCGGCGAAGCCGGGGCCGCGATGGTCGATCGTCGGTTCGGCGATCGCGTGCAGCACGCGGTCGGGCACGTTGGTCGGGCCGGGGATTTGCAGGAAATGCCGGCCGGGGGCACGGGCGTTCATGGCGTTTCGTCCAGGTTCGGCAGCGCCGGTGCGGGATGCGCGGCGGCCACCGCGGCGGCAAAGTCGAGCAGCGCGGCGTCGGTACCGAATCCTGCCACGAGTTGCACGCCGATCGGCAGCCCGCCGGCGGAGACGGCGACCGGCAGGCTGATCGCCGGCAGCCCGGCGATGTTCACCCAGCCGGTGAACACGGCATGGTCGCGCGGCCCTGCCTGGCGCCCCGCGATCTCGGTCGGATAGGGCTGTTCCGCCGGCCAGGGCAGTGCGGCGGCGGTGGGCGTCAGCACCAGATCGGTCTCGGCGAACAGTTCCGCGCAGCGGCGGCGGAAGGCGGCGACGCGTTCCAGCGCATCGATATAGTCCATGCCGGTGAGCTTCTCGCCGTCGGCCGCCATCGCGCGTGCCGACGCGCCCGCCTGCGCGCCGATCTTTCCGCCGTCGCGGGCCGCGAGCCACGCGGCGCCGGCGCGCGAGATCACGTGCCAGATGCGCGCCGCGTCATCGAGGTCAAAGAACACGCTGCCCTCGCGGACGACATGGCCGGAGCGGGCGAGCCACGCCGCGACCGCACCGGTCGCCGCCGCCACGTCGGGATCGACCGGGGCCGCGCCGAAGCGCGGGATGTAGAGCACGCGCCGCGGACCGTCCGGCCATGGCGATGCCGCGGCGTAGAGCGAACGGCGGTCGCGCCCGTCCGGTCCGGCCATCGCCGCGTCCAGCAGGTGCGCATCGGCGACCGAGCGCGTCAGCGTCCCGACCGTCTCGAAATCCGTCAGGATGGCGGGAAACCCGTCAATGCGGGCGACATGCCCCGTCGAGGGTTTCCAGCCGACCAGGCCGGTGTGGCAGGCCGGGCGGCGGATGGAGCCGCCGCCGTCGGTGCCGATCGCCGCCGCCACCAGCCCCGCCGCGACCCCCGCCGCCGCGCCGCCGGAGGAGCCGCCGGGCGTCAGCCGGGTGTCCCACGGGTTGCGCGTGACGCCAAAAAGGTCGTTCCTGGTGTAGCCCTCCAGTGTCAGTTCCGGCACGTTGGTCTTTCCGACGATCACCGCCCCCGCCGCGCGCAGCCGCGCCACCGGCAACTCGTCGCGCTCGGGCACGAAATCGGCGAGCGCCCGGCTGCCCCAGGTCGCCCGCATCCCCGCGACCAGGATGCTGTCCTTGACCGAGATCGGCACGCCCTCCAGCGCCGAGCGCGGCTTGCCGGCGCGCAGCCGCGCGTCGCTCGCCCGCGCCGCCGCCCGTGCCCCTGCTTCGTCCAGCGTCACAAAACTGTTGAGCCGCCCGTCAAGGCGGCGGATGCGGTCCAGGCAGAGATCGAGCAGCGCCTCCGCGGTCAGTTCGCGCGCGTGCAGCGCCGCCGCCAGCGAAGTCACGTCCTGCCGCCAAACCTGCGCCATCGCCTGCTCCCCTATTGTTCCAGCGGCCGGCCGATCGCCGCCGGCATGCGCGAGGACCGGCCGATCCCGGCCAGCACCGCCAGCGCGATCACATACGGCGCCATCTGCACCACGTAGGAACTGACCGGCACCCCGAAACTCTGCAAGCGCAGCTCGAACGCCTCCGCCGCGCCGAACACCAGGCAGGCCGCCGCCGCGCCCCACGGCGTCCAGCGCCCCACGATCAGCGAGGCGAGCGCCAGATAGCCGCGCCCGCCGGTCATGCCGTCGGTGAACGTGCCGACCTGCTGCAGCGACAGCACCGCCCCGCCCAGCCCAGCCACGGCGCCGCAGGCGACCACCGCCAGCATGCGCACGCGCAGCGGGTCGGCCCCGGCGGCGAACGCAGCCTCCGAGTTCTCTCCGGTCGCGCGCAGCGTCAGCCCGGCCTGCGTGCGACCGAGGAAGAACGTCAGCGCGACGCAGCCGAGCAGCGCCAGATAGGTCAGCGGCGGATGCACGAACAGCAGCGGCCCGAGCACCGGGATGCCGGACAGAAAGGGAATCGGCCAGGCCGCCAGCGGCGCCAGATGGATCGCCACCGGCCGCCCGCCACCGCCCGCGGCGATGCGCAGCAGGTAGCTGGTCAGGCCGAGTGCGAGGATGTTGGCGGCCAGCCCGGCCACCATGTTGTCGGCGCGGTAGCGCACGGCGACGACGGCCACCGCCAGCCCGATCGCCGCGCCGCCCAGCAGCGCCAGGGCCACGCCCGCGGCGTCGCTGCCGCTCGCCCAGGCGCCGACCGTGGCGGCAAAGGCGCCGGCCAGCATCATGCCCTCAAGCCCGACCGCGAACACCCCCGCCCGCTCCGACAAGATGCCGCCCAGCGCCGCCAGCAGCAGCGGCGTGGCGATGCGGATGCTGGCTTCGAGGAACTCCATCATATGCGGCGCACCGTCGCCACCAGCACGAACAGCATGGTCAGGCCCTCGATCACTGCAACCAGCGCCGAGGGCACGCCGATCTGCCGCTGCATCGACAGCGACCCGGCCTCCAGCAGCCCCACGAACAGCGCCGCCGGCACCACCGCCAGCGGCTCCAGCGCGCCGAGCAGGGCCACCGTGACCGCCTTGAAGCCGAAACCGAGCGAGAACCCCTCGATCAGCCGCCGCTGCACGCCGAGCACCTCGATGCCGCCCGCCAGCCCCGCCAGCGCCCCGGCCAGCAACATCACCCCCCAGGTCAGGCGCGCCAGCGAGAACCCGGCATAGGCCGCAGCCGGGCGCGAGGCGCCGGCGACGCGCAGCGCGAAGCCGAAGCGCGTGCGCCACAGCACGAAGGACAGCAGGGCGGCCGCGGCAAGTGCCACCACGAAGCCGGGATTGGCGTCGAACCCAGGCAGCCGCGGCAGCCAGGTCGCGCGCGGCATCAGCGGCGATTGCAGGAACCCGGCGCCGAACTGGCCGAGCGGCCCGGCCAGCACCAGCTGCACCAGCAGCAGCGCCACGAAGTTGAGCAGCAGCGTCGTCAGCACCTCGTGGACGCGCCGGCCGAGATGGATCGCGGTCGCCAGGCCGGACCAGGCCGCCCCCGCCACCGCGCCGCCGAGCAGCGCCGCGACCACGGCCAGCAGCGGCTGGCCGATCGGCCAGGCCAGGGCCGCCGCGGCGGTGCCGATGCCGCCGACCGCGATCTGGCCCTCCGCGCCGATATTGATGATCCCGGCGCGAAAGCACAGCGCCACGCCGGCGCCGGCGAGCAGGTAGGGCGTGGTGCGGTTCAGCGCCGCCCCGATCTGGTGCGGCGAGCCGACTGCCCCCGCCGCGATCGCGGCAAACGCCGCGAGCGGGTTGTGCCCCGAAAACGCGATCAGCGCCGCCGCGCACAGCATCGACAGCAGCACCGCCAGCAGGATGCGTCCGGCCAGATGATCGGTGGCGAGGCGCAGTCCGAAGTGGCTGCGCCCCCTCTCCCCGGCCCCCTCCCGCAAGGGGAGGGGGAGAAGGTTGCGTCGTCCCCTTTCCCCTTGCGGGAGGGGGCTAGGGGGAGGGGTGCCGCGCACGCTGCCCGGACCCTGTTGCCACCTGCGCCCGTGCGGCCATCCACAGGCCGATCTGGCGCAGATCGGCGTCGGCGCGCGCGACCACGCCGGCAAAGCCGCCATCCGCCATCACCGCGATCCGGTCGCCGATCGCCAGCACTTCTTCCAGTTCGGAGGAGATGTACAGCACCGCACCGCCGGCATCGCGCAGCGCCACCACGCGGTCCAGCACGAACCGGGTCGCGCCGGGGTCGAGGCCCCAGGCCGCCTGGTGCGCCACCAGCACGGCGGGCGCGCGGTTCAGCTCCCGTGCCACCACGATCTTCTGCTGGTTGCCGCCGGAGAGCCGGGCGACCGTCGCGGCGGGGCCGGGCGCGCGGATGTCGTACTCCGCCATCAGCGCCCGCGCCCGCGCATGCGCCGACCGCAGGCGTGCGGAAACCGTCGCGCAGCATCAGGTTCTCGGCAACCGACATCGCGCGCACCAGCGCGGTCTGCGCGCGATCGGCCGGCATGTAGGCCAGGCCCGCCCGCACCCGCGCCGCGACCGGGGCGAAAGTGACATCGCGCCCGTCGAGCACGATACGCCCGGCGCGGACGCGACGCAGTCCGGCCAGCGTCTCGGCGAGTTCCAACTGCCCGTTGCCGTCCACGCCGGCAACGCCGAGGATTTCGCCCGCAGCGCAACTCGAACGTCACGCCGCCGAGGCCCGGCACGACAAGGCCCTGCACCGCCAGCCGCACCGCGCCGGGCGGGCGCGGGTCGGGCGTGTGCGGCGTGGTGATGTCGCGGCCGACCATCATCTCGGCCAGCCGGCCGCGACTGACGCCGGCGACCGGCGCACGGCCGGCGACACGGCCGGCACGCAGCACCACCACCTCGTCGCAGACGTCGAGAACTTCCTGCAGCTTGTGGGTGATGAACACGATACCCTTGCCCTCGTCGCGCAGGCGGCGAAGGATCGCGAGCAGCCCGGCCACTTCCGTGGGCGCGAGGTTGGAGGTCGGCTCGTCGAGGATCAGCAGCTCCGCGTCGCGCAGGATGGCTTTGAGAATCTCCACGCGCTGCCTGCGGCCGAGCGGGAGCGAAGCGATGCGCGCCTCGGGGTCGAGGTCGAGGCCGAAACGCCGGCTTGCCTCGCGCACCCGCGCCGCCATCGCCGGCCCGCCGCAGCACGCGCCCGGCCGCCGGCCAGCCGAGCATCACGTTCTCCACGACGTTCATCGCGTCGATCAGCATGAAATGCTGATGGATCATGGCCAGCCCCGCCGCCATCGCCTCGGCGGGGCGGTGGTCCGCAAGTTGCGGCCGCGGAAGACGATGCTGCCGGCATCGGGCTTGAGCATGCCGAACAGCACCTTCATCAGCGTGCTCTTGCCCGAGCCGTTCTCGCCGAGCAGCCCGAGGATTTGTCCGGGCTGCACGTCGAGGTCGATGCCGTCATTGGCGCGCAGCGCGCCGAAGCAGCGCACGATCCCGCGCATCTCCAGCAGCGCGGGCACGAGCGCCGCCTACGAGCCGCCGCGCGCGTCCTGCCGCGTCGGCACGATTTTCAGCGCACCGGAGGCGAACTGCTTGGCCATGTCGTCAAGTTCCGAGACCACGGACGCCGGCACCACCGGGTTGAATTCCTTGCCGTCCTGATAGAGCAATGTCGCGCCGGTGACCGGCGCGGTGTCGTAGCCGTACATCACGAACGTGCCGAACAGCTTGCCGCGCTTCACCTGGTCGGCGGTGTTGCCGAACATCGCAGGCCAGTCCTCGACGATGTTGGTCAGCACCAGGTCGGGCGCCAGCTTGGTCTGATCGACGCCGCGGCCGGTGACGAACACGCCCTTCGCCTTCGCCGCCTCGACGAGGCCGGTCTCGGCGGCGTTCAGCTTGCCGGTGAGCACGTCCGCCCCCTGCGCGATCAGCGACAGCCCGGCCTCCTTCGCCGCCGCCGAATCCTCCATGTCCCGGACATAGAGGATCGTCACCTTCGCCCCGGCCTTCGTGGCACAGATGCGGAATCCGCCGGCCTGCGCGGTGATGTTGGGCACGCCCTCCAGCCCATAGACGCCCGCCACATGGTGCGTCTTGCTCATGCGCGCGGCCAGCGTGCCGATCTGGCAGCCGAACTGGGCATTGTTCCAGTCGATCGACATCACGTTCGGCGCCATGCCCTCGTTGCCGCTGACCGCGATGAACTGCGTCTTCGGGAAGTCCGGCGCCACCTGCTCCATCGCCGAGACGAAGCGTCCGGAATGGCCCATCACGATCTGATAGCCGTGGCCGGCATAGTCGCGCAGCGCCTCGGCCTCGTCGGCGTCGGCGACGTTCTCGGTATAGGCGGTGCCGAAGCCGTGCGACTTCAGGCTCATCAGGATCGCGTAGCCGAGCGCGTTCCAGCTCTGGTCGTTGATGCTGCCCGGCAGCAGGATCGCCGCCTTGTCCTGGGCGGCGGCCGGCCCGGCCAGCGCCGGCGCGGCGAGCAGCAGCGCCGCGGCGAGCGCGGCGCGCCATGAACGGTGCAGAATCGATGCGGTCACGGGAATCCCCCTGTTGCTGTCCCTAAACGCTTCCCCAAGCAAGACCGGCGCCAGCATGGTGCGAACATTAAAGCAAGTTGCTTTATTTATTCAGCCCGCACGATCGCGGCGATCGGCGCCTCGCCCGGCGCGCACTGGTGCTCGGTGCCGCCGGAGACGAAGATCGCCGCATCGCCCGTCACCGAGGCGATCACCGCGCCCAGTGCGGCGCGGGCGTGCCGCTCGTAGTTGATGTCGGCGTCCGACAGCATGGTGGTGCGCCTTCCGCGCAGCTTGCCGCTCGGCGGCGCCTCGGCCTTGGCGAACATGGCGACGACGCGCGCCGGGTCCGCCGCCCCGCCGCCCTGCGCCGCCGCGATGGCGGCGCGCACGCCGTCGGCGTCGATCACGTCGCGCAGCACCGCATGCCCGATGCACAGATCGCCGCTCGCCTGCGCAGAATTGCCGAACAGCAGCACCTCGCAGTTGCGCAGTTCGCCGCCGGCGGACGTGTTCGCCACGGTCGAGAACAGGTCGGTCCGCTGCGCGATCACGCCATCGCTGAGCGCCTCCGCCTTCACTTCACCCAAACCCAGCGCCACGCCGAGCGCCGTGGCGCCGCGCGCAAACGGTTTCGAGCCGTTCGGGTCGCGCGTCACCAGTTTTGCGCCGCGCCGGTCGGCGTCGGCGATCGCGGCGGGGGTGAGCAGCGGTCCTTTCACCTGGACGTAATGCACGTCGGATGCGGCGGCGATGCCGGCCTCGCGCTGGGCGCGCCGCACCGCTTCGGCGACCTCGCGCACCTCCGCCATCGTGCCGACCTCCTCGGGCGCGAAATCGCGCGTCACGGCGATCCCGATGGCGAGCCGCTTCGCGCCGGCCGGCGCGGCGGCCTCGGCGCTGCGGGTGAACACGGTTGCGTGCGGGCTGAGCACGCCTTCGGTGCCGCCGGACCAGACGAAGGCGATGCGGCGCGTCACCTCCTCCGGCGCGATGCCGAGATGGCGGGCGAGCAGCAGCGAGAACGCCAGCGTGGCGAAGCCGCGGGTGAAATCATTGGCGCCGCCGTTGCCTTCGGTCTTGCCGATCATGGCGACGATCTCGGCCGGATCGATGGCGCCGCTGGCGATCAGCTGTTCCAGCGCGGAGACGTCGTTGGGGCTGTTCATCAGCAGTTTCTGAACGCCGACTCGCATCTCCGCTCCCTCCCGCAGCCGGGCCGCGATCCTGCACCAAAGTGCGGCCCGCGACCAGCCTCACGATGCCGGCAGGAGGCGCTAGCCGATCCCGAGACGAGCGAATACCGGAACTTTCACCACGTCCAGGACAAATGCGAACGCCGCCGCCGCGGCAAGAGTGCCGGCGATTACCAGAGCCGGCAACGGCGTCATGGCGATTCCAGCGACGGCCAATGTCGCGGCGATCGCGATATCGGCAATAGACGACACGGCGACCCAGAGGCTCGGACGGGATCCCCACAGATGGCGACGTTCGCGAATCGCATAGATCGTCGCCTGACTGCCGAACACCAGCGCCGCAAAGGCCAGGGTTCTCAGCGCCTGGGTTCCCAGATGCAAGCCGAATTCACCGATGGCCAGGACCCCGGTGCAGAAGGCCAGCAGGCAGACGCCCATGACGACGCCCGCCATCGTCAGATCGCCGATGCGCCACGCATTTGGCATCGGCGACGGCCGCACGTTGTCCGTCGTCAGTGACATCGCGAGGAAATCCCCCGCGACCATGACAATCACCATCAGCAATGGCGTCAGCACCGCATGCCCGGTCATAAGCAGGCCGACGATCAGCAGCAGCACCGTCACGATCTTCTTGATGATGGCGTTCAGCGTGTACGTCAGGATGCGCTGGAATGTCACGCGGCCTTCCTTGACCGCCGCAACGATTCCGGCCAGTCCAGGCTCGGTCAGCACCATACCGGCGGCCGATTTGGCCACGTCGGTTGCAGTCGAGACCGCGATTCCCATCTGGGCTTGGCGCAATGCCGGCGCGTCATTGGCTCCGTCGCCGCACATGCCGACGGTGTGGCCGCCCTTCTGAAACGCTTTGACGAGTTTGTACTTGTCCTCCGGTAGGACGCCCGCGAAGACGGCGAACTGCTCAGCGTGGACAATGTCGGGAATTGGTCCGGGCGGGGACATCGGGCCAGTAAGCCCCACGGCCTTCGCCACGATGGCGGCCGTCGCCGGCGCATCGCCCGTCACCATCACGGTACGGACGCCCAGGCCGTGCAATTCGCTGATGAGGCCCGCGGAGTCCTCGCGAGGCGGGTCACTGAGCGCGATCAGCCCGGCGAGCTGCATCGCCGTGGCGGGCCCGGCGGCGACCGCCAGCACCCGGAAACCCTTGTCTTCGAGTTCCTTGGCGGCAGCAGCCGCCGCCGGCGATGTCTGGGCGAGGCCGATGATCACGGCGAAGGCGCCCTTGACGATCCGCTGCGGATTTCCCGCCGCATCTGTTGCGGTCGCCTCGGACATCTTCTTGGCTGGGTCGAAGGCGGCAAACTTGATCCGTTTCGGCGCGTCGGAGATCGCCTTGCTTGCCGCTGCCGCGCGAATGGCTCCGTCAACGGGGTCCTGCCCGCCATCCGAACTGGCGAGCGCAGCCAGCGCCAGAGCGTGCGCCTCGTCGAATCCGGGCATTGGACGAACGGTGGTAACGGTCAGCGCGTTGCGGGTCAGCGTGCCGGTCTTGTCGGCGCACAGGACAACCATCGATGCCGCTTCATCCACGGCCGAGAGGCGGGTCGGAAGCACGCCCAGCTTTGCCAGAGCACGCGCGCCGAGCGCCGACGCGAGCGTGAAGGTGGCCGGCAGCGCGACCGGTATCGATGCGAGGATCGCTGTCAGGACGAGGGGTATGATCTCGGCGATCGGCAACTTGAGATACCAGGCATAGGCCACCAGCAGCACGATGACGACGCCGTTGAAGGCGGCGAGATTGCGCACCACGCGCAGCACCGCCTTCTGCTGGGAACTGACCACATGGGCGGTACGGACGAGTTCCGCGGTGCGGCCGAACTTGGTGCGCGCTCCGGTCGCCGTGACCTCTGCCTCCGCCTCCCCGCGCCGAACCAACGCCCCGGCATAGGCCTGAACATTTGCGCCGGCTTCGACCGGAACGGATTCGCCGGTGAGCATGGATTGATCGAGCAGGATTTCTCCGCCCGTGAGCTTCACGTCCGCCGCAACCACACCGCCAAGCGAAAGCTTCACCATATCGCCTGGCACCAGCTCCGTGGCGGGTACCGTCTTCCATGTGCCGTCGCGCCGGACCGATGCGTTCAGCGCCAGGCGCGACTTCAGCGCGGCGAGGGTTGCCTGCGCGCGGCTCTCCTGGAACAGCCCAAGAGCGGCATTGAACACCAGAAGAGCGGCGATGATCGCGGCTTCGACGTACTTGCCGAGCACCAGTTCGAGCACGATCGCGGCTTCGAGCATCCACGGAACGGGCGCCCAGAACTTCTCTAGCGCCAATCGGAACGGATGCACGCTCGTATCGGGCATCGCGTTCGGGCCGAATTTCTGCAACCGAGCGCGGGCCTCGTCGCTCGTCAGGCCGCTCTGCGGACCAACATCGGCGGCGCTCGCCGACTTGGCAGGCAATGCGCTTGCCGAGGACAACGGAGTTGCCACGGTCACTGTCAATTCCGCGCCTCGGTTTTCGTCGATGCCCTGTTCAAATCACGCTCAGCCGCGATGGCATCCCTTTGCCTTTGGCGTCTGGCTGCGTCACGCGGCCGCCCATCTCAACGCCGACCGCGCTTACGCAACTCAGGTCAGCCGCATGGGCCGAATGTTCCGCCGGTTCCGCTGCTGGCACGTCCACGTGCACATCGAGACGTGAGGGGTTGGCCGTGCCCAGAATCGCCTTGGCGCGCGCCATCTCTTCGGCCGGGCCGTGCGCCATGACCAGAAACGAATTGGCCTTGAGGGCCGTCTCGTAGGCGACCACGCTGTCCTTCGGAACTCCGCTGCTGTAGAGCGCCGCGCCCAAGGCGCCCAAACCGCCGACGACGACTGCGCCTTCAAGGGCGGCGATCACCATGGTGGCGAGGTACCCCAGCACGACAACATGGCCAACGATGGGAATGAACATGAACACCCCGCCGAAGAGCCAGCCCCAGAGACCACCCCAGAAGGCGCCGCGCGAGCCCCAGAACTTGATGCGATCGCCCATGTTGTAGAATCCGACCACCTTTTCGTCGGTGTGGTATCCCTTGCCGACGATGCTCAGATGTTTCATCTCGATTCCGGCCTCGGCCAGCTGCTTGACGGCGATGTCCGCCTTTTGATGATCGGCAAAGACAGCGACAACGGTGTTGAAGTCTGTCACCTTATGCTCCTTTGGTAAGAGGCAGCGTGGAGCGACGATCTTTTTGATCGCGCGTATCGAATTGGCTCGGGTAACGGGATCGCAACTGCGGTTCGTCTCCGAAATGTCCAATCCGCCTCGCGCTAGATTAACCGCCGGCCCGCGCGGCCGGCAGGTTCGGAAACTACTCAGTCTGCACGTGGCCGCTGCGAGTGGGCCACGTAGCGGAATGCTCGGCGGCTGGTCGATCGGCCAGCCGCGCGATCAGCAGCGCGCAGCACGGGATATTTGGCTGCGGAATCGGCAGTCTCCCGCTTGGGGGATCACGGCGAGCGCAGCGCCGAGCCACCCCGGTTCCAGCCGCGTCCCGCATCGCCGAAGCCGACGCAGCCCGCATCGGTCACGGCGACCGTGTCCTCAAGCTTGATATAACCGCGGGTCGGATGCAGCATCGTCGTCTCGATCGAAATCACCATGCCCGCCGCGAGCGGCCGGTCCTCGTCGTAGCCCGGATAGGGCACGAAGCCGGTGCCGGTCAGCCGCGGCGCTTCGTGCGCGATCAGGCCCATCCCGTGGGCGGTGAAGTGCGTATAGTTCCTGTGACGGGACCGATCGAGATGCGCGAGCGCCGCCGGAAAGATATCGCCCCCGCGCGCACCTGCTTTGACAGGCTGGCGCGCCGCCATCTGGATCGCATCGATCTCTGCCAGCAGGTCCACCAGCTCCGCGTCGGGGTTGCCGAGAATGCCCATCCGGCAAACGTCGCCGATATATCCCTTGTAATTGCCCCCGGAATCGATCGACAGCACGTCGCCGTCGCGCCAGACCTGGTCCGACGGCGCGCGGTTGTGGCCAGGGCCGGCCGTGATCAGGCAGTAGTCGAAGCTCATGCCGCGGGCGACCTCCTCGCGCTTGAGCGCCTCGACGAGCTGGCGTTTCGTGCTGCCGGGGCCGTGGCCGGCGATCACGGCCAACATCGAATCAACAACCTTCTCCGAAGCCTCGCGCAGGAGCGTCAGCTCTTCGGGCGTCTTCACCGCGCGGAGCCTCTCGAGCGGCAGCAGAGCCTCGGCAAAGGTCGCGTCCGGCAGCCCGTCCTTCAGAGCAAGGAATGCGTCCGCGGGAAGGAAGGCCAGCTCAATGCCGATCCGGGACCTCTCCAGGCCGAGCTTGCGGAGATGTTCGACGGCCAGCCGCGCCGAGGTCTCGCTGCTCCAGCTCTTGGTCTGGACGGTCGGCATCCAGAACTTGCCGAGCTCGCGTTCGTAGGACTCCATCGCGTTGCCGATATAGCCGGCGTCCTGCGGGCGCCCTTTGGCGTACACGAGGATGGGGAGATACCTGCTGACCCCGACGGCATCCATCGCATCGAAAAAGAAGAAGCGGTAGCCGCCGAGGAGATACTGGATGTTGTGCTTGCTGTTGAGCACGAGCGCATCGAGGCCGGCTTCGTCCATCAGCCGGTCGAGATGGCCCACGTCAAACGGTATGCCATCGCGACCCGCTTCGGTTGCCCGTTCCCGGTTTTGTACCGCACCGTCCATCGTCCATCTCCCGATGTTTGGCCGCAATGTGGCCAGCAACTGCCCTCGGCCATTTTTGTATATTGCCGCCGCGGCATAGGTTGCCAAGCGTCCTTCGGTGTCAATGGCCGATCGGCGGTCCGTGTTAATTTGCCGCCGAGGATTGTGCTCGGGGGTGCCGGGGCGGCCGGCGACTGCCGGCACGCTGCAACGCAAGAGGAGGGGGACTTGAAGAAAGTCACGGTCGGGGTCGTCGGCAGCGGCTTCGTCGCCGAACTGCACATGCAGGCATACCGCCGCGTGTTCGGCGTCGATGTGGAGGTGCGAGCGGTGGTTTCGCGCGGCGACGGCGCGGCCCGTTTTGCCGAACGCTTCGGCATCCCGCATTCACTGCGCGACTGGCACGCTCTGCTGGACGACGCCGCGATCGACGTTCTCGACATCTGCACGCCGCCGGCGCTGCATGCCGAGATGATCGTCGGCGGCATGCGCGCCGGCAAGCACATCATCTGCGAGAAGCCGTTCACCGGCTATTTCGGCCGGCCCGGCGACGGCACGCCGATCGGCACGCAGGTGCCGAAGGCGGTGATGCGCGAGCGGGTCATGGCGGAGATGGCGGCGACCTGCGCCGCCATCCGTGCGAGCGGCCGGCTGTTCTGCTACGCCGAGGACTGGGTGTACGCGCCCGCGGTGAGCAAGACGGCGGAGATCCTCCGCGCCACGCGCGACAAGGTGCTGTTCATCAAGGCGGAGGAGAGCCACAGCGGGTCGCACGCGGCGCATGCCGCGCACTGGGCGACGACCGGCGGCGGCGCGCTGATCCGCCAGGGCTGCCACCCGCTCGCCGCCGCGTTGCACCTCAAGCAAGTCGAGGCCGCTGCGCGCGGCGAACGCATCGGCGTCGCCGAGGTCGTCTGCGATGTCGGCACGCTGTCGCGCGGCCTGACGCCGACGGAGCGTGCGTATATACAGGCGCGGCCGGTTGACGTGGAGGATTGGGGCCTGATGAGCCTGACGTTCACCGACGGAACCAAGGCCGCGATCTTTGCCGGCGACACGGTGCTCGGCGGCGTGCGCAACCTGGTCGAGACCTACACGGCGGGCGGTGTGCTGTTCGCCAACATCGCGCCGAACAATCATGTCGTCAGCTACCAGACCGACGAAGCCAGGATGCGCGACGTTTACATCACGGAAAAGGTCGATCGCAAGACCGGCTGGCAATTCGTCAGCGTGGACGAGGAATGGACCCGCGGCTATGTCGCCGAGATCCAGGATTTTGTGGAATGCATCGCCTTCGGCCGCGAGCCGCGTGCCGGTCTCGATCTCGCCTGCGAGGCGATCCGCGTCCACTACGCCGCCTACCAGGCTGCCGAGGAGGGCCGCCGCATCCGGCTCTGACGGCACCGGATGCGTGCCGATGGAAGATGGTGCGGCAGGCACTCGCGCGCTATCGCTCGCGTGACGGGCTGAAGCTCGATCCTTTTGCAGAAGGTTGCCAGGCATGCGCGTGATCGTCGTCGGCGCCGGGATTTTGGGCGCCAGCACCGCCTACCACCTGACCCGCCGGGGTGCGGACGTGGTCATCATCGATGCGGCGCACGAGGGCCAGGCAACGGCGGCCGGGGCCGGCATCGTGGACCCATGGTCGAGCGGCGCGGGCGACGACCTGTTTCCGCTTTTGGCCCAGGGAGCGGAATACTATCCGCAACTCGCCGCCCTGCTCGCCGAGGACGGCGAGCCGGAGATCGGCTACCGGTGCGTCGGCTCGCTTTCGGTCGCTGCCGCTCCGGCCGAGCTTGACGCGATGGAAACTCGCGTGCGCGCACGCGCCGCCCGCCACCCGCAAGCCGGCGCGGTGACGCGGCTGGATGCCGCGGACGCAGGTTCGCTGTTCCCTCCGCTGCATCCCGCGCTCTGCGCGCTCCATGTTGCCGGGGCGGCGCGGGTCGATGGTCGGGCCGTGACCGCTGCCCTGTCGCGCGCCGCCATGCGGCGCGGCGCGCGGCGCGTGCAGGGCCGCGCGGCGCTTATCCGCGGCGGCGACCGGATGCACGGCGTCCGGGTTGACGGCGAGCTCATCGAGGCCGACCGCGTCGTCGTCGCCGCCGGGGCGTGGGCGAGCCAGATCCTCGCGCCGGTTGGCGTGGCGCTCCCGGTCGTTCCGCAGCGCGGGCAGATCGTGCATCTGCGGCTGCCCGGAACCGACACCCGTGCCTGGCCGATCATCCTGCCGCCGGGCCACTCCTACCTGCTTGCCTTCGATGACTCGCGCGTGGTGGTCGGCGCCACCCGCGAGACGGGCAGCGGCTTCGACTATCGCGTCACGGCCGGCGGCCAGGCCGAAGTCCTGGCGACGGCGCTGGGCGTCGCCCCTGGCCTCGCCGCCGCGACGCTGATCGAGACACGCGTCGGCTTCCGCCCGATGGGGCCCGATCGCAGGCCCTGGCTGGCCGCGGTGCGCGGGCTGGACGGGCTGCTCGTCGGCAACGGGCTCGGTCCGTCCGGGCTCGCGATCGGCCCCGTTGCCGGCCGCCTGCTGGCGGATCGCGCGCTCGGCAGCGACGCGGCGATCGGCCCGCCAACCGACCGCGCCATCCGGCCATGGCTCGACTCCGACTCGATATGAGCGAGGGAGCGGAGCGGGAGCGGGCAGGGGCGGCAGGCACCGTTCCGGCCCGGATCGGCAGTCATGGCGGCGCGCGCAGCGCCAGCTCCGGTGTTGTCGCCGACGACCCTGGCGCTGCCGCGTATCCCCGCGCCGGCTGCAACAGCTTCGCGACCAACCCGGTCCAGCCGGTCTGATGCGACGCGCCGGCGCCGCGGCCGGTGTCTCCATCGAAATACTCGTAGAACGCGATATGGTCCCGAAACGCCGGGTCATGCCGCGACTTCGGGTGCTGCGCCGCGAACGGCCGCGCGCCGCCGGCATCCTTCAGGAAGATCGACAGCAATCGCCGGCGCAGTTCCGCGGCGACCTCCTCGATCGTCACCCACTGCCCCGACCCGGTCGGACACTCCACCTTGAAATCGTCGCCATAGTAGTAATGGAATTTTTGCAGGGACTCGATGATGAGGTAGTTCACCGGGAGCCAGATCGGGCCGCGCCAGTTCGAATTGCCGCCGAACAGGCGCGAACGGGATTCCGCCGGCTCATAGGCCAGTTCGAGATGGGAGTCGTTGACGCTGTCGTCCAGCGGGTGCGCGAGGTGGTAGCGCGACAGCGACCGCACGCCGAACTCGGAGAGGAACTCGGCCGGGTCGAGCATGCGCTTCAGCAGCGCCTTCATCCGGTGCCCGCGCAACAGCGAGAGCAGCTTGCGCTCGCCGACGCCGGGCTGCTGCCAGCGTGAGATCAAGGTCGCCAGGTCGGGCCGATACTGCAGGAACCATTCCATCCGCGCGGCGAACTTCGGCACGTTCGCGAGCAGTGCCGGCTCGAGCACTTCCACCGCGAACAGCGGGATCAGCCCGACCATCGAGCGCGCGCGGATCGGCACCACCTTGCCGTCCGGCAGGTTCAGCACGTCGTAGTAGAACTGGTCCTGCTCGTCCCACAGGCCGACTCCCGCCTCGCCCATGTTGGTCATCGCCTGGGCGATGTAGAGGAAATGCTCGAAGAATTTGGTGGCCACGTCCTCGAAGGCGATGTTGTATTGCGCCAACTCCAAGGCGATGCGCAGCAGGTTGAGCGCGTACATCGCCATCCAGCTCGTGCCGTCGGACTGCGTGAGGTGACCGCCGGTTGGCAGCGGCTTGCTGCGGTTGAAGCAGCCGATGTTGTCGAGGCCGAGAAATCCGCCCTCGAACAGGTTGCGCCCGTCAGCGTCCTTGCGGTTGACCCACCAGGTGAAGTTCAGCAGCAGCCGGTGCAGCATGCGTTCGAGGAAGACGAGGTCACCGGGGTCCGCCGGGTCGCTCTGGCGCCGCTGCGCGCGGTCGATCTGAAACACGCGCAGCGCCGCCCAGGCGTGGACCGGCGGATTGGCATCGCCGAAATTCCACTCGTAGGCAGGCAATTGCCCGTTCGGCGCCATGAACCAGACATGGCCGAGCCGGAGCAGCTGCTCCTTGGCAAAGCCGGGATCGATCAGGCTGAAGGTGATCGCGTGAAAGGCGAGATCCCATGCCGCGAACCAGGGATATTCCCACTTGTCGGGCATGGAGAAGATGGCGCCGCTGTTCAGATGCTGCCAATCCGCGTTGCGCCCGTCGCTCCGTGCCGGGTCGGGCGGCGGGGAGGCGGGGTCGCCGTTGAGCCAGCGCCGCACATCGTATTCGTAGTACTGCTTGCTCCAGATCATGCCGGCGAAAGCCTGGCGCTGCACGAGCCGTCCGTCCTCGCTGTCGGGGCCGACATGGCGGGCGCGATAGAACTCGTCGGCTTCGGCGCACCTCGCCGCCACGATCGCATCGAAACCGGCGAACGGCTGCGCGTGGTCGGTCGCCGAAAGACGCAGCCGGACCACCGCTTCGCCGCCGCCGTCGACCTGCAGCGCGTAGTGTGCCGCGGCCTTCGTGCCGCGCGGCCGCGTATGCACGGCGGTCGTGTGGCCGCCGACGATGGAGTCGTGGAATGCGTCCTTGAACGGGCCCTCGGCCTGCTGCCCGTAGAGTCGCCGGACATTGGTCTCGTTTTCGCAGAACAGCAGCGGCGGCGCGCCGTCCACATAGAGCGTGTAGCGGCCGAGCTGCGAGTGCGTGGCCACGATCCGATCCAGTCCCGCCGCTTCCAGCGACGGTTTTTCGCCGCCCAGCCCCCACGACCAGGTGTTGCGGAACCAGAGCTGCGGCAGGACGTGCAGCCGTGCGGCCGTGCCGCCGCGGTTGCAGGCGGTGATGCGAATCAGGATGTCGTCATGCGCGGCCTTCGCGTACTCGACGAAGACATCCCAGTATGCGTCGTCATTGAAGACGCCGGTGTCGAGCAGCTCGTACTCGGGGTCCTGCAGCCCGCGCGCCGCGTTCTCGGCGACCAGTTGCGCGTAGGGGAATTCGGCCTGCGGGTATTTGTAAAGCATTTTCAGGTAGGAATGCGTCGGCGTGGCGTCGAGGTAGTAGTAGCATTCCTTGACGTCCTCGCCATGATTGCCTTCCGCGTTGGTCAGGCCGAACAGCCGCTCCTTGAGGATCGGGTCACGCTCGTTCCACAGGGCGAGGGCGAAGCACAGCGTCTGCCTTACGTCGCTGATGCCGGCGATGCCGTCCTCGCCCCAGCGATAGGCGCGGCTGCGCGCATGATCGTGCGGGAAGGCCCGCCAGGCGTCGCCGTCGGCGGAATAGTCCTCGCGCACCGTGCCCCATTGCCGCTCGCTGAGATAAGGCCCCCACAGGCTGGCGGGATTTTCGGACCAAGCGTTCATTGTTCGGGCCGATACCTCCCAGCCGGGCAGCCTGTCCGCCCGCTCGGGGCGCAGGCGAGGGTGGGCTCGTAGCGGTTTTCAATCGCCCGGTCGAGGCCAGCGGCGCCGGCCGGTCCCCGACCGCGTGCTCGGCGCGCCCGAGCGCGTTATCGCGCGGCGCCGGCGGCGTCGGGCAGCACGGGCACGTGGTAGCTCGCCAGGATTGCGGCGATCGCGCCGTGCCGGCGAGACAACTCCTGGTCCAGCGCGAGCTTCAGCGCCGTATCGCCGCGGCGCACGCCCATCGCGATGTCGAATGCCATCGGCCAGACGCCGCCATCGACGGCGGGCTCGACCGGCCTGAGGTGCAGCGGCGGCGATGCGTGCGCGGCGAAATAGCCCGCCAGCGGCCCCCACGCGATCGCCACGTCCACGTCACCGCGGGCGACGGCGCCGATGATCGCCGCAGGCGGGTCGGGTCGCGTGTAGTCGCCGAAGATCGAGTAACCACGGACATTCCCGGTGATGCCGCGGCGCGCCAGCGCGTGCGCCGGCGGCGTGTTCATGGCGTCGTTGCCGATCATCTGCACGCCGATCCTGAGACGGCGAAGGCGCGGATCGTTCAGCGAGGCGATGTCGAGGTCGCGGTCGGCGCGAGTGACGAACACGTAGCTGGAGCGGTAGTACGGCGCCGTGGTCGCCAGCATCCCGACGCCGGCGGCGACGCCCGGCCAGAGATCGCAGCGATCGGCCTTCAGCGTGTTGCGTGCAAAGCCGCGGCGCTGCGCCCACCACGTGTAGCTGACGCTCTCGCCGAAATCTTTTGCGATCAGGGCGACGATGCGGTTCTCAAAACCGTCGCCGGCGCGATCGGAGAACGGCATGTTGTTCGGGTCGGCGCAAACGCGCAGCGTGCCCGCCATCGCCGGCACTGCGCAGGCAAACGTCAGCGCGGCCAGCACGGCGACGAGAACGCGCCGCCTCATTGCGGCGGCACGCTTTGCGTGGCCGGTGCCGCGGATTGCGGTGGCGGCGGCGCGGGCGTCGGGGGCGGCGGCGTCTGCGGCATCGTCTGGCCGGGACCGTTCGCCGAGGCCGTGGCCGCGAGCGACTTCACGAACGCGGCCAGTTCCCATATCTGCTGATCGGAAAGCTTGCCGTGCCACGAGGGCATGCCGTTCGGCCGGCCCTGTGAGATCGACTCGAAAATCTGATCGAGCCGCCCGCCATAGCGCCACTGGTTCGACATTAGCGCCGGTCCCATGCCGCCGCCGCCGTGGAAATGGCAGCCGGAGCAGTTGTACCAGTCGAACAGGCGTTTTCCGTCGCTGATCGCGACCGGGTTGCCTTCGTACTGCTTCGCCGTCGGATCTTCCGGCGGCGGACTGCCGCCACCGGGAAAAATCCGTGTCACCGCCACGAACGGCGGCGGACTCGCCGCGGTCGGCAGACCGGCGGTCTGCGAGCGCGCGGCGCCGGACACCAGCGCAAGCAGGACGGCGGCGGCGAGGGCCGGCCTAGGACTGCGGCAGCGCGAAGACATAGAGGGTTCCTCCGGGAGTCGTCTTCTGCTTGAGGTCCGGCACGGCGCCGACGAAGCCGAGGGCGGCGGTAGGGTCGCGCGGGTCGAGGTTGCCGGCGACGATCGCGCCGGCCCAGCCGCCGACGCCGGACAGCACGGCGACATATTCGCGCCCGTCCGGCCCGCGATACGCGGTCGGCTGGCCGATGATGCCGGAGCCGGTCTTGAACTGCCATTTCAGCGCGCCAGTGCGCGCGTCCACGGCCTTGAACCAGCCGTCCATCGTTCCGTAGAACACCAGATCGCCGGCCGTGACCAAGGCGCCGCTCCACAGCGGCAGGTCTTCCTTGATCTGCCAGGCGGGCTTGTGCTGCGTCACGTCCCACGCCGTCAGTTCGCCGCGATTGCCGCCCGGCCCGGCCTTCATCACCACGTTGGCGCCGACGAACGGTGTACCGGCGATGTAGTTCGCCTGCACATCCTCCCAGTCCATGCAGAGATTCTCGTGCGGGATGTAGAGATAGCCGGTGCGCGGCGAATAGGCCGACGGGTTCCAGTCCTTGCCGCCCGACGCGGTCGGGCAGATGTCGGTCACCACCGTGCCGAGTTTTGTTGCCTTCGCCGGGTTGATCGTCGGCCTTCCCGTCTTGAGATCGACATGCGTGATCGAGTTGACGTACGCGTACGGCTCCGCCGACAGCACCTCGCCGGTAGTGCGGTCCATCTCGTAAAGATAGCCGTTGCGGTCGGGATGCAGCAGGATTTTGCGCGGCTTGCCGTCGATCGTCGCGTCGAGCAGGATGATCTCGTTGATGCCGTCATAGTCGTGCTCGTCGTGCGGGCTGAACTGGTAGAACCATTTCGCCGCACCGGTGTCCACGTCGCGCGCGAAAATGCCGGCGGTCCATTTGTTGTCGCCGGGCCGCTGCAACTGGTTCCACGGCCCCGGATTCGCGGTGCCGGCGAACAGCAGCTTGAGCTCCGGGTCATAGGTCACCCAGCCCCACATCGTCCCGCCCCCGGTCTTCCACGCATCCGGCGGCCAAGTCGTCTCGCCAAGATCTTTTCCCCGATCCGAGGCGTAGAACGGATGGAAGTCCGGGCCGATCAGCACGTCCTTGTCCGGACCGGTGGCAAACGCCTTCCAGGCGACTTTCCCGGTCGCGGCGTCGAGTGCCACCAGCCAGCCGCGCACGCCCATCTCGCCGCCGGAGTTGCCGACGATCACTTTCCCCTTCGCCACCAGCGGCGCCATCGTCATCGTCTCGCCCTGGTTGATGGAACCGAGCTTGGTCTTCCAGAGCAGCCTGCCGGTCGCGGCATCGAGCGCGATCGTGTTGCCGTCGAGCGTGTTGAAGAACAGCCGCCCGTCCGCGATGGCCGCGCCGCGGTTCACCACATCGCAGCACGCAACGCCCTGTGCCGCGGCCTCCGGCAGCGGCTGGTACGACCATTTCAGCGGCGCGCCCGGCTTGGCGAGGTCGAGCGCGTACACGATGTTGGGGAAGGGCGTGACGATGTACATCGTGTTGTTGACCACCAGCGGCGCCGCTTCCTGGCCGCGGTTGACGCCGGTGGAGAAGGTGAAGGCGACGGCGAGGTGCTTCACCGTGTCGCCGTTGATCTGGTCGAGCGTCGAGTAGCGCGTCGCGGCGTAGTTCTTCGCCGGCATCGTCCATTGCCCGTCGTCGGGCGGCGCGGTCGCGGCCGACGGCTGCGGGGGTGCCGCGAATGCCGCCGCCGGCGCCAGAGCGATTGCCGCGGCGGCCAGCAGTTCAGCGCAGCGTATAAAGATAGGCTGCGATGTCGCGCGCGTCATGTTCGTTCAGCTCCATGTTCGGCATTGCGTTCCCCGGCACCACGCTCTGCGGCGCGCGGATCCAGTGGATCATGTTGTCCGGCGTGTTCGCCAGCATGCCGGCGATGATGGTGCGCTCGCCGACAGTGCCGAGCGGCGGGCCGACACGCCCGGCGGCTTCCGGCACGCCGGGGATGTCGTGGCAGGTGCCGCAGCCGTCCTGCGCCAGCAGCAGCCGGCCGCGCTGCGCGTCGCCGATGCGCTGCACGGCCGCGCTCTCCCGCGGCCGGCCGCAGGCGGCCAGCGCCAGCAGCAGAACGGCGACGCCGCTGGCCTGGGCTAGCCGGGACATTGCGGCACCCAAAGCAGCGCGACGGTGTCGAACAGCGCGGCGGCGACGAAGCCCAGGCCCGCCATCATGCCCGCGAGTGCGAGGAAGCAGACGCGCTCCTCGCTCGCCTGCGACGCATGACCGGGCGCGTCGGCGTGCTTCCCGCGGGTTGCCTGCCAGTCGCGATACGACAGCGCGGCGGCGGCGGCCGCAATGGCGATCGCGACCAGATTGATCGCCAGCTGGCCATACCAGATGCCGTGCCATCCCGGCAGCAGCGCTGGCGCCGGACGCCAGCGCGGATAGCAGCTGTAGCTGGCGAGCCCGTAGTTGACGACCAGCTGCGTGATCCATGCCGCCGGCCCGCCGAGCAGCGCCAGCAGCGAGAGCGTCGTACCCGCCCGCTCGCCCGCTGGCATGCGATACTCCGGGCCCGCGCCAGTGCTCACCGCGATCATCGCCGTCACCCGAACCGCGGCACGACGTAAAGCGCGAGGAACACGATCACGCCCACCGCGACCACGAAATGCCAGTAGGCGGCCATGATCAGCACCGGCGTGTGACGCAGCGCATCGAAATAGCGCAGCCCCGACCACGCCAGCACGAGCAGCAGCCCCGCCAGGCCGACCGCGAGATGCGCGAGATGCAGGCCGGTGAGCGTGAAGAACGTCGCGCCGAACGCGCCCTGGCGCAGCGTCAGCGGTTCCTGCCGCCAGTCCAGCACCTGCAGCACGAGGAAGCCGATCCCCAGCAGCAGCGCCAGCGCGACGCCGAGCAGCAGCGATCCCTGGCTGCCGCGCCGCACTCCGCGCTCGCCCCACCACATTCCGACGCTGCTCGCGATCAGCAGGATCACGCCCGGCAGCGACAGTTTGAGCGACGGCGGCAGCTGCGGCAGCCAGTTCCCGTCGAGCTGCACGGCATAGTAGAAATAGCCGAACAGCAGATAGGCGAACAGCGTGGCCTCGGTGGCGATCACGCACAGCATGCCCCACCAGCCGAGGCTTGCGCGTCCGACCGAGCCGACCGGAAGCGGCGCGGACGCTGCGGCATCAGACATGACGAACGCCCGCCACCTGGCCGAGGCCGCGTCGCGGCCATATCCAGGCGATGATCGAGAGCGCGACGACGATCGCGCCGACCACCGCCAGCCACCGCAGATGCACCAGCAGGCCGACGAACCCCGCCGCCATCCCGGCGGCGAGCACGAAGGGAAGCACGGTGTCGCCCGGCATCTTCAGGATCATGTCCGGTTCGCCGTCGAGCGGCGTCGTGCCGATCGTCTCGCGCCCGCGATCGAGTAGCAGACCCTCATGGATGGTCGATCGCTTCGTGGTCTCGCCCAGGCGGTCCTCCCACAGCGGATAGCGGCTCGCGACATGCGGGATGACGGCGAAATTGTAGGGCGGCGGCGGCGAGGAGACCGACCATTCCAGCGACGACGCGTCCCACGGATTGGCGCCGGCGACCGTGCCGCGGCGCAGGCTGGCCGCGATGTTCACCAGCAGCAGCAGCACGCCGAGGGCGAACAGGAACGCGCCGATCGTGGTGACGAGGTTGAGCGTCGTCCAGCCCAGGCCCGGCGGATAAGTGTAGATGCGGCGCGGCATCCCGTGCAGCCCGGTCAGGTGCATGGGCAGGAAGGCGAGGTTGAAGCCCACGAACATGACCCAGAAATTCCAGCGGCCCAGGCGCTCGTTCAGCATCCGGCCGGTGAATTTCGGGAACCAGTAGTAGATGCCGCCGACCACCGGGAAGACGTTGATGCCGATCAGGACGTAGTGGATGTGCGCGACGATGAAGTACGTCTCGGTGAGCTGCCAGTCCACCGGCACCGATCCGGTCATGAAACCGGATACGCCGCCGATCACGAACAGCGGGATCATGCCTGCGAAGAACAGGAACGCCGTGGTGATGACAGGCCGGCCGAGCCAGATCGTCGCCGTCCACGCGAACACGGCGACCGCGCTCGGCACCGCGATGATGATGGAGGCGGCGCTGAAGAAGGCGAGCGCGAGATTCGGGATGCCGGTGGCGAACATGTGGTGGACCCACACGCCGAAGCCGAGGACCATGGTGGCGACGGTCGAGAGCGCCACCGGCGCGTAGCCGACCAGTGGACGGCGGCAGAAGGTCGGCAGCCCGTCGGAGACGATGCCCATCGCCGGCAGCACCAGCGCATAGACCCAGGGATGCGCGAACATCCAGAACAGGTGCTGCCACAGCAGCGGCTGCCCGCCCTGCGACACGTCGAAGAAATGCGTGCCGAACCGCCGGTCCATCCACAGCAGGAAAAACGCGAGGCTGACGGAGGGAACCGCGAGGATGTTGGCGACCGACGCGGTCAGCGTGCCCCAGACCAGGATCGGCAGGCGGTTGAGCGACATGCCCGGCGCGCGGGTGCGCAGCAGCGTGACGACGAAGTTGATCGACCCGGCCGTCGTCGAGATGCCGAGGAAGATCATGCCGAGCGCGTAGAAATCCTCGTTGATCCCCGGATCGAAGTCGCGCGTGGCATAGGGCACGTAGTTGTACCAGCCGTCGTTCGGCGCGTGCCCGATCGCAAGCGCGGCATACATGAACAGCCCGGCCGCGACATAGATCCAGTAGGACAGGGCGTTCAGTCGCGGGAACGCCATGTCCCGCGAGCCCAGCACCAGCGGCCAGAGATAGTTGCTGAAGCCCGACAGCACCGGGAACGCGTAGAGGAAGATCATCGTGATCCCGTGCATCGAGAACAGCTGGTCGTATTGCTGCGGCCCGAGCAGGTGGCGGTTCGGCCCCGCCAGTTGCAGCCGCATGATCAGTGCCTCGATGCCGCCGGCGCACAGGAAGAGAAAGGCGGTGACGAGATAGCGGATGCCGATCTCCTTGTGATCGACGGTGGAGAACCAGCCGGCGATGCCGGGCGAGGCTCCCCACGTCGCGTCGAGGTTGCGCCCGTAGGCGACGGCTTCAGTCGTGATCTCGGGCGTCCTCTCGATGTCGGCGGCGGACACGGCGTTCTCGCTAGCTGAGAGTTTCGAGGAAGCTGACGATGCCCTGCAGCTGCGGTCCCGACAGGTACAGCGTCGGCATGTGCGTGCCGGGCTTCACGTCTTGCGGGTTGGCGATCCAGCCGGCGAGGTTGCCGATGCTGTTGGGCAGCACGCCGCCGGCCAGGATGCGGCGGCTCATCAGGTGCGTCAGGTCAGGTGCGACGGTGCCGCCGGCCGCGGTGCCGCGGACCGTGTGGCACGCGCCACAGTGATAGACGAAGCTGTGGGCGCCCGCTGCAAGTTGCGGCGTCACCTCGGCGGGGCGCAGCTGTGCCGCGCGCCAGGCGGCGAATTGCGGCGGCGTGTCGGCGATCAGCAGGAATGCCATATGCGCGTGCTGTGCGCCGCAGTATTCGGCGCAGCGTCCTTGGAAGATGCCGGGCTTGCTCGCCTCGATCCACGTCTCGTTGGTCTGCCCGGGGATCGCTTCCATCTTGCCGGTCAGCGCCGGCACCCAGAACGAGTGGATCACGTCGGCGCCGATCAGCCTGATCCGCACCGGCTCGCCGGCGGGGATGTGGATCTCGCCGGCGGTGGTGAAGACCTGCGAGGGATCGCTGCTCAGGTAGCGCGCCTTCCACCACCATTGCTGGCCGGTCACCTCGATGGTCAGCGAAGGTGGCCGGCTCGGGCCGTTGACGGCGGCGAGCACGACGACCGTCCATACCAGCGCACCGATCAGCGCGACGCCGGAGACGCCGACTCCGATTGCGATCCAGCCCATGCCGCTGCCGCTGCGCGCAACCGGCACCGCGCTGATATCGGCGGTTGTCACGCGCCGCCGCAGAACCCCGACCAGCACCAGCATGCTGGTGATGACGACGACGACAATCGAGAGGATCAGCAGGCCCCACGTCAGCGCCACCACCGGCGCGGCCTTCGGCCCGGCACCGCGAAGATAGCCCAGCGCCTGCGCGCCGGCGGGGACGGCCCGCAATGCGAGCGCAACGGCGGCGGCGGCGAGGCAAGGCCGCATCATCGCGACCGCGGGGAGCCCGGCATCGGCGGCGCGCCGCAATCGGGCAGCCTCGCCGCAAGCTGTGAGATCATGCCGTCTCCTTCCCTGATCGCAGCCCGTAGCCGTTCGTCGGCAGGTTCGCCCGGCCGACCAGATCATCCAGCGCACGGCCGAAAGCTCCCGTCGCCCGCACTGGGTTCCATCAGGAGTCGTTGATCGGCATTCGGTGTCGGTGCGCCGAGCACGCCCGAATTGGCCGCGCGCAGCTTGCTGGCGGCGTGTCGCGCTACTCCACGACCACGCGCACCGGGCGCGAACGTTCGGGTCGCAGCGGCAGGCCGATCTGGAAGCGGTGCTCGCCCGGCTGCATCGGCCAGCTTATCGGCTGCGCCGGATCGCCGAGCGCGAACGGCGTGCCGTCCACGTACCAGACGATCTGCGGCACGACCGGGCGCGTGCGCGCCTGCAGCACCAAACGGTTGGTCGCCGGCGGGCTTTCCGGATTGCGCCAGATGCGGCTGTCGGTTTGCGGCAGCGCGATCGCAAGCTGCACCGTGGCTGGCTGCGGCACCGCTGCCCTGCGCATGTCCGCCGGCGGCAGGAACTCCAGCAGAACCCGGCGGCACGGCCCGCTCGCCGCGACCGGCGCGGCGCAGACCGGCGCGGGTGCGGTGCCCGTCGGCGGCGCAAAACTCCCGTCCGCCAGATCGCCGGGCCGCGTGAAGTGCAGGTCGAGCAGCAGCGCGCGGACCAGTTCGGCGGCCGAATTGGCGCCGCCCAGCCCGGCCATCGACCCGCCGTCGCCGCGCCCGACCCAGGCGGCGACAAGGAACCGCGCCGACCATGCGACCGTCCAGGCATCGCGAAAACCTTGCGAGGTGCCGGTCTTGACCGCCGCCGGGAACGGATACTCGGTGCTGCGATAGCGGGCGAAACTGGGCAGGCGGGCCAGCGGGTCGGCGAGGAACAGCGCCACCTGCCGGGAAGCGGCCTGCGGAAACACGCGCCGCGGCGGCTCGGCGGGCGCGTCGCGCAGCCAGCGCAGGCCGTGCAGCACGCCGCCGTCGGCGAGCGCGCCGTACGCCGCCGCCAGCCGATCGAGGCGCGTCGGCAGCGCGCCGATCGCCATCGCGAGACCGAACCGGTCCGGCGCATCGTGCAGATCGTGCAGGCCGAGGTCGCGGAACAGGTCGAAGGCCGTGCCGAGGCCGAGCCGGCGCAGCAACTCGGCCGCCGGCACGTTGCGCGAATTGGCCAGCGCCTGCCGCGGCGGCAGCAGGCCGAGATAGCGGCCGTCGGCGTTGCCGATCGCTTGTGTCACCTCTGCGCTGTCGTTCAGCATCTCGGCCGGCGAGAGCACGCCGCGCGCGAGCGCAGCGGCGTAGATGAACGGCTTCAGCGTGCTGCCGGGCGAGCGCCACGCGCGCGAAAAATCGATGGCGCCGTCAGGCACGGCGCGCCAGCCGGAGGAGCCGACCGCGGCCAGCACGTCGCTTCTGTCGCGCTGCACGACCATCACCGCCGCCTGTTGCGCGCCTCGCGTTCGCCACTGCGGTAGCAGCGTGTTGATCTGCGCCACGACACGGCGCTGCACGCCGAGGTCGAGGGTCGCAAAAAGGCGGTCGTCATCGGGCGGACCGGCCGGGAGCATGTCGCGCAGGCGCAGGATGGCGTGCATCGCCTCGATCGGCCGCGCCGGCGGGCGCAATGGCTGCAACTCGTGAAGTTGCGACACGGCGGCGGCAGATTCCGCATCGCTCAACACGTTCTGCCGGTGCAGTGCCGCGATCACGCGCTCGGCGCGGGCGCGGGCGCGTTGCAGTCCGTCGGGACGCAGCGGGTTGTGCGCACCCGGTGCCTGCGGCACGGCGGCGAGCAGCGCGATCTCCGCCCAACTCAAATCGGCGGCCGGCTTGGCGAAATACCAGCGCGCCGCGTGGCCGATGCCGTGGCTCTCGTTGCCGTAGGGGACCAGCCGCAGATACTGCGCCAGCACCGCCGCGCGGCCATAGCGCAGCGTCAGCGCCAGCGCCGTGCCGGCCTCCACCGCCTTGGCCCAGAGCGTGCGCGGCGCGGGATGCTGCATGCGCGCGACCTGCATGGCGATGGTCGAGGCGCCGGAGCGGCGCTCGCCGGTCGCATCCTGCCATGCTGCGCGCAGCACCGCGCGCGGGTCGATGCCGGGATGCGACCAGAAGCGCCGGTCCTCCAGCGCCAGCGTCGCGCGCACGACGCGCGGCGGCAGCGCAGCGACGGCCCAGTAGCCGTACGTGATCGCGCGCGTGCCGTCGTCGCGCCGCGTCTCATGGCCGAACTGCGCGAGGAACTCGCCGTTACGATCATAGAGGATCGGCGTCGGCGCCGGCGCCTCGAAATGCGCGCGCGCCGCGACGGCGGCGAGATACGGCAGCAGCAGCGCGATCGCGGCGGCGAGCGCGAGCCACCGCCGGCGCAGCGGGGTCACGGCGCGATCACAACCCGCGCGCCCGCGCTCATGCCATCGACGCCGCGCCGGTACATCGTCTCGACCGTTCCCGGCGGCTCGGTGAAGCTGCCGGACGTCGCCGCCTGGGCGCGGAAGCGAAAATCGTAAGTGCCCTTCGGCAACGCCTCGTACACGTACAGCACCTGGTCGTCGCCGAACGCGACGTAGCTCGGGGCGAGCGCGGGTGCCGCGGAGGGCGCGGCCTCGGCCGGCGCGGTGGCGAGCGCGGGGTTCAGCGGCTCCAGCCCGGCGGCGATCGGCAGCACGAGGGCGACCATCGTGCGATCCTCCGGGTTCACGAGTTCCGCAAACTCTTCGACAATGTCGCCGTTCGCGAGATGCAGCGCACCGTCAGCGCGGACCGCCAGGCGCTGCATCGGCGCGCTGCCCGGGGCCACGCGGAACAGCCCGCGCGTGAGCGCAAAGCCGTGCTGCACCGGCCTTGCCTCGGCGCCGGGTGCGGCGGGCACGTAGCCGATCTGCTGCACCGCGAGCACGCTGCGGCCGCCTTCATTGGTGATCCGAACGGCGGTGTCCGGTGCGGCGATCCGCACCAGCGGCGTCGTGTGGCCGAGCGTGATCCGCTGTGTGCCGACGGTAACCGGCACATTCTCCGCCGTCACGTCCCATGCGGTTGCAAGCGCGCGCAGCGCCGCCGCGGTCGCGTTGGTGCTGCCCCAGCCGTCCGGCCCGCCGAGCGACACCAGGCCGCTGCGCAGCAGCGCAAGGCGCGGCTCCTGCGGTGTGGCGATCGCGACGGCGCGCAGCACTTCGGCCAGCCCGCGCGTCTCCGACGGCAGCACCATCGGGTCGGCATCGTCATCGGCGAGGCCCGCGAATGTCGGCTTGCCGTCGCGCGACAGGATATGCACGCGCGTCCACATCGTCGCCAGCAGATCGCCGAGCAATGCGTGATCGGCGTTCGGTGTCGCGGCGATGGCGGCGATCACGCGCGCCAGCCCGTCGGTGGTGAGCGCGCCGGCAAACCGCGCCAGTTCGCTCGCATAGGCCGCATCAAGCTTGCCGCCGAGCGCGAGTGCATAGAGCGCGCTGGCCCGTTCCAGCAGCGCCGCGTCGGTCAGCAGATGGGGATAGTCGGAGCGCAGCGATTGCGTCAGTACCTGTGCCAGCCGGTCGCGCAGCGCGCTGTCGATCGGCAGATGCGCCTGCTCCGCGCGGATCATCAACTCGTACGACGCAGCGGTGAGCCAGACATAGCCGCGCGTGCCCGGCCAGAACCCGACCAGCCCGTTGCCGTCCACCGCCTGCGCGATGGCGCGCAGCGCCGCGGCGACATCGTCGTTGACGCGGCGCGGCAACTCCTCGGCGCCGGCGATCGGCGCGAACGGCAGCAGCGCGAGTTCCGCCGAGGCGAGTGCGATGCGCTGCTCGGTGCAGCCGAACGGATAGGCCAGCAGATAGTCGAGGCCGCCGAGCGCGCGCGCCAGCGCCGGATCGGTCGCCAGCGTCAGCGTCCCGCTGAACGAACCCGGCCGCATGTCGCCGGGCGGCGCCGGCAGATCGGCTTCGCTCTGCCCTGCGACTTCGACGATACGGCGCTCGCGCACCGGCGGCCGGTCGGGGCGGATCGGCAGCGTGAGCTCGACCGCATCGCCGACCTGATCGACGCTGCGGCGCACGACGAAGCGGATGCGCGCGCTCGCCACCCCCGGCGCGGGTTGCGGCACGACCACCGGAAACGCCGCGCGCGCCGGCGCGCCGCCGGTCCACGTGAGCGACTGTTCGGTGGCGCCCTGCGTCGCCAGGCCGCTGACGCTGATCGTCGCAGTGCCGGCGCCGCCGGGGCCTTCGACGATGCGGCCGAGCACCGTCGCGTCGAACGCGTCGCCCGGCCGCAGGAAGCGCGGCAGCACCGGCTGCGCGATCACCGGCTGGCGCACATGCAACTCGCCGGTGCCGAAGCCGAAGCGATCGGGTCCGCTGGTCGCCTCGGCGCGCAGCTTGAACACCGTGAGCGTGTCCGGCAGCTTTACCTGCACGTGCGCCACGCCGTCGGCGCCGATCTTGACGTGCGGCAGGTAGATCGGCACAGGCGTGAAATTGCGACGGACAGAAATATTGGCGATGCCGGGATTCTCGTTGCCTTCGCCGCCGCCGGGCATTTCCTGCAACGGGATGACGCCGAACGCCATATTGCGCGTGTCGCGCGCCGTCATGCGGCTCGGCCGCGCCACGATGAAGTGCGGCAGCGGATCGAGCGGCGCTTCCGGCGCCAGCGCCAGCACCGCCTGATCGACCATCCAGAACGTTGCTTCACCCGCCAGCGGATTTCCGGCTTCGTCGGCGAGGTGCAACGCCACGTCGATCGTCTGTGCCGGCCGCGCCGTCGCCGGCGCCTCGAAGGTGACGACGGCGCGGTTCGCCACCGGCCGCACTTTCACGAGAATCGTCGCCGCGAGCGTGGTCGGCTTGCCGAGGTCGAACGGCGCGTCGGCGCTCGGTGCCGTGCCGGCGAGCCGGCCGCGCATCAGCAGCACATGCACCGGCAGGTCCGGCACCTGCTGCTTGCGCGCCGCGAACGCGTAGCGGCCCGCGCCGCCCGCGACATCGACCCATTGATAGTCGAAGCGGCCTTCCGGCTGTTCGGCGACGACCAGCGCGCGGGCGGTCTGGAACGGGCTTTCGATCAGCACCGTCGCGGTGTCGCCGGGCGCGTAGTCCGGCTTGTCCGTAGCGAGGGTCACGGTTTTTGCCGGCGGGCGCGGCCAGGTGACCGGCGTGCTGCCGGCCATGAACAGATCGACGCGCAAGGTCTGCCGCCGCCCGAGACGGTCGGCGGCAGACACGTCCAGCAGCCACACCCCGGCATCGCTCGCCGCGAAATTGAGCGTCTGCGCGGTGCCGGTGCTGACGACGTGGCGTTCCTCGACGGTGCGATCGAGAATCTGCGTGACGTATTTCGCCGTGCCCTGGCTGAAGTCGCTGGCTTCAAGAACAGAGTTCCAGTCGCGCTTGACCAGGCGGACGGTCATGTCGATCCCCGCGCGCGGCTTGCCGTCGGCATCCAGCGCGATCAGGTCGGCGGCGATCGCTCCGGGATGCGCCACATAGCGCGCGGTCTTCAGGCCGAGCACGAACGGCGGCAGTGCCGCGATCCGCGACACGCTGCGGATCTGCTGGCCGTCGTCGCCGGTGACGGTCGCCTCCACCGCGTAGGTGCGCGGCTGCGCCGTCGGCTCCAGCGTCGGGTCGAGCGTCAGTTGCGCCGAGCCGCCGGCATCGGTCTTGCCATCGCTTTGCAGCACCGGCGTGGAACGGAACGCCTGCTCGGCCGAGAAGCGCGCGTCGGAGGAGAACAGGAAGCCTTCGCGTCCCTTCGTGTTCGGCGTCCAGGCATACGGGTACTGCGTCACGCGCCACTTGATCGGCCGTCCGGTCACCACGCCGCCGGCGTAGTAGCGCGCCAGCAGCCCGACCTGGAACGGCGCATCGAGCGGCACGTGCGCGGCGGCGTTCAGCAGCACCTCGAAGGTCGGCAGGCGGTACGCCTCCTTCTTGAAGCCGGCGCTGCCGCATTCGTTCTCGTGCTCCGGCGCGAAGCTGACGCGGTAGTCGCCGGTCGCCTTGGTTTTCGCATCGAAGTGGACGTAGAAGCCGCTGGTGGCGTCGAGCGATATCGGGAACCGCCATTCCTGCTTGTCGGGACTGGTGACGAGCAGCGTGCCGCCGCGGTCGGCGTAGCTCAGCTCGCCGTGCAGAGTGCGGCGGACGAAGCCGCGAATCTCCACCGCCTCCTCGGGCCGGTAGATCGGCCGCTCGGTGAAGACGTGGCAGAGCGTGCGCGGCTTTTCCTCCCGCGCCGTCACGCCGTTCTTGCTGAACGCCCAGCCGAGCCAGGTGCCGCGCGGCTGCGTCCAGTTCTTCTGCGCATACATCGCCGGACCGGGCGTGGTCGCCAGCACCAGCGTGTCGGTGCCCTTGACGACGACGATGCGCTGCGGCGACGCCAGCACGCCGTCGCGCGCCTCCAGCGTCCATTCGCCATCGACGTCGGTGACGCCGCTCGCGAGGGTGCGAAAATCCTTGCCGGCAATGCCCTCGATGCGGATTTCCGCGCCGGCGACCGGCAGCGCGGTCGCGAGCGACGTCACCGCAAAGCGGATGCGCGCCGGTTCCTCGATCGCGGTCAGCGACAGGTCGGTCACCTGAGCGCGCAGCCACTGCCGCTGCGCCGCCTGCAACGGGCGCAGGCCGATCAGATACGCACCCGCTTGCTGCTGCGCCGGCAACTCGCGCGAGCAGCGGCGCGAGGTCGAGGCCGAATTTCGCATCCGCGCCGCCCGGCGCCTGCGGCAGCGCGACCAGGTCGGACACCGACGGCGAACCGAGCGCGATGATCCGCGCGGCCATGTCGTCCGCCCCGATCGGCTTGGCGCCGCTCCACGCGGGCGGCGCGTTGCCGGGCAGCGGCGGCGGCGCGGCGTCGCTGGTGGCGACGCCATTCGGCGGGAACGGCCAGAAATCGCGGTCGAGCGGGTCGATGCGATGGATGCGGATGTCGGCGCGGTCATAACCGTGGCCGCGCAGCGGCACCATCTGCGGGCCGAGCCGCTCGACGATCCCTTGCGGCACGTCCCAGGCGAGCAGCGGCGGCACGGCGCGGAACGCAAAGCGCAGCACCTGCGCCGGTCCCGCGAGCGCGCGTCCGCGCTGGTCGCGCAGGCTGCCCGGCGCGAGACGCAGCGTATAGAGCGTGTCCGGCGCGAAACTGGCGGTGACCGTCAGCCCGGGCGGGTCGGCATCGTTGGGCCTGACGCGAAAATCGTCCACCGGCGGCGAGATGCGCAGCGCATCGCGCGCGGCGATGACGTCGAGCGGCGCCGGTGCTGCGGAGAATGCGAGCACGATGCTGCGGCGGCGCACGCCGGTGCCGGGATCGTCCGGATTGTTCTGCGGCGTGCATTGCGTCAGCCCGTCGCCGACCGCGCCGTCATAGCCGTCGCCGCAGGCGAAGCTGGCGAACGCGAACGCGGTCGCGGTGTGCAGCCGCAAGGCGAAGATCGGGTCGTCGAGGCCCGGCGCATCCGACAGGCGCAGCCGCAGGATCGCCAGCCGCTTGTCGGGCAGCGGCTGGTGCAGCACGACGAGATAGGTCTGCCGGTCGGCGCGGTCGCGCCGTTCCAGCGCGCGAATGTCGAAATCGGCGCCGGTCAGCGTCTGCCCGCCGGCCGCGTCGATGCCGGGCAATGGACGCAGCTCGATGGTCAGCAGCCGCGCCAGCGCCGCCCTGTCCACCGGCTCGGGGAAGGTGAGGCTGATCGTGTCGAGGCCGGCGATGCCTTCCGGCTGGTCTTCGGGCGCGGTCGCCACCGGCTCGGGCAGCAGCGGCATCAGGGTGGCGCTGCGGCCGGCGGCGCTGATCGTGACCGGGCGCAGCGGCGTCCACGGCTCGGCGGGGCGGAACTGCAGCACGCGCGGCCCGAGCCATTGCCACGCCCCCGGCTGCGCCGGCTGCATGGCGACGAAGCGGGCGGGCGCGTCCTCGGGTGCCGGCTGCGCCGGGCCGGTGTCGGCGGGGAAGAACACCGTCACCGGGTCCCACGGGCGCAGGAACCGGTCCGGCACCACCAGCGCGCCATCCGCCCGCTGCGCCTGGCCGGGCGGCGACGCGGCGCGGGCGGATGGAACACCCAGCAGCAGGGCCAGCAGCAGCAGGCGGACGAGCATCATCATGCGCGGGACCTTCACGGGGCGGCGGCGGGCGGCGCGAAGCCGGCGGCGAGCAGCAGGCGGCGCACCACCTCGGGCGGCGGTGGCGTGATGTGCGGTTCGATGCCGAGCACGGTCGGCCGCACCAGCGTCGTGCGGCCGTTGGGCGGCACGCTGGCTTCCAGCAGGTAATGGCCGGGCGCGAGTTTTCGTAACATCGACACGCCGCGCCCGAGTTCCCGCCCGCCCTCGTCGATCAGCCGCACGGCGACGATGTCGGGATCGGCGCGCACGCCGAGACCGACCGCGCCCTCCGCGGTCACGGTGAAGCCGAACACGGCGGCGGCGCCCGGCGCGATGGCGACGGGCGCGCCCGATCCCTCGGCGATCTCGGCGGCCGGGAAGGCGGCGAGGTCGAGCGTGCCGGACAGCGGCCCGTCGGTCGGCGACAGCAGCCGCAGGAGCGTCGCGCCCGCCGGCAGGTAGCGGTCGAAGGCGATGCCGGACCCGAACAGCGAAGGCGGCGCTTCGCCGAGCGCGACAATCGCCGGCGCCGTGCCGCGCACGCGCAGCAGCACCGGCGTGCCCGGTGCCAGGCGCAGCGCCATCGCCGCACCGGCGAGCGTGAGGTGCTGCGGCAGGGTCACGTCCAGCGGCGGCGTGTCCGGCCAGGGCGAGGCGCCCGGCCCCTCCAGCCACGCCGCCAGCGGCCCGGCGCCGTGCGTCAGTTCGACGCTCGCCGCGCCGTCGAGGGCGATGCGCCGGCCGCGCCGCACCTGTCCGTCCGCCAGCAGCACGGTGGCGCGGGCCGCGCCGGCGACGACAAGGTGCTGGCCCGGCTGCGCCGCGGCCGTCAGCACGAGCGATCCGCGCGCACCGAAGAAGCGGCGGAACACTGTGCCGGCAGCAAGGGAGGGCGTCGCCGCTTCCGGCATCAGCGTCAGCGCGGCGGGGGCGGGCGCGTCGCCGAGGTTGACCAGCAGCAGCTCGGTCCAGTCGCCCGCGAGGCTGCGGCTGAGCGCCGCATCGCCGGCCCAGGCAGTGACCGCGCCGCCGGCGCGCCAGCCCGCCACCAGCGCGCCCTGGGCGGCGAGGCTGGCGTCGATCTGCTTGTGCCCGGCGGGCAGACGCAACGGCAGCGCCGCGTGGGCGGGGATCAGCCCGGCGAAGGCGGCATCGACGCTCCGCTCCGCCAGCAGGTCGAGCGCGTGACGGCGCAGCCCGACGCGCAGCGCCGCATTCCCCCCGGCGTTCCAGACCGCGATCGGTGCGCCGCCGCAGAGTGAAAAAGCGCTGCCGCCGGGGTCACCCGACCCTGCCACGCCCATGCCCCGCCCGGCATCCAGTCCCGGCTGGCCCAGCCCCGAGGCGGCCACATAGGCGCACGGCCCCGATTCCGCCGGCAACATCGCGCGCCCGCCGTCCGGCAGGCTGATCGGCAGCGCGGCATCGGCCGGCGCCGACGCGCGGGCCACGTCGATCGCTGCCGTGTCTCGCCGGCGCGATCAGCCACACCGAGTCGGCCTGCGGCACGACATAACCTTCCGTCGCGGCCAGCGCGGGGCGGCCCGGCACCGCGCCGGCGCGCAGCCCGGCCTCCGGCGGCGCGACACGGAGCACGGCGGCGCCAGGGTCGGCGACACGCGCCACCGCCCAGCCTTGCGCCAGCCCCGGCAGGCGCAGCTTCGCGAACGTCACCCGGCCGAGCGGCTGCGCCGCCGCGGTCGCCGCACGCATCGCGAGGCGGATCGGGGCGGCGACGCCATCCACCGTCCAGACCGCGACGCGCAACTCCGCGCCTTGCGCCGGCACGGCGAGCGTCGGAGCGGTGCCCTGTGCCCGGCCGATCGTCTGCCAGGCGCCGCTTGCGTCAAGCTGCTCCAGGGCGAGCACCGTCTCCGCCTGCGCCTCGGCGGCGAGCAGCAGCAGTGTGCCCGGCTCGGCCGCCGGCAGCGCGACATGGCTAACCCCTAGGCCGGTTATGCTCGCCGACCCGTCCGACCCAAGCGTCACGTCCGGCAGGTCGGGCGGCAGCGTCAGGGCGAGCTCGGTCCGTTGCGGCGGCGAGTCGCCGTTGTCCTGCGCCGCATCCTCCGATTTCGGCGGCGGGGCGGGCAGGGCTTCGAGGTCGAGGCGGTAGCGTCCGGCCGGCAGTTTTTGCGACAGCCCGATGTTCCAGTCATCGGCGCGCCCGACCACGCGCGCGAGCACGCTGCCGTTTTCCGCGCGCAGCACCGCGCGCAGCGGCACCGTGCCAAAACTGGTCAGCGACACGACCCGCGCCGAGGCGAGGCTGAACGGCAGCTTGGCCGGCAGCGTCACGCTGCGCGGCGCGCCGGGCTGCAACTCGGTGCTGGTCAGCTTGAGCGAATAGGCCAGCCGGTCATTGCGGCCGAGCGCCTCGGCGTCCACGACGTAGTTGCCCGCCGGCAGGTCGGCGCCCGCCGAAGCCTTGCCCAGCACCCGCAGCTTCGGTGCCGCGTCGTCGGCCGTATGCAGCGTCGCCAGCATGCCGTCGCCTCGCAGGTCCAGCACCACATGCGCCGGCCCGGCGAGGGAAAAACTCCAGGTGTCGGGCGTGCGGGGCTGGCCGCGGCTGGCCGGCTCGCGCCACTCGGCGCTCTGCGTCGCCCCGAACGGCAGATCGTGCGGCCCGTGGCCGGTGATCTTTGCCGGCGGCAGCACGCGGCGCAATCGCGCGACCACGCGCGCATCGACGCTCTGCGGCAGCACGGTCAGCCGGTAGGTGCCTGGGGCGAGGTCCTCCTCCAGCGCGGTGACCGGCCCCGCCTCCTCCAGCGGCCAGCCGTCCGGGTCGTCGAGCCGCGCGGTGAACGTGCGACCATCACCGAGCAGGTCGAGGCGGTAGCGCCCGGCGACGCCGATGCGCACCGGGAACGCCACGCCGCTGCCCGCCGTGAGGCTTGCCCGCACGGTCTCGCCCGGCGCCAGTGCCATCCCCTGCGCGAGCGGCGCCGGCACCGCCAGCACGCCGGCCCGTCCGGCCGAGCCGCGCGCGGTCACGTCCAGCCGATAGGCGCCGGCCCGCAGGTAGCGCAGCAACAGCATGTTGCGCCCGACGCCGTTGGCGCGTCCGGCGGCGAGCGACGGCACGAACGCCGTGCCGATCCGCCCCTCGGTGTCCAGCCGCCCGAGCGTCTCCACGCGATACAGCCCGCCCTGCGCCACGCTGAGCGCGAAGCGCGCCGTCCGGTCGCGCGCGAGGTCGAGGAAGCGCGGCGTGCCGTCCCGCAATTCGGCCAGCGCGGCCGGCGGGGCGGGCGAGGGGGCTTGCGCCGTCTCGGGCGGCAGCAGCGCCAGCGCCAGCGTGCGCGCATGGTCCGCCGCGGGGAACGGGAGCGTCGCGTCGGCGCCTTTGGCGATCGGGCGGAGCGCGACCGGCGGGCCGCCGGCAACATCGCGCAGCAGCAATACGCCCGCTGCCGGTGCCCGCGCCGCGACGGTGAGCGTTTGGCCCGACGGCACAGTGGCCACCACTGGCCCCTGGCCGAGATCGACCGGCGACCGCCGCGCGATCAGCCCGCCGATGAAGCCGGGAACGTCGTTGACAAACAGCCGCAACTCGCTGTCGGCCTCGACCGCGTGCTCGCCGAGCGGCAGCACCGGCGCCGCGGGCTGCGCTGCCTCCGGCGCCCCCGGCACGAGTCCGGGCGGGCCGAGCGTGAGGTCGAGGATGCCGATGGCGTCCGGCTTGGCGGCCAGGTGCAGCGCGTACCAGGCGGGCGACAGCGCCCAGCGCGTCGCCGCGACGCCGTTGCCGGTGGCGTTCATCACCGCGCCGTCGAGCGTCGCGATCCGCGGCGTCACCGCCGGTCCCTCGGCCCTGACGGCGACGGTGACCGGCGCCGCCACGCGGAACAGCAGCGTCGTCTCACCGCGGAAGTTGAAGCGGGTGCGCCACGCCAGCGCCGGCCCGATCTCCGGCACGCCGACCGAGCCGATTGCGGTGCCGGTGCCGTCCTTGGCGATGCGGAACAGCGCCGCCGCGGCCGGCGCCTCGTCCCCGCCGAGCGCATATTCGCCGGCGGCGAACCAGTAGCGGCCGGGCTGATCCGGCATGTCCTGTTCGGCGGCGACCGCGCGCAGGGTGAAGATCTGGCCCGGCGCCGCATGCAGCACGACGCTGCGCGCCTGCTTGGGTTTCTCCGGCAGGTCGAGCAGGGTGGCCGGTTCCCGCTGTGTGCGGGCAATCGCGGCCCGGCCGCTCTCGGCCTCGCCGTCGCGTGCCAGGAGCGTCGCGTCCGCGGGCTGCGGCAGCAGCAGCAGCGCCTGCGCCGCATCCAGCGGCACCGCAAAAACCTCGCTGCCGAACGGGCCGACCGCGCCGGCGCCGCCGCCTGCGAGCAGGTCGGCCGACTGCCCGGTGCGCAGATAGAGCGGCTGGTCGGAGGCACCATCGGCCCAGGGCAGGGCAGGGCCGCCATAGGCCGCGATCAGATACGTGCCGGGCGCCACTTTGCCGGACAGCACGATGTCGGTCAGCGGATGGGCGGGGATCGGCGCGATGCTCGCGACCTGTTCCGGCAGGTCCACGAGGTCGCGCCCGTCGCGCCACAGCTTTAGCGCCCGCAGGCTGCGTCCCGCCGCCTCGACGCGCGTGCCGGCATCGTTCGGCCCGACCACCAGCCAAAACCCCTGCACGTGCAGGTCGGTCAGGGGCAGCGTCGCCGGCACGTAGCCGGGGGCCAGCCTCGGCGGCCCGGCCTCGGCGAACCCGGTGACGGCGAGCGTGGTCGGTCCGGCCGCGTCCGTCGCGCCGATGGCGCGCACGCGATAGGTGCCGATGTCGAGCAGCGCGTCGATGCGGCCGTCGGCCTTGCCCGGCCAGCCCTCGCGCGGGCCGGGGCCGGTCAGCATGTCAACGAGTTGCAGCGCGGTGCCGGTGGCGCTCCTGGCCTGGATCGCGAAGCGGCCGGGCGTGGTGACGCGCAGCGCCACGTCGGTCTCGCCCGCGGTCGGGAACGTGCCGCGGTCGAGCCTCGCCGCGGCCTGCGCGATCTGTGGCAGCGGAGCGGCGACGGGAAGCGGCGCCGAAGGCGGCGGCGACAGCGCGGCAATGCGCCCGGCGTAGGCGTGCGCCAGGCACGCCGCCGCCGCGGTTTCCTTCACGCAGTCGGCGCGCGCCCTGAGCCACGCGCGCTGCGCCTGCCGGATCGCGTCGCTGCCGGCGGGGTCGCGGGCGAGGGCGGCGGCGTAGGCGGCGGCCAGCGACTCGTCGAGCCGCCGCAATTGCGGCGCCGCACAGATCGCCCGATCCACCGGCGCTTGCGCCTTGGCGCAGTCGAAGCTTTGTGCCGCCGCCGGTGCTGCCAGCAATGCCGGCACGGCAAGGGCCAATGCCGCCAGCCCGAGTCCGCCGTTCCGCATCGCCGTCCCGCCCCTGGCCCGCCCGACGATTCACTCTCGCACGAATCCCCGTGTCGCGGCGAGGGTTTTGCCGGTCAGTCGCAGGCGGGATAGCTGGCCATCAGCTGCTTCTGCCGCCGCCAGTTGCGCCACAGCGCACGCACGCCGCTCGGCCGGTGGCCGGTGGCGCGCAGGTCACGGCCGATCTCGAAGGCAGCGCGGTAGTGGAAGAACTGGTCGGCCCAGGCGTCGCGCAGCCGCGTGCGCGCGTCCCAGATATGTGTGGCCTCGGAGCCGACGCCGTTGACCTCGATGACGGTGAACCCCTCGCCGCGCCGCAACGCCGCGAGCGAGGTGAAGCGCACGTCGAATTGGCCGAAATGGAAATCCGGGATGGCCCGCGCGATCGCGTCCACCGCGCGGGTCAGCGCCGAGGTGATCTCGGCACGGCCGTCGTGGAAGATCGCGCCCTTGCAGTGGTTGCCCACCAGCACCAGCCGCACCCGCTCGCCCGAAGCCGGCACCGCGTGGCACCGCTCGCCGAGCCGCGGCAGGTACATCTGCGGGACGCGGCCGGCGCGCGGATCGTCGCGCACCAGTTGCTCCAGCGTGCGCTGCCCGTCGCCCACCACCACCGGCGGCCGCTTCAGCGTGAGCGACGTGAGGTGACCCTGCGCCTCGCCGGGGCGGCGGATGTAGAACAGCCCCGCCTCGCCCTCCTCGGCGACGAAGCGTTGCAACAGCAGGTGCGCGTCGGACGGGAAGGCGGCGAGGTAGTCGGCCAGCGCCGCCCGGTCGCGCACCAGCCGCACGCCGGCGCCGTTGCAGCCGATATCGGGCTTGGCGATCACCGGATAGGCGAGTCCCGCCGCCGCCATCGCCCGCTCGGCCGCCGCCGCATCGCACGGAAGCAGGCGGACATAGGGCGCCAGAAGGTCACGCGCCGCGCCCTGCACGAGATCGAGGATGGCGCTCTTGCTCTCGCCGCACAGGCCGCCGAGTTCGATGCGCGGGTTGGCGGCGGTGGGCAGGCTCATCGAGCCGTAGCGCAGCCCCAGCAGCACCCATTGCGCCACGATCGGCGTGTAGAACGCCCAGTCCGGCCAGAACTCGAAATGGCTGACGACCGGCTCGGGCCTGGTCGGCGGCGCCGCGCGCAGCAGCAGGGCCGCTTCCTTCATCGCCGCGCCTCCTGCAGTCGCGCCGCGGTGCGGCCGAGCAGGATGATGATCGCCGCGAACCCGATGGCGCCGGCCCAGCGCCAGGGGCCGAGATACAGCATCAGCAGCGCGCCGATCTTCAGCGACACGCCGAACAGCAGCGAGGTCCAGACCAGCGTCGCCAGCACTGCGGCCAGCGCGAAGCGGCGCCAGTCGGCGCCCAGAAAGCCGCAGGCGGTGTAGGTCGGCAGCCGCGCGCCGGGAATGAAACGGCTGATGAACACCACCTGGAACACCCGTCCCTGCAGCCAGTCCCGCCCCTGCCGCATCCGGTGCGGCGGAATGATCCGCGCCGCCCAGCGCACCTTCGCCGACAAATGCCCGAGCAGATACAGGCCCAGATCGCCCAGCACGATCCCGGCATAGAGCGAACACAGCGCCAGCGGGATCGGGATGTCGCCGCCCTGCGCCTGCATGGCGGCGAGCACGGTGGCCGCGTCCTCCAGCACGAAGGTGCCGAGGATGATCAGGACCGCCTGGAGCATCAGGTTCTGCCCCGCCAGCGCCAACAGAGCTGCAACGGATAGGACCGGCATGGCGCGTCAGCGCAGCCCGTGCCGGCCTGGCCGGCACGGGCTGGGTCGGCCGCGCCGACGGGGGCAATGGTATGTCACTGGCGGGCTATATGCCCTGCTCCGGGCGCGGTTCGCCAGGGGCGCTGGTCACGGTTGCGTGAAATTTAGCTATCGTGTCATGGGGTTCGATCCGGCCGGGCTGGGGGTTTTTGGGCCGTGCGGATCAGCTGCTCGCAGTCGTTGTGCTCGCCGAGGCCGAGCTGGATGGTCGGCAGCAGCGCCGCCAGCGGCGTCAGCAGCACGCCGAGCCCCACCGCCAGCGCGCCGCGCGCCGCCAGCGCCTTCGCATCCGGCCGCACCGACGGGTGCTTCAGGTGGCCGGTGATGTCGATCGGCGCGGGCAGCGAGCCGATGCTGAAATGTTTGGCGTTGGTCCGCAGCTGGTAGTCGATCGTCTCGTCGCGCAGGTTGATGCTGCCCTTGCCGACGACGCTCGCCTCGGCGGTATCGACCACCAGCGTGCGGGTATCCAGGATGCCCTCGCGCAGCGGGAGATCGGCGACGAGGCAGCGCACCGGCGTCTGCTTGGGCAGGCCGAGGGCGGAGAGCAGGGCATTGCCGAACTCCAGCCCCGAGAGATCGACCAGCAGCGCCGACAGGTCGCCGCCGACCATGAACAGTTTTATGCCGCCGTTGCCGTCGCCGAGTATGCCGGCCACCGAGCCGCCGGTGCCGTCCACCACCGCCCGGCCCCCGATCGTCCCGGCGCCGCTGAAACTGTGCGTGGCGCTGAGCAGGCGGGCGAGGTCCACCTGCCGGAAGTCCACGTCGGTGCGCACGTGCAGCGCGTCCGGCCGGGCTTCGTCGGCCGCGATATCGAACGAGATGCGGCCGCGCCCGACACCGAAACTGACCGGATGGAAGCGCACCGCGCCGTCCTTGATGGTGAGGTCGGCGGCCAGGTCGTCGAGCGGGATGGAGCGGCCCTCGATCCGGTCGCCGCGGTAGTGCAGGGCCACGTCGGCGGCGTGCAGCCGCGGCAGGTCGAGCTGGGTGTGCGGGATCAGCCAGGGGCTGGCCTCCGCGTGGGCCACCGCCGCGCGCTTCTGCGGCGTCTCGCCTGGGGTGGTGGCCTGCCCCGGCGTCGCTCCCAGGAAGCCGCCGAAATCGGCCAGATCGACCTGGTGCGAATGCAGATCGACGGTCACCTGCGGCCGCTCGCCTCCCGGATCGATCGCGAGGCTGCCCTCCAGGTCGGAGTTGCCGAAATGTCCGACGAGGTGATCCAGCCTGACGTGCCGGTCGGCGGTGTAGGTCACGTCGCCGAGCAGCCGATAGGGCGGGGTGGCCGGGGCCGGCACGCCGGTGAGCGGCGTCAGATTGGCAAGGCTCTGTCCCGAGAGTTCGACCTTGAGGTCGGTGCCGGCGAAGGCCAGCGGGTCCTGCACCGTGCCGCGCAGCAGCACCCGCGTCGCGCCGTTGGCGAGCGCCAGTTCGACCGGATAGGGATTGGTCTTGTCGCGCAACGTGAGCACGGCCCCGCCAGCGAAACGGGCGGTGATCGGCTGCTTGTTGTACGTGCCGCTCGCCTGCGCGAGCAGTTGCCCCTTCTGGCCCGCGCCCGCCTCGGTCGTGGCAATGTCGATCTGCAGATCGGCCTTGACCTTGGGATCGACGACATGGACGTAGCCGTCCTTGATCCGCAGGTCGCCGATCCTGGGGCTGGCGCCGCGCTTGCCGGCGGGCGCACCGCTGAACGGAAACGTCCAGTTGTTGCGCCCGTCGGGCAGCGCGATGGCGTTCACGTTCGGCTTGTCCACCTCGATGCCGGGCATCAGCAGACCCTTGCGCAGCACCCAGGCCGGCCCATCGACCGTCACGCCCAGCCGCGCGATGCGGGCGAACGGACCCGCGGCGGGGAACCCCGCCGGGTTGCCGATGACGATGTTGTCCGCCTCCAGCACCGGGTTGCGCGCCAGATGCAGGCGCAGATGCTGGATCTGCACCGGGCGGCCGAGCTTGGCGGTGGCGATGCGCTCGACCGGAGGAATGAACCAGTCCCAGTTCCAGACCGCGATCAGCACGATCAGCACGGCCAGGATGCCGCCGAGGATGGAATGCCAAGCGCGGACTTTGATTCTGGCCATTGGCTGCCTGGAATGACCCGACGGGGAGGCTGGCGTTTCCGCCGCTGCCGGACTAAGCAGGGCGGCCGTGCGACGCGGCGGGCGGGAAACGTGCTAACGTTTGGGCGGTTCCCGCGCGGCCGGACGGTCGGCGTTGCGGGAGGGCCCACGGCACGAACCCCAACCGGCGAACGAAACTCTCCCAGGCGCTTTCACCCGCACGTGATGGCGCCGGGATGCGCCTTTCCTCTCGCATGCGCAAAGACGGCCTTGTTGGCGCGTTGGCTGCCATGCCACCCTTCTGTTGGACCACCGGCCGGAACCCAGGAATGAACGAGCCCGCGAATGGCGCGACGCCAAAAATACTGGTCGTGGATGACGACCCGGAAGTCCGGGAGATCCTTGCCGAGACGCTGATCGAATTCGGCTATCGTGTGGTGCAGGCCGGCAGCGGCGAGGAGGCGTTGCCGATGCTGGACGGGCTGGCGGACATCCGCCTGGTGATCAGCGACGTGCGCATGCCCGGAATGTCGGGGCTGGAACTGGTCGAGCAGGCGCGGGCGCGCAGCCCCTCGCTGCGGGTGATCCTGATCTCCGGCTACTTCCTGCCGCAGCCGATCGCGGTGCGGTTCCTGAAAAAGCCGTTCCACATGGCCGAACTGGCCTCCGCGGTGCAGGCGGAGCTGGCCTGACCGGCGGCCCGCCGCGCTAACGTTTCGTCAATCGCCCCCGGGCAGGCTGCACGCCAATCATGGCGCGACAGGATGTCGATGCTGACGATCGATGAAGCGCGCGGCGAAGTGCGGGTCGGGCGCCCCGACGGCACCTGCGCGGTCCACCCTATGGACACGCCGGAGGCGTTCGAGGCGGCGTCGGCGGCGTGGCTGCGCTGCGGCTGGGACGTGAAATACGTCTATGGCTTCACCTGGCTCGGCCGGCCGGTGATCCAGCTGCCCGAGGACCTGCTGCGGATGCAGGAACTGCTGTGGCGCGAGCGGCCCGACGTGGTGGTCGAGACCGGCGTGGCCCACGGCGGCTCGCTGGTGTTCCACGCCAGCCTGTGCGCGCTGATCGGCGGCGGGCGCGTGATCGGCGTCGATCGCGACATCCGCGCCCCGGCGCGCGCCGCAATCGAGGCGCACGAGCTGGCGCCGCGCATCACGCTGATCGAGGGCGACTCCGCCGCCGCCGCCACGGTCGCCGCGGTGCGCGCCCTGATCGTGCCCGGTGAGCGCGTGCTGCTTGTGCTCGACAGCGGGCACACGCGCGCGCACGTGCGGGCCGAACTCGACGCCTACGCCGAGCTGGTGACACCGGGCGGCTGCATCATCGTGTGTGACGGCATCATGGCCGATCTGGCCGGCGCGCCGCGCTCGCGGCCCGACTGGACGTGGAACAACCCGCTCGGCGCGATCGAGGATTTTCTCGCCGCCAACCCCGACTTCCGCGTCGAGGAGCCGGCGTTCCCGTTCAACGAGGGCGTGGTGCGGCAGCGCGTCACCTACTGCCCGCGCGGCCTGCTGCGGCGCGTCGGGAGTGCGCCATGAAAGCGGTGATCCTGGCGGGCGGCCGCGGCACGCGCATCAGCGAGGAATCGCATCTGCGGCCGAAGCCGATGATCGAGATCGGCGGGCGGCCGATCCTGTGGCACATCATGAGCCTGTACGGCAGCCACGGCGTCAATGACTTCATCATCGCCCTCGGCTACCGCGGCGAGGTGATCAAGCAGTATTTCGCCAACTACCCGATCTACGCCTCGGACGTGACGGTCGAGCTGCGGCGTGGCCAGATCCGCTATCATCGCAACTACGCCGAGGACTGGCGCGTGACGCTGGTGGATACCGGAGAAGCGACGATGACCGGCGGGCGGCTGAAGCGGCTGGCGCGGTTCCTCGACGACGACGACTGCTTCTGCATGACCTACGGCGACGGCGTCGCCGACATCGACATCGCCGCGCTGATCGCGTTCCATCGCCAACAGCGGCGGCTGGCCACGGTCACCGCGGTGGTGCCGCCGGGCCGCTACGGCGCGCTGGTGATGGACGGCGACCGCGTGCAGCACTTCACCGAAAAGCCGCCCGGCGACAACGCCTTTGTCAGCGGCGGCTTCTTCGTCCTGCAGCCCGAAGTGCTCGACCGCATCGCGGGCGACGACATGCCGTGGGAGCAGGTGCCGCTGGAAGGCCTCGCCCGCGACGGCGAACTGGCCGCCTATCGCCACACCGGCTTCTGGCACGCGATGGACACGCAGCGCGACCGCATCCACCTGGACGCGCTGTGGGAGTCCGGGCGGGCACCGTGGAAGACCTGGTGCGAACCGAACTAGCACGCTGCCGGCTCTGCGGCGCGGCGCTGCGGCACAGCCTGGTCGATCTCGGCGCGACGCCGCTCGCCAATGCGCTGGTGACGCAGGAACAGGCGGTCGCCGGACCCGATCCCGTCTGGGACCTGCACGTGCGCGTCTGCGGCGGGTGCAAGCTCGTGCAGGTCGCGACGATCGTGCCGCCGGCCGCGATCTTTTCCGACTATCCGTATTTCTCCTCGGTCTCGTCGAGCTGGGTCGAACATGCCAGGCGCTGCGCCGAGGCGATGACCGCGCGCCTCGGTCTCGGCGCGCACTCGCAGGTGCTGGAGATCGCCAGCAACGACGGCTACCTGCTGCAGCATTTTGCCGCGCGCGGCATCCCCGTGCTCGGCATCGAGCCGGCCGCCAACGTCGCCGCCGCCGCCCGCGCGCGCGGCATTGCCACCGAGACGGCGTTTTTTTCGCTCGCGTTCGCGCGCCGGCTCACCGTTCGCGCCGATCTCGTCGTCGCCAACAACGTGCTCGCGCATGTGCCGGACATCGCCGGCTTCGTCGCCGGCGTCGCGGTGGCGCTGGCGCCGCAGGGCGTCGCGCTGTTCGAGTTCCCGCATCTGCTGCGGCTGCTCGAGGGCGTGCAGTTCGACACCATCTATCACGAACACTATTCCTATCTCGGTCTGCTGGTGGTCGAGCGCGTGCTGGCGTGGGCCGGGCTGCGCGCCTTCGACGTGAGCGAACTGCCGACGCATGGCGGCTCGCTGCGCGTGCTTGCCTGCCACGCCGGCGCCGCCCATGCCGAACAGCCGGGCCTCGCCGCGGTGCGCGAAGCGGAGCGTGCGGCCGGTCTGCACACGCTCGCCGGCTACGCCGGCTTCGCCGCGCGCGTGGCGGAGGTGCAGCGTGGGCTTGCGGAGTTTCTGGCGGCACAGCGTCGCGCCGGCCGCCGCGTCGCGGCGTACGGCGCCGCGGCCAAGGGCTGCACGCTGCTCAACACCAGCGGCGCCACTGCGCGCGACATCGTGCACGTCGCCGACCGCTCGCCGGCCAAGCAAGGGCGGCTGCTGCCCGGCTGCCGCGTGCCGATCGTGGCACCCGACGCATTGCTCGCAGCGCCGCCCGACGATCTGCTGATCCTGCCTTGGAACATTGCCGACGAGATCGCCGGCGAGCTCGCCGTGCTGCGCGGCGCCGGCACGCGGTTCTGGGTCGCGGTGCCGGCGCTCCGTTCGGTCTAGCCGCGGCCGATGAACGGCATCTGTGTCGCCATGATCGTCATGAACTGAACGTTGCTGCCGGGCGGCAGCGCCGCCATGAACAGCACCGCGCGGCCGACGTCGTCCACCTCCATCGTCGGCTCCGGCGCCAGCGTGCCGTTGGCCTGCGGCACGCCTTTCGCCATGCGCGCGGTCATCGGCGTCGCCGCATTACCGATGTCGATCTGGCCGCAGGCGATGTCGTGCTTGCGCCCGTCGAGCGAAATGCTGCGCGTCAGCCCGGTGATCGCGTGCTTGCTGGCCGTGTACGCCGCCGATCCGGGCCGCGGCACGTGCGCCGAGATCGAGCCGTTGTTGATGATGCGCCCGCCGCGCGGCGACTGCTCGCGCATCATGCGATAGGCGCCGCGCGCCACCAGGAAGGCGCCGTTCAGGTTCACCGTGATGACCGCCTGCCACTGCTCCCAGGTCAGGTCGCCGAAATCCGCGCCGCGCCCGCTGGTGCCGGCGTTGTTGAACAGCACGTCGAGCCGGCCGAACCGCGCCTTCACCGCGGCGAACAGCGCATCGACCGCCGCCGGGTCGGTCACGTCGGCCGCCAGCACCGCCGCCCGCGCGCCGGCCTCGCCGGCCAGCCCCGCCGTCTCCGCCAGCGCCTCGCGCCGCCGCCCGGCCAGCGCCACGCCATAGCCGGCGCCGAGCAGCGCCAGCGCCGCCGACCGCCCGACCCCGCTGCCAGCGCCGGTGACCAGCGCAATCCTGCCTTCTCCCGCCATCGCCGCATCCTCCCTCTGCATCGCCGACGCAGTGTGCCACCGAACGGCGGCAATGGCACCGCATGCCGGAAGGTCACCGCCTGACCAAATCTTGGGCAGTCCGCGGTGCCCGGCCGCCCGTCTCTTGGCGCCGGGGGGCACGTCGCCTGCATTGCACCGTGCCAGCGGCGGACGGGGCTGATCGAAGGCATGGCGGACGGGGTTGAGCTGATCGCGGTGACCAAGCGTTACGGCGCCGTCACGGCAGTCGATAACATCGACCTGCGGATTCCGGCCGGCAGCTAATGCTGCCTGATCGGTCCCTCGGGCTGCGGAAAAACCTCGACGCTGCGCATGATCGCCGGCCAGAGCGCCTCGGTCGGGCTGCTGATGAAGAACGAGATCAGCCTGCTGATGTATCCCTCTGCCGCGGCGCAGGCGGTGGTGCTGCTGCTGACGGTGCTGCTGATGGTGTGGGCGATCCTGCGCGTCGTCGACATCCGCAAGGAGCTGTGATGGAGAAGACGGGTCCGCGGCACTTCCTGCTGGCGGCGTTCTTCGCGCTGTTCGTGGCGTTCCTGTACGGCCCGACGCTGACCATCTTCATTCTTTCCTTCCAGGGGCCGGATGGCGGCCTTACCTTCCCGATGCGCGGCTTCTCGGCGCATTGGTTCGTCAACCTGTTTCAGCCGCAGATGGTCGGCGATTTCGGCGGCGCGTTCCGCCGGTCGCTCGCGCTGGCGTTGATCGTCATGGGGTGACGGTGCTGATCGCGCTCGCCGCCGGGCTGGCGTTTCGCCGCCGCTTCGTCGGCGCGACGGCGCTGTTCTACCTCACCATCGCCAGCCTGATCGTCCCTTCGATCCTGATCAGCCTCGGCATCGGGCTGATGTTCAACCTCGCCGGCCTGCCGCCCGCGTGGTGGAGTTCGGCGCTGGGCGCGCACCTCACGTGGACGCTGCCGTTCGGGGTGCTCATCATGTTCGCGGTGTTCAACCGCTTCGACCGCTCGCTGGAGGCGGCCGCGCACGACCTCGGCGCCTCGCCGTGGCAGGCGTTCCGCTTCGTCGTGCTGCCGCTGATCCTGCCCAGCCTGATCGGCGTCGCGCTGTTCGGCTTCTCGCTGTCCTACGACGAGTTCTCGCGCACCATCATGGCGGCCGGGTCGCACAACACGCTGCCGCTGGAGATCTTCGCGACCACGACCAACGTGACGTCGCCGGTGCTGTATGCCCTCGGCACGCTCACCACGGCGTTCTCGCTCGGGCTGGTGGTGACGGTCCTGCTGGTGGTGCTGGCGATGCGGCGGCGGCGACGCGCGGCGGCGGCGGCCTGAGCCGGTGCCCGTCCGGGCCTAGCTGTTGCGCACCAGCTTCGGCCGCACCAGGCGCAGCGGCGCCCGCGGCGGCTCGGCGTCGCGCACCGGCTCGCCGCTGGAGACGTAGCTCTCCTCCGGCAGTTTCACGCTGGGCCGTTGCGCGCGGCCCTCCGCCGGACCGACCAGCGCCAGCACCTGTGCCAGCGACAACGGCCGCGCGAAATAGTAGCCCTGTCCGTTGGCGCAGCGGTAGCCGGCGAGGATGGTGGCCTGCCGTTCGGATTCCACGCCTTCGGCGGTGATCGAGATGCCCAGCGCGCGCCCCAGCCCGATGACCGCCTTGACGATCGACCCGTCGCCCTCGCTGTCCTCCAGGTCGCCGATGAAGGCGCGGTCGATCTTCAGCCGGTCGAACGGGAAGCCGCGCAGCGCCGCGAGCGAAGAGTAGCCGGTGCCGAAATCGTCGATCGCCACGCGATGCCCGCGGCTGCGCAGCCCGCGCAGATTGTCCAGCGACCGCCCGCTGGTCTCCAGCATGACCAATTCGGTGACCTCGAACTCGATGCGCTCGGGCGGCAGCCGGAACTGATCCAGCACCGCCTGCACCCGATCGAGCAGGATCTCGTCGCGCAGCTGCAGCGGCGAGAGGTTGACGGCGATGCGCAGGCGCGACGGCAGACGGTTCGCCAGATCGGCCGCCTCGGTCAGCACAAAAGTTCCAATCGCGCCGATCAGGCCGCTCTGCTCGGCGATCGGCACGAAATCGCTCGGCGGGACCAGGCCGCGTTCCGGATGCGACCAGCGCACCAGCGCCTCGAAGCCGGTGAGTTCGCGGGTTTGCAGGTCGACGATCGGCTGATACATCACGAACAGCTCGCCGCGCGGCAGCGCGTCGCGGATGTCGCGCTGCAACAGGCGGCGTTCGTGCAGGTAGCGGTCCATGTTCGGGTCGAACTGGCGCCAGGTGCCGCGGCCCGCCGTCTTGGCGCGATAGAGGGCCAGGTCGGCGTTGCGATACAGGATTTCCGGGTCCTCGCCGTCGGCGGGGGCGATGGCGATGCCGATGCTGACGCCGATCTTGATCACCAGGTCGCCACACGCGAAGGACGGGCTGAGGCAGTCGACCAGCCGCGCGGCGACGACAGCGGCGGCGAGGTGGTCGACGTCGGAGAGCAGGATCGCGAACTCGTCGCCGCCCAGCCGCGCCGCCAGGTCGTGGTCGCGCAGCACGCCGCGGATCCGCTGCGCCGCGGCGCGCAGCACGGCGTCGCCGACATCGTGGCCGTAGCTGTCGTTGATGGTCTTGAACTCGTCGAGGTCGAGGCAGAGCAGGGCCGTGCTCTGCCGGCGGCTCTCGGCGAGGGCGACGGCGATCGCCTCGTTGAAGCCGGCCCGGTTGGCCAGGCCGGTCAGCTCGTCGTGCCGTGCCAGATAGGCGATGCGCTCGCGCGAGCGATGCACCACCGTCACATCCGAGCCGACCCCGCGATAGCCGATGAAGCTGCCCTGGGAGCTGAACAGCGGCTTGCCGGTCAGCGCCCACCAGCGGCGTTCCCCGGCCACGTTCACCGGCACCACCAGCTCGCGGAACGATGCGTGCGCTTCCAGGCGCTGCTGCAACGCGGCGACCGCCCGGTCGAGCGCCGGTATCAGGGGCCGACCCGCGATCAGGTCGATCAGCCCGACTTCGATCTCCTCCGCCGCCCGCTGGGCGGCTTCCGCGAAGCGCAGCGAGACGTGCCGCAGCGTCAGCGCCGCATCCGTCTCCCACAGCCAGTCGCTGGCGCTTTCCTCGAAATCGCGCAGCAGGAGGCCGATCGTCTCGGCGTGGCGTTCCAGGCGGATCGATGTCAGGCCGCGCTCGCGCGTCTGCTTGTCGATGGCAAGGATTGCGACGAAGGTCAGGATCGCATAGGCGCTGGTGCAGATCAGCGGCGCTTTGCCGACCAGCGAGCCGGTCGAGAACAGCCAGCCGAAGGCGCCCGCCGTGGTCGGGAGCCATCCCGAGATGGCATACGCGGCAGGCCCGCTGAACACGCAGGTTGACATGAGGCCGATGGCGACGCCGAACAGCACGCCGCGCCCGCTCGGGTCGGCGACGGCCGACATCGCCACGAGGGCGAAGGCCCAGCAGCTGCCAAGCGCAAAGCGGACGGCCAGCAGCCCGCGGATGCGGGCCTTGACATCGAAGGATTTTCGGCTGTCGTGCATCCACGACAAGGACAGCAGCAGCGTCCCCAGGTAGCTCGCGACGATCCCGCCATAGCTTGCCTCAAGCCAGCGGTCCTCGCGATGGTCCCAAACCATCAGGAAAAGCAGCGTCGCAACGAGGATGCCGATGGGAACGTTGACGATATTGAGCTTGAGCCACGCATCGAGCTGCGCCGTCTGTATGCGCTCGACAATGGCCGACGACACCCCCTCCGACGGCTCGCGCGCCTTCGGGGAAAAGCCTCGCACAACCCTTTGAAGCAGCGTAACCATAACGGCAAAGGTCTCGGCACAGTGGCAGGTCGGCCGGTCCGACCATACGCCGTTCCGTCACTCGCACAAAATGAAAACGCGTGCGCGGCCCAGGTCTCAGGACCTGCCGCGGGCGAAGGTTGCCGGCGCGCTAACCGCCTGCATCAAGGGTCAGGCAGCCGCCTCGAGTTCGCGGCCACGGCTCGGTGCAGGGCTGACGGCGGCCGGCCGGCGGTTGCCGTCTTCCACGCCGAAGATGGCGCTCAGCGAGGGGGGCGCCCGGTTGCCGCCATAGACCGGCACCCGCTCGCCCGCGAGGAAGTCGCTGAACACGCTGTCTTCCTTGGACACGAGCCGGAGGATCGGCAGGACATCGCGCAGTTCTTCCCCCTCCCGACGCACGCGACCCACCAGCGCGCATTCCGCCTTCACCTTCGAATAAGGCCGCGGCGCGGCGATCTTGTTAAAGCCGAGCCGGCGGTAGAACGGCACGTGATGCCGTTGTACCGCGGAAATGATCGCGTCCGCTTCGAAGGCGAGGGTCGCGTAGGAAGCCATCCGATACAGCGCGAACACCGGCTCGGAGTCCGCGCAAAGGGTGGGGTCGCGCGCCAGCCGGGCGATCTCGACGGTCCGGGCGGGCACCGGACCCGCCGGAATACTCCCATGAAGCTGCACGATTTCACCTGGAAACACGTCCATGGCCGGCACGGTCGCGGCTCCGTCGATGCCGGTCGGCGGCGCGTAAAGGCAGACGCGAACCGTAGCAACGGGCACGAAGTCTTTATAAACCACAATGACTTTGGTGGACGGGGCAAAGTCCCAATGATCCGTCAGGACGTCGGTTGCTGTCGGTTCTATTAGACCCTGTGCAACATACGCCGACTGCCTGATCGCCCAGGCCTCCTGCAACACGCTGCGACTGAGCGCCAGCCTGGCCGTGAGCTCGGAACCGGCACCGTCATCATAGCTTATCTGCCCGTCGTGGCGGATCAGCGAGCCACCGAAAATAGAGCCGTCCATAGCGACGGTCCTTTCGTGAGTGTATCGAATAGCCGGACCAGCAATGCTGGTTTGTAAGATTTAGTTTGTAATTGCACGCCCGTGTCAAGGTGTCGTTAGCATCGGGCGCGCCGAAAGGCCGTCGGCCGTCAACTTGCCGCGACAGCGGACAGGGCCGCGTCCGGCTGCCGGACGGCTTGCCGATTTTTTGCCCGGACCGGGCCCCGGATATCGGCGATTTGGACCAGACCGTTAATCCGAGCCGCCGTTGCGCGCGTCGCCGATGAGGCGAATCGGCACAGACCGAGCGTGCGTGGATGCTCCCTGGCCGCTGTCGCGACCGGTTCGGCCAGTGGCCCCGGCGTGTGGCCGAACGGGAAACCGCGCGCGCGGCGCCGCGCCTCCGCCGCGTTGGCGGTCACCTGGAACGTCTTGGCGCTGTGCCCGCCGGGATGGGTGACAGCGCGGGTGCGAGGCTACCGCCGCTCGGCCCAACTGTCCACCTGGCGCGGGGCGCCTGATGCGGCGCGAACCGGCCGCATCGCGCCGGAACCCGAGCCGGGCAAATTCTTCAAGCAAGCTGCAGAAATGCTGCTCGATGTCGTGCGGCAGCAGACCAAGCCACTACGGCTCGGCACGGGCGATCCTTTGAAAAACAACCTTCACCGCGTTGATCGCCTGCGCCAGAAGCCGGGCAGGTTCTTCGGCGCGTCAGCGCGGCGTGGATCGACGGGCTCGGCCCGGATCGGTGAAGCGGCGCGGGTCCAGGGTCGCGAGAACCGGGCCAAGCGCGCCGGGATCGCGGCCGGCGACCAGGTCGGCGGCCAGCTGCCCGGCGGCGGGCGAGGTCTGGATGCCGTAGCCGCCCTGGCCGACGCTCCAGAAGAACCCGTCGGCATCGCCGGCCCAGCCGATCGCCAGCTCGCGGTCGGGCGTGAACGTGCGCAGGCCCGCCCAGGCGTGCTCGACGCGTTGCACCTCGATCGCCAGCGCCTGCTGCATGCGGTCGATGGCAATGGCAATGTCGAGTTCGTCGGGTCGCGCGTCCTGCGGGTCGAGGTCGGTCTCGTCGGCCGGCGAGACCATCATCTTCGTGCGCGCCTCCGGGCGGGCATACCAGGTGTGCGCGACATCGTTGATCATCGGCCAGTGGGCGACCGCCCAGGGCGCGGGGTCGATCAGCACGCCGGTGCGGCGCTTCGGCTGCAGCCCGAGCGGCATGACGCCGGCGAGCTTCGCCACCTCGTCGCCCCAGGCGCCGGCGGCGTTGACCAGGACGGGGGCCGCGAACACGGCACCGCCGGTCACCTCCACGTGCCATCGCCCGCCAAGCCGCGCGATGCGCCCGGCGCGGCTGCGCAGGGCGAGCACGCCGTCGCGCGCGCGCAGTCGGCGCAAAAAGCCCTGATGCAGCGCCGCGACGTCCAGGTCGAACGCATCGGCCTCGGTGGCGGAACCCTTGGTCCAGCCGCGCCGCAGCGCCGGCACCATCGCCTCGGCGTCGCTGGGCGCGATCTCGACCAGGCCGAGGCCGCCGGCCAGCATGTCGCGGAAATGCGTCATCTGCTCCTCGGGGGCGAGGAACAGCACCGGGCGGCGCAGCATGAGCGGCGTCTCGGTAAAGCCGGGCGGCGGCGATTCGAAGAAGGCGCGCGACAGGCCGGTCATCAGGCGCGCGGTCGGCGGGCCGTAGTTCTGGATCCACATGGCGGCGGAGCGGCCGGTGCTGTGGTAGCCGGCGGCTTCCTCGGCCTCGATCAGTGCGACGCGCCGGTCGGCGGCGAGATGGGCGGCGGCGGTGGCGCCGGCGATGCCGGCGCCGATCACCACCGCGTCGAATGCGTGCGTGTCCATGCGCGCGAGCATCGACCGGCGGCGCGGACCACGCAAGCCGGGGGACTGCGTGGTTTTCGGCGCGCTCGCGAGCGAAACTAGCCTCCGGCCATCGCCGGCTCATGGAAGTTTCGCGGGTCCTCGCCCGCGGGAACGTAGCCGGCGCGGATCGCGAAATCACCGAACCGTTCGCCCGGCCGCCGCTCGCGCGCATAGGCGGAAAACATCGGTGCCAGCACGGCGACGATGGCGTCCTCGTCGAGGTCCTTGCGATACAGCCGGTTCATGCGCGCGCCGTCGAACGCGGCGCCGAGATAGAGGTTGTAAAGTCCGGGCGCGCGTCCGACCAGACCGATCTCGGCGAGATACGGCCGCGCGCAGCCGTTCGGGCAGCCGGTCATGCGGATCACGATCTCGTCGCGCGCCAGCCCGGCCTGCGTCAGATGCGATTCCAGGCGCGTGACCAGCGCCGGCAGATAGCGCTCCGCCTCGGCCAGCGCGAGGCCGCAGGTCGGCAGCGCCACGCAGGCCATCGCATTGCGCCGCAATCCGCCTTCGGGATTGCGCAGACCATGACGGTCGAGCAGTGCGTCGATCTCCGCCCGCCGTTCCGGCCGCACGCCGGCAATGATGAAGTTCTGGTTGCTGGTCAGCACGAATTCGCACTGATGCGCGCGCGTGATCTCGGCCAACCCGCTGCGCAGTGCCGCGCCGTCGCGATCGACCACGCGGCCGTTCTCGACATAGAGACAAAAATGCCAGTTGCCGGCGGCATCCTCCGCCCAGCCGAGCCGGTCGCCGGTGCGCGCGAACGAGAATCGGCGGGGTTTTGCGAGGCGCCAGCCGAGCCGCTCCTCCACCTGCGTGCGGAACCAGTCGAGGCCGCGCGCGGCGATCAGGTATTTCATCCGCGCCTGCCGCCGGTCGCCGCGGTTGCCGAAGTCGCGTTGCACCGTCACGATCTTTTCGCACACATCGATGACCTGGTCGGCGCGGCACCAGCCCAGGGGCTCGGCGAGGCGCGGATAGGTGTGCGGCTCGCCGTGCGTCATGCCCATGCCGCCGCCGACCAGCACCGTGTAGCCGGCCACCGTGTCTTTCGCGACGGTCGCGACCAGCCCGACGTCGTGGGCATAGACGTCCACGTCGTTGTACGGCGGCACGGCGATCGCGATCTTGAACTTTCGCGGCAGGTAGAGCGCGCCGTAGATCGGCTCCTCTTCCGGCTCTCCGCCCGCCACCAACTCGTCGTCGAGCCACAATTCGTGATAGGCGCGGCTGTGCGGCATCAGCCGCGCGCTGATCGCCTGCGCCGCCGCCACCACCGCTTCGTGCGCGGCGCTCTCGTGCGGATTGGCGGTGGCGATGACGTTGCGGTTCACGTCGCCGCAGGCGGCGATCGTGTCGAGCAGTGCGTCGTTGATATCCTGCAACGTCTGCTTGAGATTGCTCTTGATGATGCCGTGGAACTGCACGGTCTGGCGCGTGGTCAGCCGGATGGTGCCGTTGGCGTGCAGCCCGGCGATGTGGTCGAGCGCCAGCCACTGCGCCGGGGTCACGACGCCGCCGGGGATGCGCAGCCGCGCCATGAAGCTGAACGCCTTCTCCAGCTTCTTGCGCGCCCGTTCGGGGCGCAGGTCGCGGTCGTCCTGCTGGTAGATGCCGTGGAATTTCGTCAGCTGCGTGTCGTCCTCGGCCAGCGCGCCGGTCGCGCTGTCGCGCAACCCCTCGGCGATGCTGCCGCGCAGGAAGCGGCTCCGCTGCTTGATGATCTCGACCGGCGAGCGCGCCGGTGCCGCGTCGTCGCTCATGGGAAAAAACCTCCTGCGCGGGCGGCGCGATCAATACACGTCGCGCAGATAGCGCCGCTCGCGCGCCAGCGTGTCCAGCCGCGCCTCGGCCGCATCGGGCGCGCAGCCCGCCTGGTCGGCGATCACGCGCGCCAGCGTCGCATGCACGTCCTTCGCCATCTCTTTTGCGTCGCCGCAGACATAGACCGCGGCGCCGTCCTCGATCCAGGCGAACAGCCGCTGCCGCTGCTGCCACAGCCGGTCCTGCACATACACTTTCTCGGGCTGGTCGCGCGAAAACGCGACGTCGAGATGCGCCAGCACGCCGCGCTTCAAAAAATCCTGCCATTCGAGCTGGTACAGGAAGTCGTGGGTGTAGTTGCGGTGGCCGAACACCAGCCAGGCGCCGCCCGTGGCGCCGGTCGCGTCGCGCTCCTGCATGAAGCCGCGGAACGGCGCCACGCCGGTGCCGGGGCCGATCATCACGATCTTCTGCGCCGGGTCGGCGGGCAGGCGGAAATGCGGGTTCGGCTTGAGGAACACTTCCAATGCCTCGCCGACGCGCCGCCGGTCGGCGAGATGCGCCGACGCCACGCCGAACCGCGCGCGGCCGTGCGCTTGGTAGCGCACCGGCGTCACCAGCAGATGCGCCGCCTCGTCCACCGCCTTGCGGCTGGAGGCGATCGAGTAGAAGCGGGGCTGCAACGGGCGCAGCAGGAAGGGGAGCTGCTCCGCCGTCAGCCGGTGCGGGAACGCCTCCAGCAGGTCGATCACGTGCCGCCCGTCGAGGAAGGCGGCCCGCGCCGCCGCCTCCGCCAGCCGCGCCTCGCCGGTGAGTTTCGCGTAGGCGTCCAGCATCGGCGGGGTCAGCGTGGCGATGTCGAACCGCGCCGAAAGCGCTTCGGCCAGCGCCGCGTCCGGCACCACGCCCGCCGCCTTCGCCACCGCCTCGACCAGCGCGGGATCGTTGCGCGGCAGCACGGCAAGCGAATCGCCCGGCTCGTAGGCGATGGCGGAACCCTCCAGCGACAATTCGAGGTGCCAGGTCTCGGCGGTCGAGCGGCTGCTGTTGAGGTTGACCCGCTCGGTGATCTCGGCGGCGAAGGGGTGGGCGCGGTCGTTGGCCGGTGCGTGCTCGGCGCCGCGGGCGAAATCGACATGGATGACCGCGCCCGCGGTCTCCGGCGCCTCGCCGGCGGCGAGGTCGCGCAGTGTGCCGCCGAGCCAGGTTTTCGCCGGCGCCTCGTAATCGACGTCGCACTCGACCCGCTCGGCGACCCGCTCGGCGCCGAGTTCGGCCAGGCGCGCGTCGATGCGCTGGCCGGTGGTGCAGAAATTGGCATAGGCGCGGTCGCCGAGCGCGAGCACGGAGAAGCGCAGGCCGGGCAGGCGCGGCGCGTCGGGCGCCATCAACGCCTTGTAGAAACCCGCGGCCCGCTGCGGCGGATCGCCCTCGCCCCAGGTGCTGGCGATGACCAGCAGGTTGCGCAGGCCGGCCAGGCTCTGCGGCGTGGCGTCGGCCATATCGAGCGCTTTTGCCGCGAAGCCGGCGCGCGCCGCCTCCTGCTTCGCCCGGCCGGCTAGCGCCTCGGCATTGCCGCTCTCGGTCGCGTAGAGGATGGTGAGCGGCAGCTTGCGCGCCGACGGAGCGGTGGGCGCCACGGCGCCCTGCGCGGCCTCGTAGCCGGCCAGAAAACCGCTCAGCCACTGGCGCTGCGCAGGCGTGACGGTGTCCATCACGCGGTTGAGCAGCGCGATCTGCTCCGCGGCGAACGGGGCAGTGGCCGGCAGCAGCGGCTGGCTCAGCATGGTCGTTCCTTTCAGGCCGGCACGCCGCGAAAGCACGCCAGGTCGCGGGCCGTCACGAGTTCTTACGCGGATAGAAGGGGTTCTCGTGTGAACGTGCAAGAGACGTCGTGGAAAGACTGATATTCACGCGATAGAGACGTATGAGACTGGCCGGTGAGCGCGGTCCGCGGCGTCTTGCGCGGGGGCGGGGCTGCCCATAGGGTGCGCCGCCGGTGCGGGGCGTGGCGCAGCCTGGTAGCGCGCGTGTTTTGGGTACACGAGGCCGCCGGTTCGAGTCCGGCCGCCCCGACCAGCGTGTGAGGCGAGGGACAGCTCATGGCGCGGCGGGCACGCATCTACCAGCAACCGAAGACGGCGATGCAGTCGGGGCGGGCGGGCACCCAGGAATGGCTGCTGGCGTTCGAGCCTGACGCGCCGCAGTTGCCGGACCCGCTGATGGGCTGGAGCGGCGGCGGCGACATCGAGACGCAGGTGCGGCTGCGCTTCGAGTCGCGCGAGGAGGCGGAGGCGTTCGCCAGGCAGCGCGGCATCGGCTGCGAGGTCGAGCTGTCGCGACCGCAGCGCGTGGTGCCGAAATCCTATTCCGACAATTTCCGCTTCGGCCGCATCGAGAACTGGACGCACTGACCCCGCCGCGCCCTTAGCTCAGTTGGATAGAGCAACAGCCTTCTAAGCTGTCGGTCCCCGGTTCGAGTCCGGGAGGGCGCGCCATGGTTCCAATTGCCGGCAACCGGGCCTTCGATCACCGCGTCGTGTTGCCGCGCCGCTGCAGCAATGCCTAGGGTGTGCGTGGCGGTGGACAGGGAGGTTGCCGTGAACTTTTTGGGAGACAGGCGGTATTGGTACGCGATCGCCGCCGTGATCGTGGTGATAATTTTGCTCGCGGTGTTTTGGCCGCGTATCCGCGGCATGCCACCTCCGACCCCGGCGACCACAAGTGCGCCGGCGCCGGCGACGACGCCGACAGCTCCATTGCCAAAGCCGGCAAATCAGTAGCGCCGGCTGCTCGGCATTTCTGTGGGCGGCTGCGCCGGTCGGCGCGGCTTGCGGGATAAAAAGGGCTACCCGCCGGCAACCGGGCGAAGCGGGCCGCGATCCGCCGGGCCTCGTCCACGTCAAGCCGCGGCGCAGCCTGGGGGCCGTTCTCCGCGCCTTTCCGCAGCACGAGGGACTTGTACATGACAGCGTCGCAGACCGCGCCGGCTTCGTCACCAGCCGCCCCTTCAGCCGCCCTGGTCCGCGCTCCTTCCCGGCCGGTCCCTGCGTTCGCGACCGCCGTCGCCGCTGCCGGCGCGCTGGCTGTAGGGGCGCTTGCCCTCGGTGCCGTCGCGCTGGGCGCGGTTGCGATCGGCCGCTTGGCGATCGGCCGCCTGGTGCTGCGATCCGGCCATGTCCGTCGCCTGACGATCGACGAACTTACCGTTACCCGCCTGCACGTGGTCGAGGGTGGCGGGACGATGGCGCCGCGCTGAACCGCCGCTGTCTCTTACCTCCATCCGGTGAATCGCTGACCTTTGGGGCGCGGCGCTCGGCCGCCCCTGCGGGCACCGCCGTGGCCCGGGGCCGGCGCAAAAAAGGCCCCGCCGGTGCAGGGCAACGGCGGGGCAAGGTGGCAATCGGTCAAGATATTGCACCGCCGGTTTAGGGTTCTCCGGCGCTCCGAGGCAATACGTGCCCCAGCTTTGTCACGGGCCGTGACAGACGGTCACAGCCACGAGGCCGGCGATGGCAGCGGGGCCGCCGCCGCGCGGCAAAGTCCATAGGCCCGCCGGGCCGCCGACGCTATATCGCCGGCATGCAACGCCTCCTGATCACGCTCGGCGCCGTGCTGCTGCTGCTCGGCATCATCTGGCCCTGGCTGGCACGCACCGGGCTGGGCCATCTGCCCGGCGACATCCGCATCGCGCGGCCGGGCCTGCGCATCTACGTGCCGCTCGGCTCGACGGTGCTGATCTCGGTGCTGCTCTCGGTGCTGCTGACCGTGCTGACCTGGCTCGGCCGGCGCTGAGGCGCCGTGCCGCCCATTGACGCTTCGTTCACCCCGCCCGGCCAGCCTGCCGCCCGGACCCGGCAGGATGGTGGGCGGTGGACACAGCAACGCTTCTCGACGACGTGCCCCGGCTTGACCCGGCACTGGCGCCGCAACCGATCCGCGGGCCGGCGGCATTGTCGCACCTCGCCTTCGCCGGTGCCGCCGAGCCGGCGCTGCTGCGCGCCATCGAGCGCCCGACGCCCAGCCTCGCCGCCGCCGCCGCCTATGCGCTCGACGCCGCCACGGTGCATGCGTTGCAGTTCCGCCCCGACGCCGCGCGCGCGCTGCAACGCCAGGCGCTGGCGGCGGTCCCGCTGTATCGCGTCGCCGACGCCATGCGCACGCAATCGGCGGCGCCGTTGCGCGTGCTGGCGCTGATGGCGCCCGGCGACCTGATGGCGAACACGCCGCTCGATTTCCTGACCATGCATCTCGACGTGCGGCTCGACCTGCTGTTCGTGGCACCGGGCCGCAAGCTGCCGGACGCGCTGCCCGACCACGACGTGGCGTTCTTCGCCGCCGCGGACGACAAGGCGGTGCTGCAGCCGCTGGCCCGCCTGCACGCGGCATGGCCGCGGCCGACGCTGAACGACCCCTCCTGCGTGCTGCGGCTCGGGCGCGAGGTCCTGGCGACTGCGCTGCGCCGCCGTCCCGGCCTGGTCTGCCCGCCGATCCGGCGGCTGCCGCGCGCCACCGCCGCGGCGGCGCAACGCGCATTTCCGGTGCTGGCGCGGCCGGTCGGCTCGCACGCCGGCCACGACCTCGCGCGCGCCGACGACGCGGCGCAGCTTGCCGCACACCTCGCGACGCTCGATTGCGACGAGGTGTTCGTCACCGATTTCGTCGACTACCGCGGCGCCGACGGGTTGTTCCGCAAATACCGCATCGCTTTCATCGACGGCGCGCCGATGCTCTGCCACATGGCGGTCTCCGAGCACTGGATGGTGCATTACCTCAATGCCGGCATGGCCGAGAGCGCGGCAAAGCGCGCCGAAGAAGCAGCGGCGATGGCGAGCTTCGATGCGGGGTTCGCGCGCCGCCACGCGGCGGCGCTGACGGCGATCGCGGAATGGGCCGGGCTCGACTATTTCCAGATCGACTGCGCGGAGTTGCCGGACGGACAGCTGCTGCTGTTCGAGGGCGATGTCGGCGGCATCGTCCACATGATGGACCCGCCGGAGCTCTATCCCTACAAGCCGCCGCAGATGCGCCGCGTCATCGCCGCGTTCGGCGCCATGCTGGCGAAAGCGGCGGCGCCGGCGGCGCGCGGCTCCGGTCCGCGCCATCGCTCCCGGTCCGGGAACGGTGCCGTGGCCAAGGCCGGCATGACTGGCGACACGCCCGCCCATAATGCGGGGACCGGCCAATCGGCGCCACATTTCAACGGACGGCGTTTAGCCGCTTCACGTTCGACGTAGCCGGCAGCCGGGCCGACGAGACGCGCTCAGGACTGCGCGCCCGGCGACACCACCATGCAGTTGCCGTGATGGCCGAGCCGCTCGCACGCCCGCACCGCGGCGTCGCGCGACAGGCCGAGCAGGCGGGCGCGGTACAGCGTGCCGTGCCCATGACGCACCGGGCCGACATGCGGCTGTGCGGCGGCCAGGAACTCGCGCGCGTGGCCCTTTGCCGCCTCGGCCGCGGCACGCGCCTGTTCCTCGCTGCCGAAGGCGCCGACCTGGATCGCCCAGTTGCCGCTGACCGGGCCGCCGCGCAACGTCGGCAGCGTGTCGGCGTAGGCGTGCGGGATCAGGTGGAACCCGCCGCCGGGATGCGGCAGGGCGAGGGCGGGCGGCGCCGGCGGGGCGGGCAGGGCGGCCATCTGCACCGGCTCGCGGGCGTAGCCGGGGCGGTTCTGCGTATTGGCGGCCAGCGCCACCGGCGCCCGCTCGGGGCGCGGCGCCCGTCGCGGGCCGGGCGGGATGTTGACCGGCAGTTGCAGCATCGCGTACTGCGTCGCCGGCGACGGCCGCAGCGGCGTGCTGCCGACCACCGAAGGGCCGACATTCGCCACGTAGCGCCGCGTCTCGTCGGGCAGCGCGCGATGCCGCGTCAGGTAGTCGTCGAGCCGCCGCGGCCCGGCATTGTAGGCGGCGAGGAAGCCGGGCGAGCCGTAGATGTCGTACAGCTCCCGCATATAGGCCGCGCCCGCCATGATGTTGTCGTGCGGGTCGTACGGGTCGGCGCCGAGCCCGTAGCGGTAGCGCAGCTCGGCATAGGTCTCCGGCATCACCTGCATCAGCCCCATCGCGCCGGCGCTGGAGGTGATGAGCTGCCCGTCGAGATAGAGCTGCCCGCCGGATTCCTGGCGCATCACGCCCCGGATCCAGCGTTCCGGCACATCGTATTTCTGCGCCGCCTCGACGATGTACGGACCCCACGGATCCCAGGCCGGCCCCGGCACGGCGTAGTCGCGGCGGGCATGGGCGGCGTAGTCCGCCGCCGCCTGCGGCGCGCTCACCTGCACCTGCGGATGCCCCGCGCATCCCGCCAGCCCCGCCGCCACCACCAGCGCCGCTGCCAGGCGGAGCGGGGCGAGGGGCCGGTGCCGGGGGCTGGCGGGGCGCGAATGGAGCATGCGGGGCGGGCCTCCGTCGTGGCACGGCCGGACCCCGGCCGGAGGGCACGACGGACTGGCCACCGTCGTTCATCGTGGCAGGCAGGAAACTCCGCTAAGTCCTTATCCGTCTGCGCCGCGTCGCGCAAGACCGAATCGCCGCCGGAATTCGCGTCCGCGTCACCATTCTGCGCGCGAGATGCTTCCTGCGGGCTCGCCTTCTGGTAGAGTGCGTGCAGCCGCCGCCGCGCCGAGGGCCGCCGATGATCGCCGATGCTCGCCCCGTCATTGCCCTGGCCCTGTGCCTGCTGGCCGGCTGCGCGACCGGCCGTCCGCCCGCGCCGCAAGCGGCCTCTGCCGTCGTCCGGCCGGCAACGCCGGGGGACGAAATCGGCGTGATCGTCGCCGAACGTCCGCTGCAGCCGCGCGCCGCCGGCGACGTGCGCGCGACGATCCTGGCGACGCTGGGCGATGCGGCGGTCACTGCGGCGCTCGCGCAGATCGCAACCGCGGAATTCATCGTGCGCGAGGCGGACGGGGCGACGCTGTCGGTAGTGCAGGACAATCCGCAGCACCTGCGCCCCGGCGAGCGCGTGGCGATCGAGCGCCGGCCGCAGACGATGCTGGTGCGCGCACTGTCCGACGCGCCCGGCGGCTGACCCCGCCGCCGATGCGGGAGTTGCAGCGCCGGCGGCGATCCTGTATCGGCTGCGCGCGATGAGTGCCGCCCTGCAGACCGTTGCGCGAGGGGCGAATTCCCTCGAGCTGACTCCCAACCCGACGCTTGCGGCGCGCCACCGCATGGCGCTGCGCGACCTGCGCGACGCCTGGAAGCTGCGGCGGCTGTGCTGGACGCTCGCCTGGCTGGACATCAAGCTGCGCTATCGCGGCTCCATGCTCGGCCCGTTCTGGCTGACGCTCTCCACCGCGCTCATGGTGGCGGCGATGGGCGGCATTTATGCCTCGCTGTTCCACATGAACCTGCGCGAGTATCTGCCGTTCCTGACGCTGTCACTGGTGTTGTGGGGATTCGTGGCGTCCCTCGTCGGCGATGCCAGCCTCGGGTTCACGGCGTCGGAGAGCATGATCCGCTCCGTGCGCATGCCGTTCTCGCTCTACGCCGCGCGCATCGTGGTGCGCAACGTGCTCGTGGTGGCGCACAACCTTGTGGTCATCGTCGCCGTGTTCGTGATCTATGCGGTCCAGCCGGGCGTGGCCGGGCTGCTGGCGGTGCCGGGATGCGCGCTGTGGCTGGTGGACGCGCTGGCGCTGGCGATCATGCTCGGCGCGCTGTGCGCGCGCTTCCGCGACATCCCGCCGATCGTCGGCAGCGTGCTGCAGATGATGTTCTTCGTCACCCCGGTGATCTGGCGGCCCGAGCTCGTCGGCAAAAACCGGATGTGGCTGCTGCCGTTCAATCCGTTCGGCTCGATCCTGGAGATCGTGCGGGCGCCGCTGCTCGGCGAGGTGCCGTCGGCGATGATGTATCTCTCGGCCGTCCTCTATTCGCTGGTGCTCTGCGCGCTCGCCTGGATGCTGTTCGTGCGCGTGCGCAACCGCATCGCGTTCTGGGTGTGAGCGTCATGGCGGCCGAGATCGACGTGCGCGGCGTCAGCCTGGATTTCCCGCTCTATCACGGCAGTGCGCGCAGCCTGAAGCGTACGGTTTTCTCCACGGTGTCCGGCCGCATGGGCAGCGACGCCAAGCACCGCGTGGTGGTGCAGGCGCTGCGCGACGTCGCCTTCCGGCTGACCAGCGGCGACCGGCTCGGCCTGATCGGCACCAACGGCGCGGGCAAGACCACGCTGCTGCGCACGCTGGCCGGCATCTACGAACCGCTGATCGGGCAGGTGCGCATTAGCGGCACGCTGAATGCGCTGCTCGACCCAAATCTCGGCATGAACCCGGAGCTGACCGGGCGCGAGAACATCATGCTGCGCGGCCTCTACAACGGCCTCGAGCGGACGGCGATAAAGCGGCTGGAGGAGGACGTGAGCGCGTTCGCCGAGTTGGATGCGTTCATGGACCTGCCGGTGCGCATCTACAGTTCCGGCATGGTGGTGCGGCTGGGCTTCGCGCTCGCCACCGCGATCCGGCCGCAGGTGCTGCTGATGGACGAATGGTTCCTCGCCGGCGACGCCGTGTTCCTGGAGAAGGCACGCGCGAGGCTGGAGGACATGGTGCGCGGCGCAGAAATCCTCATCCTGTCTTCGCACGCCAAGAAGGCGGTGCTGGACTGGTGTACGCGGGTGATGTGGCTCGACCAGGGGCGCATCCGCGAGGACGGCCCGGCGGCCGAGGTGATGGCGCATTACGAAGCGCACGCCGGCGGCAATTCCGTGTCACTCGCGGCGTAGCAGGCGCGGCAGCCAGCGAAGCGGCGGCCGTTCCGTGCGCTGCAGCACCACCAGGTCCTGCCAGTTGCCCAGCCCGCCGGCGCGCCAGGCGCGGATCGCAAAGCCGCGTTGCCAGTGCCGCCGCGTGTGCCGCTCGGTCTGGTAGGTGGCGCGGTAGTAGCCGGCGGGCGCGATGCCGTCGAGGCGCGCATCCTGCGTCCCGTCCAGCACGCCGCGCGCCGCCAGCGCCGCGCGCTGCGCCGCCGGCAGCGGCACGGCGGCGAGCGCGCCATGCACGGACGCGACGAGCACGCCGCCAGGCGCCAGCACGCGGCGAATCTCGTCGAGCCAGCGCAGCTGGATCGGCCAGGCGAGATGCGTCATCACCGAGGCGGCGACCACCGCGTCGAACGCGCCGTCGGCGAACGGCAGCGGCGGGTCGGGGGCGGTTGCATGGAAGCTGGCGTCCGCCACGTTCGCCTGGCACCAGGCGATCGCCGCGGCGTCGATGTCGCAGCCGACCGGGCGCAGCCCCGGCCACAGCGCCGGCATGAACCGCGTCGCCCGCGCCGGGCCGCAGCCCCAGTCGAGCAGCCGCGGCAGCGCGGCGCCGGGCAGGTGCGCTTGCACCGCCGCGAGCATTTGCGCGGCGATCGCCAGCCCGGCGCGGTTGAACGCGGTCGGCTCGCGCCCGGCCGAGACCCGCTCCATCAGGGCTGCGTCGGGCGTCGGAAGCTCGGGCAGGGCGGCAGCGGCAAAATATTCCTCGGCGGCGATGACCGGCCGCCCGTGAGCCAGCCCGAGCGTTTCCACGTGCAGCAGCGGCGCGGTCGCCGCGAACGGGCCGCGGACCCGGAAGCCGGACAGCGCGGCGTGCGGCACCGTGGAAAAAATCGCCGCCACGTCCGGGCGTTCGATGACCGGGGCCTCGCCGAGCACGCGGCCCTCGATGCAGACCCGCACCGCCTCGACGCGCCGGGCGGGATGCAGCAGCCAGCCGGCCGCCTCGGCCGCGCCGTCGCCGAAGCCGAGCAAATCGAGGCGGCCGAGGGCGCCCGCTGGCTTGCGCGTCATCCGCTCGCACATAGCCGACACCGCGTGCCGGCGGAACCGGCCCGCAACCGGCCGCGCCGGCGCGGCGTTGGTCGGGCATGGCCACGACTTCCGCCATCCGCAAGCGCGCCGTCCGCGGCCACGGCCTCGACACCTATCGCGCCCGCCGCGATTTTTCCGTGACCGCGGAGCCGGCGCCGGCAGACGCGCCGGGCGGCGCCGCCCCGATCTTCGTCGTCCAGAAACACGCCGCCCGCCGCCTGCACTGGGATTTCCGCCTGGAGCACGGCGGCGTGCTGTGGAGCTGGGCGGTGCCGAAAGGCCCTTCGCTTGATCCCGGCGACAAGCGGCTGGCCGTGCATGTCGAGGACCATCCGCGCGACTACGCCGACTTCCAGGGCCGCATCCCCGAAGGCCAGTACGGCGCCGGCACGGTCGAGACCTGGGATCGCGGCACCTGGCAACCGGTCGGCGACCCCGAAGAGGGGATGCGGCGCGGCGAGCTGAAATTTCTTCTCGATGGCCGGCGGCTGCACGGCGGATTTGTCCTCGTCCGGCTGAAGCCGCGGCCGAAGGATCACGGCGAGAACTGGCTGCTCATCAAGGAACACGACGCCGCCGAACGCAAAGGCGCCGATGCCGAGGCGCTGGAGGCGGCGCTGCCTGCCGCCGGCGGCGCCGGGCAGGAACCCGCGCCCGGCGCCGTCCGCGGCACGCCGCCGGC
>CAWAZU010000036.1:0-263582 GCA_963786445.1 uncultured Pseudomonadota bacterium
CGCCGCCTGCCCCAGCGGCGTCAGCAGCCGCGCAAACACGTCGGCGAGCGGCGGGCCGATCCGCCCAGGACAGGTCCTGTCCGGGTCGATCGCATGGCCGAGCGAGGCCATCGCACGGCGCACCGATGCCGTGATGCCCGGCCCGGATTCCACCAGCGTGCCGTCGAGGTCGAACAGCGCCGCCTGCCGACTCATGGGCAAAACCTCCCGACTGATCGCCCGAGCAGCGCCTCGATCTCGGCTTCGTCCTGCCAGAGCAGGCGCACACCCGATACTGCAACCTGGTTGCGGAATTGCGGTGCCAGCCGGGCGGCGTCTTTGGGCGTGGTCACCGGCAGCGCGTCAAGCCGCGCCGCCTCGGCCAGCAATGCGCGCAGCTCGGCGTCGGCAAAGCGGTGGTGGTCGGCAAAAGCCCGTTGTGCCACCACCTCGACGCCGGATTCTGCAAGTGGCTTGAAGAATTTCTCCGGGTGGCCGATGCCGGCGAAGGCCAGCACCCGGCGTCCGGCCAGCACCGCGCCGTCCGGCGCCAGCGTGGCGTGCAGCACGGGCAGGCCGGGCGGCAGGCGGGCGGCGGCGCCGCTGGTGTCCTCGCCGATCAGCACCGCGGCCTGGCAGCGCGCCGCCGCGGCGGCGACCGGCTCGCGCAGCGGGCCGGCCGGCAGCACGCGGCCGTTGCCGAAACCGGCCGCGCCATCCACCACCAGGAGCGAAAAATCTTTGGCCAGCGTCGGGTTCTGCAGCCCGTCATCCATCACCAGCACCGCGGCGCCGGCAGCGACCGCGGCCGCGCGCCGGCCGCGCGGTCGGCGGCGACATAGGTGGGCGCGATTGCGGCCAGCAGCAGCGCCTCGTCGCCGACCAGCGCCGCGTCGTGGCACGCCGGATCGACGCGCAGCACCCCGCGCACCCGCCCGCCATAGCCGCGCGTCAGGAACGCCACCGCCACCCCGCGCCGCCGCAGCCGCGCGCCGAGGTCGAGCGCCAGCGTGGTCTTGCCCGCCCCGCCCACGGTGGCGTTGCCGCAGCAGAGCACCGGCACCGGCGCCCGCCAGCCCGGCCGCGCGACACGCCGCGCCGCCACGCGCGTCCATAGCGCCGAAGCCGGCGCGAGCATGCCGGGAGCACGCCGTCGCGCTGCCAGAACGCCGGCGCGCGCATCAGGCCGCCGGCAGCAGGGCAGCGAGCGAAGCCGCCACCTGGCGCGGCAGGTCGGCGTCGCGCGTGGCGACGGCGCGCGCCGCCTCGGCCATCGCGGCGCGGCGCGGCCGGTCGCGCAGCAGGGCGTCCACCCAGGCCGCCAGCGCCGCCGCGTCCGCCACCTGCGCCATCCCGCCGGCCGCCGCAAGCACCGCGACCGGCTCGGCAAAGTTGAGAACGTGCGGCCCGACCGCGACGGCGCAGCCGAGCCGCGCCGGCTCCAGCAGGTTCTGCCCGCCATGCGGCACCAGGCTGCGGCCGACGAAGGCGAGCCCGGTCGCGGCATACAACAGCCCCAGCTCGCCCAGCGTGTCGGCGATCCAGACGCCGGCCGCTTCCGGCGGCGCCTCGCCGACCGCGCGCCGCGTCACGGCAGGCCGCCAGCGAGCCGCGATCTCGGCGCCGCGCTCCGGATGGCGCGGCACGATGATGGTCAGCAGGCCGGGATGGCGCGGCACCAGCGCCAGGTGCACGTCGCAGAATCAGCGCCTCCTCGCCCGGATGCGTGCTGGCGGCGAGCCAGACCGGGCGGCCGGCGAGCCGGGCCCGCAGCGCGGCCAGGTCCGCCGCGCCACCGGCAGCGGTGGGGCGGCGAATTTCAGGTTGCCGGGGGCGGTCACCGAATGCGCGCCGAGGGCGCGCAGCCGTTCCGCGTCCGCCGCCGACTGCGCCTGCACGCGCGCGAACCCGCCGAACAGTGCGCGCGCGAACCCGCCGGCGCGCCGCCAGCGGGGAAAACTGCGCGGCGACAGGCGGGCGTTGACCAGCATCATCGGAATGCCGCGCGCGCGGCAACTCGCCAGCAGGTTGGGCCACATCTCGCTCTCGACGAACGCCGCCGCGTCCGGCCGCCAGTGGTCGAGGAAGCGCCGCACCCAGCGCGGCACGTCGAGCGGCGCGAACCGGTGCAGCACGCGCCCCTCCGGCCCGCGCCGCGCCAGCAGTTCGGCGGAGGTGACGGTGCCGGTGGTCAGCAGCACCGAGGCATCCGGTGCCGCCGCGGCGAACGCCGGCAGCACCGGCAGCATCGAAACGGTCTCGCCGACGCTGGCGGCGTGCAGCCACAGCAGCCGGCCCGCCGGGCGCGGCAGCGCAGCGATGCCGCGCCGCTCCGCCAGCCGCGCCGCCACTTCCTTGCCGCGCCGCACCCGGCGCGCCAGCAGCAGGCGCAGGCCGGGTGCGGCGAGCGTCGCCGCGCCGGCATAGAGGGCGGCGATCATGGGCAGAGCCGGTCGGCCCGGTCCGCCGCCGCGGTCAGCGCCGCCGCGATGGCGGGCAGCGCCGAAGCGGCCTGCCCGCGGGCGACGGCGATCGTCGGGCCGCAGACCATGACGCCGCGGCCGAACGGCAGCGGCAGCACCATGCGGTCCCAGCTCGCCAGCACCCGCCGGTGGGAGGTTTGCGCGGCGCAGGGCAGCATCGTCACGCCGGACACCGCCGCGAGCTGCGCCACGCCCGGCGCGGCCTCGCGCCGCGGGCCGCGCGGGCCGTCGGGCGTGATGGCCACGTGCTCGCCGGCGGCGAGCCGCCCCAGCAGGTCGCGCAGCGCCGCCGCGCCGCCGCGATCGGCGCCGCCGCGCGAGGACGAGCCGTGCACGACCTCGACGCCGAAGCGGCGCACCAGATCGCCGAACAGGCGGCCGTCGCTGTGGCGGCTGACCAGCACGTTGGCGCGCGCCGCGACGCCGGCCCGCCGCGCCTGCCGCCACAGCACCGGCATCAGCGGCAGGCGCTCGTGCCAGAAGGCGACGATCACGGGCGTGCCGGCGATGTGCGGCGCCAGGTGCTCGGCGCCGTGCAGCGTCCAGCGCGTGGTGCGCAGCGCGAGCGCCAGGTAGAGGCCGAGCAGCGCGGCCAGCAGCGCCTGCAGCACCGGCCGCCGCAGCAGGGGTTTGAGCATGGCGGCGCGGGTAGCATGGGGGCCGGAGCCGGGCAATGCGGCGGCGCCGGCCGCCGCCGCCCGCGCAGCGGCAACCCGCTAGGGGAAGTGGATGGTGACGCCGACGTAGGTGAGCTTGCCCTTCTTGAAGTCGTATTTCACGTCCGGCGCGATCGAGACGCCCTTGCCGAGCGGAATGCCTTTTGCCTTGATGACCGTCTCCATCCATTTCGGCAGCTTCACCAGCTCCTTCTGGTCGGCATTGGTCGGCAGGTCGATCAGCATCATCTCGACGCGCAATTCCGCGGCGGCATTGTCGGCCTTCTGTTGCAGGTCATCCACCTGCTTCTGCAAGGCCGCGATCTTCTTCTTGTCATCCGGACCGGGGGATTTGTTCGCCTGCAACTCGGCGAGATCGGCCAGGATCGGCGCCAGCTGCTTGCCGATCTTGTCGTTCTTCGCCTCCCAGCGGTCGAGGATTTTGCTGAGGGATTTCTTGTAGTTCTCGACGGCAAGGTCGCTCATGGTATCAACCCCCTGTTTCACCGTGGCCATGCTGCGGCAGCCCGGCCGGGGGCAATATGATCGCCGGACCGGAGGACAATTACAACGAATTTAGGAACCGGAGGGTCGGGGCAGCCGGAAGGCCACGCAACCGCGGCGGTTCGCGGCGCATGCGATCGGGGCTTGCGCGTCACCTAGATGACGTATAGGTAAGCCTGCGACCGCATGGGACCACCGATGACCGACCGCCTCTACACGGTGACGGAACTGGCCAGGGACCTCGGGATGACGCCGCGCGCCGTCCGTTTCTACGAGGACAAGGGGCTGATCACGCCGCGGCGCGCGGGCACCACGCGGGTCTATCCGCCCCGCGACCGCGCCCGGATGATCCTCATCCTGCGCGGCAAGCGGCTCGGGTTCTCCCTGGCCGCAATCAAGGAATATCTCGACCTCTACGACACCGACATCACGCAGCACACGCAGCTTCGCCTCCTGCTTGCCGCGGTCGCCACGCGCCGCGACCAGCTTCTGCCGCAGCGCCAGGCGATCGAGAGACGCTCGCCGAACTCGCCGACATCCGCGCCCAGACCGAGCGGCGCTCGCCGAGCAACGCGCCGCGCACCCGCGCGCCGCCGGCTGACACAAAGGAGAACAGACCATGACCAATGCGGTGATCGCCGGCTACGCCCGCTCGCCTTTCCATTTCGCCGGCAAGGGCGGGCTCGCGCGCGTGCGTCCCGACGACCTCGCCGCGCAGGTCGTGCGCGCGCTGATCGCACGGGCGAAAATGCCGGAAGATATCGAGGACATCATCGTCGGCTGCGCCTTCCCCGAAGGCGAACAGGGGCTGAATGTCGCCCGGCTGATCGGCCTGCTGGCGGATCTGCCGCTGTCGGTCGCGGGGGTCACGGTCAACCGCTTCTGCGGCTCGTCGATGCAGTCGATCCACATCGCCGCCGGGCAGATCGCCCTCGGCGCCGGCGACGTGTTCGTCTGTGCCGGCATCGAAAGCATGAGCCGCGTGCCGATGATGGGCTACAATCCGCTGATCAATCCGGCGCTCGCGGAGATGGCCGCCTATATCGGCATGGGCGAAACCGCGGAAAACGTCGCCCGCAAGTGGCAGATCCCGCGCGCTGAGCAGGAAGCCTTCGCCGTCCGCAGCCATGCGCGCGCGCCGCCGCCGCGGCGTCGGGCAAGCTGACCGATGAGATCGTGCCGATCAGTGCCAACGGCGCACCGTCGACGAGGACGGCTGCATCCGTCCCGACACGACGGCCGACGCCCTGGCCGGCCTGAAGCCCGCGTTCGACAAGGATGGCACCGTGACGGCCGGCACGTCCTCGCCGCTGACCGACGGCGCCGCCGCCGTGCTGGTGTGCAGCGAGGCCTATGCCGAAAGGCACGGTCTGCAGCCGCTCGCCCGCATCAAATCCGTCGCCGTCGCCGGCTGCGCGCCCGAAATCATGGGCATCGGCCCCGTCGCCGCCACCAGGAAGGCCCTGGCCCGCGCGGGGATCGGGATGGAGCGATCGACGTCGTCGAACTGAATGAGGCGTTCGCCAGCCAGGCGCTGGCCTGCGCCCGCGAACTCGGCATCCGCGACGAGACGCTGAACCTCGATGGCGGCGCGATCGCGCTTGGCCACCCGCTCGGGGCCACCGGCGCGCGCATCACCGGCAAGGCTGCCTCGCTGCTGGCGCGCACCGGCGGCCGCTACGCGCTGGCCAGCCAGTGCATCGGCGGCGGCCAGGGCATCGCCACGATCCTGGAACGCGTGTGATGGCCGCCGATCCGAAAAGTCGGCGTCATCGGCGCCGGCACGATGGGGGCGGGCATCGCCGCCCATGTCGCCAATGCCGGGGTTCCGGTCGTGCTGCTGGATATCGTCCCGAGGGCGCCACAATCGCAACGCCCTGGCCGAAGGGGCCGTGGCCAATCTGCGCAAGGCCGAACCCGCCGCGTTCATGTACAAGGGTGCGGCGAAACTGATCGAGCCCGGCAACTCTAGGACGACCTCGGAAGCTGTCCGACTGCGACTGGATCATCGAGGCGGTGCTGGAACGCCCGATATCAAGCAGGCGCTGTACCGGAAGCTGGAGGGCGTTCGCCGCCCTGGAAGCGCGATCAGTTCCAACACCTCCACCATCGCGCTGAAGGTGCTGACCGAGGGCATGAGCGAAGCGTTTCGCCGCGACTTCCTGATCACTCATTTCTTCAACCCGCCCCGCTACATGCGCCTGCTGGAAATCGTCGCCGGTCCGGACACGGCGCCTGCGGTGCGACGCCGTCACCGGTTCGCCGATGTCGCCCTGGGCAAGAGCATCGTCCGTTGCGAGGACAGCCCCGGCTTCATCGCCAACCGCCTGGGCATCTACTGGCTGCAGCGCGCTGATCGAGGCGATCGACCAGGGGCTGACGGTCGAGGAAGCCGACGCGATCATCGGCCCGCCGATGGGTATTCCAAAGACCGGCGTATTCGGGCTGATGGACCTCGTCGGCATCGATCTGGGACCGCACGTCAACGCCTCGATGCGCGGGGTGCTGCCGAAGTCCGATGCGTTCCACGGCATGGACCGCGACGTGCCGCTGATCGGCCGGATGATCGAGCAAGGCCTGACCGGGCGAAAGGGCAAGGGCGGCTTCTATCGCCTGCGCGCCGGCCACGGGCGGACGAAGGAGGCGATCGACCTGCAACGGGCGAGTACCGGCCAGAACAGAAGCCCGTTCTGCCGGAAATGAAGGCGGCCGGCCGCGATCTGCGGGCGCTGCTGTCGGCGCCGGGCAAGATCGGCACCTATGCGTTCCGCGTGCTGGCGCAGACCATCGCCTATGCCGCGACCCTGATCCCGAGGCGGCCGCTTCCATCGTCGCCATCGATGAAGCCATGCGGCTCGGCTACAACTGGAAATGGGGGCCGTTCGAGCTGGCCGACAAACTGGGGGCGGCCTGGCTGGTGGAGCAACTGAACGCCGCGCGGCATGACGGTGCCCGGCTTCCTGCCGGACGCTGCGGGCAAGACGCTTCTACCGGGTGGAGGAGGCAAGCGGCCAATACCTCGGCATCGACGGCGCGTATCACGACGTCATGCGCCCCGTGGCGTGCTGCTGCTGGAAGACATCAAGCGCGTTGCCAAGCCGGTGTTGAAGAACGGTTCGGCCGCGTTGTGGGACATCGGCGACGGCGTCGCCTGCTTCGAGTTCACCTCGAAATGCAACGCGCTGGACGACAAGATCATCGAGCTGCTCGGCAAGTCGATCGCGACGGTCGCAGCGGTTCAAGGCGCTGGTGATCTACAACGAGGGCGAGCAACTTCTCGCTCGGCGCCAATCTGGGGCTCGCGCTGTTTGCCGCGAATATCGCCGCCTGGGGCGAGATCGAGAAGTCCATCGCCGCCGGCCAGCGGCCTACAAGGCGCTGAAATATGCGCCGTTCCCCGTCGTGGCGGCGCCGGCCGGCATGGCGCTGGGCGGAGGCTGCGAGATCGTGCTGCACGCCGACGCGGTGCAGGCGCATGCCGAGACCTATATCGGCCTGGTCGAGTGCGGCGTCGGCCTGATTCCCGGCTGGGGCGGCTGCGGCGAGATGCTGGCCCGCTGGCGGGCGGACCCGAAGCTGCCGCGCGGCCCGATGCCGGCGCCCGCCAAGGTGTTCGAGGGATCAGCACGGCGACTGTCTCGAAGTCGGCGCATCAGGCGATGGAGAAGAAGTTCCTGCGCGAGGCCGACGGCATCAGCATGAACCGCGACCGTCTTCTGGCCGATGCGAAAGCGCGGGCGTTGCGCATGGTCGAGGGCTACGTGCCGCCGAAGCCGCCGGAATTCGTGCTGCCGGGCCGCGCCGGGCGCGCGGGTTGAATCGCGGCGCAGGGGTTTTTCCGGCGCGGCATCGCAACCGACCACGATCTGGTCGTCGCGGATGCGCTGGCCGAGGTTCTGTGCGGCGGCGATACCGACATCATCGACATGGTCACCGAGCAGCAGATGCTCGACCTGGAACGGGCGGCGTTCATGCGGCTGGTCCGAACCGGGCCGACGCTGGCGCGGATCGAGCACACGCTTGAAACCGGCAAGCCGTTGCGGAACTAGCGACGGGACATCGGCTCATGCAGACCTATAAAGCGCCGCTGCGTGACATGCGCTTCGTCCTGCACGAACTGCACGACAGCGCTGCTCTCGCGGCCCTGGGTCTGGAGGAGGTCTCGCCCGAACTGATGGACAGCATCCTCGAAGAAGCCGCCAAACTCGGCGAGGACGTGCTGGTGCCGCTCAACGCCCGCGGCGACGCGGAAGGCTGCGTGCTGGAAAACGGCGTGGTGCGCACGCCAAAGGGCTTCAAGGAAGCCTACCGCGCGTTCCGCGACGGCGGCTGGACCGCGATCGCCTCCGATCCGCGCTATGGCGGCCAGGGCCTGCCGGACAGCGTGAACAAGTTGGTCGAGGAGATGATCTGTTCGGCCAACCTCGCCTTCGGCATGTATCCCGGCCTCGCCTACGGCGCCTACCAGGCGATCGCCAGCCACGGCACCGAGGCGCTGAAAGAACTCTATCTGCCGAAGATGGTGGACGGCACCTGGTCCGGCACGATGTGCCTGACCGAGCCGCATTGCGGCACCGATCTCGGCCTGCTGCGCACGCGCGCCGTGCCGCAGGAGGACGGCAGCTACAGTCTGACGGGCTCGAAGATCTTCATCAGCGCCGGCGAGCACGACCTGACCGAGAACATCATTCATCTCGTGCTGGCGCGGCTGCCCGACGCGCCGGCGGGCATACACGGGCATCAGCCTGTTCCTGGTGCCGAAATTCATTCCCGCCGCGGACGGCCGCCCCGGCGCGCGCAACGGCGTGGTCTGCACCGCGATCGAACACAAGATGGGGATCAAAGCCTCGGCCACCTGCCAGCTCGAGTTTCGAGGACGCGACCGGCTGGCTGGTCGGGCAAGCCGAACAAGGGCATGGCGGCGATGTTCACGATGATGAACAGCGAGCGCCTGTCGGTCGGCATCCAGGGTCTCGGCCTCGCCGAAGCCAGCTACCAGAGCGCCGTCGCCTACGCGCGCGAGCGCCTCCAGGGCCGCTGCCTCGCGGCGGCAAGGCATCCCGACAAGCCGGCCGACCCGATCATCGTGCATCCCGACGTGCGGCGCATGCTGCTGACGATGCGCGCCTATACCGAAGGTTGCCGCGCGCTGGGCGGCTGGGTGGCGCGGCAACTGGACGAGATGGAACGCGCGACCGACCATGACGCGCGGCAGCGCGCGGAGGACTTCACCGCGCTGATGACGCCGGTGGTGAAAGCGCTGTTCACCGATCTCGGCTTCGAGGCGACCAATCTCGGCATGCAGGTGTACGGCGGCCATGGCTACATCCGCGACCACGGCATGGAGCAGTTCGTGCGCGACGCCCGCATCGCCATGATCTACGAGGGCACCAACGGCGTGCAGGCGCTCGACCTGGTCGGCCGCAAGCTGCCGCAGCGCGCGGGGCGGCTGCTGCGCAGCTTCTTCCATCCGGTCAGCGAGTTCATCGAGGCGCACTCCAAGCACAAGCAGCTCGGCGCGATGGTGACGGGGCTTGGAAAGGCGTTCGGCGCGCTGCAACTCGCGACCGCGCATATCGCCGCGAAAGGGATGGCGGATCCGGAGGAAGCCGGGGCGGCGGCGAGCGACTATCTGCGGCTGTTCGGCCTGGTGGCGCTCGGCTTCATGTGGATGCGGATGGCGGTGATCGCGGCGGAAAAGCTGCCGGCGGCGGACGGCGATGCCGGCTTCTACAAGGCCAAGCTGACGACGGCACGCTTCTACATGGAGCGCATCCTGCCGCAGGCGGGCGGCCTTTACGCCGCGATCAAGTCGGGCAAAGCTGCCATGATGGCGCTGGATGACGCCGCCTTCTAGGGCCGGCGGGACGACCGGGAGGGACGCGATGACGGAAGCTTCCGCGGCGGCGGCATACAAGACGCCACTCGACGATGCGCCGGACCTGTGCCGGCTCAGCGCCGCCACGCTGGCGCGCCGCTATGCCGACCGCTCGTGCTCGCCGGTCGAGGCGGCCGAGGCGGCGCTGGCGCGCGCGGCGGCGATCCAGCAGCGGTTCAACCCGTTCAGCCATCTCGACCCGGAGGGCGCACTGGCGGCGGCGCGGGCGTCCGAGGCGCGCTGGCTCGCCGGGTCGCCGCTCGGCCCGCTGGACGGCGTGCCGGTCACCATCAAGGACATCGTCTGGGTGCGCGGCTGGACCGTGCGCTACGGCACACGCACGTCGCCTGGCGTGAACGCGGCCGAGGACGCGCCCGCCGTCGCCCAGCTGCGCGCGGCCGGCGCGGTGCTGCTCGGGCTGACCACGACGCCCGAGTTCGGCTGGAAGGCGGTGACCGACAGTGTGCTCACCGGCGTCACGCGCAACCCGTGGGATGCCGCGCGCACCACGGGCGGCTCCTCCGGCGGGGCGGCGGCGGCGTGCGCGTGCGGCGCGGGGGTGCTGCATCTCGGCACCGACGGCGGCGGTTCCATTCGGATTCCGGCCGGGTTCTGCGGCGTCGTCGGGCACAAGCCGACGTTCGGGCGCGTGCCGGCCTATCCGGCCAGCTCCTTCGGCACGATCGCGCATCTCGGCGCGATCGCGCGCAGCGTGGCCGACGCGGCGCTGATGCTGCAGGCGATGTCGGGGCGCGACCTGCGCGACTGGCAGCAATCGCCGTGGCCGGTGCCGGAGGTGGCGCCGCTCGCGCCGCGTGCGCTGCGCGGCCTGCGCGTCGCGGTGTGGGACACCCCGCCGCACGGCGCGGTGGCGCCGGAGGTGCGCGACGCGTTCGCCCATGCGCTCGACCGCATCGCCGATGCCGGCGCGGTTCTGGTGCGTGTCACGCTGCCCGGCGAGGACATCTGGGAGTTGTTTACGCTGCACTGGAACGCGGGCGCCGCGGCGCGGCTTGCCGGCGTGCCGGAAGCAACGCTCGATCTGGTCGAGCCGGGGCTGCGCACCATCGCCGCGGCCGGGGCGCGGCTGTCGGCGCTCGACCTGATCGCGGCCCAGGTCCGCCGCGCGGCGTTCGGCGCGGCGTTCGAGCGGATGCTGGCAGCGCATGACGTGCTGGTCTCGCCGGCGGTGGCGGTGGGCGCGTTCGCAGCCGGCGAGGAAGTGCCGCAAAACTCCGGCCTCGGCCGCTGGACCGAGTGGGCGGGGTTCAGCTACCCGGTGAATCTGGCACAGGCGCCGGCGACGGTGGTGCCGTACCGCCTCGGTGGAGGCGCATTGCCGGCGGGGCTGCAGGTGGTCGGAAGGCGCGGCGATGACGCCGGCGTGCTGGCCGCGGCGGGGGCGCTGCACGCCATGCTTGGCGACGGCTGATCGCGCATTGCATCAGAACAATGCCGCCACGCTCGCGTCGCCTTGATGCGCCATGAGAAGAAACCAGAGCACCAGGCACACCATCGCGAGCAAGCCCGCCCGGACCATGACTTCACTCCATCCCGTTGCCGCGCTTCTATAAGGGCGGCGGGATTGGCTATGGCATGGCCGGATTGTGGCGAATACGTGGAATGTTGACCGCACCCGGCAACGTCTGCGCGATCGCCTGCCGATGCCGGACACGCATGGAATCGATGCCTCGACGCGGCGCAAGCCAGGCGGCAATCGCCGAGGATGGCGGAGCGGGCCCCCGGACGTGGACCGAAATGGGCGGTTGGAGTTGACCCCCGTTGCCGGGCTTGCGGAGGATGGGAGCCATGAGAGATGCTGCCGGCGTCCTCTTTTGTTCTCGTTGGGCGCATGGTACGGTGCTGATCTGCCTGCGCGGGATGGGTGGCCGAGCGGCTGAAGGCAGCGGTCCTGAAAACCGCCGACCCGCAAGGGTTCGTGGGTTCGAATCCCACCCCATCCGCCAGTCACGCCGCGCGACATCCTGATATTGCTTGGAATCGTGGCGCGGTGACTTTTTGCACCCCCAGATCTACCCCCAAATCGACGCCGCATACCTCCCCGGCGCGCGCGGCGTCGCGACCCGGCGTTCAAGATGGCGGTCGGCCGGAATGGCTTTGGCGGACATCAATGACATGTGGGGATTCGTCGAGCATCGACAGCACCGGCGGGGTCTCAAGCCCTCCCGCCATCGCGGGCATTGGGCCCATTGGCGACGTATCGGGCAAGGCGCCACGCCCGCCCCGCCGCTTGCCGCCGGCGGCGACCCCTACCGTCCCTTCCAGACGGGCTTGCGCTTCTCGGCAAAAGCGCGCGGTCCTTCGAGGAAATCCTCCGAGCGCAGCATCCGCTCGTAAATCGGCAAGCCGCTTCGACCGGGCTTCGTCCTGGCGAACGCGTCGCGCTCCGAAAGGGGGTCGATCACCGGCAGGATCTCGAGCAGGCCCTGGACGGCGAGGGGGGCCGAGACCGCGATGCCGTCCGCGATTTTGCGCGCGAGCGGCATGAGGTCCGGCAACGGCACGGCGGCGTGGACGAGGCCCCAATGGACCGCCTCGGCCGCGGCCATGCGCCGCCCGGTCAGCATCAGCTCCACGGCGACGTTGTAGGGGACGCGGCGCGGCAGACGCTGGATGGCGCCTACATCGGGCACGAACCCGCGCTGCATTTCGGGAAGCGCGAATTCCGCGTGGTCGGCGGCGACGACAATGTCGGCGGCCAGGGTCATCTCGAAGCCGCCGCCGACGGCGAAACCGTTGATCGCGGCGATGACCGGCTTGTGGAGGTCCCAGAACTCCGTGATGCCGGCAAAACCGCCGGGGCCGTTCAGGATCTCCTCGTTGATGCTACCCGGGTCGGTCGCCTGGGCAACCATCTTGAGGTCCCAGCCGGCGGAGAATATCCGCTCGCCGGCACCCGTCAGGATGCCGACGCGCAGCGCCTCGTCGTCTTGCAGCAGACGGAACGCTTCGTAAAGTTCGCGCCCGACCGCCGGCGTGATCGCATTCGCGGGCGGGCGGTCAAGCGTGACCTCGAGGACAGCGCCGCGGCGCAAGGTTCGGACGAACTCGGGCATGGGGTCAATCGGCCTTTCAGTTGCCGGTGAATGCCGCCCGGCGCTTGTCGTTGAAGGCCATGATTCCCTCCCGCACCTCCGCGCCGCGCAGGCAGCACAATTTCGCGAACTCTTCCGCGCGCAGCCCTTCGTTGAGCGGCACGGCGGCGGCCTGGTACACGGCAAGCTTCGAATAGCCGTAGGCCTGGCCCGGTCCCTCCGCCAGCCGACGCGCGAGGCCGAGCGCCTCCTCCGTCAGCCGGTCATGGGCCACCACGCGGTTGAAGATGCCCAGCCTGTGCCCCTCCGCGGCGTCAACGAAGTCGCCTGTGAAGATCAGCTCCAACGCCTTGGCCGTACCAACCGTATGGGTCAGCAGGCAAGCCCCGCCCGCGATGCCGCGACGGGTGAAGATGTCGGCAAACTGCGCGTTTTCGGAGGCGATGCGGATGTCGGTGCCGAGAACGAGGCCACCACCGGCACCGCAGGCGAGCCCGTTCACGGCAGCGATCACCGGCTTCGGGATCGAGCGCATGTCACGCACCATGTTGTGCCAGGCGATCTCGGTTTCCGCCTCGGGCGGGACGATGCCGTCGCGCGGGTCGCTTTCGTGCATGTCGTCGCCGGCGCAGAAGGCGCGTCCTGCCCCGGTGATCACGAGGACCTTGATGCGCGGATCGCGCCGCGTTTCGCCGAGCGAGGCGAAAATCTTTCTGTGCATCGCGAGCGTCAGAGCGTTCAGCTTGTCCGGCCGATTGAGCGTGAGGACGGCAACGGCACCGTCACGCTCGAAAATGACGTCCCGGAAGGCGTCCGGGGACTTGGCCTCAGGGGTCATTGCCGTTCTTTCGGGTGATGGGTTTGCCACGTGGATGTCCCCGCTCAGCGGCTGCGGGGAAGCAGGAACCTGCGCCCCAGACTGAGCGTCAGGGGATCGCGGGCCGCTCGTCGCGCATCGGCCGTCTCGTCGCGCCGGTAGGTCTCGCGCAGGGCCGTGATCATGCCGCAGGTCCGCCACGGTTCCCGCGGCCACTGGGCGTGGGGACGGTTCACGAACCGGAGCCGGGTGCGCGGCGTCTCCGCACCGAGGACCAGATCGGCGAGGATCTGCCCGCCGAGGAACGACGGCCCGACACCGTGCCCGCAATAGCCGTGGCCGTAATGCAGACGCCCGTCGCCGAGCGTCCCGAAGCAGGGGAGCTGGTTCATGGTGACCGCGATCGGCCCGCCCCAGCCGTGGGTGAATCCGATGTCGGCGAGCTGGGGAAATGTCTCGGCGAAGGATTCGGCGAGCAATCGAAACACCGCCTGGTCGCTGTCCATGCCGGGTACGATGCGCGCACGGATCGAAGACTTCGCGCGGCGGCCACCCCAGAGGATCCTGTTGTCCGCGGTGCGGCGGTAGAAATGGACGTGATACCGCTTGTCCTCGATGCCGTAGCGCCGTGCCCAGCCGATGTCGCTCCAGCGGCTCTCGGGGATCGGCTCCGTCGCGATGATGTAGGAGTAGACCGGCATGACGTCCCGCTCGACCGGGGTCATGGCGGATGCCCAGGCGTTGAGCGCCAAGATGGCCCGGTCGGCGGTGAAGTTCCGGCCGCCCGCGCCGATGGCGACGCCGCCGGACGCGGCCGCAATGTCACCGACGGCGCAGCGCTCGAAGATATGCACGCCCTTGCGCTCAAGCGAGGCGCCGAGCCCGCGCACGAGCTTGAGGGGGTGAACTGTTGCGCATTCGGCTTGTTCCATCCCGAAACGGTAGGTGGGGGAATTGACCAGGGCCTGGAGTTCGTTCCGGTGCAGCATCCTCACCCCGGTCGCGCCGATGGCAGCCGCGGCATCGAGATCGCGCTGAAGCTTGCGCTCCTGATGCTCGTTCGTCGCCACCACCAGGAGCCCCGACGCGTCGAGATCGCAGCCGATGGCCTCTTCGCCAATCGTTCGGCCGAGTTGCGCCACGGCGTCCGTCGCCGCCGCGTGAATGTCCCGCGCGTCGTCGACACCGACGTCGCGGACAAGGTTGCGCAACGAATGATGGAAAAGCGGCATGACGAAGCCGCCATTCCGGCCCGAGGCACCGTAGCCGATTTCCCCCGCCTCGAAGATCGCAACCGAAAGCTGCGGCGCGTGGCGCAGAAGATGATGGGCGGTCCATAGCCCCGTGAAGCCGCCGCCGACGATCGCCACGTCATAGCGCTGCTTCGGCGCGAACGGACGGGGCGTACGCAGGTCGGCCGAAGCCTGCCAGTAGGAAAGCGCGCCATAGGGAGGGACGGTCGCCGATGCGGCATACCGACGCGCGTATGGCGCCTGGGCAATCTTCATTGACTTGCTTTCGGCGGTCGCCGGCGGCGTTCGCGGCCGGGCGCCGCTTGACAGGTTGCGGCGCCCATGTACCATGCGTTGCATGCAAGGGCAACATGAAACAGGCGTTGCAAAAGCCGGTCTGGCGACGATCGAACTTGCGCTTGCCACGATCCGGGAGCGCTACCGGCAGATGAGCCGGGCGCAGCGGCGGCTCGCGGATCTCGTGCTCGAAAAGCCGTATCAGATCGCCTTTGCGTCCGCGGCAGCGGTCGGCGAGCAGTCGGGCGTGAGCTCGGCCACGGTCGTCAGATTCGCGGAGTTTCTCGGGCTCGGCGGCTACACGGACCTGCAGGAGCTCGCGCGGAAGGCGCTGCACAGGGACATTAACGAGGTGACGGAGTTCAAGCGCACCTCGAGCGTGCTGACCGGCCAGTCGATCCTGCACAAATGCCTGCGGGCGGACATCGAGAGCATCGAGCGCACCGTCGGCCTGATCAGCGAAGCCGCGTTCGACAAGGCCGTGCATCTCGTCGCGAGCGCGCCGGCCATCCACGTCGCCGGATTTCGCAGCACGTACGGTGTTGCCCATCAGTTCGTCTTCAATCTTAACCTGATCGGGCGGCAGGCGCTGTTGGTGTCGCCCAATATCGGCGATCTTCCCGAACAGCTCCTGCGCATGCGCGCGGGCGACGTGTGCATCGCCATCAGCTTCAAGCGGTACACCGCGCGAATTCTCGAAGTCACGCAATATGCGCGCGAGAACGGGGTGTCGGTCATCGCGATCACGGATTCGGAAATTTCCCCGATCGCCGAGCTGGCCGACATTCCGCTGCCGGTCGCGGTGAAATTCCCGTCGTTCCTGGAATCGCGCGCCGCGGCGCTGAGTGTCATCAATTCCCTGATCACCGGTGTGGCCCTGTGCCTGCGTGCGGAGACCTCGAGCGCGCTCGGGCGGCATGAGGAACTGTGGGCGCGGTACGGCACCTATCTCGAAGAGCCGGTCCGGCGCGGCCGCGATTTCCACCAGGGCGCCTTCGACGGGATTGCAGGCGGGGACGGTGCTTTGCCCGAGCGCGGGCAGAAGAACGCGCGCGCAACCCGGCGGTACGCACGCCGTCGCCCAGGACGCCCACAAGACTGAGAAATCCTCCGGAGAACCAACGTGGACTTCCGTCTGACAGAACAACAGGCCGCCCTGAAAGAACAGGCCCGGACGTTTGCCCAGAACGAGCTCAAGCCGCAGGCCGCCTTCTGGGACGAGAACGAGACCTTTCCCGCGCCGATGGTCGCCCGTGCCGCGGAACTCGGCTTTCTCGGGTTGCTGATCCCCAGGCAATACGGCGGCCAGGGGCTGGGCCCGGTCGAGGCGATCGTCGTGCTCGAGGAGATGGCGAAGGTCTGCGCGAACACCGCCGAGGTGGTCTTCGACTGCATCCTCGGCCCCATCCAGGTCATCCAGCATTTCGGCACCGGCGAGCAGCGGGAGCGTTACCTGCGCCGTGCCGCGACGGGCGACATCCTTATGGGGATTGCGATTTCCGAGCGGCATGCCGGCTCGGGCGCCACGGACATGCTGGGCAGGGCCGAGTTCGATGGCAATTCCGTGGTGCTCAACGGCCGCAAAGCCTACGTCGAGGATGTCAGCACGCAAAACGCGTTCCTCGTCTACGTCAAGTTCGATGACCGGCCCAGCGCCAAGTCGATCGGCGGCGTGATCGTGGAGAAGGGTGCTCCCGGATTTACCATCGGCACGCCGCGCAAGAAGATGGGTCTGCGCGGCTGCGCGCAGGCGGACCTGATCTTCGAGAACTGCCGCGTCCCGAAGGAGAACGTCGTCATCCAGCCGGGCGATTTCACCAAGCTGATGGAGGCGTTCAACCTTGAGCGCTGCGGCAATGCCACGATGGCGGTCGGGATCGCCGCGGGCGCGCTCGACGAAGCCATCGCTTACGCCAAGGAACGCACGCAGTTCGGCCGCCTGCTCTGCGAGTTCCAGGGACTGCAGTGGAAATTTGCCAGGATGGCGATGGAGGTGGACGCGGCGCGGCTGCTCGTCCATCGCGCGGTCAGCAATGCAGCTCAGGGCTTTCCGACGATGCTCGAATCCTCGATGGCGAAGGCCTATTCCAACGAGATGGCGATCCGCGTGACCAACGAGGCGCTGCAGATCTTCGGAGGGCTCGGCTATCTGCGCGAATGCCCGCTCGAGCGCATGGTGCGCGACGCGCGCGCCTGGGCCATCGCCGGCGGAACCGTGGAGGTCCAGCTCAACAACATTGCGTCCGGATTGTTCGGCCGTCGCTTCAACCAGCGCCTGGTGGCACCGGCGTAGCGGCGGCGTTCTGCCGGCACAGGCGCAGCATGAAGGGGAGAAGGGTTATGACCAGGAAACGGAACCGGCTGATCGGCGTGCTTGCCGGTCTTGCCGCGCTGGCGGGATTTTGCGGTCAGGCCGCAGCGCAGCAGGCCCTCTCGATTGGTGGCCTGTCGGGCGGCATCTGGGCGGAATCGTTCAGGCAAGCGATCATCAAGCCCTTCGGGCAGAAGTTCGGCGTGAGCATGAAGAGCGAGGAGGGCATCTCGGCGGTGACCCTCGCCAAGGTTCGCGAGCAGACGGGCAATCCGCAGTTCGACGTTGTCTTCATCGACCGCGGCGTTTCCGACCTTGGCATCCGCGACGGGCTGTTCGACGCTGTCTCGCCGGCTCCGCTCACCAACATGCCGGACGTGATCCCGCAGGCGTTCATCAAGGACGCGAGCGGCAACATCATGGCCGTGGCGCTTACCTATTGGGCCATCGGCCTGGCCTACGATACGCATGCCATCAAGCAGGCGCCGGTGTCCTGGTTTGACCTGACGAATCCGGATTACAAAGGCAAGGTGGCAATCTACAGCCCGGAAAACTCCATCGCCATCCCGTTCCTGGTCACCATCGCGGAACTGAAGGGCGGCGGAGCGTCCAATATGGACCCGGCGTTCGATATGATGAAAACGCTTTCGGCCCAGGGTGCGGTGTTCTTCGCGGGTTCGCCCGCGGGAGCCAACCTGCTCGCGAGCGGAGAGGTCGGTGTTGCGACGCTCGCCTCGACCAATGTTTGGCAACTCCAGGCCCAGGGCCTGCCGATCCGGTTTGTCGTGCCAAAAGAAGGCGTGATCGGGCAGGACATCCGGATGCACATCGTCGGGGGCACCAAGCACAAGGAACTTGCGGAGAAGTTCATTAACTTTGCGCTCGGCAAGTCGGCACAGGAGGAATTGACGAAGCGCTTGCTGACCGCGCCGGTCAACACCAAGGTCGAGCTCCCCGCCGACGTCGCGGAGAAGCTTCCCTGGGGCGCACACGGCTCGATCAAGGACCTCCGGTTGGTGGATGGAAACGTCATCCTGGACCACCGCGCAGCGTGGATCGCGCGGTGGAACAAGGACGTGACGAAATAGTCGTGGATCACTCGACCTCAGGTGGGACATGGCGACCGGGCGGTTGACGATGGGAAGCAGCGTCGTCTGCCTGACAGCAGTCTCGAAGCACTTCGGCGATGTGCTGGCCGTGAACAATGTCTCCCTGACCGTCGAGAAGGGCGAGTTCGTTTCTCTGTTAGGGCCGAGCGGGTGCGGGAAAAGCACGCTGCTCAGGATCGTGGCGGGGTTCGAGCCGCCGGACGCCGGCTCGATCCTGCTCGACGGCGCGGACGTGACGCACGTGCCGCCCCACCGGCGTCCGGTCAATCTGGTTTTCCAGAGCTACGCGCTCTTTCCCCATCTCAACGTGTACGAGAACGTTGCGTTCGGCCTCCGGCGGAAGCGAATGCCCCGGGGCGAGATCAGCCAACTCGTGGAGCAGTTCCTCGATCTCGTGAGCCTCCGCGAGCTGAGCGCGCGGTATCCGGCGCAATTGAGCGGCGGCCAGCAGCAGCGCGTCGCCCTGGCGCGGGCGCTCGTCAACCGACCGAAGGTCCTTCTGCTGGACGAACCGCTCGCGGCGCTCGACCTCAAGCTCCGCAAGCGCATGCAACTGGAGCTCAAGTCCTTGCAACGGGAACTCGGCATTTCTTTCATCTACGTTACCCACGACCAGGAGGAGGCCCTCGCGCTTTCGGATCGGATCGCGGTCATGAACCACGGGCGCGTTCTGCAATTCGGCGGGGCGCGGGAGGTCTACGACAATCCGCGCTCGGAATTCGTGGCGAAGTTTCTTGGGGAAGCGAACATCCTGCGGGGCGAGGTCCACCGTTCAGGCGCCGAGCTGACGCTTGAGGTGGGTGGTTTCGCGATCCGGGCGCGCTCGCTGAGCGGCGGGGTGCTGGCGGATGCGACGGTTCTTCTCGCGATCCGGCCGGAGGACATCGAGGTAAGCGCGCATGCGCCGCAGCGGGACAACGTCCTGCCTTGTGTGATCGAGACGAAGATCTTTTCCGGAACCGCGCCGACCATTTTTGTCAAGGCGGGCCGCGGCAGCATGCTCGCCGTGCGCGGCGCCGACCGCGCCACCTTCGATTCGATGCAGCCGGGCATGCCGGCCTTCGTCGGCTGGCAGGCGAGCCAGGGCTCGATCGTCAGCGAGGACGGCGGTGAAGGCTGAAGCGCCGGCGTCGGCCCCGCCGCGCCCGATCATGCGCAAAGCGGGCAGCCTTCTCCGCGCCCCTGGCAGGATCTGGCTCGTGCTGCCGGCCACCGGCGTGGTGCTGATCTTCTTCGTGGTACCCGTGTCGCTCCTGCTGGGCGAGGGTTTTGTCAGCGGCGGACGGTTTTCCGCTGCCGCATACCGGACCGTGCTGACCACGCCCTATTACGCGTACGTGCTGTGGCGCTCGATCTTGCTGTCGGTCATCGGCACCGTCATCTGCATCTCGCTCGGATACCTGATCGCGTTCTACGCCACGCGGCTCTCCGGATCCCGGTACAAGCGGTACATCTACATGATCGTACTGGCGCCGCTGTTCACCAGCGCCGTGATCCGCGCGATTGCCTGGATGATGATCCTCGGCAACAGGGGCGTGCTGAACACCGCGCTGCTGAAGCTGGGTCTCCTCGACGAACCGATGCGCATGCTCTATTCCGAAGGCGCCGTCTTGACCGGGCTGGTCTACACGATGGTTCCCTTCGCCGTGCTGACGATCTCGGCGGTGCTCGAAAACCTCGACGGGCGCTTGGAAGAGGCCGCGCGGGATTTGGGCGCCTCGCCGCTCCAGACCTACCTGCGGGTCACGTTGCCGCTGAGCCTACCCGGCGTGAGCGCCGCGGCAATCCTCGTGTTCACGCTTTGCTTGAGCTCCTATGTGATCCCGGGGATTCTCGGCGGCGGGCGCATCAAGATGTTCGCCTCGCTGATCTTCGAGCAGTTCCTGCAAAGCTGGAACTGGCAGCTTGGCTCGGCGCTCGCGTCCATGCTCCTCCTCGTCACCGGGCTCGTCATATTTGCCTACGGGAGCCTGGTGGGCCGCCGCATGACGATCGGGCAGGGGAGCGGAGGGCGAGGATGAGCGCGGCCCTGCCGATCAAGCGGCGGCGCGCGACGGCGCCGGTCAACACCTCCGGTATCGGCCGGACTGGCCAGACGGCCCTCGGCGCGATCGCGACGGCGATCCTTTTCGTGCTGCTCGCGCCGATGATCGTCCTCGTGATCGTGTCGTTTTCTTCCGCGGATTTCGTGATCTTTCCGCCGCCCGGTTTCGGCCTGAAATGGTATCATAGCTTCTTCACGACGCCCGACTTCGTCTCGGCCTTCGTGATGAGCGCGGAGGTGGCACTTGGCGCGTCGGTTGCGGCGACGCTGCTGGGGGTTTCAGCCTCCTACGTGCTCGTGCGGCGGCGGTTCCTCGGCCGCGGCTTGCTCGCCGCGATCTTCCTCTCCCCGCTGATGGTGCCTCAGATCATCGTGGGCGTCGGGCTGCTGCAATTATATTCGTTGTGGGGAGTGTCCAACACGCTGTTCGGACTGATCGCCGCGCATACGGTCATCGTGCTGCCTTATGTGGTGCGAACCGTCGGCGCGGCCCTCACCACGGTCAGTCCGCGTATCGAAGAGGCGGCCGCGGATCTCGGCGCCAATCAGGTCGAGGTCCTGGTCCTGGTGGTCGTGCCGTCGATCAAGGGCGGCGTGCTCGCGGCCGCGCTGTTCGCCATGATCATGTCCTGGATCAACGTCGAGGTCAGCATATTCCTCTCCGCGACCGGGACCTATACGTTGCCGGTGCTCGTCTACAACTACATGGAATATTCGCTCACTCCGATCGTGATCGTGGCGGCCGCGGTGTCGATTTTTGTCTCCACGTTGCTGGTGCTGCTGATTGACCGGTGTGTCGGCCTGCAGAGCGCGATGCGTCCGTAAGGCAAGAACGGCAAAAGAGGGTTTTCGCAATCCATGCTTCTCCTCGAACATGAAGGAAAAGAGCTTCTCCGCGAGTACGGCGTTCCGACGCCGAACGGGAAGTTGCTCGGGAAGACCGACGTGGCGCGCGCGGTGCTCTCGTCGATACCGCTTCCCGCAGTCGTCAAGGCGCAAATTCCTGCGGGCGGGCGCGGCAAAGCCGGCGGGATTCTCAAGACCGCCTCGCCAGCCGAGCTGGATGCCGCGGTTGCCTGGCTGTTCGCAACGGAAATCAAGGGATTCCCCATCGAGCGGCTGCTCATCGAGGAGCGGCAAACTGTGCGACGCGAATACTATCTCGCGATCATCTTCAACGGAGACGACCAGTTTTTGCTGATCGGCGCGCGCGGCGGCGTCGATGTCGAATCCTATTACGGCGCCGACCGCAAGGAATTCGCCACGGTGGCGCTCGATCCGGTGTACGGCCTCGTAGAACACCGCCTGCGGACGGCGCTCGGTGAGCTCTCGATCGACCCGGCGCTCTGGGTCAGGTTTACCGATATTTGCTCCCGACTGACGCGCTTGTTTAGGGCGCAGGACGCGACGCTTGCCGAGATCAACCCCCTGGCCGAACTCGACGACGGCACGTTGATCGCGCTCGACGCCCGCGTGGTGATCGACGACGGCGCGCTGTTCCGCCAGCCGCGTTTCGCGGGGCGCAAGGCGATCGATGCGAACGACGGGATCGCCAGGCGAATGCGGGAGCTCGAAATCCAGTACATTCCCCTCGGCGGCGCGGTCGGGCTGATCGGGTCAGGGGCGGGATGCGGCGTCACCATCATGGATTGGGTCGCGGATGAGGGCAGCAAGCTCGCGGCCTTCGTCGATCTGGACTACGCGGTGCTCGGCGGGCACACGGAGGCGGGGCTGCACCTTGTGCTGGAGCATTTTCAGGCCATGCCCTCGGTCCGCTCGCTGCTCGTCAATTTCACCGCCTGCGGCGTTCGGGTCGATTTGATCGCGGAGGCGCTCGCCAGGGTGCTCGGCGCGCGCGAGCGGTCGGATCTCAAGCCCATGTTCGTGCACTTCCAGGGCAACCGGAGCGCGAGGGCCCGCGAGATCATGCGCGATGCCGGCTACCCGCCGTTCGAAAAACTCGGCGACGCTGTGCGCGCGGCCGCCGCGGCTGGCGAGGGGCTGAGCCATGGCCATCCTTGTCGACCGTGACACGCGCGTCTGCATCCAGGGCATCACCGGCGCGATGGGCCGGTTCCAGGCGCAGGAGATGCTGAGCTACGGCACAAAGCTCGTCGCCGGCATCGCGCCCGGCCGGGGCGGCAGCAGCATCGGTCCGGTGCCCGTCTTCAATACCGTACGCGAGGCCACAGCGACCGGCGTCGAACTCTCGGTCATCTACGTCGCCGCGCCGCGGTTGAAGGACGCCATCTTCGAGGCCGTCGACGCGGATATCCGCAAGATCGTCTGCGTGGCCGAATGGGCCCCCGTGCATGACATGGTGATGATCATGCGCCGCATTCGCGAGACCGGCACGCGCCTGATCGGCCCGAATTGCAGCGGCGTGATCTCACCGGGGAAGGCGAAGGTGGGCTTCTATTGCGACGAAGTCTGCGCGCCCGGCAGGATCGGCGTCATGGCGAAAAGCGGGACGCTGAGCTACGCGATCCTCGCCGAGATGAAGCGGGCCGGCCTGGGTGCCAGCACCGTCGTGGGCATTGGCGGGGACGAAATTCGCGGCACGGGCTTTCGCGATTGCCTGGAGATGTTCGAGGCCGATCCGGAAACCGACGCCATGCTGCTGATCGGGGAAGTCGGCGGCACCGAGGAGGAACGCGCGGCGGAGTACGTGGCCCGCCACTGCCGCAAGCCCGTGGTCGCGTTCGTCGCCGGGCGCACCATCCCGCCGGGGACGAACATCGGCCATGCCGGCGCCATGGTGCTGGGCAACCGCGGCTCGTACGAGGGCAAGATGGCGGCGTTCGCCGCGGCAGGCGTCCGTGTGGCCAGGCTCATCGAGGACGTGCCGGGGCTTTTGCGGCAATAGCCCGGGCAGGAGGAGATGCGCTCGCCGGCGTGGTGCCAGGGGATGTTCGGGTCGCAGTCATAGATGAATTGCGCGCCCTTGGGGAGCCGCAGGGCTGCCAGCGTCACGTCGCGCGACCACCCGGCGGCCGGGTCAAAAGCGAAGCAGCGGCGACGTCGGAACGAGATCCTTCACCGTTTCCTTGACCGTCGCGACGAAATCCTGCGCGACGATGGAGAGCGGCCTGGCCGGTGGAAAGACGATGCACGGCCGCAGTTCGACGACCGGCGCGATCGGCACCACGGTCAACGCGGGAAACATGTCCGACAGCAGCAGGAACGGATCGATCAGCGCCAAGCCGGTGCCGTTCGCCACCAGGGAACACGCGATCAGGCACTGGTTCGTCGTGATGGCAATGTCGATCGGCTTGTCGAGTTGCCGGAACCGCTCGCGCAGCAGCCAGCCGACGACGGTGTTTTCGTTGAAGGCGATCAGTACCTCGCCGCGCAGATCCTCCGGCTCGATCTGCCGGTACGACGCCAGCCGGTGGCCCTGCGGCATGACGCAGCCGATCCTGGCGACGCAGAGTTCCTGACGCGCCCAGTGGTTCTCGCCGAACACGGTATCGACGATACCCAAATCGACCTGGTTGTTGGCAACCTCGTCGATCACCTGTCGCGTCGAATAGGCATCGACGCGGATGACCACGTTCGGCCGCCGCAGATTGTGCCGCGACACCGACGCGGCGGCGATCGCGGCACTGAGCGTCGAGACGGTGGCAATGGCGATCCGGCCGATATTGCCGCCGGAGATGCCTTCGGCAAGCCGCTCCACCTCCTCGACGGCGCCGAACACCTGATCGATCTTCGGCATCAGCAACAGGCTTTCCGCGGTCGCGTGCAGCCGCCCGCGGACGCGGCGGAACAGCGGCACGCCGATGCGGCCCTCGATCTGCTGCAGCGTCTTCGTCACCGCCGGTTGCGAGACGTTGAGGATGCGGGCGGCCGCGGAGACGCTGCCGGACTTCATCACGGCGCGGAATACCGCAAGATGCCGGACGTTGATCACCGGCGCCGCCGCGCTGGATCGGCCCGCCGATGCCCGGCGGAGCCGAGACGCCCGCATCGCTCCTTGCGCGCCCAGGAAATGCCGCTCAGCTGCATCGCAGTGCCATCCCCACCCCGGAGCGTCGACGCACGCCCGCCATCGGAATCGCGTTGCCGAAAATCCATAACTTTTTGGAAGTTTGCAAGTGACGCGAAAATATTATCCGCCGACCCGCTAGCCCATAAGCTATGCGCAGCGACCGCCAGACATGCCGGCCTCGGCCATGGCGGCGACGGAGCGAGCCGACAATGAACCAATTGCAGGCGTCATCGCCGCTGTCTCCGGCACAATCGCGGGGCGTCGTCCTGCCGACGCGGGCGTTCATCGACGGCGCATACGTGGACGCCGCCGACGGCGCCACGCTGCCGTGCATCTTCCCCGGCGACGGCAAGCCGATCGGCCACGTCGCCGCCTGCGACGCGATGGACGTGGACATCGCCGTCCGCTCCGCGCGCAAAGCGTTCGAATCCGGCGACTGGTCGCGCATGGCGCCACAGGACCGGCGCAAGGTGCTGCTCCGGCTGTCGGACCTGATCCTCGCCCAGCGCGACGAACTGGCGACGCTGGAGACGCTGAATGTCGGCAAGCCGCTGCTGAACGCACGCAACGGCGACATCCCCTCGGCCGCCGCCTGCATCGGCTGGTTCGGCGAGGCGATCGACAAGATCTATGGCGAGGTCGGGCCGACGCCGCACGACATCATGGCCGTGGTCACGCGCGAACCGCTCGGCGTGGTCGGCGCGGTGGTGCCGTGGAACTACCCGCTGTCGATGGCCGCCTGGAAGCTCGGCCCCGCCCTCGCAGCCGGCAACTCGGTGGTGCTGAAGCCGGCCGAGCAGTCGCCCTACACGGCACTGCGCGTGGCGGCGCTTGCGGTGGAGGCGGGGCTGCCGCCGGGGGTGTTGAACGTGCTGCCCGGTTACGGCGAGACCGCCGGGCAGGCGCTGGGGCGGCACATGGACGTCGATTGCCTGACCTTCACCGGCTCGACCGAGGTCGGCAAGCTGTTCATGCGCTACGCCGGCGAGAGCAACGCCAAGCGCGTCAGCCTCGAACTCGGCGGCAAGTCGCCGCAGGTCGTGCTGGCCGACTGCGACCTCGACGCCGCCGCCGCCGGTGTCGCCGCCGGCATCTTCGCCAACGCCGGACAGGTCTGCAACGCCGGGTCCCGGCTGGTGGTCGAGGAGACGATCAAGGATCGCCTGCTGGAGCGCATCGTGCAGCACGCGGCGGCATTGCGGCAGGGCGACCCGTTCGACGCGGACACCAAGATCGGTCCGCTGGTCAGCCGCGAGCAGTTCGAGCGGGTGCTGTCCTACATCGACTCCGGCAAGCAGGCGGGCGCAACGGTCGCCATCGGCGGTGCCGCTGCGCTGCCGGAGACCGGCGGCTATTTCGTGCAGCCGACCGTGTTCGACGGAGTGCGCAACGATATGACGATCGCCCGCGAGGAGATCTTCGGGCCCGTGCTCTCGACCATTTCGGTCAAGAGCCTCGACGACGCGCTGACCGTCGCCAACGACACCATCTACGGGCTCGCCGCCGGCGTCTGGACCAACGATATCCGCAAGGCGCAGCGCGCGGCCAAGGCGATCCGCGCCGGCGTGGTGTGGGTGAACTGCTTCGACCGCGGCAACATGGCGGTGCCGTTCGGCGGGTTCAAGCAATCGGGCCACGGCCGGGACAAATCCTTGCACGCCATCGAAAAATACACCGATTGGAAGGCGGTCTGGTATGCCGGCTAGCTCGCCCGCGTGACCGGCAAGCGCGAGCGCGTCGCGACCGCCCCGGTCGAGCCGGCCGCGGTCCGACGCGCGCGCATCGAGGCGGAGCCGCTGCCCGCCAATATCGCGCAACTGGTGCGCGAGGCCTCGCGTGCCGGCGGCAGCAGGCTTGTCTGGCACTTCATCGACAGCGGCGAAACGCTGACCTACGCCGCACTCGAACCGCGCGTCTTCGCCCTTGCCGCCGGCCTCGCGCGGCTCGGCATCGGCAAGGGCACGCATGTCGCAGTGATGCTGCCGAACATCGCGGCGATGCCGCTGACCTGGCTCAGCATCGGCGTGCTCGGCGCGGTCATGGTGCCGCTGAACACCGGCTACAGCGAACGCGAAATCGCCTGCGTCGTCGGTGACAGCGAGGCGACGTTTTTGGTCACCGACCCGGCCTGCCTCGCCGTGGTCGAACGGACCGCCGCCGACGGGCGGATCGCGCTTGCCGCCGGACGCATCATCGTCGCCGGCGATTCGCCTGCGGGCTACGTCTCGCTCGCCCGCCTGATGGAAGGCGACGGCGCAGCGTTCGAGCCGGTGGCCGATGTCGGCCACGACAATCTGCTCAACATCCAGTACACCTCGGGCACCACCGGATTCCCGAAAGGCTGCATGCTGTCGCAGCGCTACTGGCTCGGCGCCGGCAAGGTCAACGCGTTCCGCGACGGCCGCAGATACCGCAGCATCCTCGTGTCCACGCCATTCTACTACATGGACCCCCAATGGCTGCTGCTGATGGCGCTGTACCAGCGCGCCACCCTGCACGTCGCGCTGCGCCAGAGCGCGTCGCGCTTCCTGCACTGGCTGCGCACCTACGAGATCGAATTCTGCCTGTTGCCGGTGCTGACGATGAAGCAGCCCGTCGATCCGCGCGACCGCCAGAACGCGGTCGTGCGCGCCAATGTGTACGGCGTCCCGCCGCATCTGCATCGCGAGATCGAGGCGCGGTTCGATCTGTGTGCACGCGAAGCCTTCGGCATGACCGAGATCGGGCCGGCCCTGTACATGCCGATCGAGTCCACCGACATGATCGGCTCGGGCGCTTGCGGCATCCCCTGCCCGTTCCGCGAATGCCGGGTTGCCGACGAACATGGCGTCACCGTTCCGCCCGGCACGGTCGGCGAATTGCTGGTGCGCGGCCCTGGCATTCTGCAAGGCTACTACAACCGGCCGGACGCGACGCGGGCCGCCTTTCACGGTGACTGGTTCCGCACCGGCGACCTGTTCCGCATGGACGAGCACGGCTACTTCTCCATCGTCGGCCGCATCAAGGACATGATCCGCCGCAGCGGCGAGAACATTGCCGCGCGCGAAGTGGAGGCGGTGCTGACCGCCCACCCCGGCGTCGCCGAAGCAGCCGTCGTCCCGGTCAAGGACGCCGTGCGCGGCGAGGAGATCAAGGCGCTGATCGTCTGGCGGGAGGGGGTTGCCGGGCAGGCGCGCGACCTCGCTGACCTGATCGAACATTGCCGCCGCAATCTCGCCCCGTTCAAGATTCCGCGCTATTTCCAGAGCCGGTCGGTGCTGCCGAAGACCGGATCGTCGAAGATCGCCAAGCATCTGCTCATCGACGAACCCGACGCGCCGGACGCCGCCATCTATGACCGCGCCGGCGCATCGCATCCGGCCAGCCCGCAGGACGGCGCTCGCCATGTATGACGCCATCATCGTCGGCGGCGGCCACAACGGCCTCGTCTGCGGCGCCTATCTCGCCAAGGCCGGGCTGCGCGCGCTCGTGCTGGAGCGCCGCGCGATCGTTGGCGGTGCCTGTGTCACCGAGGAACCCTGGCCCGGCTTCAAGGTGTCCACCGGCGCCTACCTGATGTCGCTGTTGCAGCCGAAAATCGTGCTCGACCTTAACCTGCAGGCGTTCGGCTACGAACCGCTGAAGCCGACCCCGACCTTCATGCCGTTTCCCGACGGCCGTTCGATCGTCTTCTGGGAGGATGAGCAGAAACTCTGCGCCGAGTTCGCCAAGTTTTCCGCCAGGGACGCCGCGGCGTATCCCGGCTATCGCGCCGAATTGCAACGCCTGATGCCCGTCATGCGCGAGATCATCTGGGAAACCCCGATCGACGTGGCCTCGACCCGGCTTGTTGACTTGCTGAGGACCGCCCGGTTCCTGCTGAAATATCGGAAATACGCGCCGCTCTTCTACGACATCTTCGACGTGCTGACAATGAGCGCGTACGACTATCTGGCCAAGTGGTTCGAATCGGACGAGGTGATCGCCGCTCTCGGCTATTACGTCGGCGGCAGCGGCACCAACGCCTCGATGCGGATGCCGGCGACCGCCTTCGCCGCGCTGCGCCCGCTGCTGCGCGACAATGCGACGAGCGCCGGCGGCTGGGGCTTCATGCGCGGCGGCATGGGCAGCATCACCGGCGCCATCGCCCGCGCCGGCGCCAGCCACGGCCTGGCAGTGCGCACCGACGCCGAAGTGCGTCGCATCCTCGTCGCGGACGGGCAGGCGACCGGCGTGGAACTCGCCTCCGGCGAAAAGCTCGCCGCCGCCTGCGTCATCTCGAACGCCAACGCGAAGACCACTTTCCTGCGACTGCTCGGCGCGGATGCCACACCCGAGCCGTTCCGGCGCACCATCGCCAACATCCGCACCAGGTCGTCCGTCTTCAAGGTGCATCTGGCCGTCACCGCCCTGCCGCGCTACACCGCCTTCTCTGCGGAGCGGCGCGGCTTCGAGTTTCCCGGCATCGTCCGCATCGGCCCGAGCGTGGCCTATCTCGAACAGGCGTTCGACGACGCCAAGATCGGCGGTTTCTCCCGTCAGCCGTTCCTGACGGTGATGGTGCCGAGCGTGTTCGACGACACGCTCGCGCCGCCGAACATGCATCTGGTGACGATCTTCGGCGGCCACGCCGCCTACCAACTGTCCGGCCGCGACTGGTCCGACGCCAAGGACGACCTTCTGGACACCGTCCTGCATACCGTGGAAACATACGCACCCGGCTTCCGGCAAAGCGTCGTGCACAAAGAGATCCTAACGCCGCTCGATCTGGAGCGGCGCTTTGACCTGCCGAACGGCCACGTGCACCATGGCGATCTGACGATCGACCAGGCGTTTCTGCGACGTCCCGCCGGCGGCTTCGCCGATTACCGCACGCCAGTCGGCAAGCTCTATCTGTGCGGCTCCTCGGCGCATCCGGGTGGCGGCGTCACCGGCGTCCCGGGCCACAATGCGGCGCGCGAGGTGCTGCGCGACGCGCGACGCGGCGCAGCAAGGAGGACGGCGCGATGACCGCCTCACCGTCCAACGGCAACGCGGCGCGGCGTCTGATCGACTATTCGAGCAAACCGCCGATTGCGGAAGCCGTGTTGGCGCAGGCGGCACATCTGCAGAACTACGACCGCATCTACGCCCAGCCTGCATCCGACGCGCCGCAATCCGCGGATGCGCTGGCGCAGTATCTGGCCACCTACGACGAACTCGATGCGCAGCACGTCGTCGTCAAGGCGCGCGATCTGGAATCGACGTTCGGGGTGAAGCTCGCGAACGAGACGGTGGCGGCATTCTGCCGCGATCATGGCGCGCGCTACATCGGCTTCGCCGGCGTCGATCCGCACAAAGGCATGAACGCCGTCCGCGAGCTTGAGCATGCCGTCAAGGAACTCGGGTTGCGCGGCCTCAATCTGCAGTGCTTCGAGCACAAGCTGGCGATCAACGACAAACTGATGTACCCGCTCTATGCCAAGTGCGTCGAGCTGGACATTCCTGTGAACATCCATTGCGGGATCAATTTCTCCACGCACACCACGATGGCGTACGGCCAGCCCTATCTGCTCGACGAGGTCATGGTACATTTCCCCGAGCTGCGCGTCTGCGCCGCTCCGCCGGGCTGGCCGTGGGTTCACGAGTTGATCGGCGTCGCGTGGAAACATCCCAACCTCATGATCGGGCTGGTGTTCGTCAAGCCGAAACTGCTGGCGGTGCCGAACTCCGGCTACGAACCGCTGCTGCAATACGGCCGAACCCTGCTGCAGGACAAGATCATCTTCGGGTCAGGCTTTCCCAGGCTATCGCCGTTCCAGGCTTTGCGGGAAATCGACGACCTGGGATTGTCGCACGAGATCCGGGACAAGTGGCTGTATCGGAATGCCAATGCGTTTCTGCGGCTGTGAACGCCGCAGCGCTGAACAAAGCAGCAAAGGAGCGGAGCAAGATGTCCGAGTGGGAATACTGGCAGAGGCAATTCGCTGCCGGCCGCATCACCCGCCGCGAGTGGCTGGGTCGCGCCGCGGCGTTGGGCGCAACCGCCGTGCTCATGCCGGCGGCACTGACCGGTGCTGCGCAAGCGGTGACGCCGACGCAGGGCGGCTTCGCCCGCTTCGGCTTCGCCGACGGGTCGCAGACCAACTCGCTCGACCCGGCAACATGGCCCGGCACCTTCACGCTCACGGCACTCGGCGGCGCGATGTGCAACAACCTGACCGAAATTTTGCCGGACCGGTCGGTCGCCGGCGACCTCGCCGAAAGTTACGAGGCGAGCAACTCGAGCAAGAAATGGGCGTTCCAACTGCGCAAGGGTGTGACCTTTCATAACGGCAAGACCCTGACCACCGCGGACGTAGTCGAGTCGATTCGCCATCATATGGGCCCTGGTTCGAAGTCCGGTGCAAAGGCTGTGCTCGCCCAGGTTGCCGATGTCCAGGCCGATGGGCCGCACGCTGTGGTCTTCACGCTTAAACAAAGCAATCCCGACTTTCCCTACATGATGGCCGACTATCATCTGCCGATCATGCCGGCCAAAGCGGGCGGCGACATCGATCTGAGTGCGCCGGTCGGCACCGGACCGTTCGTGATGGAGCGATTCACGCCGGGTACCTCTGCGAAGATGCGGCGCAACCGCAACTATCACAAGCCCAACAAGCCGCATTTCGACGAAGTCGAATTCCTGGCGATTGCCGATGTGGTGGCACGCACCAACGCCCTGATCACCGGCGAGGTGCACTACATCGCCAACTGCGACATCAAGACGCTGGGCATGCTCAAGCGCAATCCCGACGTCGTGGTGCAGAACATCGCCAGTCCCCGCCACTTCTCGTTCGACATGAACACTCAGGTTGCGCCCTACGACAACCTCGACGTTCGCCTTGCCCTGAAATACGCCATCGACCGCGAGGAGATCCTGACCAAGGTGTTCCTCGGCACCGCGAAGCTCGGCAACGACAACAACGTCGCTTCCTCGCTGAAGTTCGCGATCGATCCAAAGCCGCAATACGCCTACGATGTCGACAAGGCGAAGTACCACCTCAAGCGTGCCGGCCTGTCCATCGGTGTCGGCTGACCTGTCGGTGTCCGAAGTCGGGTTTCCCGGCGCCACCAATGCGGCCGTGCTGTTCAAGGAGCAGGCCGCCAAGGCTGGGATCACCATCAACATCATCCGCGAACCTGATGACGGCTACTGGTCCAAGGTCTGGCGGACGAAGTCCTTCGTCGCGGTCGATTGGTACGGCCGCGCCACCGTCGATTGGCTGTATGCCACCACGATGGCCGCTGATGCGCCGTGGAACGACACCAAGTTTCGCAGCCAGCGGTTCAACGACCTGCTCAAACAGGGACGGATCGAGGCCAGCGATGCCAAGCGGGCAGCGATCTACGCCGAGATGCAGCAGATCGTGCACGACGAGGGCGGCATGATCATCGTCGCCTTCACCAACTATATCAACGGCGTCTCCAGGAAAATCGGCTTCGGCGAGGTCGGCGGCATCTATCCCAGCGACAATGGCAGGATGTCGGAGCGCTGGTGGATGGCCTGAAGCGGGAGCGCCCGCCCGACCGGGCATTGATCGTCGACGGGCGGCGCGGCGAGGCGACGGGAGGGCCGGGCATGTGGAGCGCGCTTGCCAGGATCGTGCTGGGCCGAGTGGCGCTGGGGATCGTCACGCTGCTGGCGGTGTCGTCGCTGATCTTCTTCACCGTCAGTCTGCTGCCGGGCGACTTCGCGAGCGAAATCCTTGGCCAGTCGGCGACCCCGGACGCGGTCGAGCAGTTGCGCCGCCACCTCCACCTTGATCAGCCGGTCTATGCGCGCTACCTGACATGGCTCTGGGCAATCATGCATGGCGATCTCGGCACGTCCTTTGCTTCCGGCGACGGCGAGGTACGCACGGTCGCCGGCCTGATCGGCCTGCGATTGCACAACACGCTGTTTCTCGCCGGACTGACGGCGCTCCTCGCCGTGCCGCTCGCGGTCGGTCTCGGCATCGTTACCGCGCTGTGGCGCGATGGCTGGGTCGATCGGATTGCCAACACGGTAACGCTGACGACGATCTCCTGCCCGGAATTTCTGATGGCCTATCTGCTGATGCTGGTGTTTGCCGTCAAATTTCGCGTGTTCTTCAGTCTTGCCAGCATCGATCCCGGCATGGGTGGCGTGGAAGTGCTGCAGCGAATTGCGCTGCCGGTGCTGACGCTGACACTGGTGATCACCGCGCATATGATGCGCATGACGCGCGCGGCGATCATCGGCACGCTCGGCCACCCCTACATTGAAATGGCCCGCTGCAAGGGAATTTCGCGGCCGCGCATCATCCTGCGCCACGCGCTGCCCAACGCGCTCGCACCGATCGCCAATGTGGTCGCGCTGAACCTGTCGTATCTCGTGGTCGGCGTCGTCGTCGTGGAGACCGTGTTCGTCTATCCAGGCATCGGCCACACGATGGTGGACGCGGTGCGCACGCGCGACATTCCGGTCGTGCAGGCATGCGCGATTATTTTCGCGGCCACCTATATCCTTCTGAACATGCTCGCCGACATCGTCTCAATCATGGCAAACCCGAAACTGCTGTATCCGCGATGATGGATGCGCGTACTGGCGCAATCCGGCGCGATTGGTCACGCGGCCTGCGCGACGTCCCGGTTCGGGTGTGGATCGCCGGATTGGTCGTTGCCGCCTTTGTCTTCGCCGCGCTGTTCGCGGGCCAGCTCGCCCCGTATGGCCAGGCCGAGATCGTCTCGCCCGAGCCGTACGATCCGTGGAGCGCGAAATTCCTGCTCGGCACCGACCAGCTTGGCCGCGACATGTTGAGCCGGCTGATCTTCGGCGCGCGGAACTCGCTCGGCATTGCCCTGGTCACGACGCTGCTGGCGTTCCTCGCGGGCGGCGCGCTCGGCATACTGGCCGCACTGTCGCGAGGCTGGCTGGATATGTTGCTCTCGCGCGCGGTCGATGTGCTGATGGCGATCCCGCAACTGATATTCGCACTCGTTCTGCTGGCGATCTTCGGCACCTCGATTCCCAATCTGGTGCTGATCATCGCGCTGCTGGATGCCACACGCGTTTACCGACTGGCGCGCTCGTCGGCGATGAACGTCGTCGTCATGGAGTATATCGAAGCCGCGCAACTGCGCGGAGAGGCGAAAGGCTGGATCCTGCTGCACGAGATTGCCCCGAACATCGTGCCGACGCTGGTGGCGGAATTCGGCTTGCGCTTCTGTTTCGTGTTTTTGACGATCTCGGCGTTGTCGTTCCTCGGCCTGGGCATCCAGCCACCGACCGCGGACTGGGGATCGATGGTGCGGGAGAACGCGACGCTGATCACTTACGGCGATCCGACGCCGCTGCTGCCGGCGGCGGCCATCGCGGTGCTGACAGTCGGTGTCAATATGCTGGTCGATTGGTATCTGCAGGCGAGGGCGGGCAGCCGGGATGGCGGGTAGCAGCGCGGCGGCAGCGCCGCTCCTCGCCATCCGCGATCTGAGCATCGACGGCGACGGCGGCGGACGGCGGATCCCGATCGTGCGCAACATCACCCTCGGCGTGGCGCGCGGTGAAGTTCTGGGCCTGATCGGTGAATCCGGGGCCGGCAAATCAACGATCGGCCTCGCCGCGATCGGGATCGTGCGGGCCAATTGCCGGATCGCGGGAGGATCGGTCGTATTCGACGGAATCGATCTTACCGCAGCGGCGGAAGCGGTACGTGAGCGGCTGCGCGGCCGGCGCATGGCCTATGTCGCGCAAAGTGCCGCGGAATCGTTCAATCCGGCGCATCGTCTGATCGATCAGGCGATCGAAAGCGTTCGGATGCACGGCCTGATGAGCGGGTCGGACGCCAGAGCGCGGGCGATTTTTCTCTATCGACAGCTGCGGCTGCCCGATCCCGAGCGTTTCGGCGAGCGCTTTCCGCATCAGGTGTCGGGGGGCCAGTTGCAGCGGGCCATGATCGCGATGGCGATGATGTCGGAGCCGGACCTCATCGTATTCGACGAGCCGACAACGGCGCTTGATGTCACCACGCAGATCGAAGTGCTGGCCGCGGCGCGGGCGATGATACGCACGCGGGCAACAGCGGCCATCTACATCTCCCACGATCTGGGGCTGGTGTCGCAGGTGGCCGATCGGATCATGGTTCTCAAGGATGGCGTGACGATCGAACAGGCACCGACAAGCGAGATGCTGCGCGCTCCGGCCGAGGCATACACGCGGTCGCTTTGGGCCGTGCGCGAGCTCAGTAAACCTGCCGCGCCGATCGCCGAACCCGTTGCCGCGCCGATCATGCGCATCGCCAGGCTGACGGCGAGCTACGGCACGCTGACGGTACTGCGCGATGTCTCCATCGACATCCGGCGCGGTCATACCGTTGCCGTGGTCGGCGAATCCGGCTCGGGCAAGACCACCTTGGCGCGCGTGGTGGCGGGGTTGCTGCGGCCGGTCGGCGGCTCGATCAGCTTCGGCGGTGCCATCCTGCCGAGCCATATTCGCCAGCGCGATCGCTCGACGCTGCGGGCCATTCAGATGATCTACCAATCCGCGGACTCGTCGCTCAACCCACGGCACACGGTGGAGAAGATCGTCGGCCGGCCGCTCCGCCTGTATCGGCACGCGAGCGGCGACATCGCGCGGCGCGAGGTCCGCGAACTGCTGGACATGGTGGGTCTGAGCGACCAATACCTCGCGCGGCGGCCCGGCGAGCTGTCCGGCGGCGAAAAGCAGCGTGTCGCGATCGCACGGGCCATCGCGGCGAAACCGCAACTCATCATCTGCGACGAAATCACCTCCGCACTCGACCAGCTCGTGCAAACCGCGATCCTGTCGCTGCTGCTGAGCCTGCAGCGCGAACTGAAGATTGCCTACCTGTTCATCACTCACGATTTCTCGAATGTGCGCGCCATCGCCGACCAGGTGGTCGTCATGCGCGCCGGCCGTGTCGTCGAGCAGGGCGAACGGGATGCGGTCCTGACCCGACCCGGCGACCCTTATACCGAGCTCCTGCTCGCCTGCGTCCCGCAAATGGATGCCGGCTGGCTGACGCGAGTGATCGGCAAGCGCGGTTCCGGTGAGCCGGGGTTCCCTTCCTCGACGTGCCGAAAGTGACGACCGAGGCCGGGCGCGCCGGGCCGAGGTGTGGCCGGGGGCGGGGGTCGATCAGCCCCCGGTCACGCTCATGTGCCGCGACACCGATGGGCGCGCCTGCCGCCGGTCGATCGCGAAATCATGCCCTCTGGGCTTGCGCGCGATGGCGCCCCGGATCGCGTCCTCCAGTTCGGCATCCGTCGCCCCCGATCGCAGGACATGCCGCAGGTCGGCCGCGTCCTCCTGGCCCAGGCACATGTAGAGCGTGCCGGTGCAGGTCAGCCGCACCCGGTTGCAGCTTTCGCAGAAATTATGCGTCATCGGCGTGATGAAGCCGATGCGCCGCCCGGTCTCGGCCACCGTGTAGTAGCGCGCCGGGCCGCCGGTGCGGTAGTCGGTTTCGTGCAGCGTCCAGCGCCGGCGCAGCCGGCTGCGCACCAGCGACAGCGGCAAATACTGCTCGGTGCGGTCGGCGTCGATCTCGCCCATCGGCATCGTCTCGATCAGACAGAGATCAAACCCGTGCTCGCCGCACCACGCGATCAGCGCGTCGAACTCGTCCTCGTTCACGCCCTTCAGCGCGACGGTGTTGATCTTCACCGCGAGTCCCGCGGCTTTGGCGGCGAAAATGCCGGCGAGCGTCTTCTCGATCCTGCCCCAGCGGGTGATGGCGGCGAATTTTTCCGCCGACAGCGTGTCCAGGCTGACATTGATCCGCCGCACGCCGACCGCGCGCAGCTCGCCCGCGAGCCGCGCAAGCTGGCTGCCGTTGGTGGTCACGGTGAGTTCGTCGAGGCCGGCCCCGAGCCGGGCGCCGAGGCTGCGGAACAGCGTCATCACGTCACGCCGCACCAGCGGCTCGCCGCCGGTGATCCGCAGCTTGCGCACGCCGAGCCGGACGAAGGCGCGGCACAGCCGGTCCAGCTCCTCCAGCGATAACACTTCCGCGCGCGGCAGGAAGGTCATGTCCTCCGCCATGCAATAGACGCAGCGAAGGTCGCAGCGGTCGGTGACCGAGACGCGCAGATAGGTGATGGCGCGGCCGAACGGATCGATCATTGCCGCATCGCCAGTCGGCAGCATGGTTCGGCCGCGCCGCTGCTCGCTCACGCCGGCGGGCGATACTCCTGGCTCTTGAACGACAGCCCGGCGACCGACCGCGGCTGGTCCGCGAGTTTGCGGATATTGCCCCAGGTCTGCTTGTAGTTCGGGATGACCAGCTCGTTCACGCCCTTGCTCACCACATTGCCGACCACGCCGGTCGGGAAGGCGAACAGCATGAACGTCTCGCCGCGCCGCGCCGTCGGCGTCGGCCAGACCATCGCCTGCGTGCTGCCGTTGTCGTTGTACACCTCCGCCAGATCGCCTTGCTGCAGCGCCAGCTCCGCCATGTCCGCGGGATGCATCTGCAGGTACGGCAGCGGGAAGCGGTCATGCACGAACGGGTTGTCCTGATCCAGATAGAGCGACTGCCAGACCGCGTTGGCGCGGCCGTTGTTGACCAGGAAGCGGAATTTCGCCTGCTCCTCCGCCTTGCCCGGCGTCGCCAGCCCGCGCCACGGCGTCGCCGCGAACTTGGCACGCCCGTCGGGCGCGTTGAACTTCCCGTCGGCGAACAGCCGCTTGGTGCCGACGATCTTGCCGTCTCTCGAAGCCCACGGCGGGCTCCTGGAAGCCGTTGGTGCCCATCGCGCGCAGCCGCCCGTAGGTGACGAACTGGCCGCCGCCGGCGTGCTTGTGATAGCCGTCCATGAAGGCGTCTTCTTCGGTCTTCCAGTCATAGCCCTTGAACTTGTCGGCCTCGTCCGACTTGCCGGCCGCGCGCCAGCTCGCCTCCAGGGCCTGCGCGAGCTTCGCCACGATCAGGCTGTCCGGCAGCGCGCGTCCGGGCGGGTCCATGTAGCGTTCGGTCAGCCGCATGCGCCGCTCGCCGTTCATGCTGGTCAGGTTGGCCTCGCCCGCCGTCGCCGCCGGCAGCATCACGTGGGCGCAACTGCCGATCATCGTCGGCACGATATCGACATCGACGACGAACAGCCCGCCCTCGCGGATCGCCACCATGATCGCATCGACCTGGCGGGCACGGTCGCCGGCCGGGACGGAGTCGATCGCGGCCTTCACCATGTCGGTGCGCCCCTTGTAGCGGCGCTTGAACTCGCTCGCGTTCAGCGTCGTCTTGAAGTGGTCGCAGCCCCAGACATGATGCACGCCGCCCTGGCCGGAGATCAGCAATTGATCGACATAGGGCGCCGGCCGGCCGCCCGGATAATCCGGACGCACATAGCCTTCCTGGTGCCCGCCGAGCCGCACGCAGCCGCCGCCGGGGCGGCCGAGATTGCCGGTGGCGAGTGCGATGTTCACCAGCGCCTGGTTGGTGCGGTAGTTGTCGTTGCCCCAGATCAGTCCCTTCTCGTAGGCGAACATCGTGCGCCGCCGCGTGCCGCCCTGTTTCGGCTCGGCGATCCAGGCGGCCGCCTTGCGGATGTCGCCGGGTGCGAGGCCGGTGATCCGTGCGGCATCCTCGATCGTGGTGTGATTGCGCTGCACCGCCGCGTCGAAGCCGCTGGACGCCGACTGGGTGACCGCCTGCGTGCGGGTATCGCCCGCACCGCCCGTCGCGTCGAGAATCCCGCCGGTGCTTGCCGCGATGAAGCCGCGATCCACCCAGCCCTGCGCGGCGATCTCGGTGAACAGCGCGTTCAGCAGAGCGAGGTCGGTGCCCGACTTCACCGCCAGATGCAGCACGTTGTCGCGCCCCGCCTCGGCCTCGCAGGCGGCGGCCGTGGGCGTGCGGCGGGGGTCGATGATGACGACGCGCGCGGGCGCGACCGGCTCGGCCGCACCGAACTCCGCCTTCTTCTTGTCGAGGCTGGTGCCGCGCAGGTTCGGCACCCAGTGATTGAGAAAATAGTTGGTCGTGGTCTCCAGCGGATTGGCGCCGACCACGACGATGGTGTCGGCGAGCTCGGCATCCTCGTAGCAGTTGTTCAGCTCCGGCACGCCCATGTCGCGGGTGCCGTGCACCTCGCTGTTGTAGGCGGGCCGGTTGTGGATGCGGATGTTCTTGATCTTCATGCTGTCGAAATAGAGCTTGCCGGTCGCCCAGGTGTTCTCGTAGCCGCCGCCGGCGCCGCCGTGGTCGTAGGCCGAGACGATCAGCCCGTCCTCGCCCTGCTCCTCGACGACGCGCCGCGTCACCTCCGCGACCAGCGCGACCGCATCGTCCCACGAGGTCGGCGAGAGCTGCTCGTAGCGCCACACCAGCGGATCGGTCAGCCGCTCGGTCGAGGTGCCGGTGATCTGGGAGTAGGACAATTCGCCCATCTTCGCGCCGCGCGTCGAACCGAGCCCGCCGTTCACCACGCAGTTCTGGTCCGGCTTGATCACGAGATGCACGTCGCGGCCGTTCTGCTTGACGATGTTGTACATCGAGGGCGCGAACCAGTTGGGCGTCATCGCGCCCTGCTGTTCGGTCAGGTCGGCGCCGAATGCGTTGTCGCCGGCGCGCGGACCGCCCTGCCGATCGACCGGCCAGGACATCGCGTGATAGCCGCAGCCGACGATGCAGAACTGGCAGGTCACGTTCTGCACCCGGGCGTTCTTCGGCGGGATCGGCAGGCGGTCGATGTTGGTCTTGTAGGTCATGGCAGTTCCTCAGCCTCCCCGCACATTGGACAGCCGGCCGTAGATCAACTCGTCCACCGAGACGGCATGGATGTCGCCATTGGGATCGACGCGCAGCCGGAACTGCGGCAGGTTCTGCGTGGCGTGGCCAAAAATCTGCTGGCCGCCGCGCTCCGCATCGAAGCGGCTGTAGTGGCCGGGACAGCTCAGCGATCGGTCGTCGGCCCGCCAGAACAGCGGGAAGCCCTTGTGCGGACAGAGCGTACTGAAGGCGACGATGTCGCCGTCCGGCCCGGCGCCGCCCTCCACGCGCGTGCCCAGCTTGAGCAGCACGCCGGGACTGTCGTCATCGGGATAGGCGATGACGAGGGGCGCATCGACTTTCAGGTCCTTGAGATTGGCGAGCCGATGCGTCGGATAGGTCACCAGGGCCAGCGCCGGCGCGGCGTCTGCCTGCGCGCGCTCGGCCGGCAGTGCCGCCGTCGCCACCGCTCCGGCGGCAACGGCCGCGGTGCGGACAAAAAACGCCCGCCGGCCCGCCGCGACCAGCTTGTCGCATCCGTCCATGGCCGATTCCTCCCGACTTTTCTAATCTACCGGAATCTTAGTAGCTTATCCCCCAAGTGAGCGCAAGCCGTTGAATTCGCTATGCTCGTGTGGATACAACGAGCTCTCAGCCCGCCCTCTCAAGCTGGGCTTGGCCCGCCGCGCGCGGGGCCGCAGACCGAGCAGTTCCTGCGCACCGCCTGCCAGGACGTCCCCTCGTCATGCCAGCCATCCGAGACTTCCGGACGCCACAGCGCCTCGGCCAGGCCAGGCCTCAAGCCCGATCGCCGGGCAGTGACGCAGTTTCAATTCGAACGACCGCAAAACGCCTGCTCCCCCGTTCGCAGGCTGGTATGTTTTTATGTCGGAACGTTTAGGCCGTGCGGGGGCGCCGCGCGGTCACGCCGGAACGGGCGGAATGCCGGGAGCGGACGGGGAGAGGACGCGGGGCCGCGCGCGCGGCGGCGGGCGGGGACGGCAGGCGGGGCTGGGCGGGGCCGCCGACCGGACCGGCGGCGGGACGACGGGCGGCGGAGGGCGCAGGGCCGGCGGCGGACGGACCCCCAGCATTTGGCAGAGCGGGCGGAGCAGCCGCCCGGCCTGGGGTGCGGCGGCGAGCAGGTCGGCCATCGCCGGATCGGCGAGCAGGTGCTGCAACTGCGAGGCGGCGGCGGCGGCCTGCGGCAGCCGGCGCAGCAGCCAGGCGACGCCGCGCGGCAGCCGGAGCGGCTGGGGCCGGGCCGGACGGGGCGAGCGAAGGCGGCGGCGCGGCGGCGGCAGCGTGCCGGCACGGACTTTTGCCGCGAGGCGGGCGAACCGCTCCGCGGTGCGGCGCAGCCGCGACCAGAGCAGCAGCATCAGCGGCAGGGCGAGACCCAGGCCCGGCGCCGCGGGCGGCGATGGCGCGGCGCAGCCCCTCGACAAGATGGGCAAAACGGTCGGCCAGGGCGGGGGAAGCGGCGGGCGGCATGGCAGTGATACTAACACGGCCCCCGGCGGGCTGGGCAAGCCGGCCGGGCGCGCGTCCATTTTCACGGTGCGACACGACCCGGCCGGGTCGTGTCGCAGTCTCAACTCGGACGACCGTGAAAAGCCCCCTCCCCCGCTCTTTGCGGGGGAGAGGGAAAAACCGGCAGCGTCGTTTTTCAAACTGCGTCACGACCGATCGCCGTGGTCCCGCTGCATCGGTTACGAATGAACCTACGACCGTGGTTCATGCGATCGGCTATGAGGTCGTTGACCACAGCGGGTTCCGCGAGGGTGGATGTATCCCCGAGATGATCGTGCTCATTGGCGGCGATTTTGCGCAAAATGCGGCGCATGATCTTGCCCGACCGCGTTTTGGGCAAACCAACCGCCCATTGTATGACGTCCGGAGCGGCGATCGCACCGATCTCCTTCCGGACCCACTGGACCAGTTCATTGCGTAATGTGTCGGATGGCTCGACGCCGACCTTCAGGGTGACATAGGCGTAAATGGCTTGCCCTTTGATGTCATGCGGGTAAGGAACGACTGCGGCCTCGGCGACTGTCGGATGCGCCACCAGCGCACTTTCGACCTCGGCGGTGCCGATGCGATGTCCCGCGACATTGATCAGGTCATCGACCCGGCCAGTGATCCAATAGTAGCCATCCTCATCGCGCCGCGCACCATCGCCGGTGAAGTACTTGCCCGGAAATTGGGAGAAATAGGCTTCGATAAAGCGCTTGTGGTCACCGAAAAGCGTGCGCATTTGACCAGGCCAGCTGTCGACGATGCAAAGGCTACCCTCGCAGGCACCCTCGAGCACGACGCCCCGGTCGTCGACGATCGCCGGTTTGATGCCGAAGAACGGCCTCGTCGCCGATCCTGGTTTTAATGCTGTGGCCCCGGGCAGCGGCGTGATAAGGATACCGCCGGTTTCCGTTTGCCACCACGTATCGACGATCGGCAGGCGGCCGTCGCCGACCACCCGATGATACCATAACCACGCCTCGGGATTGATGGGTTCGCCAACGCTACCCAGGACCTTGAGCGACGCCCGCGAGGTCTTCTTGACGAATTGCTCGCCTTCCCGCATCAGCGCGCGGATCGCTGTCGGCGCAGTATAAAGAATGTTGACATCATGTCGGTCGACAATTTGCCACAACCGCGAGGCATCAGGATAGTTCGGCACGCCCTCGAACATGACAGTCGTCGCGCCATTAGCAAGCGGTCCGTAGACAACGTAGCTGTGGCCAGTGACCCAGCCTATATCGGCAGTGCACCAGAACACATCTTGGTTGTGATAGTCGAACACGTATTGGTGCGTCATGGAGACATAGACAAGGTAGCCGCCCGTGCTATGGACGACGGCCTTAGGTTTTCCCGTCGAACCGGATGTGTAGAGGATGAAGAGCGGATCTTCGGCGCTCATTTCGGCGGGTGGGCAATCCGGCGGCACGCCGGCCACAGCCTCGTGGTACCAGACGTCCCGACCGTCAACCCAATCGATCTTGCCGCCGGTACGTCGCACGACAATGACTGTCTTGACCTTGGGACACTGCTTCAATGCCTCGTCAGTATTGGCCTTGAGCGGCAGCCTCCTGCCACCGCGTAAGCCCTCGTCAGTCGTAATGACGCATTCCGAGTCGCAGTCCTGGATGCGGATAGCAAGACTCTCTGGCGAAAATCCGCCGAAAACCACCGAATGGATCGCGCCAATTCTGGCACAGGCAAGCATGGCGTAGACTGCCTCCGGCACCATTGGCATATAAATAGTGACACGATCGCCCTTCCGTACGCCGCGCGCGGCCAGAACATTTGCGAAACGGCAAATGCACTCATGAAGTTCGGCATAGGTTACTTTTCTGGTCTCTTCCGAACCGTCGCTTTCCCAAAGGATGGCAGTTTCGCCGCCGCGCGTCGCCAGATGTCTGTCGACACAGTTGTACGCGGCATTCAGCGTGCCATCCTCATACCAGCGGATTCTTACGTCGCCAGTGAAATCGGTATTCTTCACCCGAGTGTACGGTTTGATCCAGTCGATGCGCTTGCCCTGCTCGCCCCAGAAGGCTTGGGGGTCGCGCGCAGAATACTCATAGAGCTGAAAATACTTCTCCTCGTCGACCCAGGCGTTGCGGATGAATTCTTCGGATGGCAGAAACAACGTGGGATTTGTCATGGGACCACCTTTCCAGGTTGCGTTGACAACGGGAAGTGATTTTCCGGACCGCTTGCATCACAGCATCGCAGCGTGGTCTGGCCGCCGAGTTGGACGACTTGAAGACCCGACCGTTCGCGCGACGGCTGCTCGATCAGGCTCCATGCCTGCTCCAGCGCCGACCGCATACCCGTCGGGACCTGCTACATCATTGTTTATCCTGGCCATTCGGTTTCTGGTACGTTTGCCCCTGACTGCGCCCCGTTGGAGCGTCGATCTACATCCGGGAGCGTGTCCCGCGCTACATTGGCGTCCGAGGCCGGCGGCGAGGTCGCGGCGGCAGCCGATGGCGGCGATCATCGCTTTCCCGCCGCCCATTGCGTCACCGTCAGCGCCGGCCGGAACGCGTGCAGCGCGCCGAGCGCGTCCAGCCGCTCCACCGAAATCCGCCGCAGCGTGCCGCCGAGGCGCTGGCAGGCGGCGAACAGCACCGCCTCGGTCTGGATCGTCACCGCATTCACCACCATCCGCCCGCCCGGCCGCAACGCGTCCCACGCCGCATCCAGCACTCCCGTCCGCTCCGCCCCGCCGCCGATGAACACCGCGTCCGGCGGCGCCAGCCCGGCGAACGCGGCGGGCGCCGTGCCCTCGATCACCGCGAGCCGCGGCACCCCGAGCGATGCCGCGTTGCGCGCCGCCCGCGCCGCCCGCTCCGGCCGCCGCTCGATGGCGACGGCGCGGTTGGCCGGATGGCGCAGCAGCCATTCGATCGCGACCGAGCCGGAGCCGGCGCCGACATCCCACAGCGTCTCGCCGAGCCGCGGCGCCAGCGCCGACAGCGTCACCGCCCTGACCTCCTGCTTGGTGAGTTGCCCGTCATGCTCGAACATGTCGTCCGGCAGCCCGCCGGCGAGCGGCAGCACCAGCGCGTCGTCCGCCGCCTGCAACTCGATCGCCAGCAGATTGAGCGCGGCGATGTCGCCGGGCAGCCCGTCGTTCGCCGACAGCGAGCGCACACGCTCGCGCGGCCCGCCGAGCGCCTCCAGCACATGCACGCGCGAGCCGCCGAAGCCGCGCGCGCGCAGCAGCGCGGCGACGGCTTCCGGCGTCGTCGCATCGGCCGACAGCACCAGCAGCCGCGCCCCAGGCTGCAAATGCGGGATCAAGGTCGCGAGCGGATGTCCGCACAGCGACAGCATCGCCACCTCGGCACCCGCCCAGCCGAGCCGCGCGCAGGCGAGCGAAAACGCCGACGGCGCCGGCAGGCACAGCGTCTCGTCCGCGGGCACGTGGCGCGCGAGCGTGGCGCCGATGCCGTGGCAATAGGGATCGCCCGAGGCGAGCACCGCAACGGGGCGCGGACGCAGGCGCCGCAGCGCCGGAAACGCATCGGAGATCGGCGTCGGCCAGGCCCTCGCTTCGCCGCGAATCATGTCTTTCGCCAGCGCCAGATGCCGCGCGCCGCCGTACACCACTTCGGCGCCCGACAGCAGCACGCGGGCGGACGGTGTCATCCCCTCGACACCGTCCTCGCCGATGCCGAGGATGGCAAGCCAGCGCGGAGGAGACGTCACGCGTGCAACTCCTGGTCCTGGGCGGCAGCAGCGAAGCCTCGGCGCTGGCGCGCGCGCTCGCCGGCGATGCCCGGTTCGCGCCGACGCTGTCGCTCGCCGGGCGCACGCGCGCGCCGGTGCTGCCGCCGGTCCCGGTCCGCATCGGCGGTTTCGGCGGCACCGCCGGCCTCGGCGCGTGGCTGCGCGAGCACGGCATCGCGGCGGTCGTCAATGCCACGCATCCGTTCGCCGCGCGCATGTCCGCGAACGCCGTCGCCGCCTGCGCCGAGACGGGGACGCCGTTGTTGCGCGTGCTGCGCCCGGAATGGACGCCGCAGCCGGGCGACGACTGGCGCAGCGTGCCCGACATGGCAGCGGCGGCGCGGGAACTCGGCGACACGCCGCGCCGCGTGCTGCTCACCGTCGGCCGGCAGGACCTCGCCCCGTTCGCGCAGGCACCGCAGCACCACTACGTGATCCGCAGCGTCGATGCGCCGCCCGACGACGCGCTGCCGCCGCGGGCAAGAATCATCAGCGCGCGCGGCCCGTTCGCCGCAGCCGACGAGTTTTTTCTCCTCCGCACCCACGCGATCGACTGCTGGTGACGAAAAACGCCGGCGGCAGCGCGACGGAAAAAAAACTCGACGCGGCGCGCGCGCTCGGCATCCCGGTCGTGATGATCGCCCGCCCGCCGGCCGCGCCGGGCGAGACGGTGCCTGACATCGCCGGCGCGCTCACGTGGCTCGATCGCGTTCATGCCGCCCGGCGCGGCGTGTAGAGCCACGGCGCGCCGTCCGGCCGCGCCACCAGCCGCGTCTCCGACAACCTCCGCGAGCGGCAGGTGACGCAGACATGCAGGCGCGGCAAGGCGGCTGGTTCGGTCACGGCACCCCCGACGGAGCAGGTCCAACCGGGTGCGATCCGCCCGCTGCGTGGTTGCGCGGGGCCGATGCCGGAGGCATCGCCGCCGCCGAGGCACCCCGCCCGGCGACGCAGTCAGTCTTTTTCCGCTGGCAGGTCTCCTGGCTCGCGGATCCGGCGCTTCCCGTCGGCCTTCCCGGGCGAGCGGTGCCCAGTGGCCGTGCGACGGAAAGCTCTCCGCTTACAGTTGCGGGGGCAGCCGCGGCGTTGGGGCGGCTTGCCCCGCACCGCGTTCCCTTTTCACCCTCCGGCGCTGGAGGGACCATCGGAACGCGACTATTAGGCCGCCATCGCAGGCCGCGTCAAAAAGGGGAGTTCTGCCGGTGCTCACGCTCGTTCTCGGCGGCGCCCGTTCCGGCAAGAGCCGGCACGCGGAGGCGCTGGTCACCGCGCTGCCGGGGCCGTGGGTCTATGTCGCGACCGCCGAGGCGGGGGATGCCGAGATGGCCGCGCGGATCGCAGCGCATCGCGCCGGGCGCGCGCCGGGGTGGCGGACGGTCGAGGCGCCTTTGGCGCTGGCGGCGGCGCTGGACGAGGTTTTGGAGGCGCCGGTGCTGGTCGATTGCCTGACGCTGTGGCTGTCGAATCTGATGGCCGCCGGGCGCGACATTGCCGCCGCGCGGGAAGCGCTGCTGGCGGCGCTGGCGCGGCGGACGGCGCCGACGGTGCTGGTGAGCAACGAGGTCGGGCTGGGCATCGTGCCGGACAACGCGCTGGCGCGGGCGTTCCGTGACGAGGCGGGGCGGCTGCATCAGGCGATTGCGGCGCGGGCCGAGCGGGTGGTGTTTATGGTGGCGGGGGTGGCGATGCGGGTGAAGGGGTGATCCGTGCGCTTGACCTCTCCCGCAAGGGAGGAGAAGCATGAAGGGCAACAATATACTTGCTTTCTATCCTTCAAAGCCGTTCTAAACCAGGATGAGCTCGAGAAGCGCGCGCAGGAAATGAACGTCCACTTTCAGTCGCGTCGCTTCACCAGAGTGCCGCAACTTCTGACTGGCACGCAGATCACCGAACAGCTTGGTATCAACCCGTTCGCGCAAGAACTCTTTCCGATCATCACGCGCTATTTCGGAGAGGAAGCCGACGAAGCACCGGACGAAATCATCGATCGCGGCTACGTCTCCACAGAGGAGCGGACAGAATACGGCGCGGTCCTTGAAACCTATCTGAAGGATAGGGCGCGCGTCGTCGCGGACGGGTCGTTCCTGCCTGTCATCACTGGCGGAAAGCATCCGCAGAACAACCTAGCGTCAGAGGTCCGGAAGCACGGGACAACCCGCGGATCACTGGCCGCGTGCAGCTCATCGTCGGCGCGGTCGGCTCCGGAAAGAGCTTGTTCATTCGCCGCTTCTTCAAGCGCCTCATGCCAGAGGAGTTGCAGAAAAAAACAATGTGGGCATTCCTCAACTTCAATATCGAGTTGAAGAGTGCGGTGGAATTACCATGCAGTCTCGAATTCTTCATCGAATTACATTCTGGGTTTCGGCAAATACTATTTACGATAGAGGCCAGACACATTTCGCGCTCGTCCGGGTCAGCTCCGGCCCATGCAGGTCGAGGTCCTCCAGCGCCGCCACCATCGCCTCTCCCGCCACCACGCGGGCAAACCACTTGTCGTCCACCGGCTGCCGCAAACTTCCAAGCTATCTGTTCCCGGTCACTCAGCAGTCATCAGCCGCCGGAAGCCTCATCATAAATTTCCTCGACGGCGATCGTGATGCCGGGCGGGTCGAAGCGGAGTTCGCCTGCCGGCGCCACGCGCGTCTCGATTCCGGAACTGTCGCCGGAACGCCGATGATGCACCGCCTGCCGCCGATCGGTGAACAGGATCAGGTAGTGGCGAACGGACGGCACGGCGAAATAGTCGGTCAGCTTCCGCGTCGTGTCGATCGACCTCGTCGAGGGCGACAGCACCTCGACCACGATCACGGGGTTCGGTGCCGCGATCGCGTCATCCGCCAGCCGCGCGCCGCAGGACACCACCACGTCGGGCTCATAGTCCGTCGCTTCGCCCACCTCGACCGTGATGCCGTCGATGAACGCCTCGCAGTCCACGCCGGCGTCGGCGATCGCCCGGCGCAGCGCCAGCCACGCGGCGGTCTTCAGGCGGTTGTGCGCCGCCCTCTCGGGGGCCATCGCCACGATATGTCCGTCAACCCGTTCGAACCGCCCACGCGGCTGCATTTCGGCCCATCGGCGGAATTCCTCGCGGGTCGTGCGGCGAAGGGGAATGGCGGCATTGCTCATCGTCGTGTCATCCCGTCATCCCCGGTTCTAGCCGGCCAATGCCTGGGCCAGCAATGCACCGGAACCGCGCACCCGCTACCCCTTCTCCGCCTCCAGCGCCTGCCGCGCCGCCGCCAGCCGCTCGCGCGCCGCCGCGTCGAGTTTCGGCGCGTGCAGGTTCAAATCCTCCAGCGCCGCCACCATCGCCTCCACCACCACCACGCGGGCGAACCATTTGTGATCCGCCGGCACCACGAACCACGGCGCATGCGGCGCCGCCGTCGCGGCGATCGCGTCGTCATAGGCCGCCATGTAGTCGTCCCAGTGCGCCCGCTCGGCGATGTCGGCGGCGCTGAACTTCCAGTTCTTGTCCGGCGTGTCGAGCCGCGCCAGGAACCGCCGCTTCTGCTCCTCGCGCGAGAGGTTCAGGAAGAATTTCAGGATCACGAAACCCTGGCGGCTCAGATACCGCTCGAAGCCGGCGATGTCGTCCAGCCGGTGCTTCCAGAGTTTCTTGCCGTTCAGCGCAGCCGGCAGGTGCTGGCGGGCCAGCAGCTCGGGATGCACGCGCACCACCAGCACTTCCTCGTAGTGGCTGCGGTTGAACACGCCGATCTGGCCGCGCTGCGGCAGCCGCCGGCTGATGCGCCAGAGGAAGTCGTGCGCCAGCTCCTCCGGCCCCGGCTGCTTGAAGCTGGTCACCTCGACGCCCTGCGGGTTCACGCCCGACATCACGTGCTTGATGGTGCCGTCCTTGCCGGCCGCGTCCATCGCCTGGAAGGCGCACAGCATCGCCCACTGGTCCTGCGGGTAGAGCAGTTCCTGCAGCGCCTCCAGCCGCTGCACGCCGTCGGCGAGCAGCGCCTCGCTCTCGGCATGATCGACCAGCGCACCGCCGGTGTCGGCGGGGTCGTGGTCCTTCAGCCGGAACGCCTTGCCGGAGGTGATGCGGTAGCGATCGAGCAGCTTGCGCAACTGCTTGCCGGTCATCACCGCCGTCCGCGTGCCCGGGGCATCGTGGTCCTTTCCTGCCCTTGCTGAGGGGCTACACGACTTCCAGCGTCACCTGGATGTTGTTGCGCGTGGCCTTGGAATAGGGGCAGACCTCCAGATGCGCGCGGTTGACCAGCCGCTCGGCGGTGGTGCGGTCCACGCCCGCGACATGCGTGCGCAGATGCACGGCGAGGAAAAACCCGCTGGCGTTGGCGTCGATGGTCACGTTGGCGGTCACGGTGACCGCGCCGACCGGCAGTTTCTCCTGCTTGGCCAGGTATTCCACGGCGCCGCCGAAGCAGGCGGAGTAGCCGGCGGCGAAGAACTGCTCGGGGTTGAGGGTGCCGGGCTTGCCGGGGCCGCCGATCTCCTTCGGCACCGAGAGGTCGAATTTCAGCAGCCCGTCGCTGCTCTCGACATGGCCGTTGCGGCCGCCGGTGGTGGTGGCGGTGGCGACGTAGGGCATGGGCGCCTCCTGCTGCGTGCGATCCGTGCGATAGAACGCGGCGGCTCAGGCCGCAAGTTCCAGCCCGAAATCGTAGCGCAGTTCGCTGCCGCCGTCCGGCGTCGGCGTCGGGCGCACCACCAGGCTGTCCTTGACGCCGAACACCGCGTCGCTGTCCAGATAGGGGTCGCCGTCGAAGTAGAGCGCGGTGGTGAGCTTGCGATAGCCCGCCGCCGCGATCATGAAATGCAGGTGCGCCGGGCGCCACGGGTGCCGCCCGGTCGCGTCCAGCAGTCTTCCGACCGGCCCGTCATGCGGGATCGGATAGGGCTGCGATTGCAGCGTGCGGAACGCGAATTTTCCGTCGCTGCCGGTGCGCAACCGCCCGCGCATGTTGCCCTCCGGCTGCTCCGGGTCCTGCACGTCGTAAAGACCGTTCGGCGCGGTCTGCCACACGTCGATCAGCGCGCCGGCGACCGGCGTGCCGTCCGGGCCGGCGACGCGGCCATGCACGCGCATCGTCGCCGCCGTGCCGTCGCGGATGATCGAGGCGCCGGCGTCCAGCAGCGGCGCGTCTTCGGTCCAGAACGGCCCGAACACGCTGGTCTCGGTGCTGCCGGGCGCTTTGCGGTTGTTGATCAGTTCGACCAGCGTGGAGACGCCGAGCGTGTCGGACAGCAGGATGAACTCCTGCCGCTTGTCGTCGCACATCTGGCCGGTCGCGGTCAGGAAACGGATGGCGGCGAACCACTCCGCCTCGGTCGGCTCGATCTCGCGCACGAAAGCGTGCAGATGCGCGACCAGGCTGGTCATCACCTGCTTCAGCCGGGGATCGGGGCAGGCCTCGAAGCGGCGGATCACCGCCTCGGTCGCGGTCGCTTCGGTCAGGTTGCGCATCGCATCACTCCTCCGATGTCTTGACGGACGAGGCGGCTGGGGGATCGGCTGCATCCGGCCGCGCAGCGGGACAATCGGCGCGGGCCGCGGATGTCCGCAAGGAGGAAAGCGATGGCCGACCCACTCGTGCTGTCCGACGGCATCGCCGAGGCGGTGGTGCGGCCCGATCTCGGCGGCGGGCTGGCGGCCTACGACCTGCTGCGCGACGGCCGCCGCGTGGAACTGTTCCGCCGCGCGCCGGAGGATACGGCCGACCCGTTCGCGCTCGCCTGCAACGTGCTGGTGCCGTGGTCGAACCGCATCTCCGGCGGCGGGTTTTCGTTCGATGGCAGGTTCCATGCACTGGCGCCGAACTTGCCGGGCGAGCCGTTCCCGATCCACGGCAACGGGTTTCAGCGTCCCTGGCGGGTGATTTCGGCCTCGGCGCGCGCCGTCACACTGGCGCTCGCCAGCGACGGCCCCGGCCCGTTCCGCTACGCGGCGACGCTCGACTATGCGCTGGCGGGCGGGGCGCTCGCCATGCGCCTGGAGGTGACGCACCGCGCTTCCGATAAGCTGCCCTACGGCGTGGGGTTCCATCCGTGGCTGCCGCGCACCAAGGCAACGCTGCTGCACGCCCCGGCGGCGCGCGTCTGGCTGGAGGACGCGCGCCATCTGCCGGCGGGCGACGTGCCGGTGCGCGAGCGCCCCGCTTGGGATTTCTCCGCCCCGCACGAACTGCCGCCGGCATGGGTCAACAACGGTTTCGACGGCTGGAACGGCCGCGCCAGCGTGCGCTGGCCGGAGCGCGGGATCGAGTTGGCGATCGCGGCCGGCGTCGGCATCGGCGACGCGCTGCGCCCGCTCGGCTGCTACCTGCTCTATTCGCCGGCCGCCGACGCGCCGTTCTTCTGCTTCGAGCCGGTGTCGCACCTGGTGGACGCGCACACCACGCAGGGCGCCGGCCTGTTCGTGCTGGCCGAGGGCGAGAGGGCGGCGATCGCGTGCCGCTTCACGCCCGCCTGACGCCGGCTAGACGATGTTGCGTTCCCACAGCGGTCGTCCCTCGATCAGCCGCTGCCAGCCGAGCGGCGCGAGGTCGAGCGTGGTGAAGCGGCCATCGGCGAGCAGTTCCGCCACACCGCGCCCGGTCGCGGGCGAATGCTGCATGCCGTGGCCGGAGAAGCCGGCGGCGAACACCACATTGGCGAGTGCGGGATGGCGGCCGACGATGCCGTTGTGGTCGAACAGGTTGAGCTCGTAATAGCCGGCCCAGGACGAGGTGACCTTCAGCGACTCGAACGCCGGCACGCGCTCGGCGAGCACCGGCCAGACGCGCTCGAAGAACATGTCTTCCTCGACGGTCAGCGGCGGTTCGTCGGGGTCGGGTTCGCCCTCGCCGGGCGAACGGCCGGTGAGGAACACAGCCCCTTCCTGGCGGAACCAGATGCCGCTTGCGTCGATCACCAGCGGGCAGCGCGGCAGCGCCTCGCGGCAGGCGACGACATAGACCATGCGCTTGCGCGGCACCACCGGCATGGCGATGTCAAGCATCGCCGCCACCCGCCCCGACCACGCGCCGGCCGAGACGACGGCTTCGTCGCAGTCCAGCACTCCGCCGTCCGCCAGCCGCACGCCGCGCACGCGCGCGCCGTCGCGCACGAAGCCGGTGCATTCCTGTGCGACGTAGCGCACGCCGAGCGCCCGCGCCTTGCGCCGCAGCGCCTGCAGCAGCGCCGGTCCGTCGAAGGAACCTTCGCCGCGCTCGCCGAATGCGCCGGCGGCGAGATCGTCGGTGCGCAGCCACGGCCAGCGCGACGCGAGCTGTTCTGCGTCGAGCAGCGCGGTCTCCGCGCCCTCGGCGCGTTGCAGCGCCACGTTCTCGCGCAGGATTTCGGCGCCGCCCGCAGTCGCGAGGAACAGGTAGCCGTGTTCCTTGAACGCCAGTTCCGGCGCATCGCCATCGACCGCGAGCGAAGTGCGCGCGGCGCGGATGAAGGCCAGCCCGTATTGCGACATGCGGATGCTGATCGGTGTCGAGAATTGCTGGCGGATGCCGCTTGCCGACAGCATCGAGGAGGCGCGCGCATAGGTCGGATCGCGCTCGACCACGGTGATCTCGCCCGCGAAGCGTGGATGCGTGGCGAGATGCCAGGCGGCGGAACTGCCGATCGCGCCGCCGCCGATGATGACGGCTTTCATGCGGACAGCGACGGCAGATCGAGATGATGCTCGCGCGCGCAGGCGATCGCCGCGTCGTAGCCGGCATCGGCATGGCGCATCACGCCGGAGGCCGGATCGTTCCACAGCACGCGCGCGAGCCGCCGCGCCGCCGCCTCGGTGCCGTCGGCGACGATCACCATGCCGGCGTGCTGCGAATAGCCGATGCCGACGCCGCCGCCGTGGTGCAGCGACACCCAGGTGGCGCCGCTCGCCGTGTTCAGCAGCGCGTTGAGCAAGGGCCAGTCGGAGACGGCATCCGATCCGTCGCGCATCGCCTCGGTCTCGCGGTTCGGGCTGGCGACCGAGCCGGCGTCGAGGTGGTCGCGCCCGATCACGATCGGGCCGCGCAATTCGCCGCGCGCCACCATCTCGTTGAACGCGAGTCCGAGACGGTGCCGCTGTCCCAGCCCGACCCAGCAGATGCGCGCCGGCAGTCCCTGGAAGCGGATGCGGCCGCGCGCCATGTCGAGCCAGTTGTGCAGGTGCTTGTCATCGGGGATGAGTTCCTTCACGCGCGCGTCGGTGCAGAAAATGTCGTCGGGATCGCCGGAGAGCGCCGCCCACCGGAACGGCCCGATGCCGCGACAGAACAGCGGGCGGATATAGGCGGGGACGAAGCCCGGAAAGGCAAAAGCGTTGTCCAGGCCTGCTTCCTTTGCCATCTGCCGGATGTTGTTGCCGTAATCGACCGTCGGGATGCCGCGGTGGAAAAAATCGAGCATGGCCGCGACATGGGTGCGCATCGACTGCTTCGCCGCCGCCGCCACAGCGGCCGGATCGGTCTCGCGCTTCGCCTGCCACTCGGCAAGCGTCCAGCCGGCCGGCAGGTAGCCGTTCATCGGGTCGTGCGCCGAGGTCTGGTCGGTCACCACGTCGGGCCGCTCGCCGCGGCGCACCAGCTCGGGAAAAATGTCTGCGGCATTGCCCAGCAGTCCGACGGAAACCGGAGTGCCCGCCTTCACCCAGCGCAGCGCCTCGTCGAGATCGGCGGTGTGGCGGTCGAGATAGCCGGTCGCCATGCGCATCTCGATGCGGCTCGGCTGGCACTCGACCGCGAGCAGGCTCGCGCCCGCCATCGTCGCCGCCAGCGGCTGTGCGCCGCCCATGCCGCCGAGGCCGGCCGTCAGAATCCACCTGCCGCGCAGATCGCCGCCGTAGTGCTGGCGCCCGACTTCGGCAAACGTCTCGTAGGTGCCCTGCACGATGCCCTGGCTGCCGATATAGATCCAGGAACCGGCGGTCATCTGGCCGTACATCATCAGCCCGCGGCGGTCGAGTTCGTGGAATTTTTCCCACGTCGCCCAATGCGGCACGAGGTTGGAGTTGGCGATCAGCACGCGCGGCGCATCGGCGTGGGTGCGGAAAATGCCGACCGGCTTTCCCGATTGCACCAGCAGCGTTTCGTCCTCGCCCAGCCGGCGCAGGCCGGCGACGATGCGGTCGAAGGCGTCCCAGTCGCGCGCGGCACGGCCGATGCCGCCATAGACGACGAGTTCCTGCGGCCGTTCGGCGACCTCGGCGTCGAGGTTGTTCATCAGCATGCGCAGCGCCGCCTCGGTCTGCCAGGAACGGCATGACAGCTCCGGCCCGCGCGGGGCGCGGATGCGGCGCTCGTTGTCGAGGCGTGCGGCGTGCGGCATGGCGCGCGTCCTATGGCAGAACCACGCCCGCGCGGATCGTGACGGCGCGCGGGCAGAGGCCGATGGCATACGCCAGTTCCGCCGGATGCGCGATGCGCCACAGCACCGCATCGGCGCGCTGTCCCGCTGCCAGCACGCCGCGATCAGCCAAGCCCAGCGCAAGCGCGGCATTGCGCGTCACGCCGGCCAGCGCCTGCTCCGGCGTCAGGCGGAACAGCGTGCAGCCCATGTTGAGAATAAGCAGCAGCGAGCAGATCGGCGAGCTGCCGGGGTTGCAGTCGGTGGCAAGCGCGATCGGCACGCCGAGGCGGCGCAGCAGATCGGCCGGCGGCACCCGCGTCTCGCGCAGCACGTAGAACGCGCCCGGCAGCAGCACCGCCACCGTGCCCGCCCGCGCCAGCGCCGCCGCCCCCGCGTCGCTCAGATATTCCAGGTGATCCGCCGACAGCGCGCCGAACTCGGCGGCCAGTTCCGCGCCGCCGGTGTCGGAAAGCTGCTCGGCGTGCAGCTTGACCTTCAGGCCGAGCGAACGCGCCCGCGCGAACACGCGCCGCGTCTGCGCGGGGGTGAAGGCGATCCGCTCGCAGAACGCATCGACGGCATCGGCCAGTTTTGCCTTCGCGACGCGCGGCAGCATTTCCGCCACGACCAGATCGACGTAGCCGTCCGGGTCGTCGCGGTATTCCGGCGGCACCGCATGGGCGCCGAGAAAGGTCGTCCGCACCTCCACCGGCCGCAGTTTTCCCACACGCCGCGCGGCGCGCAGTTGCCGCAACTCCGCCTCCGTCTCCAGCCCGTAGCCGGACTTGATTTCAACCGTGGTGACGCCCTCGCGCAGCAGCGCGTCCAGGCGCGGCAGGCTCGCCGCCACCAGCCCGTCCTCGTCGAGCGCCCGCGTCGCCCGCACGGTGGCAAGAATGCCGCCGCCGGCACGGGCGATGTCCTCGTACGACGCACCGCCCAGCCGCTGCTCGAACTCGCGGGCGCGGTCGCCGCCGTAAACCAGGTGGGTGTGGCAGTCGATCAGGCCGGGCGTCATCACGCCGCCGTCGCCGTCGCGCACCTCGCGCGCCAGCACGTCCGGCCGCCCCGGCAGGCCGGAGCGCGGCCCGACATAGGCGAGCCGGTCGTCGGAAATCCCGATCGCCGCGTCCTCGATCAGCCCGTAGGGCGCGCCATCCGGCGCCATCGTCGCGGCAGCAAAATTCAGCCAGATTGTGTCCCAGGCGGCGACCATGACAGCGAGTGTCCCCCGCCCGATGGCAGCTTCGCAACCCCGCCGCGCCGTTCCAGCCGCAGCCAGATCGCCAGCGAAGGCGCGCCGAACGCCAGGTCGCGCAGCCGCTTCACCAGCGACAGCGCCAGCCCCACCGCCGGCGACACGCCGAACAGGCCGCATACCAGGATGAACCCGCCCTCCTGCACGCCGAGCGCGCCCGGCACCAGGAACGCGGCGCCGCGGATGGCATAGCCAAGGCTCTCGATCACCAGCGCCGGGCCGGGGCGGATCGGATGGCCGAGCGCACGCAGCACCAGCCACACTTCCAGCCCGCCCAGCAGCCACGCGGCGAGATGGCGGACCGCCGCGAAGCCGAGTCGGCGGCGACGCTGCTGGATCGCCGCCAGCGCCGCGTCCAGCCCGTCGATCCGCCCGGCCCAGCCGAGCCGCCGCGCGCTGCGCTCGGCCAGCCGCGCCAGGCCGAGCCGCTGCGCCGGCACCAGGAACGCGCCCATCACGCAGAGCGCCAGCAGCGCCGCGCCCATCCATACCGAGACCGCACCGGCGCCGCGCTCCGCCACCAGCAGCGCGAGCCCGAGCAGCGTGAACGGGATCTGCGTCACGAGCTCGACCGTGGTGTCGGTGATGGTCGCCGCCATTGCCTGCGGCAGCGCGAGGCCGCTCTGCACCAGCACGCGGATCGACGCCAGCAGGCCGGCGACCGGCAGCACCGGCAGCAGGCTGTTCACGCCCTCGCGCAGCCAGCGGGCGACGATGAATAGCCGCAAGCGCGGCGCACCCGGCCCGGCGACGATGCGCCACGCCGCCGCGGTCAGCGCGATCTGCGCGAAATGCAGCGGCAGCACGCCGGCCAGGAACCAGCGCGCATGCGCGAACAGGCCGAACACGCGCTCGATGCCGACGCGCACCAGCAGCCCCCCGCCCAGCGCCAGGCCGAGTGCCAGGGCCAGGCCGGTCGAGAGCCGCTTCAGCCGTTCACGAACCCGCATGCGCCGGCCGGGTGCGCACGCCGCGCGCGGTCGGCACCGGCTCGGCTTCCGCCGGTACGCCGAACAGCGAGACATAGTCGGCGAAGCGCGACCGCAGCTCCGCGGGGTCGATGCCGTGCGCGGCGAAACTGTAGTGGTTCTCGCCATAGCCGCCGTGCGGCTCGGCCGCGACCAGCGCGCGCATCGCCGCCAGCGCCGGCGCCGCGAGCATCATGCCGAAATGCGCGTAGAGCCGCTCGACCGCCTCGATCGGCCGCTGCACGACGTCGCGGTAGCGCAGGTGCAGCACCTGCCGCGGCGGAAAGATCGGCGCCCGCGCCTCGCGCACCATCAGCGCGGCGCCGCGCACCCAGTCCTCGACCACCATGCGTCCGATGCCGCGCCGGTCAAGCCGTCGGGTGAACGGCGCGCGCAGGATTTCCGTGAGCTGCGCCACCGAGGGAAGCACTTTCAGCGGATCGCGGTGCAAAAACACCACCCGCGCATCGGGATAGACCGCGCGCAGCGCATCGAGCGCGAACACGTGGTCGGGGCATTTCAGCACCCAGCGTCCGCGCTGGCCCTGGTGCTGCAGGTGCTGCAGGAACCGCTTGTGGAAGCGGTATGCGGCCAAATGCCCGCGCGCGCGCAGCCACGCCTGGTAGCTCGGCACGTGGTACATCGTCTCGAAGCGCAGGCTCTGGAACACCTGGGCGGTGATCTCGGTGCATTCCTGCGGCGAGCCGCTGTCCAGCGGGTGAACGCTGCGCAGCGCCGGGGCGACCCAGGCGAAATGGCGCAGCGTCCGGTCCACCCGCGCCGCCCGCCGGTCGCGCCGCGCGCCGGGATCGGGATAGGGATAGATCGTCTGCCAGACCAGCGGCGCGGCCGTTGCGGGGTCGGCGATCAGCAGGCGGTGGAAGAACGTGCTGCCGCTGCGCGGCAGGCCGGTGATGATCAGCGGCGCGGCAATCGTCTCCGCGCCGATCGCAGGCGCCCGCGCCTCCTCGGCGCGCAGCCGGGCGAGGTTGCCGAGCAGCCGCAGCGTGTCCCAGCGCAGGCCGAGCCGGCCGAACGCCGAGAGGTCCGCCTCCCCGGCGCAGGCGGACAGCAACTGCCCGAGCGGGGCCGCGATGTCCTCGCCGTCCAGCCCGGCGCCGGCGGTGGCGGCGTCGATCAATTCCGCGGCATCGCCCGGCGCGCCGCGGCCGAGCAGACCCGCCGCCAGTCCGGCCGCCCGCCATGCCAGCGAGCGGCCATATTTCGTTGCCATTCCAAATGCCTCGCGCGCCGCACCGTGCGACGCAACGATGCACTGGGGCCGCCGGTTCAATCCGTCAAGCGGGTGTGGGCGGCGGCCAGCACCAGGATCACGGCGCCATAGAGGATCTGCTTGGCCGGCTCCGGCGCGTTGAGCAGTGTCAGCAGGCTGTCGAGCACGGTCAGGATCAGCGTCCCCACGATGGTCCCGCCATAGCCGCCGCGCCCGCCGAAGATCGAGGTGCCGCCGATGATCGCCGCCGCGATCGCCGGCAGCAGATAGACGTTGGCGAGGCTGAGGTCGGCGGCGTTGGTGGTGCCGACCAGGACAATCCCGGCGACGGCGCTGAGCAGCCCACAGGCAGCGTAGGCTGCGAGCAGCACGCGCCAGACCCGCACGCCGGCCAGCCGGCAGGCGGCCGCGTTGTCGCCGACCGCATAGAGCAGCCGCCCGAACCCCGACCGGCGCAGCCCCAGGATCAGCAGCAGCGCGAACGGCAGCCACAGGAACAGGTCGTAGGGCAGCAGGCCGAACAGCTTGGAGCTGCCGAGCGCCACCACTGCGGGCGGCACGAGCTGTTCCTGGCCGATGATCTTCTGGCTGTACACGACCAGCACGCCCTCGGTCATCAGCCCGGTGCCGAGCGTCATCACCAGCGGCTGCACGCGGAATACCGCGACCCCGATGCCGTTCAGCACGCCGACCACCAGCCCGACCGCCAGGCCCAGCAGCACCGCGACGGTGGCGCCGAGCGGCGCGGCGTTGGAGGAGATCAGGTAGGCCGCGCCGGTGGCGACGCTGGCGATCGAGAGGTCGATGCCGCCGGTCAGCAGCAACAGCGTCTCGCCGCCGGCCATCAGGCCGAGCGGGACGGCGAACAGCAGCGTGTTGGCGACCCATTCCGGGGTGACGGTGCCCGGCCGGATGAGCGCGATGAACCCGACCAGCGCCGCCAGCAGCAGCGCGAGGACCAGGATCGACCGTTCGCGCAGGAAGGCGGCGAGGCGGCGGCCGGCTGCTACTCCGCGGCGGTCGGCTCGGCCTCGGCCTTCGCCTTCTCCGCCGCCATCCTTGCCAGGATTTCCGCCACCTTCCGGTGCAGATCCCGCTTGTCGGCGCGCAAGGACTCGATCTCCGAGCGCGTCAGCCGGTCGGGAGCGGAGAAGATAGTTGGCTTCGCCCTGGGTGAGGCCGCTGAAGTCATGACCGAACGCCTCCTGCCATTTGCCTTCCAGACCGGGGAACTTCGTCCGCAGCGCGTCCAGCGTCTCGGAACGCGGCGCCAGTGTCTCGCTGCTGCGCGACCCGGTCAACGTGGTGGCACCGATCACGTGCCCGCCGCAATTCTCGATATAGGAATATAGGTCGGCGAGCGTGCCCCCCTGTGTCACGTTGTCATCGGCGATCAGGTAATCGCGGCCCGGCTGTATCGGCCCGTCGAACACCGAGCGGACGGCCAACCGGTATTCGCCGTCCTTGCCGGAGCGTTGCGGACGGTTGGCCTGGACGATGTCCTCGTCCAGCACCAGCCCCAGTTCGCCCGCGAGCCACACCGCATAAGTCTCCGGGATCGCGTTGCGGCCGGTCGCCTCTTCCGCATGCACCGCGACCACGATTGGCGTGCGGTCCCGGATCAACGCCCGCAGGACATCGAACTTGCGCGGGTCGAGCATCGCTGCGACGAAGCGCACCGCGGCTTCGCGCTCGCCCGCCTTGGCCGCCGCGTAATCCGGGTGCTGCGTGGACCGGATGGGCGATCCCCACGGCTGCTGGATCACGACATCGGGAAACCCCGGCGGGAACGGCACCCGCCGCGGCGGCGCCGCATCCGCGGCCGGTTGCGCCGGCAGCACGCTGCTCATGGCCGCTGCCGCAGCAGTGTGGCCAGACCGCCGCCCATCACCACCAGCACGATCAGCGTGCCCTGGATCACCTGGCCGAAATTCGGGTCGATGTTGAGGAAGATCAGGTCGGTCGGGATCAGCGTCAGGATGTAGGCGGCGAACATCGGCCCGGCCATGCCGCCGCGCCCGCCGGTGAGACTCACGCCGCCCACCACCACCGCCGCCAGCCCGCTCAGCGTGTAATAGGTGCCGGCGAGCGGCGAGCCGATGCCGGTGGTCATGGTCAGCGCCAGCCCACCGACCGCGCTGAACACGCCGCCGACGACATAGGCGAGCAGGCGCGTCCGCTCGACCGCCACCCCGCTGCGGAACGCCGCGGTGCGGTCGCTGCCGATCGCATACAGCGTCAGCCCGAGCCGGCTCGACCGCACCGGCAGCCAGATCGCGGCGACCGCCGCCACCAGCAGCAGGAGCGCGTTTGGCACCGGCCCGTCGAACAGCGTCCCGGCGCCGAGATCGAGAAAACCCTGCGGCGCGCCGCCGCCCGGCTGCTCCAGGATCAGCAGCGCGACCCCGCCCCAGATGAACCCGGCCGCCAGCGTCACCACCACGTCCGGCACCCGCGAGGCCACCAGCACCGCGCCGTTCACCGCCCCCGCCGCGGCGCCGCCGAGCACGATCAGGGCCGCCAACCCGAGCGCCTGGCCGAAGCCGGCGTGCTGCATGGTGGTGGCGGCGACGACGTTGGCGACCGCCATCAGCGAGCCGACCGACAGGTCGATGCCGCCGGACAGCACCACCACGGTCTGCGCCGCCGCCGCCAGCGCCAGCGGCAGCGCCCCCAGCGCCAGCGACTGCACGTCAAAAGCGCCGAACCCGGGATGGATGGCGACGGTCGCGGCGAGGAACAGCGCCACCAGCAGCGGCATCACCAGCAGCGCAGCATGCCGCCGCAGCAGCCTGGCAGCGAGCGTCATGCCGCCGCGTCCTCGCGCGCAGCAAGGCCGTGCGCGGCGCGCAGCAGCGTCGCCTCATCGGCCCCGGCGGCCGGCATCTCGGCCACGATGCGCCCGCCGAACAGCACGGCCACGCGGTCGCAGGCGAGCGGGATTTCCGACAACTCGGAGGTGAACAGCAAAACCGCGGCGCCCGACGCCGCAATCTCCCGGACCAGCGAATAGATCTGGTGCTTGGTGCCGATGTCGATGCCGCGCGTCGGGTCGAAGCAGAGCAGCGTGCGGAAGCCGCAGGCGAGCCAGCGCGCGACCACCACTTTCTGCTGATTGCCGCCGGACAGCCGCCTCACCTCGGCGGCCGCGCGCGTGTCGATCTGCAGCCGCCGCACCGCGTCGGCGACGCGCGCCCGTTCCGCGCGCATCGGCAGGCCGCCCCAGTCGCGCAGCCGACGCACCAGCGGCAGCGCGATGTTCTCATGCACCGAGCGTTGCGGCAGCAGCGCCTGCATCCGGTCGGCCGGCACCAGCACCAGGCCGGCGCCGATCGCGTCCGCCGGATGGCGGAAATTCCGGCGCCTGCCGTCGGCGAAGATGGCGCCGGCGTCGGGCCGGCGCAGGCCGGCGAGGCAGTCGAACAACTCGTCCTGCCCCTGCCCTTCCAGCGCCGCCAGGCCGAGCACCTCGCCCGCCCGCAGGCCGAACGACACGTCGCGCAGCTTCTCGCCGCAGCGCAGGTTTTGCACGTCCAGCGCCGCCGCGCCCTGCGACGACTGCGCGGCGACGGCCCCGGCGTGCGCGGCGCTCTGCGGCGGCGCGCCGAGCATGAGTGCCACGATGCGTTCCTCGCCGCCCTGCGCCGGATCGACCACGCCGACCGTGACGCCGTCGCGCAGCACCGTGGCACGGTCGCAGAGCGCCGCGATCTCGGCCAGGCGGTGCGAGATGAATATGACCGAGCGGCCGAGTGCCCGCCACTGCCGCGCCGCCGCATAGACGTGCTCGGCGAGGTCGGGCGGCAGCGCCGCGGTGATCTCGTCAAGCAGCAGGATGTCGGGCTCGGCGGCGAGGGCGCGGGCGAGGTCGATCAGCCGCAGCGTCGGCAGCGGCAACGTGCGCACCACGGTGGCGAAATCGAGCGACGCGAACCCGAAATCGGCGAGCCAGCGCCGCACCACCTCCGGCGCGGCGCGGGCGAGGCGCAGGTTTTGCGCAATGGTCAAATCCGGCACCAGCGCCGGGTCCTGATAGACGGACACCAGGCCGGCGGCGCGCGCCTCCACCGGCGAGCGGAAGCGGCGCGGCGTGCCGCGGATGCTGATGCTGCCGCCGTCGGGGCGGAGCACGCCGGTGAGCATTTTCACCAGCGTGCTCTTGCCCGCGCCGTTGGCCCCCATCAGCGCATGCACCTCGCCGGCCCGCACCTGCAGGTCGGCGGCGCGCAACGCGACGACGGAGCCGAAGCGCCGCGCCACGTCGCGCGCGTCCAGCAGCAGCGCGGCGTCCGTCAAGCCGATCCGTCCGCGCCGCCGCGCCCGGTTACGGCCCTTCGCAGGCGATCATCTGCGCCGGCGTGTAGTTGGTGTACGGCTTGATCTCCATGTCCACGCTGTAATACGGGTCGAGCTTCGGAACGTAGACGCTCTTCAGCTTGGCCATGCCGGCGTCGGTGGTGTTGGCCCACACGTCCGGGGTGAGCTTGATCACATGCGGATGCGACTTGTGCTGGAGCACGTCGAGTGCCACGGCCAGTCCGACGGCGCCGACCGTGGGCGGGTTGGTCACCGCCGCGCCGGTCAGCCCGTGCGATTTCCAGTCGATCAGCTGGCCGATGAACCCGTCATTGTCGGCGCCGACCACCGGCACGAACGGTTTCTGGGCAGTTTGATACGCCTCCGGCACCGCCGAATCGATGCCCGAGGTCCACACGCCGTCGATGTGCTTGCCCGAGGTGAGCAGATCGCGAATCTGCTTCGACGCGGTGTTGATCGCCCAGCCGGTGAACGGCATGGCGACGACATGGATGCCGGGATACTGCTTCAACGCCGCGGTGAAGCCCTGGTGGCGGTCGGCGTCCGCCGGCACGCCGTCGATGCCGCGCATCTCCACCACGTCGCCCTTGCCGTGCAGCTGCTCGAACAGCCATTGCGCGCCGAGCCTGCCGTACGCCACCTGGTCGTTGGAGACGACATAGGCTTCCGGCGCGCTCACCGCTTGATCGACCGCGACCACGACGATGCCGCGCTTCGCCGCCTGCTTGATCACCGGGTCGAGCGCATCGCGGCTGGACGGGTTGACGATGATGGCGTTGACGCCGGCGGAGATCAGGTTGCGCAGATCGGCGATCTGCTCCGGCGGGCCGCCGTTGCGGTTGGCCAGGATCACTTTCGACACCACGCCAGACGCCTTGGCCTGCGCCTTGATCGAGCAGATCATCTCCTCGCGCCAGCCGTTGCCGATCAGCGTGTTCGACACACCGACGACGAATTGCTTGCCGGCCGCCGCGGCGTCGTGCGGCGCGCCGAGCAGCGCCGCGGCCGCCACGGCCCCGGCAGCAAACCAGCCCAGATGTCGCATGGATTCCTCCCCTGTTGGGAATCGTGTTCTAACCGTCCACGAACCCGGCCGGAAGAGGTTTACGGTCGTCCCTCGTCGCGGATGCGCTCGGGCGGGGCAGCGCCGATCGCGACGAGACGGCAGCCTTCGCGCGCATCCGCCTCCGGCACGGCGATTGCGCGACCGATCCGTTCCGTGATCGGCGCGCGCAACGCATCGGCCAGCCCGCCGGCGAGGTAGAGCGGATCGTCGCCGCCGGGCGCCAGCGCGCCCGCCAGCGCCGCGAGATGCGCCGCCGCGCGGTCGCTGATGGCGTGCGCCGCCGGCTCTCCCGCCGCGGCCGCGCGCAGCACCAGCGGCGCCATCGCCGCGAGCCGCTCCGGTCCCAGCAGCGGAATCCAGCCGCGCGGCTGCGGCGCCGTCGCGCGCAACGCGGCAAACACCAACTCGGCCAGCCCGTCGCGCGGCGCCAGTCCGTCGGCGACGGCGAGCGCGTGGCGCAGCGCGCGCCGGCCGATCCAGGCGCCGCTGCCGCGGTCGCCGCCGACCCAGCCCCAGCCGTCGCGCTCGATGGAGGTGCCGTCGGCGAACAGCCGATGGCCGGCGACCCCGGTGCCGGCGATGATGAGGCCGGAAGGCGCGCCGCCGGAGGCGCCGATCAGCGCCGCGTAGCCGTCGCTCATCACCACCGCGCGGGCGAAGCGCGGCGCGGCGTCGAGCAGGCCCTGGCGGGCGGCGGCGACCGAGAGGCCGGCACCGCCGAGGGCGAGCGTGACGTGGTCGCTGTCGGCCGGGTCGTGGCCGGCACGGGCGGCACAGGCGGCCCACAGCCGCGTCAGGCTCGCCGCGGCGCGGTCGAGGTCGGTGGCGGGGTTGCAGGGTCCGTCCTCGGCCTCGGCGAGCGTGGCGCCGGTATCGGCGACGAGACGCCCGCGGCAGCGCGTGCCGCCGGCATCGACGCAGAAGATCAGTGTTTCGGTCACCTCCCGGCCGTCACGCGGGGGCGACCCGCGTCCAGAGGCCGCCGCGCTCCGCCGACTCGACCGCGGCGGCGACAAAACTCATCGCCGCGGCCCCCTCCGCGACGCCCGGCACCGTCGTCGCCGCCGGGTCGGGCGCGCGGCCCTCGCGGCGCGCCAGGATCAGTTCGGCGGCGTCGGCATAGATTGTGGCGAACGCTTCCGGGTAGCCCTCGGGATGGCCCGGCGGCAGCCGCGTGGCGTGCGCCGCCGCCGCGCCGGTCTCCGGCCCGCCGCGCACCAGCCGCCGCTGGGCGCGGCCGTGTTCCGTTACCAGCAGTTCGTCCGGCCGCTCCTGCGCCCATTCGATGCCGGCGCGCGCGCCATAGACGCGCAGCCGCAGCGCATTGTCGTTGCCCGGCGCCACCTGGCTCGCCCACAGCACGCCGCGCACGCCGCCGCCATAGCGCAACAGCACGGAAGCGTTGTCGTCCAGGCGCCGCCCAGGCACGAAGCGCGACAGCTCGGCGCAAACCTCCTCGACCGCAAGCCCGGTGACGTAGGCGGCGAGATTGAAAGCATGCGTGCCGATATCGGCGATGCAGCCGCCGATGCCGGCCTGCGCCGGATCGAGCCGCCACGACGCCTGCTTGTGCCCCGTTGCCTCGATCGGCTCGGTCAGCCAGCCCTGCGCGTATTCCACCTGCACCAGCCGCAGCGCGCCGAGCGCGCCCGCCTGCACCATCTCGCGCGCCTGGCGCACCATCGCGTGGCCGGTGTTGTTGTAGGTGACGACGAACACGCGCCCGGCGTCGCGCACTTTCGCGACCAGCATGCGCGCTTCGTCGAGCGTCGCCGACAGCGGCTTGTCGCAGATCACGTCGATGCCGGCGTCGAGGAACGCCGTCGCCACCGGCACGTGGAGATGGTTCGGCGTGACGATGGCGACCGCCTCGATGCCGTCCGGCCGCGCCGCCTCGGCGCGCGCCATGGCGCGGAAATCGGCGTAGGCACGGGCCGGCGCGATGCGCAGGTCGGCCGCCGATGCCGCGGCGCGCACCGCGTCGGCCGAGAGCGCTCCGGCCACCAGTTCGTAGCGGTCGTCGAGGCGGGAGGCGATGCGATGCACCATGCCGATGAAGGCGCCGCGCCCGCCGCCGACCATGCCGAGCCGCAGCCGCCGCCCGCCCTCCCAGGCCGCGGATGACTCCACCATCAGGACAGCCCGAGCAGGCGCCGCGTGGTCTGCCGATCCGCGCCGGTGCCGGCAAAGTCGTCGAAAATCCTGTCGGTGACGCGGATGATGTGGTCGGCGATGAACGGCGCGCCCTTCCGCGCCGCCTCCTCCGGGTGCATCAGGCAGCACTCCCATTCGTAAACTGCCCAGCCGGCGAAATCGTACTCGGCCAATTTGGAAAACAGCTTCCGGAAATCGACCTGGCCGTCGCCGAGCGAGCGGTCGCGCGCGGCGCGCTTCAGCCAGGGCTGGTAGCCGCTGAACACGCCCTGCCGCCCGGTCGGGTTGAACTCGGCGTCCTTGACGTGGAACGCCTTGATGCGCGCGTGGTAGATGTCGATGAATTCGAGGTAATCGAGGCCCTGCTTGATGAAGTGGCTGGCGTCGTAGTTGATGTTGCAGCGCGCATGGTTGCTTACGTGGTCGAGGAACATCTCGAAGGTGGCGCCGTCGAACAGATCCTCGCACGGATGCAGCTCGAAGCAGAGATCGACGCCGGCCGCGTCGTAGGCGTCGAGAATCGGGCGCCACAGCCGCGAAAGTTCGCGGAACGCCTCGTCGATCATGCCCTCCGGCCGCTGCGGCCAGGGATAGACGTAGGGCCAGGCGAGCGAACCTGAAAATGTGACGCTCTCGGTCAGGCCAAGCCGCCGCGACGCGGCCGCGCCTTTCCGTACCTGGTCGATCGCCCATGCCTGGCGTGCCTGCGCGTTGCCGCGCACCGCAGCCGGCGCGAAAGTGTCGAACATCGGCGCGTAGGCCGGATGCACGGCGATCAGCTGGCCCTGGATGTGCGTGGAAAGTTCGCTGATGACCAGGCCGCGTTCGGCGAGCATCCCGCGCATGTCGTCGCAATAGGCCTGGCTCTCGGCGGCGCGGTCGAGGTCGAAGAAGCGGCGCTCGTTGGTCGGGATCTGGATCGCCTTGTAGCCGAAGCCGGCGGCCCATCCGGCGATGCCCGGCAGCGTGTCGAACGGCGGCTTGTCGCCGACGAACTGCGCGAGGAACAGTGCCGGTCCTTTGATGGTCCTCATGGGGCGTCCTCCCTGCGTTGCGGATTGGTGCGCCCGCCCAGCACCGACTGGCCGTAGTCGATCAGCGCGCCGGTCATCACGCCGGCGTGCCGGCTCAACAGGAAGGCGATCAGGTCGGCAACCTCCTCCGGGTCGATCAGCCGGCCGAACGGCTGCGACGCCGCGGCGTGCGCCAGCCAGTCGGCGCCGTAGCGGGACTCGCGCTCCTGGACTGCGTGTTCGGCCGGCGTGTCGGTCCAGCCGAGATAGATGCCGTTGACGCGGATGCGGTCGGGCGCGAGCGCATTGGCGGCGTTGCGCGTCAGCGTCGCCAGCCCGCCTTTCGAGGCGGAGTAGGCGGCCAGCTCCGGCAGGCCGCAATGCGCGTTCACCGACAGCACGTTGACCACCGCCCCTTCGCTGCGCTCGCGCCGCATGATGCGCGCCGCCCCCTGCATCAGCAGGAACGGCGCGCGCAGATTGATCGCCAGCGTGCGGTCGATGAACGCGGCATCGGCATCCAGCAGGCCGGCGCGGTCGGTCAGCGCCGCGGCGTTCACCAGCCCGTCGAGCCGGCCGAAGGCGCGGTCGCATTCGGCGATGATGTGCGCGCACGCCTCGGCCTCGGCGAGGTCGCCGGCGACGAAGACGCAGCGCGCGCCGAGCGCCTCGATCGCCGCGGCGGCCTGTGCGCCCTTGGCGGCGTCGCGCCCGCAGATCACCACGCCCGCCGCACCCCATTCCGCCACGCGCCGCGCGACGGCGCCGCCGACGCCCTGCGCGCCGCCGGTCACCAGCACGACCGCGCCGCGCAGATCGCCGCTCAATCCGGTTGTCACGTCGTCTCCCCCCGCCGATTTCCGCCGCGCCCCTGGCCGATGCTATGATACCGGCGCGTCCGGCTCGCAAGCCGCCGCTCTGCGCAACAGCAGGATGACGGTCGTTCCGGCGCCCGCCCGGCTCTCCACCCACGCGGTGCCGCCCGACTGGGCGGCGAACCCGTGGACCTGCGGCAGCCCGAGCCCGCGGCCCCGGCCGACCGGCTTGGTGGTGAAGAACGGCTCGAACACGCGCGCCAGCACCTCCGGGCGCATGCCGTCGCCGCTGTCCGCACAGCGGATCTCGACATAGTCTCCCGCCGCCAGCCCCGCCGGCTCCGCCGCCGCGCCATCGAGGGGCAGATTGCCCGCGGTGAGCGTAAAGCTGCCGCCGCGCGGCATGGCGTCGCAGGCATTCTCGGCGAGGTTCAGCAGCGACAGCTCCAGCGCCGCCGGATCGGCCACGACCGGCCACAGATCGCCGGCCAGCTGCAGCCGCAGCACGATCGCCGGCCCGAGCGCCGGCGCCAGCAGCGCCGCGAGCGCATCGGCACGGGCGCCGAGGTCGATGCGCTCCGGGCGGAGCAACTGGCGCCGGGCGAAGGCGAGCAGCCGGCGCGTCACCTCCGCACCGCGGCCGACCGCCCCCTCCATGCGCCGGATCAGCCGCAGGCTGCGCACCGGGTCGGACAGCGCGCCCGGCAGCAGGTAGAGACCCCCACTCACCACCGCCAGCAAATTGTTGAAATCATGCGCGATGCCGCCGCTGAGCTGGCCGATCGCCTCGATCTTCTGGGCCTGGAAGGCGCGCAGCCGGGCCTTCTCGCGGGTCGCGCCCTCGGCGGCGAGGCGGGCCATCTCGCGCTCCAGAAGCTCGTTCCTGCGCCGCAGCGCCATGCACTCGGCGCGGGCGCGGGCCAAGTCGCAGCGCGCCCGGTCGAGGGCCGCAGCGAGTTCCACGCCGCCATCGGCACCGGCATCGGTGATGGCGGTCTGCGTCTTCGGTTGGGGAGGCATGTATAGCCCCGCTTGACCTCTATTGTCGTTGCTTCGCTCGCGGAAGCGTGCTTGGGATATGCCACGTTGACGGTCGTTCCAACGCTTCACGGAGGCGTGAGCCTCGGTCACGGCCGCGCGTGCAGCACTCCGCAGGGCAGGCATCTGCGTTGCGAGAGGAGGGCTGGGCGAGCGGCGAGAGTTGTCACATATGTGTTGCGCGCCAAGCGGGCGCGCCATTCCTCGGTACACGCACCGCCTGACGTCCCGCCTCCTCGGGCGGTGGTCGGGCGGGGTGGCGCACGGCGCGGCAAGAGGTGCGGCTTCAAGCAGGGCGAAGATGGACGGATCGATCGCAGTCACGGTGGTGGTGGAAAGCAGCGAGCCGGACGAGCGGCTGCCCGGCGGGGCGGCCCCGCCGTTGCTCGCCGAGCTGGCGGCGCGCGTCGCCGGGCGCGGCTTCGTGACGCGCGAGGAACTCGATGCCGCCGTGCCGGAACTGGCGGACAACCCCGAGGAACTCGAGCACGCGACGGCGCTGCTCGGCGAGTACGGCATCGACCTGGTCGAAACGGAAAGCGAAACGACCCGCGGGTCGGAGGCCGAGGCCGCCGAGCCGGAGCCGGCCGCGGTCGAGACGGCCGATCGCGGCAACCTCGCCGGCGCGGTGCTGGGCCGCAGCGACGACCCGGTGCGGCTGTTCCTGCGCGAGATGAGCGGCACCGAGCTGCTCAAGCGCGAGGACGAGGTCGCGGTGGCGCAGCGCGTGGAGGCCGGGCGCGACGCCATGCTGGGCGGGCTGTGCGAGAGCCCGACGACGTTCGCCGCCCTGGCGGCATGGCGCGCGGCGCTGGCGGCCGGCAAGCTGCCGCTCCGCGAGCTGATCGAACTCGAGTCCGCGCCCGCCGCGCCGGCCACGGACAGCGAGGAGGAAGCGCCCGCCGAAACTCCGGCGCCCCCCGCCTCGACCGCCGAGGAGCGGCTGAAGCCCGAACTGCTGGCGGCGCTGGACGCGATCCTGGCGGCACCGCGCGAGCGCGCGCTGCTGACCGTGAAGCTGCGCGACCTGCGGCTGCGCGGCGACCGGGTGGCCGAGCTGGTCGGAAGGTTGCGCGACGCCAACCGCCGGCTGGTGGCGCTCGACGGGCAGGCGCTGCGGCTGGCGCAAGGTGCCAAGCTGGAGCGCGAAAAGTTCCTGCGCCTGTGGGACGGCAGCGAGGCGGGCGTGCAGCGGCTCGCGCGCGCCGCCAAAGGCGGGCGCCCGCTGCGCGCGGCGCTGGCCGCGGTGCGCGTGCAGATCGCGGCACTGGAGCAGGAGAGCGGGCTGGCGGCGGCGGCGCTCAAGCGCGTGCATGCCGACGTGGCGCGCGGCGAGCGCGACATGCGCCGCGCCAAGGACGAGCTGACGCGCGCCAATCTGCGGCTGGTGGTCCACATCGCGCGGAAATACGTCAACCGCGGCCTGATGTTCGGCGACCTGATCCAGGAGGGCAACATCGGCCTGATGCGCGCGGTCGATAAGTTCGACTGGCGGCGCGGCTTCAAGTTCTCCACCTACGCGACGTGGTGGATCCGCCAGGCGATCACGCGCAGCATCGCCGACCAGGCGCGCACCATCCGCGTGCCCGTCCACATGACCGAGACGGTCGGAAAAATCGCGCGCGCCGCGCGGCGGCTGGCGCAGGAGAGCGGGCGCGAGCCGAGCACCGAGGAACTGGCGGCGCGACTCGGCCTGCCGCTCGACAAGGTGCGCACGGTGCAGCGGCTGGTGAAGGAGCCGGTGAGCCTGGAGGCGCCGATCGGCGACGACGAGGAAGGCAGGCTCGGCGACCTGATCGAGGACAAGGACGCGGTGATGCCGTTCGACGCCGCCGCGCGCGCCAATCTGCGCGAGACCGCGGCGCGCGCGCTGTCCGGCCTGACGCCGCGCGAGGAGCGCATCCTGCGCATGCGCTTCGGCATCGGCATGAACCGTGATCACACGCTGGAGGAGGTCGGCCGCACCTTCAACGTTACCCGCGAGCGCATCCGCCAGATCGAGGCAAAGGCGCTGCGGAAGCTGCAGCACGGCATCCAGGCGCGGGCGCTGCGCGGTTTCCTGGAGGAGTAGCGAACCGCGCCGTCGTTCATGGGTTGAACAGGAACTGTGCAGGAGCGCCGCCATGTCCGACAACCCGCTTGAGCCGAACCCGCAACGCGAGGCGCGCATCCGCGAGCGTGCCTACCATCTCTGGGAAGCGGACGGCCGCCCGCACGGCCGCGACAGTGAATACTGGGAACGCGCCAAGGAACTGATCGGCATGGAGGACCACCCCGGCGCCGCGCTGGAGCCGAACCCGATGACGCTGGACGAGCCGATTCCCGGCGTCACGGTCGAGGAAGCGGCGATCCAGGAGAACTACGGCGAAGCCCCGGAGCGCTTTACCGACCAGGGCGAACGGCGCCAGACGCCGATGACCCGGGACGAGTTGCGGACGGGGACCAAGCCAAGACGCAAGCCGGCCGCGGAGAAGCGCCCCGGCTAGTCTAGGCGGCGGCGCGCGACGCGAGCCGCGCCGCCTGTTCCGGCAGCCCGAGCGCGCGATAGAGCGCGGCCAGCCGCGTCCGCGTCGGCACCGAGTGCGGATTGCCGGCGCGCCGCTGCTCCAGCCTGCCCTGCGCCGTCCCGAGCCTGCCGGCGCGGATCAGCGCATCGTCGGCGATCTGCTCGAACAGGTCGCGCTGCGCGTGGCTGCCGCCGATCTCGGCGAGCCGCGGCAGCGCCGGCAGCAGCGCCCGCGCACAGGCCGCATACTCGCCGCCGGCATGCGCGAGCAGGCCCTCGCCCACCGGCAGCGCCACCTCCAGCCACGCCGGCCGGACGAAGTCGGGCGCGGTGGCGGCGAAACCGCGCAGGCTCTCCAGCATCGCCGCGGCCTCGCGCCGCCCGGCGCGTGCCAGGCCGTAGAGGTAGTGCAGGTCGAGGAACGGCTGCACGTGCTCAGCGATCCGCGGCGCCAGATGGTCGGCCAGGTCCTGCCAGCGGTCGCCGACATCGACGCCGGCCAGTTCCAGCCGCGCCAGCAGCGACACCGCACCGATCTGATCCTGCGAATACTCCTTCCACACCCCCCAGATGTGGGTCGCGTAATGGTCGAGCACGCGGGCGGCCTCGCCCTGCTCGATCATCACCAGCGACAAATGCCACCAGTTGTGCGTCAGCATGAAGGAGTTGAGGCCGGTCCAGGTCTCCTTCATCTCGTCGAGGAAGGCGCGGCCCTCGTCGTTGCGGCCCTGCGTCAGCAGCACATGGGCGAGCGCGTGATGCGCCCACGGCTCCTTGCGCTGGCGGCGGATCGCCGCGTGCGCGGCCTGCTCGGCGTCGGCGAGCAGGTGGCACTGCTCGTAGGCGAAGGCGATCATGCCGTGCGCATAGGCAAGATCGTCGTTGGCCGGCAGCACGGCCGCGGCGAGGCGCAGCATCCCCGGCGCGTCGCCGCGATTGAAGCAGTGGTATTGCGCGATCTTGGCCAGCGCGAGGTCGCGCGGGAAACGCGACGCCGCGTCCTCGCCGAGCGCAACCGCAAGCGGGATGTCGCCGTCGGCCCAGGCGCGCGCCGCGGCGACCGTCATCCGCTCGCGCGCGGTCGCCTGCGCGGCGGCGGCTTCGGCGCGGGCGAGATAGGGGCGCGCGCGGACCGCCCCCTCCGGGCTTTCCAGGAACAGCCACGCCATCGCCGCGTAGGCGTTGGCCAACGCGCAATCGGCGTCGGCATCGGCCGCGCCGATGATCTCGCCGGCGCGCGTCTCGTAGGCGAGGAAGCCCTGCACGAAGGCATCGACCCCGGCGAGCGTCGCCGCGCCGCCCGCCGTCACCGCGTTGCCGCGCCAGTCCTGTAGCATCGTGCCTCCGCTGCCATGCGCCCGTGCTGCCGGGCGAGGTCTAGCAGCGGCGGCGGCGCGGGTGCCACCATGCCCGCCGATCCGTCGGCGATTTCGCGTCAGCCGGTGTCGAAGCTCTGCGGCCGCTCGCGACGGAGCGGCCGCCTGTGCCGGCTCATTGGAACAGTTTTGCTGCGTTTATGCAGGTTTGAATGACTCCCCAGGCGAGGGGAATGCCGACGAATCCCCAGGCCAGGATCAGCTTGATCGTGTTGTTCGTGCCGCTCGAACCGTCCATCGGGTCGTTCCTTCCCTAGGCCTTGGCGCCGACGGGTGCCTTGGCATCGTCCGCCATGTAGTGCCGGTCATGCACCGCCTTGATGAAGAAGTTGCAGAGGAAGCCGACGACCAGCAGGCCCGCCATCACGTACATCGTCGTGTTGTAGGCGTCCGCCTTCGGGACGTGGTTGTTGATCTCGTATTGCCGCATGTAGTTCACGATCACGGGCCCGAAGATGCCGGCCGCCGACCAGGCCGTCAGCAACATCCCGTGGATCGCGCCGACATAGCGCACGCCGAAGATGTCCTTGAGGTAGGCCGGCACGGTGGAGAAGCCGCCGCCATACATGCTGATGATGATCAGGAAGCAGACCACGAAGCCGCCGATGCTGCCGGCCGCCCCGGCATGCGGCACGGTGCAGTAGAGGATGAACCCGAGCACGAAGAACACGAAATAGGTATTGCGGCGACCGATATAATCGGAGATTGACGCCCAACCGAAGCGACCGCCCATGTTGAACAGGCTCATCAGTCCGACAAAGCCCGAGGCGGCGATCGGGGTGATGCGGCCGGGGAACATTTCCTGGCTCATGGCGGACGCCTGGCCGAGCACGCCGATCCCGGCGGTCACGTTGAGGCAGAGTACCCACCAGATCAGCCAGAACTGCGGGGTGCGCAAAGCCTGATAGACGTACACGTCGCGGGTCGTGATCAGCCGCTTCGGCTGCACCGGGGCGACATAGCCTTCCGGCTGCCAGCCGGGCGCAGGGACGCGTACGATCACCGCGCCCACCATCATGAAGCAGAAATAGATCACCCCGAGACAGATGAAGGTTTCCGCGACGCCGACATGGGTGGGCGTCGCAAACTTGTGCATCAGCCACACCGACAGGGGCGAGGCGATGAAGGCGCCGCCGCCGAAACCCATGATGGCCATGCCGGTCGCCATGCCGGGCCGGTCAGGGAACCATTTGATCAGCGTCGAGACCGGCGAGATGTAGCCGACTCCGAGCCCGATTCCGCCGAGCACGCCGTAGCCGAGATAGATGAGCCAGATGTTGTGCAGATAAGCGCCGACCGCGGAGACGAAGAAACCGCCCGCCCAGCACAGTGCCGCGGCGAACATGGACTTGCGCGGGCCGCCTTCCTCGGCCCAGCGGCCGAACACCGCCGCCGAGGCGCCCAGGAAGAAGATCGCCAGGCTGAAGATCCAGCCGAGCTCGGTCAGCTTCCAATCGGCCGGGGTGGATTGCGTGATGCCGATCAGCCTTGTCATCGGCAGGTTGAACACGCTGAAGGCGTAGGCCTGTCCGATGCAGAGATGCACGCATAGCGCGGCCGGCGGGATCAGCCAGCGACTGTATCCTGGTTGCGCAATGGTATTCTCCTTCGCGAGAAACGACATCAGCAATCTCCCCCTTTCGCCGTATGGCTTGGGGCGACCGGGTGAAACGGCGATTTCTCACGGCCGTCTGCGGTCCCATGAGCGGCCTGCAGCCGCCCGGCGTGCGGCATGAGAGCCGGCGGGTCATGGGAGACGCTCATCTGTTTCCTCCGGCCGGGCGCACGGCGCTGGTTTTTCTGAGCGGGTGTAACGCCGGCGCGATCGCGCCGACAAGATGCGGTCCTGCATGATTCATGCGGAACGGCGGGCGCGGCCGTGTTGCTCTTGGCGGCATGACACCAGTCAAGTAACCGGGATCGGACGTGATCGCGCAAGTGTCAAAAGGATGCGGTTACAAATCTTTCATGCGGGCTGGCCGACATGGCCGCGGCTTGACGGGCGGCGGGCGTTCTCGCTAGCCTGCGCCCTCGCCTATGCCGGGCGATATAGTAAGGAGACGGGACATGAGCTGGAAGACCCCGAAAGTGACCGAAATCGCGCTCGGTGGCGAAATCAACTGCTACGCCTGCGCTCGCGCGAAGTGACGGTCCGGCGCGCGGTTCCGTGAGGTTCCGCGCGCGATGGATTTTGGGACAAGCGACGGCCGGCCATGCTCGCGGTGATCCTCGGCGCCGCGGCGGGCGGTGGGTTTCCGCAGTGGAACTCGGCAGGTGCCGGGTGTGTGCGGTGTCGTGCCGGCGATCCGGCGGCGAAGCCGCGTACGCAGGCGTCGGTCGCCGTCAGCGTCGATGGGCGCGCGTGGTTCCTGCTGAACGCCTCGCCTGATCTGCGCCAGCAGATCGAAGCCAACACAATCCTCCATCCGTCCGGTGGGCTGCGCGGCTCGCCGATTGCCGGTGTGCTGTTGACCGGCGGCGATGTCGATGCCATCGCCGGCCTTCTGGTGTTGCGCGAGGGCCATCGCTTCACCGTCCATGCCGCCGCCCCGGTTATCGGCGTGCTCGACGCCAACCCGATCTTCGACGTGCTGGCCCGCGACCTCGTGCCGCGCGAGGCGGTGCCGCTCGATGCGCCGACCAGGCTGCGCGATGCGGAAGGGGCCGAGTCGGGCCTCACCGCGACGCTGTTCGCGGTGCCGGGAAAAGTGCCGCTGTATCTGGAGCGGCCGGGCGAGGCGCCTCCGGTCGTGGAAGACGGCACCACTGTCGGCGCGGCCATTTCCGACGGCGCGCACACGCTGTTCTTCGTCCCCGGCTGTGCTGCCATGACGCCCTCGCTCGCCGGGCGGCTGCGCGGCGCCGACCTTTTGCTCTTTGACGGCACGCTCTGGCACGACGACGAAATGATCCGGCTCGGCGTCGGCAGCAAGACCGGCCGGCGCATGGGGCACATGAGCCTGACCGGGCCGGACGGCACGCTGGCGGCCTTCGCGCCGTTGGGGGTGAAGCGGAAAATCCTCATCCACCTCAACAACAGCAACCCGGTGCTGCTCGACGACAGCGCCGAGCGCGCGCAGGTCCGCGCGCAAGGCTGGGAGGTGGGGGAGGACGGCATGAGGCTCGCGCTGTGACCGACACCGAAACGCCGCTCACGCCCGACGCGCTGGAGGCGGCGCTGCGCCGCATCGGCGCCGAGCGCTACCACAACCTGCATCCGTTCCACCGCATGCTGCATGGCGGGCAGTGCTCGCGCGCGCAGGTGCAGGCCTGGGCGCTGAACCGCTACTACTACCAGGCCAGCATCCCGGCCAAGGACGCGACGCTGATCGCGCGCCTGCCCACCGCCGACCTGCGCCGCGAATGGCGGCGGCGGCTGGTCGATCACGACGGCGACGCGCCCGGCACCGGCGGCGTGGCGCGCTGGCTGAAGCTCGCCGAGAATGTCGGCCTCGACCGCGCCTATGTCGAATCGACCGCAGGCCTCCTGCCCATCACGCGTTTCGCGGTCGATGCCTATGTCGGCTTCGTGCGCGACCGCCCGGTGCTGGAGGGCATCGCCAGTTCGCTGACCGAGATGTTCTCGCCGACCATCATCGCCGAGCGCGTCTCCGGCATGCTCGCCAACTACGACTGGATCACCCGCGACACGCTCGCCTATTTCGCGCCGCGGCTGACGCAGGCGCCGCGCGACGTCGATTTCGCGCTCGGCTATGTCAGGGAACACGCGCGCACGCGCGCCGAGCAGAACGCCGTGCTCGCCGCGCTGCGCTTCAAATGCGACGTGCTGTGGGCGCAACTCGATGCGCTGCACCATGCCTATGTCACGCCCGGCCTGATCCCGCCGGGCGCCTTCGTCCCGAGCCCGCCGTGAGTGCGCCGGCAGACAAGTCCGCCGCGCCGGGGTTGCGGCGCGGCATGAAATTCCGCTTCGACGAGGTGCGCGGCGCCTGGGTGCTGCTGGGGCCGGAACGGCTGTTCCTGCCCGACGCGACCGCGGTGGAAGTGCTGAAACTGGTCGATGGCGCACGCACGCTCGGCGGCATCATCGACGACCTCGCCGCCCGCTTCGGCGCGCCGCGCGCGACCATCGCCGCCGACGTGACCGCGCTGCTGCAAGACCTCGCCGAAAAGGGCGCGGTGACACTGTAAGGATCACCAACCATGCGCGTGCGCCCGGCCCTGCTCGCCACCGCCCTGCTGTTCGCCGCGCCGTGCGCGCAGGCGGCCGGGAACGGCTGCGCCGACCTCGCCAAGCAATGGACCGCCCAGCACGACACGCTGACCGCGATCGCGGCGCACGCGCTGCTGCTCAAGGCCGCCGACGGCGGCTGCACCGCCACCGTCGCGGCGATGCTGGACGGCGGCCTGCCGCTGGAGACCGCCGATCGCGTCGGCAACACCGTGCTGATGCATGCCGCGCGGGCGGGACAGATCGCGGTCGTGCAGCTGCTGCTGACGCGCGGCGCCGATCTTGCGCACCGCAACGCCAGCGGGGCCACCGCGCTGTTCAGCGCCGTCGAGCGCAACCAGACGCAGGCGGCCCTGCTGCTGCTCGACCGTGGTGCCGCCGCCGACACGCCGGGGCGCTCCGGCGCCACGCCGCTCGCCGCCGCCGCCTTCAACGCCAATGATGCACTGGTCGCGGCACTGCTCGCACGCCATGCCGATCCGCGCACGCCGGACCGCACCGGCAAGCCGCCGATCGTCTACGCGGCGGCGCGCGCGTCCGTGCCGATCGTGGATCGGCTGCTGGCGACCGGCATCGACGTGAACGCGCGCTACGCCAACCAACTCACGGTGCTGATGTGGGTTGCCGGCTACGCCGACGGCGCGCGCGAGGCCGACGGCATCGCACTGGTCGGCGACCTGCTCGCGCGCGGCGCGCGCGTCGATGACGCCGACAATCGCGGCCGCACGGCGCTGATGATCGCCGCCGAGCGCGGCCACGCGGCGGTGGCGAAACTGCTGCTCGCGCACGGCGCCGATGCGGCGCGTCGCGACAAGGCGGGCAAGACGGCGGCCGATCTGGCGGCGAGCGCGGATGTGCGGGCGGTGCTGACGCGCGGCTGAGCTACGGCTGGCCGGCGAGATACTGCGCGATGGCGTCGATGTCGGCATCCGAGTAGGTCTTCAGCAGCGCCGACATCCACGGGTTGTTGGCACGCGCGCCGTCGCGAAAGGCCGCCATCGTCGCCTGCAGATAGCCGCGCTGCTGCCCGCCCAGGCGCGGTGTGGTGCTGCTGCCTTGCCAGTTGGCGAGGTGGCAACTCTGGCAGACCGCCGCATTGATCGACCGCTCGGCTTGCGCCGCGATGGCGGACGGCGCGCTCGGCTGCTCCAGCGCCGGCCATGGCTTCGCGGCAAAATAGGCCGCGAGGTCGAGCATGTCCTGCTTCTCCAGCATCGCCGCGACCGGGCCCATCACCGCGCTCTTGCGGTTGCCGAGTTTCAGGTCGCGCAGTTCGAGATAGATGTAGCCTTCGTTCTGCCCCCAGATGACGGGAATGCTCGGAGCAACCGGCACGCCCTTCGCGCCGTGGCACGCGCTGCACAGGGCAGCTTTCTGCGGGATGTCGCCGGCATGGCCGGCGCGCGGCATCGCCGGCAGGCCGCACAGCAGGACGGCGAGGATCAGGACGGCGCGGCTCGGCGTCATGCGGTCTCCACGCGGACGGTCAGGCAAGGCCGGGGCGGGACCGCCAGGCGGCCCCGCCCCGGATCGAAGCGTCGGTCGGCGGCGGATCAGTGCAGCGTGAAGGCGATCACGCTGTTGCCGCGCTTGTAGTCGAGCTGCGTGTTGCCGCCGGCGGCGACCACGATGTACTGCTTGCCGTCCACGGTGTACGACGACGGCGGGGCGTTCACGCCGGCGCCGGCCTGGAACTTCCACAGCTCCGCGCCGGTCGTCGAGTCATACGCCTTGAACGCGCCGTTGCCCTCGCCGGTGAACACGATGCCGCCCGCCGTCGCCAGGATGCCGCCAATCATCGGCTGCTCGGTCTTCACCTGCCAGCGGATTTTGCCGGTGTTGTAGTCCACCGCGGTGACGTTGCCCCACTGCTCCTCGGTCGGGATGACCTTGAAGGCGCCGCCGAGCCACAGCTTGCCGGACGGATAGGGCGCGCTCTCGACGAAGTAGTTCATCGGCTGGTGCAGGTTGATCGCGAAGGCGAGGCCCTGGCTCGGGTCGGTCGCGATCGGCGACCACTCCACGCCGCCGTTGGCACCCGGCAGCATGCGCGCACCGTCCTTGGTCGGCAGCGTCCACATGTTCTCCTGCGGCACCATCGCCTCGGAGAAGCGGATCAGGCTGCAGTCCTTGCGGTTGTTGACGTAGAGATGGCCGGTCTTGCCGGCGTGCAGCACGCCGGGAACCATGTTGCCGTCCTTGTCCTTGACATCGACCAGCACGGTCGCGCTGACCGCGTCCATGTCCCAGACATCGTGCGGGATGTACTGGAAGTGGCATTCATACTTGCCGGTGTCGAGATCGACCGAGACCAGGCTGTCGGTGTAGAGGTTGTCGCCCGGCCGGATGGCGCCGTCGAGATCGGGCGAGGGGTTGCCGGCGACGAAGTAGATGCGCCGCGTCGCCAGATCGACCGACGGGTTCTGCCACACGCCGCCGCCGAGCGTCTTGTACGGGTCGCCGTTCGCGGCGTACGCCGCCTTCTCGGCAGCGATGTCGCGGTGCTCGTCGCGGCCGGTGGCGTCGGTGGTCGCCCACACACCCTGCGAGTTCTCGGCGGTGGTGTTGAACGTCCACAGCAGCTTGCCGTCCTTGGCGTCGTAGGCCTTGACGAAGCCGCGGATGCCGTATTCGCCACCGTTGGTGCCGATCAGGATTTTTCCGTCCACCGCGGTCGGCGCCATCGTCTCGCTGTAGCCGAGTTCGGGATCGGCGATCTGGGTCTGCCAGTCCAGCTTGCCGGTCTTGGCGTCCAGCGCGACCAGCTTGGCGTCGAGCGTCGCGAAATAGACCATGTTGCCGTACGCCGCGACGCCGCGGTTGTTGGGGCCGCAGCAATACGTGGTGATCGGCCCCATCTTGTGCTTGTATTCCCAGAGCTGCTCGCCGGTGCGCGCGTCGAGCGCATAGACATGGTCGAACGAGGTGGTGACGTACATCACGCCGTTGACCACGATCGGCGCCGTCTCCATCAACTCCATCACGTCGGTCTGAAAAATCCAGGCCGGATGCAGGAAGGCGACGTTGCCGGCGTTGATCTCCTGGTTCGGGTAGAACCGGGTCTGATGGTAGTTGCCGTGCGTGGTGAGGTAGTTGTTGCCGTCAGTGTCGGCACGGTTCAGCATGTTCTGCGTGACCGTCTGCATATTGCCATACAGGACGGCAGATTCGCCCTCCTGGGCGCGGGCCGGTCCGGCAATCCCCGCGATCGCCACCGCAGCCGCGGTGGCCCCTGCCGCCAGCAAACCCCGCCTGAGCGTTCCCATCCGTGTCCTCCCCGACTGTTCGCACAGCGTCTTGATGACGCCAACGGCCAAAAGGTAACTTTAGGTATCGAGAAGCGCAAGGATTTGCTTCGCCCCGGCTCCGCGGCGCGCGGCGGGTTGCGGCCCGCGGCCGGATTGGCGATGCTGCCGCCATGACCCCACTGCCGCTGTTCCGGCGCGCCCTGCTGGCGCTGCCCGCGCTGCTGCTGGCAGCCGCGGCCGCGCGGGTGCGGCTCGGCGTCGTGCAGTTCGGCACCGTGCAGTGGGTCGCCGCGACGATCCGCCGGCAGGGGCTGGACGTGCGGCACGGCTTCGCGCTGCGCCCGCGCATGCTCGCCAGCACCGAGGCCGGGCGCATCGCGCTGATGGCGGGCGGCGCCGACATCGTGGCCGCCGACTGGCTGTTCGCCGCCGCCCAGCGCGGCAACGGCACGCCGCTCTGCTTCGCGCCGTTCTCGACCGCACTCGGCGGCGTCATGGTGCCGGCCGCCTCGCCGGTGCGCGGTCTGGCCGACCTGGCCGGCCGCCGGCTCGGCGTCGCCGGCGGGCCGCTCGACAAGTCCTGGCTCGTCGTGCAGGCCGCGGCGAAGGCCGGCGCCGGGCTGGACCTCGCCGCCGCCGCCCGCGTCGTCTATGGCGCGCCGCCGCTGCTCGCCGCAAAGCTGACCGAGGGCGAACTGGACGCGGTTCTGACCTTCTGGACGTTTGCCGCCAAGCTGGAGGCGGCCGGTTGCCGCGAGGCGGTCTCGGTCGGCGACTGCGCCGCCCTGCTCGGCTTGCCAAAACTGCTGCCGCTGGTCGGGTTCGTGTTCCATGAGGACTGGGCGCGCGACAACCTCGCCGCCGTCAACGGCTTCCTCGCCGCCGCGGCCGAGGCCGAACGCCTGCTCGCCGGCAGCGACGCCGCGTGGGTGCCGGTGCGCCCGCTGATGGACGCGCCGGACGAGGCGCTGTTCCAGGCGCTGCGGCGCCGCTTCCTCGCCGGCATCGCCCATCCGCAAGCGGCCGAGCAGGCGCGCGAGGCGGCGCGCCTGTTGCAGGTGCTGCTGCGCGCCGGCGGCACGCGCGCCACCGGCGGGCTGACCGCGCTGCCGCCCGGCCTGTTCTGGGACTGGAGCGGCAGCCGCGCCTGAGCGCAGCCGGGTGCGGTAGCGGAGGGGACGCCGCGCGTTGCTCTGCCTGCGGCAATGCGGTACTGCTGGCGAATGAACCAAGAAACCGCGGGAGAAACGTCGCGCCGCGCGGTCGTGCGCCCGTGGCGCAGCGCGTTCGCCGACCTGGCGGACTGGGACGCGCCGGTCGAGACCGGCACGATCCCCGCCCTGCTCGACCGCGCCGCGGCCAGCTACGGCGACGACCCGGCGATCGCGTTCCGCGACCGCAGGATCAGTTTTCGCGAACTCGCCGCGCATGCCGATGCGCTGGCCGCCGGGCTGCTGCTGATGGGCATCGGGCCCGGGCAGTCGGTGGCGCTGCATCTGCCCAACACGCCCTGGCATCCGGTGGCGTTCTTCGCCGTGGCGCGCACCGGCGCGCGCATCGTGCAGCTCAGCGCGCTCGATGCGCCGCGCGAGCTGGCCTACAAGCTGCGCGACAGCGGCGCCCGCACGCTGATCGCCACCGACCTGCCCGGCCTGCTGCCGGCGGCACTCGGGCTGTTGGCGCAGGGCGCAGTCGATCGCGTGCTGGTCGGCGAGGATGCGCGCTGGGGCGCCTCGCCCGCTGCCGTGCCGGTGCCCTGGGGCGAGCGCGTGCAGCCGCTGCCGGAGGCGCCGCCGCCGGGCGCGTGGCCGGCGCTGACGCCGGACGACATCTGCCTGCTGCAATACACCGGCGGCACCACCGGGCTGCCCAAGGCGGCGATGCTCAGCCACGGCAACCTGACCGCGGCGGTTTCGATCTACCGCAACTGGCGGCAAGGGGCGCTCGCCGACGAGGCGCAGCGCCAGCGCGTGATCGCCGTACTGCCGTTGTTCCACATCTACGCGCTGACCGTGGTGCTGCTGGGCGGCATCGCCCGCGGCTGGGAACTGCTGCTGCGCCCGCGCTTCGACGTGGCCGCCACGCTCGCCGACATCGCGGAGCGGCGCGCGACCTATTTTCCCGGTGTGCCGACCATGTGGATCGCCCTGGCCAACCACCCGGACGCGCAGCGCTGCGACTTTTCCTCGCTGCGCGAATGCGGCAGCGGCGGCGCGCCGATGCCGTTCGAGGTGGAGCAGCGGGTGACGCGGCTGATCGGCCGGCGGCTCGGCGGCGGCTGGGGCATGACGGAAACCAGCCCCGCCGGCACCCGCATTCCGTTCGACGCCGCGCCGACGCCCGGGCTGATCGGCATTCCGCTGCCGGGGATCGACCTGATCGTGGTGGACCGTGACGATCCGCGCCGCCGACTGCCGCCGGGCGAGACCGGCGAACTGGCGATCCGCGGCCCCAACGTGTTCCACGGCTACTGGAACAAGCCGGAAGAAACCGCGGCGGCGTTCCATGACGGCTTCTTCCTCACCGGCGACATCGGCACGATGGACGCGCGCGGACTGTTCCGGCTGCTCGACCGCAAGAAGAACATGATCATCTCCGGCGGCTTCAACGTCTATCCGGCGATGATCGAGAGCGCGATCTACGAGCATCCGTCGGTCGCCGAGACCATCGTGATCGGCGTTGCGGACGCATACCGCGGCCAGGCGGCGAAAGCGTTCGTCCGCCTGCGGCCCGGCGCGACGCCGCTGACGCTCGACGACCTGCGTGCCTTCCTGGCCGACAAGCTCGGGCGGCACGAGATGCCGGCCGCGCTCGAACTGCGCGACAGCCTGCCGCGCAGCCCGGCCGGCAAACTGCTGGCGCAGGCGCTGCGCGACGAGGAAGCGGCAAAGTCGCAAACCACCGCCTGAAGGAACCGCACGCATGGACCTGCGCTTCACGCCGGAGGAAATCGCGTTCCGCGACGAGGTGCGCGAATTCCTGCGCCGCGACATTCCCGCGGACATCCGCAAGCGCGTCTCCGACGGGCGGCATTTGTCGAAGCAGGACATGGTCGCCTGCCACCGCATCCTGAACGCGCGCGGCTGGGCGGTGCCGCACTGGCCGCGCGAATGGGGCGGGCAGGACTGGAGCCCGACCTTGCACTTCATCTTGCAGGAGGAAATCCAGCGCGCCGCGGTGCCGCCGCCGCTGCCGTTCAATGTCAGCATGGTCGGCCCGGTGATCGCGCAATTCGGCAACGACGCGCAGAAGCGCCGCTTCCTGCCGGCGACGGCGAACATCGACATCTGGTGGTGCCAGGGCTTTTCCGAGCCGGGTGCGGGTTCGGACCTCGCCGGGCTGCGCATGCGCGCGGAGCGCGACGGCGCGCACTACGTCGTCAACGGCCAGAAAACCTGGACCACGCTCGCCCAGCACGCCGACTGGATTTTTTGCCTGGTGCGCACCAATCGCGAGGCGAAGAAGCAGGAAGGCATTTCCTTTCTCCTGATCGACATGACCACGCCGGGCATCACCGTGCGCCCGATCATCACCATCGACGGCGCGCACGAGGTCAACGAGGTGTTCTTCGACAACGTCCGCGTGCCGGCGGAGAACCTGGTCGGCGAGGAAAACAAAGGCTGGGACTACGCCAAATTCCTGCTCGGCAACGAGCGCACCGGCATCGCGCGCATCGGGATCTCCAAGGAACGCATCGCGCGGGCCAAGCATCTCGCCCGCGAAACCCCGGCAGGCGACGGCACGCTCTGGGACGATCCCGATTTCAGAAAGCGAGTTGCATCAATAGAGATACAGCTGAAGGCGTTGGAGATCACGCAGATGCGGGTGGTCGCCGGCGCGCGCGGCCGCGCGGCGGGCAAGCCGGACCCGAATTCCTCGATCCTGAAGATAAAAGGCTCGGAATTGCAGCAGGCGACGACCGAGCTTCTGAAGGACATCGCCGGCCCGTATGCGCTGCCGATGGCGGACGAGCACGCATTGTCCAACGAGCCGCCGGTGGGTCCGGAGTGGGCGGCGTTCGCGGCGCCGCTGTATTTCAACTACCGCAAAGTCTCGATCTATGGCGGGTCGAACGAGATCCAGCGCAATATCATCGCAAAGGCGTTCCTCGGGCTGTGAAGGGGCGGGCATGGATTTCGATCTGACGGAGGAGCAGCGGCTGCTGCGCGACAGCGTCGATCGCATGATCGCCGACGCCTACGGCGACTTCGAGAAGCGCCGCGCTTACATGGCCGAGCCGCACGGGTTCAGCGCGGCGCTGTGGGCGCGCTATGCCGAGCTCGGCCTGCTCGGGCTGCCGTTCGCCGAGGCAGACGGCGGCTATGGCGGCGGCCCGGTCGAGACCATGCTGACGATGGAAGCGATCGGGCGCGGGCTGGCGCTGGAGCCGTATCTGGCGACGGTGGTGCTCGGCGGCGGCCTGCTGCGGCTCGGCGGCAGCGCGGCGCAGCGGCAGCATATCGTCCCGCGCATCGCCGACGGATCGCTGCGCCTGGCGTTCGCGCACAGCGAGCGGCAGGCACGCTACGAGCTGGCGGATGTCGCGACCGGGGCGCGCGGCGAGGGCGACGGGTTCGTGCTGAACGGCGCAAAGAGTCTCGTTCTGCACGGCGACTCCGCGGACGTCCTGGTGGTGAGCGCGCGGCTGTCAGGCGAGCGGCGCGCCCGCGATGGCATCGGGCTGTTCCTCGTCGATGCGGATGCGCCAGGTGTGGCGCGCCGCGGCTACGCGACGCAGGACGGGCAGCGCGCGGCGGAGGTGACGCTCACGGATGTGCGCGTGACGGCGGGCTCGGCGATCGGCGTGCCCGGCGCGGCGTTCGGTCTGATCGAGCGCGCAGTGGACAGTGCGCTCGCCGCCGTGTCGGCCGAGGCGGTGGGTGCGATGCAGGCGCTGCACGAGATGACGGTCGAATACCTGAAAACGCGAAAACAGTTCGGTGTGCCTATCGGCAGTTTTCAGGCGTTGCAGCACCGTGCCGCGGACATGCTGGTGGCGCTGGAGCAGGCGCGGTCGATGGCGATGTATGCGGCGATGATGGCCGAGGCACCGGACGCGGCAGAGCGCCACACGGCGATCGCGGCGGCGAAGGTGCAGGTCAACGAGTCGGCGCGGCAGATCGGCCAGGCCGCGATCCAGCTGCACGGCGGCATCGCCATGACGCAGGACTACAAGGCCGGACACTACTTCAAGCGGCTGACCATGATCGAGTCGCTGTTCGGCGACACCGAGCACCATCTGCGCACGGTCGCACAATCGGGCGGGCTGATCGAGACCGTATAGCGCGCGCCCGCCCGGCGCGGCGCGCCGGGCGGGCGCGCGGCAATTCAGGCCGAGATCACTTCGCCGAACAGCACCCAGGCCTTGCCGCTCCAGCGCGCCAGCTGCATCGCGCGAATCGGGTGGAAGTTGGTCGGGCTGGTGTTCACCCGGATGCCTGGCAGCAGCGTCGGTATCTCCAAATCCTTCAGGCTGGCGGCCTGCTTCATCACGTTGGCGCGCGACAGGTCGCCCGCGCACTGCTTCAGCACCTGCGCCATCGTCATCGATACGCCGAAGCCGTAGGCATGGTTGTTGTCGCTGATATCCGCGCCCGGCATGTATTTCTGCATGAAGGCAAGCCATTCCTTCATGCCCGCGTCGTTGGCCCATTGCGGATCGGTGGTATCCTTCTGATAGGCGCCGGTGATCATCCCGACCGCGTTCTGCGCCCCGGCCGGCTTCAGGACGGCGCCGACGGAGACCGAGACGTTGGTCATGAAATGCAGCGGTTTCCAGTTCATCTCGGCGATCTTGCGGATCGTCTGCGCCGCCCATTTCGGCGTCGCCGCCGTCAGCAGCACGTCCGCTCCCGAACCCTGCAACGTCACCACCTGGCTGTCGATCGTCGGATCGGTGGTCTCGTACGACACTTCCTTGACCACCATCTTGCCATAGCGGTCGCCGAGCCCGTCCTTCAGCCCGATGACGTAGTCCTTGCCGAAATCGTCGTTCTGATAAAGGATCGCGACTTTTGCATCGGGCTTCTCCTGGAGCAGGTATTTGCCGTAGATCGCCGCCTCGGTGCGGTAGCTCGGCTGCCACCCCATCGTCCACGGATAGTGCGCGTAATCGCCCCATTTGTCGGCGCCGGTCGCGACGAAAAGCTGCGGCACCTTGTGCGAATTCATGTAGGCATGCACAGCGGTCTGGCATGGCGTGCCGAGGCCGTTGAAGATGAACGCCACACCGTCCTGCTCCACCAGCCGGCGAGTCTGCTGCACGGTGCGCGGCGGGCTGTAGCCGTCGTCGTAGGAGATGAAGTTGATTTTCCGGCCGCCGATGCCGCCCTGGTCGTTGACCATGCGGAAATACGCCGCGTCGGCAGTGGCAATGACGCCATAGGCCGAGGCCGGGCCGCTGTGCGGATTGGTGTTGCCGATCTTGATCTCGGTCGCGGTCACGCCGGGCGTGTCCTCGGCGCGGGCGCGCAGTGTCGGCGCCAGCGTCGCCACGGCCGCGGTGGTCAGCAGCGTGCGTCTATTCAGCATGGATGGTTCCTCCTTCTGACTTGGTCGTTCGCGTCGTCTGCGGCAGGCGCCGCCACGCCGGCAATTTCACGCGGCGCCGCAACACCCCCGCCGCGCCTGCCGGCATGAAGTACAGCACCGCCACCAGCAGCAAGCCGTACACCACGCCGGGCGCGTTCTTGTCGATCTGCTCGGCGATGTTCGGCATGAACTGAACGAACGCGGCGCCGATCACGGCGCCCGCCAGCGAACCGGCGCCGCCGACCACGAGGCCGACGAACAGCGCAATGGACAGCTGGGCGGAAAAACTGTCGGGGGCGACGAACTGCACCGCGATGGCGCCGAGCGCGCCGGCGATGCCAGTGAACAGTGCGCTGACCGCAAACGCGCGCGTCTTGACGCGCGCGACATCGATGCCCGCCGCCCCCGCCGCCAGCGGCTGGTCGCGGATCGCCAGCATGGCGCGCCAGACGCGTCCGCGCAGCATGTTGCGCGCGAGGGCGAACAGCAGCAGCGCCACGGCGAGCGTGAACAGGTAGAGGAACTGGTCCTGCGACAGCGGCACGCCCGCGGGCGCGTCCGGCGCGGTGACGACGAGGCCCTGCACGCCGCCGGTCCATGGCTCCAGCGCCTTCGCCCGCAACATCTGCGGCACCGCAACGGCAAGCGCGAAGGTGACGAGAGCAAAATACGGCCCGGTCAGCCGCAGCGTCGGCAATCCGATCGCGAACCCCATCACCGCGCAGACGATGCCGGCCACCGGCAGCGTCGTCCAGTACGGCCAGGAGAAATCCGCCATCAGGATCGCGGTGACATAGGCGCCGATCGCATAGAACGCACCGTGACCGAGCGACACCTGCCCGGTGTAGCCGGTGACGATGTCGAGCCCGAGAATCGCCACCGCATACACGGCCACCATGGTGAGCTGGAACAGATTGTAGCCGCTCAGCAGGAACGCCGGCGCCACCAGCACGACGAGGCCGAGTGCCAAGGCGACCCGCGCGCGCATCACACGCGCGCCACCGTGGCGCGGCCGAACAGCCCGGCCGGCCGCAGCACCAGCACGCCGGCGATGATGACCAGCGCGAGCGTGAGCTTCAGCTCGGTGCCGACCAGATAGGCGCCGCCCAGATTCTCCATGACGCCGACGGCAAACCCGCCGACCACCGCGCCGGCCGGATTGTCGATGCCGCCGAGCAGCGCGCCCGCAAAGGCATAGAGCAGGATGCCGGACATCATGTTGGGATCGAGGAACACTTCCGGCGCCACCATCATCCCCGCGATCGCGCCGAGCGAGGCGGCGAGGCCCCAGCCGAGCGCCAGCGTCCAGCCGACGCGGATGCCGACCAGCCGGCTCGACTCCGGGTTCGACGCCGCCGCGCGCATCGCAAGGCCGAGCGTGGTGTGGCGGAAGAACGCATAGACCGCGGCGAGCACGATCAGCGTCACCGCCGTCATGCCGAGCTCATGCGCGGAGATCATGCCGCCGAGCACGATGCCGCCGGTGCCGCTGCCCTCGAACGGCGACGGGAACTGTTTGACCGTGAAGCCGAACAGCCAGCCGCTGAGCGCGTTGAAAATCAGCAGCAGCCCGATGGTGACGCCGACCGCGGCGAGGCTCTGCGCATCTTCCATCCGTCGCAGCAGCAGCCGCTCCAGCGCCAGCCCGATCGCGAACGACGCCAGCACGGTCGCGGCGAACGCGACCCAGTACGGCAGTCCGGCCTGGATCAGCGTCAGCGCGATGTAGGTCGAAAACGTCGCCATTTCGCACTGCGCGAAATTCAGCAGGTGCGTGGCGCGATACACCATCACCAGCGCCAGCGCCACGGAAGCGTAGATGCCGCCGGTGGCGAGGCCGGAAAGCGTCTGATGCAGGAACTCCATCATGCTCAGTAGCCGAGATAGACGCGGCGCACCTGCTCGTCGGCGCCGATCGACGCTGCGGCGCCGGCGAGCGCGATGCGGCCGGATTCGAGGATGCAGGCCTGGTCGGCAAAGTCCAGCGCCAGCCTGGCGTTCTGCTCGACCAGCAGGATGCCGATGGCGGACTCGGCGCGCACGCGCGCCAGGATCGCGAACATCTGCTGCACGACCAGCGGCGCGAGCCCAAAGCTCGGCTCGTCCAGCAGCAGCAGGCGCGGGCGCGACAGCAGTGCGCGCGCGATCGCCAGCATCTGCTGCTCGCCGCCGGAGAGCGTGCCCGCCTGCTGGCGCAGCCGCTCGCGCAGCGCGGGGAACAGGCCGAGCACGTGCGCGATGTCGGCGGCGACGCCGCGGTCGCGGCGGACATAGGCGCCGAGCCGAAGATTCTCTTCCACCGTCAGGTCGAGGAAGGTGCCGCGGCCGTCGGGAACGTGCGCGATGCCGCGCCGCGCGATGTCCTCGGTGGCGGCGCCGTCGATGCGCTCGCCGTCGAGGCGGATCTCGCCCGATCGCGCCAGCATGCCGCAGATGGCGCGCAGCGTCGTGGTCTTGCCCGCGCCATTGGCGCCGAGCAGCGCGGTGACGCCGCCCGGCGCGACGGCGAGCGCGATGCCGTGCAGCACCTCGCCGGCGCCGTAGCCGGCGCGCAGATCGTTCACCTCAAGCAGCGCTGGCATGCGCGACCGGCGTGCCGAGATAGGCGCGCACCACGTCGTCGTCGCGCTGCACCTGCTCCGCCGTGCCGTCGGCAATGCGCCGGCCGGAGGCAAGCGCGACCACGTGCTCGCAGATGCGCATGACCAGCCCCATGTGGTGCTCGACCAGCAGGATGCTGAGCGCGAAGCGTTCGCGGATGCGCAGCAGCAGCGCGAACAACTCGTCCACCTCGGCGTGGTTGAGGCCGCAGGCCGGCTCGTCGAGCAGCAGCAGTTTCGGGCGGTTGACCAGCGCGCGGGCGATCTCGACGCGCTTGGCGGTGCCGAACGGCAGCGCCGCCACCGGCAGGCCGGCGACCGCGTCCAGCCCGAGCAGCGCCAGCACGTCGGCAAGCCGCACCGCCGCCTCCGCTTCCTCGCGCCGCACAAACGGCAGCGCCAGCGCGCTGGCAAGGAATCCCGCGCGCCCGGCGGGATGCGCGCCGACCAGAATGTTGTCGCGCACCGTCATGCTGCGGAAGAGAGCAAGGTTCTGGAAGGTACGGCCGATGCCGAGGCCCGCCATGCGGTGCCGCTGCAGCCCGCCGAGGCGCTGCCCGTCCAGCGCGACCTCGCCGCGCTGGGCGCGGTAGAAGCCGCTGATGCAGTTGAACAGCGTGGTCTTGCCGGAGCCGTTGGGGCCGATCAGGCCGCAGATCTCGCCGCGGCGCACGGCGAAGGAGACGCCATCGAGGGCGACGACGGCGCCGAACCGCACCGCGATCCCCTCGACCGCGAGCACCGTCCCGGCGTCCATCAGTGCGGGCGGGCCGCCGGCCACACCGGGCGCCCTTCCATTGGTTTGCCTCCCTGCCGGCCGCTTGCGGCCGCGCATCATCGGCACAGAAGCGGGCGCGCGGCAAGCCGGTTCATGCCGTCTTGCCGAACAGGCCGGCGGGACGGACCAGCAGCACGATGACCATGACGACGAAGACCACCGTTCCGGACGCCTCCGGATAGAACACTTTCGTCAGCCCCTCGACGACGCCGAGGCCGAATCCGGTGATGATGGAACCGATGATCGACCCCATCCCCCCGATCACCACGACGGCGAACACGATGTTGATGAAATACGACCCCATGTTCGGGTTCACCGAATCGATCGGTGCGGCCAGCACGCCGGCGAACGCCGCCAGCGCCACGCCGCCGGCATAGGTCAGCGAGACCATGCGCGGAACGTTGACGCCGAACGCCTGCACCAGCGGCGCGTTCTCGGTCGCCGCGCGCAGCCGCGAGCCGAGCGGCGTCTTGTCGATGACGATCCAGGTCGCGAGGCACACCACCAGCGCCGCCACCACCACCCAGGCGCGGTAGTTCGGCAGGAACATGAAGCCGAGATTGGTCGCCCCCTGCAGCGCCGGCGGAATCTGGTACGGCAGGCCGGAGGAGCCGTATTGGTTGCGGAACAGCCCCTCGATCACCAGTGCGAGGCCGAAGGTCAGCAGCAGGCCGTAGAGATGGTCGAGGCCATAGAGCCGGCGGATGATGGTGCGTTCCAGCAGCAGGCCGAACGCGCCGACCGCGAGCGGGGCGAGCAGCAGTGCCCACCAATAGCCGATGCCGAGATAATTCAGCAGCATCCAGGCCACGAACGCGCCCATCATGAACAGCGCGCCGTGCGCGAAGTTGATGATGCCGAGCAGCCCGAAAATGATCGCGAGCCCGAGCGAAAGCAGTGCGTAGAAGGCGCCGTTGATGAGGCCGAGCAGCACCTGGCCGAACAGCAGCGGTGCCGGCACGCCGAAAATCGTCATCATGCCCAGGTTCCCCCGCGCCGCGCCGCCGCGACGGCGGCCGGCCCAGCGGTAGCAGATCGGCGCTCGCCGGAAAACCCGCGGCTGTTCAGGCCGCCGGCAGCGGGGCGGGCACCGCGAAGCGCTCCGCGTGGTCCGCCTCGGCATCGCGCGGCGGCAAGGCGGGCGCCGCCGCCTCGCTTCCGGCGGCGACCGGCACGCCGCGCACTTCGACCTTGTCCAGGTGCAGGCAGCCGCGGCGGGTCAGCGACAGGCGGATGAAGCGCGCGGTGATCGGCGGGTCGAACGGACAGCGCAGCGGATTGCCGTCCGCGCCGCCGAATTTCTGCCCCGCGGAGGTCCGCATCACCATCCGCCAGTCGCGTCCGTCGTCGGAGCGCAGGATCGCCAGCGGCGCGGCGCGGCCGATGGTCTGCGGCGGCTTGATCCGGTTGTGGACGACGATTTCCGCGATCGCGTGCGGCGCCTGCAAATCCACCTGCCACCAGGGACAGTACTCGTCCGCGGTGTGAAAACTGTAGTCGCCGGTCGGCTCGCCCGCCAGCGCGGCGGCGGCGTCCTGCCCACGGGTGGCGTGGCGCGACCAGGATCGCGACAGCGAACTCTGCGTCGCCGGACACCCGGCGGCGACGTTGGGCAGCGCACATGGCGGTGCCGGCAGGGCCTCGCGCGCCGCCGCCGGCGGGGTCGGGCGGTAGCCGCGCAGGCAGCCGACCTCCAGGTAATGATCGAGCGGGCGGGTGAACCAGCCGTCGCTCATCTCCCGCGCCGCCTCGGGATGGTTGTGGATGTACCAGGCGCCGTCGAAGTCGAACGGCGCCGCCAGGCGCCGCTGCGGCACGTGCGGCGCGGCGCGCTTCAGCACCGCCATCTGGCTGCGCGAGATCTCCCGCCAGGTGCCGTCGAGCCGGCGGTGATGCGCCAGCGCCTCGCGCTCCGGCAGGCCGAAATTCAGCGGGAACAGGAAGAAGCGGTAGCGCGGGTCGTCTTCCGGGATCAGATCGATGCTGCGCATGTGCGCCGGGTTCAGCATGCCGCTGACCGGCAGATAGATGGTACGCGCCTCCGACAGCCACGCGGCGAGCCAGGCGAAGGTGCTGATGCTGGGCAGGATGTGGTGCGCCCGGCGCAGGAACTGGAAGTCCGCCAGCACCCCCATGGTCGGGATGAAGGTCGCGCCGGGAAACGCGTCGTACAGCGCCTCGCAGTAGAAGCTGGGCTCGAGCTGGCCGATGAACACCGGCCGCAGCCCGGAGCGCTGCACGATCTCGCGCATGAAGTTCACCGGCACCAGCGGATAGTGGCTGATGCCGTCGAGCACTTCGGCCGCGCGCACGCTGACCACGATCTCGTCGGCGCGCGGCGCCCGCTCCGGATCGCCGTGCGGTCGTGCCGGCACGAACAGTTCTTTGCACTCGGCAAGGGTCTCGAAGAATTCCATGCGCTGCAGCACGGCCTTCAGCACGATCCGCCGCGCCCGGCCGCCGCCGACCATCGCGGCGATGGCGTTGAAGTCCAGCAACTGCCACGAATTGACCATATAGACGCTGTCGGGATCGGTCGGCGGTGCCGGCGCCGGCACGATTTTGCCCCATTCCGGCAGCGAGATGCCGCAGATGGGCGCGCCGCCCAGCCGCCGGCTGAGCTTTGTCGCCGCCATGTACTGGATCATCCGGTTGGCCAGGTTGCCGATCGGCGAAATCTCGACGACCGGCAGGCTTTCCGGCGACCCGGGGAAGTTCGGCTCCGGCTGCGACATCGGGACGGGTTCCGAGACTTTTGCGACGCCTCAACGCCACCTCATTTAGCCCCCCGGTCGCGCCGGCGTCGAGCAGCAACGCGCGCCGGCGCGCTGTTGCGCTCCGGCGTGTTCATGCCGGCGGCGCTCGCCCCGCCGCCGCCGGCCGAGGCCGGGATCGACCGCGCGGTCGCGAGGGCGGCGGTTACCTGGCTGCGCGCCTCGCGGCCCGGCTCAGCCGTTGCTGGACGGCGCCGGTGCCGGCGTCGTCTTGTGGCGGGCGGCGCGGCGGGCCTTGGCGAAGGCGCGGATGTCCTCGACCGTCACGTAGCCCTTGGCGTCCTTGTCGATGCCGGCAAAATTGTTGATCACATAGGGCCAGTTCGCCGCCGCCGCCTGGTCCTTGGTCAGGTGGCCGTCATGCGACGTGTTGGCGGCGTCGAAACGCTGCTGCAACGTCTGCCGGTGCCGCACGTGCTTCGGCGCCGTCGTGCCGGCGGGCGGCGGCGTGGTATCCGGCTGCGTCTGCGCCTGCGCCGGCGCGGCCAGCAGCACGAGCACGGCAGCGGCCGGGATCAGTCGTCGCATCATTCGGTCCCCCCTTGCGGATGCGCGGCCACGCTAGACCAGTGCGCGCCGCGCCGGGAAGCCGCACTTTCATTCCGCGTCAGCGCCGCGATCAGCGCAACCCCGCCAGCGCCTCGCGCACCGCAGCCGCCGCCAGTTCGATCTGGGTGCGGTCCACATCCAGATGCGTGCAGGCCCGCAGGCGCCACGTCCCCATCGCCGAGACCGCCACCCCCCGCGCCCGCAGCCGCGCCGCGAGCTCGGCGGCCGGCAGGCCCGTGCCGCGCGCCTCGAAGAACACCAGGTTGGTGTCCGGCGCCTCGACCGTGATGCCCTCGATCTGCGCCAGCGCGCGCGCCAGCGCGGCGGCGTTGGCGTGGTCCTCCGCCAGCCGATCGACGTGGTGATCCAGCGCATAGAGGCACGCCGCCGCGCAGAGGCCCGCCTGCCGCATCGCGCCGCCGAGCCGCTGCTTCCACACCCAGGCGCGGTCGATGAACTCCGCCGAGCCGCACAGCACCGCGCCCAGCGGCGCGCCCAGGCCTTTGGTGAAATCCAGCCAGACGCTGTCATAGCCGGCCGCCATGTCCTTGGCCGGCACGCCGGCGGCGACCACGGCATTGAGCAGCCGCGCGCCGTCCATGTGCGTCGCCATGGAATGCGCGTGCGCCCAGTCCGCCACCGCGCGCAGCGCCGACGGCGCCCAGACGCTGCCGCCGCCAAGATTAGAAGTCTGTTCGACCGCGACCAGCGTCTGCGGCACCGCATAGCGCCAGCGCGGCAGCAGCGCCGCCGCCAGCGTTGCGAGGTCGAACTGCCCGCGCGCGCCCGCCAGCGGCACGATCTGCACGCCGCCCAGCGCCGCGGCACCGCCGCCCTCGGCACTCAGGATGTGCGCGGTTTCGTGCGCCAGCACGCCGTCGCCCGGCCGGCAATGCGTCAGCAGGGCGACGCGGTTGCACATGGTCCCGCTGGGCAGGAACATCGCCGCCTCGGTGCCCAGCAGCGCCGCCATGCGCGCGCACAGCGCATCGACGGTCGGGTCGAGTCCGGCCTGTTCGTCGCCGACCTCGGCCTCCATCATCGCCTGCTTCATCGCCGCGGTCGGCCGCGTCTGCGTGTCCGAATAGAGGTTGACGCGCACCGGCGGCGCATCGGCGGCGGGACGGGGCGGGGCATGGACCATCACACGCTCGGCGTCTTTTCGGCGACCTGGCGCGGCGCACTCACCGCGATCGTCGCCGTCGGCGGGCCATAGACCTCGCGGGCACGTTTGATAAATGCATTGACCATGCGTCGCACCGCCTCGTTGAACACCACCCCGATCGCGGCCTGCAGAATGCGGCTGCGGAACTCGAAATCGACGAAGAAATCCACCCGGCAGCCGCGCGCGATCGGGAATGAACCGCCATTGATTGGTCAGGTAGCGGAACGGCCCGTTCTCGTAGCGCACGCGGATCAGGCCCGGACGCTGCAGCGCGACGCGGCTGGTGAACGATTCGCGGAACGGGCCGAACCCGATGGTCAGGTCGGCGACCAGTTCCGTCTCCGTCGCGCTGCGCAGCTTCGCGCCGGCGCACCAGGGCAGGAACTCGGGGTAGCGGCCCACGTCCGCGACGAGATCGAACAGCTGCTCGTCGCGATAGGGCACCAGCTTCTGTTCGGTAAAGCGCGGCATGCGCTACCCGCGCGCGGCCTTGAGTGCGGCGAAATCCGCATCGGCGTGATACGAGCTGCGCGTCAGCGGCGTCGCCGAAACCAGCAGGAAACCTTTCGCCCGTGCCAGCCGCGCGTAATCCTCGAACTCCTCGGGCGTGACGAACTCCGCCACCGCCGCGTGCTTCACGCTCGGCTGCAGGTACTGGCCGATGGTCAGGAAATCCACGTCGGCGACGCGCAGATCGTCCATCACCTGCATCACCTCGGCCCGCCCTTCGCCCAGCCCCACCATCAGCCCGGATTTCGTGAACAGCGCAGGATCGAGCTGCTTCACGCGATCGAGCAGCCGCAGCGACTGGTAATACCGCGCGCCGGGCCGGATCGCGGGATACAGCCGCGGCACGGTTTCCAGGTTGTGGTTGAACACGTCCGGCCGCGCCGCCACCACGATTTCGGCCGCGCCCGGCTTGCGCAGGAAGTCAGGGGTGAGCACCTCGATCGTGGTGCCGGGAGCGGCGGCGCGGATGGCGCGGATCACGGCCGCGAAATGCGCCGCCCCGCCGTCCGGCAGATCGTCGCGATCGACCGAGGTGACGACGACATGGCGCAGCCCGAGCTTCGCCACCGCATCGGCGACGCGTGCCGGCTCGCTGTCGTCGAGCGCGTGCGGCTGGCCGGTGGCGACGTTGCAGAAGGCGCAGGCGCGGGTGCAGACCCCGCCCATGACCATCATGGTGGCGTGGCGCTGCGACCAGCACTCGCCGATGTTCGGGCAGGCCGCCTCCTCGCACACCGTCACCAGCCGGTTGGCGCGCATCAGCGCGTGCGTCTCGTGATAGACCGGGTGCGTCGGCGCCTTCACCCGGATCCACGCCGGCTTGCGCTGGATCGGGTTGTCCGGCCGGTGCGCCTTCTCGGGGTGGCGGAGGACCGCGGCCCCCCCGGCACGATGATCGATCAGCACGCGCGTACTCATGCGCCTTTTCCCCTCCGGGATGGCCGCCTAGAAGTGGATGGCGCGGCCGTAGGCGTCAAGCACGGCCTCGTGCATCGTCTCGCTGACGGTCGGATGCGGGAAGATGCTGCGCATCAGGTCGGTCTCGGTGGTCTCCAGCGTGCGCGCGATGACGTAGCCCTGGATCAGCTCGGTCACCTCGGCGCCGATCATGTGGGCGCCGAGCAGCTCGCCGGTTTTGGCGTCGAACACGGTTTTGACCATGCCCTCCGGCTCGCCGAGCGCGATCGCCTTGCCGTTGCCGATGAACGGGAAGCGGCCGACCTTGAGCTCGTGCCCCTCGGCCTTCGCGCGCGCCTCGGTCAGGCCGACCGAGGCGACCTGCGGGCGGCAGTAGGTGCAGCCGGGGATGTTGGTCCAGTCGATCGGATGCACGTCGTTCAGCCCGGCGATCTTTTCCACGCACACCACGCCCTCGTGGCTCGCCTTGTGCGCGAGCCAGGGCGGGCCGCACAGATCGCCGATCGCGTACACGCCGGCCTCGCCGGTACGGCAGTATTCGTCGATCTGCACGTGGGTGCGATCGACCTTCACGCCGGTGCCCTCCAGCCCGACGCCCTCGACATTGCCGACGATGCCGATTGCCGAGATGACGCGATCGACGGTGATCTCCTGCGCCTTGCCGTTCGCCTCCACCGTCACGGTGGCGCGGTCGTCGCCGCGCTTCAGCCCGGTCACCATCGCCGAGGTGTGGATGCGGATGCCCTGCTTCTCGAACGCTTTTCGCGCGAACGCGGAGATTTCCTCGTCCTCGACCGGCAGCACGCGGTCGAGCATCTCCACGACCGTCACCTCGGCGCCCATGTCGCGATAGAAACTCGCGAACTCGATGCCGATGGCGCCGGAGCCGATCACCAGCAGCGATTTCGGCATCGCCGGCGGCACCATCGCCTCCTTGTAGGTCCAGACCAGCTTGCCGTCGGCCTCGATGCCCGGCATCTGCCGCGCCCGCGCGCCGGTCGCCAGCACGATGTGCGGCGACTTCAGCGTCGCGACCGGCTTGCCGTCCTTCTCCACCGCGACGGTCTGCTTGCCCGCCAGCCGCCCGCTGCCGTCGAACACCGTCACTTTGTTCTTTTTCAGCAAAAACCCGACGCCGGAGGCGAGCTGCTTGGCGACCGCGCGCGAGCGCTTGACCACTTTCGGCAGATCGAAGCGGATGTTGTCGGCGGCGAAGCCGAACTCGTCGAGATGGTGCAGCAGGTGGTTGATCTCCGAGGAGCGCAGCAGCGCCTTGGTCGGGATGCAGCCCCAGTTGAGGCAGATGCCGCCGAGATGTTCGCGCTCCACGCAGGCGGTCTTCATGCCGAGCTGGGCGGCGCGGATCGCCGCGACGTAGCCGCCGGGGCCGCCGCCGATCACGATCAGGTCGAAGGTCTGGTCCGCCATTCCGGTTTCCTTTTCTCTCACGCCGCGAGGGCCGCGAGCGCGTCCCCGGTCAGCCGCTGCACCGTCCAGCCGGCGACCGGAAGCGCGCCGATGCTGCGATAGAAATCGATCGCCGACTGGTTCCAGTCCAGCACCGCCCAGTCCATCCGCGCGCAACCCTGCCCCACGGCGCGGCGCGCGAGGTCGCGGAAGATGGCGCGGCCGATGCCCTGCCCGCGCCGCTCCGGCACCACGAACACGTCCTCGACATAGAGGCTGGCACGGCCCTCGAAGGTGGAGAAACTGTAGAACCAGACGGCGAACCCGACCGGCGCGCCGGCCAGCTCGGCGATCAGCGCATGGGCGCGCGGCGGCGTGCCGAACAGCGCGGCGTGCAGTTCTTCTTCCGTTGCCCGCACGCGGTCTGCGAGACGCTCGTAGTCCGCAAGCTGGCGCACGAAGCGCAGGACCGCCGCCACGTCGTCCGGGACGGCATCGCGCAGGATCAGGCCCGTCGGCCACGCGGCGCCCTACAGCATCAGGCTCAACGGGTCCTCGACCACCCGCTTGAACTCGGCGAGCCACTCGGCCGCGAGCGCGCCATCGACGATGCGATGATCGACGCTCAACGTGCAGGTCATCACCGTCGCGACGGCAAGCTGCCCGCCCTTCACCACCGCCCGAGGCTGCCCGGCCGCCACCGCCAGGATCGCCGCCTGCGGCGGGTTGATGATGGCGGCAAACGTGCTGACGCCGTACATCCCCATGTTGGAGACCGAGAACCCGCCGCCCTGGTATTCCTCCGGCTTCAGCTTGCCGGCCCGCGCGCGCGCCGCCAGTTCCTTCATCTCGTTGCTGATGGCGGCAAGGCCTTTCTGGTCGGCCTTGCGGATGATCGGCGTGATCAGCCCGTCGGGGATCGACACCGCGACCGAGATGTCCACGTCGTCGTACATCACCGTGCCCTCCTCGGTGAAACTCACGTTCACCGCCGGCAGGCGCCGCAGCGTGACCGCCGCCGCCTTGATGACGAGGTCGTTGACCGAAAGCTTGAAGGCGCCCGGCCCGTCCGGCGCGCTTTTCGCGTTCAGCTCGCCGCGCAGTTTCAGCAGCGCATCCAGCTCCACGTCGATCGAGGCGTAGAAATGCGGCACCGTCTGCTTGGCTTCCGCAAGCCGCCGCGCGATCACTTTGCGCACGCTGGAATGCGGCACCAGCCGATGCGGCGCCGTGATCGCCGGCGCCGGCGGCTTTGCCGCGGGCGTTGCGGCCGGAGCCGGAGCCGCAACCGGTGTCGGCGGACGAAGCTGAGCCGCCTCGATGTCGGCCTTGACGATGCGCCCGTTCGGGCCGCTGCCCTTCAGCGCCGCGAGGTCGATCCCCGCCTGCTTCGCCATCCGCCGCGCCAGCGGCGAGACAAAAATGCGCTCGCCGGCGTCGTGCCCGTTGCGCGTCGGTGCGGCGGCTGCGGGCGCCGGCTTCGGCGCGGCACTCTGCGGCTTCGGCGCCGCCGGCGTGGGCGGCGCGGGTCGGCGCGGCCGGCGCGGGGCCGGCTTGCGGCACGCTCTCGCCGTCGGCGACCAGCACGGCGATCGGTTCGTTCACCTTCACCCCGGCGGTGCCGTCGGCGACCAGGATTTTGCCGAGCACGCCTTCATCGACCGCCTCGACCTCCATCGTCGCCTTGTCGGTCTCGATCTCGGCGAGCACGTCGCCGGATTTGACGCTGTCGCCTTCCTTCTTCAGCCAGCGCGCCAGCGTGCCCTCGGTCATGGTCGGGCTCAGCGCCGGCATCAGGATGTTGGTGGCCATCGCGACGCTCCCCCGTTCACACGATCCGCTTCACTGCATCCACCACCCAGTCCGGCTGCGGCAGCGCCAGTTTTTCCAGATTCGCCGCATAGGGCAGCGGCACGTCCAGCCCATGCACGCGCACCGGCGGCGCATCGAGCCAGTCGAAGCACTGCTCGATGATCTGCATGTTCACCTCCGCGCCGATGCCGGCAAACGGCCAGCCTTCCTCGACCGTGACGATGCGGTTGGTCTTCTTCACGCTGCGCACCACGGTTGCGATGTCGAGCGGGCGCAGGCTGCGCAGGTTGATGACTTCGGCGCTGATGCCCTGTTCGGCCAGCGCCTCGGCCGCCTTCATCGCCAGGCCGACCATGATCGAAAACGCCACCAGCGTGACATGCGTGCCGGCGCGCTCGACCTTGGCCTGCCCGATCGGGACAACAAAATCCTCGTCGGTGGGACAGTCGAAACTCTGGCCGTAGAGAATCTCGTTCTCCAGCACGATCACCGGGTTCGGGTCGCGGATCGCTGCGCGCAGCAGGCCCTTGCTGTCCGCCGCCGACCATGGCGCCACCACCTTCAGCCCCGGCACGTGCGCGTACCAGCTCGCGTAGCACTGCGAATGCTGCGCCGCGACGCGCGACGCCGCGCCGTTGGGGCCGCGGAACACGATCGGGCAGCCCATCTGGCCGCCCGACATGTACAGCGTCTTGGCCGCCGAGTTGATGATCTGGTCGAGCGCCTGCATGGCGAAGTTGAACGTCATGAACTCGACGATCGGCCGCAGCCCGTTCATCGCCGCGCCCACCGCCATGCCGGTGAAACCGTGCTCGGTGATCGGCGTGTCGATGACGCGCCGCGGGCCGAATTCGTCCAGCAGGCCCTGGCTGATCTTGTAGGCGCCCTGGTACTGCGCGACTTCCTCGCCCATCAGGAACACGCGCTCGTCGGCGCGCATCTCCAGCGCCATCGCATCGCGCAGCGCCTCGCGCACCGTGATGTGCGCGGTCGGCCCCCAGTCCTTTTCCGGCGCCTCCGGCGCGGCAACCGCCGGCGCACGCGCCGCGCGCGCCTGTTCCGCGACCGCCTTCGGGTCCTCCGCCTCGGCCGCCACTTTCGGCTCGGCCGCTGCCTCGCGCTTCGGCGCCGGCGCGGCGGCGGCGGCATCCTCGCCGTCCGCCGCCAGCACCGCGATCGGCGTGTTCACCGCGATCCCTTCGGCGCCCTCGTCCACCAGGATGCGCGCGAGTTTTCCCTCGTCCACCGCTTCGACTTCCATCGTCGCCTTGTCGGTCTCGATCTCGGCGATCACGTCGCCGGCACGCACGTCGTCGCCGACTTTTTTCAGCCAGCGCGAAAGCTTGCCCTCGGTCATGGTCGGCGACAGCGCCGGCATCAGGATCTGGGTCGCCATGACGCTCACCCCTCCACCAGCACGTCGGTCCAGAGTTCGGCCGCATCGGGTTCGGGACTCGCTTGCGCGAAATCCGCCGCTTCCTGGATCTGCCGCTTGATCGCATCGTCGATGCGCTTCAGCTCCGCCTCCTCCACGCCGAGCGATTCCAGCCGGTGCCGCGCACCCTCGATGCAGTCGCGCTCGCTGCGCATCTTCTGGATTTCCTCGCGCGTGCGGTACTTGCCGGGGTCGGACATCGAGTGGCCGCGATAGCGGTAGGTCTTCACCTCCAGCAGATACGGCCCTTTGCCGGCGCGGCACCACGCCACCGCCTGCTCCGCCGCCGCATGCACCGCCTCCACGTCCATGCCATCGACCTGCACGCCCGGAATGCCCCAGGGCGCGCCGTTCTTCGACAGGTCGCGCGAGGCGGAGGCCCGCTCGACGCTGGTGCCCATGCCGTATTTGTTGTTCTCGATGACATAGACGCAGGGCAGCTTCAGCAGCGCCGCGAGATTGAAGCTTTCGAACACCTGGCCCTGGTTGGAGGCGCCCTCGCCGAAATAGGTGAGGCACACACGGTCGTTGCCGCGATACCAGTCGCTGAACGCCAGCCCGGTGCCGAGGCTGACCTGCGCGCCGACGATGCCGTGCCCGCCGAAGAAGTTCTTCTCCTTGCTGAACATGTGCATCGACCCGCCCTTGCCGTGCGAGTAGCCGGCGGCGCGGCCGGTCAGTTCCGCCATCACGCCTTTCGGGTCCATTCCGGTCGCCAGCATGTGGCCGTGGTCGCGGTACGAGGTGATGACCTGGTCACCCGGCCCGAGCGCCATCTGCATCCCCACCACCACCGCCTCCTGGCCGATATAGAGGTGGCAGAACCCGCCGATCAGCCCCATGCCGTAGAGCTGGCCCGCCTTCTCCTCGAAGCGGCGGATCAGCAGCATGTCGTGGTAGGCGCGCAGCAGGGTTTCGCGCGCGGCCTCGCCGCTGCCCGCCGCCCCGAAGCGGCTGTTATCCCGCCCCTTGCCCCGCTTCTTCGCCTCGGCCGCCGCCTGCGCCATTGCCGCCGCTCCGCTCGTTCGGACTGGATGGCGGCACACCTAGCCGCCCCGGGCCCACGCGACAAGCGTGCCGGGAGCGAAAAAGAGTGTTTGTGCAATGCAATAGCCGATGTTAACCGCATTGTGGTTAATCGCTTGGCGCACAGCCGCGGCGCCATGCGTGGCGGGCGCAGGATTGCCGGCGCCGCCTCGCGGCGGATGTTTTCTTGCCGGACGGCGACGAAAATCGCAGCGTCGTTGCCGCGGTTCAGAACAGCCGCTTGCCCTTCTCGTACGGCACGATCACGTCCTGCGGGTCCGAGAGGTTCAGCATCGCCCGCGCCCGCTCGTCCAGCGCGTCGCCGTCGATGCGGATGCGCAGGCCGGCAACGCGCCGCTCCCACGTCGCCTGCTCAAGCCTGGCCTGCGCCAGTTCGGCCTTCGCGGCCAGCAGGTCCTGCTGGCGTTCGGCATAGGCGTGCAGGCCGTGCGCGCCCTGGGTCGCGCTCCACAGGAAATACGCGACCAGCAGCAGGAACACCGCGGGGGCCGTCGCCGCCCGCAGCCTGCGCCGCATCATCCGTCCGATCTGCACGCCGCCCGCTCCGCCGCCGCCGCGGCGCGAGTCAAGCACGGAACGGCGCATCGCTGCAAAGCATCAACCGTTAACTGCCGCCCGCCGGCCCCTCGATCTCCCCGCGCATCGCCTCCACCCGCTCCGCCACGCGCCCCAGCAATGCGGCCAGCGCCGCGCCGTCCAACTCCGCGATCGGCAGCCGGCCCCAGAACACCAGCGACCCCGCCGCGTCGGCGGCGACAAGGAACGGCACCGTGTCGGCGTCGAACATGTTGGCGCGCAGCAGGTACAGCACCAACCCGTACTCCGGCTCGCGCGGCAGGTCGGCGATCGGCGCGACGATCAGCACCGTGACGTCGTCGCCGCCGTAGAGAAAAACATCGGTGGCCCCGATCGTCACCTGCACGCCGCCGGAATTGTCCGCCGGCAGCTCCGGCAGCCCGAGCGTTTTTGCCAGATCGGCGATCAGCGCGCGCGTACGGTCGAGCTTGGGCATGCGGTCCTCCGTCGGCGTTGACCGGCACGTCAGGCGGCCATCCTGTATTGCGTGAGCTCGGCCGCAAACTTCGCGTCGCGCGGCTGTTTGAGCAGGCCCGTCCGCGTCTCGAAATGTTCTATGCCGATGTCGAGCGCCTCGTTCACGTCTTCCGGCATCAGCGCCTTGCGCAGGGTGTTGTCCATCTGCGCCAGCACCGTGCCGTCCACGCCCTTCGGCTTCACTCTCACCATTTTCGGATAGACCACCTCGCGCAGCACGGTCCGCGCGACGGCGTTCGCCCGCAGGCTCTCCTCCACCGCCACGCCGGCCTGCAGCACCGGCAGCCCCTGGTCGCCCGACTTGCGCGCCAGGTCGAGCAGCGTGATCGATCCCGCCGCGGTTCAGCTCGCGCGCGACGAAACCCTGGCGGTCCTTGTCCGCACCCGCGAGCGCATCCAGCGCGTCCAGCGCCGCGCGCAGCTTTCCGGATTTCAGGTCCTCCGCCTTGGCGTCCTGCGCGATCTGCGGCAGCCTCGCCACCGCGTCCGTGACGGCATCGCGGAACGCCAGTTCCTCCTTGGCGCCGGCAAACCCGCCGTTCACCAGCGACACGAGGTCGTCGCGGGGAATGCAGTCCAGCATCTGCGTCGTCGATTCGAACTCCCGCGTCTCGGGCAGCTTGCGCCGGTCGAGCGAGCGCAGCGTCGCCAGCGCGGTCTGCTGCTGCAATCCCTGCTTGTCGGCGAGCGCCATGTTCATCGCCAGCGTGCCGCCCCACAGGCTGCTGAAGTCTTTCTTCTTGTTGCCCGGCGCCGTGAAGGTCAGCGGCACCACCACGACGTCGGCGGGGTTGTCGGCCAGCGCACGGTCCTCGGCGTATTGCGCGGCGGAAAAATCGGCCTTGGCGAACATGTCGTTCATCCGTTCGCGATCCGGCGTCGCCTCGCCCTTGAGCAGCGCCTGCGCGTTGGCGTCGTCGAACACAAAAGTCAGGTCGCCGGATTCGGGCACCGGATCAAGCTGCCGCCTGGCGCCGACCGACGACGCAGTGGGCGCGTTGTTCAGCACCCCGCCATCCTCGAACCGCGCGGTGACGCCGCCCAGGGATTCCAGGCGGATGTCCACCGGGTCGAACACCGGCGGCAGCGCCGCCGAGGCATGCACCGCCAGCGCCACGTCCAGGTCCGGCTCGGTGTCGGCGCCGAACATCATCAGTTGCGGCTTGCCGTCCTTGATCTTGCCGGGCGAGGCGGTGTCGTCGCCCATCATCGTGGCGGAGATGTTCAGCTCCTTCACGCCGGGGACGAATTTCGACAGCGTGCGCAGGTCGCCGAACGTGACGCCGCCGCCGTGCAGCGTCTTCTCCGCGATCGCCTGCGCGGCCGCGATGTCCTCCGGCTTGCCGGTGCCGGACTTGACATAGGCGTCGATCCGCTTGCGGATCGACTCTCCCATCCCCTCGCGCACGATGTCCTCGACCGCCTTGCCGTTCAGCCGGTCGCCGAGCAGGGCATCCGCCAGCAATCCGGCCTTGCTGCGGCCCTCGGAGATGCGCCCGCCGGTCGTCGGGTCGTCGCTGATGTCCTCGAAATCCTTCGACGTGATGCCCGCGGCGATCAGGGCGGCCGACATCGAGCCGACCGAGGCGCCGTTGAGCGTGGTCACGTCTTTCAGCGTCCCCGACGCCTCCAGCGCCGCCACCGCCCCGGCCAGCGCCGCGCCCTTGCCGCCGCCTCCCGACAACGTGATCTGCCGCACCGGCGGCGGCGGGGTGGCGAAGCTCACGCGGCCGTCGCTGCCGACCGTGATCTCGATCTTCTTGCCGCCGGGGCCGGCGAAGCTGGATTTCGGGCCGGTCGGCAGGCCGGAACGCGCCGCCTCGGGGGCGGTGCCCCCGCTCAGGCCCGGCCCGATGGCCGGCCGGCCGGGCTGCATGGCCAGCGCCGCCGCCTGGCCGATCGGGCTGTGCGGGTCCGCGGGCGCGAGGCGCACCGGCGTGCCGGCGCCGAACGCCGGCGGGGTGCCGCGGCGGGCGACCGTCACCCCCAGGACGCGCTGCACCCACCGGCCGCGGGATTCCTCGAGAGTGTCGCTCATCGGCCCTCCCCGCCTTGCCCGAAGCGGGTGAAATGTATCACGTATCCGGGATCGCGGCGGCGCCAAAACTCTTGCCGAGGTTTTGCCACCATCGCTACGCAGAATGTCTGCAACGGTCCGCGACGACCGAAGACAAGGAGCAGTGTCATGTTGGCTCGCGCATTCATCCTCTCCGCCGCCACGGTCGTGGCGCTCGGCGCGGCCGTCGGTCCGGTCCGGGCGGACCAGCGCCAGGGCCAGCACGGCCCCGCCGGGCACGGCCCCGCCGGGCATGGCCCCGGCGGGCGCGGCCCGGATCGCGGGGGCGACTGGCACCGGCATGACTACCACCCGCCCGGGTACCAGCCCTGGGTCTATTCGGCGCCGCCGCCGTTCGCCTATGCACCGCCGCCGCCGGGCTATTACGCGCCGCCGCCGCCGGTCTATTACGCCCCGGCGCCGGGCCTCAGCCTCAACTTCTCGATCCCGTAGCGGTCAGCGCCGCAGCACGCTGCGGCCGGCGAAGCGCGCCGCCGGCCCGAGCTCCAGTTCGATGCGGATCAGCTGGTTGTATTTGGCGGTGCGGTCGCTGCGGGCGAGGCTGCCGGTCTTGATCTGACCGCAATTGGTGGCGACCGCGAGGTCGGCGATGGTGGCGTCCTCGGTCTCGCCGGAGCGGTGGCTGATCACCGTGCGGAACCCGGCGCGGTGCGCCATCTCCACCGTCTCCAGCGTCTCGGTCAGCGTGCCGATCTGGTTGACCTTGATCAGGATGGCGTTGGCGCTGCGCTCGGCGATGCCGCGGGCGAGCCGCTCGGGGTTGGTGACGAAAATGTCGTCGCCGACGATCTGCAATTTGCCGCCGAGCCGCTTGGTCATCAGCGCGAAGCCGTCCCAGTCGTCCTCGGCCAGCCCGTCCTCGATCGAGACGATCGGATAGCGTGCGGCCAGATCGGCGAGGTAGTCGATCATGCCGGCGGCATCGAGCACTTTGCCCTCGCCGGCGAGATGGTAGCGGCCGTCCTGGTAGAATTCCGACGCCGCCGGATCGAGCGCCAGCACGATGTCCTCGCCCGGCCGGTAGCCGGCCTTCTCGATCGCGCGCACGATGAAGCCGAGCGCCTCGTCGGCGGATTTCAGGTTGGGGGCGAAGCCGCCCTCGTCGCCGACATTGGTGTTGTGGCCGGCGTCGTGCAGCGCCTTCTTGAGCGTGTGAAAGACTTCCGCGCCCATGCGCACCGCGTCGGCGATGCTGCCCGCGCCGACCGGCTGGATCATGAATTCCTGGATGTCGATGGGATTGTCGGCATGCTTGCCGCCGTTGAGGATGTTCATCATCGGCACCGGCAGCGTGCGCGCGAACACGCCGCCGACATAGCGATAGAGCGGCACGTCGAGCTCCGCCGCCGCCGCTTTCGCCACCGCGAGCGACACGGCGAGGATGGCGTTGGCGCCGAGCCGCGCCTTGTTGGGCGTGCCGTCGAGGTCGATCAGCGCCTCGTCGATGCGCACCTGCTCGGTCGGGTCCATCCCCGCGATCGCGTCCAGGATCGGTCCCTCGGCGTTGGCGACCGCCTGCCGCACGCCTTTGCCGCCGTAGCGCGCGGCGTCGCCGTCGCGCAGTTCCACCGCCTCGTGCGCGCCGGTGGAGGCGCCGGACGGCACGGCGGCGCGGCCGACGGCGCCGCTGCCCAGCGCGACATCGACCTCGATGGTGGGGTTGCCGCGGCTGTCGAGGATTTCGCGGGCGATGATGTCGGCGATGGCGCTCATGGCGGCTGCTCCTGCGAGACTGCAGGCTGCGTAACACCTCAACCGAAGCCGAGGAAGCCTTCGCTGTCGCTGAGCGCCGGTGCGGCGCGCAGCCGTGCCAGGTCCGGCACCGGCCGCGGCGGCAGCACGGTTTGCAGCGCCGCCGCGGCGGCCAGCACGCAGGCATCGCCGCCGCGCGGCCCCACGATCTGCACGCCGAACGGCATTCCCGCCGCGTCCAGCCCCGCCGGCACGCACACCGAAGGATGGCCCGGCAAGGTCACCGCATAGGCGAGCGCGAGCCAGTGGTAGTAGCTGCGCAGCTTCACGCCGTCGATCTGCGAGGGGAACAACTCCCGCCACGGCCGCGGGGTGATGGCGATCGCCGGCGCGATTATTAAATCAACGCGCTTGAAGAATTGTTGCCAGCGCCGATACAGCGCAGTCTGCGCCAGTTCCGCCCGTGCCACGTCGGCCGCCGTGTAGTGCCGCGCCTCGGCCACGTTGGCGCGGATGTTCGGCCCGACCTGGTCGGGGTGGATGCGCAGCTTTTCCTCGTGCGCGGCGAGGAAACTCACGCCGCGCAGCACCGCGAACGCATCGTCGGCGCCGCTGCAATCGGGCGTCGCGTCCTCGGCTCCGGCAAACACGTGGCGGATCGTGGCGGTGACGGCGGCGAACGATTTCCGCACCCCGCGCTCGACCGGCGCGAAACCGAAATCCGGCGTGATCGCAACCCGCAGCGAGGCGAGATCGACCTCGCGCGGAGGATAAAACGAGTCGAGGCGGCGCGGCGCCAGCGGGTCGCGCGCATCGTCCGACGCCATCGCCGAAAGCATCAGGCAGGCGTCCTCGACATTGCGCGCCATCGGCCCGTTGACCGCGAGCGGCGACCAGCCGAGGCCGCGCCGCTCGCTCGGCACCAGGCCGGGCGAGGGGCGGAAGCCGACCACGCCGCAGAACGCGGCGGGATTGCGCAGCGAGCCGCCCATGTCGCTGCCGCTGGCCAGCGGCACCATCCCGCTCGCCAGCGCCACCGCCGATCCGCCCGACGATCCGGCGCAGGATTTCTGCGGATCGAACGGATTGCCGGTGGCGCCGTAAACCGCATTGCGCGTGTTGGCGCCGGCGCCGAATTCCGGGGTGTTGGTCTTGCCCAGCACGATCGCGCCGGCGGCGCGCAGGCTGGCGACGCTGCGCTCGTCGGCAGCGGGGATGTTGTCGCGGAACAGCGTGCTGCCGAAAGTCGTGCGCAGCCCTGCGGTTTCTTCCAGGTCCTTGATCGCCACCGGCAGCCCGTGCAACGGGCCGAGCGCCTCGCCGCGCATCACCGCCTGCTCGGCCGCGCGCGCCGCCGCACGCGCGCGGTCGAAATCGCGCGCCACCATCGCGTTGACGGCGTGGTCCACCGCTTCGATGCGCGCGATGCAGGATTCCACAAGCTCGACGGGCGAAAGCCGCTTCGCGCCGATCAGGCGGCGCGCGGCGACGGCGGGAAGATCGCAAGCGTCGGTCATGCGAGCACTTTCCGATACTGCACGAACCCCGACCGCTCCGCGATGCGGTCGTACAGCAGCATCGCCTCGCGGTTGGTCTCGTGCGTCAGCCAATGGACGCGCGCGCAACCCGCCGCCTGCGCCGCCGCATAGACGTGCTCGATCAGCCGCCGGCCCACGCCGCCGCCGCGCGCGGCCGGCGCGACAAACAGGTCCTGCAGATAGACGTAATCGCCGGTGGTCCAGCACGAGCGGTGCCGGACCCACTGCACCAGCCCGACCGCCTGCCCGCCGGAATGCGCGAGCGCCGCCCACATCGGCTCGGCCGGGTCGAGCAGCCGGCGCCAGGTCTCGTCGGAGACCGCCGGCGCGATCTCGACGCGGTAGAACGCCTGGTAGCCCTGCCACAACGGCAGCCAGGCGGCGCGGTCGGCCGCCGTCGCTTCGCGCACGTCCATCCGCGCCTCCATCAATAACCCAGCGCCATCCCGTCCTTGCGCGGGTCCGACCCGCCGATCAGCACGCCGCGCGCGCGGTCGATGCGGATCGCCTGCCCGCCGCCATGCGGCAGCACGACGCGGATCGGCTCGTGCCCGAGCCGCGCCAGCCGGTCGAGCACCGACAGCGGCACGCCCTGCTCCGCCTCCACTTTGCCGCCGAGCGCCAGCACGCGCGGCAGGTCGAGCGCCTCCTGCACGTCCAGGCCGTAGTCGATGTGGTTGGTGAGAAACAGCGTCTGGCCCATCGGCTGGAAATGCCCGCCCATGACGCCGAACGGCATCACCGCCTCGCCGTCGCGGGTCAGCATGCCGGGAATGATCGTGTGCATCGGCCGCTTTCCCGGCGCGATGCAGTTCGGATGGCCGCGCTGCAGCCGGAACCCCAGGCCGCGGTTGTGCAGCATGACGCCGCTGCGCTCCGCCAGGATCGCCGAGCCGAAATTGTGGAACAGCGAGTTGATGAGGCTGCACGCATTGCCGTCGCGATCGACCACGCAGAGATAGACCGTGTCGCGATGCGCCGGCAGTTCCGCTTCGCCGGCGCGCGGCAGGGCGGCCATCGCGGCGTCGTCGCGGATCAGGCCGCGCAGGGCGGCGAGATAGGCGGGATCGGTCAGGTGCGCGACCGGCACGTCCGCCTGCGCCGGATCGGCGAGGAACGCATCGCGGTCGCGATACACCAGCCGCGCCGCCTCCAGGTGCCGGTGCAGGCGCGTCGCACCCATCGGCCCGTCCGGCGCCGGGTCCCAGCCGCCGAGAATCCCCAGCAGCATCAGCACCAGCAGCCCCGACCCGTTGGGCGGGCACTGCCAGACCTCGTAGCCGCGCCAGCCGATCCGGATCGGTTCCACGAACTCGGCGCCGTGGAGTCCGGCAGCGAAATCCGCCTCGGTGTGCAGGCCGCCGCGGGCGCGCAGGGTCGCCACCATGTCGGCCGCGATGTCGCCCTCGTAGAAGGCGCGCGCGCCGCCCCTGGCGATGGCCCGCAGGGTCGCCGCAAGCTGCGGCTGCACGAAGCGGTCGCCCGCCTTCGGCGCGCTGCCCCCCGGCAGGAACGCGGCGGCGCCGGTCGCGCGCAGTTTTTCGGCGTTGCGCGCCCAGTCCTCTGCCACGCGCGGCGTGACCGGAAAACCCTCATCGGCGAACCGGATCGCCGGTTGCAGCACTTCGTCCAGCGCCTTCGTGCCATGCGCGCGCAGCAGCGTCTCCCACGCCGCGACCGCGCCGGGGACGGTGACGCCGTGCGGCGAACTCTCTTCCAGCTCGGCGATGCCGCGCGCCTCGAACCAGTCGATGCTCGCCCCCGCCGGCGCGCGCCCCGACCCGTTGAGCGCGACCACGCGGCGCTCGCCCGCCGACGCGTAAAGGCAAAAGCAATCGCCGCCGATGCCGGTCGATTCCGGTTCCACCACCGCCAGCACGGCGACGGCGGCGATGGCGGCATCCAGCGCATTGCCGCCCGCGCGCAGCACGTCGAGCGCCGCCAGCGTCGCCGCCGGCACCGAGGTCGCGGCCATGCCGTGCGCGGCATAGGCGGGGCTGCGGCCGGGAAGGTGGAAGTCGCGCATGCGGCGTGTGCTCCGATCGTGCAAAGAAAACTGCTGGCACGCGGACGCCGCATTGGCAACCGCGCCGCCGCGCGTGATACAGCCGGCGCGGGCGGAGGGGGAGCCGGCGCTTGGCCACCATCGAGGCGTTCGAGCAACTGGACATCAGGGTCGGCACCGTGCGCGACGCGCGGCCGTTCCCGGAGGCGCGCAAGCCGTCGTTGAAACTGTGGATCGACTTCGGGGCGGAGATCGGCGTGAAACAGTCCGCCGCCCAGATCACGGTGCATTACCGGCCGGACACGCTGATCGGCCGGCAGGTGCTGGCGGTGGTGAATTTCCCGCCGCGCCGGATCGCCGGTTTTTCCAGCGAAGTGCTGACGCTGGGCGTGCCGGACGCCGAAGGGGCGGTGGTGCTGCTGCGGCCGGATTTCGCGGTTCCCGACGGGGGGCGGATGTTCTGATGGCGACGCACTACTACACGGTGACCTGGGACCAGCTGCACCGCGACGCGCGGGCGCTGGCGTGGCGGCTGATGGGGCTGCGGCCGCTGAAAGGCATCGTCGCGGTGACGCGCGGCGGCCTGATCCCGGCGGCGATCATCGCGCGCGAGCTGGAGGTGCGACTGGTCGAAAGCGTCTCGGTCGTCACCTACGACGAGGAGGAGCGCGGCGAGTTGCGCGTGACCAAGCCGCCGACCGCGGCCGGCGACGGCGAGGGTTTTCTGATCGTCGATGACCTGGTCGATACCGGGACGACGGCGCGGGTGGTGCGCGGCCTGCTGCCGCGCGCGCATTTCGCCTGCGTCTATGCCAAGCCGGCGGGCAAGGACATGGTGGACAGCTTCGTCACCGAGGTGTCGCAGGACACCTGGATTCTGTTTCCCTGGGACACCGAGCCGCAATTCTCGGTGCCGCTGGCCAAGCGCGAGGCACGGGGCTGAACGCCGCCATCTGTGGCTGCAAGCGGCGGGCATGACGTTGCTTACGTGGAACAATATAGGCGCAGGTCCGCTGCGCCCGCTCAGGCCGGAATAGGCGGGCGGCGGCGCAGTACGCCGGGCGGCCGTATGGGTGGGGCGGCGGCCGGCGGTGCCCGGCCGGGACGGGCCGGTCGCGGCGGCGGCCGGGGCGCGGGGGCGCGGCGACGGGGCGAGCGGCCCGGGCGGCGGACGGACATCGAGCATCCGGCACAGCGGGCGGAGGATGCGCCGCATCTGCGGCGCCGCCGCGGCGATCAGCGCCGCCATCTCCGGGTCGGCCAGCAGATGCTGCAACCGCGCCCCGGCCACGGCCGCCTCCGGCACCAGCCGCACCAGCCAGGCGGCACCCCGCGGCAGCACCGGCCGCCGGTCGGGCGGCGGCGCGGCCGCCGGCGCGGCCGGCCGGGGCCCGGCGCGGCGGCGGCGCACCGCCCGGACGGGCAGCCGACCGTCGCGGATGCGCCCGGCCAGCGCCGCGAACCGCACCGCCATCCGGCGCAGCCGCGACCAGATCAGGAGCACCAGCGGCCCGGCCAGCCCCCGCCCGCCCCGCGCGGCGACGGCGCGGCACAGCAAGTCGATCAGGTGGGCAAACCGCTCGGCCGGGGCGGGAAGAGGTGGGGCGGGCATGAACGCAACAGGAACACAACGATGCCCGCCTGGGCAAGGGCTGTTTTTGCGACCGGGCCGAAACGCTGCGTTGCGGGCACCCCTCCTCCCTACCGCAAGGGGTGGGGTAGTCTCTCGGTTTGAATTTCGGCTTTGGGTGGTTCTTTGCCGTTGGTGGCTTTTGGTGGATGAGACCCTTATCCTTTTCGTGGTTCTGTGGATCGAGATGCGCCGAACGCCAGCGTGGTCAGGGCGAGGCCAGACGTCGCAACGACGCTGGCGACCAGCGCGCGCCGGGACGGCCCCGAAGTCTGCTGCTTCATCGCGCCGATAATGTCCTTTTGGGTGCTCATCGCATTCTCACTGTTCGCCCGGAGCCTCGTTCCGATTTGCAAGGGTTAGGGGTATTCAACTGTCCTGCCATCGAACGGCGTGGCCGTTTCTGCGGTCAATCTCGTTGCGACGACAAAGGCGATAAGCGCGCCGACGGCACACAAAAGCATTGCCGTAATGAAGGGAGTAAGGGTGGCGTCATACGCGAGCGCCAAAGCCGCGCCGCTGACACCAGCGAAGGCGTATTGCAGGACACCCAGCAACGAGGAGACTGACCCGGCATGGCTGGTGGGAGCGCTTTTCATGACGAGCGCGATGCCATTGCCGACCACCAGCATCAGGCTCGCCATGGCAAGGAAAATCAGGGCGCCGGCCACGTAGACTCCGGCCCCCATAGCAAGGGTGGCGATAAGGAGCGCGACGCAGCAGGCGGCGTGCAGCAGAAGTCCAAAAACAAGAATTTGGTGTTCCGTCCAGCGGCTCAACAGCAGCACGTTGATCTGGCCGCCAATCACCATCCCGAGGGCAATGCCGGCGAGCACCAGGCTGTAAATTGCCGGCGGTAGGCCGAAATGGTCGACGAACACAAACGACGATGAGCCGATATAGGCAAACAGCCCCGCCATGGCGAAAGCGCTTGAAAGGGTCAGCCACGCGAGTCTGCCGCGTCTGAAAAGGCCCGCATAGTCGAGCAAGGCGGGACGGAGGCCCGTAGTCGTGCGGCGTGAGGATTCCAACGTCTCTGGCACGATCTTGAGCAGAGCCACGAGCGACGCAGCGCCAAAGAGCGCTAGGAACCAGAAAATCGCCTGCCACCCCATCGCGGCGACCAAAAGGCCGCCAACGGGCGGCGCAACGATCGGAGCGATCATCATGACCTGCAACAGCGCCGAAAACAGTTTCGATATTTCGCGTCCGTGATAGCGATCGGTGATAATCGCTCGTGGAATGACCAGCCCGGCTGCCGCGCCAAGCCCCTGAAGCGCTCTTGCGACCATGAACATCGCCATGTTCTGCGAAAGAGCCGCGAGGACCGACGCCAGAACAAACAGCAAAATCCCGAATGCAAGCGGTCCGCGTCGTCCGAACCGATCGGTCACGGGTCCGTAGAAAAGTTGCCCGATAGCGGCTCCGCCGACGAACACGGAGAGCGATGTCTGCATCGTGCCGGGGTTTGCTCCGAGAGAACGTCCGATGTCGCGGAAGGCCGGCAGATACAGGTCGATCGCCATCGCATCGAAGGCGGTGATGACACCCAGAACCACAATCAGCGGCAGCGTACGGGTGCGGTGTCCGTCGGAATTCATGCAGTCCTCGCGGCAAATTGAGAGACCAGCTTCCACGGCGCACACCGGCGTGGTAATCAGACTGATCAGTCGAAAATGGTTATGCGACTGATCAGTCGGAAATGCAAGGGGCTAGGTTTGACGCGGAAAAAGGAAATTGATCGGGATCGGATTCTGGATGCCGCCGAGCGTGTGATCCTCGAATCCGGAGGCCGAAATTTCACGCTCGATGCCGTCGCCGAGCGTGCGGGGATCAGCAAGGGCGGTCTCGTCTACAGCTTCGCGACCAAGGATGGATTAGTCCGCGCGGCGTTGGAGCGGGAAGTAACGCGCTTTCAAGAAGCGGTGCGCCAGCGGCTTGGCGGCAGGCCGGTTGAGCCTTTCGAATTGGTTCTAGCCCACATCGACGAAGCGCTCGATGAGGACGACGCCGCGACGCGCAAGGCGGCTTTTCTCGTAACCGCGTTGGTGCACGCCCCCGATATGATGGAACCAGCACGACGGTATTATCGCGCGCTGCTCGATCCGCTCCTGTCTGATTCCGGCGCCGCCCATAGCGTTCGTCACGCCCTGCTTGCCGTTGAGGGAATTTTCCTGCTCCGAGGACTAGGCTTCGTCGAGGTCTCGGCGGAGGAGCACAAATCCGTCCTGCTCCACGCGCGAGACATTGTCGCCGGGGTGCTGGCCGGACGTTAAGCGCCGTGAGGGGGAGAATCGGCCGTTGCCGGCGCGCCATACGGCGTCGGCGCCCGGCCCCCTCCCGACCGGACGACGGCGTGGCTTGCAACGAATGACGGTTCTGTCAGGATCGCGGCACGACCCCACGTTGCCACCCCCCGAGGAGCCCTGCATGGACGCGAAAATCATCGGCGCGACGCTGCCGGTCCTGGAAATCACCCTCGCCCCCGGCGAGAAACTGGTCGCGGAGACCGGCGAGCTGGCGTGGAAGACGCCGAACATCGCCATGCGCACGGCGATCGGCACCGGCGGCGCGCGCGGCTTCCTCGGCGCGCTCGGCCGGGCGGTGTCCGGCGGCGGGCTGTTCATGACCGAATACGTCGCCGATGGTCAGCCCGGGCAGGTCAGCTTCGCCGCGCGGGTGCCGGGGTCGATCCTGGAGGAACAGGTCGGCGGCGGCCACTTCTTCATGGCCCACAACCACGGGTTCCTGTGCGGCAGCGACGGCATCACGCTGACCACCGGGTTCCAGCGCTCGCTCGGCTCCGGCGTGTTCGGCGGCGCCGGCTTCCTGCTGCAAAAAATCGCCGGCGAGGGACGGGCCTGGGTGGAACTCGGCGGCGAGGTGGTCACTTACGATCTGGCGCCCGGACAGGCGCTCGACGTGCATCCCGGCCATGTCGGGATGTTCTCCGACAGCGTGCAGTTCGACATCACCACCGTGCCGGGCCTCGCCAACAAGATTTTCGGCGGCGACGGGATGTTCCTGGCCCGCCTGACCGGACCCGGCCGCATCTGGCTGCAAAGCCTGACGCTGCCCAACCTGGCGCACGCGCTGGTGCCGTACCTGCCGACGAAGAAGGAGTGACCCCGCCATGAGCCACGGCGCCTTCATCTGGAACGAGCTGCTGACCCACGACGTCGAGGGCGCGAAGGCGTTCTACGCCGCCCTGGTCGGCTGGACCTATCAGGCGACGCCGATGCAGGACGGCACCTACTGGCTCGCCCACGCCGACGGCAAGCCGGTCGCCGGCATCATGGCGATGCCGAAGAACCTGCCGCCGACGACGCCGCCGCACTGGTTCGAGTATCTGGAGGTGGACGACGTGGACGCGCGGCTGGCCGTGGCGACGCAGCACGGCGGCAAGGTGATGCACGCGCCGTTCGACATCCCCAATGTCGGCCGCATCGCCATCGTCAGCGACGCCGGCGGCGCGCCGCTCGGCCTGATGACGCCGGCGCCGCGCGCCTGACTCAGCCCTTCGCGCTCGACTGCAACGGCAGGTCGGCGATCGCCAAGCCGATCAGGAACGCCGCCGCCGCCATGGCCGTGCAGACCCAGAATGTCAGGTGGAAGGCGCCGACCAACGCCGCCTCCGCCGCCGCGCGCGTCGAGGGCGCGAGCGCCGGCACCGCCGCGGCATGCTCGCGCAGCGCGCCGAGGTCGATGCGCTGGCTGACGCCGCGCGCCAGCAGGCCGGCGGCGAAGCGGCCGGAGAGCAGCGCGCCGACCAGCGTGCTGCCCAGCGCCGCCCCCATCGCGCGCAGGAACAGCAGCGTGCCGGTCGCCACCCCCACGTCGCGCCGCGGCGCCGCGTTCTGCACCATCACCAGGCTCGCCGGCATGACGATGCCGATGCCGAAGCCCACCACCAGCATGGCGATCAGCGAACGCCCGTGGCCGCTGTGCGCGCCCAGCATGGCGAGCAGCGCGAACCCCGCCACCGCCATCACCAGCCCGCCCAGCACGATCGGCTTGGCGCGCCCGAGCCTGCGCGCGAGCTGGCCGGAGACATAGGCGCCGACCACGTTGGAGCCGAGGAACGGCACGATCAGCGTGCCCGACGCCGAGGCGTCGACACCGTGCAGCAGCTGGAAGAACAGCGGCAGCAGGAACGTCCCCCCGAACATCGCGCCCGCGGTCAGCGCCGCGATCAGCACGCCGCCGGTAAACACCGAATGGGCGAACAGCCGCGGCGGCACCAGCGCGTCCGCGGCCGCCCGCTCCCGCCACACCAGCGCCGCCAGCAGCAGCAGCGCGGCGAGCGCGGTCAGCAGCACTTCCGGCGACAGCCACGGATACTCGCTGCCGCCCCAGCTCATCACCAGCAGGATCGCGGTCACGCAGGCGGTCAGCAGGGCGGCGCCGGCATAGTCGATGCGCACGCGCAGCCGCCGCACCGGCAGGAGTTTCAGCGCCCGGCTGCTGAGCAGGAATGCGGCGACGCCGATCGGCAGGTTGACCCAGAAAATCCAGCGCCAGGAGAGCTGGTCGGTCATCCAGCCGCCGAGGATCGGCCCGGCGACGCTCGCCACCCCCCAGGTGCCGGCCATGTAGGCCTGGTATTTGCCGCGCTCGCGCGGCGCCACCACGTCGGCGATCGCCGCCTGGGCCATCGCCATCAGCCCGCCGCCGCCCACGCCCTGCAGCGCGCGGTACGCGATCAGCTGCCACAGCGTCTGTGCGAAGCCGCACAGCACCGAGGCGATCACGAACACCACGATCGCCGGCAGCAGCAGCGCGCGGCGGCCGTAGATGTCCGACAGCCGCCCGTAGATCGGCGTCGCCGAGGTCGAGGTCAGCAGATAGGCCGAGACGATCCAGGCGAGATGATTGAACCCGTGCAGCTCGGCGGCGATCGCCGGCACCGCCGGCACCACCACGGTCTGGTCGATGGCGGCGAGCAGGATGCACAGCAGGATGCCGGTGATGACGCGCAGGATCTGCGCATGGCTGTAGTTCGGCAGCGCGTCGGCGGACGGGGCGCGCGCGGCGGGGCTGGCTTGGGCGTCCATGGCCGCGCACTTAGGCCGGGACGGCTGCGCCCGCCACGCGCGGCTGCCATGCGGGCATCGCGGCGGGCCGGGCGCACCGCCGCGCGCCCGCCGTTGACGTTCCGCGGCAGGGCGGAGTACAGCGCCGTTCGACATGAGCCGGTCGTCCGCCGCACGCGCGCCGCGCCGCCTATGGTCGGGCCTGTTGCTGGCCCTGGTGGCGCTCGCGGTGCAGCTGGCGGCCGCGAGCATCGTGCTGCCGGACGCGGCGCCGGCCGCGACCGTGGACCGGCTGGTGGCCGCCTCGATCTGCCATCCGGGCAAAACCCCGCAACACCGGCCGCCGCCCGCCTGCGCGGTCTGCCCGCTCTGCCAGGCGGTGGCGCAGTCGGGGATGCTGCTGGCACCGCCGATGGTCGCGCTGGCCGCGCCGGCGGCTTCGGTGTGGCGCCCGGCCCTGCCGCCACCGGCCCGCGCACCACCGGGCCGCGTCCTCGTCAGCGCCTATCCGCGCGGACCGCCTCGCCTGATCTGAACCGCGAGCCTGTGCCCGCCGGCGCCGCTGCGCCGGCGCATGCCCGTTTCAGATCGAGGAAAAACCTTCCGTGTCCCGCCCCATGCTCGCCGCCGCGCTGGCCGCCGCCAGCCTCGGCGGACTGACCTCCGCCGCGGCGCATGTCGTCGTCGGCGTGCGCGTGTTTCCGGTCACGCTCACCTTCGACGACCCCGGCGTCGGCGACGAGGCGACGCTGCCGCAGTTCGTGTTCCAGCCCGGCCCCGGCGGCTCGCACGACGCGGCGGTGCAGTGGGAATACGACAAGACCATCACGCCGACGACCGCCCTGATCTACAACCAGGGCTACGACATCCTCCGGCAGCCGGGCCTGAAGACGCAGACCGGGCTGGAGAACGTGTTCGTCACCGGCAAATGGCAGGCCTTCACCAGCCCTTCGACCGAGTCGGTGGTCTCGCTCGGCGTGATCCGGGAATTCTCGGGCGGCCCGGCGACGCAGGCGATCGGCGGCGATGCTTTCGGCGCCACCGCGCCCACGCTGTACGGCGGGCAGGGCGCCGGCTTCCTGCCGGTCCCGATGCTGCGGCCGTTCGCCGTCACCGGCGAGCTGAACTACGTGATCGCCGACCGCCGGCTGAACAGCGCGGAGGACAACGGCGGCGGCCCGAATTCCTGGACCGCCGGACTCTCGCTGCAATACAGCATCCCGTATCTGCAGTCGCAGGTGAAGGATCTCGGCCTGCCGGACCTGATCGGCCGCATGATCCCGCTGGTCGAACTCACCTGGTTCTCGCCCGCTGAAGCGCCGGCGAACGGACTGCCCTCGACGCTGACCATCGCGCCCGGCGTGATCTGGCTCGGCGACACCTACCAGGTCGGCGTGGAAGCCCTGATCCCCGCCAACCGCGCCGCCGGTCCGCATGTCGGCGCGATCGCGCAGCTGCATTTCTTCTTCGACGACCTGTTCCCCAACTCGCTCGGCAAGCCGCTGTTGCCGTGAGCAACTTCGCGAGGAGACCCGCCATGCGCCGCCTGTCCTTCGTCACGTCGCTGCTGCTGCTGGCAGCACCGCCGGCCTTCGCCCACGCCTTGCTCCGCCTCGCCGACCCGCGCGTCGGCAGCACCGTCGCCGTCGCACCGAAAGAACTCAAGCTGACCTTCTCCGAGGAGGTCGAACCCGCCTTCACGCATGTCGAGGTCACGGACGCGCACGGCAGCGGCGAGGACGCCGGTGCGCTGCGCCTCGATCCGGCCGATGCCAGGCGCGTGCTGGTGCCGCTGAAGCCGCTTGCGCCGGGCGAATACACGGTGACGTGGCATGCGGTCGCGGTGGACACGCATCACACGCAAGGCCGCTTCAACTTCACGGTCGCGCCCTGAGCGTCGCGCTGATCCTGGTCCGCGGCGCGTTCGTCGCGGCGCTGCTGTCGGCGGCCGGCGCGGCGCTGTTCGGCGTGCTGTTCACGCCGGCGCGGCGCGTGCTGGCGGCGAGCCTCGTCGCCGGCCAGGCGGCCGGCTGGGCGCTGCTCGCATTGCAGGCGGACAGCATGGCGGGGAGTTTTGCGGCGGTTCCGATCGTGCTGCGCGCCACCACGTTCGGCCATGTGCTCGCGGCCCAGCTGGTCGCGCTCGCGCTGGCCGGCGCCGTCGGCCGGCGCGGCGGCGGGCGGCCGGCGCTGCTGCTGTGCGGATTGGCGGCCGGGCTGCAATGCCTGCATCTGCACGGCTTCGCGATGGAGGGACGATTGGGCCCGCTCACCGCATCCGATCTGCTGCACCTGCTGGCCGGCGCGGCATGGCTCGGCGGCCTGCTGCCGCTCGCCCGCGCATTGCGCGCCGCACCGCCCGCCCAGGGTGCCGCGATGCTGCGGCGGTTCTCACGCCTTGCCGCTGTCTGCCTGCTGGTGCTCGCGGCGACCGCCTCGTATCAGGGCTGGGTGATGGTCGGCAGCGTGCGCGCGCTGATCGGCACCGATTACGGCTGGACCGCGCTCGGGAAAACGGTGCTGTTCGCAACGCTGCTGGCGTTCGCGATGCGGCATCGCTTTTTTCTCGCTCCGCGCTTGCGCACCGGCCCCGATCCCGCGGCGACACGCCGCCTGCTGGTGCGCAGCATCACGGCGGAGGCGGCGGTCGGACTGCTGCTGGTGCTGCTGGCCGCGCTGCTCGCCTCGCTGCCGCCCGGGGATGGACATGGGCGACGGCCCGCCGTCGTGACCGCGCCGGCGCTATCGCGCCTCGGTGTCGAGCGCGTAGCCGGCGGCACGCACGGTGCGCACCACGTCGAGTTCGCTCTCGCCGTTGATCGCCTTGCGCAGCCGGCGGATATGCACATCGACGGTGCGCGGCTCGACATGGATGTCGCGCCCCCACACCGCATCCAGCAACTCCTCGCGCGAGAACACGCGGCGCGGATGCTGGAGGAAGAATTCCAGCAGGCGGAACTCGGTCGGGCCGAGATGCACCGCGCGGCCGTTGCGCTGCACGCGATGCGCGGCGAGGTCCATCGAAAGATCGTGGAACGCCAGCCGCGCCTTCGCCGGCACCGCGTTGGCGCGGCGCAGCAGCGCGCGCATGCGCGCCAGCAGTGCCTCGACGCTGAACGGCTTGGTGATGTAGTCGTCGGCGCCGGTGTTGAGGCCGCGCACCGCATCCTGGTCCTCGGTGCGCGCCGTCACCATGATCACCGGCAGGTCGCGCGTGGCGCTGCGCCGGCGCAGCTGGCGGCACACCTCGATGCCGGACATCAGCGGCAGCATCCAGTCCAGCAGCACCAGGTCGGGCTGCGACTCGGCCACGCGGTCCAGCGCCTCCTGCCCGTCGGCGGCTTCCTCGACGCGGAAGCCCTGCTTTTCCAGGTTGTAGCGCAGCATGGTGGCGAGCGCGGCCTCGTCCTCGACCACCAGCACCAGCGGCTTGGAAAGTTGCGAGACGGTGTCGGGCATCTGCATCCTCTTGTGGGTTACTCGGCGGGCGGACGCACCACCGCGTAGGCGGAGGTGTCGCCCTTCGGCCGCGCGCCGCCGAGCGGCTCGCCCTTCACGGCATAGTAGAGCGTCTCCGCGATGTTGGTGGCGTGGTCCCCGATGCGTTCCAGGTTTTTCGCGATGAACAGCAGGTGCGTGCAGGGCGTGATGTTGCGCGGGTCTTCCATCATGTAGGTGACGAGTTCGCGGAACAGCGCGTTGTAGATGTCGTCCACTTCCTCGTCGGAGCGCCAGACCTCGACCGCGGCGTCGGCGTCGCCGTTGCCGATCGCGTCGATCACGGCTTTCAGGCTCTGCTGCACCAGCCGTCCCATGTTGGCCAGGCCGGTGAGCGAGAACGGCAGGCTGAACTGGCCCAGAACGAGACTGCGCTTGGCGACGTTGGCGGCGTAGTCGCCGATGCGTTCGAGATCGCCGGTCATGCGCAGGCAGGCCACGATCAGGCGCAAATCCTGCGCCACCGGCTGGCGCAGCGCCAGCAGCCGGACCACGAATTGCTGGACTTCCAGCTCCAGCGCATCGACTTTCGGATCGGTCTCGACCGCACCGGCCGCCGCGGCGTCGTCGCGATCGAGCACCGCCTGGCAGGCGAGCGCCACCTCGCTTTCCACCAGCCCGCCCATCTCGGAGATGAGCGCGCGCAGCCGATTGAGTTCCTGCTCGTAGCTTTTCACGATGTGCTCGGCGGTTTCAGGCATCACGTGTCTCCACTTGCGAGCATCGGCGGAACGTCCGGCGTCATCATCCGAACCGTCCCGTGATATAATCCTGCGTGCGGCGTTCGCGCGGTGCCGTGAACATCTGCGTGGCCGTGCCCACCTCGATCAGCTCGCCGAGGTAGAAAAACGCCACCTGGTCGGCGCAGCGCGCCGCCTGCTGCATGTTGTGGGTGACGATGATGATGGTGAAGTCGCGCTTGAGTTCGTCGATCAGCTCCTCGATCTTCAGCGTGCTGATCGGGTCGAGCGCCGAGGTCGGCTCGTCGAGCAGGATCACCTCCGGCCGCACCGCGATGGTGCGCGCGATGCACAGCCGCTGCTGCTGCCCGCCCGACAGGCCCATCGCCGAGGCATTGAGCCGGTCCTTCACTTCCTCCCACAGCGCCGCGCGCCCCAGCGACCACTCGACGCGCTCGTCCAGCTCCGACTTCGACAGCCGCTCGTGCAGCTTTACGCCAAAGGCGATGTTGTCGTGGACCGACATCGGGAACGGCGTCGGCTTCTGGAACACCATGCCGACGCGGCTGCGCAGCTCGTTGAGATCGACGCTGGGGTCGAGCAGGTTCTCGCCCTCCATCAGCACCTCGCCGCTGGCGCGCTGGCCGGGATAGAGGTCGTACATGCGGTTCAGCACCCGCAGCAGCGTCGATTTGCCGCAGCCGGAGGGGCCGATCATCGCCGTCACCTGGCGCGCCGGCAACGCGAGGTTGATGCCCTTCAGCGCGCGGTTGCTGCCGTAGAAGAAATCCAGGTTGCGGATGGCAATCAGCGCCGCCGGCCCGGCCGACTCGGCCGCCCCGCCCGACGAAGTCTGCGTCCGCGTCTCTCCGTCAGCCATGCTGCCTCCGCTCATTTGCGCCGCCCCAGCGCCGCCCGCGCGCCCACGCTCAGCACCAGCACCACCGCCGTCATCAGCAGCGCCCCCGCCCAGGCGAGCCGGTGCCACTGGTCGTACGGGCTGAGCGCGAACTGGAAGATCACCACCGGGATGTTGGCCAGCGGATTGGCGGGGTTGGCGGACCAGTACTGGTTGTTCAGCGCGGTGAACAGCAGCGGCGCGGTCTCGCCGCTGATGCGCGCGATCGCCAGCAGGATGCCGGTCAGGATGCCGGTGCGCGCCGCCGGCCAGATCACGCTGGTCACCATGCGCCATTTCGGCGCGCCCAGCGCCAGCGCCGCCTCGCGCAGCGTCGCCGGGATCAGCCGCATGGTCTCGTCGCTGGTGCGCACCACCACCGGCAGCAGCACCAGCGCCAGCGCCAGCGCCCCCGCCCAGCCGGAGAAATGCCCGGTCGGGCGCACCACGACGGCATAGACGAACAGGCCGATGACGATCGAGGGGGCCGACAGCAGGATGTCGTTGACGAAGCGGATGGTCTCGGCGATGGCGCGGCCGTGCGCGTATTCCGCCAGCCACGTGCCCGCCATCACGCCCACCGGCGTGCCGAACCCGACCGCGAGCACGATCACGATCAGGCTGCCGACGATGGCGTTCAGCAGCCCGCCGCTCTCGCCCGGCGGCGGCGTCATCTCGGTGAACAGCTTTACGTCGATGGCGGTCAGGCCGTTGTAGAGCGTGGTGCCGAGAATCCACACCAGCCAGAACAGGCCGAATGCCGTCGCCAGGGCGGCGACGCTCAGCGCGAGCACGTTGACGAGCTGCCGGCGCCGGTGCAGGGGGCGCGAGAACGCCATGCTCAGCGCCCCGCCTGCCGCGCCAGGCGCAGCAGCATCAGCTTCGCGATCGCCAGCACCACGAAGGTGACGATGAACAGCACGAAGCCGAGCGCGATCAGCGACTGGCGATAGATGTCGCTGTCCGCCTCGGTGAACTCGTTGGCGATCGCGGCGGCGATGGAGGTGCCCGGTGCCAGCAGCGAGATGTTGAACTCGTGCGCGTTGCCGAGCACGAACGTCACCGCCATCGTCTCGCCGAGCGCGCGGCCGAGGCCGAGGAAGATGCCGCCGACCACGGCGGTGCGCGTGAACGGCAGCACCACCCGGCGCACCACTTCCCAGCGCGTCGCACCCAGCGCAAACGCCGATTCGCGCAGCGGCGCCGGCACCAGGGCGAACACGTCGCGCATCACCGCGCTGGTGAACGGGATCACCATGATGGCGAGGATGATGCCCGCCGTCAGCATGCCGATGCCGAGCGGCGGGCCGCTGAACAGCGGCCCGATGCCCGGCAGCGCGCCGAGCCAGCCGTCGATCGAGGGATCGATCCAGTCCGACATGAACGGGACGAACACGAACAGCCCCCACATGCCGTAGATGATCGAGGGGATGCCCGCCAGCAGTTCGATCGCCGCCGCCACCGGCGCGGCGAGCCAGCGCGGCGCCACTTCGGTGAGGAAGACGGAGATGCCGAAGCTGACCGGCACCGCGATCAGCATGGCGATCGCCGAGGTGACCAGCGTGCCGTAGATCGGCACCAGGGCGGCGAAGCGCTTTGCGACCGGGTCCCATTCGGTGCCGACGAAGAAGTGCCAGCCGAACCTGCGGAACGCCGGCCACCCGTCCCACAGCATCGACAGCGCAACCAGCCCCAGCAGCACCAGCACCAGCAGCGCCGCGCCCGCGGCCAGCCACCCGAACACCCCGTCGCCAACCGCGCCGACGCCACGCCGGCGCGCCGACGGCAGCCCTGCACCGACAGGCTGCGCCGCGGAGGACATCACCATGGCGCCTTGGGAACGGGGTTCATCTTGGAAGAGTGCTTACTGAGCGTGGATGTTGGCGTGCCAGTAGTCTTCGATCTGCTTGACGACCGAGTTGGGGAACGGGACATAGTCGAGTCCCTTCGCCGTCGCCTGCCCTTCTTCCAGCGCGTAGCGGAAGAAGTCCAGCGCCGCCTTGGCCCGCGCCGGGTTCTTGGGCTGCTTGTGCATCAGGATGAAGGTGGTCGCCGCGACCGGATAGGCATCCTTGCCGGGCGCGTTGGTCATCACGAGGTCGAAATCATGGGCACCCGCCCAGTCCGCGCTCGCCGCCGCCGCCTGGAACGATTCGGGTCCGGGCGGCACATAGGCGCCGGCGGCGTTCTGCAGCAGCGCCCAGGTCATCTTGTTCTGAATGACATAGGCATATTCGAGATAGCCGATGGCGCCTTTCAGCCGCTGAACGTAGGCGGCCACACCCTCATTGCCCTTGCCGCCGACGCCGGTCGGCCAGGCGACCGAGGTGCCCTCGCCGACCTTGGCCTTCCACTCCGGGCTGACCTTGGAGAGGTAGTTGACCCAGTTGTAGGTGGTGCCCGAACCGTCGGAGCGATGCACGACGTTGATGCGCCGCGCCGGCAACTTGAGGCCCGGATTGACCGCCGCGATCTCCGGGTCATTCCACATCTTGACCTTCCCGAGGAAGATGTCGGCCAGCAGCGGCCCGGTGAGCTTCAACTGGCCCGACTTTATGTCCGCCAGGTGTATGACGGGCACCTCGGCTCCCATCACCAGCGGAAACTGCGCAAGCCCCGCCGCCGCCAAGTCCTTCGGCGCGAGCGGCATGTCGGAGGCGCCGAAATCCACGGTGCCGGCCTTGATCTGCGCGATGCCGCCGCCGGAACCGATCGACTGGTAATTGACCTGGACCTTGTCCTTGCGCGCGTAGTCGGCCGACCATTTCGACAGCACCGGATAGACGAAGGTCGATCCGGCGCCGATGATCTGCTGTTGCGCCCGCGCCGCCATCGGCGCGACGCCCATTGCACCGGCGAGCACAATCGCCAGCAACCCACGCGAGACCTTCATGCGTCCTCCTGATCCGCCATCGAACGGCGGAGCGCAACCTACGGGCAAGCGGCGTCGGACGTGTTGCAGTTGCATGACGCTTCGATGACACTTGCCGGCCGTTCTCCATCGCCGCCCCTGGCGCCGGTGCGCGCTTCAGGCCAAGGAACCGGCATGGCCGACCCGACGCGCGACGCCGCGCTGACCTTGCTCTCCGCCGTGCTCGACCGCCATCGGCCGCTGGACGAGGCGCTGGATGCGCTGCCGGCGATGGCGCCGCGCGACCGGGCGGCGGGGCACCGGCTGGCCGCCGCGGTGCTGCGCCGGCTCGGCTCGCTGGACGCGGCGCTGGAGCCGTATCTGGCGAAGGCGCCGCCGGCGCCGGTGCGCCACGTGCTGCGGCTCGGCGCGGCCGGGCTGCTGCTGCTCGGCACGCCGGCGCATGCCGCGGTGGCGACCGCGGTGGCGCTCGCCCGCGGCCACGGCCTGGCGCCGTTCGCCGGCCTGGTCAACGCCGTGCTGCGCCGCCTCGCCGCCGCCGGGCCGGCGGCGCTGGAGGGGCTGGACGGCCCGCGACTCGACACGCCGTCATGGCTGTGGACCGCCTGGGGGGCCGAGGCGCGGGCGATCGCCGTGGCGCAGCAGGAAGCAGCCCCGCTCGATCTGACGCTGGCACCGGGCGCAACCGCGCCGCCGGACGGGTTGCACCTGCCCACGGGGTCGTGGCGCTACCAGGCCGGCACCCGCGCGACCGAACTGCCCGGCTTCGCCGAGGGCGCGTTCTGGGTGCAGGACGCCGCCGCCGCCCTGCCCGCCCGCCTGCTGGCGCCGGTCGCGGGCGAGCGCGTGTTCGATCTCTGCGCCGCCCCCGGCGGAAAAACCGCGCAACTCGCCGCCGCCGGCGCGCTCGTCACCGCCGTCGAGCGCGATCCGGCCCGACTGGCGCGCCTTGCCGACAACCTGGCCCGCCTGCGCCTGCGCGCCGACCTCGTCTGCGCCGACGTGCTCGCCTGGCCGCCGCCGGCGCCGGCCGATGCGGTGCTGCTGGATGCGCCGTGCAGCGCCACCGGCACCATCCGCCGCCATCCCGACGTGCCGCACCTGAAACGCCCGCGCGACATCCCGCCGCTCGCGACCCAGCAGGACCGGCTGATCGAGGCAGCCTGCGCGGCGCTGCGGCCGGGCGGGCGGCTGCTCTATGCCGTCTGCTCGCTGCAACCCGAAGAAGGCCCCGCCCGCGCCGCCACCGCACTGGCCCGCCTGGAACTCGCCGCCGATCCGGTGCGCGCCGACGAACTGCCGGGACTGGCCGAGGCGATCACGCCGGAGGGCTGGGTGCGCACCACGCCGGCGCTGTGGGCCGACATCGGCGGCATGGACGGTTTCTTCCTCGCACGTTTCGTTCGGCGCTGATCGCTTGTGTGCCGCGGAGTCCGGCGTCTAGAACCGCAGCCATGGCGCAGCCTGTGTCCGGCCCCCCTCTGATCGCCCCCAGCCTGCTCGCGTCCGATTTCGCCCGGCTCGGCGAGGAAGTCGCCGCGGTCGAGGCGCGCCGGTGCGGACTGGCTGCATCTCGACGTGATGGACGGGCATTTCGTGCCCAACATCACGTTCGGCCCGGGGCTGATCGGCAGCCTGCGCAAGCACTGCCGGCTGCCGTTCGACGTGCATCTGATGATCGCGCCGGCCGAGCCGTTCCTCGCAGCGTTCGCCGAAGCCGGCGCCGACCACATCCTGGTCCACGCCGAAGCGGGGCCGCATCTGCACCGCTCGCTGCAATCGATCCGCGCGCTGGGCAAGCGGGCCGGCGTGGTGCTGAACCCGGCGACGCCGGTGGCGTCTCTCGACTATGTGATGGACCTCGCCGACATCGTGCTGGTGATGACGGTCAATCCCGGTTTCGGCGGCCAGTCCTTCATCCGCAGCCAGCTCGACAAGATTGCCGTGATCCGGCGCATGATCGAACGCACCGGCCGGCCGATCCGGCTCGCCGTCGATGGCGGCGTGACTGCGGCGACCGCGCGCGAGGCGGTGGCGGCCGGCGCCGACGTGCTGATCGCCGGCAGCGCCGTGTTCGACGCGCGGCGATTACGCGGCCTCGATCGCCGCCCTGCGCGGGGTGGCGCGGTGATGGCACTCGACCCGAACCGCTGGATGCGCGACGCCCGCCGCACGCTGGCGCGGCTGCCGTCGCTGCGCATGACGCGCATCCCCGACGCGCCGGCGCTGCCGGTGCGCGACCCGTGGCCCGGCGACCCGGCGCGCGGGGCCAATCTGCTCAAGGGCGAGCTGGAACTCGGCGGCTCGGTGGGCATGCTGCGGCCCGGCGCGTTCGGCGAGGTTGCCGGCTCCGACTTGATGCGCGCCTATGCGCACGGCTTCAGCTGGCTGCGCGACCTGCGCGCGCTCGGCACCGATGCGGCGCGCATGCGCGCGCGCGCGCTGGTGCAGGAATGGATCGACGGCGCCGGCGAGACCGCGCTGGCGCACCGGCCCGACGTGGCGGGGGCGCGCATCGCTGCCTGGCTCGGCCATTACGATTTTTTTGCCGCCAGCGCCGATGACGGGTTCCGCCAGCGGCTGATGGGCCGACTGGTCGGCGATGCGCGCAGCCTCGCCGCGGCGCTGCCGACCGAGGAACTCGACGCGCGCGCGCTGACCGCGCTGAAAGGCCTGATCGCGGCGGCGGTCGCGTTGCCGGAGCACGCCGCGTTCCTGACGCGCGCGCTGCGCGTGCTGCCGCAGGAAGTGACGCGCCAGGTGCTGCCCGACGGCTGCCATGCCGAGCGCAGTCCCGCCCAGTTGCTGGCGGCGTTGCAGGACCTGACGGAGATCCGCACGCTGCTGCAGGCGGCGCAGGCGCAGCCGCCCTCGGTGCTGGCCGGCGCGATCGAGCGCATGGCGCCGGCATTGCGCGGCCTGCGGCACGGCGACGGCGGGCTGGCGCTGTTCAACGGCAGCAAGGAAGAGAACGCCGCGCTGATCGACCTGGCGCTGACCCAGGCCGGGCGTGCCGGACGGCCGGCGACGGCGCTGACCGAGGGCGGGTTCCATCGGCTGCAGGCCGGGCGCAGCGTGCTGATCGTCGATTGCGGCCCGCCGGCGCCGCCGAAGCTCGACCGCTTCGCGCACGCCGGCACGCTGTCCTTCGAACTGTCGGTCGGCCGCGACCGCATGATCGTCAATGTCGGCGCCGCGCCCGCCGCCGGGGCCGAGTGGCGCGATGCGACGCGCGCGACGGCGGCGCATTCGACGCTGGTGATCGCGGACACGAGTTCGTCCGAGCTGCGCCCGGAGGGGCTGGCGCGGCGGCCGGAGCATGTCGAGGTGCAGCGCCAGGAGGCGAACGGCGCGCACTGGCTGGAGGCGAGCCACGACGGCTATCTGCGCCCGTTCGGCGCGATCCATCGCCGGCGCCTCTATATGAGCGAGAGCGGCGAGGACATCCGCGGCGAGGACGCGGTGGAGGCGCCGACGCCGCAGCCCTATGCGGTGCGGTTCCATCTGCATCCCGAGGTGGATGCCAGCGTGCAGCAGGACGGCGAGGCGGTGCTGCTGCGCCTGCCGTCAGGCAGCGGCTGGCGGCTGCGCGCGGACGGGGCGCGGCTGACGCTGGAGGAGAGCATCTATCTCGGCGGCCCGACGCCGCGGCGGGGCGAGCAGGTGGTGCTGACCGGCTACCAGGACGGGCCGCAGCAGGTGAAGTGGGCGATCACCAAGGTGGGGTGAGGCGAGTCGCTATCGTCAGTCGGTCCGCTCCTCGGCGCGCTTCAGCAGTTCGGCGCGCTGCCGATGCCAGCTTGACGCGATCTCTTCGTGTGGGATGCGCCTGACGGTCGGGTCGTCGGCCTCGCGCAAGCCCTTCGCAACTTCGGCGCCGAACCAAGCATCATGGTTCATGGCTCAGGCCCGGTGGTCGGAAGGGTCACCGAGCGAGCGCAGAAAACGGTCCTGACGCTCAAGCAGCCTGCTCACCTTCTCGTCGAACTGGCGTTCCCACGACACCAGCACAGAAGCTTCCGGCTGCCGGTGCTTGGCAGCAGTCTTTCGCGAGGGGGACGACTTCGTCACGTGGGGCTTTGCGGTACGCATGTGCGGTGTCCGGCCAGGGACACGACCAGCATATGGGAATTTCGGGTGTATGTCGAAAGCCATGACGCGCCTGGGGTGGTATGCGGCTCCGTCCGCTTGAGGCCGGTCAGACGTTCCCGCGGCGGCGCTGAGCAGGAGGCGTGCGCGGCGACACGACGCGGCGGGTTGCATGATGCGCGGGCGCTGCTGGTGCCGGTGGAGACAGCGGGACACGCGCTGCGGGTGATGAAATCCAACCCGGTCGCGACAAGCCGTCGGAATCCCATCCCGCCATGACCACCCGACCCAAATGACGCCGGCGTTGCGAGACCGCCGCCTAGGCGCGCTTCGCGGTGGACTGGCAACACAAGCCGTCGACGAAGACATCGAGCAGACGCAGTACGCTCGCCTGCCAGCCGGGCTGGTCGTGCATGTAGCACATGCCCACGAGGGCGCGGAGGAGGTCTTCGGGGCTGATATCAGCCCGTATCTCGCCTGCCGCGGCGGCTCGGTCCAACAGCACCCCCACCGCCTTGGTCAGGCGCTCGAACGAATAGGCGGAGAGCTCCGAGGAACTATGCGCGACCAGCGCGAGCGCTGCCGACATGCCTTTCTTCGTGGCGACGAACTCCACGTTGGAGCGCAGCCAGCGGCGCAAGGCGTCGGCCGGCGCCGCGTCCGTCTTCAACTGCTCGGCCAGTTCGGCGAGCTGCTCGACTTCGCGGCGATAGACGGCCTCGAACAGCGCCTCGCGGGTCGGGAAATGCCGGTACAGCGTGCCGATGCCGACGCCGGCCCGTCGCGCCACGGCCTCCAGGCTCGCGTCCGGGCCGCCGGCGTTGAACACCGCCTTCGCCGCATCGAGCACGCGCTCGCGGTTGCGAACCGCATCGACGCGCGGGGTACGCCTGGTCTTGCTCGAATGATCGCCCATATCGTCCGCCACATCTCCTGGGCCGCTTGCAAAGCGGAGGCATCCTCCGTATATAGCCCGCGTCGGCACCACAGCAGGGCGGGCGCCAGTCAACCGCCGGCCAGGGCGTCCTGACCTCCCCGCGCGGCCCAGCGTGACGGGGCCTCGTTTGACGATAGCACCGATCGGAGCACCGCATGAGCTTCTCGATTTCGCTTACCGTGAACGGTGTGGCGCGGAAAGTCGCATTGGACGACCCGCGGGTCACGCTCCTTGATCTCCTGCGCGAACGCCTCGACCTGACCGGGACCAAGAAGGGCTGCGACCGCGGGCAGTGCGGCGCCTGCACGATCCTCGTTGATGGGCGGCGCATCAATTCGTGCCTTGCTCTCGCGGTCAGCCACGACGGCGCGCATGTCCTCACGATCGAGGGCCTGGCGCAAGGCGATGCGCTGCATCCCGTCCAGGCCGCGTTCATCGCCCATGACGGATTTCAGTGCGGGTTCTGCACGCCGGGCCAGATCATGAGCGCGGTCGGCCTGATCCAGGAGGGCCAGGCCGGCGACGATCCCGAGCGCGTGCGCGAAGGCATGAGCGGAAATCTCTGCCGCTGCGGTGCCTATGCCGGGATCACCGAGGCGGTGCTCGACGCCCAGAGAGAGCTTGCAGAACGCAACCGGAAGCACGCGGCATGAACCCCTTCGACTACGTCAGGCCCGCGACGATCGCCGAGGCCGTCGCGGCCGCCTCCGAGCCCGGCGCCGCCTATCTGGCCGCCGGCACCAACCTGCTCGACCTGATGAAGGGCGGCATCACCCGCCCGAGCCGTCTGGTCGATGTCACCCGCCTGCCGGGGCTCGACCGGATCGAGCGTCTCCCGGGCGGCGGCGTCCGGATCGGCGCGCTCGTGCGCAATGCCGATCTGGCGCATGATCCGGATTTCGGCCGACGCTTTCCGGCGGTCGCGGAAGCGCTGCTCTCCGGCGCCTCGGCACAGCTTCGCAACGCCGCAACGGTCGGCGGCAATCTGCTGCAGCGCACGCGCTGCGCCTATTTCTACGATGTCGCGAGCGCCTGCAACAAACGCGAACCGGGCGCAGGCTGCGAGGCGCGCGGCGGCGACACGAGGCTGCATGCCGTGCTCGGGTGGAGCGAGAGCTGCATCGCGACCAACCCGTCCGATTTCTGCGTCCCGCTCGTGGCATTCGACGCCATCGTTGAAATCGAGGGCCGAGCGGGACGTCGCGAGGTTGCGCTCGACGGCTTCCACCGTCTGCCCGCAGGCACGCCCGAGCGTGACAGCGTGCTCGAACCGGGCGAGTTGATCGTCGCCGTGCGCCTGCCGGCCGAGGCGGCGGCGTTCTCGGCGCATGCCCGCTACCTCAAGGTTCGCGAGCGTACCTCCTACGCTTTCGCGGTGGTGTCGGCGGCCGCCGCGCTGCGGATCGAGGGCGCCACGATCGTCGCGGCGCGGATCGCGCTTGGCGGTGTCGCACCAAAACCCTGGCGGGCCCGTGCGGCCGAGCAGACGCTGGCCGGCGCACGGCCGGATGCAGAGGCCTTCCGCCGCGCGGCCGAGGCGGCGCTCGCGGATGCGCAGCCGTCCGGCGACAATGCATACAAGATCGAGCTCGCGCGACGGATCGTGACGCGGTCTCTCACGCTGGCTGCGGCCGGAACGCCCGATCGCGTGCCGGCCCTTCCTGCCTCGCCCTTTGCCCTCGTGCCCGGAGTTCTCCTCCATGGCTGACATCGCGCTCACGCAGGCTCCGGCTCACCTTCGGCACGGCTCGAATATCGGCCAGCCGCTGACGCGCCGCGACGGCCTCCTGAAGGTCACGGGCGGCGCCCGCTACGCGGCCGACAACCACCCGCCCGGCATGCTCTATGCCGTGCTGGCGGTGAGCGGCATTGCGCGCGGGCGTGTCACTTTCCTGGATGTGCCGGCGGCAAAGGCGCACCCCGGCGTCGTCGAGGTCATGACGCCTGCCAACGCGCCGAAGCTGGCAGAGGACCCCGACGCCAAGACGAACCCTTTCATGTTTCGGCTCGATGTCCTGCAGAACGACCGGGTGCGCTACGCGAACCAGTCGATCGCGGTCGTCATTGCCGAGACCATCGAGGCCGCGACCGAAGGCGCAGCCCTGCTGTCCCCCCGCTACGAGACCGAACCGGCCCGGATCGGCCTCGACGCCGGCGACAGCTTCGTTCCATCGGGGGTGGGCATCGGCAACCCGGCCGAGGTGCAGCGGGGCGATGTCGCGGCTGGGCTTGTCGCGGCAGCCACGCGCATCGACGCGACTTACGAGACGCCGGCGCAATACCACAACGCGATGGAGCCGCACGCGATCGTGGCCGCATGGGACGGCGACACGCTGTCGATCGACACGCCGAGCCAGGGCCTCGCCATGGCGCAGGGGCGTCTCGCGGGGCTGTTCGGTATCCCGCCGGACAACATCCATATCCGCAGCCCCTTCCTGGGTGGCGGGTTCGGCTCCAAGGGCCTGATGTCCGGGCCGCAGGTGCTCGGCGTCATGGCGGCCCGGCTCGTCGGCCGGCCCGTCAAGCTGGTGCTGCGTCGGGAGCAGATGTACGGCCCCGTCGGCCACCGGCCGCCGACGCGGCAGACGCTGCGCCTGGGCGCGGACAGCGACGGCGCGCTCACGGCGATCGACCATCACACCAAGACGGCTTCGAGCACGTTCGACGACTTCTTCGAACCGGCTTCCGACGTCTCGCACACGCTCTATGCCAGCCCTGCGATCGCCACGTCGCATGAGGCAGTGCGGGTCGATACCGGGACGCCGCTGTTCATGCGTGCCCCGGGGGAGGCCACCGGCTCGATCGCGCTCGAAAGCGCGATCGACGAGATGGCGCAGGCCTGCGGGATGGATCCGCTCGCGTTCCGCCGCAAGAACTACGCCGAGGTGGAACCGATTTCCGGCAAGCCGTTCTCCTCGAAGGCCTTGCGCGACTGCTACGCACAAGGCGCCGAACGTTTCGGCTGGGCGCGGCGCCCGCTCGCGCCGCGGCAGATGCGCGACGAGGCCGGGCTGCTCGTCGGCTGGGGCATGGGCACCGCGACCTTTCCGGCGCTGATGTTCCAGGCTCAGGCACGGGCGGTCATCCGGCATGACGGCACCGGCATCATGGAGATCGGGGCGCATGACATGGGCCAGGGCGCCTGGACCGCGCTCGCCCAGATCGCGGCCGACGGCCTCGGGCTCGACATCGACCAGGTCGAGTTCCGCTCCGGCACGTCCGACTTGCCGGATGGCGGGATCGCGGGCGGCTCGGCGCATACTGCAACCGCCGGCATGGCAATCCACGGCGCCGGCGCGGACGTGATCGCGAAACTGGCCGACCTGGCCATGGGCGACGAACGCTCGCCGCTGTTCGGCGCCGGGAATGCCGGCGTGATCGCGCGTCGCGGCCGGCTGTTCCGCCGCGACGACGAGAGCCGGAGCGAGAGCTACGCCGACATCCTCGCCCGCGCCGGCCGCACGGAAATCGAGGGGCGGGGCAAAAGCGCGGCCGACCCGGCCGCGCAGTCAAGCTACGCCATGCATGCGCACGGGGCGGTGTTCGCCGAGGTGAAGGTCGATCCCGAGTTGGGGCAGGTCCGCGCGACCCGTCTCGTCGGCGCTTTCGCGGCCGGCCGGGTCATCAATCCGCGGCTGGTGCGCAGCCAGTATTACGGCGGCATGATCTGGGGCGTGTCGTTTGCCTTGCACGAGCGCGCCGTCATCGACCCGCGCTCGGGCCGCGTGATGAACCCGAATCTTGCCGAGTACCACGTGCCGGTCAACGCCGACGTGCCTTCGCTCGAAGCCATTCTGGTCGATGAGCACGACCCGTACGTCAACGCGCTCGGCATCAAGGGCGTCGGCGAGATCGGGATCACGGGAACGGCCGGCGCCGTCGCCAATGCGGTCTGGCACGCAACCGGGATCCGCGTTCGCGAGTTCCCGATCACGCTCGACCGTCTGCTCGAACCCAGACCCTGATGGGTAGCTGCTCGCCTGTCAGCGGCGGCCCGTTCCGGCCTGTGAATCAGCGCCGAGGCGTGACCGGCGCCAGGCGATGCGGCGTGGCGCCGAGCGGCAGATCGAGGCGACGCTGCAACGCGGCGCCGATGGCGGCGAGCGCGGCGTCGCTGAACGCCGGCGCGATGAGGCTGACGCCGAAGGGCAGCCCGTCGCGGCGCATGCCCGCCGGCACGGCAATGGCGGCGAGGTCGAACAGGTTGACGAAATTGGTGTAATGGCCGAGGCGCGCGTTGAGCGCGATCGGCTCCGCCGCCACCGCGGCCACGGTGTAGATGGTGGCCGCCGTCGGCAGCAGCATGAAATCGGCATCGTGCCACAGTCGCTCCGCCTCGCGGCCGAGCGCGGCGAGCCGATAGCCCGCCTTGAAGGCATCGACGGCGCTGTAGTCGTCCCCGCCGGCGATGATGTCGCGTGTCACCGGCAGCAGTGCCTCGGGCGCGCGGCGGAAGAAATCCTCGATCGCGGCCAGCCGCTCGGCCACCCACGGGCCGCTATAGAGGAGCGCCGCCGCGGACCGGAAGGGCGCGAAATCGAAGGCGACGCGCGTGCCGCCCAAAGCCTCGAGCGCGGCCGCGGCGGCGGCGAACAGCGCCGGCGTGTCGCTGTCGCCGAAGCATTCGAGATCGGCCGCTTGCGGCACGGCGAAGCGAAATTGCGCCGTGAAGGACGGCGGCACCGGCGGCGCGCGGCGCGAGAACGGGTCCGCGGCCTCGTAGCCGCCCGCGATCGCGGCAATCTGTGCCGCGTCTTCGGCGCTCAGGGCCAGGACCGAGACGCAATCGAGCGAGCGGCACGCCGGCACCACGCCCAGCGTGCTGATCAGACCGCGCGTCGGCTTCAATCCGACGATGTTGTTAAAGGCGGCGGGAACGCGGCCGGAGCCGGCGGTATCGGTCCCGAGCGCGAAGCTGACCAGCCCCGCGGCGACCGCCACCGCCGACCCCGAGCTCGACCCGCCCGGGATGAAGCGCGCATCGAACGGATTGCGCGGCACGCCGTAGGGCGAGCGGCAGCCCACCAGCCCGGTCGCGAACTGATCGAGATTGGTCTTGCCGACGAGGATGGCGCCGGCCGCCTCGAGGCGCGCGATCGCCGGTGCCGTCGCTTCGGCGCGATAGGCGAAACCGGGACAGGCCGCGGTCGTCCTCATGCCGGCCACATCGAGGTTGTCCTTGACCGCGAAGGGAATCCCGAACAGCGGCAGGCGCGCGGCGAGATCGGGCTCGCGGGCGGCGCGCTTATCGAGCGCCCCCGCCCGCGCGTGCAGGCGCGCCGCCGGCACGCGGGTGATCCACACCTTGTCGTCGCCGGCATCCTCGATACGCGCCAGCACCGATTCGACCAGCGCCGCGGCGGTGATCTCGCGGGCAAGAAACCGCTGTCTCAGGCGGACGAGATCAAGACTTGGCCGTGCAGCTTCGCGATCCATCGCCATGCGCCTCCTCGCTGCGGAGTGTGAATGTCGCGCGGCGACTTGCAAACGCAATGCGGCTTTGCGACGCGGCCGGGGCTCTTGCGCGGCCTCGCCGGCAACGCCGCGGCCGAGATGGTGCTCATCCCGGTGGGCGCCGTCGCCGCGGCGCTGGTGCTGTTCGGCATTTTCGTCGGGCTTGCCGGGGTCAATCCGCTGGCCGTCTGCCGCTACATGGTCGAAGGCTCGGTCGGATCGTGGTTCTCCATCCAGAACACGCTGACGCGCGCCGCGCCGCTCATCCTGACCGGATTCTGCACCGCGCTGCCGGCGCAGCTCGGGCTCTGTGGCTGCGTCCCTCGGTCATGCGGGACGAGGCCGAGACCAAGATCGCGCAATATCGCGTGCATACGCGCTCGCCCGACACGCCGTTGGCGGCGCTCTCGGGCGGCAATGTGCAGCGCACGGTTCTGGCGCGCGAACTCGACGAGCGCATCGAAGTGATGATCGCCGCCAATCCCTGCTTCGGGCTCGATTTCCCGGCGGTGGCGCAAATCCATGCCGCGATCATCGCCGCCCGCAACCGCGGCGTCGCGGTGCTGCTGGTGAGCAGCGATCTCGACGAAATCCTCGACCTCGCCGATTGTCCGCCGGCGAAATTGCGACGCGGCAATTCCGCCTTGCGCATCGGCGATCCCGGTCCGATGGGGCGCATCCTGATCGCGGGCGAGCCCGGCAACGATTTCGTCGCGCCGCTGCGGCCGGCAACCGGCGAGCTCGTCGTCGCCAAGCCGGGCAAGGGCGCGTTCTTCGCCACGTCGCTCGACGCGCTCCTGCGCGAGCGGCAGGTGACGCACCTTGCGATCGGCGGCGTCACCACCGAGGTCTGCGTGCAGACGACGATGCGCGAGGCCAACGACCGCGGCTATGAGTGCGTCCTCGTCGAGGACGCGACCGAGAGCTACTTCCCCGCGTTCAAGCAGGCCACGCTCGACATGGTGCGGGCGCAGGGCGCGATCGTCGGCTGGACGGCAACGGTGGACCAGGTGCTGGCAGCGCTGGAGGTGCCGTGACTGAGCCGATCGTTCTGCCGCACGGGCTTCATGGCGATCCGGGCGGGCGCGCGTGGCAGCATTTCCGCGACGGCATCGAGGTGTCGTGGCTCTATGCGAACGGCGCTCACGGCCCGGCGGCGGCCTATCTGCGCTATGCCGCCGGCGCGCGCGTTCCCTTTCACTGGCATCCCGGCTACGAGCACGTGCTGGTGCTCGAGGGGGTCGGTGACAGGTTCAATGTCGGCGCCAGTCCCCTTGGACCGTCCGTTCAAGATCCGCCGTCGTCGCATCACCCGCGGACATTCCAACACCCACTGGCGAGCGCATCCGGCGCCGCATCGCGGGAACCAAACCGCAACCATCGCCCGTCCCGCCCCTTGCCGCCTCCGCCGCAAACCCTTTAGGCTTGAAATAACGACCAGAGGGAGGCCGAACCGATGAACCTGACACGCAGAGGGCTTGTGGCCGGCGGCCTTACGCTCGCCGCCGCCGCGCCGATGCTGACCCCGCGCACCGCACTCGCCGAGGCCGGGGCGGTGACCATCGCCTTCAATGTCGCCCTGCCGGCCTGGGACCCGACCGTCGGCGCCTCGGCGGTCAACCCGACCATCCAGGCCATCTACCAGTCGGTGTTCGACCAGTATATCGGCCAGAACCCCGACCTCTCCTTCACCCCCGGCCTGCTGGAAAAATGGGGCTGGAACGACGCCGGCACCGGCGTGTGGATGGACGTGCGCAAGGGCGTGGTCTGGCACGACGGCTCGGCGCTGACGCCCGACGACATCGTCTGGTCGCTCACCCGCGCCGGCGACCCGAAAAGCGGCAATCCGATCCAGTTCATCTGGGGCAACCTGCACAACTTCAAAGTGGATGGCCAGCGCGTCACCGCCGATGCAAAACAGTTCGACCCGGTGCTGTTCAAGTGGATGGCGTTCCTCACCGGCTACGTGCTGCCGCGCGCCTATTACGAAAAAGTCGGCGCCGAGGGGTTCGAGAAAAAGCCGGTCGGCAGCGGCCCCTATAAGGTCGATGCGTACGAGCGCAACGCCTTCGTGCGCCTGAAGGCCAACCCGCAATACTGGGGCGGCAAGCCGGCGATCGACACCGTGGTGTTCAAGTTCGTCACCGACGGCTCGGCCCGCATCGCCGAGATCGAATCCGGCCGCTCCGACGTGACGCTGGAAATCCCCTACGAGGAATTCGACCGGCTGAAGGGCAAGCACGGCCTGAACGGCGTCACCACGCCGACCTCCAACATCGGCATGATCTTCATCACCAACGTCGCCCCGATGCTCGACGCCAATGTGCGGCATGCGATGGTCATGTCGGTGGACAAGAAGCTGCTGGTGGACAAACTGCTGCGCGGCTACGGCGTGCCGATCGACACGCTGGAGGCACCGCAATACGAAGCCTTCGACCCCTCGATCACCACGCCGTACGACCCGCACCGCGCACGCCAGATGCTGGCCAACAGCGGAATCTCGCCGTCCAAACCGGTAACATTCCGTATCCAGACGACGCGCGGCTACATGCCCAAGGACTACGAGATGATCGAGGCGATCGTCGGCATGTGGCGCCGGGTCGGCATCCACGCCGACATCGAGGTCTATGAGATCGCCAAGCACTTCGAGCTGCGCGCGGCGCACAAGCTCGCTCCGGCGGCGTTCTACAACTGGGGCGATGCGATCGGCGATCCGACCACGTCCACCGGCTTCGCCATGTTCGGCCCGTCGCCGCATTCGGCGTGGAAGACCAAGGATGTTGACGCGCTGATCGGCCCGCTGTGGGGCGAGCGCAACGAGGAAAAGCGCATCGCGGGCTGGAAGGCGGTCGATCGCTACGTCGCCGAGAACGCATACGTGCTGCCGCTGCTGCAATACGTGCAGCCGATCCTGCACAAGAGCAGCCTGAAAGTCGTGCCGTCGATCTCCGGTTCGCTGCAGCCGGCGCGGTTCTCGCCGGCCTGAGCGGGCGCGGCGGGACGCGAAAATGCTCGCCCGCCGCATCCTGCTGCGCCTGCTGCAGGCGGTGCCGACGCTGGCCGGCGTTGCCGTGCTGGTGTTCGTACTGGTGCGCGTGGTGCCGGGCGATCCGGTGGCGATGATGATCCCGCCCGGCGCTTCGGCCGAGGACGTGGCACGGCTGCATGCGCTCTATGGCCTCGACAAGCCGATCCTGGCGCAGTTCGCGATCTGGGCGCGCCACGCGGCGGCGGGCAATTTCGGCATTTCCATCAGTTCCCGCCAGGGGGTCGCGGGCCTGATCGCATCGCGCCTGCCGGCCACGCTGGAACTGGTGGCGCTGGCGGCGACGATTGCGATCGCACTCGGGGTGGCGTTGGCCGCGATCGGCACGCGGTTTTCCGGCCGCAGCGGCGAGGCGGCGGTGGATGCGGCGAGCGGGTTCGCGCTGGCGGTGCCGGACTTCGTCTGGGGGCTGGGCTTCATCCTGCTGTTCGGCGTGGTGTGGCCGATCCTGCCGATCTCCGGCCGCGCCGACCCGACGCACGCGCTCGACCTCGCCACCGGCTTCACGCTGACCGAATCGGTGCTGCGGCTGCGGCTTGCGCTGGCCGGCGAAGTGCTGGCGCACATGGTCATGCCGGCGACCGCGCTCGCGTTGCCGCTGGCGGCGATGATCGCGCGGGTGCTGAAATCCTCGCTCGCCGAGCAGATGGCGCAGGATTACGTGCTGCTCGCGCGCGTCAAAGGTTTTTCGCGCTGGCACGTGATCCTGGCCGAGGCCCTGCGCAACGCGGCGCTGCCGACGGTGAGCCTGACCGGCGTGCAGGTGACGTTCCTGGTCGGCGGCACGGTGCTGATCGAGCGCATCTTCTCGTATCCCGGCATCGGCAATCTCGCCATCGACGCGGTCATCAACCGCGACCTGCCGCTGATCCAGGGGCTCATTCTCACGTTTGCGGCGCTGTTCATCCTGATCAATCTGGCGCTCGACCTGTCGTATGCCGCGCTCGATCCGCGGCTGCGCCGCGGCTGACGGCGTGCGGATGCTGCGCAACTGGCGGGTCGCGGTCGGCGGCGGATTGCTGCTGCTGCTGGTCGTGGCGGCGGTGTTCGCAGCGGACCTGTCGCCGTACGATCCGCTGGATCAGGACCTCGCCGCGCAGCTTGCGCCGCCCGACTGGCACTTTGCTGCCGGCGGCCATTTTCTCGGCACCGACGGCCTCGGGCGCGACCTGCTGTCGCGGCTGATCTGGGGCAGCCGGGTGGCGCTGACGGTGGCGCTCGTCGCCGGCTCGCTGACGGCGCTGCTCGGCACGCTGCTCGGCCTCGCCGCCGGGTTCTTCGGCGGTTTCGCGGATCTGCTGATCTCGCGCGCCGTCGATGTCTGGTCGTCGTTTCCGCCTGTGCTGCTGTCGATCATTCTCGTGGCACTGCTGGGCACCGGGCTGTGGTCGGTGGTGGTGGCGATCGTGGTGATCGACTGGACGCGCTTCTGCCGCGTCGTGCGCGCCGAGACGCTGAAGCAGGAGCGCATGGACTATGTCGCCGCCGCCGTGGTCGCCGGCCTGCCGCCGCGCGCCATCCTGTGGCGCGAGGTGCTGCCGAACCTGCTGCCGCTGACCCTCGTGCTGCTGACGCTGGAAATGGGCATCGCGGTGGTGGTGGAAGCGATTCTGTCTTTTGTCGGCCTGTCGATTTCCTCCGACGTGCCGAGCTGGGGCGGCATGATCGCCGAGGGGCGCGAGGTGGTGCATGAAGCGCCGTGGATTCTGAGCGGCGCGATGCTGGTGCTGCTGGCCACCGTGCTCGGCTTCAACCTGCTCGGCGACGGGCTGAAGGCCGAACTCGACCCGGTGCTGCGGTGAGCGGCCCCGTCCTCGCGATCGAGCGCCTGTCGGCGGCGCTGGCGCAGGGCGCACGGACGACGCTGCTGCACGACGTCTCGCTGTCGGTCGGGCCGGGCGAAGTGCATGGGCTGGTCGGCATGTCCGGCGCCGGCAAGTCGATGATCGGCCGCGCCGTGCTCGGCATCCTGCCGCCATCGGTGCGGCTGACCGGCGGCAGCATTCTTGTCGCCGGACAGGAGGTGACGCGGCTGACCGAGCGGGCGCATCGCGCCGCGCTGCGCTCGCTCGCACTGATCCCGCAGGACCCGCTGTCCGCACTGAACCCGTCGCGCCGCATCGGCGGGCAGATCACCGACGTGATGCGGCTGCGCCTCGGCATCGCGCGCGCCGCCGCCGCGGCGCGCGCGCGCACGCTGCTGGAGGAAGTGCGCATCCGCGAGCCGGAGCGCGTGCTGCGCGCCTATCCGCACGAACTCTCCGGTGGCATGCGCCAGCGCGTGCTGATCGCGGCGGCGTTCGCGGCCGATCCAAAACTGATCGTCGCCGACGAGCCGACAACCGCCCTGGACGTCACGGTGCAGAAGCAGATTCTGCGCCTGCTGCGCGATTTGCAGCGCCGCCACGGCACCGCCATCCTGTTCATCACCCACGACCTCGGCGTGGTCGCCAAATTATGCAGCCAGGTTTCGGTATTGCGCGACGGGCGCATCGTCGAGCAGGCGCCGGTCGCCGAGATATTCGCGCGCCCGCGGCACCCTTACACGCGCGCCCTGTTCGCCGCGATGCCGCGCTATGACCGGCCGGAGGCGGCTGCGCTGCCGCCCGAACTGGCGGGGAGCGGGAGGTGAGCGGGGCGCTGATCGAGGCGACGGGGCTGCGCGTCGCGCTGCCCGATCTGGCGCGCAAAAGGCCGTTCCGGCGCGCGGAGCCGATGCCGATCCTGCACGGCATCGACTTCGCGATCGCGCGCGGCGAGGCGGTCGGCATCGTCGGCGAGTTCGGGGTCGGGCAAGACCACGCTCGGCCGCGCACTGCTGCGGCTGATCGCGCCCACCGGCGGGCGGATCACCTTCGACGGCCAGGACATCACGCACGCACCCGAACACACGCTGCGGCCGATGCGCGCGCGCATGCAGATGGTTTTCCAGAACCCGCTCGCCGCGCTGAACCCGCGCCGCACGATCCTCGCCAGCGTCGCCGCCCCGCTGCGCGCGCGCGGCGACCGGGCGCAGGTGCGCGGCCGTGCCGTCGCTGCCCTGGAACTGGCGGGGCTGTCCGCGGCACTGGCGGGGCGCTATCCGCACCAGCTCTCCGGCGGACAGCGGCAGCGTGTCGGCATCGCGCGCGCGATCGTCACCGAGCCTGAATTCATCCTCGCCGATGAGATCGTCTCCGGCCTCGATGTCGCGACGCAGGCGCAGATCCTCGACCTGCTGCGCACGCTGCGGCGCGAGATGGGGCTGGCGCTCGGCTTCATCGCGCACGACCTTTCGGTGGTGCGCGTGCTGTGCGAGCGCGTCGCCGTGATGCACCAGGGGCGCATCGTCGAGGAGGGGCCATGCGAGCGCGTGTTCGCCGACGCCCGCGCATCCCTACACGAAGCGATTGCTCGCCGCGATCCCGCTGCCGGAACTGGACGATACATGGCTCGACGAGGCGGAGCCGGCGTGGAATGCGACGCCATGATGCGGCTGTCCGCGCAGGACACTGCCGGTCACGCGCCGGGCGCGATCACGCCACCCGCCAGCCGGCAACGATGTCGTCCACTAGCGCGACCGCGCCGATCAGCGCGATGTTGTCGAGTGCCGCCCGGTGCAGTTCGGGACGGCTCGCCGCGCAGGCGTCGGCGGCCACGGTGACGCGATAGCCCATGTCCGCCGCGTGCCGCGCCGTGTGCTCGACCACCGAATTGGTGGCGACGCCGGCAATCACCAGGTCGGCGGCATCGAGCCGCCGCAGCGTCTCCTCCAGCGGCGCACCGAAAAAAGCGTTGATGCGTCCGTGCCGAACCACGGCCTCATGCGGCTGCGGCTGCAGCCGGTCGTGGAACGCCGCGCCCCACGAGCCGTCCACCACCGCGCCGATGCGCACGACGTTGTCCCAGATCGGCCCGTTGCGCAGCACGTCGGCGTGGTCGGGACGGAACGCGACGCGGACATGCACGACCGGCACGGGAATTTCGCGCGCGCCGGCGAGCAGGCGCTCGGCGGCGGCGAGCACCGCTTCGCGCTGCGCATCGCCTTCCGCAAAACCCAGGCGGATGCGGCCGTTCGGATGCACCACGTCGTTCTGATAATGCAGTGCCAGCACGGCGCAGCGCCGCGGCGTCACACGAACGTCTCCAGCGTATCCTGCACGTCCTCGCGGTTGATGAGATCGACGCGCTTGAGCACGATGCGCAGCCCGCCCGCCTCGCGGCGCAGCCAGTGCGTGTACTGGCCGCCCAGCATGCGCTGGTCGCGGCGGCGCCATTCCAGCATGTGGAACGTCGAGGCGACCACGATGTTTCCGTCCTGCTCCGGCAGCAGCGTGACGTTGCCGACGATGCGCGCCGCCTGCGTCACCGGCTGCTGCGACCAGGCGCGCTTCTCCTCCAGCCGCTGCGCGCGCACCTCGCGCAGCAGCGCGTCCTCGTAGAACAGCGAGGCGTGGTCGATCGGGTCGGGCTGGTCGAAGGTCAGCGGGGCCCAGTACATGCCGCCCTCGGCGAACAGCGCCAGCCAGTCCTGCCAGCGCCGCTGGTCCAGCAGGCGCGCCTCGTGGAACAGGAACGCCGACACCTCGTCATGCGTGGTCATGGTTCAACGATCCTGCGCCATGTACTGCGCCCAGGCGCGGAACTGGTTGCGCATCGGCAGTTCGCTCAGCCCGTTGGCAACGAAGCCGCCTGGGATCGTCCGGTCGCGCCCGGCGTCGCGGTGCAGGCTGACCCATTCGCCGCCATCGGTCTGCAAACCCTGCTGGCAGCGCGCATAGACCTCGATGTCGTCCGGCATGACGTTGGACGACGGCGAGTTCACCACGTTGGCGTAGGTGATGGCGCGCTGGAACAGCGCCTCCGGCGCGCCTTTCAGCCGGAACGTGTAGATCTCCACCATCGTGCGATCCACCGCGATCGGGCGGATCACGCGCAGCTGCTGGAACGAGGTGTGCGGTGAGCAGCTCGGGTAGATGATCGAGTTGTGGCGCTGCACCTGCAGAATTTGCTGCGTGCGCGCCTCGCCATGCGCCGCCTTCAGCGTTGCGATGTGCGCGAGCGACACCGGGTCGGTCGGCGGGACGAAGATCGCGCCCATGTAGCTGTGGCCGCGGTCGTAGGCGACCATCTCCAGCTTGTCCCAGAACTCGTAGGGCTCGCCGTTGCCTTCGATGATGAGCAGTCTGAACGGCATTTTGGTCTCGCCCGCCACTGCCTTGTAACGCGCGCGGGCGGCGTTGACCGAGCTTTCGTGCGTCACCATCGGGTGCGACGTGTCGTTCAGGTTCTCGAAGAAGATCTTCCAGTTGGAATGCTGCCAGACGCGGAACACGCCGCCGGCGACTGCCACTTCGCCCTCGGGCGCGCGGTCGCAGAAATTGTCGAGCGAGGTCTTGATCCCGCCGAGAAAACTCTCCAGGTCCGGCCCGTCGGCGGCCAGACTCGCGAACACGAAGCCGCGATAGCTCGCCTGGCGCGGCACGCGGCGGACGGAGAATTGCGGATCGCCCGCGTCGAAGCGTGTCCCCTCGTAGCCTTCGCGCACCGGCACCGAATGCAGCCCGCCGTCGCAGCGGTAGCTCCAGCCGTGGAACGGGCAGCGGATGAATTTGCCCACGTTGCCGTCGGGGAAGGCGACCAGCCTGGCGCCCTTGTGCGCGCAGCGGTTGAACAGCACATGCACGCCACCCTCCGGCGCGCGCACCATGAACACCGATTGCCGGCCGATCAGCGCCTGGTGGTAGTCGCCCGTTTTCGGGATCTGGCTTTCGTGCCCGACATAGACCCAGGCGCGCCCGAAAATGCGCTCCATCTCCAGATCAAAGATGCCGGGATCGGTATAGACCGAGCGATGCACCCGGTCCGGCTCCACCAATCCGGCAAGGCTGCCGGCGACCTGCACGTCCATGCCGCGCGCTCCCCTGTCGGTTGCGACGGCGCGAGCCTAAGCAGGTCGCGCGGGGGCGGCAACGTCCCCCCGGTCGGGCGCGGCCGGAGGGACGCTTGCGGCTGTCACTCCGCGGCGAGCTTGCTCGCCTTCAGGCGCAGCTTCTCGTCGTCCGGGTTGACCGGCTCGGGCGGCATTCCGCCGTGCGGCTTCGGGTCCGCCTCGAAGCGGAATTTCGGCTCCTTATTCCACGGGCCGCGCTGGTCCATCCCGTTCTTCGACAGGTCGAAATAAAGATCGACCGTCTCGTCCGGCTTGACGTTGCCGAACAGCGGGTCGGTCAGCTTGCCGAGCTTGTGCAGCGCCTGCATGAACATCGCGGTGTGCGAAACCTCGCGGGTCAGCAGCAGCGTCAGCGCCTTTTTCGTGCCCTCGTCGTCGGGTGCGGCCTTCAGCAGCGCCTCGTAGGTCTGCCGCGCCCCGGCCTCGGAGGCGATGTCGGCGCGCAGATCGCGCACCACATTGCCGCCCTCGTTGATATAGCTCGCGGTCCAGGTATTGCCCTGGCTGTCCACGAAATGCGGGCCGACGCCGCGCATGCGGAACAGCGGCGAGGCGTAGGCGTCGGTCTGGTCCACGGTGCGGGTGTGCTGGTCGATCAGCACGCCGACCATCTCCAGGTGGCTGAATTCCTCAAGGGCGATGTCCTGGAGCATGTCGCGGATGGCGGCATCCTCGACATGGAAGGACTGCACCCAGTATTGCAAAGCGGCGGTGAGTTCGCCGGTCGCGCCGCCGAACTGTTCGAGCAGGTACTGCCCGAAGCGCGGATCGGGCCGCTCGACCTTGACCGGGGCGAAGAGTTCCTTGCGGTGGTAGAACATGGCTGGCTCCCTGGCATGCGCTGCCGCGCCAAGAACGGCTTGCCGGCGGCAGGGGTTGCGCGCTCTAATCGCGAGACACCGACTGCATCAATGACGGGGACGGAAATGCCGAATGCTTATCCGAAACTGCATAACGCGATGTGGCCCGGGCTGGTGGGCAAGGGGCCGGACAGCGAGCCGCCGATCGCGCTGGACACCATGCTGGACCTGACCGAAGCCGCCGCGGTGGATGGCGTGCGCTTCGACGGCGTGGACATTTTTGCCGCCGACCCGCACACCAGCATCGACGCCGACGACGACGAGTTGAAGCGTCTGGCCGATGCGGTGCGGCGGCGCGGACTGGTGATCGGCTCGGTGGTGGCGCCGGTGTGGCCGCCGGTCGGCGGCGGCTCGGCGATGGGCAGCGCGGAAGAACGCGCCCGCTTCGTCGCCATGGTCGGCAAGGCGTGCCGCATCGCCGGCCGGCTGCGCGCGCTGGGCGTGCGGCCGTACGGCGTGGTGCGCATCGATTCCGCCGCCGGCGTCGAGGAATGGGCGAAAGACCCCGTGGGCAACACGAAACGCATCGCCGAGACGTTCCGCGAGGCCTGCAACGTCGCCGAGGGCGCGGGCGAGGTGCTGGCGGCGGAGGGCGAGATCTGCTGGGGCGGCATGCACAGCTGGCGGCACATGGTCGCGCTGCTGGAACAGGTGGGCCGGCCGCGCACGCTGGGCTTTCAGGCGGACATGGCGCACACGCTGCTCTACACGCTCGGCACTAACGCGCCGGAGGACCGCATCCTGCCGGAGAATTTCGACTGGGACAGCCGAGCCGTGCTGGAGTCGGCGCTGCGCACGATGACCGACGCGCTGCGGCCGTGGACGGTGGATTTCCACGTGGCGCAGAACGACGCGACGGTGAAAGGCATGGGGTCGCACGACAAGACCGGCCGGCACTGCCTCGCCACCGACCCGAACGGCAAGCTCGACATCGTGCATGACGCCGGCTTCTGGCTGCGCGGCGCCGACGGCCAGCCGACGCGCGCGTTCCGCCACATCTGCTGGGACGGCTGCATGTTCCCCAATTCGGTGATGATGCAGCCGAAAACCTGGAACGATATTTTGGCGGCGATGATCGCGCGTGCGCGACGCGCACGGCTGGACGGAATAGGGGGGCGCGCGCGATGGCCGCGAAGCAAGACCTCAATATCGGCGTGGTCGGCTACGGCTTCATGGGCCGCACGCATGCCAACGCGTTTCGCCAGGTCGGGCAGTTCTTCGACGTGGCGTACCGGCCGGTGCTGCAGGCGGTGTGCGCGCGCAGCGCCGACGCGGTGGCGGCGTTCGCCGATCGCTGGGGCTACGCGAGCACCGAGACCGACTGGCGGCGCCTGGTCGAGCGCAAGGACATCGACCTGATCGACATCGCCAGCCCCAACGACACCCACGCCGACATCGCCATCGCCGCGGCGCAAGCTGGAAAAATGGTGATGTGCGAAAAGCCGCTCGGCCGCACCGCCGCGGAATCCGCGCGCATGGTCGACGCCGTGGAGGCGGCGCGGGTGCCGAACATGGTCTGGTACAACTACCGCCGCGTGCCGGCAGTGACGCTCGCCAAGGAGCTGATCGACGAAGGCCGGCTCGGCCGCATCTTCCATTATCGGGCAAAGTTCCTGCAGGACTGGACGATCTCGGCCGAACTGCCGCAGGGCGGCACCGGGCTGTGGCGGCTCGACGTGGCGGTGGCCGGCAGCGGCGTCACCGGCGACCTGCTGGCGCACTGCATCGACACCGCGCTGTGGCTGAACGGCGGCATCAGCGAAGTCACGGCGATGACGGAAACTTTCGTCAAGCAGCGCCTGCACCAGCTGACCGGAAAAGTCGAGCCGGTCGGCATCGACGATGCCAGCGCCTTCCTCGCCCGCTTCGCCAACGGCTCGCTCGCGACGTTCGAAGCGACGCGCTACGCCCGCGGCCACAAGGCGCTCTACACGCTGGAGATCAACGGCGAGCGCGGCTCGCTGGTCTGGGACCTGCACGACCTGCATCGTTTGCAGGTGTTCGACCATGGCGACGAGGGCCGCACGCGCGGCTGGCGCTCGGTGCATGTCACCGACGGCGACCATCCCTACATGAAGCACTGGTGGGTGCCGGGATTGCAGATCGGCTACGAGCACACTTTTGTTCATCAGGTCGCGGATTTCCTGGAAGGGATCGAAACCGGCAAGCCGGCGGCGCCGACGTTTCGCGACGGGCTGGCGACCGACCGCGTCACCGACGCCGTGCTGGCCTCGGCGCGCTCGCGGCGGTGGGAAACGGTGGCGGCATAGGAGGGGCTGGTGCGCTGGTCACGGATGCTGACGATGCTCGACGTCCACGCCGAAGGCGAGATCGGCCGCGTCGTGACCGGCGGGCTGCCCGCCGTGCCGGGCGCCACCATGCTCGAAAAACTGCGCCACATCAACGAGGTTGACGATTCGATCCGCCGCTTCACGGTCTATGAGCCGCGCGGCACCGCGCACATGACCGTCAACCTGCTGCTGCCGCCCTGCGATCCGCTTGCCGCGGCGGGCTTCATCGTGCTGCAGGCCGACCGCGCCCACGCCATGTCCGGCTCCAACGCCATGTGCGTCGCGACCGCGCTGCTGGAAACCGGCATGGTCCCGATGATCGAGCCGGTCACACGCTTCGCGCTCGACACGCCGGCCGGGCTGGTCGGCGTCACCGCCGCCTGTCACGACGGGCGCTGCGCGCGCGTCACGCTCGACATGGTGCCCGCCTTCGTCCACGAGCTCGACGTGGCGCTCGATGTCGAGGGGCTCGGCCGCGTGCGGCTCGACATCGCGTTTGGCGGCATATTCTATGCGCTGGTGGACGCCCGCGCCGCCGGGCTGGCGATCACCCGCGCCAATGCGCGCGCGCTGGTGGACGTGGCGAGCCGCATCAAGCGCGCGGTGAACGAACACGTGCGCGTCGCGCATCCGGAGCGGCCGGGCATCGACGTAGTCAGCTACGTGATGTTCTGCGACCGCGACCGCGACGATCCTTCGATCCTGCGCGGTTCCACCATCGTGCTGCCGGGACGCTGCGACCGCTCGCCGTGCGGCACCGGCACCTCGGCGCGGCTCGCCGTGCTGCACGCGCGCGGCGAGCTCGCGGTCGGCGAGCGGCTGCGGGCACGCTCGATCATCGACAGCGAATTTCTGGCGCGCATCACCGGCACCGCGACGGTCGGCGGCCGCCCTGCCGTGCTGCCGGAAATCTCCGGCCGGGCCTGGCTGTTCGGCGTCCACCAGTGCGGCGTCGATCCCACCGACCCGTATCCGCTCGGCTTCACGCTCTCCGACATGTGGGGGCCGGACGTCGCCGTGACCGACTGACTCAATGCAATCGCGGCGCGCGCAGGAAGCGCATGCGGTCGGCGGTCGCGACGTGCACCGCGATCTCGCCGCTGCCCTCGCGCGCCAGGTTGAGTCGCACCGTCACCCCGGCCGAACCGCTCGCCCACAGCCGGCGCCACAGCGCCGCCAGATCGCCCACCTTCTCGTCGCCGACGCCGAGCACGCGGTCGCCCGGCCGCACGCCGGCGCGCTCCGCCGGTCCCTCGTCGGCGACGCCGCCGACCACCAGGCCGCCCTCGCTCTCCATCACGTAGGCACCGAGCCACGGCCGCGGCGGCGCGTTGATGCGGCCGAGCGTCATCAGGTCGTCCAGGATCGGCGGCAGCAGCGAGGCCGGCACGCACATGTTGAGGTCGTGCCGCCGCCCGTGCCCGTCGCCCTGCTGCATGATCAGCGAGCCGATGCCGAGCAGCCGCCCGTCCTCGCCGAGCAGCGCGCCGCCACTCCAGAACGGGTGCGCCGGCGCGGTCATGATCGCCTCGTCGAGCAGATACTCCCAGTAGCCGGCGAATTCCTGCCGTCCGATCACCTTGGTCTCGATCGCCCGCTCCCGCCCGCCGCCGCCCGCCGCCAGGACGGCGCGCCGTCCCACCCCGGCCGCCTCGCCGCCGCCGAGTTCCAGCACCGGCAGGTCGAGCCGGCCGAGCGCCTGCACCAGCCCCAGCCCGGTGGTCGGATCGACGGCGAGCGGATGGCCCGGCACGGCCCGCCCGTCGGCGCTGATCAGCCAGATCGTTTCGGCCTCCGTGACCAGGTAGCCGATGGTGAGCACCACGCCGCCCTGGCCGATCACGGCACCGCTGCCGCTGCGCTCGGTGCCCAGCGTGCCGGCGGTGAACGCGTCCGGCGGGACGTTGGCGCGCAACGCCACCAGGCCGCGCAGCGCGCGCTCCAGATCGAACCGATATTCATCGGGGTCCGGCCGCAGGTTCGGCGGAATCTCCCAGTCGGGATTCTTCATCGCGGGGCAGCAATCCTCCGGCCGGTTGGCGGCGCGGGGCCAGCATAGCGGCGGCGCACCGCCACGGAAACGGCGCCGCGCCGAACCCCGCTGCGCCGTGACCGCCGCCGCAGCACTCACGATCGCGTGACATCCGCTGACAATTTGCAATTTCATGTCATAGGCACGGCCGTTAACGCCCTGGCCCCGAGGAGACGCATTCATTGAGCCTGCTCACGCGGGTGGTGCTGATCATTGCTGCGGCGTTGCTGCCGTCGCTGCTGATGCAGGTGTTCAACGAGGCGGCACTGCGTGCGGCGCGACGCGACGCGGTGCGGCAGGAATCGTTGCGCAGCGCGCATGCGGTGGGCACCGGGGTCGAAGCGATCATTGCCGGGGTGCGCAACGCGCTGGTCGCCACCGCGGCCATTCCCTCCATCAAGTCGGTGGACGCGGCGAAATGCGAGGAGCAGCTGCAGTCGGTGTTCGCCGGCCTGTCGTTCCTGCGCGACCTCGCCCTGGTCGGCGAGGACGGCCGGGTCGTCTGCGCCACCGACACCGGCATGGCAGGAGCCGGCGTCGGGAGCGCGCCGGAAATCCGACTGGCGCTGGCGCGCGGCGAGATGGCGCTGGGCGACTATACGCCCGACCCGTACGGCAAGCGCGCCGAGGTGCCGGCGGCCTATCCGGTGCGGGGACTGGCGGGAGCGGGTCCCGTCCTGATCGGCGGGATCGACCTCGACTGGCTGAAGCGGCGGCTGGCCGACCGGCTGCTGCCGCAGGGTGCCTCGGTTGTCGTCACCGACCGCACCGGGACCGTGCTGGTGGCCGTGCCCGAGCAGGGGCTGGTGGGGCGCAAGGCGTCGGACGCGCAGCTTGCCCTGCTGCACGCGCCCGCGCCGGTGATCGCGGTGGGCGAGGACGCCGAGGGCGTCTCGCGGGCGGTCGCGACCTTGCCGCCGGACGAGGCGCTGCCGGACCTGCTGGTCAGCGTCGGCCTGCCGACCGCGTCGATGTTCGCCGCCGCCGACACCGCCGCCGACCGGGGCTACGCGCTGATCGGCGGCGGCGGTCTGGCGGCGCTGGCGCTGGCGGCCTGGATGGCGCGCGGCGTGATCGCCCGGCCGCTGCATGCCATCCTCGACACCACCGGGCGATGGCAGGACGGCGACATGGCGGCGCGCCTGCCGGTAGGGGACATGCGCACCGAGTTCGGCCGCATCGCCGCGGCGATCAACGCGCTGCTCGACGCCGTCGCCGCCGGACAGCGCGGCCTGCACGAGCGGCTGGCCGAGCTGCGGGCGATCTATGACGGCGCCCCGGTCGGACTCGGCTATGTCGGACGCGACCTGCGCTACCTGACGGTGAACGCCAGGCTGGCCGAGATCAACGCGCTCCCCGCCAAGGCGCATCGCGGGCGCACCGTGCGCGACATCCTGCCCACCGTCGCCGACCGGATCGAGCCGCTGCTCAGGCGCGCGCTCGCCGGCGAGGCGATCCCCCCGGCCGAGGTGGAGGCGGCGACCGAGACGCTGCCCGGCGTGCGGCGGCGCGTGCTGGTCAGCTATCAGCCGGCGGTCGCGCCCGGCGGCGCAGTATTGGGCGCGGTGATCGCGATCCAGGAAGTGACCGCGCTGCGCCAGACCGAGGCGGCGCTGCGGGCGGCGCTGGAGCGCGCCAATGCCGACCTGGAACGCCGGGTCGCCGAACGCACCCGCCAGTTCGAGGCCGAGGTGCGCGAGCGCGAGGCGGCGCAGGCGCAGTTGCAGCAGGCGCAGAAGATGGAGGTGATCGGCCAGCTGACCGGCGGTGTCGCGCACGACTTCAACAACCTGCTCACCGCCATCATCGGCAACCTGGAGCTGGCGATCGCGCGCAGCCAGGACCGGCCGGAGATGGCGCGGCTGCTGGACGGGGCGATGCGCTCGGCCGATCGCGGGGCGGCGCTGACGCAGCGCATGCTGGCGTTCGGGCGCCGCCAGTTCCTGCGCTTCCAGCCGGTGGCAGTTCCCGCCCTGCTCGACGGGATGTCGGAACTGCTCGCGCGCACCATCGGCCCGTCCACCCATGTGCGCATCGAGGCCGCGCCCGGCCTGCAACCGGCGCGCGCCGATCCGAACCAGGTGGAGCTGGTGGTGCTCAACCTGGTGCTGAACGCGCGCGACGCCATGCCGGAGGGCGGCACCGTCGTCATCGCGGCCGACATGGAGCACGTGCCGGCCGGCGCCTCGCATCCCGCCGGCCTGGCGCCGGGGGCGTATGTGCGGCTCGCGGTCTCGGACACCGGCGAGGGCATGGACAAGGCGACACAGGCGCGGGCGTTCGAGCCGTTCTTCACCACCAAGCCGGTCGGGCGGGGATCGGGCCTCGGCCTGCCGATGGTGCAGGGCGTGGTGGCGCAGTCGGGCGGCGGCGTCGCCATCAGCAGCACGCCGCACCAGGGCACGACGGTCACGGTCTGGCTGCCATGCACGCGGCCGGCGGTCGCGATGGGCGCCGCCGCGCCCGCGCTACGCGTGCCCGCCTCGGGCGACGGCCGCTCGGTGCTGCTGGTGGACGACGACGCCGATGTCGCCGCCTTCGCCGCCGTCTGCCTCGACGAGGGCGGCTACCGGGTGCGGCAGGCCGGCAACGCGGCGGAGGCGCTGGCGGTGCTGCAGCAACCGCCGCCGCCCGACCTGCTGATCGCCGATCTCGGCATGCCGGGGATGAACGGGCTGCAGCTCGCGGCGGCGGCGCGGCAGCTCTATCCGGACCTGCTGATCCTGATCGCCACCGGCTACGCCACCGAGGACACCGATACCGGCGGCCTGCCCGACGTGCCGGTGCTGAACAAGCCGTTCAAGGCCGCCGATCTGCTCGGCCGCGTCGGCGATATGTTGAGCGCGCCCCGCACGCTCAGCACAGCGGGGATCGGCCCTGCCGCGCCAGCCGGCCGACGATCGCTGGCAGATGCTGGCTGAGGGCCGCGGTCAACTCGTCGCCGGTCAGTCCGGCCCGGCCCGCCATGCGCTGCACCTCCGCATCGCCCAGCGCGGCGTGCAGCATCGGCGGCGAAATCCGGCGGGCCGCGCCGGGCCCGGCCCAGGACCGCACGGCATCGCCGTAGCCCGCCAGCTCCAGCCGGTGCAGCAGGCGCTGCAGCCCGGCAGCCGACGCCTGGGGCAGCCCCAGCATCTCCTCGAGCGCCTGCGCCTGCCAGCAACGGGCCGCCTGGCTCGCGTCGGCGAGTCCCGCCACCATCGCATCGACCAGTTCCATCTCATCCCCCAGTCGTTTTACGGCGATCGAATAAACGCAAAGCGCCGGTGCGGGTTCATCGAGTCGTGCGCCTCCGCAATCTTGCCGAGTTGACCCCTCCCCGACCCGCGGCAGGGAACAGCCCGCCGCGGCGCGCGCTGTCCGCCCGACCCTGGGCGGTGGCGGAATGGGCGGGCGTGACGAACGGCGCCGATGTCGTCCCGCGGTGGCATGACCATCAGCACGGAGATGCCCGATGAGCGCAGAGCAGCGACGAACGAAGGATCAGGACCGTGAGGTCGAAGACAGCTTCCCGGCGAGCGATCCGCCCTCCAGCACGCCGACGACGGGCCCCGGACGCGCCAGCCAGGGTTCCGCCGGCGGCGAGGAGCACCAGCCGACCGGCGCGCCGACCGACGACCGGCAGGGAACCGAGACCGCCTCGGCGAAAATCCAGGGCGTCCATCCGCCGCAGGCCGATCACCGCTGATCCGCGTTGCGGCGCGGGATCAGGCGGCGCTGGCGCGGCGCAGCCGGTCGGCGAAACTCTTGCGGAATTTCGTTACTTTCGGCGCAATCACGGCACGGCAGTAGCCGCTCCAGGGGTTGCGGACGAAATAGTTCTCGTGCTCCGCCCCGGCCGGGTAGAAGACATCGAACGGCACGATTTCGGTGACGATGCGGTCCGGCCAGAGTCCGGCCGCGGCGATCTCGGCGACGACGCGCTCGGCCGCTTCGCGCTGGGCAGCGTCATGCACGAAGATCGCGCTGCGGTACTGGGTGCCGACGTCGTTGCCCTGGCGGTCGGGTGTGGTCGGGTCATGGATGGTGAAGAACACGCGCAGCAGGTCGTCATAGGCGATCTCGTCGGGATCGAAGGTGACCTGTACCACTTCGGTGTGCCCGGTGGTGCCGGTGCAGACCTGCTTGTAAGTCGGGTTCTCGACATGCCCGCCCGAGAAGCCCGATTCGACGCGGCTCACGCCGCGCAGTTCCAGATACACCGCTTCCAGGCACCAAAAGCACCCGCCGCCCAGCGTCGCCACCTGCATTGCCATGCCCGCCTCCCGTGCTGGCGCAGAGATGGCGCAGGCCCGCGCGTTTTCCAACCTCGACGGCGGGCCGTGCCATGAGCCGCGATGGGCGCCCGGTGGCGGTGGTGCTGGCGGGCGGGCTGGCGCGGCGGATGGGCGGCGGCGACAAGGGGCTGCTGCGGCTGCACCGGCGGCCGATGCTCGACCACGTGCTCGACGCGATCCGCCCGCAGGTCGGCGCGATGGCGATCAACGCCAACGGCGACGTGCGCCGCTTCCTGCACTGGGGGCTGCCGGTGCTGGCCGATCCGGTGCCGGACCATCCCGGACCGCTCGCCGGCATCCTCGCCGGGCTGCGCTGGGCGCGGCAGACGCAGCCGGGCGCCGAACTGCTGCTGTCGGTGCCGACCGACACGCCGCTGCTGCCGCCCGACCTGGTGCAGCGGCTGGCGCAGGCGCGCGCGCGGGACGGCGCCGCGGTCGCCTGCGCCGCCTCCGCCGGGCAGCGCCACCCGGTCGTCGCACTGTGGCCGGTGACGCTGGCCGAGGCGCTGGCCGACGCCCTGGCCGACGGCGAGCGCGGCGTCGAGGCGTTCGCCGCGTCGCACGGCCTCGCGGTCGCCGAGTTCGCCGCCGCGCCCGATGATCCGTTCCTGAACATCAACGAGCCGGCCGACCTGGCGCACGCGGCGCGGCTGCTCGGCTGAAGCGTCAGTCCGGGTCGATCGCGTTGGCACAGGTGTCGGTGGGGACGGCGGCGGCATGGCCGACCAGCGGCACCGCCTTCAGCACCGCCGAGGACAGCCGGCACGGCGCCGCCGCCAGACCGCAGCCGCCGGGCAGCGCCGCCGCCAGCAATGCCAGGATGCGCAACCATGTCGTCATCGCCGCCGCCTCCCCCCGTGGGTGGGTCCAGCGCATGTATCGCCGGCACCGCAAGCTCGTTGCATCGCGCGCGCAGCAGGCTTGCCAGGGGCACATGACCGAGCCATGCTGCCGCCAGCCGGCACAGGATCCGGCGCATGAGGGGAGACCTGCCGCATGATGACCCGTCGTTCCGCCTTGCTTGCCGCCTCGGCCTTGTCCCTGGCGGCCACCGCCGGGCTTGCCGGGCCGGCCCGCGCCGCCGACCAGGTGGTGAAGATCGGCATCGACGCTTCGCTGACCGGGGGCGATGCGCAGTCGGCGCTGCTGGTCAAGAACGGCGCCTTGCTGGCGATCGACCAGGCGAATGCCGGCCACACCGTGCCGGGCGTGAAGTTCGAGGGGATGGTGCTCGACGACGGCACCGCCACCGCCGGCCAGTACGATCCGGCGCAGGGCGCGATCAACGCGCGCAAAATGGTCGCCGACCGGCAGGTGCTGGCCGCGATCGGGCCGCAGATGTCGGGCGTCGGCAAGGCGATGGCGCCGATCCTGAGCTGGGGCGATCTCGCCACCATCACGCCCTCTTCGACCAACCCCGACATCACCGACCCGAAATTCGCCGCGCAATACCGCCCCGCCGGCAAGGCGATCTATTTCCGCACGGTCGCGACCGACGCCTTCCAGGGCCCCTACATGGCGAACTTCTACGCCAACGTGCTGAAGGTGAAGTCGGTCTATATCCTCGACGACACCGGCGCCTACGGCGAAGGGCTGGCCAACGCGTTCCAGGCGCAGGCGGTCAAGGACGGCATCAAGGTGCTCGGCCGCGACAAGATCGACCCGAAGGCCGCCGACTACTCCTCGGTGCTCACGAAAATCAAGCAGCTCGACCCGGCGAGCCTCTACTACGGCGGCGTGATGCAGGCCGGCGTGAAGCTGGTCAAGCAGTCGTACGAGATCCTCCCGCACAGCATGCCGAAGGGCGGCGGCGACGGGCTGATCACGCCGGAAATGCTGACCGCCGCCGGGTTCCCCGCGGCCGAAGGCTGGTACTGCACCAACGCCTCGCCACACGTCACCGAGGACTCGGCAGCGCAGGCCTGGGTGAACGAGTACAAGGCGAAGTTCCACGTGCTGCCCGACGACTACTCGATCACCGCGTATGACGGGGTCGAGGTCATCATCGACGCGGTCAAGCGCGTGAAGGCGAGCGGCAAGCCGGTGACGCGCGACGCCGTGCGCGACGCCATCCAGACCGCGAACGTGAAGACGCTGCAAGGCCCGGTGTCGTTCGACGCCAACGGCGACATCAAGGACCGCGTCATCGCGGTCTTCCAGGTGCATGACAACAAGGCCTATCCGGCCGACGACATGATCCACCAGTTCAACTACATCGGCGTGGCGCCGCAGTCCTGACGGTGGCGCAGGCGACGATGCACCGCATCGCGTATCGGGACGCCGCCCTGCGGCGGCGTCCCGCACCGTCGGGGGGCGGAGCGCCGCGATGACGCTCGCCGACGTCTATCTCCAGCAGCTCATCAACGGCCTCAGCCTCGGTGCGATGTATGCGCTGCTGGCGCTCGGCTTCACGCTGGTCTATGGCATCCTTGAGCTGATCAACTTCGCCCATTTCAACGTCTTCATGGTCGGCTCGTTCGTCGGCCTCGGCATGCTGGAACTGCTCGGCGTGGTGCCGAACGCGCCGCCGCTCGCCGGCTTCGCGCTGGCTGCCGTGCTGCTCGGCACGCTGGTCGTGACCATGCTGGCCTCCGGCCTGCTCGGCGTCGCCATCGAGCGCATCGCGCTGCGGCCGCTGCGCAACGTGCGCGGGCCGGCGGCGATGATCACCACCATCGGCGTGTCGTACATCCTGTTCAACCTGGTGCTGCTCGGCCTCGGTGCGGACAGCAAGAACTTCCCTTCGCCGCTGCCGTCGCTGTCGATGCCGATCGGCGGCGCGGTGCTGCGGCTGCGCGAGGTGCTGATCTGGATCGTCTCGCTGGTGCTGATGGCGGGGCTGACCTGGTTCGTGCAGTTCACCCGCATGGGCAAGGCGATGCGCGCCACCGCGCAGGACCCGGAGGCGGCGCGCATGATGGGCATCGAGGTGGACCGCGTCATCATCATGGCGTTCTTCCTCGGCTCCGCGCTGGCCGGCGCGGGCGGGCTGATGTTCGGCCTCTACTACAACTTCACCAGCTACATCATCGGCTTCACCGCCGGGCTGCGGGCGTTCACCGCGGCGGTGCTCGGCGGCATCGGCAACGTCCCCGGCGCCATGGTGGGCGGCGTCATCATCGGGCTGGTCGAGGCGCTGGGCGGGCAGTTGATCTCCGCCTCCTGGGCGGACGTCATCATCTTCTCGATCCTCGTGCTGGTCCTCGTGTTCCGCCCCGCCGGGCTGCTCGGCCGGGTGGCGCCGAACAAGTCATGAGCGCCGTCGCTCCGCGCGCGGGCCTGCTGCGCAATGTCGCCGCGTCGGCGCCGGCGCGGCGGGGCGCACTGGCGCTGCTGGTTGTGGCCCTGCTGCTGTTCCCCTATGTCGAAGGCAACGACGCCGACATCGACAGCCTCGCCAACGCCTCGGCCTATGCGGCGCTGGCGCTGGGGCTGAACGTCGTGGTCGGGTTCGCCGGCCTGCTCGATCTCGGCTACGCGGCGTTCTTCGCCATCGGCGCCTATTTCTACGGCGTGTTCACCTCGTTCCAGGTGATGCCGGAATGGTCGCCGTTCTGGCAGCCTTTCGCGCTGGTCGGCCTGGTGCAAAAAATCAACCAGGGCGGGCCGGACCTGGTGCATTTCACGCTGTCGTTCTGGCTGGCGCTGCCGCTGGCGGCGCTGGTGGCGGCGTTCTTCGGCATCCTGTTCGGCGCGCCGACGCTGCGGCTGCGCGGCGACTACCTCGCCATCGTGACGCTCGGCTTCGGCGAGATCGTGCCGATCGTCGCGCGCAACACGCCCAGCATCACCAACGGCGCCGCCGGGCTGAACGGCGTGCAGGCGCCGATGCTGTTCGGCTACAATTTCACCGTCCAGGCGACGCCCTACTACTATGTCGGCCTGGCGCTGGTGGCGCTGCTGATGTTCGCCAGCTTCCGGCTGCGCGATTCGCGCGTCGGCCGCGCCTGGATGGCGGTGCGCGAGGACGAGACGGCGGCGAGTGCCATGGGCGTCGATCGCACGCGCACAAAACTGCTCGCCTTCGCCATCGGCGCCGCCTTCGCCGGCGCGGTCGGCGTGTTCTACATCGCCAAGCTGCAGACCGCGACACCGGACATGTTCGGCTTCCCGGTCTCGGTGATGATCCTGGTGATGGTGGTGCTCGGCGGCATGGGCAGCGTGTGGGGCGTGGTGGCCGGCGCGGTGCTGCTGAGCCTGCTGCAATCCTGGTTCCTGCCCGACCTGACCGAGTGGCTGCACATGCTGGGCGCCGCCGTCGGCAGCGACTGGATGCAGCAGATCGACCTGGCGCGCTCGATCGAGCTGATCTTCGGCATCCTGCTGGTGCTGATGATGCTGTTCCGCCGCGACGGGCTGATCCCGGCGACGCGGCGCACCGCCGGACTGGCGTTCGACCGCGCAGCACGTGCAGGGCGTGCAGCGCGGCGGCTTCGACCGCGCGCAGGCGGAACTCGCGCTGGCGCTGCCTCCGGCCGCCGTCGGCAATCTTCTGGAAGTGCGCGGCGTCACCGTGCGCTTCGGCGGGCTGATCGCGCTGAATGCGGTCGATGTCGTGGTGCCCGCGGGCAGCGTGGTCGCGGTGATCGGGCCGAACGGCTCGGGCAAATCGACGCTGTTCAACGTCATCACCGGCCTGGTGCCCGCCGGGCACGGCAGCATCCGCTTCGCCGGCCGGGAGATTCTCGGCCTGCCGCCGCACCGCATCCTGGCGCTGGGGCTGGCGCGCACGTTCCAGAACATCCGCCTGTTCGCGAACCTCTCGGTGCTCGACAACGTGCTGATCGGCCAGCACGCGCGGCTGACCGCCGGGGCGTTCCGCGCCGTGCTGCGCTCGCCGCACACCCGTGCGCGAGGAACGCGCGGCAATGCGGCGCGCGAGCGACATCGTGGCGCTGTTCGGCAACCGGCTGACGCCGCGGATCACGCAGGCGGTGTCGTCGCTGTCCTACGCCAATCGCCGCCGGGTCGAGATCGCGCGCGCACTGGCGAGCCAGCCGCGGCTGCTGCTGCTCGACGAGCCGACGGCGGGCATGAACCCGGCAGAAACTCTGGAACTGGCGGAGCAGATCAAAAGCCTGCACGCGCTCGGGCTGACCATCCTGCATCATCGAGCACAAGCTCGACGTGGTCACGCAGCTTGCCGACACGGTGATCGTGCTCGACCACGGCGACAAGCTGGCCGAGGGCCGGCCGGACCAGGTGCGGCGCAACGAGGAGGTGCTGCGCGCCTATCTCGGCCGTGCCGCCAGGGAGGCGCTGGATGCAGCGTGACCTCGGCCTGCTGCTGGAGTTCCGCGGCGTCAACACGCATTACGGCGACCTGCACGTGCTCAAGGACGTGAGCTACGCGATCGGGCGCGGCGAGATCGTGGCCCTGCTCGGCGGCAACGCCTCCGGCAAATCGACCACGATGAAGACCATCATGGGCGTGGTGCGGCCGACCAGCGGCAGCGTGCTGTTCGAGGGCCAGCCGATCGAGCGGCTGCGCACCGCGGAGCGGGTGAAGCGCGGCATCGCGCCGGTGCTGGAGGCGCGGCGGCTGTTTCCGCGCATGACGGTGCTGGAGAATCTGGAACTCGGCGCCTACACGCGCGCGCGCGGCCCGGAACTCGCCGAGGACCTGGAGCGCGTCTATGACCTGTTTCCGCGCGTCAAGGAGCGGCGGTCGCAGATCGCCGGCACGCTGTCGGGCGGCGAGCAGCAGATGGTGGCGATCGGGCGGGCGCTGATGGCGCGGCCGCGGCTGATCTGCATGGACGAACCCTCGATGGGCCTGTCGCCGCTGCTGGTCGAGCAGGTGTTCGACATCATCCAGCACATCAACCGCCAGGGCACGACGATCTTCATGGTCGAGCAGAACGCCGCGATGGCGCTGACGATCGCGCACCGCGCCTACGTGCTGCAGACCGGCCAGGTGGTGCTGTCGGGCGAGGCGGCGTCGCTGCGCGAGAACCCGGCGATCCGCGAGGCCTATCTCGGCGAGCTGCAGGTCACCGCCGCGGCGTGAGGGCGTTGCCGCGCCGGCCGGGTCAGGCGGTGCGGTCGGCCTCGCGGCCCAGCGCCGCCTGCGCCGCCGCCAGCCGCGCCACCGGCACGCGGTACGGGCTGCAGGAGACGTAGTCCAGCCCGACCTCCTCGCAGAACGCGATCGACGCCGGATCGCCGCCGTGCTCGCCGCAGATGCCGAGCTTCAGCGCCGGCTTGGTCGCCCGCCCCCTGGTCACGGCGATGCGCACCAGCTCACCCACGCCCTCGACGTCCAGCGTGACGAACGGGTCTTTCGGCAAGATGCCGAGCTCGACATAGCGCGGCAGGAATTTTCCCGCGTCGTCGCGCGACAGGCCGAACACCGTCTGCGTCAGGTCGTTGGTGCCGAACGAAAAGAAGTCCGCCGAGACGGCGATCTTGTCCGCGGTGATGGCGGCGCGCGGCAGCTCGATCATGGTGCCGATCACGTAGTCGATCGCCACACCGCTCTCCTTGAACACGTCGGCGGCGACGCGCTCCACCTGCGCGCGCGTGATCTCCAGCTCACGCACCGCGCTGACCAGCGGGATCATGATTTCCGGCACCGGCGCCGGCGCGCCCTCCTTCGCGGTCGCGATCGCACCTTCGAAGATCGCGCGGGCCTGCATCTCGTAGATCTCGGGATAGGTCACGCCGAGCCGGCAGCCGCGATGGCCGAGCATCGGGTTGGCTTCGGCGAGTTCCGCCGCGCGCCGCCGCATCGCCGCGACATCGGTGCCGAGCGCCTCCGCCACCTCCGCCAGCTCCGCATCGCCGCGCGGCAAGAACTCGTGCAACGGCGGGTCGAGCAGGCGGATCGTCACCGGCAGCCCGGCCATGATGCGGAACAGCTCGATGAAGTCGCGGCGCTGGAACGGCAGCAATCGCGCCAGCGCCGCGCGCCTGCCGTGCTCGTCGTGCGCCATGATCATCTGCCGCACCGCGCCGATGCGCTCGGGGTCGAAGAACATGTGCTCGGTGCGGCAGAGGCCGATGCCCTCGGCCCCGAACTTGCGCGCCGTCTCGGCGTCCAGCGGCGTCTCGGCGTTGGCGCGCACGCGCATCCGCCGCGCCGCGTCGGCCCAGCCCATCAGCGTCGCGAACTCGCCGGACATGGTCGGCTCGACCATCGCGACGTGGCCCAGAAACACCTCGCCGGTGGCGCCGTCGATGGTGATGGTGTCGCCGGCGTTCAGCGTCTTGCCCCCGGCCGTCAGCGTCTGCGCACCGTAATCGACCGCGATGCCGCCGGCGCCGGCGACGCAGGGCCGACCCATGCCGCGCGCCACCACCGCCGCGTGGCTGGTCATGCCGCCGCGCGTGGTCAGGATGCCGCGCGCCGCGTGCATGCCGTGGATGTCCTCCGGGCTGGTTTCGATGCGCACCAGGATCACCGCCTCGCCCTTGCCGGCGCGGCTCTCGGCCTCGTCGGCGCTGAACACCGCGATGCCGCTGGCGGCGCCGGGACTCGCCGGCAGGCCTTTCGACAGCAGCGTGCGATGGGCCTTCGGGTCGAGCGTCGGATGCAGCAGCTGGTCCAGCGAGGCGGGATTGACGCGGCGCACCGCCTCGTTGCGGTCGATCAGCCCCTCGTTCGCCATCTCGACCGCGATGCGCAGGCTCGCCACCGCGGTGCGCTTGCCGTTGCGCGTCTGCAGCATGAACAGCTTGTTCTGCTGCACGGTGAACTCGACGTCCTGCATGTCGCGGTAGTGGCGCTCAAGCTTTTCGCGCACGCGCAGCAGCTCGGCATAGGCGTCGGGCATCGCCTGTTCCATGCTGACCTCGCCCGGCCTGGCGCGCGCCTTGGACAGCGGCTGCGGCGTGCGGGTGCCGGCGACCACGTCCTCGCCCTGCGCGTTCACCAGGTATTCGCCGTAGAATGCGTTCTCGCCGGTCGAGGGGTCGCGCGTGAAGCACACGCCGGTGGCGCAATCCTCGCCCATGTTGCCGAACACCATCGCCTGCACGTTGACCGCGGTGCCCCAGCGCGCGGGAATGTCGTGCAGGCGCCGATAGGTGTTGGCGCGCGGGTTCATCCAGCTGCCGAACACGGCGCCGACCGCACCCCACAGCTGTTCCTCGGCGTCCTGCGGAAACAGTTTTCCGGTCTCGCGCCGCACCGTCTCCTTGTAGCCGTCAACGACGCGGTGCCAGTCCGACGCGCCGAGCGCGGTGTCCTCCACCACGCCGGCATCCATCTTCACGTGGTCGATGATCTCCTCGAAGCGGTGGTGCTCGACGCCGAGCACGACGCTGCCGTACATCTGGATGAAGCGGCGATAGCTGTCCCAGGCGAAGCGGGCATCGCCGGAGGCTTCGCCGAGTCCTTCGACGGTGGCATCGTTCAGGCCGAGATTGAGCACGGTGTCCATCATGCCGGGCATGGAGACGCGCGCGCCGGAGCGCACCGAGACCAGCAGCGGCTTGTGCCGGTCGCCGAAGCGCAGGCCGACCGCCTGCTCGATGCGCGCCAGCGCCTCGCGCACCTGCGCGTCGAGGCCGTCGGGATAGGTGTGGTGGTTGTCGTAGTAGGCGGTGCAGACCTCGGTGGTGATGGTGAAGCCCGCCGGCACCGGCAGGCCGATGCTGGCCATCTCGGCGAGGTTCGCGCCTTTGCCGCCGAGCAGGTTGCGCAAGTCCGCGCGGCCCTCGTTGTGGCCGGCGCCAAAACTGTACACCCACTTGGTCATGGCGGTCGCAATCCTTGTCCTGTCAACCTTCTATTCGCGAAAAATCGGCGGCCAGATGCATCGCCGCCCGCACGCGCGCCAAAAGACGCAGGCGATTGCGGCGGATTTCGGGGCGCGCGTCGTTCACGGTGACGGCATCAAAGAACGCATCGAGGTCGTGGCGCAGAGAAGCGAGGAATTCCATGGCCCCGGGAAAATTCTCGGCGCGGATCAGCTCCGCCACGTCCGGCTCGATCAGGTCGAGCTTCACGGCAAGCCGGTTTTCTTCGTGCTGTTCCAACAGGGCGGGCGCGATCGGCCCATCGTGCGGGCCGTCCTTGCGCTCCTCGATGCGCAGGATGTTGGCGGCGCGGCGGTAGCCGGCGAGCAGGTTGGCGCCGTCCTCGGTCTGCAGCATCGCGGCGACGGCGTCGGTGCGCGCGAGCAGCAGATTGAGATCATAATCCGGATCGGCAAAACCCTCGACGGCGGCCAGGACATCGTGACGCGCGCCCTCGACCCGCAGCTGAACCCGCAGCCGTTCCACAATGAACCCGCAGATTTCCTGCTCTACCATGTTGCAGCGGTTTCGGAACAAGTGGTCTGCAACCAGCGATCCCAGCTTCAGCCGCAGCCCGCGCTCACGGATGATGCGGATAATCCCGAGTGCCGCACGGCGCAGCGCGAACGGATCGCCCGAGCCGGTCGGCTTCTCGCCGATGGCGAAGAACGCCGCCAGCACGTCGATCTTGTCGGCGAGCGCCACGGCAATGCTCACCGGCGCCTCCGGCACGTCATCCGCCGGCCCCTTCGGCGCGTAGTGGTCGCGCACGGCATCGGCAACACGCGCATCCTCCCCGTCATGCAGAGCGTAATAGCGCCCCATCACGCCTTGCAGTTCCGGGAATTCGCCGACCATTCCCGTCACAAGATCGGCCTTCGCCAGCAGCGCCGCCCGCTCGGCCAATGCCGCGTCCGCGCCGACACGCGGGGCAATAACGCAAGCAAGCTGCATTATCCGCCGCACCCGCTCGCCCTGCGTGCCCAGCCGCGCCTCGAAGGTGACGTGATCGAGGGCGGCCACGCGGCTGGCCAGCGTGTGCGCGCGGTCGAGGTCCCAGAAATGCCGCGCGTCGGCGAAGCGTGCGCGCAGCACGCGCTCGTTGCCGGCGACGATCGCCGCGCCGCCGTCGCGCGCCGCGACATTGGCGACGAAGGCGAACCACGGCGCCACCCCGCCGGCCGCGTCGCGCAGCGCGAAGTAGCGCTGGTTGACGCGCATCGAGACCTGCATCACTTCCGGCGGCAGGTCCATGAACGCTGCGTCGATGCGCCCGAGCAGCGCCACCGGCCATTCCACCAGCCCGGCAACTTCGTCGAGCAGACCGGCATCTTCGACCAGCGTGAGGCCGCGCGCAGCGGCCTGGCCGCGCAGGCCGGCCGCGATCGTGGCGCGCCGTTCGGCGGCATCGGCGATCACGAAATGCGCGCGCAGCGCCTCGATCCAATCCGCCGCCGACCGCACGGCGAAAACTCCGGGGGCGAGGAAGCGGTGGCCTTCGGTGAGGTCGCCGGCGATCAGGCCATGGCCGTCATCGGCGCCGTCGCGCAGATCGAACGGCACCGCCGCGCCGTCGAGCAGGCAGAGGATGCGGCGCAGCGGGCGCACCCAGGTGAACGCGCTGGTGCCGCCCCAGCGCATCGACTTCGGCCACGGGAAGCGGCGCAGCAGCTCCGGCATCTGGCGCGCGATCAGCGTCGCGGCGTCGATGCCGGGCACGGTCCTGTGCAGCACCCAGAACTCGCCTTCCTGGCGCAGATCGTCGCGCGTGGCTGCATGCTTGCGCAGGAAGCCGGCGAGCGCCTGGTCCGGTGCATTCAGGCGCGGGCCGCGTTCGCTGCTGCGGCTTTCCGCGACACCGGCTGAGACGACGCAGGCGACCGCAATACGTCGCGGGCCGTAGAACGTGCGGATCTCCGCGGGGGCGAGCGGCGCCAGCGCCGCGGCGAGGAGTCGTGAAAGATCCTCCGCCCCGCGCGCCTGCATGCGCGCCGGGATTTCCTCGCTGAACAGTTCCAGCAGCAGTTCCGGCATGTCAGTCCTGCAGCGCCGGTTCGCGGGCGGGAGCTTCCTCGCCGGCCAGCCACGCCTCGCAGCAGCCTTTCGCCAGCACGCGCACGCGCGCCGATATACGACGCGCGCTCGGCCACGCTGATCACGCCGCGCGCATCCAGCAGGTTGAACAGGTGGCTTGCCTTGATGCACTGGTCGTAGGCCGGCAGCGCCAGCCGTTCCTTCAGCAGCGCGGCACATTCGCGCTCGGCGTCGGCGAAATGCCGCGTCAGCATCTCGGTGTCCGCATGCTCGAAATTATGCGCGCTGTACTCCCGCTCGGCGCGCAGAAACACGTCGCCGTAGCGCACGCCGGCGCCGTTGAAGTCAAGATCGAAAACGTTCTCGACGCCCTGCACATACATCGCCAGCCGCTCCAGCCCGTAGGTCATCTCGAAGCTGGGCAGCGCGGTCGGCGATGCCGCCGACCTGCTGGAAATAGGTGAACTGGCCGACCTCCATGCCGTCGCACCACACTTCCCAGCCCAGCCCCCAGGCGCCCAGCGTCGGGCTTTCCCAGTCGTCCTCGACGAAGCGGAAATCGTGCAGCAGCGGATCGAGCCCGATCACGCGATAGCTGTCGAGCAGCAGCGCCTGCGCGTCGGCCGGACTCGGCTTCATGATGACCTGGTACTGGTAGTAGTGCTGCAGCCGGTTCGGGTTCTCGCCGTAGCGGCCGTCGGAGGGGCGGCGGCTCGGCTGCACATAGGCGGCGCGCCAGGGGCGGCGGCCGAGCGAGCGCAGCGTGGTGGCGGGATGGAACGTGCCGGCGCCGACCTCCATGTCGTAGGGCTGCAGGATCACGCAGCCCTGCCGCGCCCAGAAATGGTGCAGGCGCAGGATCAGGTCCTGAAAACTCTCGGGCCTGGCGCCTGGCGCGTCCATCCGCTCCACCGTGCAGCGTGATGCACCGCACCATACGGGCGGCGCCGGTGCGCAACAAGGACGCCACCAGGGATGGCGTCGGCACGCCCGCTTGAAGCCGCCCCGGATGCTTGCCACATCGCCGGGTGGCAATGGACCCACGGGGATTCCCATGACCGACGAAGAACGCGACCTCATCACCCGCTTCATCGAGCGGGTCGCGGGCGCCCAGACCCAGGGCCAGCCGCTCCCGCCCATCGACCCGGACGCGGACAAGCTGATCGCCGACCTGTTCACCCGCCACCCGGAGGCGCGCTACCGCATCACCCAGATGGCGGTGGTGCAGGAACACGCGCTGGCGGAAGCGCAGAACCGCATCAACCGCCTGCAATGGGAGCTGACCCAGCTGCACCAGGCGCAGGCCGCGCCGCCGCCCGGAGCCTCGCCCTGGAGCGCGCCGGGCGCGGCCCCGCCGCAGTCGCGCGGCTTCCTCTCCGGCCTGTTCGGCGGCGGCACGGCGCGCCCGGCGGCGCCACCCCAATACGCCCCGCCGCCGCCGCAATATCCGCCGGGCTACAGCCAGGGGATGTTCCCGCCTCAGGGCACCGGCTTCCTCGGCTCGGCGCTGCGCACCGCGGCAGGGGTCGCCGGCGGCGTGGTGGCGGCCGACGCGCTGATGAGCCTGTTCTCCGGCTCGCACATGGGCGGCGGCTTCGGCGGCGGCGGTTTCGGCGGCGGCATGCCGGGTCCGGCCAGCGCGGCCGGGTTCGTCAACCCGTGGGGCGGCGGCCAGTCCGATCCGGGCGACTACGGCGGCGCGCCGAAGGAGCCGATGGGCGACGACAAGTTCGCCGGCCCGGCGCAGATCGACCAGGCCGACTGGACCCAGGCCCCCGACCAGGGCAGCGGCTGGCAGGACGCCGCGGCCGATCCCGGCCAGCAGGACCAGGGCGGCACCGACCAGGGCGGCTGGGATCAGGCGAGCGACGATTCCGGCGGCGGCTGGGACGACTCCCAGAACAGCTGAGCCAGCCACGCCGGCGGGCGCGGCGTGAGGCGGGCGGCGCCGCAGGCCAGCGCCGGCTCGCCCAGCGCCTGCAGCCGCAGCAGCGCCATGCCCATCCCGCCGGCCACCGAGCGCAGCACCCCCGCCTCGGCGCCGTCGCGCGTGATCGGCGTGCCGGGCGCGGGCGGCGTGCCCTCGATCGCCACCGGCACCAGCCGGCGCTTCACCAGGCCGCGATACCGCGTCCGCGCGGTCAGCTCCTGGCCCATGTAGCAGCCCTTCGACCAGGAGACGCCGTGCAGTTCGTCGAAGCCGGCCTCCAGCAGCACGCTCTTCTCCGCCTCCAGGTCGCGCGAGCCGTCCGGCAGGCCGAGCGCGATGCGGTGCGCGTCCCACGCGGCGGCATCGGCGTCCACTGGCAGCGGACGGTCGGCGAGGAGGCGCCAGCCCGCCTGCGGCAGCCGCGGGTCGGGCGCCGCGACCACACCCTCGGGCACGTCCGGCGTGCCGTCCCAGGCCGCATGCACGTGCAGCGCGCCGGACAGATCGTGCAGCTCGGCGCGGGCGCGCAGCCGGTAGCGCGTCAGCCGCTGCACCAGCAGCGGCGCCTGCGCCCGCTCGCAATCCAGCAGCAGCCGCTCGCCGTCGGACAAGATGAAAAAATCGGCGAGCCACTTGCCCTGCGCGGTCAGCAGTGCCGCCCACACCGCGCGGCCCGGCGCCGCCTCGGCCACGTCGTTGGAGACGAGGCCCTGCAAAAAACTCACGCGATCGTCACCGGCCACCGCGACCACGCCGCGGTCCGGCAGCAGCGCCATTCTGGTCATGCGAGCCAAGTGGTCCGCGCGCCGCCCCGCCGCAAGACAAGCGACCGCCGGCGATGCTATGGGCCGTGTCCATGTGCGGAATTGCCGGCCTGATCGCTGCCCCGGACGCCCCCGCGCCGGAGCCTGCGACCCTCGCGGCGCTGGAGCGGGCGCTGGCGCATCGCGGGCCGGACGGCAGCGGCCATACCGTTGTCGGCCGGGTCGCGCTGGTGCAGACGCGGCTGGCCATCATCGACCTCGAAGGCGGCGACCAGCCGCTGTTCGCCGGCTCGGCGGCGCTGGTCGGCAACGGCGAGATCTACAACTACCGCGAGTTGCGCCGCGACATGCCGCAGACCGCGTTCACCACCCAGAGCGACAACGAGGTGCCGCTGCATCTGTGGCTGCGCGACGGCACGCAGTATGCGCAGACGCTGCGCGGCATGTATGCGCTCGCCATTCACGAGCGCGCCGGCCGCACCGTGACGCTGTCGCGCGACCCGTTCGGCATAAAACCGCTGTATCTCGCGCAGACCGCCGCCGGCCTCGCCTTCGCCTCCGAGCCGCAGGCGCTGCTCGCCGCCGGCATCGTGCCGCGCGCGCTGCGCCCGGCGGCGCGCGACGAGCTGTTGCAGGTGCAGTTCACCAGCGGCGCCGAGACGATTTTCCCCGGCATCCGCCGCGTGCTGCCCGGCGAGACGCTGCTGTGCGGCGAGGGCCGCGTGCTGGAGCACCGCCGCCTCGCCGCCCTGCCCGACGGGCCGCCCGAGGACATCGACGAGGCCGCGGCGCTCAAGCGGCTGGATCAGGCGCTGACCGAGAGCGTCGATCTGCACCAGCGCAGCGACGTGCCGTACGGCATGTTCCTCTCCGGCGGCATCGACAGCACCGCGCTGCTGACGCTGATGGCGCGGCTGAACGCCACCCCGGTGCTCGCCTTCACCGCCGGCTTCGCCGCCCCCGGTGCCGCCGACGAGCGCGCGGCGGCGGGGGTTGTCGCGCGGGCGCTCGGCGCGCGGCACGAGACGCTGGAAGTGACCGAGGCGATGGTGTGGCGGCATCTGCCGGAGATCGTCGCCTGCATGGACGACCCGGCGGCGGACTACGCCATCATCCCCACCTGGTTCCTCGCCCGCCGCGCGCGCCAGGACGTGAAGGTGGTGCTGTCGGGCGAGGGCGGCGACGAGATGTTCGCCGGCTACGGCCGCTATCGCAGCGCGGCGCGGCCGTGGTGGCGCGGCGGGCGGGTGATGCGCGCGCGCGGCACTTTTGATCGTCTGGACGTGCTGCGCGCCCGCCCCGCGGCCTGGCGCGACGGCATCGCGGCGGCGGAGGCGCAGGCGGCGAACGGCGGGCGCACACGGCTGGCCACGGCGCAGGCGACCGACATGGCGGACTGGCTGCCGCACGACCTGCTGCTGAAACTCGACCGCTGCCTGATGGCGCATGCCGTCGAGGGCCGCACGCCGTTCCTCGACCGCGGCGTCGCCGAGGCGGCGTTCCGCCTGCCGGACGGGCTGAAGGTGCGCGGCGGGATGGGCAAGTGGCTGCTGCGGCAATGGCTCGCCGCCAACTGCCCGGCGGCGCGGCCGTTCGCGCGCAAGCAGGGCTTTACCGTGCCGATCGGCACCTGGATCGCGGGCGTGGGCGACCGGCTGGGCAAGCTCGTTTCGATGCAGCCCGGCGTGGCCGAGATCGCCGAGCCGGCGCGCGTCGCCGCCCTGTTCCGCCACGCCGCCGGACGGCGGGAGGAGTTCGCGGCGTGGCATCTGCTGTTCTACGCGCTCTGGCACCGCGCCCATATCCAGGGGCTTGCGCCGGCGGGCGACGTGTTCGAGACGCTGGCAGCGAAGTAGATTTTTGTTCCCTAGTCGGAACAATCAGGACGTGCGGCCGCGCCTTGTGCTCAGGCCGGAATTTTTGCGGGTCGGGCGCGGCGCATGGCGGGCGGCGCGCGCGGCGCGGTATCCAGCGCCCGGACGGCGGCGGCGGCAGGGGATGCCGGCGCCGGCGCGCGGGCGGGCGGCGGGGCGCGCAGGCCGGGCGGGGGGCGGACGCCCAGCATCCGGCAGAGCGGGCGCAGGATGCGGCCCATCTGCGGGGCGGCGGCGATCAGCGCCGCCATCTCCGGCTCGGCCAGCAGGTGCTGCAACTGCGAGGCGCCGGAGGCGGTCTGCGGCACCAGCCGCACCAGCCAGGCGAAGCCCTCGCGGCAGCCGGGGCGGCGGCGGCCGGGCCGGGCGCGGCGCTGCGGGGCGATGGCGGGGGACGAGCGGCGCGCCGGCCCGGATGCGGGCGGCGAGCCGGGCGAACCGGCCGGCCATGCGGCGCAGCCGGGACCAGAGCAGGGCCATCAGCGGCACGCCGACCCCGCGCGCGGCGACGGCGCGGCACAGCAGGTCGATGAGGCGGGCGAAACGCTCGGCCGGGACTTGTGGGGCGGAGGGCACGAACGGAAGTGGAACACGGGGGCGGCGGGCTGGGCAAGATTTTTTCGGGCGCGGAGGGGAGCCAGGGCTATCGCACCTGGCGTTTGCCGATATGGGCTGCGTTTTCGTCATGGCCGGGCTTGTCCCGGCCATCCACGGAGTTCGACCTGCACAAGCCATGGCTGGCCGCCGCGGCGGTTCGAGCGGGAAGCGCCGGTGCCGCGGGACCGGCGTGGATGGCCGGGACAAGCCCGGCCATGACGAAAAATCGAGTATGCGGCGGCAAATTGTCCAAATGCCGTCGCCCTGGGAGAAGGCCGGCGGCGGGTTGCACTTGCGGGGAGGACGCGGCACCTTACGCCGTCTTACACAGGGGCGCACGTGGCGACCACCAGCCCGACGACCACGCTATCCACCAAGGGACAGGTGATCCTGCCCAAAACCATCCGGGATCGGCTGCACTGGGGCGCCGGAACCCGGCTGGCCGTGGTGGAGACGGAAGCGGGCGTGCTGCTGCGGCCGTTGAGCGGCGTCTTTGCGCCGACCCGGCCGGAGGATGTTTTTGGCTGCCTCGGCGACAGGGGCGGGCCGAAGTCGGTGGAGCAGACACCTTAGAACTGCCCGCACTGACATCCGCTCGGCGCCCACGGCGGTCATGCCGTTGAAGCTAGCGCATCCCGAAAGCCGACAGAGCCGAGGCAGGCGATGGCTGGGATGATGTTCTTATTATGTTCTATCCAAACGCTCTCGGCTGTGTTATCAATGACATCGTCCCAGTTTATCCACACCCCGTTTTCGGCTGGGCGAAAATTCGTTTGTCGGAACCGGTTGAGGGTCAATAGGTCGGAGCCCAACCCTGATCCGGTTCGCTTCGGCGCGTTTTCGACCCGGCTCAATTCAATCGCTCGCTGGCGGGAGACAAAGCGTGGAAAGGATCGTAATGTTGGGAATCGTCAGGCGCGGCTACCGGGGAGAAGGTCACATCTGTCATGGCACGTAGCGATCTTCTGGTTTCGCTCGTTCGCGCCGGCGCATCCGGTGACCGTGACATGCTGCGCACGACCGCCGAGGCACTGGCAGCTGACGAGCGCGCCAAAAAGCATTATATCGTTGCCGACCGTCTCCAGCGGGCTCTTTTCGGCCGTTCCGGTCACACCACCGGCGCTGACCGCAAGCTCGCCGCATCTCAACTCGGCGAATGGCAGGGAGGCAATCCGGGAGGTCGAGGCGCGTTTGTCGCTCGACGATCTTCTATTGCCCTTACCCGCCCGGGAAAGCGCCCGCCAGTTGCTCGAGGAACATCAGCGAGCCGACGTCTTGCGTGCCAGTGGATTTGAGCCACGCCATCGCGTGCTTCTGTCGGGGCCTCCAGGCAACGGCAAGACTTCCTTTGCCGAGGCCATCGCCGAAGGCCTTGGCCTCCCGTTCTTCGTCGTCCGCTACGATGCGCTGATCGGAAGCTATCTTGGCGAGACCAATGCGCGCCTGCGTAAGCTGTTCGATTATGTGCGGACCCAACCGAGCATCCTTTTCTTCGATGAGTTCGACGCAATTGGCAAAGAGCGTGGCGACAACCACGAGACGGGAGAGATCAAGCGCGTGGTCTCCTTCCTTCTCATGCAGCTCGACCAGCTTCCGAGCTATGTGATCGTCGTAGCGGCGACCAACCATGGCGAGCTTCTCGACCGCGCAGTCTGGCGTCGGTTCCAGATGCGGTTGGCAATGCCCGCTCCGCGTAAAGGCGAAATTTCGGTCTTTTTGGACAGAATTACGTCAAATTGGATCGAAACCCCCAAACTTGCACTGTCGAAGATTGCCGTCAAACTCGGCAAGGTAAGCTACGCGGAAGCGCTGGATTTCTGCCAAAATGTCCGGCGCCGACAAATATTGGGCCTGGGGGAGGTTTCTATCGATGCAGCATTGCAAGCGGAACTTGATCTCTGGACAAAACGCGTAACGCCGGAGGTCTTTGATGCCGAGCGATCCGAACAAACCGCTTCTGAGGCTGAACCCACAAGCTGAGCAACCCCGAGTCGTCGGCGCGCGGCGCAATGTGCCGCGTCCGGCGCCATTTTCCCGCGAGCGTCAGACCGAGCTGATCGGGCCTAAGTTCAATCGGCTGACCGAGATTCTCGCGCGTGGCGGCGGCGCGCTAGAATTGCGCGCCGACGCGACGGCGTTGGCGCCCGAGCGATTGTTGGTGTTCGAGGTTCGCGGGGCAATCGGCACCTTCGCGGACGCGGTGCACCGTATTCCTGGCCTCGAGCTGGTCGATGAAGAAGAAATGCAGACGGACGGCGACGACAAGCAGCCCGTCGCCTATCTCATGGTCCCCGACCTCACGGCACTGCGCAACATAGAGTCATTATGGCGCCGATGGCGCGCCGGCCAGCTCGTCTGGGGAGAAACGCCCTGGTCGAACGTATTCGAGCAGCTACGCGATCTGCGGCCGTGGGGACCGGCGGATCGTGTCCAGCCTTATGAAGCCGGACTCTTGGCTGCCGAGATCGACGAGCGCGACGATGCCGAGCTCGTTAGGCTGGAGATCGAGCTAGTGTTTCGCGACCACGAGGTGACCGCAGCCGAAAATGCGGAGAATGTCATTGCCGCGGTCGTTGCGCGAGACGGAAGACTGATTGCGCGTGCGCGCATTGCCGATATCGCATATCATGCTTTGCTGGTCGATCTTCCGGTATGGGCGATCCGCCAAATCATCGAACGTGCACTCGAGGGCATTGCGGGCTTGGAATCCGTCAGGCACATCCGGCCCCAAAGCATTGCGACCACCATCGACGTCGAAGACCCGCTCGAGCCCGATCGCGGCGTGACCATAATGAGCCAACCCGGCGAGCCCATCCTTGCCTTGCTGGACGGCGTTCCAGTGGCCAACCATCGGCTGCTTGCCAACCACGTCCGCATCGACGATCCCTTCGACCTCGTGCCGGGCGCGCTGGTGGCGCACCGCACGCACGGCACAGCGATGGCTTCGCTCATCGTCCATGGTGATCGCAATCGTTCCGAGGCTCCGCTGCCGCGACAGATTCACGTCGTACCCGTGATGGGCGATGGAGATGCTTTCCCGCGCGATCGTCTTGTGATCGACCTCGTCTACCTGGCAGTTACCCGTTTGCGCGAAGCAGCTCCAGGCGTCCTCATTGTCAATCTCTCGCTCGGTAATGCGCGCAGACCATTTCACGGCCAACTCTCTGCTTGGGCCCGCCTCATCGATCGCCTGTCACAGCGGTTCGGTCTGCTCTTCATTGTGAGTGCCGGCAACATGGTCGATCACTTTGGAGTCACCGCGTTTGCAACCAGCGGAGAGTATGAAGCCTCGGCGGGTGTCGATCGCGCTGCTGCCATGCTCGTCGCGCTCAACAATATCGCCGCCGATCGTCGGCTTTTCTCACCGGCCGAGACGGTGAATGGCGTGACCGTGGGCGCCTGCAACGACGACGCTGTTTCGCCGGCCGACCGCGCGCTCGCACGGCTACTTGTCGACCCTTTCCCGGAGCATCGCACCTCAAACCCATCGAGCGCGCTTGGTCCAGGCTTCGCCAATGCCGTAAAGCCGGACATTCTTATGCCCGGCGCGCGAGAGCATCTTCGGATCGTACGCACCCACGCGCATATCGATGTCATGCCGACCCGGCCGACCCGCGGCGCCGGTCTCAGGGTAGCCGCACCGCCGGCCAACGGTCGTGAAAATTTGGACGGCTACACCAATGGCACCAGCGCCGCTGCCGCGCTTGCCTCGCGGACTTGCCATCGTATCCACGATGCACTGGAAGCTGCATATGGCGATGATTTCTTGGCGCTGCCATCCATCAATCGCGCCTCGCTGCTAAAGGCGCTTCTTGTCCATCCCGCACGTTGGCCCGACGAGATCGCCGATCTCATCCGGCGAACTGTCGGGCCCGCCGGCCGCGGGCAGGCCAGCCGTCAGAAAGATAACATCCGCCGCTTTCTCGGCTTTGGCTGTGTCGATGCCGACGACGCTGTCGCTTGCGCCGAGGATCGCGCGACTTTCTTCGCGACCGGCACGCTTCAGCGCGATAGAATCGCCACCATAGCCGTGCCAGTACCCATGGTGATCGGCGGCAAGGCGCGGCCCCATATGCTCTCCGCGACGCTGGCTTGGTTCACACCAGTGTCTCCAGGGCGGAAGAGCTACCGCGGCTGCAAGCTGCGGATCCTCGACCCCGCGGGAATCGGAGCGCTGGCCGTGACGGCACATAGTAATCAGCCCGACGGTAATCAAACCAACCGGGGCACCATTTTCACCCGACGCTGGACCGGTGACGCTGCGCCGGCGGTCGCGCCGAACATGACGATTCCGCTTCATGTTCAGCGCGATCCAGATCAAGCCGCTATAATCGATGATCCAGTGGTTTATGGACTGGCGGTAACCCTCGCGATGCCGGGTGAGATCGGCATTTATGAAGAGGTCCGTGCCCGCATCGTTCCGGCCGTTCGCGCCGGCACCGGGCGCTAAAACGGCGGCTTTCCCGGTAACCCGTCCAAAAGCGGAATGGCGGGTTTCGGCCAACACCGGACATGGCACCGGCAGCGTGAAGGGTCCGCTATCGGCCGCGGGCTGACGCACTATTCGAGAGAATGCCGGGCGCAAGGTGCGGCACCGTTCAGCCGTGATAGACTTGGCCTGACCCTGACGTCCTCCGCCCCCGCGGGGCGGAGAGGGAAGAAGGAGCGCCGCATGCCCGACCATTTCGACCTGCTGATCCGCAACGGCACCTGCGTGCTGCCCTGGGGCGAGGCGGCGGCCGATGTCGGCGTGCGGCACGGGCGCATCGCCGCGATCGGCGCCGCCGCGGACGCGACGGCCGACGAGGTGATCGACGCGCGCGGGCTGCATGTGCTGCCCGGCCTGATCGACCCGCATGTGCATCTGCGCGATCCGGGCGATGCGTCGGTCGAGAGCATCCCGACCGGCACGCGCGCGGCCGTGCTCGGCGGCATCGCTTCGGTGTTCGACATGCCCAACACATCGCCCGCGATCACCGACGCGCAGACGCTCGCGTGGAAGCAGGACTACGCGGAGAAAAGCGCCTGGTGCGACATGGGCCTCTATGTCGGCGGCACGAAAACGAACATTGCTTCGCTCGCCGAGCTGGAAAGCGCGCGCGGCGTGTGCGGCATCAAAGTGTTCGCGGGCAGCTCGACCGGCGATCTGCTGGTCGAGGACGATGCCAGCCTGGAGCGCGTGATGCGCGCCGGGCGCCGGCGCATCGCCTATCACAGCGAGGACGAGTACCGCCTGCAGGCGCGGCGCGGCCTGTTCGCGTCCGGCGGGCCGTATGCGCTGCACGCGGAATGGCGCGACGTGGAATGCGCCTTCCTCGGAACCCGGAAAATCCTGGCACTCGCGCAGGCGACGGGGCGGCCGGCGCATATCCTGCACGTCTCGACCGCCGAGGAACTCGACTACGTGCGCGATTTTCGCGACATCTGCACGGTGGAAGTGCTGGTGAACCACCTGACGCAGACGGCGCCGGACGCGTACGAGCGGCTCGGCGGGTTCGCGGTGATGAACCCGCCGATCCGCGACGCGCGCCACCGCGAGGCGGCGTGGGCAGCGGTGCGCAACGGCACCGTCGATACCATCGGCTCCGACCACGCGCCGCATGCGCGCGCCGCGAAACAGCGGCCGTGGCCGGACTGCGCGGCGGGGCTGACCGGGGTGCAGACGCTGCTGCCGGTGATGCTGGACCACGTGAACGCCGGGCGGCTGTCGCTGGCGCGGCTGGTCGATCTGCTGTGCGCCGGGCCGGCGCGGGTCTATGGCGTGCTCGGCAAGGGACGGCTCGCCGCCGGCTACGACGCCGATTTTACCCTCGTGGACATGCGCCGGCGGCGGCGGATCGAGGAGAGCTGGATCGTCTCGCCCTGCGGCTGGACGCCGTTCGCGGGCATGGACGTCACCGGCTGGCCGGTCGCGACCATCGTGCGCGGCGCATGCCGGTGATGCGCGAGGACGCGGTGATCGGGGCGCCGCGTGGCCGCCTGGTCCGCTTCCGCTGACCAGACAGTCCGCCCGCGCTGGCTGGTGGTGGGCGGGATCGGGGTCGGGCAGGTGCTCGCCTGGGGGGCGAGTTATTACCTCATCGCGGTGCTCGCAAAACCGATCGCCACCGCGACCGGATGGCCGCTGCCCTGGGTGGTCGGCGGGGCATCGCTCGGGTTCCTGGTCTCCGGCCTGATCTCGCCGCGCGTCGGGCGGCTGATCGAGGTCGAGGGCGCGGGCCGCGTGCTGCCGGCGAGTGCCGTGCTGCTGGCGCTCGGCCTCGCCGCGCTGGCGGCGGCGCCGAACCTTGTCTGCTATTTCGCGGGCTGGCTGGTGATCGGCGCCGGGATGGGCACCGGCCTGTATGACCCGGCCTTCGCGACGCTCGGCCGCGCCTATGGCGAGACGGCGCGCGGCGCGATCACCACGGTGACGCTGTTCGGCGGCTTCGCCAGCACGGTCTGCTGGCCGCTCTGGGCGTGGCTGACCGACGGTCTGGGCTGGCGCGGCGCCTGCCTCGCCTTCGCCGCCGTTCTTTTGTTCGTTGTGCTGCCGCTCTACCGTTTTGTCGTGCCGCCGGAATCGGTGCGGGCGCATGCGGCCGTGCGCACGGCGCCGCGCGCCGGCGGCACCGCCGGCACAGGCGTCGCGTTCGTGCTGGTGGCTTGCAGCCTGACGCTCGCCTCGGTGGTGATGACCATGATCGCGGTGCATCTGCTGACGCTGTTGCAGGCGCGCGGCGTGTCGCTGGCCGGGGCGGTGGCGCTCGGCGCGCTGCTCGGGCCGGCCCAGGTGTTTTCCCGCCTTGTGGAGCTGGCGGTCGGGCGGGCGCTGCATCCGGTCTGGACGATGATCGCCTCGACCGTGGTGGTGGCGCTGGGCCTGGCGTTGCTGCTCGTCGCGCCGGGCTTCGCTGCGGTCGCGATCGTGCTCTATGGCAGCGGCAGCGGCATCCGCTCGATCGTGCGCGGCACGGTGCCGCTGGCGCTGTTCGGGGCGCAGGGTTACGCGGCGCTGATGGGCCGGCTCGCCATGCCGTCGCTGGTGGCGCAGGCGGCAACCCCGGCGCTCGGCGGGCTGCTGATCGCGCGGCTCGGCGCGGATGCCACGTTGCTGGTACTGGTCGCCGCCGCGGTGCTCAACATCGTGCCGGCGGCGCTGCTGCTGACGCTGGTGCCCACGGCTCAGCGCAAATAGATCGACAGCCGCCGCTCCATCAGCCGCGTCGCGCCGGCGACCACGCTGGTCATGGCGTAGTACATCGCGCCGATGGTCAGAAAAATGGCGAAATCCTGGAAGGTCGTGCTGATCGCCATCTGCGCGGAGAGAAACAGCTCGCGCACCGTCACCAGCGACACCAGTGCGGAATTCTTGGTCAGCGCCACGAACTCGTTGCCGAGCGGCGGCAGCATGCGCAGCAGCGCCTGCGGCAGCACCACGAGCTGCATCGTGCGCGCCCGCGACAGGCCGAGCGCCAGCGCCGCCTCGACCTGGCCCTGATCGACCGACTGGATCGCGCCGCGGACGATCTCGGTCTGGTAGGCGCCGGAATAGATGCCGAGCGTGCCGACCGCCGCCAGCATCGCCGGCACCGGCAGGCCGAGCTGCGGAACCCCGTAATAGACGAGGAAAAGCTGCACCACGAACGGCGTGCCGCGCACCACCGAGACATAGGCGGCGGCCAGCCCCCGCACCACCCGGCGGCGCGACAGCCGCGCCAGGCCGCCGGCCAGGCCGCAGACGATGCCGAGCGCCAGCGCCAGCACCACCACTTCCAGCGTGCGCAGCGCACCCCCGAGCAGGAACGGCAGCCAGTGGATGACCGTCGCGAGACCGAGGCCGGTCATCCGCGTGCGAGGATCGCCGCGCGCCTCAGCCGAACCATTTTGTCTCCAGCGTCTTCAGCGTCCCGTCCGCCTTGAACGCATCGAGCGCGGCGTTCACCGCCGCCAGCAGCGCCGGGTCGGACTTGCGCACCGCCAGGCCGTATTCCTCCTGCGTCAGCGTGAACGGCGCCAGCTTCGCCCCGCCATGCGTCTTTATGTAGAATTTTGCCGCCGGCAGCCCGGTGACCACGACATCCGCCTGCCGGCTTTGCAGCGACTGGAACATCTGGTCGTTGGTCTGCGCGACGTGCAGGCTGACGCCGGGAAAATTCTGCTGCAGATAGTTCACCGACTTGGTGCCCACCTGCACCGCGACGGTTTTGCCGTTCAGGTCCTGCGGCTTGGTCACGCTGTTGTCGCCCGGCTTGACCATCACGCTCAGGCCGCCGGTGAAATAGGGTTCTGAGAAATCCACCACTTTCGCCCGCGCCGGCGTGATGTAGATCGCCGAGGCCGCGAGGTCGATGTGATCGGCCAGCAGGCCGGGCACCAGCTGCCCGAACGGCACCTGCTGGAACTCCGTCTTGGCGATGCCGGCGTGCCGCGCGATGGCGGCGACCAGGTCGATGTCGAAGCCGGATTTCTCGCCCGCCGGAGAGGTCTGCTCGAACGGCGGGAAGGTGGCGTCGGTGCCGACCCGCAGCGGGCGTTTTCCGGCCTTGAGATCGGCCAGCAGCTCCGCGGCCCGCGCCGCTCCCGCCCACCCCGCCAGCAACCCGGCCGCAGCCAGGACCAGCCCGCGTCGTTTGACCTGCATCGGCGTCGTTCCCCCTCCGAGCTTGCCGCGACGGTAGCGGTCATGGCGGGGGCGATCAATCGGGTCTACGGCGGCGGCGGGTCGAAGCCGAGGCTGAACCGCTGCGTGCTCAGCCAGCTCCGTTCCGGCGGCAGCGCCTCGCGATGCAGGCTGCGCACGCTCGTCATCCCGCCATGTCCGAATGCCTCCCAGACCGAGGCACGCAGCGTCGCGTCCCCGGCGGTGCGGCCTTCGGCGAACACGAACGCCACCGGCACGTCGAACGCCGCGGCGTAGCCGCCCTCGGTGCGCGTCACCACCAGGACCGCGGCGCGGTTGGTGCTGCTCGGCCGCTGGCGCGGCGCACGCGGGTCCGGCGCGCCGAGCGGGAACAGCAGCACCCCCCCGACGGCGAGCCGGTCCAGCCACGCATCGGCCGGCACCGCGAGGGCGAAATTGACGTAGATGCGCTGCACCGTCTCGGTCGGGAAATCCGCGCCGTCGCCCTGCACGACGCGCACCTGCGGCCAGTCGTGCAGATTGGCGCGCGAAGCCGCGGCGAGATCGGCGTCGAACTCCACCGCCGTCACGCGGCCCGCGCGTCCGACCAGTTCGGCGAGGATGGCGGTGTAGTAGCCGCCGCCGGCGCCGACATGCAGCACGTGGTCGCCCTCGGCCGCGCCGAGACGATGCAGCATCGCCGCGTGCAGCGAGGGACTGCCGTTGTTGATGCCCTTCGCGGCGTCGAGCACGACCAGCACGTCGGCATAGATGCCGGCGGGATCGTCGGGGCCGCAGGCAATCCCGCCCGCCAGCCGCCAGGGCGGCGGCCCGAGGAACGCCTCCCGCGGCACCGCGGCGAACGCCGCGCGGATGCGCCCCGCGCCCGCGCCCAGCCGCGCCGTCATCGCCGCGGCGTAGCGTCGGCGCAGGTCCGCGGTGTCCGCCGCCGTCATCGCCCGGCCCGCAGCCCGGCCAGGAACCCGGCGAGCCCGGTCAGCCGGTGCGTGGCCAGCCGCGCCGCCGCCAGTACCGCGCGCGCCGCCGCGACCGAGCGGGCGAAATCGCGGTTGACCAGCACGCAATCGAATTCCGGCGCATGGGCCATCTCGTCGCGGGCGGCGTCCATGCGGCGGGCGATCTCCGCCGCGCCGTCGGCGCCGCGGGCGCGCAGCCGCGCTTCCAGCTCGGCGAGCGAAGGCGGCAGGATGAACAGGCCGACCACGTCGCCCGGCAGCGCCGCGCGCAATTGCCGGTAGCCCTGCCAGTCGATGTCGAACACCGCGTCCTGCCCGCGCGCCAGCGCCGCCTCCACCGGCGCGCGCGGCGTGCCGTAGAAGCGGCCGAACACCTCCGCCCATTCCAGCAGCTCGCCGCGCGCCGCCATCGCGGCAAACTCGGCCTCGCTGCGGAAGTGGTAATGCACGCCTGATTCCTCGCCGGCGCGCGGGGCGCGCGTGGTGGCGCTGACCGAGAGCATCAGTGTCGGGTCCTCGGCAAGCAACGCCCGCGTGATCGAGCTTTTTCCGGCACCCGACGGTGCGGCGATCACCAGGCAGAGGCCGCGTCGCGCGATGGTCATGGGGCCGACAGATCCTTCCGTCGTCATGCCCGGCGAAGGCCGGGCATCCACGCCTCGCTTCCGGCGGCATTGGGGCATGAACGGCGTGGATGGCCGGGACAAGCCCGGCCATGACGGTGCCGAACGGGCGCAGACCGAACATTCTTGCGGCTTGCGTCATTCGATGTTCTGCACCTGCTCGCGCAGCTGCTCGATCGCCGATTTCAGCGCCAGCCCGGTGGTGGTCAGCACGGCCGAAGCGGACTTGCTGCACAGCGTATTGGCCTCGCGGTTGAACTCCTGCACCAGAAAGTCGAGGCGCCGCCCGACCGGCACCGCCTCCGCCAGCAGGGCGCGAGCGGCGGCGATGTGGCTCGCCAGCCGGTCCAGTTCCTCGCGCACATCGGAACGGGCGGCGAGCAGCGCGACTTCCTGCGCGATCCGCTCCTCCGGCAGCGACGGCGATTCGCGCAACAGCTCGCGCAGGTTCTCCATCAGGCGGGCACGGTGCGCGGCGGGCTGGTCGGCGGCCTCGGCCGCGGCGCGCGCGTGCAGGGCCGCGATCTCGGCGAGCAGCAAATCCAGCACGCCGGCCAGCCGCGCCCCCTCGCCGCGCCGCGCCGCCACCAGGCCCGACAGCGCCTGGGCGAAGCCGGCGCGCACGTCCTGCGTCTGCGCCTCGGTGATCACGCTCTCGCCCGCTTCGGCCGGGCGCAGGACGCCGGGCAGCGCCAGCAGCGCCTCCGCCCGCAGCGGCGGCGCGTCCGGGATGCGCGCGGCGAGCGCGGTCGCCAGCGCCAGCACCTGATCGAGCGCGGCCGGATCGGGGGCGAGGCGAATGGCCTCCTCGCGGCGGATGGTGAGGTTGGCGGTGACGTTGCCGCGCTTGAGCGCCTTGCCGGCCGCCTCGCGCAACCCCGGCTCCAGCGCGTCGAAGCCGGGCGGCAGGCGCAGCCGCAGCTCCAGCCCGCGGCCGTTGACGCTGCGCAGCTCCCACGCCCAGGCCAGCCCGTCGCTGGCGCCGGCGCTGCGGGCGAATCCGGTCATCGAGGCGAGGGGCGTGGTCATGCGAAGTTTTTTCCCGCGGCGGCGCGACGTTCTAGCAGCGCCGCGCTAGTGTCGGAACATGCCGCGCTACCAGGGCGTCCTCATCACCGGCGCATCGAGCGGGATCGGGCGGGCGCTCGCGCTGGCGCTGGCCGCCCCGGGCACGGTGCTGCATCTCGGCGGCCGGGACCCGGCGCGGCTGGAGGCGGTGGCGGCCGCCTGCCGCGCGCTGGGGGCGACGGCGCTGCCGCAGCGCATCGACGTGCGCGACGCGGCGGCGACGGCGGGATGGATCGGGGGCGCGGGGCGGCTCGACCTCGCGATCGCCAATGCCGGGATTTCCGGCGGCACCTTCGGCGGCGGCGAGACGGCGGCACAGACGCGCGCGATTTTCGCGGTCAACCTGGACGGCATGCTGAACACGGCGCTGCCGGCGCTCGACGCGATGCGCGCACAGGCGCCGGGGGCGGACGGGGTGCGCGGGCGGATCGCGGTGATCGCCTCGATCGCCGCCTTCATCGCCGCGCCCGGCGCGCCCGCCTACGGCGCCTCGAAGGCGGCGGCGGATGCCTGGACGGTCGGCACGGCGCCGATGGCGCGGCGGTTCGGCGTGCGGCTCACCAGCGTCTGTCCGGGCTTCATCCGCACGCCGATGACGGCGGGCAACCGCTACGCCATGCCGGGGCTGATGGACGCGGAGCGGGCGGCAGGGATCATCCTGCGCGGCATCGCGATCGGGCGGGTGCGGATCGCCTTCCCGTGGTGGATGGCCGCGCTGGCGCGCAGCATCGGTGCGCTGCCGCCCGGCCTGACCGGACGGCTGCTCGCGGCCGGGCCGGCCAGGCGCGGGTTGGCGGCGCAGGATTGAGGCAAGCACGCCGGGGTCACCAGACGGTCGTCACCCCATAGGCTCCATAGAGCGAGTCGTCGGTGATGACGGCCATGTCGGCGTTCAGGGCCTGCGCGATCAGCATGCGGTCCATCGGGTCCTTGTGGATCGGGGGCAGCGCATTGGCGCGCTCGGTGTCGGCCCAGGTCAAGGGCTGCGAGCGAAATCCCTGGCCGGCAAGCCAGCGCGCAAAGCTGCCCGCTACGGTCGGCAGCGGCGGTAATTTTCCCAGCGACGCTTTTCGGGTGAGTTCCCAGACCGTGATCGGCGACACCGCCACGTCGCCCTGCATCGCCGCCAGCCCGGTCTGCGTCATCGTCGCCCCGTCGGCGGCGAAGAACGCGATGAGCGCGCAGGCATCGGCAAGCGTGGCGTCGGCTACAGCCATCCCTCGTCCGCCATCTCCCGCTCGCTCAACGGGGCGAAGATCGCCGGGTCGTAGCGAAACGCGTCCCAGCCCGGCAGCCGGCGCCAGCCGCCTTTTCGACGCGGCTCGGCCGGCCGATAGCGGGTCAGCTTCGCCACCGGCTCGCCGTTGCGGGCAATGACGATGTCCTCGCCCGCCTCGACCTGCGCCAGCAGCGCGGAGAGGGTGCTTTTGGCCTGATGGACATTGACGGTTTTCATGCGCGTCTGCCTTAGCTAAGAGACAAGGCTAACCGCGAGAGACCGCCATGTCGAGCACCGACGCCATCTGCCGCCGCGCCGCTCAGGCCGCCCGCTGTTCCAGCTTGGGCAGGAACACGGTGAGCAGGCCGATCGCCGGCAGGAAGGCGCAGATGCGATAGACCGTCTCGATGCTGGTCATGTCCGCGAGCACGCCCAGCACCGCCGCGCCGAGGCCGCCCATGCCGAACGCGAAGCCGAAGAACAGGCCGGACACGGTGCCCACCTTTCCGGGCACCAGTTCCTGCGCATAGACCAGGATCGCCGGGAACGCCGAGGACAGGATCAGCCCGATCGGCACCGCGAGCACCAGCGTCGCGGTCAGCCCGACATAGGGCAGCACCAGCGTGAACGGCAGCACGCCCAGGATCGACCCCCAGATCACGTAGCGCCGGCCGATGCGGTCGCCGAGCGGGCCGCCGAAGAACGTGCCGACCGCGGTGGCGGCGAGAAACAGGAAAAGGTCGATCTGCGCCGCCCGCACCGAGACGCCGAAACGCTCGATCAGGTAGAACGTGAAATACGAGGTGATGCCGGCGAGGTAGAAGAATTTCGAGAAGATCAGCGCCAGCAGCACGCCGATCGAAACGACGACGCGCGAGCGCGGCAGATCGATCGCCACGACGGGATGCGCCCGCGTGCGCCGGCCGCGCGCGCTCTGCCGGCGCACGAACCAGCTGCCGACGCCGGCGAGCACCGCGATGCCGAGCAGCGCGATCAGCGAGAACCACGCCACGCTGCGCTGCCCATCCGGCAGGACGACGAAGGCGGCCAGCAGCGGGCCGACGGCCGAGCCGGCATTGCCGCCGACCTGGAACACCGACTGCGCCAGCCCGTGCCGCCCGCCCGAGGCATAGCGCGCCATCCGCGACGCCTCCGGGTGGAACACCGCCGAACCGAGGCCGATCATGGCCGCCGCCACCACCACCATCAGCAGGCTGGACGCGCGCGACAGCAGCAGCAGCCCGCACAGCGTGCAGCCCATGCCCACGGCGAGCGAATACGGCATCGGCCGGCGGTCGGTGACCAGCCCGACCACCGGCTGCAACAGCGACGCGGTGAGCTGGAAACTGAGCGTGATCAGGCCGACCTCGGCGAAGCTGAGGCCGAGATTGGTCTTCAGCATCGGATACAGCGCCGGGATCAGCGACTGCATGGTGTCGTTGAGCAGGTGCGAAAAACTGAGCGCCCCGACGATGGCGAACACGGTGCCCTCGGCGGCGGCGATCGCGATCGGGGCGGAGACCTGTTTCTGCATGCGCGCAGTATCGCCAAAGCCGCGCGCCGGGCCAACCGCCGCGGCGCAAGGCTGGGCTGCGCCCAATTTGCCCGCCGGCCGGCCGCCCGCTATCCTCGGGCTTCCGCCCCGCCGAGGATCGCCGTGCCCGACATTTTCGACGAAGTCGAAGAAGAACTCCGCGCCGACCGGGCGCAGGCGCTGCTCAAGCGCTACGGCGGCGCGCTGGTCGGCGCGGCCGTGCTGGTGGTGGTCGCGGTCGGCGCCTGGCGGGCGTGGGAGTGGCAGCAGGCCAAGCGCACCGCGGCGATCGCCGACCAGTACCTGGCGGCGGCGCAGACCGCCGACACGCTGAAAGGTCCGGGCCGCGAGGCCGCCGCCGCGCAGTTCGCCGCGGTCGCCGCGCAAGCGCCCGGCGGCTATCGGGCGCTGGCGCGACTGCGCGAGGCCGGGCTGAAGGCGCAGGCGGGCGACCTCGCCGGGGCGAGCGCGCTGTGGGACCAGGTGGCCGGCGACGGCGGCGCCGACCCGTTGCTGCGCGATGTCGCGAGCCTGGAATGGGCGATCCACCACGTCGATTCCGGCGATCCGTCGCAGGTGGCGGCGCGGCTCGGCCCGCTCGCCCTGCCGGACAGCCCGTTCCACCCGCTCGCCGCGGAAACGCTGGCGATGCTCGACCTGCGCATCGGCAAGACCGCGGCGGCGCGCAGCACGCTCGGCGCGCTGGCGGAGGACGTGACGGCGCCGCAGGGCGTGCGCCAGCGCGCCCAGGGATTGCTGGCGCGGATCGGTTCCTGAGCATGGCCGACACCAGGCTGCGGCTGACGCGCCGTGCTGCGATGCTGCTGCCGCTGGCCGCCGGCGGCTGCCAGACCCTCGATGAGTGGTTCGGCGACAAAAAGACGCCGCTGCCCGGCACCCGCATCGGCATCGGCGGCACGCAGCGCGGCCTGAAGGTGGACAACCCGGCGGGCCACGCCGTCACGCTGCCGCCCGAGGCGGTCGATGCCGCCTGGCCGCAATCCGGTTTCTCGCCGAGCCACACGCCCGGCAACCCCGCCTTCGGCACCCGGCTGCAGCCGGTCTGGACCGCCAAAATCGGCGCGCCGAGCGGCTACCGCCGCCGCATCACCGCGACCCCGGTGGTCGGCGGCGGGCGCGTGTTCGCGATGGACAGCGACGCCGTGGTCAGCGCCTACGACCAGCGCAGCGGCACGCGGCTGTGGCGGACCGAGACGGAACTGCCGCACACCCGCAGCACCAATGTCGGCGGCGGCATCGCGCTCGACGGCGACACGCTCTATGCCGGCACCGGGCTGGCCGCACTGGTGGCCTGCAATGCCGCGAGCGGAAAGATCCGCTGGCGCCAGGCGCTCGACTGGCCGGCGCGCGCCGCGCCCACCATCGTCGCGGATTCGCTCTACCTGCCCACGCTCGGCGAGCAGGTCATCGCCTTTGCGAAAGCCGACGGCAGCCGGCGATGGGCCTACCAGGGCACGACGATCCCGACCTCGGTGCTCGGCCTGCCCTCGCCGGCCTATGCCGACGGGCTGCTGGTGGCCGGCCTCGGCTCGGGCGAACTGGTGTGTCTGCGCGCCCGCTCCGGCGCGGTGTCCTGGAGCGACGAACTCGCCTCCGAGGGCCGCGATGCGGTGGTCGATTTCTCGGCCATCAGCGGGCTGCCGGTGATCGCGGAGGGCAGCGTGTATGCGGTCGGGCTGGGCGGGCTGTTCGTCGCGCTCGACCTGCGCACCGGCCGGCGGCTGTGGGAGCGCGACGTGGCCTCCGAGCAGTCGCCCTGGCTCGCCGGCGACTGGCTGTTCGTGCTGACGCCCGACCAGCTGCTCGGCGCGGTCAACCGCAACGACGGCAGCGTGCCGTGGGTGACGCAACTGCCGCTGTTCAAGAACGCGAAGGACAAGGAAGGGCCGATCTGGTGGATCGGCCCGGTGCTCGCGGGCGGACGGCTGATCGTCGCCGGCAGCAGCGGCGAGGCGATGTCGGTCAACCCGGCCAGCGGCGCGATCATGGCCCGCCAGAAACTGCCGGCGCCGCCGGCGGTGGCGCCGGTGGTGGCGGACCGCACCATGTTCATGGTTGCCAAGGACGCGACGCTGCTCGCGCTGCGCTGACCGGAATGCCGCCCACCGTGGTGATCGCCGGCCGGCCCAATGTCGGCAAATCGACGCTGTTCAACCGCCTCGCCGGACGCCGCACCGCCCTGGTCGCCGACACGCCCGGCGTCACCCGCGACCGCAAGGAGGCCGAGGCGATGCTGCGCGGGCGGCGCGTGCGGCTGGTCGATACCGCGGGACTGGACGAGGCGCCGCCCGGATCGCTCGCCGGGCGCATGCACGCCTCGGCCGCCACCGCGGTCGGCGCGGCCGACCTGGTGCTGTTCGTGATCGACGCGCGCGCCGGCGTCACGCCGGCCGACGAGCATTTTGCCGCCTGGCTGCGCAAACGCGGACGCAAAGTGCTGCTGGTCGCCAACAAGGCGGAGGGGCGCGCCGGCGCCGCCGCCGCGCTGGACGCTTTTGCGCTCGGGCTGGGCGCCCCGGTCGCGGTCTCGGCGGAGCACGGCGAGGGTCTTTCGGAACTGATGGCCGAGATCGCCGACCGGCTGCCGGCGGAGGCGGAGGCGCCGGCCGAGGAAGCGCGCCCGCTGAAGCTCGCCATCGTCGGGCGGCCGAACACGGGCAAATCGACGCTGGTGAACCGGCTGCTCGGCGACGAGCGCATGCTCACCGGGCCGGAACCCGGCCTGACGCGCGACGCCGTCGCGGTGCGGCTGCACGACGACGACGGCACGCCGATCGAGCTGGTCGATACCGCCGGCCTGCGGCGCCGCGCGCGCATCGAGCAGGATCTGGAAAAACTCTCGGTGGGCGCTGCGATCGGCGCGCTGAAGCTGGCCGAGGTCGCGGTGCTGGCGGTCGATGCCACCGAGGGTCTGCACGACCAGGACTTGCAGATCGCCCGCCTGATCGAGCGCGAAGGCCGCGCCTGCGTGCTGGCGCTGACCAAGTGGGACGCGGTCGCCGACCGCGCCGCCGCGCGCCGGGCGATTGCCGACCGGCTGGAGACGAGCCTGGCGCAGCTGCGCGGGGTTGCGGTGGTGCCGCTCTCGGCGCTGACCGGCGAGGGCGTGGCGCGGCTGCTGCCCGTGGTGCGGCAGGCGCATGCGGTGTGGAACACGCGGCTGCCGACGGGGGAACTGAATCGCTGGTTCGAGCAGGCGCTGGCGCGCCACGCGCTGCCGCTGGTCGAAGGCCGGCGGCTGAAACTGCGCTACGTCACCCAGCCGAAGGCACGGCCGCCGAGCTTTGTCATATTCGGCACGCGCGCGGAACAGACTCCGGAGGACTATCGCCGCTACCTGGTCAACGGGTTGCGCGAGACCTTCGGGCTGCCGGGCACGCCGATCCGGCTGGCGTTCCGCGGCACCAGCAATCCGTTCGACCCGAAGGGCTGAGACTGCGCCGCGGGCGGCGGCGCCCCTATTGCCAGGACATTCCGCAGGGTGTCTTGTGGCGCCTGCACGAAGCCGGCCGAAAAGCCGGAGCCGAAACGGGAGGACACGATGGACGCAGGCAGCATCACGGGCGCGATCGGACGCCGATCGGTCATCAGAACGGCGACAGCGGCGGCACTGGTGCCGCTCGCGTCTCCGTTCATCATCGCCGCGCGCGGCGAGACGCCGCTGCGCATCGGCATGTGCGATCCGCTGACCGGCACCTATGCTGCACCGGGGCATAACGAGGTGATGGGGGCGAAACTCGCGGTCGCGCGCGTGAATGCCGCCGGCGGCATCCTGGGCCGGCAGGTCGAGCTCCTGGTCGAAGACTCCGGCGACGATGTCGGCGTCGGGGTGCAGAAGAGCCGCAAGCTGATCGAGCGGGACGGGGTCAGATTCCTGATCGGCAACGTGAACTCCGCCATCGCGCAGGCGATGGCGCAGGTCTCCAGCGAAGCGAAGGTGCTGCACATCGTCTCCGGCGGGCACACCGACCCGATCACCGGCAAGGATTGCAAGTGGAACGTCTTTCGCGTCTGCAACACGACGCGGATGGAAGCCAACTCGGTGTGCGACCTGCTGTTCCACAAATACGGCAAGAAGTGGCACTTCATCACACCCGACTACGCTTTCGGCCATACGCTGCAGACCGCGATCGAAGTCAACCTCAAGCGCCTCGGCGGCACGGTGACCGGCGTGGAGCTGACGCCGCTCGGCACCAGCGACTTCTCGGCCTATCTGATCAAGGCGCGCGCCGCCAACCCCGACGTGCTGATCCTGCTGGTGCAGGGCCAGGACATGGTCAACTGCCTCAAGCAGATCGTGCAGTTCGGCATCGAGAAGCAGATCAAGGTGGCCGGCACGCAGCAGGAGCTGGAATCGCTGGAGGCGCTGCCGCCGCAGGCGCGCATCGGCACCTGGATGTTCGAGTGGTACTGGAACCAGCCCGGCGTGCCGCATCTCGCCGAATTCGTCGCCGCCATCCGCAAGGTCAACGGCGGAAAAGTGCCGACCGCGCGGCACTGGTTCGGCTACACCTCGGTCTATAGCTTCGCGTTGGTCGCGGCGCAGGAAAAGACCACCGACGGGCTGAAGCTGGCGCATGCGCTCAGCGACTTCGAGCTGCCGCCGGAGATCAAGCTGCAGCCGAACAAGGTCTATTACCGCGCCGGCGACCACCAGCTCATGCTGTCCGCCTTCATCGGCACGGCGCAGGAGCACGGCTCGCCCGATCCCGAGGACCTGTTCAAGGTCGATCAGGTGGTGTCGGGCGATTCGGTGGCGCCGCCGGTCGCCGACACCGGCTGCAAGCTGACGTGGCCGTCGTAGCGACCTCGGACGGGACCGCGCGGCGCCGATGACGCAACTGCTGCTGTTCAACGTCACCAACGGGCTCATCATCGGCGCCTTCTACGTGCTCATGGCACTCGGGCTGTCGCTCATCCTCAACCTGAGCGGCGTCATCAACTTCGCCCATGGCGGCTTTTTGGTGATCGGCGGCTATCTGGCGTATACGCTCTCGCCCTGGCTCGGCTTCTGGGGCGCGCTGCTGGTCGCGCCGCTGCTCACCGCGGCGATCGGGCTGGCGGTGGAGCGGGTGCTGATCCGCCGGCTCTACGGGCGCGATCCGTTGTACAGCCTGCTGCTGACATTCGGGCTCGCGTTCATGATCGAGGACGGCACGCGCTTCGTCTGGGGCGCGCAGGGATTGCCGGTGACGATCCCGAACTTCCTCAACCAGCCGCTGAGCAGCGAGCTGTTCTTCATCACCGGCTACCGGCTGTTCATGGTCGGCGTCGTGACGGTCAGCGTCGCCGTGCTGTTCCTGCTGCTGCGCTATACGCGCATCGGCATCCGCATCCGCGCCGGCACGCTCGACCTGGAGACCGTGTCCACGCTCGGCGTCAATGTCGGGCGGCTGCGCTCGCTCAACTTCGCGGCCGGCATTTTTCTTGCCGGGCTGGCCGGCGTGCTGGCGGGCGGGCAGCTCGGGCTTGACCCGACGATGGGTGCCGGGCTGCTGATGCCGAGCTTCATCGCCATCATCGTCGGCGGCGTCGGCAGCCTGCCGGGCACACTGATCGGCGGCCTGCTGATCGGCGTCGCCTCCGGCGTCACCGCGGTGTTCTTGCCGTCGGCGAGCGATGCGGTGATGTACGTGCTGATGGCGGTGGTGCTGCTGCTGCGTCCGCGCGGCCTGATGGGCGAAGAAGGCCTGCTGACGTGAGCGCCGGCGGACGCACCGATCCGCGCGTGCTCATGGCGATCTGGGCGGTGCTGCTGCTGGCGCCGTTCTGGCTCGGACTGGTCGGCGGCTACACCGCCCTCGGCTCGCGCGTGCTGGTGCTCGGGCTGGCGGCGATGTCGCTCAACTTCCTGATGGGTTTTACCGGCGTGCTGTCGTTCGGCCATGCCGCCTGGTTCGGGCTGGGCGCCTACGGCGCGGGGCTGACGCTGAAATTCCTGGCGCTGAGCACGCCGCTCTCGCTGCTGCTCGGCACGCTGACCGGCGGCATCGCCGGGGCGCTGCTGGGCGCGCTGATCGTGCATCGCCGCGGCATCTACTTCGCGATGGTGACGATCGCCTTCGGCCAGGTGTTCTACTACATCGCCTATCGCTGGAACACGCTGACCGGCGGCGACGACGGGCTGCGCGGCTTCACCCGCCAGCCGCTCGACATCGGCGGGCTGCGCATCGACATCCTGGGCAGCGGCACGCTCTTCTACTATTTCGTTCTCGCCTGCTTCGCGCTCGTGGTCGGCGTGATGGCGCTGCTGCTGCGCTCGCCGTTCGGCCGCACCATGCTGGCGATCCGCGAGAACGAGCGGCGCGCCCGCTTCCTCGGCATCCCGGTGGCGCTGCACATCTGGATCGCCTTCGCGCTGTCCTGCGTGTTCGTCAGCTTCGCCGGCACGCTGTATGCGCTGCTCAACAACTTCGCCGACCCGAGCAACCTGCATTACAGCCTCTCCGGCGACCTCGTCATCATGGCGGTGATGGGCGGCATGCGCGTCTTCTGGGGGCCGCTGCTGGGGGCGGCGGTGTTCGTGGTGCTGCAGGACTACGTCTCCAGCCTGACCACCAACTGGATGTCGTTCATCGGCCTGCTGTTCGTGCTGGTGGTGCTGTTCTTCCCGCGCGGCCTGCTGGGGATGCTGCGGCAGAGGCGCGCGGCATGAACCTGCTGGACGTGCGCGGCGCCAGCAAGCATTTCGGCAGCCTGGTCGCGGTGCGCGAGGTCTCGCTCGGCGTGCCGGCCGGCGAGCTGCGCGCGATCATCGGCCCGAACGGCGCCGGCAAGACGACGTTCTTCAACATGATCAGCGGCGCCGTGCGGCCCTCCTCCGGCAGCGTGCATTTCGACGGGCGCGACGTGACGCAGGTGGCGCCGTGGCGGCGGGTGTCGCTGGGCATGGCGCGCACGTTTCAGATCACCGAGATTTTTCCCGAACTGACGGTCGCCGAGAATCTGCGCGTCGCCGTCGAGGCCGCCTCCGGCCTGCGGCTGCGTCCCTGGCTCGGCGGCCGGGCGGCACGCGCGGTCGCCCAGCACGTGGAGGAAATGCTCGCCCTGACCGGGCTGGCGGGCAAGGCCGCGCGGCTGGTCGGCGAACTCGCGCACGGCGACCAGCGGGTCGCCGAAATGGCGATGGCGCTGGCGCTGCGCCCGCGCCTGCTGCTGCTCGACGAGCCGACCGCGGGGATGGGCGAGCAGGAAACGTACGAGATCACGCAGCTGATCCGCCGCCTGCACCGCGAACGCGCGCTGACCATCGTGCTGATCGAGCACGACATGCGCGTGGTGTTCCACCTCGCCGACCGCATCTCGGTGCTCGACCAGGGCGCGCTGATCGGCGAAGGCACGCCCAAGGAAATCGCCGCCGACGCGGCGGTGCAGTCGGCCTATCTCGGCCAGCCGGCCGAGGCCGGTGCGGCATGACCGACGCACTGGCGGCCGAGGGGCTGCACACGTTCTACGGCAAGAGCCACATCCTGCACGGCGTCGGGCTGAGCGTCGCCGAGGGCACGATCACGACGCTGCTCGGCCGCAACGGGGCGGGCAAGACCACGACGCTGCGCAGCCTGGTCGGGCTGACGCCGCCGCGCGAGGGGCGCATCGTGATCTTCGGGCAGGAGACGACGCGCTGGCCGCCGTTCCGCATCGCCGGCCTCGGCGTCGGCTACGTGCCGGAGGGGCGGCGCATCTTCGCCAACCTGACCGTGGAAGAGAACCTGAAAGTGCCGAACGGCCGCTCCGGCGCCTGGGACATCGCGCGCATCTACGCGCTGTTCCCGCGGCTGGCCGAACGCAAGTCCAACCGCGGCCGGCAACTGTCCGGCGGCGAGCAGGAAATGCTGGCGATCGGACGCGCGCTGCTGCTCAACCCGCGGCTGCTGATCCTCGACGAACCGTCGCAGGGGCTGGCGCCGCGGGTCGTGCAGGAAGTGTTCGCGATCGTGGCGCGGATGCGCGGCGAGGGCATCTCGGTGCTGCTGGTCGAGCAGAACGTGCGCATGAGCCTCGCCATCGCCGACCATGCTTTTGTCCTCGACGACGGCGCGGTGGTGTATTCCGGGCCGGCGCGGGAACTGGCGGCCGACGAGGCGCGGGTGCGCGGGCTGGCCGGCGCGACCGCGGACGAATGGGAGCGGGCGTAGGCGCCGGCGTCCGGCCGATTGGCGGCGCGGAGAGTCCGACTGCGTAGCGGGCACAAGCACCCTCACCCCGGCCTTGGTCTGCATCGCAGCCCAAGCCCGCAAGCGGGAGAGGGAGAAGCAAGCAAGCGCGATGCCTGTTTTCCCTCTCCCGCTTGCGGGAGAGGGTGGCGCGCAGCGCCGGGTGAGGGTTCGCGGCAGACGTACCACGCCGTCCGCGCACCGTCATTCGTCCCCGTCATCCCCATGACTCACAGGCACATCTGCGCGCGCGCCGCGCTATCCTGCGCGCGTGAACCAGATTGAAGCCACCGCTCCGCTGCTCGGCCTGTCGCAACGGCAGCCGCCCAGCAATCTGCAGGCCGAGCAGGCACTGCTCGGCGCGCTGCTCGCCAACAACAAGGCGTACGAGCGGGTGAGCGAATTCCTGCTCGCGCAGCATTTCGCCGACCCGATCCACGGCCGCATCTACACCGCCATCGCCCGGCGCTGCGATGCCGGGCAACTCGCCGACGCGGTGACGCTGCGCGCCGAGTTCGAGCATTCCGGCGTGCTCGACGAGGTCGGCGGGACCGCCTATCTGGCACAGCTGCTGACCGCGATGGTCGGCATCATCAACGCCGGCGAATACGGCCGCGCCATCCACGACGCCTGGCTGCGCCGGCAGCTGATCGACATCGGCGAAACCGTGGTCAACAACGCTTTCGGCGCCGAGCCGGAACTGGACGGCACCGGGCAGGTGGAGGCCGCCGAGCAGGCGCTGTTCGACCTCGCGGTGCGCGGCGGCAGCGAACAGGCGCTGATTTCGTTCGAGCGCGCGCTGACGCAGGCGATCAACGCCGCCGACCGCGCCTTCCACCGCTCCGGCCACGTCTCCGGCCTGACCACCGGGCTGCGCGACCTCGACAAGAAGACCGGCGGGCTGCATCCGTCCGACCTCGTCGTGCTGGCCGGGCGGCCCGGCATGGGCAAGACCGCGCTGGCGACCAAGATCGCCTTCGGCGCCGCCCGCGCGCTCGCCGAGGAAGCGCGGGAGCGCGACCCGAACGCGCTGCCGAAAGCCGCCGTCGCCGTCTTTTCGCTGGAGATGAGCGCCGAACAGCTTGCCACCCGCCTGCTGGCCGAGGAGGCGCGGGTCTCCGGCGACCGCATCCGCCGCGGCGACATCGGGCAGAAAGAGTTCGACCGCTTCGTGCAGGTCAGCCGCGAGCTGACCGCACTGCCGCTCTATATCGACGACACGCCCGCGCTCACGCTGTCGGCACTGCGCACGCGCTGCCGGCGGCTCAAGCGCACGTCGGGCTTGGCGCTGGTGGTGGTGGACTATTTGCAGCTCATGCGCCCGTACACCGGCAGCAAGCCGGAGAGCCGGGTGCTGGAGATCAGCCAGATCACCCAGGGGCTGAAGGCGATCGCGAAGGAACTGGCGGTGCCGGTGCTGGCGCTGTCGCAGCTTTCGCGCCAGGTCGAGGGCCGCGAGGACAAGCGGCCGTTGCTGTCGGATTTGCGCGAATCGGGGTCGATCGAGCAGGATGCGGACGTGGTGATGTTCGTCTATCGCGACGAATACTACCTGCAGCAGCGCGCGCCCAAGCAGATGGGGTTCGACAACGACGAAAAATTCCACAGCGCGGTCGAGAAATGGCAGCGCGACATGGCGCAGGTCCACAACCGCGCCGAGCTGCTGATCGAGAAGCAGCGCCACGGCCCGACCGGCAAGATCGACCTGTTTTTCGAAGGCGAATTCACTCGTTTCGCCGATCTCGATCTTGCGCATGGCGGCATGGACGGCGACTGACGCCGCCCCGTCGGAACGCGGCTTGCCTCGTCTGCCTCGCCGCCACGCCGATCCGACCCGGCCATCAGGTGCAGGAGATCATGCCGCAGGCACAGGTTCATCCGGCGCGGAGCGCCAGGGGCCGGACGGCGGCGGATCGGTGGCCGCGATCGTCCGGCGCGAGCCGGGAGAGCTTTGACGCCACGGCGGGCCGCTGCTAGGCGGTGCCGCCATGCGCGTTTCATGGTCGTGGCCGAGGGCCGCATGCTGAGCGTATCGCTCGACGGCGTGGCCGCGATCGGGCGCGGCGCCTTCGCGGCCTGCCGGGCCACCGGCGCGCTGGTGCTGTTCGCGCTCGCCGGCGTCTCGCACCTGCTGCGCCCGCCGTTCTACGGGCGGATGTTTTTGCGTGCGTTCGTCGAGTTCGGCTATTTCAGCCTGCCGGTGGTGGCGCTGACGGCGATCTTCACCGGCATGGTGCTGGCGCTGCAATCCTCGACCGGACTGTCGCGCTTCTCCGCCGAGACGGCGATGCCGAGCCTGGTCGTGCTGTCGATCACGCGGGAACTCGGGCCGGTGCTGGCCGGGCTGATGGTCGCCGGGCGCGTCGGCGCGGCGATGGCCGCCGAGATCGGCACCATGCGCGTCACCGACCAGATCGACGCCTTGCAGACGCTCTCGACCGACCCGATGAAATACCTGGTCGCACCGCGGCTGCTGGCGGGTGCGGTGGCGCTGCCGCTGCTGGTGCTGGTCGGTGACATCCTCGGCGTGATGGGCGGCTTTCTCATCGCCACCGTCTCGCTCGGGTTCAACCCGGCGACCTATCTGCACAACACGGTGGACTATCTGCAGACCATCGACGTGGTCTCGGGGCTGGTGAAGGCGGCGGTGTTCGGCTTCCTGATCGCGCTGCTCGGCTGCTTTCACGGCTACTTCAGCCGCGGCGGGGCGCAGGGCGTGGGGGCGGCGACCACCTCGGCGGTGGTGGCCGCCTCGGTGCTGATCCTCGCCTTCGACTACGGGCTGACCGAGCTGTTCTTCGCGAAATGAGCGGGGCCGCGCCGAAAATCCGCGTGCGCGGCCTGCGCAAGGCGTTCGGCGACAAGCTCGTGCTCGACGGCGTCGATCTCGACGTGACGGCGGGCACGTCGATGGTGGTGATCGGCGGGTCGGGTTCCGGCAAGTCGGTGCTGCTGAAATGCATCCTCGGCCTGATCGAGCCGGACGGAGGGGCCATCGAGATCGACGGGCGCGACCTGCTGCGCCTGCCGCGCGGCGAGCGCGCCGCGATCCGCATGCAGATCGGCATGCTGTTCCAGAACGGCGCCCTGTTCGATTCGCTGCCGGTGTGGGAGAACGTGGCGTTCGGCCTGCTGGCGCAGCGGCGCGCCGCGCGCACCGAGGCGCGGGTGCGGGCCGAGGAGGTGCTGGGCCAGGTCGGGCTGGCGCCGGCGGTCGCCGAGTTGTGGCCGGCGGAACTGTCGGGCGGCATGCAGAAGCGCGTCGGGCTGGCGCGTGCCATCGCCGCCCAGCCCGACATTCTGTTCTTCGACGAGCCGACCACCGGCCTCGATCCGATCATGGGCGCGGTGATCGACGGGCTGGTCGTCGATTGCGTGAAGCGCCTCGGCAGCACGGCGATGGCGATCACGCACGACATGGCGAGCGCGCGCCGCATCGCCGACCTGGTGGCGATGCTGCACCAGGGCCGCATCATCTGGTCCGGCCCGCCGGATGCGCTGATGGCGAGCGGCAATCCCTATGTGGACCAGTTCACGCACGGACGGCGCGAGGGACCGATCCAGATGGAGCTGCGCCGCTGAGCCGCGGCTTCACGCGCGGGCCGCGGGCTGCCAGGATGCGGCCAGGGGTCACACGGAAGGAGGCGGCGATGTCGGTGACGGCGATGCGGCGACCGGACGCGACGGAACGGCGGCAGCGCGCCGACCTCGCGGCGGCGTTCCGGCTGGCGGCGCGCAACGACTGGCACGAGGCGGTCGCCAACCATTTCAGCCTCGCCGTGTCCGATGACGGCCGACGCTTCCTGATGAACCCGCGCTGGCGGCATTTTTCCCGGATTCGGGCGAGCGACCTCCTGCTGCTCGATGCCGACGACGCGGCGACGATGGACCGGCCCGATGCGCCGGACCCGTCCGCCTGGTGCATCCACGGCGCGCTGCACGCGATGCTGCCGCAGGCGCGCTGCATTCTGCACGTGCATCCGAAATACGCGACCGCGCTGGCATCGCTCGCTGATGCGGCGATCCTGCCGATCGACCAGAACAGCGCGCGCTTCTACCGGCGAGTCGCCATCGACCTCGATTTCGGCGGCGTCGCCGACAACGCGGCCGAGGGACGGCGCATCGCCGCCGCACTCGGCAACCACCGGCGCATGATCCTGGGCAACCACGGCGTGCTGGTGGTGGCACCCACGGTCGCCGAGGCCTACGACGACCTTTTCTACCTGGAGCGGGCGTGCCAGACGCTGGTGCTGGCCTATGCGACCGGCCGCCCGCTCAACGTCATGCCGCACGAACTGGCGGAGCGGACGGCACGCGGCTGGGAGGAGTATCCGTCCTACGCCGAGGCGCATTTCCGCGAGATGACGGCGATCCTGGACGAAGCATCGCCGGACTACGCCGAGTGACCTTTCATCCGGCGCGCCGCGGCGCCGACCACGCGACGGCCGCGGCGACGGCGGCGCCGACCAGCATCACCGCGCCCGCCGCGACATCGGCATAGGCGCCGGCCTGCGCGGCGGCAACGATGGCGCGCGCGAAGAACGCGAGTGCCGCCGTCGCCGCGAACAGCAGCACGCGGCGCGTGCGCCCGTCGAGACGCGCGGCACACGCCTGCAACAGGGAATGGATGAACCGCATGGTGGCGCCTCGGCAGCAGAAGGGTCTGTCGTGGACCGTTCTACAGGCCGTGAAGCCGGACGTCTCACTCTTCCGTGATCCCGGTTGCCGGTTTTCGCTGCCGCGTGGCGCGACGGCAAGCGGTTGCCTCAGCCGCGCAGTGCCGCGTCGGTTTCCTTGGCCATGGGCAGGCTGCCCTGGCTGCCGGCGCGGCTGCAGCACAGTGCCGCCGCGACATTGGCGCGGCGCAGCGCATCCGGGAGAGCAAGTCCGCGGTCCAGGCCCGCCGCCAGCACGCCGGTAAAGCAGTCGCCGGCGGCGGTGGTATCGACCACGCGGATCTTGCGCGCGGCGATGTGCAGAGGGCCGTCCGGCGTCACCGCCTCCAGTCCGCGCTCGCCCTTGGTGACGATGGTGGCGACGCCGAGGGCCGCGAACAGGCTCGCCGCGGTGCCGTCGCTGCCGAACTGCCGGCCGACCGCGGCGCCTTCGTCCTCGTTCACCACCAGAAAATCCACGTCGCGCAGCGCATCCTCCGCGAGCTTTGCGGCCGGGGCGAGGTTGAGCACGACGCGCGCACCGCCGGCGCGGGCGCGGCGGATCATGGTCGCGGTCTCGCCAAGGTCGGTCTCGGCCTGCACCAGCAAGCGTCGTGCCGGGGCCGAGCAGCGCCTCCTCCACCTGGTCGGCGTGGGCGAGCAGGTTGGCGCCGGAGGCGACGGCGATCTGGTTGTTGCCTTCGGCATCGACGCAGATGGCGGCACATCCGGTGGAGATGTCGGCGGAAACGACGCGGCTGAGTTCGACGCCGGCGTTGCGCAGGTGGAGCAGCGCCTGGTCGGCGAAAGCATCGGCGCCGACCGCGCCGGCGAACAGCACGCGGGCGCCGTCGCGCGCTGCGGCGGTCGCCTGGTTGGCGCCCTTGCCGCCCGGCTCGACGCGCATGGCGCGGCCGAGCACGGTCTGCCCGCGCTGCGGCAGGACGGGGAGCGGGAAGATCAGGTCGAGGTTGATCGAGCCGAAGCAGAGGATCATGGCACGGGCTCGAACGTCACGTCCTCGACCAGCGCCCGATCGCGGTCGAACAGGGCGACGAGGCTGAGCACGGCGGCGTCGGGCCGGTTGCGTCCCTGCTCCCAGTTCTGCAGCGTGCGCACGTCGAGGCCGAGGGCACTCGCGAATTCGCGCTGCGAGAGGTGATGGCGGTCGCGTACGGACGCGATGTATTTGGCCGGATCGGCCACCGTCCGGCGACGCTGCAGATGGACGTTCATGGCCGGCAGATCGCGTGCCAGTTCCTCGATGCCGCCATCGACGGGAATTTCGCAGATGGTCCTGCCTTCCGCGGCCAGAGCATTGATCGCCGCATGAGCGGCACGCATGGACATCCCCGACGCGAACAGGCGTCGCGCCACCGACACCGGCTGCGTGAACGGACCCGGATCACGGCGCAGGGACACCGCCTCGCACTCGTCGGAAAACGAGCGGCCGTGGGACACGACCCGGACAGGCCCCAGACGTTCGAGTAGCGCGCTCAATTCGGAGTTCATCGACGTCAAACTCCTGCATCACCCATTCCATCAGCGCGAGCAGTCGCCGCGGGCCGATTCGGTTCGGCGTAGCCCCGCCGACATGGCATCCGTGCAGCGATACCCTGGCACCGTCGATCCCGATCGCGGCCATCACGTCGATGGTATCGGTCCCGACCCGGACGCGGGCCACCGCTGGAGTACCATATACGCGATCCGCGTATCCTCGTCAACCCCGCCCCAGCACGGCCATCATCTCCGCCCATTCCCGCTTCGACAGCCCGCTCTGCGGCTGCGTCACCGCTTCCCCCGCCAGCATGCGCCGCAGCACCGTCAGCATGGTGGCGGAGAACGTCGCCGCCCCCAGCCGATACTCGCGGAACGCCGCGGCGGTCAGCGGCACCCAGGCGTCCAGGCTCGCCAGCATTGCCTCGGCATAGGCGCGGATTTCGTACTGCGCGTGCGGATCGGCACGCAGCGACAGGAAATGCAGCAGATTGTACAGATCGATCTTCCAATACCACTGCGTGTAGGTGTTCAGCGTGAGGTTCATGCGCGCCAGTTCTCGCGCCAGCCCGCGCCGCGCCGGATCGGCCGCCTCGTTCAGCATCGCCGCGTAGTCGTCGTGGCACTGCGCCGCGTCGCGCGCCAGCATCGCCAGGACCTCGGCCGCCTCGTCGCCCTCCAGCAGATCGCCCCGCCCCTGCCGGTTCGTCGCCGACTGCGCGGCGAGGTGTTCTGGCGCAGGGATGTAGAACTCGCGGTCGAGAATGGAATAGCGCGCGGAATACTCGTTCACGTTCGCGGTGCGGTGGCGGATCCACTGCCGGGCGACGAAGATCGGCAGCTTCACGTGGTACTTGATCTCGCACATCTCGAACGGCGTGGTGTGGCGGTGACGCATCAGGTAGCGGATCAGCCCGGCATCCTCGCTGACCCGCCGCGTGCCGCGGCCGTACGAGACGCGCGCCGCCTGCACCACCGCGGCATCGTCGCCCATGTAGTCGATGACACGGACAAAGCCGTGGTCGAGCACTTTCACCGGCGCGAACAGCAGCGCCTCCAGCGCCGCCACCGTCGCCCGCCGCGTCGGCGAACGATGCGGCACGCGCCTCGTCGATCTCGGCGCGCTGCGCGTCGGTCAGGTTCATGCGGCAATCTCCGGCAGACGATGCACCGTGATCTCCGGCAGCGGCCCCTGCCAGCGCGCAACCTCGACCAGGCAGCTTTGCGCACTCGGCCCCTGGCCCAGCCGCGACGTGCCGACATCCTGGGTCAGCACGTTGACGTTGCCGTGAACGCACAGGCTGCCGGGAACGCCCGGCTGCTCGGGGTCGAGCCAGGCGCCGGTGGACATCACCGCGACGCCCGGCAGCAGCCCGTCATCGAGACACACGCCGGCCAGGCAGGCGCCGCGGGCGTTGAACACGCGCACCGCGTCGCCCGCGGCCAGCCCGCGCAGCGCGGCATCGTCGGGGTGCAGACGGATCGGCTCGCGCCCGCGCACCTTGCTGGCGAGACTCACCCGCGCCTGATCGAGCTGGCTGTGCAGCCGCGTCGGCGGCTGGCTGGTCAGCAGGTGCAGCGGATATTTTTGCGCCAGTTCGGCGCGGAGATACTCGCGCGGCGCGAACCACACCGGATGGCCGGGGCAGTCGTCGTAGCCGAAGCCGGCGACGGTGTCGGAAAACAGTTCGATCCGGCCCGACGGCGTGTTCAGCTTCGCCGCCTCGGGATCGCGCACGAACGCGGCGAACGGCACCGCACCGCGCTCGGGCACGGGGATTTCCACCGATCCCGCCCGCCAGAACGCGTCGAAGTCGGGCAGGTCCAGGCCCGCCCGCGCGGCGGCGTCGCGCGTGCGGCCGTACAGCACGCGCAGCCACGTCGCCGCGTCGCGCTGCTGCGTGAAGCGGTGGCGCACGCCGAGCGCGTCGGCCACGTCCGCCATGTAGTCGAACTCGTCGCGCGCCTCTGCGAACCGCGGCAGCGCCTGCTTCATGGCGAGCAGAAAACGGTCGCGCCCGGCCGAGCCGATGTCGTCGCGCTCCAGCGAGGTGGTCGCCGGCAGCACGATGTCGGCGTGGCGTGCGGCGCTGTTCCACCACGGCTCGCTGACCACGATGGTCTCCAGCCGCGCCCAGGCGCGCAGCAGCCGGTTGAGGTCCTGGTGGTGATGGAACGGGTTGCCGCCGGCCCACCACACCAGCCGCGCATCCGGATAGGCGAGCTGTCGCCCGTTGTAGTCGTATGCGCCGCCCGGCCGCTCCAGCATCTCGGTGAGCCGGGCGACGGGAATCCAGGACTGTGCCGGATTGGGCAGGCCGGGCAGGCCGGAGGAGGGCAGCGCGGACTGCGGCGTGCCCATGCCGTTGATGCTGCCGTGGCCGAAGCCGAAGCCGCAGCCCCGCCGGCCGATCTGCCCCAGCATGGCGGCGAGTGCGACCAGCATCCAGAACGGCTGCTCGCCGCGCTCGGCGCGCTGCAAGGACCATGCGGCGGTCAGCATCGTCGGCAGCGCGGCGCAGTCGCGCGCCAGGGCGGCGATCCGATCGGCGGGGATGCCGGTCTCGGCGGCGGCCCACGCGGGGGTTTTTGCCACTCCGTCCGCGGCGCCGAGCACGTAGTCGCGCAACAATTCCCACCCGACCGTGCAGCGCCCCAGGAAGCCGTGGTCGGCCAGCCCCTCGGCGAACAGCACATGCGCCATGCCGAGCATCAGCGCGGTGTCGGTGCCCGGCCGGATCGGCAGCCACTCGGCGGCGGCGAAGCCGGGCATGTCGCCGCGCACCGGCGAGATGTTCACCAGCCGCACCCCGGCTTGCGCCGCGCGCTCCAGCCAGGAAGCCATCTCGTGCCGCCCGGCGCCGCCGGCGGTGATCTGGCCGTTGCGCAGCAGGATGCCGCCGAAGCACAGCATCAGCTTCGCGTGTGCGACGATGTCGCGCCATTCCACCACTGGGCCGGTGATCACGTCGTTGGTGCCGACGACGTGCGGCATCAGCGTCATCCCGGCGGCGTAGGAGTAGTTCGTCAGCTGCCCGGTATAGCCGCCGGCGACCGAGAGCAGCCGATGCAGTTGCGTGCGCGCATGGTGGAACCGCCCCGCCGAGCCCCAGCCATAGCTGCCGCCGAAAATGCTGGCGGGGCCGTGCGTATCGCGCACCCGCGCCACTTCCTCGGCGACCAGCCGGATCGCGGTGTCCCACGTGACCGGCACGAACGCCTCGCCGCCGCGTGGCGTGCCGCCGCGCCGGTCGCCGGCGAGCCAGCCGCTTCGCACATGCGGGCGGTCGATGCGGGTCGGCGCATGCACCGCGCCGGGGAGGGAAGCGAGCAGCGCCGGCGGGTTCGGGTCGCCGGCGAACGGGCGCGCGCCGACCAGCCGTCCGTGCTCGACGACGGCGGTGAAGGCGCCCCAATGAGCGGCGTGCGGCGTCAATTCGGTCATGCTGGGGTTCCCCCGGTCGGCTTCGCGGCCCTACTATGGGCGATCCAGACCCTCCGGTGAAGGAAGCGCCCATGACCCCGCCCCGCGCCAACTCGGCCGCCGCCCGCGACATCGCCTATGCGCTGCACCCGTACACCGATCTGCGCGCGCATCTGGAGATCGGCCCGCTGGTGATCGCCCGCGGCAAGGGCGTGCGCGTGTGGGACGATGCCGGCAAGGAGTATATCGACGCGCTGGCCGGCCTGTGGTGCGCCTCGCTCGGCTTCTCCAACGAGCGGCTGGTCGAGGCGGCGGCGCGGCAGCTGCGGACGCTGCCGTTCTACCACTCCTTCGCCGCAAAATCGCACGAGCCGATGATCGAACTCGCCGAGATGCTCATTGCACGCGCGCCGGTGCCGATGAGCCGCGCGTTCTTCGCCAATTCCGGGTCCGAGGCCAACGACACCGCGATAAAAATGGTCTGGTATTTCAACAACGCGCTCGGCCGGCCAGCGAAGAAGAAGATCATCGGGCGGATCAAGGGCTATCACGGCATCACCGTGGCGTCGGGCAGCCTGACCGGGCTGGCGACGAACCACCGCAGCTTCGACCTGCCGCTGCCCGGCTTCATCCACACCATCGCGCCGCACCACTACCACGGCGCCGAGCCGGGCGAGAACGAGGAGGCGTTCGCCACGCGCTGCGCCGAGGAGCTGGAGAAGCTGATCCTCGCCGAAGGCCCCGACACGGTCGCGGCGATGTGGGCGGAGCCGGTGATGGGCGCGGGCGGCGTGATCGTGCCGCCGCGCACGTATTTCGAGAAGATCCAGGCGGTGCTGAAGAAATACGACGTGCTGCTGGTCGCCGACGAGGTGATCTGCGGTTTCTGGCGCACCGCCAACTACTGGGGCACGCAGACCTACGGCATGCAGCCGGACATCCTGACCTGCGCAAAGGCGCTGTCGGCCGCGTACCTGCCGATCAGCGCGGTGCTGGTCAATGAGCGCGTCTTCCAGGCGCTCGCCGACGAGAGCCACACGATCGGCACGTTCGGCCACGGCTACACCTATTCCGGCCATCCCGTCGCCGCCGCGGTCGCGGTCGAGACGCTGAAGATCTACGACGAGACCGACATCGGCGCGCATGTCCGCACGGTAGCCCCGCATCTGCAGGCCGAGCTGCGGCGGCGCTTCACGGACCACGAACTGGTCGGCGAGGTGCGCGGTGTCGGGCTGCTCGGCGCGCTCGAACTGGTGGCCGACAAGGCGACGCGCACGAACTTCGACCCGAAGGCGAAGATCGGCGCGCGCGCGGCAAAGCTGCTGGAAGCGCACGGCGTGATCGGCCGGGCGATGCTCAACGACACGCTCGCCCTGAGTCCGCCGCTGATCATCAGCGATGCCGAGATCGACGCGGTGCTGGACGGGTTCGGCCGCGCGCTGGACGAGCTCGCGGTGCAGCTGCGGCGGGAGAAGATCGCCGCGGTCGGCTGAGCGCGCGCCGTGCGGCCGGAAGCCGGTGCCGTTTCGTAACTGTCACTGGATTACCAGCGAAACGTCATTTCGCTATCTCCGCCCGGATCATTCTGATACTGCTCGGCGACAATCCCTGCACCAGCGCGGGTAATGAACCTGTTGCGTTTCCTCATCAGCATCGACCGGGTCATCCTGCCGCGATCGCGCGCACTCGGCGCGGCGGCCGAGTGGCGGCTGGTCGGGACGCTCTATGCGCAGTCGGCGACGCTGTACAGTTCGCTCGCGGCGATGCTGCTGGTCGGCGCCGTCACCTGGCTGCGCACCGGCTCCGACCTCGCGCTCGGCTGGACCGCCGCGGCGACGCTGGTGTTCGCCGGCCGGCTGTTCGACGTCGGGCGTTTTCGGCGCCGCCGGGCGGACGACCCGCCGTCGCGCTGGGCGCGCCGGTTCCTGGTCGGCGCCTGGGCGCAGGCGCTGCTGTGGGGCGGCGTCAGCGCGGTGCTGCTGGTGACTTCCGACCCGTTCACGCAACTCGTCGTCATCACCGTGCAGACCGGATTCCTCGCCGGCGCCGCGGCGCGCAACAATGCGGTGCCGATGGTGGCGCTCGGCCAGGTGCTGCTGACGCTGGTGCCGCTGCTGGCGGTCTGCCTGGTGCATCCCGATCGGGAGTATCTGCTGTTCGCCGCGCTGGTGGCGCTGAACGTCGTGGCGGCGGCGGCGACGGTGCGGCACCTGCATCGCCAGACTGTGAACCTGCTGCGCGCCGACGCGGAGAACGAGCAACTGCTGCAATCGCTCGGCGCGGCCAACGCCAAGCTGGAAGCGGCCAACCGGCGGCTGCAGGGGCTGGCCACCACCGACGGGCTGACCGGCGTGGCCAACCGCCGTGGGCTCGACGCGGCGCTGGCAACGGAATGGCGGCGCATCGGGCGCGACTCGTCGCATCTGGCGCTGCTGCTGGTCGATATCGACCATTTCAAGGCGTACAACGATCGGCTCGGCCACCAGGCCGGCGACGAATGCCTGCGCCGCATCGCGCGCTGCCTCGAAGGCACGGCCTGCCGTCGCCAGAGCGATCTGGTCGCCCGCTACGGCGGCGAGGAGTTCGCGGTCATCCTGCCCGGCACCGACCGGTTCGGCGCCATCGACGTGGCCGAGCGGCTGCGCGACGCGGTGCAGATGCTGCGGCTGGAGCATCCCGACAGCCCCGCGGGACTGGTCACGATCAGCATCGGCGTCGCCGCGGCGCACGTCTCCGACGACTGGGCGGCCGATCCGGCCGGGCTGGTGGCGATGGCCGACCGCGAACTGTATCGCGCCAAGCAGGCAGGACGGAACCGGGTGCGCTGCGCCGTCGGTTCGACGTGACCGCGCCCGCGCTCAGCGCGCGCGGCTGACGGTGTAGTCGGCCACCGCCAGCAGCGCGCGGCGGAAGGCGCCGTCGGCAAAGCCGCCGAGGCTGCGCTTGGCCAGCGTCGCAAACTCCGTCGCGCGCGAAAGCGTCGCCGGGATGGCGCCGCACTCCGCCATCAGCGCCAGCGCGTGATCGAGATCGGACTCGGTCTGCTCCGATGCCTCGATGGTGCGCTGCCAGAACGCGCGCTGCGACGCATCGCCGGCGGCGTACGCGGCGAGCACCGGCAGCGTGATCTTGCCCTCGCGGAAATCGTCGCCGACGGTTTTCCCGAGCACCGCCTGATCGGCCGCGTAGTCGAGCGCATCATCGACCAGCTGGAACGCGATGCCGAGATTGAGGCCGTAATCGCGCAGCGAAGCGGCCTCCGCCTCCGGCCGGTTCGCCACCACCGCGCCGACCTCGCACGCCGCCGCGAACAGCGCCGCGGTCTTGCCGCGCACCACGTCGAGGTAGCGATCGACCGGCGTGGACAGGTCGTTCTGGGTCGCGAGCTGCAGCACCTCGCCCTCGGCGATGGTGGCCGCGGCGCCGGAGAGGATGCGCAGCACCGCCAGCGCACCGTCCTCGACCATCAGCTGGAAGGCGCGGGCGAACAGAAAATCGCCGACCAGCACCGAGGCCTTGTTGCCGAACACGGCGTTGGCGCTGGCCAGGCCCCGCCGCAGCTTGCTGTCGTCCACCACGTCGTCGTGCAGCAGGGTGGCGGTGTGGATGAACTCGACGCAGGCGGCGAGCTGCACATGGCGCGCGCCGCCGCCGTAGCCGCACAGGCGCGCGGCGGCCAGCGTCAGCACCGGCCGCAGCCGCTTGCCGCCGGCCGCGACGATGTGCGCGGCGAGCTGCGGGATCAGCGCCACCGGGCTGTCCATCCGCGCCACGATGACGCGGTTGCAGGCCGCCATGTCGTCGCCCACCAGCGCCACCAGCGCGGTCAGCGCATCCTCGCCCGGGTCCGCTTGCGGCGCGGCGGACAACGCGGTGGCTGCGCCCAAAGGGGCCTCCCGGCATGGTGAACGGACGGTCTTGTGCGGCGCGATACCGGCACGGCACCATATCGGCGCCGCGGAAGACCGGTCAAGGCGAGCAGATTCAACGTCTTGGCCGCGATTTGCCGGAGCGGGGGACAGACATGCGCGTGCTCGTCAGCACCAACGACCAGGTCCGGCTGAGTTTCCTGATGGCGCTGCTGCGCGACGCGGGCATCGATTGCGTGCTGCTCGACGGACATATGAGCGCCGTTGAGGGCGGCATCGGCGCCTTCCCGCGCCGCCTCGCCGTCCCGGACGAGGACGAGCAGCAGGCCCGCCGCGTGCTGCGCGAGGCCGGCGAGGGCTGATGGCGGGCACCCTGCTCGGCGGGCGCGTGCGCCACGACCAGCTGGCCGACGGCCACCGCACCGGCATCGAGCCGGTGCTGCTCGCCGCCAGCATCCCGGCAGAGGCCGGGGACCGCGTGCTGGAGGGGGGAACCGGCAGCGGGGCCGGCCTGCTGTGCCTCGCCGCGCGCGTCGGCGGCATCGGCGGCGTCGGCATCGAGCGCGACACGGCGCTGGCGGCGCTGGCGCGCGCCAACATCGCCGCCAACGGTTTTGCCGCCCTGACGGTTTTCGAGGCCGATCTGGCCGAGGCGCGGCCCGACGGCGTGTTCGACCATGCGTTCGCCAACCCGCCCTGGCACGACCCGTCCGGCACGCGCTCGCCCGACGCAGGGCAGGAGGCGGCCCGGCGGGGCGCATCGGGGCTGTTCGCGCTGTGGGCGGCACGGCTGGCCGCCGGGCTGCGGCACCGCGGCACGCTGACGCTGGCGATCGCCGCCGGCACGCTGCCGGAGGCGCTGGCGGCGCTGGCCGCCTGCGGCTGCGGCAGCCCGGCGGTGCTGCCGCTGTGGCCGCGCGCCGGGCGCGCCGCCCGGCTGCTGCTGCTGCGCGGCACCAGGGGCGGGCGCGGCCCCTGCGTCCTGCTGCCCGGCCTCGTGCTGCATCGGGCGGAGGGCGGCTACACGACGGAGGCCGAGGCCATCCTGCGCGACGCCGCCGCATTGCCGTTCGGGGGCGCGTAGCTACGGCGCGCCGGCCTCCGGATGGCGCAGCTGCCAGAGCCGTTCGTGCGCCGCCACCAGCGCCTCCAGCACGCGGCGCCGGTTCCCGTCGGGCGATTGCGGGCGGCGGACAACCAGCGTCTCCAGCACGCGCAGCAACTGGTCGGCCAAGTCCAGCTCCCCCTGGTCGCAGGCGGCGTGAACGGCGGTGAGGATGCGGTCCGCGAGCCGCCGCCGGGAACGCGGCGCAACAGCCGTCTCCGCACCTTCGCCCTGCGCGTCGCGATCCATGCCTGCCCCGCCGGTGGCGCGCGGCAGCATATGCGGTCGACATCGGTGCCGCAACGATGCATTCGTCAAACCGGCACCGGCGCCGGCGTCGCGCGTCAGAAGCGGACGCGCGCCTGGGCGAACACGCTGCGCGGCACCTCGGTGGTGACGCCCGCTTCCAGGAACTCCAGGTGGCGCGGCTGCAGCAGGTTGAAGCCCGACAGCGAGATCTGCAACGCCTTGGTGATGTCCCAGCCGAGCCTTGTGTCGAGTTCGACGTAGCCCGGCACCGCCGGATGGGGCAGCGCGCCGACCTCGCGCAGATAGGCGTCCCAGGTGACGCCACCGCCGAAATTTATCGACGAATGCAGCGACGCCTGGTGGCCCGGATCATCGGCGACGAAGGCGAGGCCGGCGACGGTGAGACTGCCAGGCAGGAACTGGAAGTCCTCATGCAGGGCGCTGACGCCGGCGCTCAGCCGCCACCAGTCCGTCACCCGGAGATCGCCCCACAGTTCGACGCCATAGACCGTGCCGGTCATCAGGTTGCCGAACTGGTATTGCGCGCCGGAAGCCGGGCCGGCCGGATCGATGCTGCGAAGCTGGTCGTAAACGTCGTAGTACGTGGAGATCGAAAACGACGCGCGTGGCGAGACCTGCATGCGCGTGCCGAGTTCGTAGGCGGTCAGCGTCTCCGGCCGGAAGCCGCTCGATCCGTTCAGGATGTCCACCGGCCCGGCGAACTCGCGCAAATTGACATCGATCGGCGTGGGCGAGCGGACGGCGCGCGACACCGCCGCCCAAAGCAGCGTCGAGTTCGAAAGGCGTCCAGGCGACGCGCACGCTGGGCATCGCCTGCGGCCCGGCATAGGGCTCGTCCTCCAGCTTCAGCCCCAGCGTCAGCTTCACGCGGTGCCCCAGCGGGATGGTGTCCTGCGCGAAGATGTTGGCGAGGTTGAGGGTCTGCGCCGAGGGCACCAGCGCCAGCGCGGTGTTCTCGAACTGGTAGCTGAAGGACCGCTCGCCCACGCCCCAGACGATATCGTTCCAGCCGCCGACATTGAAGTTGTGCTGCAATTCGATGTCGTAGGTGGTGAGCCAGAAGCCGGGGCCGTTCTCGACCGTCCTTGCATCCTGCTCGTAGTACGCGAGCAGTTGCACGCTCGACCCGTCCTCGAACTGGTGGTGCCAGGTGGTCGCGAGGTCGCGGCCCCAGATGTAGCCGTTCGGGTCCTCCGCGGCGGTGAACAGGTCGCCCTGCAAGCTCACCGAGTCGTGCGGCGGCGCCCAGTCGAGCCGGAAGCCGCCCTGCGGCTGCGACCAGCCGTCGCCGGCGCTTTGGCCGTTGGATTGCGGGAATGAGTTGAACACAGAATATTCCCCGTACGCCCGGTAGGTCAGGTCGGGCGCGAGTCGGCCGCCGTACTGCACGGCGACGTCGCGCTCGTAGTTGCCCGCGCCCAGGGTCAGCACGCCGCCCTGCGTGTCGGCCGAGGCGCGGGTGATGATGTTGATGACGCCGTTGACCGCGTTGGCGCCCCACAACGCCGCCCCCGGTCCGCTGATCACCTCGATGCGCTCGATGTTCTCGGGCAGCACGTTCTGCATGTCCCAGTACACGCCGCCGAACATCGGCGAATAGACGCTGCGGCCGTCGATCAGCACCAGCAGCTTGTTCGACAGGCTGGCATTGTCGCCGACATTGAAGCCGCGCGCGGAGATGGCGTAGCTGGTGGCGTTGAGCTGCGCGACTTCCAGGTTGGGCGCCAGCCGCAGCATCTCGGGGATGGTGGTGGCGCCGGAGCGGATGATGTCGTCGTGGCTGATGACGTAGATCGCGGCTGGAGCATCGCTGAGCGACTGCGGCGACTTCGCCACCGAGGTGACCTGGATCTCGCCCAGTTGCTCGACCGAGAGGTTCCGCAGTTCTTCCACCGTCTGCGCGCGGCCGGGACGGGCCTGCGCCGTCAGCGCGACGGCGAGCACGCCGCCGGCCAGCCGCCGTCTGACGCGCCAGCGCCCGCGCGCTGTGGCGGCGTTCGCCGTCGCCCGATGATCCGTCAGGAGCAATGTCGAGGTCCGCGGATGCGATGCGCGCTCGGGGGTTCGGCGCGTCAGCGTCGCGCGGCGATCATTCGTGCCTCGCAACCGTCTCGGCGGCACCCTGGGGCGCGGCGCGGCGATCGTTGCGCCCGCCGCGATGCGACGGAATGGCGGCAGGTCCGATGCGCAAGTCGGCCGTGTCCATCCCGGCCGCCCTCCCCGATTGGCTTATCATGAACATCCTTTACAATCGATCCGGTGGCACGACAAGCAAAGCGCCCTGCGAACCACATCGCGGCCCGTATCGGAACGCCTGTCGCGGCGCCCGGAACACCCGTTGCGATGACCGAATCCAGCCCCGTACGCGTCCGCACAAGGCGATCGCCACCGCGACCGCCCGCGACGCACACGAAAAGTTGAGCGCGCGTCCCGGCGCCGCGGCCGCCGGCTGCTGCCTGGCGGCTTGCCGACGGCGCGGCTTGCTGTCTCTTACATCGCCGGAAGGAATGGGGCCTGGGGGAAACGCGGTTGCAAAGAGATGCCGGCTTGCGCCTGCGATGGCTGGCGACGTCGTGCGGCGGCGGGCCGCGCAGGGCGATGCTGCCGAGCGGCCGCTGCCGGTGCCCAGGCGGATGAGAGGCGACTATGCCGCGGACATCCCATGCCGGCCGATTGCGGGCGCACTGGAGTGGGCGGCGGCACGGCCCCGCGCCGCTGCGTGCGGGTCGCGCCCGGCCTGATGGCGGCGATGGCCGATGCGGCGCCGTCCCGACCGCGGCGCCGCCTGGCGGCGGCGGCCGCGTATCTGCTGGCGCTGCTGTGGCAACCGGCGGCGCGCGCCGAAAACAGCCCGCTCGAAACCGCTGTCAAGGCGACGTATCTCTACAAGTTCGCCGCCTTCGTCGTGTGGCCACGCGGCGCCATTCCGCCGGACGCCTTCCATCTCTGCGTGGTCGGCGGGCAGCCGTTCGGCAGTGTGCTGGACCGCGCCGTGAAGGGGCAGAGCGTCGAGGGGCGCCCGATTCTGGTGCAACGCTTCGCGACTCTCAGCGGCAATCCCGACTGCCAGATCCTGTATGTGGCGAGCACCGGCGCGCAGCCGCCCGCGCAAGTGCTGGAGGCCGTGCGCGGCAAGCCGGTGCTGACGTTCACCGATGCGGCGACCGAGCCGAACGCCCGTGGCATCGTCAACCTCGTGCTTGCCGACGATCACGTGCGCTTCGAGATCGACGACCGGCAAGCGGCCGAGAACCGGCTGACCATCAGTTCGAAGCTGCTCACTCTGGCGCTGCGCGTGTGGCCCCGTGCACAATGAGCGGCGCGGGAAGGGGACGGGAATGGTGCGCCTGCCGAAATTGTCGAAGCTGGCGCCGCGATTCGCCCTGGTGGCCGCGCTGGCTCTGCTCGCCGCCGGCATCGTGCTCGCGCGATATGTCGATCATACCTATCAAGTGCAGAAGCGCGACGAGGTCACGGCGCAGGCGCGGATCCTCGCCGCCACGGTGACCGCGGCGCTGGCGTTCGACGACCGGCAGGCGGCGCAGGAATATGTCCGCGCGCTGCGCGCCAATCCCGAGATCGTCGCGGCCGGCATTTATGATGCCGCCGGGCGGCTGTTCGCGAGCTTCCCGCCCGTTCCGCCGCCGCAACTGCCCGCGCGTCTCGGCGCCGGCGCGACGCCGCGCCGGCAGGGCGCGCCCGAGGCGACCGCGCCGGTCAGCCAGGACGGCACCGTGCTGGGCACGGTGCTGCTGCAGACGCAGGAGGAACCGCTGCTGCGGCGCGCCCAGCGCTATGGTCCGATCGCCTTGCTGCTGGGCATGGCGGCGCTGCTGATCGGCGTGCTGGGCGTCTCGCAGGTCGAACTCGGGCACGCCAACGCGGAACTTTCCGGCCGCGCCCGTGACCTCGCGGACGCGAACCGCCTGCTCGAGGAACAGATCGCGCGGCGCGAACAGGTCGAGGCGGCCCTGCAACAGGCGCAGAAGATGGAGGCGATCGGGCAGCTCACCGGCGGGGTGGCGCACGACTTCAACAACCTGCTGCAGATCGTGCTCGGCAGCCTGGATCGGCTGCGCACACGCGCCGAGCGCAATGGCCGCCCGCTCGACGCCGATCTCGACCGCTTGGTGGCGGCGGCGATCTCCGGCGCGCAGCGCGCGGCGTCGCTGACCGCGCGGCTGCTGGCCTTCGCCCGCCGCCAGCCGCTGGCGCCGAAGCCGATCGAGATGAACAAGCTGGTCGCCGGCATGTCGGAACTGCTGGCGCGGACGCTCGGCGAGAGCGTGCGCATCGAGACGGTGCTGGCCGGCGGGTTGTGGCGCGTGTCGGCGGACGAGAACCAGCTGGAGAACGCGCTGCTCAATCTCGCCGTCAACGCGCGCGATGCCATGCCCGGCGGCGGCGACCTCACCATCGAGACCGCGAATGCGTTCCTGGACGAAGCCTATGCCCGCGGCGAGCAGGAGTTGCGGCCGGGCCAGTACGTGATGCTGGCGGTGACCGATACCGGCAGCGGGATGCCGCGCGAGGTGCTGGACAAGGTGTTCGAGCCGTTCTTCACCACCAAGGGCATTGGCCAAGGCACCGGCCTGGGTCTGTCGCAGGTGTACGGCTTCATCAAGCAGTCCGACGGGCATGTGAAGGTCTATAGCGAGCCCGGCGAGGGCACGACGGTGAAGCTCTATCTGCCGCGGCTGCTGGCCGGGACCGGCGGCGGCGAGCCGGCGGCCGAGACGAGCCCCGTGCCGACCGGCAGCGATCGCGAGTGCATCCTGGTGGTGGAGGACGAGGACGACGTGCGCGCGCTGACTGCGGCGATGCTCCGCGACCTCGGCTACGCGGTGCTGGAGGCGGGCGACGGACCCTCTGCGCTGGCGCTGCTGGAAGGCGGGGCGGCGGTGCAGTTGCTGTTCACCGATGTCGGCCTGCCCGGCGGAATGAACGGCCGCCAGCTCGCCGATGCCGCGCGCACGATCCGGTCCGGCCTGCGGGTGCTGTTCACCACAGGCTATGCGCGCAACGCCATCATCCACCATGGACGGCTCGATCCCGGCGTGGCGCTGATCGGCAAGCCGTTCTCCGCCGCCGAGGTCGGCCACCGGGTGCGCACGATCCTGGACTCGCCGACCGCGCGATAGGCGTCAGCGGTCGGCTGCGTGGTACTCGCGGTTGGGCATCATGTCGGTCGCCGCCGCCATGCGGTTGGACAGGTTGAAGAACGCGACGACTTCGGAGAGGTCGAAAATGTCCTCGGCGGAACACCCGTGCGCGCGCAGCGCCGCGCGGTCGGCCTCGTCCACCAGATGCAGCGCCGTGGTCAGCTTCCACGCATAGTCCAGCATGGCGCGCTGCCGCGCCGGCAGTTTGGCGACGCGGTAGTTCATCACCAGCATCTCGCCGAGTTCCGGATCGCCCGAGAGCCGCCGCACCGCGGCGCCGTGGGCCACCAGGCAGTAGTAGCAGCGGTTGGCCGACGAGACGACGACGGCGATCATCTCGCGCTCCAGCCTGGACAGGCCGGAGGGTGCCAGCATCACCTCGTTGTACATCGCCATGAAGTGGCGCAGGCGCTGCGGACGCAGGCTGTACGCGGCATAGACGTTCGGCACGAAGCCGAGCTTTTCCACGCACTTCGCCCAGATCGCTTGCAGGTCGTCGTCCAGCGTCGCCGGGTCCGGGACGCCGAGGACCGAGATGTGGCCGGGCTGTGGCATGGTCGTTCTCCCTCGCGCGCACTGTCCGGGGCGAGTGTTGCGCGCGTTCAGGGAGGCTGACCAGCCGCGGCGTCAGCGCAACGCCGCGACCACCTCGGTCAGCGCCTCCGGCCGCGTGACCATCCCCATGTGATCGACGCCCGGCACCACCTGGATCGGCAGGTCCGTCTTGAGCGGATGCAGCAGCGGGGCGAAGCGGTCGGCGTAGAAGATCTCGTCGTCCGCGCCGACCAGCAGCGCCATCGGCGCCCGCACCTGCGCGAGCCGCGCCAGCCCATCGCGTGGCGGGCCGAAGTTGCGCAGCATCACGGCGGAATAGGTCGGGGCAAGCCGCACCGGCGCATCGCGCGCGACTGCGAACGCCACCACCGGCAGATGCTGGAACCAGCCAATGCCGAACCTGTCGAGGATCGTCAGCGCGATGATGCGCAGCTTGTAGGGACTTGCCCAGCCGCCGGAACCCGGCCGCCACGTCGGCGCATTGTACGGCAACGCCGGGGACAGCAGGACGTAGCGGGCGAACAGCGCGCTCGTCCGCCCCTCGGCGATGCGCAGCACGAACCCGCCGCCCGACGAATGGCCCACCAGACTGACGGAGGCCATCGGATGGTCGTGCCGGACGACGTGCATCAGGTCGGCAAGGTCGTCGTCGAGCTGACCCGGATAGTCGATGTCGCCGAGCCGTCCGTCGGCGTTGTGGCCGCGCAAGTCGGGCACATAGACGGCAAACCCGGCCGCCGCGATGGCGCGCGCCAGCGCGTGCATGCCGCTGCTCTCGCCGGAAGATCCGTGGATCAGCACCACGACCCGTTCGCCGTCATGCGGATAGAGGCGATAGGTCAGGCTGACGCCGTCGCGTGCCGTGAACTGTCGCGGCTTGGGCAGGTCGGTGAAGTCGACCAGCCGCATCGGCGCGCTGACCGAGGCCATCTCCCCCGGCGGCGGCGCAGTCCCGAAGGCAATTGCGGCTGCCAGGCCCGAAATCGTGACACAGACAACGCCGGCGGCCGTCAGAACCAGCCACATCAGCCATTTCACGAGGAACCCCGGATTTCAGGAGGCGAACTCCGCCTGCTGCCGGGAATGCTATGCTGAGGCTTCGACATCCTCAAGGCTGAACTGCTGCGCCTCCTCGTCGTAGCTGTAAAGCTCGGCGTAGCGGCCCCAGGAGATCGCGGTGCGCAGCGTGTCCTCGGCGTAGTCGGGCGACATGTGGTCTTCCAGTTCGTCGCGGAATCGCACCGCCGAGGCGCGATGGTTCCAGCGCTCGTCCAGCGTGCGCCGGATCGCGGCGACCAGCGGCACGTGCGCGCGCAGCGCCGCGGCGAAGATCGCCTTGCGCCGCTCGGTGTTTGCCTGCGCGTATTCGCGCCCGGACTCGTTCAGCCTGATGTCGCCTTCTTCCAGCACGCCCAGGCCGAGCAGCTGCAGCGTCTCGCCGAGCGGCAGCAATTCGTCGGCCTCCAGTTGCAGCGCCGCGGCGAGCGCCGGCAGGTCGGCGCGGCCGTCATAGGGCGGCGCGGCCACCGTCTCGATCAGGCCGGCGAGCAGGTTGGTGGAGACCGGATGCAGCGGCGTCGCGAAGGTCGCGTCCTGCGGCGCCACGGCGGCGGGGCGCTGCGGCTGCGCCGGCGCGCGGCGCGTCATCAGCGCGTAGATGTCGTCCACCATCTGCCGGAACGCCGGATCAAGCCGGTTGCGCGGATGCGCGAACGGCACGCGCAGCTCGCTCGCGATCCGGCCGGGATTGGCCGAGAACACCAGGACGCGGTCGCACATCAGCACCGCCTCCTCGATGTTGTGCGTCACCATCAGCACCGATTTGATCGGCAGCTTGCCCTCCGACCACAAATCGATCAGGTCGGTGCGCAGCGTCTCCGCGGTCAGCACGTCGAGCGCGCTGAACGGCTCGTCCATCACCAGCAGGTCGGGATGCACGACCAGCGCGCGCGCCAGCCCGACGCGCTGGCGCATGCCGCCGGAAAGCTCCTTTGGATACGCGCCGTCGTAGCCGCCAAGCCCGATCAGGTCGATCGCCGCCTCGGCCCGTTTCTCGCGTTCGGCGCGCGGCACGCTCAGCGCCTCCAGCCCGAGTTCGACGTTCTCCCGCACCGTCAGCCAGGGAAACAGCGCAAAACTCTGGAACACCATGGCGACGCCCGGCGCCGGGCCGCTGACCGGGGCGCCGCGCCAGCGCACCTCGCCCGCGGTCGGCGCCAGCAGGCCGGAGACGATGCGCAGCAGCGTCGATTTGCCGGAGCCGGAGCGGCCGAGCAGCCCGACGATCTCGCCGGCGTGCAGCATCAGGTTCACGTCCTCCAGCACCAGCAGGTCGGCCGTGCTGTCCTTGTGATAGGACTGACAGCAGGCGCGGACCTCCAGCAGCGGGGCGGCGGCCGTGGCGGTGGCGTCCATGACGGTCCCTCTCAGTCCAGGGTGAGGCGGCGGGTCGCGTAGGCATAGAGCGGACGCCACAGCGCGCGGTTGAAGCCGAGCACGTAGAGCGACATCACCGCGACCCCGAGCACGATGCGCGGGAAGTCGCCGGCGTCGGTGGCGTGGGCGATATAGGCGCCGAGCCCGTGCGCGGACAGCTTGTCGTTGCCCCAGGTCGCCACTTCCGCGACGATCGCGGCGTTCCACGAGCCGCCGGACGCGGTGATCGCGCCGGTGATGTAATACGGGAAAATCCCCGGCAGCATCACACGGCGCCACCACAGCCAGCCGCCGACGCGGAAGTTCTTCGCCACCTCCTGCAGATCGCCGGGAAACGCCGAGGCGCCGGCGATCACGTTGAACAGGATGTACCACTGCGTCCCCAGGATCATCAGCGGCGTCAGCCAGATATCGGGGCTCAGACGGTATCGCACGATCACCACGACGAAGATCGGGAACAGCAGGTTGGCCGGGAACGCGGCCAGGAACTGCGCGACCACCTGGATGCGCCGCGCCCAGGCCGGCCGCAGCCCGAGCCAGACGCCGATCGGCACCCACACCACGGTCGCCAGCGCGATCAGCACCACCACGCGCAGCAGCGTGATGGCGCCGAGGGCGAGCGTCTCGCCGAGATCGCCCCAGCCGATATGGTTCGCCGCGATGTAGCCGACCACCCGCCACGCCGCCGCCAGCGCCACCACGGCGACGATCGCGAAGAACACCGCGTCCCCGGCGCGCGTGTGGGCGCTCGCCGCCGCCGCCCGGCGCGCCGGGCGGCCGATGCGCAGCCGCGTGACGGTCGCGAACGCCTCCGCCAGCCCGTCCGCCGCTGCGCTCAGCACCTGCGTGCGCCGCACCAGCTTCAGCACCCACGGGTCCTCGGCGACCGCGCCGGCGACGACCTCGAAGCGGAATTTCGCCGACCAGGCGACCAGCGGGCGGAACAGCAGCTGGTCGTACAGCACGATCACCACCAGCATGGCGAGGATCGCCCAGCCGACCGCCGCGAGGTCGCGCTTGTCGAGCGCCATCGCGACGTAGGAGCCGATGCCGGGCAGCGTCCAGGTCTTGTCGCCGAGCGTGATCGCCTCCGAGGCGACCACGAAGAACCAGCCGCCCGACATCGACAGCATGGTGTTCCAGACGAGGCCCGGCATGGCGAACGGCACGTCGAGCCGCCAGAACCGCTGCCATCCGGTGAGGCGGAAGCTGCGGGTCGCCTCGTCCAGGTCGCGCGGCACCGTGGTCAGCGACTGGTAGAGGCTGAACGCCATGTTCCAGGCCTGGCTGGTGAAGATCGCGAAGATCGCGGCCAGTTCCAGCCCCATCACGCGGCCGGGGAACAGGGACATGAAGAAGACGGTGGTGAAGGAGAGAAAACCGAGAATCGGCACCGATTGCAGCACGTCGAGGATCGGGATCATCACCAGCCCGGCGCGCCGGCTCTTCACCGCCAGCGGCGCGTAGGTGAAGGTGAACAGCAGCGAGGCCGCCAGCGCCGCGAACATGCGCATCGTGGTGCGCAGCGCGTAGCCCGGCAGCACCGACGGATCGAGGCTGATCGCCAGCGCGTCGGGCGCGGCGATCGGCTTGAACGTGCCGGGCGTGACGTGGACGACCGCGACGATGACGGCGAACACGCCCAGCAGGGCGGCGAGGTCCCAGGCGTTCGGCAGGCGCCTGCCGTGGGCCAGGACCGGAAGGACGGTGCTCGACATGCGGGCGCTACCACGGACAGGGGCAGGCGCCGTGTACCGCGGTACACGACCCCGTGTCACGCCCGGCGGATGTTGCCGTTTCGTGACGGTCTCTAGCGCACGCCGGTGCTGCCGAACCCGCCTTCGCCGCGGCCGGAAGGCGGCAGCGACTCCACCTCGTGCCAGCGCGCCCGCACCACCGGGGCGAGCACCGCCTGGGCGATGCGCATGCCGCGCTCGATGGCGAACGGCGCGTCGCCGGCGTTCATCACGATCACCAGCAGTTCGCCGCGATAATCCTCATCGACCGTGCCGGGACTGTTGGGCAGCACGATGCCGTGCCGGAGCGCCAGCCCGGAGCGCGGGCGCACCTGCAGCTCGTAGCCCGGCGGCAAGGCCACCGCGATCCCGGTCGGCACCAGCACGCGCCCGCCCGGCGGGATGGTAAGCGGTGCGTCCACCGCGGCGAGCAGGTCCATCCCGGCCGCGCCGGCGGTGGCGTAGGCCGGCAGGGGCAGCCCCGCGCCGTGCGGCAGGCGGCGCACGTCGACCGGCACGGTCACGCCAGCGCCTCGGCGATCCGCTGCGCGAGGCGACGTGCCACCTCCGCCTTGGCGGCGCGCGGCCAATGCTCGAACCCGGCTTCGGTCAGCAGATGCACTTCGTTCTCCGTCCCGCCCATCGCGCCGCCCGCCGCGCTCACGTCGTTGGCGACGATCCAGTCGCAGCGCTTGCGGCGGCGCTTCTCCGCGGCATGGCGCTCGACGTCGTCCGTCTCCGCCGCGAAGCCGACGACGAGCCGCGGGCGCAGCGGCCCAGGTGCGGCGAGGGTCGCGAGGATGTCGGGGTTGGGCACCAGCGCGAGCGCGGGCGGCGGGCCGCCCGGCGTCTTCTTGAGCTTGCGCGCCGCGGCCTCCGCCACCCGCCAGTCGGCGACGGCGGCGGCGCAGACGGCGGCGTCGGCCGGCAGCGCCGCCTCGCAGGCCGCGAGCATTTCGGCGGCGGTCTCGACACGGCGGACGGCGACGCCTTGCGGGTCGGCGATCGCCACCGGCCCGCTCACCAGCGTCACCCGCGCGCCGAGCGCGGCCAGCGCCGCGGCAATCGCGTGGCCCTGCCGGCCGCTGCTGCGGTTGGCGAGGTAGCGCACCGGGTCGATCGGCTCGTGCGTCGGCCCGCTGGTCACCAGCACGTGTTTTCCGGCCAGCGGACGCGCCTGCGGCGCCAGCAGGGCGGCGATGGCGGCGAGGATCGCCGGCGGCTCGGCGAGCCGGCCGGGGCCGAACTCGTTGCACGCCATCGCGCCCTCCTCCGGCCCGACCACGGCGACGCCGCGGGCGGCGAGCGTGGCCATGTTGGCGGCGGTCGCGGCATGCTGCCACATGCGCACGTTCATCGCCGGCGCCACCAGCACGCGCTTGTCGGTCGCCAGCAGCAGCGTGCTCGCCAGGTCGTCGGCCAGCCCCGCCGCCATCTTCGCCAGCATGTCGGCCGAGGCCGGCGCCACCACCACGAGGTCGGCGGCGCGCGAGAGCTGGATATGGCCCATCTCGCTCTCGTCGGTCAGCGAGAACAGGTCGGTATAGACGCGCGCCTCGGTCAGCGCCTGCAGCGACAGCGCGGTGACGAACTGCGCCCCGCCCGCGGTCAGCACGGCGGTGACGGCGCAGCCCTCGCGCCGCAGCAGCCGCACCAGTTCCAGCGCCTTGTAGGCGGCGATGCCGCCGGCGACGATCAGCAGCACGCGCGCGCCCGCGAGGCTCACAGCCGCCAGCCGCTGTGGATCGCGGCGATGCCGCCGGAGAGGTTTTCCACCCGCACCCGCGCCAGCCCGGCCCGCTCCATCATGCCGGCGAGCGTTTCCTGGTCGGGGAAGGTGCGGATGCTCTCGACAAGGTACTGGTAGCTCGGCCGGTCGCCCGCCACCATTTCCCCCAGCCGCGGCAGACGACGGAAAAACTCCAGGCGTCGTAGAGCGGTTGCAGCGCGGCCACCTGCACGCGGCTGAACTCCAGGCAGAAAAACCGCCCGCCTGGCCGCAGCACCCGCCGCGCCTCGGCCAGCACCGCCGCCTTGTCGGTGCAGTTGCGCAGGCCGAACGCGATCGCGACCACGTCCGTCACCGCGTCCGGCAACGGCAGGCACTCGGCATCGGCGACAACGAAGCAAAGATCGTGCAGCCGCCCGCGTGCCGCGGCCCGGTCGCGCCCGACCGCGAGCATGGCGGGGTTGATGTCGGCGAGCAGCGCCGGCCCGCCGCCGCGCGCCAGCCAGCCGAAGCTGATGTCGCCGGTGCCGCCGGCAAGGTCGAGCAGACGCCGCCCGGGCCGCGGATCGAGCGCGGTCACGAACACCCGCTTCCAGGCGCGATGCACGCCGAGCGACATCAGGTCGTTCATCAGGTCGTAGCGCCGCGCCACCCTCTCGAACACGTCGCGCACCAGGCCGCGCTTCGCCTCCGGCGGCACGCTGCGGTAGCCGAAATCGACGGTCGCGGGTGCGGGGTTGTCGCTCATCGCCGCCAGCTATAGCCTGATCGCCTGCCATGCCGGAACTCCCCGAGGTCGAGACCGTGATGCGCGGCCTGCAGGCACGGCTGGAGGGCCGCACGCTGCGCCGTGCCGCCATCGCCCGCCCCGACCTGCGCTGGGCGTTCCCGCCCGGCCTGGCCGCGCGGCTCAATGGGGCGCGCGTCGCCGGCTTCCGCCGCCGCGCCAAATACATCCTGATGCGGCTCGCCGGCGGCGACAGCGTGCTGATCCATCTCGGCATGTCCGGCCGCATCGTGCTGGCGCCCGCCGACGGCGCTGCGCCGCCGCCGCACGAGCATCTGCGCTTCGAGACCGACGACGGCTGGCGCGTCGGCTTCGTCGATCCGCGCCGCTTCGGCTCGATCGATCTGGTGCCGACCGACGCCGAAGACGCGCATCGCCTGCTCGCCGGCCTGGGACCGGAGCCGCTGGACGCCGCGTTCACGCCGGCATTCCTGTCGGCCGCACTCGCGGGACGACGCACGCCGATCAAGGCGGCGCTGCTCGACCAGCGCACCGTCGCCGGGCTCGGCAACATCTATGTCTGCGAGGCGCTGTTTCGCGCCGGGATCAGCCCGCTGCGCAGCGCGCAGACCGTGCCCGGCGCGCGCGCCGCGCGGCTGGTGCCCGCCATCCGCGCGGTGCTGGAGGAAGCGATCGCGGCCGGCGGCTCCTCGTTGCGCGACTATGTGCAGCCGGACGGCGAACTCGGCTATTTTCAGCACGCCTGGACGCGTCTATGGCCGCGAGGGCGAGAAATGCGCCGTCTGTCCGGGACCGCCGGGCTGCGCCGGCGTACGGCGTGTCGTGCAGTCGGCACGCAGCAGCTTCTATTGCCCGCGCACCCAGCGCTAGCTACAGAGGCGCCCCGCACGGATCAGCCGAGGAGCACGAAGATGGCCGGTTTCGAGACGATCCTGGTCGAGACGCACGGCCGCGTCGGGCTGATCCGGCTCAACCGGCCGCAGGCGATGAACGCGCTGTGCGATCAGTTGATGGAGGAACTCGGCAGCCAGCTGGCCGCGTTCGAGGCGGACGGGAAGATCGGCGCGGTCGTGCTCACCGGCTCGGAAAAGGCGTTTGCCGCCGGCGCCGATATCAAGGAGATGAAGGACCGCACCTATCCCGCGGTGCTGGAAGACGACTGGATCGGCAAACGCTGGGAACGCATCCTCGGCATGCGCAAGCCCACCATCGCCGCGGTCGCCGGGTTCGCGCTTGGCGGCGGCTGCGAACTCGCCATGATGTGCGACATCATCGTCGCCGCCGACACGGCGAAATTCGGCCAGCCGGAGATCAATCTCGGCGTCATTCCGGGCGCCGGCGGCTCGCAGCGGATGGCGCGCGCGGCCGGCAAGGCCAAGACGATGGACATGGTGCTGACCGGGCGCATGATGGACGCGACCGAGGCGGAACGCTGCAATCTGGTCGCGAGAATCTTCCCCGCCGACACGTTGATTGCCGAAGCGATCAAGATCGCCGAACGCATCGCCTCGCTCTCGCCGGTGGCGGTCACGCTCGCCAAGCAGGCGGTGAACCGCGCTTTCGAGACGACGCTGAGCGAGGGTGTGCGCGCCGAGCGCGCACTGTTCCTCTCGCTGTTCGGCACGCCCGACCAGCGCGAGGGCATGGCCGCCTTCATCGAGAAGCGTCGCGCCAACTTCGGTGCGAGGTGAGGAGCCCTTCCTTGACTCGTCCGGCGACTGTGCCTATCAAGCGTGTTCCTGCAAGCCGGCCCCGGATCTGACGCAGCGCTGACGCCGCAACTTCCGGGCGTGCGTCCCTCGTTTTTTTGAAGAGAGCCATGGCTAACAACGCATCGGCGCGCAAGCGCATCCGCCAGACCGAACGCCGCACGGAGCGCAACCGCACGCGCAAGTCGCGCATGCGCACCTTCGTCAAGAAGGTCGAGACGGCGATCGCCAGCGGCGATCGCACCGCCGCGGCCGAGGCGCTGCGCGTTGCGCAGCCGGAGCTGCAGCGGGCCGCCGGCAAGGGTGTGGTTCACCGCAACACCATCACGCGCAAGCTGTCGCGCCTGTCCGCGCGCATCAAGTCGCTGCCCACCGCCTGACCCTTTCGCCGCCGTCCGGTGCCCTGGCCGGCACCAGGGCGCGACGCATGACGTTTGCCTGCCGTGCCGTACGGAAATTTCGGTAATAATTGGCCCTGAATATTTGTTTGGGTGGTGTTTTGTGCGCCTATCGGGTATTTTTACTAACAGATGACTTGCGCGGTGAGTTTTCTATTGCCAGGGACGCGGTTTCGGCTTAGTCATTTCTCTGTTGGCGGCCCGCCGCCGCCATTTCAAGAGCGATCCGGGTGTCATTCCGGACGTCAGGGCGGGCGTTGTCAGGGCGGCCGGCGGGGACCGGCCTCGTCGGGGGGGAGTGCGGGGCCGATGCCAGGGGCTAGCGTGCGCGAGATCGACAGCGTGAGCGGACATGCGGGCCTCGACGAACCGCCTCTCGCCGCACAGTGGGCGCGGGTGCGCGGTCGCCTGCAGAGCGAGGTGGGGGAAGTCGAATACCGCACCTGGCTGCGCCAGATGTCGCTGGGCGGCCTCGACGGCGACGAGGTCACCGTCCGCCTGCCGAACCGCTTCCTGCGAGACTGGGTGCGCAACCATTACGGTGACCGGCTGAATGCGCTCTGGCAGGCGGAGAACCGCCGCATCCGCCGCGTCGATATCCGCGTCGGCGAGGGCATCGGCGACGCCGAGCCAGCCCCGAGCGCCGCCATGCCGGCCGGGGCCGCCGACGCCGCGCCGCCGGCCGACCGCGGCGAGCGCAGCGGCGAAGCCGCGCTCGACCCGCGCTTCACCTTCGACAGCTTCGTGGTCGGCAAGCCGAACGAGTTCGCCTATGCCTGCGCCCGCCGGGTCGCCGAACAACCCGCCTATGCCGGCTTCAACCCGCTGTTCCTCTATGGCGGCGTCGGGCTCGGCAAGACGCACCTGATGCACGCGATCGCCTGGGAACTCGGCGGCCGCGCGTGCCGGCCGCGACCGGCGAGTGTCGCCTACATGTCGGCCGAACGGTTCATGTACCGCTTCATCGCCGCGATCCGCAGCCAGGCGACCATGGAGTTCAAGGAACAATTGCGCAGCGTCGATGTCCTGATGATCGACGACCTGCAATTCCTCATCGGCAAGGACGCGACGCAGGAAGAATTCTTCCACACCTTCAACGCGCTGGTCGATGCCGGCAAGCAGATCGTGGTGTCGGCCGACAAGTCGCCCTCGGATCTGTCGGGGCTGGAGGACCGTGTCCGCACCCGGCTCGGCTGCGGCATGGTCGCCGATCTGCACGCCACCACCTACGAGCTGCGCATTTCCATCCTGGAGGCCAAGGCGGCGCGGGCCGGCGTGGCCGTGCCGCCGAAGGTCGTCGAATTCCTTGCCCACAAGATCACCTCCAACGTGCGCGAACTGGAGGGCGCGCTGAACCGGCTGATCGCGCACGCCAACCTGTTCGGCCGTGCGATCACGCTGGAGACCACGCAGGAGGTGCTGCACGACATCCTCAAGGCGCACGACCGGCGCGTCACCATCGAGGAAATCCAGAAGCGGGTGGCCGAGCACTGGAACATCCGGCTGACCGACATGTTCTCGGCGCGCCGGGCGCGCGGCGGTGGCGCGGCCGCGGCAGGTGGCGATGTTCCTCGCCAAGCAGCTGACCAGCCGCTCGCTGCCGGAGATCGGCCGCAAGTTCGGCAACCGCGACCATACCACGGTCATGCATGCGGTGCAGCGCGTCGGCGAGCTGATGCAGCGCGACGTGGCCTTCGCCGAGGACGTCGAGCTGCTCCGCCGCATGCTGGAAAGCTGACCGGCGCGCGTCGAGGCGCTTGCGGCGCGCCGGGCCATCGCTACACTGGCGGACCCGCGATTCGGCCGCAAGGCCGGCGCCGGCGAAATGGGTCCGGTCCAGTGAGGATGCCGCTGCCATGAAGATCAAGGCCGACCGGGCGTCGCTGCTCAAGGCGCTGACCCATGTGCAGAGCGTGGTCGAGAAGCGCAACACCATCCCGATCCTCGCCAACGTCAAGATCGAGGCGCACGACACGCGGCTGCGGCTGACCGCGACCGACATGGAGATCGCGGTGGTCGAGGACGTGCCGGCGAGCAGCCTGGCCGACGGCGCCTGCACCGCGCCCGCGGCGACGCTGTACGAGATCGTCCGCAAGCTGCCCGAGGGGGCGGAGGTGCAGCTCGAGCATTCCGGCGGCGACGCTCAGCTGGCGCTGCGCGCCGGGCGCTACACCACCAGCCTGGTGGTGCTGCCGATCGACGATTTTCCCTCGATGACGGCCGGCACCCTGCCCTACCGCTTCGCGCTGAGCGCGCAGCACCTGCGCGGGCTGATCGACCGCACCCGCTTCGCCATCTCGACCGAGGAAACGCGCTACTACCTCAACGGCATCTTCCTGCATGCGACCGAAAGCGACGGGGCGAAAGTGCTGCGCGCCGTCGCCACCGACGGCCATCGCCTCGCCCGCGTCGAGGAGCCGCTGCCGGAGGGTGCGGGCGGCATGCCGGGCGTGATCGTGCCGCGCAAGACCGTCACCGAATTGCGCAAGCTGCTGGATGAAATGAGCGGCGAGGTGGAGATCGCGCTGTCCGACACGCGCATCCAGTTCCGCGTCGGCGCGGTGACGCTGACCAGCAAGCTGATCGACGGCACCTTCCCGGAATACGAGCGCGTCATCCCGCGCGACAACGACAAGGTGCTGCGGGTCGGCAAGAAGGATTTTTCCGACGCGGTGGCGCGCGTCGCGGCGATCTCGGCGGAGCGGTCGCGGCCGGTGAAACTGTCGCTCGGGCGCAACCTGCTGGTGCTGTCGGCCTCCAGCCCCGACCAGGGCACCGCCACCGAGGAACTGGACGGCGAGCACGTGAAATACGACGCCTCGCCGCTGGAGATCGGCTTCCAGGCCCGCTACCTCAACGACATCACCGACCAGGTGGGCAACGAGGTGGAGTTCTGCTTCTCCGACGGCGCGGCGCCGACCATCGTGCGCGACGCCGGCGATGCCAGCGCGCTCTATGTGCTGATGCCGATGCGCGTCTAGATGTGCCCGCGCCTGCGCTGCGCCTGCTGCGTCTGACGCTCACCGATTTCCGCTGCTACGCCGCGCTGACCTGGCGCCCGTCGCAGCGGATCGCGCTGCTGTGGGGGCCGAACGGCAGCGGCAAGACCAACCTGCTGGAAGCGATCTCTCTGCTCGTCCCCGGCCGCGGGCTGCGTGGCGCGCGCATCGCCGACCTGGCGCGGCGGGGACGGGGGCGAGCGGCAGCTTGGCCGTGGCGGGACGGCTCGCCACGCCCGCGGGCGAGGTCGACATCGGCACCGGCACGCCGCCGGAGGGACCGGCCGACCGGCGCGTCTTCCGCCTCGACGGCGCGGCGCCGCGCAGCCAGGCCGAGGTGGCGGCGCGCGTCGCCGCGGTGTGGCTGACGCCGCAGATGGACCGGCTGTTCCAGGAAGGGGCCGCCGGCCGCCGCCGCTTCCTCGACCGGCTGGTGTATGCGCTGGAACCGGCGCACGCGCGCGAGGTCGGCGCCTACGACACGGCGATGGCGAGCCGCAACCGGCTGCTGGCGTCCGGCGGCGCGGATCCCGCCTGGCTCGCCGGCCTCGAGGATGCGATGGCGCGCCATGCGGTCGCGGTGACCGCTGCGCGCGCCGCGCTGGTCGCACGGCTCAACGCGGCGCTGGCGACCGGCGCCGCCGCCCCCTTCCCGGCCGCCCGCATCGCGCTGCGCTGCCCGATCGCCGAGCGCCTGGCCGGCTGTTCCGGCGCTGGCCGTCGAGGACTGGCTGCGCGCCGGGCTGGCCGCCAACCGCGCGCGCGACGCCGCCGCCGGCACCGCCGCCTTGGGCGCCCATCGCGCCGACATGGCGCTCGCCGACGCCGACCGGCTCGCTGCCCGCCGAGCAGGCCAGCACCGGCCAGCAGAAGGCGCTGCTGATCGGCGTGGTGCTCGGCCATGCCGCGCTGCTCGCCGCAGTCGCGCGGCTTCGCGCCGCTGCTGCTGCTGGACGAGCCGGCGGTGCATCTCGACCCCGACCGCCGCGCGGCGCTGTTCGCGGCCCTGCTGCGTCTGCCGGCGCAGATCGTTCCTGACCGGCACCGATCGCGACGCTTTCCTCCGCTTGCGCGGGCAGGCGGAAGCATTGCGCGTGGCGGATGGAAGCCTGCTGCCGGACGCGGATTTCGCCGTTGCGAGTGCGTGATACCCCTGTGGCAAAGCCCGCGGAATTGCTATATGTTTGCTGATCCCGCACAGCCCTGGAGCACCCTGCCGGCATGAGCGATGACGCCGCGCCGACCGCCCGAGTCCGACGCCTACGACGCCTCCTCGATTTCCGTCCTCCGCGGCCTCGACGCCGTGCGCAAGCGGCCGGGCATGTATATCGGCGACACCGATGACGGCTCCGGCCTGCACCACATGGCCTTCGAGATCATCGACAACGCCGTCGATGAGGCGCAGGCCGGGTTCGCCACACGGGTCGAGCTGACGCTGAACGGCGACGGCAGCGTGACGGTGCGCGACGACGGCCGCGGCATTCCCGACCGACATCCACGCCGAGGAAGGCGTCTCGGCGACCGAAGTGGTGCTGACGCGGCTGCATGCCGGCGGCAAGTTCAACCAGAACTCCTACAAGGTTTCGGGCGGCCTGCACGGCGTCGGCGCCGCGGTGGTGAACGCGCTCTCCGAATGGATGGAAGTGCGCATCTGGCGCAACGGCCACGACGCACTTCATCCGTTTCCGCAACGGCGACGCCGAGGCGCCGCTGGCGATCGTCGGCCCGGCCGACCGGCCGAGCGGCACCGAGGTGATCTTCAAGCCCAGCCCGGCAACTTTCACGCACACCGAGTTCGACTTCGCGGTGCTGGAACGGCGGTTGCGCGAATTGGCCTTCCTCAACTCCGGCCTCTGCATCGTGCTGCGCGACGAACGGCATCCGCCGGCGCAGGAGGTCGTGTTCCGCTACGACGGCGGGCTGGTGGCGTTCGTCGCGTGGCTGGACCGCGCGAAAGTCGCGGTGTTCACGCCGCCGATCACGGTCGCCACCGCCGACGGCCCGCACGGCATCCGCGTGGAATTCGCGCTGTCGTGGAACGACAGTTTCCACGAGACCATGCTGTGCTTCACCAACAACATCCCGCAGCGCGACGGCGGCACGCACCTCGCCGGCTTCCGCCAGGCGCTGACCCGCGTGGTGACGAAATACGCCGAGGGCATGGGCAAGAAGGAACATCTTGCGCTGGTCGGCGACGACATGCGCGAGGGCATGACCGCGGTGCTGTCGGTCAAGGTGCCCGATCCGAAATTCTCCTCGCAGACGAAGGAGAAACTGGTCAGCAGCGAGGTGCAGCCGGTGGTGCAGGCGGCGGTCGCCGATGCCATCGGCCACTGGTTCGAGACGCATCCGAAGGAAGCGCAAGCGCGATCATCCAGAAAGTGATGGACGCGGCGGCGGCGCGCGAGGCGGCACGCAAGGCGCGCGAACTGACGCGGCGCAAGGGCGTGCTCGACATCTCCACGCTGCCCGGAAAGCTCGCCGACTGCCAGGAGCGCGATCCGGCGCAGCTGCGAGCTGTTCATCGTCGAGGGCGACAGCGCCGGCGGCTCCGCCAAGCAGGGCCGCGACCGCAAGTTCCAGGCGATCCTGCCGCTGAAAGGAAAAATCCTGAACGTCGAGCGCGCGCGCTTCGACCGCATGCTGGGCAGCGCCGGAGATCGGCACGCTGATCACCGCACTCGGCACCGGCATCGGCCGCGGCGAGCCGGAGCAGGGCGGCTTCGATATCGCGAAACTGCGCTACCACCGCATCGTCATCATGACCGACGCCGACGTGGACGGCTCGCATATCCGCACGCTGCTGCTGACGTTCTTCTTCCGCCAGATGCCGGAACTGATCGAGCGCGGCTTCCTCTACATCGCGCAGCCGCCGCTGTATCGCGCCAAGCGCGGCAACGACGAACGCTACCTGAAGGACGATGCGGCGCTGGAGCGGTTTCTGCTCGACAAGGCGCTGGCCGAGGCGAGGCTCTCCTATGCCGACGGCCGCGTGCTGGAGGGCGAGGCGCTGCGGCGCGGAATCGGCGTGGCTGCGCGAGGCGACGCTGCGGCTGCGCCGGCTCGCCACCGCCGCGCCGGTGCCGCTGGTCGAGCAGGCGGCGATCGCCGGCGCGCTGATGCCGGACGCGGCCCAGGCGACGGCGGCGGCGCAGGTGCTGGTGCAGCGGCTGGATGCGATCTCGCTGCCGGCCGAGCGGGGCTGGAAGGTGGCGGCGGACGCCGGCGGGCTGACGCTCGCGCGCATCGTGCGCGGCGTGGCCGAGCGGCATACTGCTGGACGCCGCGACGCTGCGCAGCGCCGAGGCGCGCTGGCTGGCCGACCGCACGACCTGGCTGGCGCAGCGGTTCGCGACGCCGGCGACGCTGCGCTTGGACGCGCAGGAGGTCACGGTGGCCGGCCCGGCGGCGGCGTTCGAGCGCATCCTGGCGCATGGCCGGCGGGGGCTGACGGTGCAGCGGTTCAAGGGGCTTGGCGAGATGAACCCCGACCAGCTGTGGAAGACCACGCTCGACCCGGCGGTGCGCACGCTGCTGCAGGTGAAGGTGGGCGACGTGGAGGACGCGGCGCAGGTGTTTTCCACGCTGATGGGCGACGTGGTCGAGCCGCGGCGCGAGTTCATCGTCGGCAACGCGCTGAAGGTTGCCAACCTCGACGTCTGAGGCGCTACGGCGCCGCGCGGCACAGCGGCAGCAGCGCCGCGCGCAACGGCTCCGGCAACGTCGTCGGCCGGCTGCTGACGCGATCGACATAGACGTGGACGAAATGGCCCTGCGCGGAGGCGCTGTCGGCGTCGTTGCGGAACAGCCCGATCTCGTAGCGCACGCTGGACCGACCGAGATGTGCCACGCGCATTCCGGCATGCACCTCGTCGGGGAAGGCGATCGGGCTGAAATAGCTGCAGCCGGTCTCCACCACCAGCCCGACGGCCGGGCTGGCGGCGATGTCGAGCACGCCGGCCTCGATCAGCATGCGGTTCACGACGGTGTCGAAGAACGAGTAGTACACGACGTTGTTGACGTGCCTGTAGGCGTCGTTGTCCATCCAGCGCGTCGGGATGCGCTCGAAGCGGAGGTAATCGGCGCGCCGCTCGGGCATGCGCTGGCGGGTCGGCTTGGCGGTCATTGCGTTCATCCGGCACGAGGTGGCCCGGCTTGCGCAGCGCCGCCGCGCCTGTCAAGCGCCGACGGGGCTTGCGGGCGGCCCCTGCCGCGTCTAGGAATTCGCCGCTTGCGCGTCGCCGGCGCTGCTGTAGCTCAGTGGTAGAGCACCCCCTTGGTAAGGGGGAGGTCGAGAGTTCAATCCCCTCCAGCAGCACCACGAAAACCGCGGATTTCCGCGCAGTTTCCCGCCAGTCCCGTTGCACTGCCGAGCCGATGTGCGCGGCGGTCAGGCCGGGCGACCGTCAACGGGATCCGCTTCCCGCACCCTGGCTGCCCGACCTCATGCAGACGCTACCCTGCCGGTCACCAATGTCCGGTCCGGCCCGCGACTACTCCGCCAGCGCGCTATCAATGAGCTGGATGGCATGTTCGCGATTGCCATCGCCCAGCGCGTGCAGCGCGCCGGCGATTTGCTGGACCAGCGGGCTGCCGCTGGGGTCGTCGGTCTGGCTTGGCCGGACGGAGCGGTCGAGCGCCCGTGTCTCGGCCATCTCCAGCGATTGTTGCGCCTGCCCGGTGCGACCGGCGCCGAGTGAGCGACGGGCCGCGGTGAGATAGTCCCGCGGTGTCGCATCCCCGGCCACCGACGGCGCCGGCAGGCGCGGCGCAATGCTGGAGCCGGTGTCGGCCGCGGTGATGTTGCTGGCGTGGCTGGACAGCGGCAGCGAATTGCCGGTGCCGATGACGTTGCCCGGCCGGGCCCCGGCGGCGGCGTCCGTCGCCGCTTGCGTCTGTGCCAGCGCCGGCATCGCGGCGATGCCGAGCAGTGCGATGATGACGAAACCTGAAGTGGTCACGTGGATAATCCTTGTGTGAGAGGAGGTGAGCCGCGGTGCGGTGCGGGGGACGTCGTGGTCGTTGCAGGCTCGTCAGACCACGCCGAAGACCATCAACATCAGGACGACGACCAGTACCAAGCCCCAGGCCGCCGCTCGGGAAGTAGCCCCAGTTGACGCTGTGCGGCCACATCGGGAAGGCGCCGATCAGCAGCAGCACAATGAGGATGAGAACGAGAAGGCGCATGATGTCACTCTCCTAGGACGCAGGCGTGTCCTTCACGCTTCCGGCGGCGTTCGGCGTCTGCCGCTCGTCTGTTCGGCCTTGCCGTCGATCTGCAGTTTGACAACCGCGACGCAATTACGCAGGCCTGCACGGTCTTCCGCGTCCGCTTGCCGGATCGATCAGGTGAGTATTTCACCTGCCCTCGGGCGGTCACGGCAAGCTCGTGGCGACCTCGCTTGTGCTGGCTTCGTCGCCGGCGCAGACACCGAGCGGCTTCGATCGTCAGAGGACGCTACGGCCCGTTTGTTTGTCGCGGTGTCGCCGGCGTGTCCGCCGCTGATCAGGCGGCAGGATTGTCGTAACGCTGGCGTCGAGATGGGCTATCATAACGTCATGTTCAAGCCGTCAGGGCCGCCTGGCGCCGGAAACCGACATGCGGATTCTACTCACGCTGTACGGCATCCTGGCGTGGTGGAAGCCGTGATATTCAGGTTAATTCTGGTCAGCGCACTCCTGCTGACGCTCTGCGCATGCGTGATCTCACCGTATTGCGGAGGCCCGCTGGCGCGTGAAGCCGCCCGGCGCGGACTTGGCGTGACCGGGGCGATCCCGCTAGAATTGGCATAACGTTCCGATCAGAGGGCCGCCACCTCAAGGACATCCTCGCAATGCCGACGGTGGGATCGTCCCAGTCGAAAGCGACCATACCGCGATCGCCGCCGCGCAAGCGTCCGGCGGCGGCCGAAACCCTCCGCGAGTCGGCCGACTTCGCGGTCGTCGGGATCGGTGCGTCGGCGGGCGGCCTGGAGGCCTGCACGAAGCTGGTCAGCGCGCTGCCGGCACGCAACGGCATGGCCTTCATCCTGGTGCAGCACCTCGATCCGACCCATGAGAGCATGATGGTCGGCTTGCTGGCCGAACACACCCCGATGCCGGTGCTGCAGGCGACGGATGGCATGCCGCTCGCGCCCGGGCATCTGTATGTCATCGCGCCGGGAACCTATCTCTCGGTCGCGGACGGCGCGCTGCAGGTGCGCAGGCCCCAGGCGCCACACGGTGCGCGCCTGCCGTTCGATTTCCTGCTGCATTCGCTGGCGCAGGCGTTCGGGCCACGGGCGGTTTGCGTGGTGCTGTCGGGAACCGGGGCGGACGGCAGCCGCGGGTTGCGGACCGTCAAGGAGAACGGCGGCCTCGTCCTGGTCCAGGATCCCGAGGAGGCAGGCTACGACGGCATGCCGCGCAGCGCCATCCAGACCGGCGCGGTGGACCGCATTCTCCGCGCGGCCGACATCCCGGAGGCCCTTGCGGCATACACCCGGCACAGGGCGCGGGCCAGACCGCAGACCCAGGCGGCTCGGCCGGACGGACCGGCGGACAGCCTGACCGCCGTCATCGAACTGCTGCGTACCAAGACGATTCATGATTTCAGCCTCTACAAGCGGGGCACGCTGCAACGCCGGGTCGAACGGCGCATGGCGATGGCAGGGTTCGAGACGGGCGACATGGCCCGCTATCTCGCGCTGCTCCGCACCGACCGGCACGAACTCGATCGTCTCGCCACGGATCTGCTCATCAACGTCACCAGCTTCTTCCGCGACCGGAAGGTGTTCGACATCCTGGCCGAGAAGATCGTCCCCGAACTCGTCCGCAACCACCCATCCGACCAGCCGCTGCGCATCTGGGTCCCGGGATGCAGCACGGGCGAGGAGACGTATTCCCTGACCATGCTCTTCCGCGAGCAGATGGAGGCGGCGAAGTCCGGCGCCAGGCTGCAGGTCTTCGCCTCCGACGTGGACCCGGACGCGGTGACCGGCGCGCGCGAAGGCCACTACCCGGCGACGATCGAGGCGGACGTGTCGCCCGCGCGGCTGGCACGGTTCTTCGCCAGGGAGGATCACGGCTATCGGGTGTTGCCCGAGTTGCGCGAGGCCGTGATCTTCACGGTGCAGGATGTGCTGGCCGATGCGCCGTTCTCCCGCCTCGACCTGGTATCCTGCCGCAACCTCCTCATCTACCTGCGCCCCGAGGCGCAGGCGAAGGTGATTTCGCTGCTGCATTTCGCGCTGCGCCAGCACGGTATCCTGGTGCTTGGCAGCGCCGAGACGGCCGGCAACGTCGAAGGCCGCTTCGAGGTGGTTTCCAAGAGCGCGCGGATCTATCGCTGCATCGGCCGCGCCCGGATCGGGGAATTGGCCCAGCCGGCGGGCGACGGGCCGCGCGGCCGCGCCCCCGCAGGACGCGGCCCCGCGGCCGCGCGCCAATCCGATCTCGGCGATCTCGGCCGGCGGGTCTTGCTGGAGAGCTATGCGCCGGCGGCCGTCCTGATCAACCACAGGCACGAGTGCCTGTTCATGTTCGGACGCACCGACCGATACGTGCGGGTCGCCCCCGGGCGTCCCACATTCGACCTGCTCGTCATGGCGCGTCCGGGCATGCGCTCCAGGCTCCGGGGGGCCATCCAGCGCGCCATCCAGGAGCAGTCGCGGATCGTGGTGGCAGGCGGGCGGATGATCGACAACGAGCACGCGCTGTCGTTCAACATCGACGTGCAACCCGTCCTGACCGCGGGCGAGCCGCTGCTGCTGGTCTGCTTCGTCGATCTGCCGGAGCACGCGCCGCCGCAACACGGGCGCGACAAGCGGCCCGTCGCACCACGCATCGCCGAGCTCGAACGGGAACTCGCCGCCACGCGCACCGAGCTGGAAGGCGCGATCCACGACCTGGAACTATCGAGCGAGGAGCAGAAGGCGGTCAACGAAGAGGCCCTGTCGGTCAACGAGGAATTCCAGTCCACCAACGAGGAGCTGCTGACCTCCAAGGAGGAATTGCAGGCGCTCAACGAGGAGCTCACCGCGCTCAACAGTCAGCTCCAGGAAACGCTGGAGCGGCAGCGGACGACCTCCAACGACCTGCAGAACGTCCTGTACAGCACCGATGTCGCGACGCTGTTCCTCGACAAGAACCTGAACATCCGCTTCTTCACGCCTGCCACCAAGTCCGTCTTCGCCGTCATCCCGAGCGACATCGGCCGGCCGCTCGCCGACCTCAGTTCGCTGGCGGCGGACGAGACGCTGCTGGATGATGCGCGCGCGGTGCTGCGGACGCCCGCGCCGCGCGAGCGGGAGATCACGGCGCAGAGCGGATCGTGGTACGCCCGTCGCATCTTGCCCTACCGCACGCAGGACAACGGGGTCGAGGGCGTCGTCATCACCTTTGCCGACATCACCGAGCGACGGCATGCCGCGGACGCGCTGGAAGCGGCCAGCCACCAGGCCGAGCGTGCGACCGCCGCGAAATCGCGCTTCCTCGCCGCCGCCAGCCACGATCTTCGCCAGCCGCTGCAAACCATGAGTTTGATCACCGGCATCCTCGCCAAGAAGATCAGGGGCAAGAAATACGACGAGGCCTTGCAGCTCGTCACGCGCCTCGAAGGGACGGCAGGCTCCATGTCGGGCATCCTGAATGCACTGCTCGACATCAACCAGATCGAGGCGGGCATGGTTCGCCCCGCGATGATCGACTTCCCGGTCGCCGGTCTGCTCGGCCGGCTCGGCGAAGAGTTTTCCTACCAGGCGCAGGCGCACGGACTTGCGCTGCGTGTCGTCCCATGCCGGCTTTCGATCCACAGTGATCCCGACCTGCTCGAGCAAATTCTCCGCAATCTGCTGTCGAACGCGCTGAAATACACCAAGCACGGAAAAGTGCTGCTCGGCTGCCGTCGGGTCGGCGGCACGCTGCGCATCGAGGTCTGGGACACCGGGCTCGGCATCCCTGCCGACGAGCTGCAAGCGATCTTCGACGAGTACCACCAACTTGACAATGCGGCACGGGAACGCAGCAAGGGCCTTGGCCTCGGCCTGTCCATCGTGCAGCGCCTTGCGGAATTGCTCGGGCATCGCGTCAGCGTCCGTTCCAAGCTGCGCCAGGGTTCGGTCTTCGCGATCGAAATCGGGCTGTCCTCGGGCGAGACCGAACCGCCGCGCGCCGACCCTGCGCGCGGCGCCGATGACGGAACCGTCGAGGGAATGCGCGGCGCCGGCGCGATCCTGGTCGTCGAAGATGATCCCGAGGTGCGCGACCTTCTGGAACTCGTGCTGCGGGAGCAAGGTCATCACGTGACCACGGCGCCGGACGCCATCGAGGCGCTGAAAATGGCGGACGACGGGGCCGCCTGCCCCGATCTCGTCATCGCCGACTACAATCTCCCGAATGCGATCAGCGGACTGCAGCTGACCGAGAGGCTGCGGACGCTTTACCACCGAGACATCCCGGCCATCATCCTGACCGGCGACATTTCGACCGACACGCTGCGCGCCATCGCGCTCGCGCGTTGTGTCCACATCAGCAAGCCGGTGCAGACGGACAGTCTGATGCACGCCATCCGGCGTCTGCTGCCGAGGTCGCTCGCCGCCCCGCACGCGGCTGCGCCGCAAGCTGCCGAGGCGACGGCGGCCCCGGCCGGGACACCGGTGATCTTCATCGTCGACGACGACAGCGAGGTGCGCGAGTTCATCCGCCGGTTGCTCGAGGCGGATGGCGTCGTCGTCAAGGATTATCCGACGGCTGAAGCGTTTCTGACGGCCTATCACCCGGGGCAGGAGGCCTGCCTGCTGGTCGATGCCAACCTGCCGGGGATGAGCGGCCTCGACCTGCTGCAACGTCTTCGCGACGCGGACCGGCGCCTGCCGGCCATCATGATCACCGGCAACAGTGACGTGCATATGGCCGTTCAGGCGATGAAGGCCGGCGCGTCCGACTTTCTCGAAAAGCCGATCGGCGAGGGCGAACTGCGCGCCTGCGTGGAGCGTGCCCTGGACCAGGTGCAGGATTCGCGGAAGCTGACGGCGTGGCGGGCCAGCGCCGCCGACCACGTTGCGCGTCTCACGCCGCGGCAACGGCAGATCATGGCACTCGTGCTGACGGGCCAGCCGAGCAAGAACATTGCTGCCGATCTCGGGATCAGCCAGCGCACCGTCGAGAACCACCGTGCCGCGATCATGGCGAAGACCGGCACGAAGTCGTTGCCGGCCCTGGCTCGCCTGGCGCTTGCCGCCAACTCCGGCAACGACGACCCGCCCTCGCCGTGAGGCGTTGGCGCAAGGCGGTGTTTCCCGCCATCGACGATGGGCCTCGGATCATCGGCCCGGTCGTCCCGGTGAGTGGCCGGCATCGCATCGCCGCGCGAATTCGAGTCTTTTCGCCAATGACCCGTAAGTAGTTTCCGAGCCTATCGTGGCCGCATCAGCGGCTGATAGGCTGCGCTGATACGCATCGGCAAGACATTCCGATCCGCGCCGGCGGGCGTCCGCCGATGCGTGCAGCGATGCAGCCGGTCGCTGCATCGCTGCGGTTGCGTGGAGAAGCCGTTTTTTCGTTCTGGAAGGCCACGAGCATGTTCTTCTCGGCAACCTATATCCTGACGCCGGTCATCCTGGTCGCCGTGTTCGTGCTGCTCACCGCGACCGTGAAAATTCTCCGCGAATATGAACGCGCGGTCGTGTTCACTCTCGGGCGCTTCCAGAAGGTCAAGGGACCCGGCCTCATCCTGCTGATACCCTTCGTCCAGGAAATGGTGCGCGTGGATTTGCGCATCCGGGTCATCGAGATACCGAGTCAGGACGTGATCTCCCGCGACAACGTCTCCATGAAGGTTGACGCGGTGGTCTACTTCAACGTCGTCAATCCCGAGCGCGCCATCGTCCAGGTTCAGTCCTACCTTCCCGCCACGAACATGCTCGCTCAGACCACCCTGCGCGCCGTGCTGGGGCAGCACGAACTCGATGAGATGCTGTCCGAACGCAAAAAGCTCAGTACCGACGTCCAAAGCATCCTGGATGCGCAGACCGAAACCTGGGGGATCAAGGTCACCAACGTCGAGATCCGAACCGTCGAGCTCACGGAGAACATGGTGCGCGCCATCGCCAAGCAGGCCGAGGCGGAACGCGACCGGCGGGCCAAGATCATCCATGCGGAGGCCGAGTTCCAGGCATCGCAAACCCTGGTCAATGCGTCAAAAATCCTCTCCAGCACGCCCGCCGCCATGCAGCTGCGCTACCTGCAGACGTTGACGGAGATCGGCGCCGAACAGAATTCCACCATCATCTTCCCGATGCCGATCGACATCATCAAGCCGTTCCTGGCGCTGCTTGAGAAAGCCGGCAAGGCACCCATCGCGCGCGACGCCATCAACGGCGGCGCGCTGATGGATGAAGTCCCGTTGCGCCAATAAAACGCGACATGCCGTAGCGATCCCGGCGCACGCTTCCCGTCGCGGCGTGACGAGATCGCCTGGTTGGCGGGGGCGCCGATGCGCGCGGCGAATTGCCGAGGGCCGCGCGCGGATGTTCCGTGCCGCTCGGCCGGCTCTCGATCGAAGCAAACAGCGTGGCATCTGCTGCCACCAGGAGGATATTCGTGACTGCACATGTCTGGTTGCCCATCGTCGCCCTGTCCGCGCTGCTGACGACGCTGGCCGTGCCAATGACCACACCCTCCGCTGCGGCCCGCTGGGGGAACCACGGCGGCTACGCGCGCGGGCATGAACGGCATGATTGGGGCCGCGGCGGCGGAGGTGGCGGCGGCGGCGGCATCGGAGTCGGCGGCGCCCTGCTCGGCTTCGGGCTTGGCGCCGTGGTCGGCAGCGTGCTGGCGCAGCCGCCGGCGGTCGTCTACGCGGCGCCTCCGGCCTACTACGCCCCGGCGCCGGTTTACTATGGCTATTGATCGGCGGATCTGCCTCGTCGCCGTTCCCCCTTGCAGAATGAGAGTCCTTGCCATGCGACACATCACCATGAACCACCTCGCCTTGGTCGTCCTTGCCGCGGCACTGGCGTTCCCCCCGGCAGGCTGGGCGCAGACGACCGGCGCCCCGGCTGTCCAGGCGGACGCCAACGGCGCTGGCGCCGCCCCGCCGGCCGGCAGCCCGCAGGACAGGGTTGAACAGCGGATTGCCGACATCCATGCCACCCTGCATGTCACGCCGGCCCAGGATGCGGCATTCGAGACATTCGCTCAGGTGATCCGCGACAACGCCCAGGCGATGCAGGCAAACCTTGCGGAGCGCGTCAACAAGTCCCAGACCATGAATGCGGTAGAGAACCTCGGCGCCTATGCCAATATCGCCGAGGAGCATGCGCAGGACGTGCAGAAGCTGTCGGCGTCGTTCAAGATCTTCTACGCGACCTTGACCCCCGATCAGCAGAAGGCGGCGGACGTGATGTTCCGCGCCAAGGCCGCCGAGCACAAATCGGCCGGCTAGCACGAATGCGCACGGTGGGGCCGGCGGCGGCGGCGCGCCCCACCAGGCGGCAGAGACGGAGCAGCCGCCGCGCCGGTGAGTAGATTCCGATCCTGCGGCCGGTCGCAGCAGCCCACCACGTTACGGCAACGGCGCTCGGCAATCCGCCGCGCGAGTTCCTCCTTGGAGACCATGACATGAGCAAAATTCTTCTGGCCGGCGCGCTCGCGCTGGCGATGACGACGGGCGCCGCGATCGCGCAAACGTCGTCGTCGTCCGAGACCACCACGACCGTGACCCCGGCACCCGACGTTCCGATGATTGTTGCGCCGCCGGCCGGTACGCTGAGCACGACCACCACCCGCAAGTCGATCGGGTCCGACGGCACGCAGACGAACAGCAGCGAATCGACCTACCGAAACAGCAACGGCGTTGCCGACGATACGACGTCCAGGACGACGACCTATCCCGCGCCGACCCTCCCGACGACCTCGACATACTCCAAGAGCACGACCACGACGACGAACTAGGCGTGCCGCCCGACCGGGCGCGCTTGGCGCGCCCGTTGCAATCTGGAACGGAGCAAAAGTCATGATCGACAGGTCATTGATGTACGATACGACCATGGGCCGCCGGCTGCTGCCGGCGGCTGTCCTGCTCGCGGCGGCCGCGCTGGCCAGCGCGTGCAGCTCGCCGCAAACGGTCTCGCGGACGACCACCACCGAGCAGACCACGCAGCAGCAGCCGATGCCTGTCATGCCATCCTCGACAACCACCGTCACCAAGACGGAGCAATCGACGCCGTGAGTGTGCATGCCTCTTCGGCCGGCGGCGAACGGGGCGCGTCCACCGGTGTGTGAACGCGTCGCCTGCGGCGCCGGCCGCCATGACGCCTCGCTGCTTCAGCACCATCCGGTCGATACGCCGCGCTGGATCCGCGTCAGGATCTTGGTCTTGCCGAACAGCGGGGCGCCCGCGTAGATGCGGGCGATGAGCGCGTCGGCGGGACTGAGTTGGGCGGAAACGCTGTAGGTCTCCCCATCGTCGGGGTTGTAGAACCAGCCGCCGCCCCAGCGGTTCCGGCCGGTAGCGCGCAAGTTCCAGATGATGGTCAGGCCGCACAGCTTGCGCTGCCGCAGCACACGATCGGGATTGTTCTTGTCGCGGTCGAGCCGATCCTGTGGGTCGCGCGGCTTCAGCAGCCACAGGATGCGGCCGCACAGCAGATCGCTGCAGTCGAACATCTGCACCGCCACGCGGCCGTCGATGAGCCACACGCCGGTTAGCGCTGCCGCCCGGGCCGAGCCGTGCGTAAGGGCGAGAGCCACCACGCCGGCGACGATCAGAGTGGCGAGCACGGTCCGATGCGTTGCGCGCACGCGCAGGGCACCCCTTGCACCGTCCGACCGCCAGGGAAGGCCGCGAACTCGCATCATACGCGTCTCCTCGATGCCGAACGGGGCGGCATGCTGACGCTCGCGGATGGCGAAACCGGCTTCGTCGAACAGCGCGGGAGCAGGCCGCCGTCCGACGCGTGCCGCCGGCTGCGACGCTGGCCCCGACACCTGACCGAGACGGCGATGCGCCGCATTCCTCGAGCCGGAGAATCTTCCGCCGGCGCGAAGCAGCAGGCGCCGCGTCTGCCCAGTTGCATCCTGATGACATGACGTAACGCATCGAACGGGACGATGTTTCCCACGACGGATCACGGCACTGCAAAGACGGCGACCCCGATCCTAGCCGGTCATGCGCATCGCCTGCCAGAGGATTGCCACGACCAGCGCGAACAGCAGCAACGCCGCCGCCAGCGCGACGCAGAGCAGCACTCCGTCTTCCTCCAGGTAGGCAAAAGCGATCAGGACGATCAGCAGGGCCGGTGGCACGTTGCTCAGCGGAACCGGGGCGAGCAGCACGAGACCAAGCAGCAGGACGACACCCCCGATCACCCGCTTCGTCGCCTCGAATGGTGTGGACCAGCGCGGGCCGACGAACTTCTCCAGGTATCGCAGCACCGGCACGGCCCGATGCACGACGCGGGCGAGCTGACGTGCGGGGAACGGGCGGCTTGCCACGCGGCGGGGGAAGGCGAGTCCGGGACGCGCCAGGACCATCTGCCGTGCGAGTGCGGCCACCAGCACTGCGGCGAAGATCGATGCTCCCGGCACCAGGCCGAGGAGTCCGCCAAGCAACAGGATGATGCCGAAGGAGCGCTCGCCGAGCTTGTCCATGAGCCAGCCCAGCGTCACCTGGTCGGCCGGTGCCTCCCCAAGCAACTCGTTCAGCACGACGGATGTCGGCAGGTGTGCGCGCATATCTCCGCAACATACATATCCCGGCAGGAGGCGGCGACGCTGACGCGTTCCGCCAGGGCGGACATTTTTCCGCTGACGCGATGCAATATGGTCAGAGTTTGCCCATCTGTAGTTCGATAGGGCGAAGGGCAGTTGGCCCGGCACGGCTGTTCCGAGCCCCAATGTGCTCCCGGCCCGGCGATGACCGGCCGCAATTTCACCGACCTGCAATGGTGGGGCTTGCATCGCAGCGCCCAGGAGCATTGTCCAAAGCTGCGCGCTGGGTGACGGTTAAACAGCGGAGGTACGCGATGTCTTCGAATGAAATGTTTGCTCTCCAGACTTCGCGCTTGAACCCCTTCCTGTTCTCCGAGGTCGGTATCGAGCCCAGCGGACAGATGCTGAGTGTGGCCTCGTTGATCGCGCGGCAAGGCAAAGACCCCTGGAATGAAGCCGCCCGGCTGGCGGCGATGCCGGCCGCAGCCGCGATCGAATGTCTGGGGCGGGCGATCGCCATGATGCCGGCCAGTCCGTGGCCGCTGCCGGCTGCCACCGTTATCGCCGGCCGCCTGGTCGCCGTGCTGCCGGCGCCGGGAGCCGGCAGCACGGCATTCGGACCGCACCGGAACGTCGCCGGGTTCACGCAGCAGACCTGGATCGCCGTCGTCTTCGCACTGGCGCTGATGCTTGGCGTGATGGCCATGCGATCCTGGCTTGCCTTGTGAGGATGGCGCCGACCGTCTGGCCGCTGGCCCCGCATTTGTGCGTCGAAAGGAGTATCTGATGGACACGGCCGTGATGCTGCGACAGTTGGAAGAGACCTTCAGCGACGCAAAACAATCAGCGATGCGCGATGCGCAAGCCGAGGCGGTCATCGCCCGCACCCATCGGGTCAGCGAGGCCATGACCCGCCATCTCGGCCCGGCGCAGCTCCAGGCCGCAGTTGCCGCAATGCGCCGCGCTGCGGAGCATGGCGAGCGCCGCTATCTCGCGCTGCGCGTTCCCTGCGACGTCTGCACCGACGGGGGACGCAGCATCAATTCCGCACAGCCCGGATGGGGCGGCACGCTGCGTGGCGAGGCTGCCGATCTCTTTCGCTTTTGGCAGGAGACGTTGCAACCGCTGGGCTTTGGCCTCAACGCCGAGGTGTTGGATTTCCCCGGCGGCAAGCCCGGCGACATCGGCCTCACCTTCACCTGGGGGTGAAGGGGCCGCGGCAAAACCGCTTTTCCCCAAAATTCTCCGTCGCGGGAACCGCGGGTCGCACATGGGTCGTGACCGGCGCCCGGCTGCCTGACCGGAATGTCCGCAGGAGATGGGGTTGAGCTTGCCGGGCCACCGTCACCATGCTCGCCACAATCGACAAATGGCGAAAGCGATGACCACAACGACAATCAAGCCAGGGATCACCACAGGCGGCAGAAAATACTTCAGATAGCGACGAACATCGGAGTTCGTCGGGAGCGTGGCCCAGCGTCCGGACTCATGCGTCACGAGACTTCTCCCTCGATTGACAGCTCATCCGCAGGGCGCAGGATCACTCGGGCGCATACGTGAACGTCGGTTCCTGTCCATCTGCCCGTCGTCTCCTTCGGTTTGCCGACCGGCTGCGGAGGCAAGCATGTCACGCTAACGCGCCGACGCGCATGTCCTGCCTTCGGCTCGGCCGCGGACAATCTCCGCAACGCGTATCCGAAGGCAGGTCGAACTCAGGGTGTGGACCTGTCGGCATCGTTGGTGATGACGTGGCCCGCGTCGGAAAGGTCGTGGCCTGCTCCGGCCGTGGTGTGACAGGCCCCGAGCATGGGCGAGAGTCCGATCAGCACCAGCAGGGCTAAGCTGATCGAGATGTATCTCCGCATTGTCATGGTCCTTACCTTGTGATCGCAGGCATTCTCGCGACGCACGCGCGGCTGCTTGGGCGCCGCTGTCATCACAGGTACAAATGCGCCCTGCGGACCGTAAGCGGGTGAAGCGATTATGCCGACCGACTGTGCGCGCTTGCATCGCGCACGGTCACGCTCCGGCGAGGGCGACGTCGAGATGGACCGGATTGTGCAAGGTGTTGGCAACCGCGGAAACGAGCGTCGCCCGCACGACCACCGCCGACAATACATCGCGCGGCGCGTTCGCCTCGAGATGGACCGTCACGCGGATGGCATCGAAGCCGATGGCCTGCGGTTCCGCCCCGCGCGTGCCCGCGGTCCCGGAGTGATGCGTGTCGCCTTCGAGATCAAGCGAGAGTTTTTGCACGACAATGTCGCGTGCGACGGCGTGGGCATGGATGCCCATGGCGAGGCTCGACCCAAGTGCCGCGAGCAGCGCCTCGGACGGGCTGGGTGCCCTGTCCGTACCGGGCAGCTCGGACGGCTCGTCGACCGCTTGGGGCGGCAGGTCGCGGACATAGTTGAGTTGCCGGAACCGTCCTTCGGCCACGGTGCGGCAGCGCAGGGTGCGAGGCCCTGCCGGACCTGGCTCCGACGGCGCGAGCGGCATGCCGTCGTCATGATTGCCGGTCGGAAGCATGGGATGTCGCTGAACAGCCGGCGGTAATTCGCGCATATCCGTCATCCTGGTTGTCTCGGCGCCGGCGTGGGATCGCAGCGCAGTCGTGCGATCTCGCGGCCCCGGCTGCACGTGCGCGGCACGCCGACCCGGGTCTGTCGGCCTCGTCCGGCCGGGCAGCACCCTGCGCGCTTCCGCCGTGCCGACGAGAGGCCTAATGTCGGAGAGTGGCTATGCGGGAATGCACGGGCCCCTGGGATGCTCGATTGGGACGATCTGCGCTTCTTCCTGGCCATCGCGCGCCACGGCAGCCTGTCCGCGGCGGCCAAGGAATTGCGGGTCACGCAATCCACCGTGGGACGGCGTCTGGCGACGCTGGAAGTGCGGCTCGGTGCGAGGCTGCTGAACCGCACGCCGGACGGCTACGTGCCGACCTTGGCAGGCCAGAGCATTCTTCGACAGGTCGAAGCCCTGGAGACGGGCGTGCTCAGCATCGAGCGGCATGTCGGCGGACGCGATGAGGAACTGGCCGGCACGGTCAGTGTCACCAGCATGGACGTACTGGCCAGTCGCGTGTTCGTCCCGTGCTTCGCGGCGCTCCATCGCGAGCATCCGGAGATCGAGGTGGACCTGTTGGCGGACACGACGCATGTCAGCCTGGCCATGCGAGAGACCGATATCGCGGTGCGCCTGACGCGCTTCGAGCAGCACGACCTCGTGGTGCGGCGCATCGGCCACCTGGCCTTCGGGCTCTACGCGAGCCAGGCCTATCTCGATCGGCATGATGGCCCCGGGTTCGAGGACGGCTGCACCGGCCATCGCCTGGTCACGCATCTCGACGACAGGGAAAATCTGCCGCAGGCGGGCTGGCTCGCGCAACTGGCGCCGCGAGCCAGGGTCGTCCTGCGCAGCAACAGCTATGAGACGCAGTTGGCGGCGGTGGTGGCCGGCGAGGGGATGGCCTGCCTGGCTCGCTTCCAGGCGGACACGGACCTCCGGCTGCAACGGCTGAACACACCGGCGACGGCGCCGATTACGGATATCTGGCTGGCCGTGCATGGCGACAATCGTCACACGCCGCGCATTCGCGCCGTGCTCGAAGCCATGACCGCGGCTGTCCGGGGACGCGCCAGCAGCCTGTCGCCGCAAGGGGAGCGGCCGCCCGACCCACAGGCCTGACGGGCCGCGCCGGCCGCCCGTCCGACGAACGCCGCCCGAACCCGCACACCCCGCGCGCGTTATCCCCCAGTCACGGAACCGGGGCCTCCGATGCTGATGATGATCGTGCTGATCGTGCTCGTCCTCCTCGCCTTCGGCGGGTTCGGGCACACCGGCTACCGCCGCGGATGGTACGGCGGCGGCAGCTATGACGGGCCGCGCTCCGGCGGCTGGGGCGGCGGCGGGATCGGCCTCGTTCTGCTGCTGATCGTGCTGTTCCTGCTGTTCACCCGGCATCACTACTGACCCGTAAGGCATCGCCGCAATGAAACGCCGCATCGCCCGCCGCGCCCCGCCGCTGCCCCAGATGGCGACGGAACTCGCGCTCGCCTCCTGGGAAGTCATCGCCCGCCGCAGCCTGCTGATGGCGCAGAACCAATGCTCGCCGCTGGAATACCAGCGCATGATGCTGGAAAAAATGCAGGCGACACAGCTTTCCGCCGCGACCCTGATGGCCTCCGGCGGCCAGGCGAGTTTGTCCGTCCTGCTGGCGCCGTGGCATCGGCGGGCGAAGGCGAACGCGCGACGGCTGCGCCGGCGCTAATTGCGCGCCGCCGCGTCCTCGGCGCCGGCCGCCCCGCCATGCGCCGCCGACCATGCGACGGGGTTCTCCAGGAACCGCCGCACCTCGGCCAGCGCCGCGTCGTCGAAATACGGCCGGTCGCGGCATGCCTCCAGCACGTCCCACCAGGTGCAGAGATGGTGCAGCGCCACCTGCATGCGCGCCAGCGTCTCGAACGAGCCGGGGAACACGCCGTAGAAGAACACCACGAAGGCGTGATCGACGATCGCGCCGGCCTCGCGCAGCGCGGTCGCGAAGCGCACCTTGCTCTGCCCGTCGGTGGTCAGGTCCTCGACCAGCAGCGTGCGCCGCCCGTCCGGCACGTCGCCCTCGATCAGCGCGTTGCGCCCGAAACCTTTCGCCTGCTTGCGCACATAGGCCATCGGCAGCACCATGCGCTCGGCGATCCAGGCGGCGAACGGGATGCCGGCGGTCTCGCCGCCCGCCACCACCTCGATGCTCTCGTAGCCGACGTGGCGATGGATCTTCGCCACCGCCAGTTCGCAGATTTTCGTGCGCGCGCGCGGAAAATAGATGATGCGGCGGCAGTCGATATAGACCGGCGACTTCCAGCCGGACGTGAAGGTGTACGGCTCGGCGGGCCGAAAGTTCACCGCCTTGATCTCGAGCAGGATGCGCGCCGTGGTCAGGGCCGCGTCGCGGTCCCAGTCGGTCGGGTGCAGCTTGGTCATCGGCGCCTCCGTCGCGGTCAATCGAGGCCGGCGAGGCCGAGCAGCGCCGGGTTCTCGTGCGTCACCAGATAGGTCGGGATGGCGCGCATGTAGTCGGCGAGCCGGCCTTTGCTCTCGAACCGGGCGCGGAAGCCGGACGCGGCGAAGCGTTGCGCGAAACGCGGCAGGATGCCGCCGAGCAGAAAAACGCCGCCGCCGGCGCCGAGCGTGATCGCCAGGTTGCCGGCGACCGTGCCGAGCATGTCGCAGAAGATGTCGAGCACGCGCCCGCACAGCGCGTCGCTGCCGTCAAGCGCCGCGGCGGTGATGTCGTGGTCGGTGCGCGGCGCGGCGGTGACGCCCTGCAACTGCGCGAGCGCCTGATAGAGGTTCTGCAAGCCGTGGCCGGACAGCGCCCGCTCCGCGGAGACATGGAGGTAGCGGTCGCGCAGGATGTCGATGATCGCGCTTTCCTCGTGCGTTGCCGCCGGCAGCGTGGCGTGGCCGCCCTCGCCCGGCAGCACGACCCAGCGGTTGGCGGAAAACATCAGCCCGGCGACGCCGAGGCCGGTGCCGGGGCCGATCACGCCGATCGGCCCGCGCGCGACCGGCGCCCCGCCGCCGACCTTGACGGAGTCCGCCGGCGCAAGCAGCGGAATCCCCAGCGCGGCGGCGGCGAAATCGTTGACCACTTGCAGGTCGGCGAAGCCAAGTTCGGCGCGCGCCTGCGCGATCGAGAACGACCAGCCGCTGTTGGTCAGTTGCACGTGGTCGCCGGTCACCGGCCCGGCCATGTCGATGGCGCCGCGCGTGACGTTGGTGCCGGCCGGGAGTGTGGCGAGGAAGGCGCGTGCCGCGTCCTGCAGCGTCTTGTAGTCACCGGTGGGCAGCACGGTGAGATGCTCGATGCGGCCCTCGCGCGCGAGGGCGAAGCGGGCGTTGGTGCCGCCGATATCGGCGATCAGTTTGGCGGCGGCGGACATGGGGCGGATGGCTCGATCGGACTTTGTGCAGGTCGCCATCCCGTCGTAGCAGGGGCGGCTTCGGACCCGCAAGTTGGCGTTCGCTGCGGTGGCGGGCCGGCTTGGCCGGGGAACGGTGTCCCGCCTGGGGTTGACAGGCAGGCTGGCTGCGCCGATGAGGCCACCGGTCTGCATCGAACGCACCGGCGCAGCCGGCGTCCGGTGCCGCAGCGCCGCGCCATGCGCGGGGAGAGCCGTTCCGTGCCTGGTCTGAAGACCGGCGGTGGCGCCGCGGCCGAGCTTGTCCGCCGCCGGATTGCGTCATCACAGTAAGATCGAGGAAACACCATGTCTCACGCCCACTCGCCGGCCGACCATCACACGCACGCCGCGGAGCACCACGAGCACGCGGCCAAGCACCACCGCGCGGCGGCGGAGCACCACCGCCAGAACAACCACGAGAAAGCGGCGCATCACGCCCATGCCGCACACGGTCACAGCAAGCACGCCGAGCACCACGCCGACGAGGCGAGCAAGGCGCACGCGGCGAAGCACACGCCCGCCTGATCCCGGCCGGAGTCACGCGACGCGATGCGCCGCGGGTTGCACTGTGCGGCCCGCGGCGCATCGCGCAGGGCTCACGGGGCGGTCGCAAAAGCCGCTTATGGAAAGTGAGGCGATGGGCGCACGCTCACCGCCTCGCGCTGAAATTATTCATCTTGTGTTTCATACGTTGCACGCATTCCTCGAAAGTAGCCAATTCAAAAAAGGCGTTCTTCTTACTAAAAGACTTTTTCCAATCCGAGAAGTCTGGCCTGTCGTTTTCCCGACCAAAATACGTCAATCGGGCAGCCGCTTTCCCTAACACACCCCAAATGTGAGCATCAACTGGGTGGACTCTGACAACACCGACCACGAAAATCGTAGATGCCACCTCTACCTCTTTCTTCCACCACTCTTGCTGCTGCTGAATGTATGAAGGCGAAACCTTAACAGGGCTTACCCTCCGCGAACATTGCAATCGCCGGTGCAATACTATCCTTCGTCCGGCACCTGAAAAGTGTGCCTCGGCGGTCAAGACACTGAATCGGAGCGTTAATGTCAGCAATCCCGTTCCCAAAGATTCTGCTCTGCCTAAGCATCACGCCAGGAATGTTCGGCCAAAAGTTTGCAGACCCATGCAGCTTCAGGCAAGCCACCATACCGCTCTGTGGTTCTGGACTGTATGTCACCGTAAGGCCTAGCGATTGTGCCGATTGCTCAAACAAAAAGATCATAATTCAAACTACTATATACCACTCGTTTCGGTCCTAGGTTCTTGAGCAATGTTCTATAGGTATTCCCAGAACCAGGTCGGAAAAGCGCAAAGAAATTAGCCATTTCTCTGTGAAATGTCATTATGTCACCATGGCTATACTCGTAGAACTTAGCCATACCGAACTCAAAGTCGCTTCGGAGGTTGTCCTTAATTGATTTTGGCACGTCACGGAAGTGACCACCCCATGCCTCAAGTTCGCTGAATAACCTAAACGCAAGCGGGGGTGTTCGACATTCTCCGCTGTCGCCAAAATACGCATCAACACTTCCGCAACTTGCACCAGCGCCAAGCAATACAACAATCGCCACAACGTTCTCCGTCCTGTTCCGTTACCCCGAGTAGCCTCGAAATCGTGCTGTTGTGGACGTTATAGCTCGGCGCGATCTCGCGCACGGCCTCGGCTTCTCGCCGGCGAGCGACTCCTCTGGATCTGATGTGGGGCCAACTTCGGCTTGCGGCCCAACTTTCCGCCACGCGCCATGGCCCGCGCGCTGCCTTCGCTTGTGCGCGTCCGCGGATCAACTCGCACTCGAACTCCGCAGGCCGATCAGCACGTCACATAACCGTCCGTGTGGCGTCGTCGTGTCGGCCCATGTGTCGCCAGCGAGCGGAACCTGCGCCCTTGCCGGTGATCGTGGCGAGGGTGTTCAGCAGGTCGCGGGTGGACGCGCCAGCCGGTCGAGCCGCGTCACCGTCAGCACGTCGCCAACCAGTCGAACAGACGACGCACGGAAGCTGTGATTGCCGACCTTCACGCTCGCCGCGGCAAGCTCCTGCGTCTGCATCTCGATCCAGGTAGCGACGTGCAACGGCTGCACGGCGGCGAGGTCGCGCTCGCCGGCGTCCGTGCTCCAGGTCAGGAACTCCGCCACGGCGCGGCCGCAGGCCCGCCGGGTGTGCTGGTTGCGGATGCTGGCCGCGAAGAATTCGAGGAAGCGGAGCAAGGCGCGCTCGCCGGCGATAGCGAGGAGTGCTGGAACGGGGAGGGTTGCGGAAGAAGTCGAGAAAAGTTGGTTCATTTGCTCTGCCGATGCTGAGCAAGCAGCGCATCGAGCATCTCCCGCCGACAGCGAAAATTGGTCGCCTTCAAGCGTGTCAGCGCGGCGGCAAGATCGATCAACCCATGCCGCGCGGCCCGGTCCAGCAGGCCGAGCGTGCCGATCGTCTGAAAGCCCGCGGCAAGCGCGGCGACCACACCGCCGCGGTCGTCCATGAGGATCAGGTCGGCGTTCCGAGATACCGCCAGGGCGATTGCCGCGCGTTCGCCGTCATCGAGCGCCGGAAACGGCAATTCCTCAAGAGGCGGCGTCGGCGCGGCGTGAAGCCATGTCGCCCGACTGTCCATCCACGCGCGAACCGCGGGCGGCGTGCGGGCGTGGCTGAGTTCCGTGCGCACCGCCTCCGGCAGCAAAACCGTCTCGAACCAGCGGGGAAGAATATCGATCGCGCCAATCAGGACCAGGTAGTGAAGCGGCCCGGTATCCGCGACGACGACCCGCATGCGGCTCAGAGGCCGAGTCGATCGAGCGCCTGCCGCTCGCGCTCCAGGTCCGCCATCGTGTACGGGTCAAACATGCCGTGCTCCTTGAGGAACCCGTCCACCTCGTCGAGCACCTCGAAGCCGAGCGTCTGGCGCAGCTCCTTCTTGGTCAGCCGGCCGGCGCGGTATTCCTCCAGCGCCAGCGCCTCCAGCGCCTTGCGCTCAAGGTCGGCCCCGCCCGCGCCAAGGCGCTCGGCGAAGTCGTCGGGGATGCGGACGGTCAGGTTCATGGCGGGAGTGTACCTCACCGAGAAGGAGCTGGCAAACGTATGATAAAGCTCATTATCAGATATAGGCATAGTCCCAATCGGGCGGTTCATCCCCGCCCGATTGGCTCGATCATCAGGGCTGCAGATGCCGCGCACGGACTGCCGCCATCAGGGCGGTATGCTGCGCACGAGCTTGCGCGATGCGATGAGGATCGCCGGTTCGACCGGCCGGCCCGGCCCGGCTGATACTGGCTCGCACCACCGGGCCATCGATGCTGCCATACCTTCGGTCAAACTTTTCGATTCTGGTCGTTACTGATACCTCCTTCGCGCAGCACCATTGCTACGCCGCGACATATACAGCGGCGGCGTCATCTGACCGTGGTGCAGATTTCCTGCAGACCGTGTGGAAACCCGGTTTCGCGACGACGACCGTGATGTCCGCCGCCCGCGGGTCACAAGCACAGCAATGGTGGGCCGCTCCAGCCGACGTTGGGGGAACGCCCGTTCAAGAGCGCGGTGTCGGCGATAGTGTCAAGCAGGCCGTCAGAAACGGCCAGAGATGGCCTTTCAGACTGCCAGCGCCTCCATCAACCGAGGGAACCCAACGATATTGAGGACCCGCCTGAGATTGTAGGCGAGCGCGGTCAGGCTGAATTCGGCGCGGACCTTCTGCAAACCGCGCATCAGGAACGCGCCCTGGTTCATCCACTGCTTGATCGAGCCAAACGGGTGCTCGACCGTTTCCCGCCTTTGGCTGAGAATGTCGGGGTGCCGCGCAATGCGGGCCTGCATCCGGTCCAATACCTCTTCGTTCTCAAGGCGAGATACCGTGCGAAACCGGCCGCCCGTGCATCGGACGCGGATCGTGCAATCATCGCAGGCCAGTTTGTTGGTGTAGTTGATCTTGTTCAGCCCGCGCAAAAGAGAAGATGAATAGGGATGAAGGCGCTGCCCCGCCGGGCAAACAAGGCTGTCGCTGGCTGCATCGTATTGGAACTCATCCTTGCGGAACAGGCCGGCTCTGACCGAAGGACCACGCTGCGGGCGCGGCACGTAGGGCTGCATCCCGGCTTGCTCGCAGGCCTCGATGTCCTCGATCTTGAAATAGCCCCGGTCGGCGACGACCGCGATCGTCTCGACGCCGAGAACCTCCTTCGCGGGCTTGGCGGTCTGCGTCAGCAGACCCATGTCGAGGACCTGATTGGTGACCTGCTGCTCGACGATCAGTTTGTGCTTCACATCGACTGCGACCTGAACATTATAGCCCACGGCAACACGCGTGTGCGCCGCCATCGCCCGGCTGTCGGGGTCGGTCAGGGAGATCTGGTCCTCGCCGGTCCGCTCCAGCTCGGCCAGCATGTCCTGGCATCGCGCGCGCCGCTCGCGGACCGCGACGATCTTCTCGGCCAGGTTCTTGACCCGGGAGCCACCTGTCGCGGCCTCGGTGGCATCGCTCCGGTCGAGACGCTGAAGGTAATCGTCGAGCTTGGCGTCGGCGAGCTTGATGAACTGGGCCAAGGACGCCCGGGTGAAATTGCGGTCCTTGTTGTTGACCGCCTTGATGCGGGTGCCGTCGACGGCCAGCAACTCCCGGCCGAACAGGTCTAACTGGCGGCAGAGCAGCACGAACTGACGGAACACCGGGCGAAAGGCGGTGCGGTTGTCGCGCCGGAAATCGGCGATGGTCTTGAAGTCGGGCTTGAGGTGCCGCAGCAGCCAGATCACCTCGATGTTCCGATGCGTCTCGGCTTCGAGCCGACGGCTCGAGCGAACGCGGTTCAGGTAGCCGTAGATGTAGAGCTTCAGCAGATCGGCGGGCGCGTAACCGGGGCGGCCGGTCGCCTTTGGCGTCACACCGGCGAACCCCGCCGACACCAGATCAAGCCCATCGACAAAGGCCTCGATGAACCGCACCGGGTTCTCCGCGCCGACGTATTCGTCGAGCGTTTCCGGCAGCAGGAGCGTCTGGGATCGGTCGTGACCGGCGATGTGCGTCATGCCGAGATTCTATCGCATCGCACGCCGCGTCGGAATCCACGCCGTCGAGTTTTCACACGGTCTGCTTGAATTTCGCAACCTGCTGATCGTTGCACCCCGCCAGCCAGACCAACGAATGACCGTGTGCCTCGGGGAATGGACGGAACCGGACCGTTCCATTGGTGTTCAATCCATGAGCAGCACGTCGTGCCCCCCGGTAACCGGAGCAGTTCCCCTTGGACGTGTCCGCCACGCCGTCGCAAGACGAGGTCAAGCAGCCGGAACGGCCAAAGCTGCGCGATATCATGGGGCCCGGCCTGATCACCGGCGCCTCGGACGACGACCCCAGCGGCATCGCCACCTATTCCCAGGCCGGCGCGCAGTTCGGCTACGGCCTGGGGTGGACGCTGCTGCTCACCTACCCGCTGATGTGCGCGATCCAGCTCATCAGCGCGCATATCGGCCGGGTCACCGGCCGCGGCCTCGCCGGCAACATGCGCCGACATTATCCGGCGCCGCTGCTCTACCTGCTGGTCGGACTGCTCGTGCTCGCCAATACCATCAATATCGGCGCCGATCTCGGCGCCATGGCCGCGGCCCTGCGCCTGCTGATCGACGGCCCGATGCCGATCTACGTCGCCGGCTTCGCCGTCGTCACCGTGCTGCTCGAAGTGTTCATGCGCTATTCCCGCTACGCCTCGGTGCTGCGATGGCTGACCCTGTCGCTGTTCGCCTATGTCGCCACGGTGTTCGTGGTCGGCGTGCCATGGCTGACCGTGGCAGAGAACCTGCTGCTGCCGCATATCCGCCTCTCGGGCGACTATCTGACCGTCGTCGTCGCCGTGTTCGGCACCACCATCAGCCCCTATCTGTTCTTCTGGCAGGCCGGCGAGGAAGTCGAAGACCAGCAGGAGGATCCCAGGGCCGAGCCGCTGATCCAGGCGCCCCGGCAGGCGCCGCGGCAGATGGCCCGCATGCGGCTCGACACGATCGTCGGCATGGGCCTCTCAAACATCATCGCGCTTTTCATCGTGCTGACGGCGGCGGCGACGCTGAACGCGCACGGTGTCACCAACATCCAGACCTCCTCCCAGGCGGCCGAGGCGCTGCGCCCGATCGCCGGCCGCTTCGCCTTCACCGTCTTCGCGCTGGGCATCGTCGGCACCGGGCTGCTGGCATTGCCGGTGCTGGCCGGCAGCGCCGCTTATGCGGTGGGCGAGGCGCTGCACTGGCGGGTCGGGCTGGCCCAGCGTCCCGGCCGCGCCCGCGCCTTCTACGGCGCGATCGCGGCGGCGACCTTCCTGGGCGCGCTGATCAACTTCAGCCCGCTTGACCCGATCAAGGCGCTGTTCTGGAGCGCCGTGATCAATGGGGTAGCGGCGGTGCCGATCATGGTCATGATCATGCTGATGGCCTCGCGCCGGCGGGTGATGGGCCAGTTCACGCTGACGCCGTGGCTGACGGCCTTGGGCTGGCTCGCCACCGCGGCGATGGTGCTGGCCGCCGTCGGCATGTTCGCGACCTGGAGCGACTGAGCGTACGCGCGTCGCTGCCGTCCGGTTCCACGGGCCTCGTCGCCGGCGTCCCGGCGGTGCGCGCCGCCGCCGCGTTCACCGCTTCTGCGACAAGAACACCCAGCTGTTGTAGATGCCGAACGCCAGTTCCTGCGCCAGGTCGCCGTGCGCGGCGTCGATCACGGTCGGGCCGATGATCTCGCACCAGGCGGCGACATCGCGCCCGAACTCGGTGAACGCCAGAATACCCTCCGGCCGCGTCGGATCGCCGTGATACTCGGGCGGCATCAGGTGGCGCACCGCGCCGTTCTCCAGCACCGCCCGCGCCGCCGTGGTCTCGCGCGCCCAGTTCACCGGGATCGTGCCGACATGCCAGCCGCCGGGGCGCAGGATGCGCCGGATGTCCGCGAACGCGCGGCGCGGCTCGGCGACGTGCTCCAGCACATCCTCGGTGATGACGAGATCGAAGCTGGCGTCGGCGAACGACGTCGCCTGCAGATCCTGGCACAGCACGCCGTCCACCACGCTGCCCGAGGCCGCGCCGTCGATGAACTCGCTGGCGACGAAGCCCGGCATCCCGCGCAGCACATCCGCGATCGCGCCGCTGGTGCAGGCGGCGAACACCGCGCCGCCGAACCGGGGCGCCAACGCGCGCAGCGAGGCCGCCGGCGGGTCGAGCGGAAACACTTTTAGGACGCCTCTGGCAACATGCCGGTTGCGCCCGCACGCGCCGCAGGTCCGGCACAGAAAACTGTTGCGCTTGCACGGAAAGTCCACCGGGTCGTAGCCGTAGAACGCGGTCCGCGCGCCGCAGACATGGCAGTAGCCGATGCCGATCTCGCGCGCCGCCAGGCCGGGCAGCGCCGCCGCCGTGCCGAGACGGACCGGCCCGCCCAGCGCCTCGCCGAGCGCCACGCCGTTGATGCGCAGCGCCGACAGATCGGCCGCCTCGCCGCGCCGGCGCAGCGACAGGCGCATCTACACCCAGGCCCCGTCATGCACCACGAAGCCCACGCTCGTGCTGCCGTTCCACTCCTCCGCGCGCAGATGCCCGGCCAGGTGCAGCGGCATGCCGGTGCGGGCCAACAGCGCCTCGGCCAGCTTGCCGTCTTTCGCGCGGAACGCGACCGCCTTCAGCCGCGCCCCTCCGCCCTCGCCCTCGACGAAGGCGCGGATCGTCGCGCCCTCCTTGCCCACCCGGTCGGCCCGCACCACCCGCGCGCGCGGCAGGATCAGCAGCGGTTCCTCGTTGCCCGGCCCGAACGGCGCCAGCCGCGCCAGGTGCTGCGCCAATTCCGCCGTGCAGCCGGGCACCGCCAGCGTGCCCTCCACCAGCAGGTCGGCCACCGACGGCAGCAGCGACGCCGCCGCCAGCCTCGCGTCGAGGAACGCGTGGAACGCGGCCACCTGTGCCTGAGGCAGCGAAAACCCCGCCGCCATCGCGTGCCCGCCCCCCGTGGCCAGCAGCCCCGCCTGCCGCGCCGCGATCACCGCCGACCCCAGATCGAGGCCCGGCACGGACCGCCCCGACCCTTTTGCCATCCCGTCCGCGATGCCGGCGACGCAGGCAGGGCGGTTGAACCGCTCCTTCAGCCGCCCGGCGACGATCCCGACCACGCCGGGGTGCCACGCCGCGCCCGCCACCACCAGCGTCGCGTGGCCGGCGGCGAACTGTGCCTCCGCCGCGCGCATCGCCTCGTCCAGCATCGACGCCTCGACCAGCTGGCGCTGGCGGTTCACCGCGTCCAGCGTCGCCGCCAGCGCGCGCGCCTCGACCGGATCGTCCGCCAGCAGCAGCCGCAACCCGAGATCGGCCTCGCTGATCCGCCCGGCCGCGTTGATGCGCGGGCCGAGCGCGTAGCCCAGCGTCACGGCGCTCGGCCGGTCGCGCACCTGCGCCACCTCCAGCAGCGCGGCAATCCCCGGCCGGCCACGCCGCGCCATCAGCTTCAGCCCCTGCGACACCAGCGCGCGGTTCAGCCCGGTCAGCGGCATCACGTCGCACACCGTCGCCAGCGCCACCAGATCGAGCAGGCCGAGCAAATCCGGCTCGCGCCGCGCGCCGAAAAACCCGGCGCGGCGCAGCGCCCGCACCGTCGCCACCGCTGTCAGGAACGCGACCCCTGCCGCGCACAGCCCGGTGAGGCCGGAGCCACAATCCAGCCGGTTCGGATTGACCGTCGCCAGCACCGGCGGCGGCGGTCCTTCGCCCTTGTGGTGGTCGAGCACCAGCACGTCGGCCTGCCCGTGCAACGCGCCCAGCACCGTGCCCGCCGCGGTGCCGCAATCGACGCAGACGATCAGCGAGGCACCGCGCGATACCAGCGACCGCATCGCCGGCAGGTTGGGGCCATAGCCCTCGGTCAGCCGGTCGGGCACGTGCGAAAACACCTCGCAGCCGAGGTCGCGCAGCAAGGTGGCCATCAGCGCGCCGCTGCATGCGCCGTCCACGTCGTAGTCGCCGAACACCGCGACGGTCTCGCCGCCGCGCACCGCCTCCGCCAGCCGGCCCGCCGCCGCGTCCATGTCGGCGAGCACGCTCGGGTCGGGCAGCAGCGCGCGCAGCGTCGGCTCCAAAAAATGCGCCGCCCCTTCCAGCCCGATGCCGCGCGCGGCGAGCAGCCGGCCGACGATTTCCGGCACGCCGAGCGACTGCGCGATGCCGAGCCCGATGCGGTCCTCGCCTTGCCGCCACACCCAGCGCCGCCCGGTCAGGCTGCGCGCGACGCCGAGGACTGCGCCGTCGCCTGCGAGCGCATCCACCTCAGAGCGCCTCCTAGCCGAGCCGCCATTCCCCGTGCTGCTTGATGGCCGCATGCATGGCGTCCGGCGCGATGTCCAGTTCGCCCGGCCATACGACCACGCCGTGCTCGACATGGACCTGGTCGAAGACGGCATGGTCCCGCAGGCGCGCGAAAACCCCAGCCGAAGGCGAGGCGATCAGTGCCGACATATCGACGGTGCCCGCGAGGCCGTCGATGAACCGCACCGCCAGGCGATATCCGGCAAGCGCCGTCACCTCCCGCACCCGCCACGGCATCGACGGTTGGACCGACGGCGTCACGGCAGCGGCGCGATCGTTTTCGGTTTCTGCCTGCGCGCGCATAGCTCCCAATCCTCCATCAGTTCCGTTCGGTGTTCGCATGGAAATGCGGCGGCGGATGATCCTGCCAATATATCTGGATCAAGATGCCGTAGAACGTGCTTATGGTCGGCATCGTCGCATCCTTCGCGCAAGCCGACGCTCATGTCCGAGCCTCATCCGGCTCACGCCGGTTCGATGCGGATCACGGCGGGGTCTTCCAGCACCGTGTCGAGCGCGCCGATGCGGCCGAGCGCGTCGCGCATCGCGGATTCGCGCGTCTCGTGCGTCACCAGCACCACCGGCACCGCCTCGCCGGGGCTGCGGCCGCGCTGCAGCATGCTCTCCAGCGAAATGCCGGCATCGCGCAGCGCCGCCGTCACGTCGGCGATCACGCCGGGCCGATCGACCACCATCAGCCGCAGGTAGTAGCAGCCGACATGCGACGTCATCGGCACCGACGGCGCATCCGAAAGCTGGCCCGACTGCGCGCCCCACACTGGCGTCAGCCGCCCGCGCGCCAGGTCGATCAGGTCGGCGACGACCGCCGATGCGGTCGGGCCTGCGCCGGCGCCGCGGCCTTCCAGCATGACGCGGCCGACGAAGTCGCCCTCCGCCACCACCGCGTTGAACACGCCATCGACGCGCGCCAGCGGCGAGGATTGCGGGATCATGCAGGGATGCACGCGCGCCTCGATCCCCGCCTCGCTCTGCCGCGCCAGGCCCAGCAGTTTTATCCGATAGCCGAGTTCGCCGGCAAACGCGATGTCGAGCGCAGAGACATGGCGGATGCCCTCGACATGCACCGCCTCGAACGCCACCGGCCGGCCGAACGCCAGCGCCGCGAGAATCGCCAGCTTGTGCGCGGCGTCGATACCGTCCACGTCAAAACTCGGGTCGGCCTCGGCGTAGCCGAGTTTCTGCGCCTCCGCGAGCACTTCGGCGAATTCGCGCCCACGCTCGCGCATCACCGTGAGAATGAAATTGCAGGTGCCGTTGAGGATGCCGGCGACGCGCGCGATGCGGTTGCCGGCGAGACCTTCGCGCAGCGCTTTGATGACCGGGATGCCGCCGGCGACCGCGGCCTCGAACGCCAGCGGCACGCCGGCACGCTCCGCCTCCGCGGCGAGGCGCGCGCCATGCACCGCGAGCAGCGCCTTGTTGGCGGTGACGACGGGTTTTCCCGCGGCGATCGCCGCCTGCACAACCTCGCGCGCGACGCCGTCCGCGCCGCCGATCACCTCGACCACGACATCGACCGACGGGTCGGACGCCAGCGTCACCGCGTCGTCGAACCAGCGCAGCCCGGCGATCGCGATGCCGCGGTCGCGCGTGCGGTCCCGCGCCGAGACCGCGGTGACCGCGATCGGCCGCCCGGCACGCGCGGCGACGATGTCGGCGTTCTGCCGCAGCAATGTGAGCACGCCGGCGCCGACCGTGCCGAGTCCCGCCAGTGCCACGGAGAGCGGGCGCGTCATCGCGCCGCGCCCGCCAGTTGCGGCTCGGCCGGCGAGGCGTTGTCCGCCTGCAGGAACGCGCGGATGCTGCGCAGCGCCTGGCGCAGCCGGTGCGTGTTCTCGACCAGCGCGATGCGCACGTGCCCGTCGCCGTGCTCGCCGAAGCCGATGCCCGGCGCGACGGCGACTTTCGCGCGTGCCAGAAGCTGCTTGCTGAATTCGAGGCTGCCGAGATGCGCGAACCGCGGCGGGATGGGCGCCCAGGCGAACATCGAGCCGTCCGGCGACGGCACCTCCCAGCCGGCGGCGTGCAGGCCGCGGATCAGCACGTCGCGCCGCTCGCGATACAGCGCGCGCATTTCGGCGACGCAATCCTGCTTCCCGTTCAGCGCCGCTGCGGCGGCGACCTGGATCGGCGTGAACGCGCCGTAGTCGAGATATGACTTCATGCGCGTCAGCGCGGTGATCAGCCGCGGATTGCCGGCGGCGAACCCGATGCGCCAGCCGGGCATCGAGTAGGTTTTCGACATGCTGGTGAACTCGACGGCGATGTCTTTCGCGCCCGCCACTTGCAGGATCGACGGCGGCGCGCGCTCGCCGAAATAGATCTCGGCATAAGCGAGGTCGGACATCACCCAGATCTCGTGGCGGCGTGCGAACGCCACGATCTCGCGGTAGAAATCGAGGTCGGCCAGACAGGCGGTCGGATTGGAGGGGAAATTGACGATCAGCGCCGTCGGCTTCGGCACCGAATGGCGCACCGCCCGCTCCAGCGCCTCCAGCATGTCGCCGTCCGGCGTGGCGGGCAGGCTGCGCACCGCCGCGCCGGCAATAATGAAACCGAATTGATGAATTGGGTAGGACGGGTTGGGCACCAGGATCGTGTCGCCCGGGCTGGTGATCGCCGCGGCGAGGTTGGCCAGCCCCTCCTTCGAGCCGAGGGTGGCGACCACCTCGCTCTCCGGGTCGAGTTGCACCCCGAAGCGGCGCAGGTAGTACCCGGCCAGCGCCCGGCGCAACCCGGCGATGCCCTTGCTGACCGAGTAGCGATGGGTGCGCGGGTCCTGCACCGCCTCGACCAGTTTGGCGACGATGTGCGGCGGCGTCGGGCTGTCGGGGTTGCCCATGCCGAGGTCGATGATGTCCTCGCCGCGGGCGCGGGCGCGCGCTTTTGCCGCGTTGACCTCGGCGAACACGTAGGGCGGCAGGCGGCGGATGCGGTGGAACTCGTCGGGCATCGTGGCTGGGTCCGGAACAGTCGCGGCCACTCTAGAGGAACAACCGGCCCGAGTTCTGGCAACCCCGTGCGCCGGTCGTGTCGCAGGTTCCACTCGCACGCCCCGGCGCGGCTGCGTATGTTTTTAATGTGGAACAATCAGGGCGCACGGGGGCGCAGAGCGGTCATGCCGGAACGGGCGGGGCGCGGGGGACGGCCGGGATGCGGGGGACGGGTGGCTTGAAGACGCGGGGCGGCGCGGCCGGCGGCGGCCGGGGATGGACAGACGGGTGGGGCGGTGCCGCCGGCCGTGCGGACGGCGGAGGGTGCAGGGCCGGCGGCGGCGGGCGGACGCCCAGCATCTGGCAGAGCGGGCGGAGCAGCCGCCCGGCCTGGGGTGCTGCGGCGAGCAGGTCGGCCATCGCCGGATCGGCGAGCATGTGCTGCAACTGCGAGGCGGCGGCGGCGGCCTGCGGCAGCCGGCGCAGCAGCCAGGCGACGCCGCGCGGCAGCCGCAGCGGCGGGGGCCGGGCCGGACGGGGGGAGCGCAGGCGGCGGCACGGCGGCTTCAGCGTGCCGGCATGGACTTTTGCCGTGAGGCGGGCGAACCGCTCCGCGGTGCGGCGCAGCCGCGACCAGAGCAGCAGCATCAGCGGCAGGGCGAGCCAGGTTCCGGCGCCGCGGGCGGCGATGGCGCGGCGCAGGCCGTCGAGCACGCCGGCGAAGCGGTCGGCCAGGGTGCGGGGAGCGGCGGGCGGCATGACAGTGATACTAACATGACCGGGTGGGGTGGGCAAGCGGGTTGGCGCGCCAATCGGCGACCTCGCGGGCGGCACCCCTCCCCGAGAAATGACCCGCGCGTTCAGTCCACCAGCCGCGCGGCGGCGCCGCTGCCGGCCGGCAGCGCGGCGATATGCACGGCGGCAGCCGGCACGCCGAGGGCATACAGGTCGGCGGCGACGGCGCGCGCCCGGTCGAGCGCCAGCGGCAGTGCGGCGGCCTGGGCGCCGGCGGTGTCGCCGCTGGCCTCGCCGAACCCGGTCACCGCGATCGCGCGCGCCCCACGGCGCCGCGCCAGCGCCTTCAGCGTCGCCTGCGCCTGGGCCGGCAGCACGGCCGAGCCGGACGGGAACACGATGGCAACCGGCGCGCCGGGTGCGGCCGGCAGGGGCGGCGGCGTCGGCGGCGGCACCGGCGGCGGCGTCGGCGCGGTCGTTTGCGGGATTTGCATGCCGGCGATCTGTGGTGGCGAGGGGGGAGCGGCGGGCATGTCCGCCATCACGGCGCCCGGAGCCGCCGCAGCGGCAGGCGGCGGGGCCGCGGGGGCCTGCGCCGGCTTGGGGGGCGGGGCGTTGGCGGCCTGCAGCGCGGCGTTGGGCTGCTCGTCGTCGCCGCCGGCGGAAGCGGCCGGGGCCGGCGGCGCGGCGGCCGGATGCGACGGCCGGCGGCGGCAGCGTCGGGATCGGCGTGGCGATGGCGGCATAGCGCGCGCTGCTGCGGTCGGCCTGCAGCACGGTCGCCACGCCCTGCAACGTGGCGACGTTGGGCGGCGGCGGCTTGGCCGGCACGCTGCCGAGATTGGGATAGGGCGCATCGGCATTCGGCGGCGGCGGCCGGGTGAGCGCGATCTCGCCGCCCTCCAGCTGGTGCCACCAGTCCACCGGGTTCATCGATTGCGGGGCCGTGCAGCCGCCGAGCAGCAGCGTTGCGGCAAGGACAGCCGGCGCGCGGCTCCCTTGAACCCCGGTGAGGGCAAGGCTAACACCGCGGCAGCGTGCAGCAATCATGTGTCGGGGTGGCCCTGCCCTGGCATGGCGGCCACCCTGTCATCAGGACGGCGCGCCGCCCACATCTAGCAGCGCCGCCCCCAGGACGAAAGGACGCCCGCAATGGCCGACGCCCAAAAGCCGGAGCCAGCCCAGTTCCGGCTCCCCGACCCCGCCGAGGTCGGCCGCTCGATGGCCGACATCGCCGAGCGGTCGCAGCGCATCGTCGGCGAGTGGCTGAAGCGCCAGTCCGAGGCCCCCGGCACCGCCAGCGCCGATCCGCTCAACATCGGCGGCGCCTTCCTGGAGATGACCGCGCGGCTGATGTCCAACCCGGCCAAGCTGGTGCAGGCGCAGATCGGCTTCTGGCAGGACTACATGTCGCTCTGGCAGAACACCGCGCGGCGCATGATGGGCATCGACAGCGTCGCGGTGATCGAGGCCGACCCGAAGGACCGCCGCTTCCGCGACGATGCGTGGAAGGAAAACGAGGTTTTCGATTTCATCAAGCAGTCCTATCTGCTGTCGGCGCGCTACGTGCAGGACGTGGTCACGCATGTCGATGGCCTCGATGCGCACACCGCGCAGAAAGTCGATTTCTACGCGCGCCAGTTCGTCGATGCGATGAGCCCGAGCAATTTCCTGCTCACCAACCCCGAGGTGCTGCGCAAGACCGCCGAGACGGGCGGAGAAAACCTGCTGCGCGGGCTGAACAACCTGCTCGCCGACCTGGAGCGCGGCAAGGGCCGGCTGCGCATCAAGATGACCGACCTCGATGCGTTCCGCATCGGCGAGAACATCGCGGTCTCGCCCGGAAAAGTCGTCTTTCAGAACGACCTGATGCAGCTGATCCAGTACGCGCCGAGCACGGACAAGGTGCTGAAGCGCCCGCTGCTCATCATCCCGCCCTGGATCAACAAGTTCTACATCCTCGACCTGCGGCCGAAGAACAGCCTGGTGCGCTGGGCGGTCAGCCAGGGCCATACCGTGTTCATGGTCAGCTGGGTCAACCCCGACGCGCGGCTCGCCGAAAAAGGCTTTGACGACTACATGACCGAAGGCGTGCTGGAGGCGCTGAGCGCCATCGAGGCGGCGACCGGCGAGAGCGACTGCAACGTCATCGGCTACTGCCTCGGCGGCACGCTGCTCGCCTGCACGCTGGCGTGGATGGCGGCGCACGACGACGCGCGCATCAAGTCGGCGACGTTCTTCGTCAGCCTCATGGACTTCCGCGAATCCGGCGAGCTCAACGTGTTCATCGACGAAGAGCAGCTGAAGATGCTCGAGGAGAAGATGCACCGGCGCGGCTTCCTCGAAGGCAGCGAGATGGGCACGACCTTCAACATGCTGCGCGCCAACGACCTGATCTGGTCGTTCGTGGTGAACAACTACCTGCTCGGCAACGACCCGTTCCCGTTCGACCTGCTCTACTGGAACAGCAATTCGACGCGCATGCCGGCGCGCATGCACAGCTTCTATCTGCGCAACATGTACCAGGACAACCGCATGATCGAGCCCGGCGGGATTTCGCTCGCCGGCACGCCGATCGACCTGCGGAGCATCAAGGTGCCGGCGTATTTCCTGTCCACGCGCGAGGACCACATCGCGCCGTGGCGCGCCACCTATCGCGGCACGCAGCTGCTGCAGGGGCCGAGCCGATTCGTGCTGGCGGCATCGGGGCACATCGCCGGCGTGGTCAATCCGCCCGACGGCGGCAAATACAGCCACTGGATCAACCCCGAACTGCCGGCGGAGCCGGAACAGTGGTTCGCGGGGGCGACCGAGATCGCCGGCTCGTGGTGGCCGGACTGGCACCGCTGGGTGAGCGCGCTCGACAAGCGCCAGGTGAAGGCGCGCGTCCCCGGCGACGGCAAGCTGGCGCCGATCGAGGACGCGCCGGGCAGCTATGTGAAGGTGCGGGCGTGCTGATGCGCGTCGTCCGGGCGCGCTCGGCCTGACGCGACAGGCAGGACGGCCGGGCGGTGCGGGAGCAGTTCGCTGGCGTGCCGATCCGGTGCGCGGCGGCAACGGTCAGATTCTGGTTGTCAATGGCCCGCGGCTTATTGTGATGTGGGCTTGCGCCTGCGGCCTCCCTGCAACGGGGACCGCCCGAGGGCACCAGGTTCCGCCACGGGACCGGGTTCTGGAAAAGCCGAAGGGGAAGATCGTAATGCCACTGAACTATCCGAAGAAATTCACCGACCCCGACTGGAAGGCTGCCGAGAAGAAAATAAAGGTGTCGGCGACCGGGATCGGCAAGACGCTGCGCGAACTGGAGGCCGCCGTGAAGGTTGCCAGCGCGGATTTCGATCAAAAGAAGGACGCTGTAACCGTCGCCAAGGCGATCCTGAATATCATGCCGGCTATCAAGAAATCGGATGCCGCAATTTCCGCCGAGTCCAGCAGTGCCCGCAAAGCCAAGAACACAGCCGCGGAGAAATACCTGGATGATCTCCGCCACGCATTGGGCACTTACGAAAGCGAGCTGGAACATTTGGCGAAGGGTGTGGACGAAGCCAAGTCGGGTTACGGATGGTCTGTGGCCGACAACGTCCAACGCTTCAACGAACGCGTAAAAGCATAACGCAAACGCTGCCTTGGCACTGCCCGCGCCCGGAACGCGGTCGCCGCGTTCCGGGCCTTGGCCCGGCGGTCAGGCGCGCTCCACCGAGCACAGCAGGCAGCCGGGGCGGGCGGTGTGGACGTTGATGGTCTGCGCGCGGTCGTCCGCGAGGGCGCGGAACAGCGGTGCCTCCACGTCGTCGCCGTCGCAGACCTCGCCGAGATCATACAGGCACATGCCGGCCGCGTCGTAGGACCGCACCGAGACCAGCCGGCCACGGATGATCGGCGCGACCGTGCCCGCCCGGGCGAAGCGCGGGCAGTCGTGCGCGTGCAGGAAGATCGGGCTCGGCGTCCAGTAGATGCCGCGCGGCGCCGGCAGGTCGTAGGCGCCGAGCAGCAGGCGCTCGCCGGCGACGGCGTCGTGCAGGCAGTTGCGGCACGGGCCGGACTCGCGCTGCATGGCGAGGATTTCGTTGCCGCGGTCGTCGCGGCCGGTGCGGCGGAACCGCTCGACGGTCGCGGCCGCGATCGGCACGCATCGAAAGTTTGTCATACGCTGTCTCCCGCTGATGGTGCGGGCAAGGTAGCGATCCGCGCGCGGGCGCGCCGTCCGGAGATTGCGCCGGCTGCTCGATTGCGCGGGAGGGGCCGGAGGAGGGGTGTGGCGCGGTCAGCGGTGCGGCCGTCGGCATTAGCCCGGCGGCGCCTGCTCCGGCGCATGATCGCGCGCCCGCTGCCGCTGGCGAACCTGGGCGTCGGTCAGACGCGCGTCGTAGATTGATCGGGGCTCGATCGTGCGCGCGACCAGCGTTGCCGTCGCGACGACGAGCAGCAGCGGCACGACTGCCGCGCGGGCGTAGCCCGTCAGCTCCATCATCAGCACGACCGTCGAAACCGGGCCTTGTGTCGTCGCCGCGAGCATCGCGGCGGCGCCGAGCAGCGCGAATATCCCAGGCGGCACGCCCGGCCAGAGATACGACCAGGGCAGCCCCAACGCGCCGCCCAGCATCGCCCCGAACGCGAGCGACGGTGTAAACAGGCCCCCCGGAGCGCCGCTGCCGAGGCACAGAACGGTCGCGGCCGGACGCAGCAGCATCAGCGCCCCCAGCAACAACGCACTGAGCTCGCCCGTGAACGCCAGTTCTGCCACGTCACGGCCGTTGCCGAGCAATTGCGGCAAGGGAATCGACGCCGCGCCCAGCGCGCCGAGCACCACCACCGGCGCCCACACCCGGCGCCATCCTTGTGGTCTGTGGCGATCCGCCCACGCGACCGAGCGGACATAGACCACCGAGACGAGACCCACGACCGGCCCGGCGAGGAGGGCCCAGGCGGTGCTGGAGACCGAGCCGACATAGGCCGGAATCAAGTAGAGCGGCCGGTCCGGCAGGAACGCCCACGAGACCTCGGTCGCGACCAGCGACGTCACCAGGGCGGGCAGCACGAAACGCAAGGCGAGCGCGCCGCGCAGCACCTCGAGCGCGAACAGCGCACCGCCCAGGGGCACGCCGTAGGCCGCCGCCAGGCCGCCTCCGGCGCCGCAGGCGACCAGCAGCCGCCGCTCGTCGTCGGACAGGCGCAGCCGGTCGGACGTTGCGTCGGCGATCACGGCGCCCGCCTGCTTCGGCGCGCCCTCGCGTCCGAGGGCCGCGCCCATGCCGACGATCACGACCGAAAGCACGGCACTGGCCAAGGTGCGAAGCGCCGGCAGCCGCCCGGCAAAGAACCAGATCGCGGCCGTGATATCGATGCCGTTGGCGCTCGACAGCCGCGTCAGCAGAAGCTGCCCGGCACCGGTCAGCAGCCCCGCACCAAGCAGCACTGCGAGATGCCGCCAGGGGGCCGCGCGCGACGCTGCCGCCAGAAGGTCGAGGCCGGCGCCGCCCCACATCAGATGCTGCACCAGTTCCAGCAGTCCGGTGAGCGCCGCCGCGGCGAGGCCGGTGCCTACGCCGGTCAGCAGCACCGCCAACCAGAACCCAGCGGCGCTGCGCCGCGCCAGCATCGGCGGGATCAAGGTCGTCGTTCCATGCGGCAGAATACCAGTCGTGACGACGCCATGACAGTCTCGCAGACGGCGACCCGCAGCCTGTCGCCTGCGACTCAGCAATCCTGCGTGCTTGCTCTCGCCAGGCCCGGCCGGTTCACCCCCGCCCCAGCCCCGCCCGGAACCGCGCCGCCAGCGCCACGTAATGCGGCACCACCGCATCGAAGCGGGCGCGTTCCTCTGCCGACAGCACGCGCACGCGGCGCGCCGGCGCGCCGTGCCACAGCTCGTTGCGGCCGATCCGCTTGCCCGGCGTCAGCAGCGCGCCGGCCGCCAGCACGCCGCCCTCCTCGATCACCGCGCCGTCCAGCACGGTCGCGCCGATCGCCACGAACGCGCGGTCGTGCAGCGTGCAGGCGTGAACCACGGCGGCATGCCCGATCGTGACCTCGTCGCCGATGACGGTCGGCAGCTCGCTGCCGGTGACGTGGACAATGCTGCCGTCCTGGATGTTGCTGCGCCGCCCGACGCGGATCGGCGCGGTGTCGCCGCGCAGCACGCAATGGAACCAGACGCTGCTCGCCGCCCCGATCTCCACGTCGCCGATCAGCGCCGCCGTCGGTGCCACGAACGCATCCGCCGCGATGCGCGGTGCGACGCCGTCGAGCGCGAAGCACGGTCCCTCAAGCATGCGCCGGCTCCGCCGCCGCCGGCAGGTCGAGGCCGAGCATGAGCGCGATGTTCTGCACCGCCGCGCCCGACGCGCCTTTGCCGAGATTGTCGAGCCGCGCCACCAGCACCGCCTGCCCGTGCGCCTCGTTGGCGAACACGCGCAGCTCCATCAGGTCGGTGCCGTTCACCGCCTCGGGGTCCAGCCGCAACTCGGGCGCGGGCGGCAGCACGCGCACCTGGGCGGCGCCGCGGTAGTGCGCCGCCAGCGCGTCGTGCAGGTCGGCGGCGCGCGGGCGGCCGGTGAGCCGGTCGAGGAACAGCGGCACCGCAACCAGCATGCCCTGCCGGAAATGCCCGACCGAAGGCAGAAAGATCGGCCGCTGTCCGAGCCGTGCATAGGCGTGGATTTCCGGCAGGTGCTTGTGCGCCAGCCCGAGCGCGTAGAGTTCGAAGGCCGGGCCGCCGGTCGCCTGGTGCGCCTCGATCATGGCGCGCCCGCCGCCGGAATAGCCGCTGACGGCGTCGATCGTCACCGGATAGTCGCGCGGCAGCAGCCCGGCATCGGTGAGCGGGCGCAGCAGCGCGATCGCGCCGGTGGCGTAGCAGCCAGGGTTGGCGACACGCCGGCCGGCAGCGATGCGCGCCGCCTGCCCGGCGTCGAGTTCGGCGAAGCCGTAGGTCCAGCCGGGCGCGGTGCGGTGCGCGGTGCTGGCGTCGAGCAGTCTTGGTGCGGCGGCGCCGAGGCCCTCGGCCAGCGCCACGGCCTCGCGCGCGGCGGCGTCGGGCAGGCAGAGCACCGCGAGGTCGGAAGCCGCCATCGCCTCGCGGCGGGCGGCCTCGTCCTTGCGCTGCGCGGCGGGGACGCTGACCCGTTCGACCCGCGGCAACGCGCGCAGGCGGTCGCTGATGCCCAGGCCCGTGGTGCCGGCTTCGCCGTCGATGAACACGCGCAGGGGGGATGGCATGGCAGCGTCTCCGGTCGCGCCGCGCAGCTTCCATGCGCGGGCTTGCGGGCGCAAGCGGGAGGACGCAGGGGCG
>CAWAZU010000037.1:0-75495 GCA_963786445.1 uncultured Pseudomonadota bacterium
TATTCGCCGGCGACGATCGCCTTGAAGCTGCGGATCGTGTCGGCGACCGGCACGAACACGCCGGGGAAGCCGGTGAACACTTCGGCGACATGGAACGGCTGCGACAGGAAGCGCTGGATCTTGCGCGCCCGCGCGACGATCAGCTTGTCCTCCTCCGAAAGCTCGTCCATGCCGAGGATCGCGATGATGTCCTGCAGCGACTTGTAGGTCTGCAGCATGCGCTGCACCTCGCGCGCCACCTCGTAGTGCTCGTCGCCGACGATGCGCGGGTCGAGCGAGCGCGAGGTGGAATCGAGCGGGTCGACCGCCGGATAGATGCCGAGCTCGGCGATCTGGCGCGACAGCACCGTGGTCGCGTCCAGGTGCGCGAACGAGGTCGCCGGCGCCGGGTCGGTCAGGTCGTCGGCCGGCACGTAGATCGCCTGCACCGAGGTGATCGAGCCTTTCTTGGTGGAGGTGATGCGCTCCTGCAGCGCGCCCATGTCGGTGGCCAGCGTCGGCTGATAGCCCACCGCCGAGGGAATGCGGCCGAGCAGCGCCGACACTTCCGCGCCCGCCTGGGTGAAGCGGAAGATGTTGTCGACGAAGAACAGCACGTCCTGGCCTTCCTCGTCGCGGAAATACTCGGCCACCGTCAGGCCGGACAGGCCGACGCGCGCGCGCGCACCCGGCGGCTCGTTCATCTGGCCATACACCAGCGCCACCTTGGAGCCTTCGGTGGTGTCCTCGCCGAGCTTGATGACGCCGGCGTCGATCATTTCGTGGTAGAGGTCGTTGCCCTCGCGCGTGCGCTCGCCGACGCCGGCGAACACCGAGACGCCGCCATGCGCCTTGGCGATGTTGTTGATCAGCTCCTGGATGAGCACGGTCTTGCCGACGCCGGCGCCGCCGAACAGGCCGACCTTGCCGCCCTTGCAGATAGGGCGCCAGCAGATCGACCACCTTGATGCCGGTGACGAGGATTTCCGTCGTGGGCGCCTGCTCCTCGAAGGAGGGCGCCTCGCGGTGGATCGGGTAGCGTTTCTCGGTCGTTGACCGGGCCGCGCTCGTCGACCGGCTCGCCGATCACGTTCATGATGCGGCCCAGCGTCTCCGGGCCGACCGGCATGGTGATCGGCCCGCCGGTGTCGGTGACTTCCTGGCCGCGCACCAGGCCGTCGGTGGTGTCCATGGCGATGCAGCGCACGGTGCGCTCGCCGAGTTCCTGCGCCACTTCCAGCACCAGCAGCCGCTCGCCGATGTTGGTGTTCAGCGCGTTCTGGATGAACGGCAGGTCGCCGTCGAACTGCACGTCCACGACGGCGCCCAGCACCTGCGTCACGCGCCCGACATTGTTGCTGGCCATTGCAAAACCCCTGTGCTTGTCGTCGCGATCCTCAGAGGGCTTCGGCGCCGGAGATGATCTCGATCAGTTCCTTGGTGATGTTCGCCTGGCGCGCGCGGTTGTAGTTCAGCGTCAGCCGCTTGATCATGTCGCCGGCGTTGCGCGTGGCGCTGTCCATCGCGGTCATCTGCGCGCCGAAGAACCCGGCGGCGTTCTCCAGCAGCGCGCGATAGATCTGCATCGCGAGGTTCTGCGGCAGCAGGCGCGCGAGGATCGTCTCCTCGTCCGGCTCGAACTCGTAGATCGCCCGCTTTGCCGGTCGCTCTCCTGGTCCTGCGCGCGCTCGGGCACGGCGACCGGGATCAGCCGCATCTCGGTCGGCACCTGCGACATCACCGAGGCGAAGCGGTTGAACATCAGCGTGCAGACATCGAACTCGCCGGCGTCCAGCATCGACGTGATGCGCGTCGCGATGTCCTGGGCGTCGGCGAAGGCGATGCTTTTGCGGCCGGCATAGCTGATGTCGCCGATCAGGCGGCTGGCGAGGTCGCGGCGCAGCATGTCGCGCCCCTTGCGGCCGACGGCGAGGATTTTCACCGTCTTGCCTTCGGCTTCCAGCCGCCGCGCCAGCGTGCGCGTCAGCCGCCCGATGTTGGAGTTGAACGCGCCGGCCAGCCCGCGGTCGCCGGTGACCGGCACCAGCAGATGCACCTGGTCGCGTCCGGTGCCGGCCAGCAGTTTCGGCGCGTTGGGCTGGCCGCCGGCATTGGCGGCGAGCGAGGCCAGCATGCGCTCCATGCGCTGCGCATAGGGCCGCGCCGCCTCCGCCTGCGTCTGCGCCCGCCGCAGCTTGGAGGCGGCGACCATCTTCATGGCGCTGGTGATCTTCTGCGTCGATTTGACGCTGGTGATGCGGCCGCGCAGGGCTTTCAGGCTGGGCATGCCGAGCCTCGTCAGCGCCGCAGGGCGGAAAAACGCACGATCCCGTCATCACCCGCGCGCTCACGCAAACGCCTTGGCGAACCCGTCAAGGAACGCGACCAGCTTCTTCTCGGTCTCCGGCTTCATCTCGCGGTCGGTGCGGATCGCCTCCAGGATGCCCGGCTCGCGCGCGCGCATCTCGTTCAGCATCTGCCGCTCGAAGGCGCCGATCTTGCCGACCTCGATGCCGTCGAGATAGCCGCGCACGCCGGCGAAGATCGCCACCACCTGCTCCTCGACCGGCACCGGGCTGAACTGCGGCTGCTTCAGGAGCTCGGTCAGCCGCGCGCCGCGCGCCAGCAGTTTCTGCGTGGAGGCATCGAGGTCGGAGGCGAACTGCGAGAACGCCGCCATCTCGCGGTACTGCGCCAGTTCCAGCTTGATGCGGCCGGCGACCTGCTTCATCGCCTTGATCTGCGCCGCCGAGCCGACGCGCGAGACCGACAGCCCGACATTCACCGCCGGGCGGATGCCCTTGAAGAACAGCTCGGTCTCCAGGAAAATCTGACCGTCGGTGATCGAGATCACGTTGGTCGGGATGTAGGCCGACACGTCGCCCGCCTGCGTCTCGATCACCGGCAGCGCGGTCAGGCTGCCGCCGCCATGCGCGTCGTTCATCTTCGCCGCGCGCTCCAGCAGGCGCGAATGCAGGTAGAACACGTCGCCCGGATACGCCTCGCGTCCCGGCGGGCGGCGCAGCAGCAGCGACATCTGCCGGTACGACACCGCCTGCTTGGAAAGGTCGTCGTAGAAGATGACCGCGTGCATGCCGTTGTCGCGGAAATACTCGCCCATGGTGCAGCCGGTGTAGGGGGCGAGGAACTGCATCGGCGCCGGGTCCGACGCGGTCGCGGCGACCACGATGGAGTATTCCATCGCGCCGTATTCCTCCAGCGTGCGCACGATCTGCGCCACCGTCGAGCGCTTCTGCCCGATCGCGACGTAGATGCAGTAGAGTTTTCGCGACTCGTCGCCGCTGGCGTTGATCGCCTTCTGGTTGATGATGGTGTCGATGATGACGGCGGTCTTGCCGGTCTGGCGGTCGCCGATGATCAGCTCGCGCTGGCCGCGGCCGATCGGGATCAGCGCGTCGATCGCCTTTATGCCGGTCTGCACCGGCTCATGCACCGACTTGCGCGGGATGATGCCGGGCGCCTTGACTTCGACCAGGCGGCGCTCGCCCTCGATCGGCCCCTTGCCGTCGATCGGCTGGCCGAGGCCATCGACGACGCGGCCGAGCAGGTCCTTGCCGACCGGCACATCGACGATGCGGCCGGTGCGGCTGACGGTGTCGCCCTCGCGGATGGCGCGGTCGTCGCCGAACACCACGATGCCGACATTGTCGGTCTCCAGGTTCAGCGCCATGCCTTTGAGGCCCGCGGCGGGGAATTCCACCAGCTCGCCGGCCATCACGTTCTGCAGGCCGAACACGCGCGCGATGCCGTCGCCGACCGAGAGCACCTGGCCGGTCTCCGCGACGTTCGCCTCGGTGTCGAAGGAAGCGATCTGCTTCTTCAGGATTTCCGAGATCTCGGCGGGACGGATATCCATCTCAGGCGGCTCCCTTCATGGCGTACTGCAGGCGCTGCAGCCGGGATTTCAGGCTCGAATCGTAGAGGCGCGCGCCGATCCGCACGACCAGGCCGCCGAGCAGGCTGGGGTCCACGTGGCGCTGGATGTTGACGCTGCCGTAGCCGGCCTCGATCAGGCGCGCGCGCAGCTGCTGTTCCTGCACGTCGGTAAGCGGGTGCGCGCTGACCACGTCGGCGACCTGGATGCCGCGCTTGCGCGGCGACCAGGGCGGCGAAGGCGCGCACCATGGCGCGCAACTGGCGCTGGCGGCGGTTGGTGACGACGACGCCGGCGAAATCCTGCACCAGTTTGCCGAAGCCCTCGGAGGCCAGGACGGCGCGCACCGCGCGCTGGGCGGCGTGGACATCGACCAGCGGGCTGTCGAGCAGCCGGCGCAGATCGGCGCTGGCGTCGATCATCCGGCCGAGCGTGTCCATCTGCTCGACGGCGGCGTCGAGCGCGTGCTGGTCTTCGGCGAGGGAATAGAGTGCGGCGGCGTAGCGTTCGGTCAGCCCGCCGCCGGATGTGACTGTCGTGCCGCCAGAGGCCACGGGCCGGTTCCATGCTGTTGGCGTCCGGTCCGCGGACGCGGCCAGACGTTGCGCCGCGCGGGGTCTCGCCCGGCGGCGCGGCGTCTAGCATGGGCTTGATGGGGGCGCAACACGGCGCGGCGGGCGGCGTACGTTCTGAAATCGGAACATTCAGGACGCGCGCGGGCGCCGCACGATCACGCCCGAACGGGCGGGGGGCACGTTGCGGGCGGCGTGAGGCGGCGGGGCTGTGCGGCCGGCGGCGTCGGCCGGGGATGGACGGCGGGGCGGGACGGCGGCGCCGGCCGGAGCGGCGGCGGGCGACCGAGCGCGGACGGTGGGCGCACCCCCAGCATCTGGCAGAGCGGGCGGAGCAGCCGTCCGGCCTGCGGCGCGGAGGCAAGCAGGTCGGCCATCGCCGGATCGGCGAGCAGGTGCTGCAACTGCGAGGCCGCGGCGGCGGCCTGCGGCACCCGGCGCACCAGCCAGGCGAAGCCGCGGGGCAGGCGGAGTGGTGGGGGCTGGACCGGGCGCGGGGACCGCGTGCGGTGGCGCGGCGGCGGCAGCCGGCCGGCGTGGACGAGGGCCGCGAGCCGGGCGAAGCGGAGCGCGGCGCGGTGCAGGCGCCCCCAGAGCAGGGCCAGCAGCGGCCAGGCGAGCCAGTTGCCGGCCCCGCGCGCGGCGATGGCGCGGCGCAGCCCCTCGATCACACCGGCGAAGCGGTCGGCCACGGGGCGGGGCTGGGTGGGGGTTTGCACGACAGCGATACTAACATGAGCCGGGTTGGGTTGGGCAAGGGGGCCGTTACGTGGGCGGTGGTTTTGTTTGAATTTCGGACCTGGCCTCTTATATGTGATAATGTCCTCCAACACATAGAGCGGGCGCCCTCTCGAAGCGTTCGTTTCGTGGCACGCAGTTGTTCATGGGCGGCTGATTTCGAGGAGAAGAGCCAGTTCGCTTGCACTGAATTGCTGAATCCCGAGGGGATTGCCTGCCGGAACTTTCTGCGATCACAGCGTGGTGCCAGCCGGGATATTTGGAGCCAGACCACAGGCGAAGAACGAGGGTCCCTTCGCGGTCAGTGGTGTTCAGCGAAATCGAGTTAGTAGGTGGCGGCGGGGTCGCAAGATTGGTCTGCCACCCTGACCGATGGTGTTCCAGCCACTTTGTGACGACCTCGACAGCTCCGGGTGAGAGCGCTCTCGGCGCGCCGAGTTCGATCGGAGGTAATGCTACCGCCGGTGGCCGGCGGGACGTCGATGGTCCTGCCAAGTGCCGGCAGCGGATACGCCATCGCTGTGGAGGCCAGCGCCAATCCCATACCGACCAGTTTCCTCGCCACTCCCGTCATGCGCCCAGCTCACCCTTCCGCGCCTGCCCGTTTACTCTTGATAACAGATTTTATCGAGATGAGGCGTCGTCCACCGCCAGTGCCATCGTGGCCAGATGGGGACGCAACGCGGCGGCTCACACCAGACGGACAGGGGCGGGATAGCGGGCGACGCGAGGGTCGGTGGCCAGCAAGGTGACCTCCTCGACGAGCGCCTGCACGACCAGGATGCGGTCGAACGGGTCCTTGTGCAGCCGCGGCAGGGTCGCGGTCCCCACCGCATGAGCGCCGGTAACCGGCAACTCCTCATAGCCGGCGTCGAGCAGCCCATGCCGCAGGACATGCGCCTCCCAGCGGAAATCGTCACGGCCGAGCGCCATCGCTGGCTGCGCCAGAAAGCTCCTCGTCTTCGCCAACACCGTCGTCCAGCGCGGCTCACCCTGGATAACCAAGCCGGAACAAACTTAATGGTTGCTACGCTCGCTCAGACCAGCCGGACGGGGGCCGGATAGCGCGCGAGGAGGGGGTCGGCGGTCAGCAGCAACGCATTTTCGACGATGGCCTGGGCGACGAGGATGCGGTCGAACGGGTCCTTGTGAATCGGCGGGAGCGTGCCGGTCGCGAGCGCATGGGCGCCCGTCACCGGCAATTCGTGACAGCCGAAGTCGAGCATCGTGCGGTGGAACGCGGTCGGGTCTTGAGGGAAATCCTTGCGCCCCTGCGCGTGCTTGATCGCCATCTCCCACAGGCTCGCGGCGCTGAGCAGCAGCGTGTTGGACGGGTCGGCAATCATGGTGCGGGCCGCAGCAGAGAGCATGGCCGGGCGCCCTGCCGCCCATATCAACAGATGCGTATCGAGCAGCAGTCTCACTCGTCTTCGCCATAAAACATCTTCTCGATTTCGTCGTCCCCGATCCGATCGAATTTCTCCGGCACGGCGATCTTGCCTTCCAGGAAGCCGAGCCGACGGGGAGCCTGTTCTGCCGGGCGTTCGACCGCCTCGACCTTGACCATCGGTTTGCCGGCCTTGGCGATGATGAACGGCTCGCCCTTCGCGGCCTCGTCGATCAGGCGCGACAGATGCGTCTTGGCTTCGTGAATGTTGACGATGCGCATGTCTCAGGCCCTCCGGACTTAGTCCGATAAACTTAGTCCATCTTCGCGCTGGCATCAACTCATAGAAAACTCATCGGGTCCACGTCCACGTCGATCCGGGCCGCCCCGCGCGGTTGCACCTTTTCGAGCCAGGACCGTAACAAGGGTTGCACCGCGATGTCGCGCCGCGTCTTCAGCAGCAGCCGCCGCCGGTGCCGCCCGCGCAGGATCGCCAGCGGCGCCGGCGCCGGGCCGAGCACCGCGATGCCGTCGCCGTGCGGTGCGGCGCGCGCCAGGTCGCGGGCGGTGGCGTCGGCCGCCTCGGCCGACTCGGCGCTGACGATCAGCGCCGCCAGCCGGCCATAGGGCGGCCAGTGGCCGGGCCGGCGCTGCGCCGCCTCGCTCGCCATGAAGCGGGCGAGGTCGCCGGCGAGCAGCGCCTGCATCACCGGATGCGCGGGGTCGAACGTCTGCAGCAGCACCTCGCCGGGCGCCTCGGCGCGGCCGGCGCGGCCGGCGACCTGGTGCAGCAACTGCACCGTCCGCTCCGCCGCGCGCAGATCGCCGCCCGCCAGGCCCGAGATCGGCATCGACCACGCCGACCAGCGTCAGATGCGGAAAATGCCAGCCTTTGGCGACGATCTGCGTGCCGATGATGAGGTCGATCTCGCGCGCCGCGATGGCGCGTGCCGCCTCGGCCGCGGCGTGCGGGCCGGGGATGGTGTCGCTCGCCATCACCAGCGTCCGCGCCGCCGGGAAGGTCGCGGCGGCTTCCTCGGTGATGCGCTCGACGCCCGGACCCACGGGCGGTGAGGCTCGCCTCGGCACCGCAGACCGGGCACGCCTGCGGGATCGGCTCGGCGTGGCCGCAATGGTGGCATTGCAGCTGGCGGCGCACGCGATGCTCGACCAGCCAGGCGGTGCAGTTCGGGCATTGCATGCGGTGGCCGCAATGCCGGCACAGCGTCAGCGGCGCGTAGCCGCGGCGGTTGAGGAACAGCATCGCCTGCTCGCCGCGCGCGAACGCCGCCTGCACCGCAGCGACCAGCGGCGGCGACGAGAAACCGCCCGCGCTCCGGCGGCGCGTCGCGCAGATCGACCAGCCGCACCGTCGGCAGCGCCGCCCCGGCGTGGCGCGAGGGCAGGTGCAGGCGGCGATAGCGCCCGGCCTCCACGTTCGCCATCGTCTCCAGGCTGGGCGTGGCCGAGACCAGCACCGCCGGCGCCGCGCACAGGCGGGCGCGCACCACCGCCATGTCGCGGGCGTGGTAGATCACGCCCTCCTCCTGCTTGAACGCGGTCTCGTGCTCCTCGTCGATGACGACCAGGCCGAGATCGGGGAACGGCAGGAACAGCGCCGAGCGCGCGCCGACCACCACCGGCGCCGTGCCCGCCGCCACCGCCCGCCAGGTGATCCGCCGCGTGCGCGAGGACAGGTCGGAGTGCCAGACCGCCGGCGCCACGCCGAAGCGGCGCTCGAACCGCTCCAGCCATTGCGAGGACAGCGCGATCTCCGGCAGCAGCACCAGCGCCTGCCGCCCCGCGCGCAGGCAGGACGCCACCGCCTCCAGATACACTTCGGTCTTGCCCGAGCCGGTGACGCCATCCAGCAGCGTGACCGAGAACGCGCGCGCCGCCACCGCCTCGCGCAACGCCTCGGCGGCTTGCCTCCTGCGCGGCGGAGAGCAGCGTGCCGGGACAGTCCGGGTCGGGACGAGCGAACGGATCGCGCGGCGGCAAGGTGATCGGCACGATCAGCCCGGCATCGGCCATGCCGCGGATGACACCGGCGGTCACCGCGGCCGCCCGGGCCAGATCGGCGCCGCCGCGCGGGCCGTCGGCGAGCGCGGCCAGCACGCGCAGCCGCGCCTCGGTCAGCCGCGACTCGGGCGGCGGCGTCTCGGCGGCCTGCCAGCCGACCGGCGCGGAGTCCGGCCGCAGCGCGTTCACCCGCAGCGCCATCGCCAGCACCTCGCCGGGCGCGGCCAGCGTGTAGGCGGCGATCCAATCGACCAGCCGGCGCAGATCCTCGCGCATGCGCGGTGCGTCGAGCAGCGCGGCGAGCGGCTTCAGCCGCGCCTCCGGCACTGTGGCATCGGGCGCGCCGTCCCACACCACGCCCAGCGTCTCGCGCCGGTTGAGCGGCGCCAGCACGAGGTCGCCCGGCGCCGGCGCCATGCCGTGCGGCACCGCGTAGTCGAACGGAGACGGGGAACGGGTAGGGCAGCAGCACCCGCACCCGCCGCAGCGACGCCGGCTCACGCGCCGGTACCGCTTCTTGCTTGCGCCCCCGCCTTCTGTCCGCCGCCGCCATCCTATATGGTCAGGTGCATCACGCAGGGACGCACTCCCATGAAATTCTTCATCGATACCGCCGACACGCAGGAAATCCGGTCGCTCGCCGCCAGCGGGCTGCTCGACGGGGTCACCACCAACCCCACGCTGATCGCCAAGTCCGGCCGCAAGATGCTCGATGTCATCGCGGAAATCTGCGACGTGGTGTCCGGGCCGGTGAGCGCCGAGGTCGCCGCCACCGAATACGACCACATCATGGCCGAGGCGGCCGTGCTGCGCCGCATCGCCCGCAACGTCACGATCAAGGTGCCGCTGACGCCGGACGGCTTGCGCGCCTGCAAGGCCCTAACCTCGGACGGCGCGATGGTCAACGTCACGCTCTGTTTCTCCGCCGCCCAGGCGGTGCTGGCGGCCAAGGCGGGGGCCACCTTCATCAGCCCGTTCGTCGGCCGGCTTGACGACATCGGCCACGACGGCATGGAGCTGGTCGCCGACATCGTGCAGATCTACGCGAACTACGACTATTTCCACACCGAGGTGCTGGTGGCGAGCGTGCGCAGCCCGCTGCACGTCATCACCGCCGCAAAACTCGGCGCGCATGTCGCGACCCTGCCGCCGGCGGTTTTGCGCAGCCTCTACAACCACCCGCTGACCGAGAAGGGGCTGGCGACCTTCCTCGCCGACTGGGCCAAGACCGGCCAGCACATCGAGGAACTCAAGACCGCGGCCGGCACGCGGTGACCGATCCGGCCCCCGAGCGCGGTGCCACGCTGCAGGCGGCCGAGATCGCCGCCTGGCTGCGCGCGCATCCGCGCTTTCTTGCCGAACGGCCTGACCTGTATCGCTGGCTGGCGCCGCCGGAGCGCGTGCATGGCGAGCGGCTGGCCGACCACATGGCGGCGATGCTGCGCGCCGAGCGGGCGCATGCCGCGGCGATGGCGGAGCGGGCCGACGGCGTGCTGGCCGCCGGCCGCGCCGCCGCCGGGCTGTCGGCGCGGGTGCAGGAGGCGGTGCTGGTGCTGATCCGTGCCGAGCACCCTGCCGAATGCGTGGCGGCGGAGCTGCCGGCGCTGCTCGGCGTGGATGCGGCCTCGCTGTGCGTGGAGGCGTTGCTGCCCGGCACCCGTCCGCTGCCGCAGGGGACGGTGGCGCGGCTGCTGGACGGGCGCGCGGTGCTGTTCCGCGACCTGCCGGACGAGGCGCGGCTGCTGCACGCCGAGGCGGCGGAACTGGCGCAGCACGACGCGCTGGTGCGCGTGCCGGGCGAGGGGCCGCCGGCCTTGCTGGCGCTGGTGGCGCGCGACGGCAGAGCGCTCGACCCCGGCCAGGGCGCAGGGGCGCTGGCGTTCCTCGGCCGGGCGGTGGCGGCGGCGCTGGGCCGCTGAGGTGCTGGCCGAGGCGGTGCGGCAGGATTTTCTGGTGTGGCTCGCCGCCGAACGCCGCGCCTCGCCGCTCACGATCGAGGCGTATGCAGCTGATCTTGCGGCATTTTTATCATTTCTGACCGGCCATCTCGGGGATGAGCCAGACACTGGCGGCGCTGGGCGAGCTACGGGCTGCGGATTTCCGCGCCTGGCTGGCGGCCGAGGCGTCTGCGGGCAAAGGCAACGCGACGCGGGCGCGGCACCTGGCGGCGGTGCGCAGTTTCTTCCGGTTCGTGGCGCGGCGGCATGGCGTGAGCAACGCCCAGGTGCGGCTGCTGACCGCGCCGAGGGTGCGCCGTCCGCTGCCGCGGGCGCTGGACCCGCCGGCGGCGCGCAGCGTGGCCGAAGACATTGGCGTGATGTCGGATGCCGCCGCGGTGCAGGCGCGCGACGTGGCGCTGTTCACGCTGCTCTACGGGTGCGGGCTGCGCATCGCCGAGGCGCTGGCGCTGAACGTCGGCGACGCGGGGCGCGCGCGACTGGGCAGGACGCTGCTGGTGACCGGCAAGGGATCGAAGCAGCGGCTGGTGCCGGTGCTGCCGGCGGTGCGCGCGGCGATCGAGGCGTGGCTCGCTTTGCATCCGCGGCCGGTGCCGGAGGCGCCGCTGTTCCTGGGCGTGCGCGGCGGGCGGCTGGATGCGGCGGTGGCGCAGCGGACGCTGCGCGAATTCCGCCGACTGAGCGGCTTGCCGGAGCATGCGACGCCGCACGCGCTGCGGCACTCGTTCGCGACGCATCTGCTGGCGGCGGGCGGCGACCTGCGGGCGATCCAGGACCTGCTCGGGCACGCGAACCTGTCCACGACGCAGCGCTACACGTCGGTGGATGCGGCGCGGTTGCTGGAGGTGTGGCGGCAGACGCATCCGCGCGGTTAGGTCCGCGCCGGGCAGCGCTCGGCTTCTTTCCATAATATCCCTTATGCGGCAATCGTCGGGCGGGACCGACGGCGCGGCGGCCCGCCACTTGCCATGCCTGCCGCCCGGCGCGATCATCCCGCGAACGTCGCAAAAGCAACCCGACAGCGACCTGAAACCACGGAGGACCGCCGTGCTCGACCGCAGCCCGATCAAGGATGCACTGGGCACCCCGACCGGCCGGCGCGGCCTGCTCGGCGGATCCGCGGCCCTGCTCGCGTTCGCGGCCTCGCTGCGCGGCGCCAAGGCAGCCGGGACGCTGACGGTCGCCGATCCCGGCGGCGCCTGGTCGCCGGCCTGCGACGCGGCTTTCGTGAAGCCGTTCGAACAGGCGTCCGGCATCTCGATCGACCACATCGCCCGGCAGCACTATCCGAGCGTGGAGATCAAGGCGAATGTCGAGGCGCACACCTATAGCTGGGACGCCGTGATCGCGACGGACGCCGACGTGGCCGAGCTGTCGCCGCAGAAGCTGCTGGAGATGCTGGACTGGAGCGGTCCGGACATGGCGCAGATCATGCCCGCCGCCCGCAAGCCCGACTGGATGGGAACCGACACCTACGCGACGGTGATCGGCTATCGCACCGACAGGTTCGGCAAGAACGGGCCGGACAGCTGGGCCGATTTCTGGAATGTGGCGAAATTTCCCGGCCGTCGGGCGATGCACAAGCACCCGATCGACACGCTGGAAGAGGCCCTGATGGCCGATGGCGTGGCAATGGACAAGCTCTATCCGATCGACATGGACCGCGCCTTCAGGAAGCTCGACCAGATCAAGCCGCATGTGGACGTCTGGTGGACCGGCGGGGCGCAGACCACGCAGATGCTGGAGAGCGGCGAGGTGGACATGGTGCCGCTGTGGAATGCCCGCGCCCAGGTCATCATCGACGCCGGAAAGCCGGTCGGCATTTCCTGGAACCAGGGCATCTTTGCGCTTGAAGGCTGGGTGATCCCGAAGGGCGATCCGCGCGCCGACACCGCGCGCAAGTTCGTCGCGTTCTGCGCCAATGCCAAGCGTCAGGCGGAATTCGTCTCCTCGCTGTCGTACGGGCCGACCAACCCGAAGGCGTACGACTACATTTCCCCCGAGCGGGCGAAATATCTTCCGACCGCGCCTGCCAACCTCAAGCTGATGGTGCAGTCGAGCACCGAGTGGTGGGGCAGGAACAAGGCGCAGGCGATCGAGCGCTTCAATGCCTGGTTGCTGACTTAGCCCGGCATGCGGCCGGCGCGTCCCCGGCCCGGAGGCGGCCGTGACGGCGCGTAACATCAAACTGTCGATCCGCGACGTTTCCAAGACCTATGGTGCGGTGACGGCGCTCGATGCTGCCAGCCTGGACCTGGCCGAGGGCGAGTTCCTGACGCTGCTCGGCCCTTCCGGCTCCGGCAAGAGCACGCTGCTCATGCTGATCGCGGGTCTGATCGCGCCGAGCGGAGGCGAAATCTGGATCGACGGCCGGCTCGCCACCTACCTTCCGGCCAACCGGCGCGACATCGGCGTGGTGTTCCAGAACTACGCGCTGTTCCCGCACATGACGATCGCCGAGAACGTCGCCTTCCCGCTGCGCATGCGTCGCATGGCGGCGGGGCGGATCGCGTCGGAGGTGACGCGGGCGCTGGAGATGGTGCGGCTTGCGCATGTCGCCGGCCGGTTCCCGCGCGAGCTGTCCGGCGGCCAGCAGCAGCGGATCGCGCTGGCGCGCTGCATGGTCTATGGCCCGTCCATCATCCTGATGGACGAGCCGCTCGGTGCGCTGGACCGCAAGCTGCGCGACCACATGCAGATGGAGATCAAGGAGCTGCACCAACGGCTTGGCATCACGGTCCTCTACGTCACCCACGACCAGGACGAGGCGATGGCGATGTCGGATCGGATCTGCCTGATGAGCAGCGGGCGGATCGAGCAGATCGGCACGCCGCGCGAATTGTATTTCCAGCCGCGCAGCCTGTTCGCGGCCGACTTCCTGGGCGAATCCAACATTGTCGATGCGGTCGTCGTCGGGCGCGGCGAGACGGCGGTGCTGCGTGCCGCCGGCGGGCTGGAAATCCGCGTCGGCGCCGGCGTTCCGGCGCAGGGGCCGGTCAAGCTGATCCTGCGCCCCGAAAGCCTGCGGCTGCTGGCCGCCGGCGAGCGGGCCGACAACGAGGCCGCGGCGACGCTGCGCGAGAGCGTATTCACCGGCGGCGCGTCCCGCCATTTCGTGACGCTGGCCAGTGGCCTCGTGCTGTCGGTCAGAGCGCTCACCGACCGTGTGGCGCCGGTCGTGCAACCGGGCCAGGCGGTGCGGGTCGGCTGGGATCTGGACCAGGCCGTGGTGCTGCCGGCGGACGGCGCAGCGCCATGAGCGCCACCGCCACGCTGGCGGCCGGACGACGCAGGCCGCTGCGGCAGGCGGGATGGATTCAGGCCTGGCCGCTCTATCCGCTGTTGCTGCTGATCTTGGCGGTGTTCGTCTATCCGGTCGCGCAAATTCTCTGGCTCAGCGTCGTCGATCCGGCCGGCGCGCTCACGCTCGCGAACTTTGCCCGGGTCGTGCGGACGCCGGTCTATCTGCTGACGCTCGGCATCACGCTCAGGATCGCGCTGTGGACGACGCTGATCTCGCTGCTGGCCGGCTACCCGGTCGCCTATCTGCTCGCCACGGCCGGGCCGCGCGCGCGGGACGTGCTGACCATCCTGGTCCTGATGCCGTTCTGGACCAGCTTCCTGGTCCGTACCTTCGCCTGGATGATCCTGCTGGGCCGCAACGGGGTGGTCAACCGGCTGTTGATGGCGTTGGGCGTGACCGATGCGCCGCTGCGCCTCATCTTCAACTTCACCGGCGTCATGATCGGCATGGTGCATGCCATGATGCCGCTGGCGGTGGTGGCGATGCTGTCCGTGATGCAGCGGATCGACCTGACGCTGCTGAAGGCAGGGCGCACCCTGGGCGCGCGGAGCGGCCAGGCGTTCTGGCGCATTTATGTGCCGCTTTCCTGGCCCGGCGTGGCGGCGGCCGGCTTGCTGGTGTTCATCACCGCCCTCGGCTTCTTCATCACCCCGGCGCTGCTCGGCGGGCGGCACGAGACCATGCTGGCGCAAATCATCATTTCGGTGATCGAGGAGCTGATGGACTGGCGGTTTGCCGCGACGCTTTCGGTCGTGCTGCTGGTCGCGTCGGGGATCGTGTTCTGGCTCTATGACCGGATCCTCGGCCTCTCGACGCTCGCGGGCGGGGATCTGGCAGCAGGGCGGCAGCGGCGGCCGGGCCTGCTGGCGCAGGCCGGCGCGCTGGCCGGGCGTGCGCTGGTCACGCTGCTCGGCCGGATGTCGGACGCGGCGGAGCGCCTGTGGGAGGCGGTTGTGCCGGTGCGCGCGGGCCGTCCGCAGCCTCGCGTCGGGCGCGTCGTGCTGTGGATCGTCGTCGCCGCGATCATCGGCTTCCTGTGTCTGCCGTCGCTCTTCGTCATCCCGGTCTCCTTCACCTCGGGCAACTTCATCGACTTCCCGCCGAGCGGGTTTTCGCTGCGCTGGTATGCGGCCTATTTCGGCTCGTCGGTCTGGCTGCATGCGACGCTCCGGTCGTTCATCGTGGCGGGCGCGACCAGTGTTCTCGCCACCGTCCTCGGCACCGGCGCGTCGTTCGTGCTGGTTCGCCAGAGGCTGGTCGGGCGGATGGCGATCCTGTCGCTGATCCTGGCCCCCCTGGTGCTGCCGCGAATCATCCTGGCGGTGGGACTGTTCTATCTCTATGCGCGGCTCGGCCTGATCGGCACGGTGCTCGGCCTGGTGCTCGGGCATACGGTGCTGGCCGTGCCCTATGTCGTGATCACGGTCATGGCGGTGCTGCGCACCTACGACGAGTGGCTGGACCATGCCGCGCTGAGCCTCGGGGCGAGCTGGTTGCGGACCTTGTGGCACATCACCCTGCCGCAGATTCGGGGGGGCCTGATCGCGGGTTTTCTGTTCGCCTTCATCACCTCCTTCGACGAGCTGACGGTTGCGCTGTTCATCAGCGGCGGCAGCAGTTCGACGCTGCCGCGGGAAATGTGGAACGACCTGCTGTTGCAGGTGAACCCGACACTGGCCGCAGTCTCCAGCGTCATCCTGGTGTTCGCCATGACATTGATCCTGGCGGCCGAGGCGCTCCGCCGGCGGACGACGGTGCGCTGAGCGCCGGCGGGCGCCTGGGGCCGGGCAGGACCTTGCCAACCGGCGCCGCGCGCCGCCCCCTGCGACCGCATTGACACTCCGCGATCCAGCGACCCATGCTGCCCACGCGTCATGCGACGCAGCGGCGCGCGAGGAGAATGCAGGAGCGGCATGACGAATTTCGTGGTTTCCGAACAACGTGGCGCGGTCTCGCTGATCCGGCTGAACCGGCCGGAGATCCTGAACGCCTGGCACACGCGCATGCGCGAGATGCTGGTGGCGCGGCTGGAGGAAGCGGAGGCCGACGACGCCATCCGCGCCGTCGTGCTGACCGGGACCGGCGAGCGCGCCTTCTGCGCCGGACAGGACCTGAACGAGACGAAGACATTCGACCCTGACCGCGCCGAGCTCTGGATCAGGGAGTGGGAGCATCTGTACGGAACGATCCGCTCGCTGTCCAAGGCGCTCGTGATCGCACTGAACGGACTGGCCGCCGGATCGGGCTTTCAGGTGGCGCTGCTCGGCGACATCCGCATCGGCCATCCGGGCGTGACGATGGGCCAGCCCGAGATCAACGCGGGCATCGCGAGCACCACCGGGCCGTGGATCATGCGCGAGATTCTCGGCCTGGCGCGCACCATCGACCTGACGCTGACCGGCCGCATGATGGACGCCGAGGAGTGCCGCGCGATCGGCGTGCTCAATCGCGTGGTGCCGCCGGAGCGTGTGCTGCCGGAGGCATTGGCGCTGGCCGGGGAGCTGGCCGCCAAGGCGCCGGTGGCGATGCGGCTGAACAAGGCCCGCTTCCGGGAGGTGACCGAGCCGGGCTTTCGCGATTGCATCGCCGCCGGCGTCCGCAACCAGCGGATCGCCTATGCCACCGGCGAGCCGGCGCGGATGATGGAGCGCTTCCTGGCCGAGCGGGCCGCCCGCAAACAACGCTGATCCCATGTCGAATGCAGCCACGGACGGCGTTCCGGACGGCAGCGACGGGTTTCTGCCGCGCTTCCTGGCGCAGGCGTCGCAGGCCCCGCAGCGGCCGTTCGCGCGCTGCGGGGACGAGCAGGTCAGCCTGGGCTGGCTGCATCGCGCCTCCGATGCGGTGGCCGCGCAGCTGCATCGGCGGGGCATCCGGCCGGGCGATCGTGTCGCCGTCATGTTGCGCAACAGCGCCGCCATGCTGGCGGTGTTCTATGGCCTGGCGAAGGCACGCGCCGTGTGGGTGCCGGTGAACGTGCAGCTCCAGCGCGAAGGATTGCGCTATATCCTGGAGCACGCCGAGCCGGCCCTGGTGATCGCCGAGCGGGACCTTTGGCCGGCCATCGAAGCCAGCGCGGCCGCCTGCCCGGACATCGTGTTCGCCGGCGCACCGGAAGGGCTGGCGGCCTGGCTTGCCGACCCGACCGAATTCGCGGCCTCTCTGCCGGCGGCCGACGATCTGTTGGCGATCATGTACACGTCCGGCACCACGGGACCGCCGAAGGGCGTGATGGTGTCGCACCGCATGCTGCGGCTGGCCGGCGAGGCGGTCGTGCGCGTCGCCGACCTCTGCGACGGCGACGTAATGTTCGTCTGGGAGCCGTTGTACCACATCGGCGGCGCGCAGCTGCTTGTCGTGCCGCTGCTGCGCGATGTGCGGCTGGCGATGGTGCCGCGGTTCAGCGCCAGCCGGTTCTGGCCCGAGGTGCGCGAAAGCCGTGCCACCCACATTCATTTCCTCGGCGGCATCCTGCAGATCCTGCTGAAGCAGCCGGCAGATCCGCTGGATCGCGACCATTGCGTACGGATCGCGTGGGGCGGCGGCTGCCCGGCGCCGATCTGGCGGCCGTTCGAGGCGCGCTTCGGCGTGCAGATCCGCGAATGCTACGGCATGACCGAGGCTTCCAGCATTACCACCTGCAACGACCGCGGCGTGGCCGGCGCGGTCGGGCGGCCGGTGCCCTGGTTCAGCGTCGCGCTGCTCGATCCATCCGGCCGGCCGGTGGGCCATGGCGGGCGCGGCGAGATCGTCGTCCGCACCAGCATCGCGGGTGCGATCTTTCCCGGCTATTTCCGCAATCCCGAAGCCTCGGCCAGGGCCTTGCGCGACGGTGCGCTGCATACCGGCGACCTCGGCTCCTGCGATGACGCCGGCAACCTGATCTTCCACGGACGCGTCACCGACAGCGTGCGCTGCCGCGGCGAGAACGTGTCGGCGTGGGAGGTGGAGCATGTCGCCGCGCTGCACCCGTCGGTCGAAGACTGCGCAATGATCGGTGTCGCGGCCGAAATCGGCGAGCAGGACATCAAGCTCTTCGTCAAGCCGAAGCCCGGCCACCGGCTCGATCCGGCGGAGCTGTCGGCGTGGCTGGCGCAGCGCCTCGCGCCCTACCAGATGCCCCGCTACATCGCCGTGGTCGCGGCGTTCGAACGCACGCCGAGCCAGCGGATCATGAAGCACCTGCTGCCGTCCGATCTTGCCGGCTGCTGGGACCGGCGGGCGGGCGGCGATGCCGGCGAACGACCAAAGATGCAGGAGACGGCGCCATGAACGACAGCCCTTCGGCGACGCGCGACAACGCGGCGGAGACGCAGCAGGCCCGCATCGACCTGGCCGCCGCTTTCCGGATGGCGGCCCGGCTGAACCTGCACGAAGGCGTGTGCAACCACTTCACGGTCATGCTGCCGGGGCGCCGCTTCCTCATCAATCCGAAGGGGCTGCATTTCGCGCGGATCACCGCGGGCCGCCTGATCGTGATCGATGAGCAGGGCCGCACCGTCGAGGGCACCGGCCGGCCGCCGACCACCGGCTACGCAATCCACACGCGCATCCACCTGCTGCATCCCGCGGCGCGCGTGGTGATGCACCTGCATTCGCCCTACGCCACCGCGATCACCGCGATGCAGGGCGGCCGTCTGCAGATGGTGCATCAGAACGCCGCCCGCTTCTTCGGCAGCATCGCCTATGACGACCACTTCAATGGCATCGCCGATGCGGTCACCGAAGGTGAGCGCATGGCCCGGGCGATGGCCGACAAGCGCATCCTGTTCCTCGCCAACCACGGCGTCGTGGTGGTCGGCGAAACCATCGCTCAGGTGTTCGACGACGTATATTACCTGGAGCGTAGCTGCCAGGTGCAGATACTGGCGATGCAGGCTGGCCACAAGCTGAATGTCATGTCCGATGCGATGGCGCAGAGCACGCACGACCAGTTCGCGCGCTTCGCGGTCAACGCGGATCTTCACTTCAACGAGTTGAAGGCGATCCTGGACGAGCACGAGCCGGCCTACGCGTCCTGAATTCCCGGCCTGCCCGGCATCGCACCCGCAACGGGCAAGCTGCGGTTGCGATCGCCGGCCAGATGCTCAACCGCGTGGTAAAGACCGCAGCGTAACCGTGGGCGTGACGTAACGCCTGCTTGGGGCACGCTGGACCGCCGATCGCGTCACGACGGCCACCGCCGGCGGTGCGGGCGGGTGCGATAATGACGACGCGCCACAAAATTACGCACACGTACCGAAACGACAACTTCGCAGTTATTCATGGCGCGCACCATAATCCAAGAATCGGAACATTGCGACCGGGCCAGGATAAGACACTCGTGGCTGTTGACGCGACTCTCTAGTTTGCGTGTATCACGCCGGCGTGCATCACGGCATACGAGATCCCGCTCAGTAACCCAGCATCAACTGTTGATCGAAAGGAAAGGATCATGTCCGGAACACTTAACTCGGCCGACTACCAGACGGTCTGGAATGATAACTTTACGGAAAGCGCCTCGCTCGACAGCAGCCTGTTCCCGATTCAGTGGGGCGACGCCAGCGAGTTCTCATTCGGCGGCAATGGGCTGACACTCACCTCCAACGGCACCGCTGCGGGCTTTCTGACGCCGGACCAAGGCGCCGGCGACTCCTACGGCTACGGTCTGTACAGCGTAGCCTTCACCATGCCGACGAGCCAAGCGGCTGGAGCCTATATCTGCCTGTGGCCGGCAACAAACGACTGGCCGGGGCCAGAGATCGATCTGACGGAACAGCTAAACGGGCAGTCGTATCTGACGGTGCATTGGCAAGGCAGCGGCGACAGCAACCAGTACCAGTCGTTCTACTTCAACGCAAATACATCCCAGCCGACCACAGTGGCAGTGGATTGGGAGGCGAACAGCCTCACCTTTTACGTCAACGGAAAGGAAGTGGTGCAATATCCGTCTGGCGGCCCCGTCCCTGTTCCCAAAGACTACGCTGACGGCGGCGAGAACGAAGCATTCGGCATCGGCAATGTCGGCCCGTCGGGAACGGCGCTGACGGTTTCCGACATGAGCTATTCCACATCTACCGGCGGCGGCTCATCAACTTCATCTACCGGCGCCGGCTCATCAACTTCATCTACCGGTGGCGGCTCGTCAACTTCGACTTCGTCGGGATCGACCGGAACATCGCCCAGCACAACGATCGACCTATCCAGCCCCGGCACTGTGCCGGAAACATCCGCTGGCGCCGGTGTGACAGTCCCGATCACGATTTCTGACCCAGGGTCGAGCGAAGTCTACGCCTTTGTCATGAATTCGAACAACGTGGCGGAGGAGAACTGGATACCAATCAGCCTCAACAGCCTCGGCCAGGCCACCTACGATTTCCATTTCGAAAATACCGGCGATTATGTGCTGGCGGTGAATAACACAACGACCCAAACCGATCGTGGTACCTCCTCCCCCATCACAATCACCGATCCTGCCACTGCTCCCAGCAGTACGATTGAGGTGTCGAATCCCGGCACGCAACATGTCGCCAATACAAACGCTGGTGCCACCGTTCCGATCACTTTTTCCGATCCTGGCCTAAGCGAAGTGTATGCATTCGTCATGAATTCCCACAACGTCGCGGAAGAGAACTGGATCGCGATACCGCTGAACTCCCAGGGGCAAGCGACGCACGACTTCCACTTCGAACATACCGGCGATTACGTGCTGGCCGTCAGCAATATCAACACCGAGGCCGACAAAGGCTGGTCAGCGCCCATCACGATACTGCATAGCTAAACCACGCCTGCCCGCGCTCCGATCGGGCCTTTCCCGCGGCGCCTGCGCCGCCATCTCGTGCGCATCGCGTCGTCATCCCGGTCACGCCCGCGCGAATGGCGCAAGCAACACGACAGTTCCGGGCAACCGCCCGACGCTGGGCACGTTGGCGTGAGTTGGCTTGTAGGAGGCGGAAATGGCGGTGTTTGAGGACATGTTTAAGGGTGCCAGTCTGCCCGGTCTCGCGGTCGGAATTGGGGTGGCGGTGTTGGTGCCGGTTGTGCTGCCGGCGGTTGGGCGGGCCTTGCGGCCGATCGCGAAGTCCGTCGTCCGCACCGGCATCACCGTCTGGCGCGAAGCCTCCTCCCAGATCGCGGAGAGCACCGGGCCGATCGTCGCCGAAGCACGGTCGGAGATGGCTGCTGCGCGCAAGTCATAGCGTAGTGTCATCGAGATTTCGCCGCAGCGTCACGCGGCGGTCATGCCCGCGTGTTAGCCGCCCTCTCGGTCATGGAGAGGCGGCGCGGCGATGTTTCACGTTGCTCACGAATTGCCGGGACGGTTGCGGCTGCGCTCCTCCCGGCTCCGGCGTGACCCGGTGCTGACGGAGGCGATGGCGGCGCGGCTCCGCACGTCGCCGGGGGTACTGTCCGTCACCGTCAGCCCGCGCACCGGCAGCCTGCTGATCCACCACGACGGCGCCCCCGGCCGCGCCGACGCCCTGCGCGCCAAGTTCGCCGTCACATCCGGGGCGCAAGCGCCGGGTCGTAGCGTGGACGCAGCGGTGGAGCGGCTGACCGCGGCGCTGCTGGGACACATGGTCGAACGCCTGCTCGGCGCGGTGGCGGCGGCGCTGATCTAGCCGCCGTCCCGCTTGTCCCGCGCCAGGTCGCGCGCGGCGAGGGCGTAGAACAGCAGCGACGACGCCGAGCCGAGGACCTGGCCACGGGCAAGCTGCAATACCCCGATGCCGACCAGCGCGCGCGATACCGACGGCAGGCCGAGGCGTCGGCTCGCCTGAAAGCCGTTCCAGAGCAATTCCACCGCATTGCCCGCGAAACGGCCGCGCGCAGCCTGCATCGCCCCCAGCCCGGCAAGACCGCCGGCAACCAGCGCCAGGGCCGGCAGGCGCCGCCCCGCGCGACGCGGCCTCGCGGGCACCGCGGGCGGCGTGCTGACGGCGAACAGTCCGGCCGACCGAGCCGCCGCCGCCACCGGCGCGAAATCGCCTGCGTGGCGCACGACGAGGCTGCCGAGGCGGGGCGTCGCGGCCACCGCCGCCACGCCCGCCGCTGCGCGCAGGGCCGTCACGGCCGTCGCGAAGAAGGCCGTATCGCCGCGGCGCGCCGGCACCACGAGTCGCGTCCGCCCCGCGACCGCGTGCGCGACATGCGCTTGCGGCAGCCTGTCAGGGCCGGACATGATGCGCCTCCCCGCCGAGTGTACCGGTGCCGCTGCGAACCGGTCGCATCCGGCGACGTTGAGGCGCGGGCACAAGGAATGCACTGGGGGGCCAACCATGCCGCGCAGCTACGGGGCCGGACTTGCAACTGGAATCGCGATCAGCGTTATCGCCGCGGTGCTCGCGCCACTGTGGCGGCCGGCGGCGTCGCGCTATGGACGGCAGGCCGCCAAGGCGGCGCTCAAGCAAAGCATGGTCGCCTTCGAACTCGGCCGCGACCGCCTCGCCGAGGTATCCGAGACTGTCGCCGACATGATGGCGGAGGCACAGGTCGAACTCGCCGCCGACCGTGTGAACGGCGAAGATCCGGCCGAACCATCCTGACAGCTCAGATCGCCGCATCGCGCGCGCGCGCCTCGTTGACCAGATAGGGCACGAGGCCGCCGGCCAGAATCGCGGCGCTCGCGGCCGCGCCGACCGGGGTGACGCCGAGCAATCCGCGCACCCCGGGCAACAGCATCGCCGCCCCCTGCCCCGCCAGCGACAGCGCGATCGTGCCGGTCAGCACCCGGTTCGGCGCCCGCCCGACGCCGCGCGGACGGCAGGTGAAGGCGTGAAGCAACTGGGCAATGGTCAGGCTGCCGAAGGCGACGCTGCGCGCCTCCGCCCGGCCACGCACCAACAGGCTGCTCGCCAGCGCGCCGGACGCGATCACCCCACCGTCCACGGCGAGCCGCCGCAGCGCCCTGCCGTCGATCACCGGAGCCTCCCGCGGCGGCGGCGGGCGCTGCATCAGCCCCGGCGCAGCATCCTCCGCGACCAGTGCCAAGCCGGGCATGACGTCGGAAACGAGGTTGATCCACAGCAGCTGCAAGGGCGTGAGCGCCGCCGCAGCGCCTCCGGCGGTCGCGGCCAGCACCAGCGCGATCTCGCTCAGATTGGTGCCGAGCAGGTATCTCGCGGCGCGACGCACATTCTCCCGCGCGGCGCGGCCGTGCCGCATGCCCGCCACCACCGCCGCGAGCCCGTCGTCCTGCAGCACGATGTCGGCCACCTCGCGCGCCGCTTCGGCAGCGTTGCGGCCCATGGCGATGCCGACATCGGCCGCCTTCAGCGCCGGCCCGTCGTTCAGGCCGTCGCCTACCATGGCGACGGTGACGCCGGCGTTCTGCAGCACCTGCACGATGCGCAACTTCTGCGACGGCGTCACCCGTGCGAACACGTCGGTCTGCCGTGCCGCGGCGGCGAGGACGGCGTCGCTCAACCCATCCAGCGTGACGCCATCGATCACGCGCGGCCCGTCAGCACCGCCGAACCCGGCCGCGACCGCCACGGCCCGGGCCGTCGCGTTCTGGTCGCCAGTCAGCACCAGACAGTGCACGCCCGCCTGGCTCAACGCCGCGAGCAGCGCCGGCACCTCCGCCCGCAGCGGGTCGGATAGCCCGGCGATGCCCAGGAAGTCCAGGCGCGCAACCCGCGCCTCCGCCGCCGGCGCCAGGTGCGCGGACGCGAACCCCAGCACCCGCAGACCCTCGCGCGCCATCGCGACGTTCCCTCGCTTGGCTTCGGCGCGGGCAGTCGGGTCGATTGCACACAGGTCGAGCACGGCGTCCGGGCTGCCCTTGACCGCAACCAAGGTGCCGCCGTCCGGCAGGGCGTGGAAGGTGGCCATGAAACGCCCGGATTCGCTGCGATGCTGCACGGACAGCCGTGGCTGCGCCGCCCGCAGCGCCGCCACGTCAAGGCCCGCCGCCTGGGCGCGCTCCAGCAGCGCCGTCTCGGTGGCGGACCCGAGCGGCGAGCCGTCGCCATCGAGCTGCGCGTCGCTGCACAGCACACCGATTGCCAGCAGACGCCGCTCGTCGGCGGCGGCGATGGCGGCGACCGACATCAGATTGCGGGTCAGCGTGCCGGTCTTGTCGAAGCAGACCACCTGTGCCGCTCCCAGCGTCTCCAGCGCGTCGAGCCGGCGCACCAGTGCGCCCTCGCGCCGCATCGCCTCGATGCCCCGCGCGAGGGCCGCGGTGGCGACGGCGGGCAGCCCTTCCGGGATCGCAGCCACGGCAAGCGAGACCGACGTGGCGAGCGTCGGGCCGAGCGCCAGCCCGCGCAGCATGCCGATGCCGAACACCGACGCGCAGGCCAGCAGCGACACGCCGATCAGCCTTCGGCCAAGCTCCGCGAGCTGCCGTTCCATCGGCGTCGCGGGTCGCTTGGCGCTGCCCAGGAGGCGCTGGATGCGCCCCATCTCTGTCCGCGCCCCGGTCGCGACGGCGAGAGCCGTGCCGGTGCCGCCGGTGATCGCGGTGCCGCGGAAAACCATGTTGGCGCGCTCGGCAAGCGGCAGCTTCGCGCAGAGCGGGCCGGCGGTTTTCGCCACCGGCAGGCTCTCGCCGGTCAGCATGGCCTCGTTCACCGACAGTTCGCGCGCCTGCACGATCCGCGCATCGGCGGCGACCAGCGTGCCGGGACGCAACAGCAGCAGGTCACCCGGCACGACATCGGCGAACGGCACCTCGCGCGGCGCGCCGTCGCGCATCACGCGGGCGGTGGCAGAGGGCGGCCGGCTCAGGCCGGCGATGCGACGCTCCGAGCGGCTTTCCACGGCGTAGGCCAGGCCGCCGCTCAGCAGCAGCACACCGGCGATCGCCGCCGCTTCCAGCAGCGCGCCGGTGACCACAGAGAGCGTGGCGGCGCCGGCCAGCAGCAGCACCGGCAGGGTCGCGAACTGGTCGGCGGCAATCGCGAGCGGCGGTCGCGGCTGACGCTGGTACAACGTGTTGCGGCTGACCTTCGCGAGTCGCGCCCGGGCCGCCTCGCTGCCGAGGCCATCCGTCGCCGAGGACTGCAGCGCGAGCGCCGCCGCACCGGCGTCCTGCGCCGGCCAATCCGGGTCCGCTTCGGGCGCCGCCGCGCGGCGGGCGGCCAGCTGCGCCAGCCGTCCGGCCACGCGCGCCAGCGGCAGCTCCGGATCGAACAGCACCAGGACGTTGCCCGTGCGCGCGCTCGCCGACACGCCATGCACGCCGGGTTGCGCCGCCATACCCTGTTCGATGGCCGTGGCCAGGGCCGGCGCGCGACGCAGCTCCGTCAGGTGCAACCGCGCGCGGCCGGGAAGCGCGGCATGCACCACGCGCACACGCCGCCCGGCGCGACCGGCCGCGCCGGGCGGCGCGACCGCCCTGCCCCGCACATGCACTCAGACCGGCTCCGCGCTGCCCGGCTCGTGCATTTCGCTGCGCGCCTCGGCGGCGAGGTCGCTGGCGGTCTCGCTGACATAGCCGACGGCGCCCTGGACGCGGTCGTAGGCCATCAGGCCCGCCTTGATCACCGCCTTGGCCGCCGGCCGCAGCACCGGGCGCAGGACAGGCAGCAGCACGGCCGCGCCGATCCCGACCGCGAGACCCGGACCAACTCCGCCCTCGAACATATTCTCGAACCACGCCATGGCTTACCTCCACGCGAACAGGGAAAGCTGCAAAGGCTAGCGGCCGGCAGCCGTATTGCACGGCCCCTCACGCCGTGTTGCGTCACCAGTCTTCAACCAACACCTGTGCCGCTTGGTCCAGAATCGCGCGCCGACGCGGCGACGCGCGTTCCTGCGCCCGTGCCAGCGCACGACGGAAATGCGCAACGTGGCGGTGGTACCGGCTCGCAGCGTCATCGTCATTCCAGGCATAGCGCCGGGATCGTGTGCGCGCCGCCCCCTCGAACCTCTGCACGGTTTCCCGCGCCAGTTGCTGCCGGTGTTCGCGCGTGCCGGAACCGGAGATCGTTTCCAGCAATATCTTGACGGCGGTTTCGGCAAGCTTGCTCATCGCGCCGCCCTCCGCCTCGGCCTCCGCCTCGAGAAACAAGGCGAGGCCGGATCTAAGCGCCGTGCGCAGCGGCCGCGCGAGCTGGGGCAGAATGACCGGCAGCACCAGCGTCGCCGCACCCGCAGCCGCGAGCACCGCGATGTTGCCCTCCAGGGCGCTTTCAAACATGGCCATGCGGCAGGAACGCAGATGGGGCGGCGGCGTTCGCTACCATTCGGGTCCGATCAGCGCCCCGCTGGCGGCGCTCTACGCGCCGATCGTATCGGCAGCAGCACGACGGATGCGAACGACAGCACGATCATGCGGCCCATGGCAGCGCCTCGGAAAATGGCCATGCGCCTCCTGCGGGCGTTCGGGTGAGCCTGCGGATGCGCATGCCGCATGTCCAAAACTGGTCAGTTTCCATCAACCCCTTCCCGGTCGCCCATTTAGAAGCGGAAGCCGACGGCGAGCACCGGGCCGTAGGCGACCAGATTAAGCTCACGTGAACTGCCGTCCGGCCGGACCTGGATGCTGCGGTCGGTGCCAAGGGCGGCAAAGGCAAGACCCACGTCGAGCCATCGCGTGATCAGGTAGGACGCGCCGAGCCGAGCGTTCCATCCCCATACGCCCCCATCGACACCCAGGCCCGTGATTGCCGACGCGAGCTCGATCCGCCAGTGCGGCGAGGGATAGTAGTCGGCGCGGAAGCCGAGCCATGGCTGCACGAAGTCGTAGCTGACGCTGGCCCCACCGAAGCGGGATTCTGCGAACGACACCGATGCGCTGGTCGCGAAATACGAGATGCCGGCGCGCACGTCGAAGGAGACGTTGTTGGGGGCAAAATTCGGAATGATCTGGTAGCCGATCCCCGGCGAGACGTATACGACAGAGTCGCTGGCCTCCAGCCTGGCTTGCGGCACATTGACCAGCGCCGGAAAGGTCTTGGTCTGGTGCGCCGAGATCCAATCGACGTCAAGCTCTGCGGACCATGGTCCGTAGCGGACCAGCCCATCGCCGACGAACGCGCCGTTCAGTGAATCCACCAAGTTGGAAACCGTCACGCGGGGCCGGTTGATGCTGATATCCGTGCCGGGCGGCCGGTTCAGCCCGATCGTCGCATTCAGCGCGGGCAGCCACAGATACGGCGTCAGCTCGACCTGAATACGATACGATCCGTCTGGCGAATAGCCATCCCGGTTAGAGAACAACTGTGCCCGCGCGGGCCCGGCAGACGTGATTGTGATCGCGAGGGCGGCCGCTACCAATACGCCCCCTGCGGCTGGCTTCGGCGGGATGTTGGCGATGCGTGCCACACGCACGAGTTTGCCGCGATCACGGCCCATCATCGCCTCGCGCCTGCGTCGTACCAATCCGGTCAAGCCGGTCGGCTCTGCGATGCACTGGCGCGCCGGAACGGCCGACACCGGCGCCGGCACATGGCTGGCTGTTATCATGGCCGAACGGCTGCGGCCGTTCATGCGCATGTCAGTCGGCGAGCGATACCTTCAGGCCCTCGGCCGCCAGCGAGAGGCTCAGGCCGGACGTGGTGGACGTCAGGTGGATCACCACGCCGTTCTGGTTCCGCATCGCCGCGATGCTGCCGCCGCCGCCGAGCGTGGCGCCGGCCGCGACCGAGGTGAAGACGCCGTTGATGCCCTGTGGCGTCTTCAGCCCCTCCACGCTTCCGGCCGCGGTGTATTGGGTGACGCCGACGCTTGCGAGCGAGACGCCGCTGATGTTGAGCGGATAGCGATTGCCCTGGAAGATGAGGGTGCCTTTGCCCCAGCTGTAGCCGATGCCTGCGGCGACGGAGCCGCCCGACAGTTCGATGACGCCATCCGGCGTCTGAGCCGAAGACGGGACAGGATGGGCCAGGAGCAGCCCGAGGCCGACGCCAAGGGTGGCGAGTGACGTACGCATTGCATGACCTCCTTCAGGGTATATTCCTCCGCTTCGCCAGCGCTTCTGGCGCTCCGGCAGCGGCGGAGGCCGTATTGAGGGATCCGACACGCCCCACTGAGGAGTTTGGCAAATCCCGCGGTGTCAGATTGAAATGCCGCCGGGCTTCCCGACTATGCAGATTTGGCAAGTCGCGCGGAAAAATGTGGACCTCGGAGGCGTCGCAGAGTGGTCGAAGGGCTTTCACCGAAGACGGTCCGGTAGATGACCGCGAAGCGGCCAAGTTCGGTAAAGCCGTGGCGCCTCGCGTGCTCAGCCACTGTCGCTGTCGCCGGATCAGCGCGAAGCAGCGCCCTGCGGACTCGGTTGAGCCGCCGCAGGATCAGATACCGGCGCGCGCTGATGCCGAGGAACTCATGACAGCAAGCGCGCAAGGTCAGCCCCGACACGCCGACGGCGGCGCACAGTTCGGATATGCGCCACGCATAGTCAGGGTCCACTGCGAGCGCATCCTCGAACCGAACCATGATGCTGGCGTGCCTGCGCTTCTCCGTCCAAGCGGGACGGATTTCGGCTTCGGTCAGACATGTCACCAGCGCCACGGTCAGATCCTGCTCAAGGCTGCGGGCAACCTCGGGGTGTGTGATCATATCCGCCCGCCTCTCGGCGAACCGGCCGGCCTGGGCATACAGGCGCATCAGCCGCGCCGTCGCGCGCGCGGGCGGCCGCAGCGCCTTGCCGGTGACCGGGACGAGGAGATCCGCTCCCGAGAGCGCCCGGCCATAGCCGGCAAGGTATTCAGGTGCGAGCGATATCCAGCCCCAGCGGCTGGGCCCGCTGGTCCGCTGGTAGAAACGCTCGCCGCGGCAATGGAACACGACGTCACCCACGTGCAGTTCCACCCCATTCCAGATCGGCGGCGGGTCCGAGTGGAGCGGGAACGCGATGATGTTCCGATGCCGCGTCAGCGCAATGGAGGCAATGCGGGGCAACTCTTCCCTGGCGCGCAGCAAGCTGAGGTTGTGCAAGTCGGTGCTGGTGAGGCACGCCGTGAAATCGCCGGGGGCCGTGAGGACAAGGTCGATCGACGCACCAGGAATACTGATCTCGTAGGCCTCGGGATCGATGAAGTTATATGTGCCACTCCCAGGCATTCGAAAGGCCTCGCTGCACTGGCCGCTCACCGATCGAACTCGTGATGTTCCCTCCAGCGTGCCGCACCGGTTCGGGCGTGGCTATGCGATATCGGCCGGCTTGAGCGAGCGAGTTCGCACGCTTGGCCTGGGCGCCGGTCCTGCGCAATTGCGATCGATAAGATTGCGGTGACATCGGCAGGGCGGCCGCAACTGTCACGGTGCGGGTTGCGCGCGAGACTGTCGTCGACAACTCTCCTTCTGGTTTGGCCAGGAGCAGGAGAGCACGTTCATCCCTGCCGTGCCGCCGCAATCCTGCGCGGGAATTGCCCTTGCCGAACGGAAGAGCATCCGGGTCGGCAGACGATCAGAACCAGCCCCGCGGCGCAGGCTGGATCGAGACGGCGAGCGTCTCGCTTACCACTGCGGTGATGGTGTCACCGACCTTCAACTGTGAGAGCATGGGGATTCGTGCAGGGTCGGTGACGTCCACCGTGTAGACGCCGCCGCCAGATGGGCTGACGACGTCGACACGGTGCGCCGCCATGTCGATACCCACGACGAGGCCGCTCATCTTCGTGACACGCACGCCGACGCCGCCGGGTGCCTGCGCAGGTTGGCTGGTGACCAGCGTACTTTCATCGACAGACCGTGGGGTGCCATTGCCGCCTTGCGGCTGCGAGACGACAAAGGCCACCGAACGATAGTACTTGGCGTTCACCGTATCGCCGACCTTCAGCAGGTCGAGGCGCACAATTGGTCCAGCAGTGACGGTAACCCGCGAGCCCGAACGGCCGAGAAGCGTCACCTTCCGTGTGCTGGGATCAATCGACTGGATCTTGGCGTAGACGGTCACCGCCTCGGATTCGGGCACGACATTCGCCACTGCCGGATTGCCTTGCGCCGCCGCAAAAGGCGCAAGCGACATCGGCAGGCAGGCAGCGCAGATGATCAGTGCTGCTTCCATGGCCCTTCGAGGGAACGCTATCATTGGGTCCGCTTTCCTTCGCTGCTGGATTGAGGAGCAGTATCGCGATTGCCGGGGCAAAATGGCCCGTGGCCATAACGACCGGGGCGGATGCACCAGAGCCGAGGCTTTGCCCGCGTCGGAACCTGGGCGCGATCCGGCTGGCTGGCTATGCAGATTCAGCCCTGCCTCTGGCGGATGCAGCGTCCGCAGGCAGCGGGGCGCGGCACGCTCGCAGCCGCCCGCCCCGGCCTGGCCTTGGGCGGGCGGCGTCATCGAAGCCGTGCGCCGGCTACTCCGTGGCGCCTTTCATCGCCTTGATGCGTGCTTCGATTTCGGCCTTGACGGCTTCAAGATTGAAGCTCGCCCCGCGCTGCATCGGCGGGTAGTCGATGAAAGTGAGCGCGTATTCGGCGACTTTCTGCTGGAGGAACACGAATCGCCAGAATTCGTGGATGTAGAAATCCCCCACGTATTCGAACGAGCCGTCGTTGCCCCGCATGAACCCCATCCGCTCGAACGGATCGAGCCGCAGATTGGTGAGGATCGGCATATCAACGTGGACCGTTCCGCCAATCCATCCGTTTGGCTGATCGATCATCCTGAACTTCCAGTCGTCGATGCGAACCGCGCCCAGGGTCCCTTCCGCGAAATAGAAAATCTCGTGGCGGCTGGACGGTCCTTTGCCGGTCAGCACGTTGGTCTGGTCGTAGCCGTCGAGATGAACCTTGTAGGTGCTCTCACCGAGTTGCTTGCCTTTCAGCAATTCTTCTTTGATGCCCGGGCTGCCGGCGAAGGCGACCAGGGTCGGAAAGAAGTCCAGACCCGAGAAGATACCGTTCTCGACCTTGCCGGCGGGGATATGCCCCGGCCAGCGGGCGATCATCGGCACCCGCATGCCGCCTTCCATGATCGTCCCCTTTCCGGCGGCGAACGGCGTGTTGCCGCCGTCGGGCCAGGTGAAGTTCTCGGCGCCGTTGTCGGTTGTGAACACGACGATCGTGTTGTTCTCGAGGCCGTCGGACTTCAACTTCTCCAGCACGCCGCCGACGATGTCGTCCAGCTGAGACATCACGCCTTCCTCCAGATACCACCCGTTCTCCGGCGTCAGCCGGTTCTGGTATTTGGGTGACAGATGCGAGATGACGTGCACGCGCGTGGGGTTCAGCCAGACGAAGAACGGCTTGCCGTCCTTTTCGGCCTTGTCGATGAATTTCACGGTGTGATCGAGAATGTCCTCGTCGACGGTCTCCATGTTGTACTTGATGCCGGGCATCGGGTGCGGCGGCAGCGGCCCCTCATCGACAATTCGCTGCTTGCCGACCTTGCCCCAGCGCGGTTGCACGGTCTGATCGTCGGTGTCGGCGGCAAACGTGTGCAGCAGGTTGCGCGGGCCGATGGTGTCCTTCAGCGCCGGTGGATAAGAGTGCCAGAACGGGTCTTCCATCGCGTCGAGGTGGTAGAGATAGCCCCAGAACTCGTCAAATCCGTGCAAAGTCGGCAGGTACTGGTTCAGGTCGCCGAGATGGTTCTTGCCGAACTGGCCGGTTTCGTAGCCCAGTGCCTTCAGCGCGGTGGCGATCGTGGGGGCCGCGTCGGGCATGCCGACCTTGGCGCCGGCTTGGCCAACCGTGGTCAGGCCGGTGCGGATCGGCAGTTCGCCGGTGATGAAGTTGGCGCGGCCGGCGGTGCAGCTCGGCTCCGCGTAATAGTCGGTGAAGCGCATGCCGTCGGCCGCTAGCTTATCGAGATTCGGCGTCGTGTTATACATGAGTCCCTGGTGATACGCGCCGACGTTCGACCAGCCGACATCGTCACCCATGATGACGATGATATTGGGTTTCTGCGCCGGGCTCTGCGCCTGTGCAGAGCCGGCAGCGAACAGCGTACCGGCCAGCAGAGGCCCGATAGCGAGCCCGCTAAAAAAGCCTGGGCGATGACTTTCGCAACATTGCACGAGATCTCCTGGTGGGACTGAATCCGGGCCGCTGCCATGCCGGTGGCGGCTCAAGATCCTGTCGCGCGCAGGCTATTGGCCGGGGAGCGTCGCCGCCTATGCAGATTGGGCGGATCGCCGCATCCGCTCGCGCCCGGCCGGCCGCGGGTGGGACCGGTCGTTCCCCCGGGCTTGCGGCCCGCCACCACCTGGATCACGTACCCCTGAGCATCGTCGTGCTTAGGTGGGACGAAAGCGGCGCTCCGTGCCGGGACGCCGTTTCGAACCGCCGCAATGTCACAGACGGCAATTCCCCGAAGGTCGCACGATACATGACCGCGAACCGGCCAAGCTCCCAGAAGCCGAATTCGGTTGCGATCGCCGTGACGTTCGCACCCGCCGGGCTGCCGCGCATCAGAGCGCGTCGTGCGAGATGCAGCCGGCGCAGGGTCAGGAATCGACGGGGGCTCATTCCCAGCGCCTCCTGGCAATATTGTCGGAGAATGCGCGCGGAGACACCCACCGTCCGGCAGAGATCGGTCACATAAAGCGGTTGATCGAGGTCAGCTTCCACTGCGTCCATGAATTTCGTCATGATCTTGTCGCGGTGGCCCGTTGACCCCGGCTGGCTCTTGACACCTTCACCGGCAAGGCAGGCCAGCAGGTACTCGCGTTGCGGCTTCGGCGAAGGCGCGTGCGACCTCCGTCCCCGGGCGAACGCGGGGCGCCATCCGGATCAGTTCGCTGGCGGAGTTGGCAAGCGAGAAAAATCGCCCCAGCGCACCGGGAGAGGGTCTGACGATCCGGGCGGATTTGACGTCGACCGGATGGCCGATCAATGCGCGGGCGGCGCAACTCAGATGCTCGGGTGACGCCATGACCCACAGGATATCGTTGCCGGGCGCGCTGCGCTGGACGGATTCCCCTCCGGGTGCGCCGACCTTGAGCTCCCCGGCGAGCATTTGTCTTCCCCGCACGATCGGAAGCGGACCGGTGCCAATCCACCCCGTCAGTGCCAATCTGTCGGGCGGCAACGCGACGCGCATAATCCGCGCCAAGTTCACGCGCCCATACTGAAGCAGAATGGCGCCAGCATCGATTGCGGCCAGGCTGGCGTGAAAGTCGCCAGGCTCAATCACCTTGTATTCCACGTTGACGCCACAAATTCCGGCCTGCAGATCATCAGCGTCCACAAATGTGCGTTGTAATGCCGTAATCACTACAGGCCCTGTCTCTGTTGGGTGTATTTTAACAGAATGGATAATGATTCCGATATCGGAGCACTGACACATTGACGTAAATCAACACCGCAGTACGGATACGGAGTGCGGCATGTATTACAGGTGCAGTCGCGAGTATTGTGGCTCAACCATATGGTGAGCGCAGCGGTATATCTTCTGTTGACTCTGCCGTAACCTCAGACGGTTCTCACCAACAGTTAATTTAGGTGTCAAATGCCTGTGTGGCCGAGCGAGTGGTCTTACCGGCTTGAACTATCGGCTCGCCGCCCGATTCAGGCCGCCTGCGCCCTGCCGACCGCCGATGCCGGTCCACCCGCCAAGGTGCCGGTCGGTGCACCGGCGTCCCACATCAGGCGCGGATCGAAGCCCTCCGCGGCGAGCATGGTCAGGATCACCACGGCACAAAACGCGACCGCTCCGGCGCCAGGCTCGATCGTGACGATCGTGCCGAACCGGACCAGCGCCCCTAGCAATGCCTCCATGAAGATGTCGATCATCGACCATCGCCCGATCCACCGCACGACATGGTAGAGCCGAGTTCGATCACGCAGCCACCCCGAGCGCCCGGTCTGCGTTGCGACCAGCATGACGGTGAGTCCGATGAGCTTCAGCATCGGCACCGCGATGCTGGCGAAGAACACAAGCGCGGCCAGCGGATACATGCGGGACGAGATCAGTTCCCGGACTCCGCCGATGATCGTGCTCGGCGTTCCGGCGCCCAGTTGGACGACGGTGAGCACCGGGTAGTAGTTGGCAGGCAGATAGAGCACCGCGGCGGCGATCAGCAACGCCCAGGTGCGCTGCACGCTGTTCGGCTTGCGCGCGTGCAGCACCGAGCCGCAGCGTGGGCAGCTTGCCTCATCATTCCCCACGACGCTGACCAGCCCGCAGGCCTCGCAACCGCGAGCATCTGCCAGCCGGCGCGGCGGCAGCGCGGGCACCGCCCCGCGGCGCCCCGGTTCGCGCCGGTCCAGTGCGTCCCATACGGCATCCCGGTCGAGCGCACCCTCCGCCCACACCATGACGAAGGTGAGCGCCAGGAGCGCGAACACACCTGTTCCGAGATCGATCGTCACCAGGTCGCCGAGTTTCACATAGGCGACAAAGACCCCGAAGACGAAGACCTCGATCATCGACCAGGGCGTCAGCCGTTCGACCATGACGAATATGCGACGCAAGTGGCGCGGCGGTGTCGCTTCGTGCAGGCGGATCAGCACATAGAGGGTGCCTGCCAGTTTCGCGAACGGCGCCAGGGCCGTCGTGAAGAGGACAGTCGCTGCCAGCGGGCCCATTCCGCGCCGCAGCAACTCCACCGGTCCCGCGAAGAGGTCGGCATGGTGCAGCATGCCCGCGGCCTGGACCCGCATCAGCGTCGTGGTGCAGACGACCGCCAGCAGCACGAGGGCCGAGAGGGTGAGAGCGATGCTGCGTTCCAGCGGATGCACCCGGGCGCGGCGCAGCGTGGTGGTGCAGCGGCTGCAGCGGGCAACGGTGCCGGGCGCCAGCTCCGGTATGACCTGGAATAGCCCACATCCCGGGCACTCGCGCAGAGCGGCTTCGGTAAGCCCATCGTCATCGGACGCCGCAATGGACCAGGGCGGCGTCATCGGGGCGCCGGCCCTGCTGTCAGCATGGCAGCCAGCCCGTCCGCAAGTTGGCCGACTGCGGAACTGATCGATGTCACCTCGGCGGTCGTGTCCGGCGAGGATGTCGGCGCGACGAAGCGGAACGTACGCAGGCGCGGCGCCCTCCGCCCCTTGACGTCAACTGACGCCTGGGCCTGCAGCACGAGTGCGCCGCTGGCGTCCTTGTCGAGCCGCTCGATATTGATCTCGACCGTCGCATCGGCCGGAACGGACACGGCACCGCTCTCGTTCACGACCGCGCTCCCCGGCAGGCGCTGCCTCAGCTCCTCGGCCAGGAGCCTTCCCAGCATCGCCGACAGCGGCTCCCCCCACCAGTCGTTGGCCATCACGTCGAGCCGATAGCCGGCCGAGGAGCGGACGATCTGCAACTGCTGCAGGTAGCGTGCGAGCGAAACCTCCCGCAGCCCGATCACTTTCGGTGCGCCGGCCTGTGTCTGCCCGGCGACGGGCGCGATCGTGTAGAGCGCCGGACGCGGCGAGCTGCAAGCGGCGACGGCGATCGCGAGCACGAAGCAGACCGCGGCGGCGGCGAGTGCAGGGCGACCCCGCGAGCTGGCTTCGCCTGCCGGCATCACTCGACCCCGCCCTGGGGCCGGCCCTTGACCAGCGCCTCCGGGTGGCGCGTGAGCAGGTCGGACAGCGCCTGGATCGAGCGGACCCCGTCGTTCAGTTGAACCAGGAGCCGCTCCAGTTCGCGTTCGAACCTGGTATTGTCGCCATAGGCGGACCCGACCGATACCATCAGGCCGTTGGCTTCGGTCAGCGTCCTCTGCAGACCCGCCGCGATGTCGGGCAGTCGTTTGGCCGCGGGGGCAAAGCCCTTGTCCAGATTCTGCACCGTCGCCTGCGCGCTCGCCATTGTCGCTGCCATGGATGCGAGCGTCTGCTTGAGTTGCGCGCCTCCCGCGATGTCGTTCAGGTTCTGGGTGAGGTCGAGCACGTTCTTTCCGATGGTATCGAACGGGATGGCGTTCACCTTGGCCATCAACTCGCCTGCCGAGGCCGTCAGGCTGTTCAGCCCTCCTGAGTTGGTGGCCGGCACCACGAAGCTTGCGCCGTCCATGGTCACCGATGCCGGGGGCGCGCCATGGATGAACTCGAGTGCCACGACCTGCTGGCCGGTAAGCAGATTGCCGCTCTGCAGACTCGCCCGCAGGCCCTGCTTGAGCAGCGCGCCCACTCCCTCCGCGACGGTGGCATAGGCGCGCTTGCCGATCCCGATCACGCGCTCCGGCTCGACATCGAAGTGTACCGGCGCCAGCACTGCATCGGCGGTGGCGTCGTAGGTCAGACGTACATCGGTGACGTGGCCAACCGTGAGGCCGCGCAGCGTCACCTCCGCGCCGGGTGCGAGGCCGCGGATCGAGCCGGTGAAGTAGGATACCAACGGAATTTTGCGGCTGTACGACGCACCTTCGGCAGCGTCCTGGTTCGGGAACAACGGAAAGGCGTGATTTACGGCGGCCATCGCGGCTGCGCTCTTGCCGCGGGGCGTATCGAAGGCAACGCCGCCCAGCAGCAGCGCGCGCAGCGATTCGAGCTGCACCTCCACGCCCGCTCCGGCCAGCTTTACGCTGACACCAGAAGCATTCCAGAACCGCGTCTCGTCACGTACATACTTGTCAAAAGGCGCGCGCACAAATACGTGAATCGCAACGCTCTCTGCCATGTCGTCCACGTCCCAGCCCAGGACCTCGCCCACGGCGAGATCGCGGAAGAACACCGGCGAACCGACGGAGACCGCGTTCAGCCGGGCGCTGCGCAGCAGAAAGCTGCGTCCAGGCACGTCGGCTCGCAGGACGGGCGGGTCCTCCTGCCCAGCGAATTCCCGTTTTGCCTTGCCGCCGTCTGCTCCCGGCAGCATCCCGATGTAGGATCCAGAGATCAAGGTGCCGAGCCCGGACAGATTGCCGGCAAACAGCCGCGGCTTTTCCACCCAAAACACTGTCCTGTCGGTCAGCAGCGGCCGGGCTTCGCGCGTGGTCGCGACCGTGACCAGAACGTGACTGTGGTCGCGCGCAAGAGCCAGCCTCTGCACCGTGCCAAGGGGGAAATCCCTGAACCTGAGCTGCGACTGGCCCGCCTGCAGGCCTTCGGCCCCTTCGAATGAAATCGTGATCGTTGGCCCCTCCTTGGATAGCGTGTTCCAGGCGAGCCAGAGCCCGATGACAATGGCGACGATCGGGATGATCCAGATGATCGACAGACGCCGGGCTGCGCGAACAGAAGCGCGGCCGACGACGTGTGGGTTCGTGAGCTCGCTCATCCCTGATCTCCCTGTGCGCATGGTCGTGGACAACACCGCGCCGCGGGCGCACAGACCCGCGCTCTTGGCGATTGAGCCCGCCAGGCCGTGACCGCGACGGCGGGCGTATCATCGCCGCGGAGCTGACGAGCAGCCGCTGCGAGGACGAGTTCGCGGCTCGGTGTCGTGCTCGATCAGTCAGAGGAGCGGTGTCGTCGACGGCGCCGCCAAGATTCCCGACGCCAGAAAACCAAACGCGGATGCTTGCGCCCCCCCGATATCCCATTGACCGGATTGCAGGAAACATCGGGTGTCAGCGACACTGTAGCGGCTTCGCCAGGGCCGACTATGCAGTTTCGGCGAGCGGGGCGCCCCCGCTTTGGAACGCCGGTTGGCGATATTGCTCGCACGCTTGCTGGATCAGCGGTGACGAACACCGACGCTCCGAATACCGACCGTGTGCTGCCATCACATTGCCGTCATCCGGCCGAAATCTGCCCGTGCCTTGCGACATCGGCGCTCCCGACGCGATCCAAAAGCCACCAGCGTCCAGGACGCCGATTCTGCATAGTCAGCCCATGCACCGTTGCCTCAAGATCACGCCGGCGATACTCGACGGCAACGTTGTCCATGCCAGGGAACATTCACCCGGCAACAAGGGCGGCGACCCGACCGCCGACGATGACCTGCTGTGCAGCCGACGGCATTCAACCCGCGCGGCGACACCGTCGAACAGGACATCGCTGCCTGTGCCGTCGGTAGCGCCAAGCCCGTCAACGTATCGATCATCGCGCGGAGATGGAGAGCGCGCTATGCGCAATGACCCAGGTCAGACCTACGATCCCGCAGCGGTTGCCGCCAAAGGCGGCTCAGATAGACCTGGGCGAAACCTAAAGAAATGGGCGGTAGGAGAACTCAAGCAGTTTCTCATAATCACCCTGTATCTCTGGGCAATGTTGGCGCTGTTCAACTTCCATAAGACTATTGTTCTCGAACAGAATCACATCGACTATCAGTCCCAGGGATTCGCCATCGTCAACGCTCTGATATTGGCGAAAGTCATGCTGGTTGCCGAAGGTCTGCGCCTGGGCAATAGGTTTAAGGATCATCCGCTGATCTATGCAGTGCTTTACAAGAGCTTTGCCTTTGCCGTCGTCCTGGTCTGTTTCCACATCGTCGAAGGTGTGGCTGTCGCACTGTTGCGTAGCCAACCACTCACCGAAAATCTCGCCGAGTTCGGAGGCGGGGGCTTGAAAGGGATCGTGTCGGTGGGCGCGATCCTGTTCGTGGCGCTCATTCCCTTCTTCATGTTCCGCGAGGTCGCACGCGTGATTGGTGCCGACCAGCTATGGCAGCTGCTGTTCAGCCGCGGAACCAAGACGTTCACGCTGTCGGTCCAGGAGTGATGGTCACGTCTGGAAGCACTGGAGAAATCGCGATGGACGCGCCGATGTCCGGCCCCAGGCCGAAGCAGTTGTGGAAGCGCGTTTGCGCGCAGGTGCAGGCGGGAATTCGACGCTCGCTGCGAACGTGCCTGCCGGCATTGGTGATTGTCGGGCTGACGCCAGGCGGGCCGGTCGTGGCGCAGCAGTCAGCGGCCACCCCGACGCCGGCCGCTGCGCCGCCCACGATCGAGCCGGCGGCGGTCGCCATTCTCAAAGCCGCAACCGAGACACTCGCCTCCGCGAAAACCATGTCGTTCACTGCCGTAAGCACCTACGAACGCTTTGCGCTGAACGGACAACCATTGTTCTACGCCACGCTCAATCAGGTGACGCTGCAGCGGCCGGACAAGCTGCGCGTGATCACCATCGGCGACGGGGTGCCTGACGAGTTCTATTATGACGGCAAGACCATGACCGCCTATGTGCCGTCCCTTGACGTGGCGGCAGTGGCCGAAGCGCCGGCGACGATGGACGAGATGATCGACGCGGCATGGGACAAGGCGGCGATCTACTTTCCGTTCGACGACGTGATGCGCTCCGATCCCTATGCGGTGTTCGCGAAGGTGATGTCCTCGGCGTTCTACGTCGGCCAGTCGAAGGTGGTGGGCGGCATCACCACCGACATGGTCGCGGTGGCCGGCGAGGACGTGCAGGCGGAGATCTGGATCGGAACGGCCGATCATCTCCCACGCCTCGTGCGCGTCGTCTATCCGCACGAGCCCGCCCATGCGCTGTATCAGACCGAATATTCCGCGTGGCGTCTTGGAGAGACGTTGGCGCCTGGCGAGTTCACATCCGAGCAGGCGGCGAAGGCCAAGCGCATGCAGTTTGCGCCGCCCGGTCCGGGCGAGACGCCGCAGGCCGGCGAACCGCCGCCGCAGCGTTAACAGAGGAGCATCATGTGATGAGGACCGTTCTGTTGCTGGCAACGGGCTTGCTCTCGACCGGCCTTGGGTTGCAGGACGCGCAGGCCTGGATGCAACGGACCGCGGGCGGCGGATACTCGCACGGCGGCAGTTACGGCGGCTTTCAGCACAGCACCAGCGTCGGGCCGCAAGGCGTGTCGCACGAAGGCAGCGCCGGCGGCTTCGAGCACGGCACGGCCGCCAACTCGCAAGGTATGGCCCACGCCGGCGACGCCGGCGGCGCTTGGCACGGATCTGCGGCGAACTCGCAAGGTGTCGCGCATGCCAACGCGTACGGCACCACGACGGCGTCCTCCGGGGCGTACTATCACCAGCCGCCTGCGGTGAACAACTACGCGGCTGGCGGTTGCTACAACTGCGGCGGCGGCTGGGGGGCGCCCGCCGGGGCGGCGGTGGTGGCCGGCAGCGTGGCGGCGGGCGCGATGGTGGGCGCCGCGGTCGCCAACACCGCGAATGCCAACGCCTATGCCGCTGGCGTGGCGGCCGGCGCCGTTGCACCGCATTACGCGATCGGCGCCAGCTACGCGGCACTGCCCACGGGATGCGCCTACAGCCCCTACGGGGGAGCGCCCTACTACCAGTGCATGGGAGGCTGGATGGCGCCGGCCTACGGCGCCAACGGGGTCTACTATCGTGTTGTGGCGGCGCCCTGATCATGGGAATCGATGCATTCGCTCTACCACACAGCGCGAGGAATGCTTTGAAACCCGCATGGAGTGCCGACTGGGCGTGGGGTGTGCCACTCACGGCACTCACTCTCGCAATTCACGGCGCCGCTATCAGCATGATCGCGGTGCTGCTGACACGCACGGGAACACTGATCGAACGCCGGAGACCGGGGCAGACCGCAATGGCGCTGCTTGTGGCTGCGACCGTCGGTATCGTCGGCGGGACACTGGCGGTTCTCCATGGCGCGGAAGCGTCAATCTGGGCTGGTGCCTACCTGCTGTTGGGAGCCGTCGGCACACTGGCGGATGCCATGCTGTATTCGGTCGACTCCATCACGGCACGCGGGTCGTCAGGGCTGGAACTCCAGCCCCACTGGAAAATGTTGGGGGCTTTGGAGGCGGTCAATGGGTTGCTGCTGTTCGGCATCAGCACCGCGTTCCTGGTTTCCGTCATCACTGAAGTTTGGAGCCTGCTTCGCAGGTTGGCCCGCGGGCTGGAAAGGAACCCTGCCGTCATGCCGGATAGCGAGATGGACCGAGCAGAATACGCGATCGTCCAGCACAAGCGTGGGCAGCACCAGGACCTGTTGCGGAACCGGCGCGCAGCAGCGTTGTCCGCGCTTCGCCCGCCCACATAGGCGCGGCATCTTGGCGGCAGCCCTGGTCTCGTCGATGAGCACCAGGTACGCCGGATCGAGCACATCAATGCAGCCGTCGTTGTCTGCCGAACCTCGGCGGACACAATGGGACCTTCAGAAAGCCCATCATCGCAGAAGTCGGTGCTTTTCAGCTCTTGATTTTCCAGGTTCCGTCCGCCGTACGGCACCAGGTCAGGTCGTACGGACGGGGCGGCGTGCGCCCCTGCGCGGCGATCTCGTGGTGCAGGAGGTGGCAGGGGAGACCCGCCGAGTTGAAGATGCGCGCAACCGTCGAGCTGCCGTGGCTGCCGGTCGCCGGGTTGCTCCAGCCTTCGGACGCGCCGACCCGAATTGAACTCTCTGCGTTCAAACGTGCGATGCTTGCGAGCATCTGGTTGAGGTCATCGCCGGAAAGCTGCGGCCCGTATTTGCTGCTCCGGAACGGATTGATCTGCGCCAGCGCAGGCAGCGGCACCGCCAGGAGCAGAGCCATCGCCAGGCGTCGCACCGTTTTCATCCCGCATTCTTCATATGATCGGCGCTGCGCAGGTGAGGCGGGCGGCGTTCCAAGCCTCTCGCAAGCGAGCATCCCCGGTCGCTCATTTCATCGAAATGAAAATGGCATCGCCGCCGAGGCTGAGCATCAACCCCGTCCGCTTCGCCTTGAGGTGCATGACGACGCCGTTCTCGTTCTGCATCCACAGATCGCCGCCGCTCTGCGTTCCGAATGCAAACCCATAGCGGCCCTGCGCATAGCTGCCCGGGAATTGGCCAAGACTCGAAAGATGATAGACATCGCCTGTGGCGTCGAGGGTCGAGGCACCGATGCCGCCGATGCCGGCTCCGCCCACGGTGAACGGGTAGCTGTGTCCCTGGTAATACAGCACGCCGCTGCCGACGTTCCCGCTGGCGATATAGGCGGCCTGTACCTGGTGCATCTCCACTCTACCCGACGGCGGCTGCCCTTCCAGCGCCGTCGCGCCGCCGGGCGCCGACTGGCCGGAACAGGCCGCCAGCACCAGCGTCCAGGCACCCAGCAGCACTCCGGCGAGCACCGCTGGCCGGCACGTCGGCTGCCGCGACTCAGCGTGCCGATCGTATGCGTGTCGGCCGCGGCCACGTGTGCTCATCCGACGATCTCTCTCTGCCCCGTTACCGCCGCCCGCGTCACTCTGTTCCCGGCACTGCACAGATGCTGGTTCCCAATCGCTCGCCGCCGCCGTGGCGAAGGGTGGGAGCAAGTGGGGATGGCTGGCTATGCAGATTCGACGGTGCTCGGAATCGTGCGGCGCTGTCCGCAACTGCATGGGCTGCGGCTTCGCGCACCTGACCGAAACTGCATAGCGGACCTCCTGCCGCCCGCCCATGGTGTCAGCACGCTTACCGGCGTGGGGAATGACGCTCTGCCCCACGCAAGCGGGACGGTGGCTATGGCGGTGGCTCGCAACCCGCCTGTTCATCCTGCACGAGGGTGCTGTTGGCTACGACGAAAAAGCATAAGGATGGGACTCACATGCTGAAAGCTGCACTATGCACAGGCTTGGCGCTGACGGGCATTTCGCTGCCGGCAATGGCGCAGGCGCCGCGGACGAGTGACTGGATGAACATGACAGTCAGGAAGCAGCAAGCCTCGGGCTGCGACGAAATGTCGTGGAACCTGCGGCGCGACGAGCAGAACCAGATCCGCGGCGTGATCTGGTACACCGGCGGCGCGGGCGTCAGCAGCGCGCTGGGCATGGCCAATCCGGATGGAACGTTTACCATCAAGGTCACGCCAATCTACGGCAGCGGGCCGAACGGCACCGTCACCGGCCAGCGCAACAAGGACGGCAGCATCGATGCAAACCTGACCGGCCCGGTCTGCTCGACGGGCAAGATGCACCTCATGGCAGGGGCAACCTCGACGCAGTAGGAACGGCGACGGAGCGACCGGGTGCGGTGCTGGATGTGCCGGGCGTTCGACTGAGCGCCCGTTCGTCCCGGCCGGTCCGACCACACGGCCAACTGCCAAGCTGAGGATGCCCGGCGAGGTGCCTGCAAGATGTCCAAACTCGGCCGCAGAAAACCGACCCAAGGAGAAGCGTCGGGGAGGGCCATGCGAACCGGCGCGCTGCGGGTGGGTTCGATCATCGCGGCCGTTTCGCTGATCCTGCCGCCGCCTGCATTCGCGCAGACCGCAGCGCCCGCGGCTGCTTCGGCGCCACAAGCCGCAGCCTCTGCCGACTTCAACCCTGAGCAGCTTGATGCGCTGCTGGCGCCGATCGCACTGTATCCGGACACGCTGCTCGTGCAGGTGCTGATGGCATCAGCGTTCCCGCTCGAAATCGTCGAGGCGTCGCGCTGGCGGGACAAGGACAGCAACCAGGCACTCACCGGCGATGCACTGGCGAAGGCGCTGGAGACGCTGGGCTGGGACCCGAGCGTGAAGTCGCTGGTGCCGTTCCCGCAGGTGCTCGCGCAGATGAACGAGAACCTGAGCTGGACGCAGCAGCTTGGCTACGCGTTTGCCGCGCAGCAGGGCGATGTGATGGATTCCGTCCAGCGGCTGCGCGCGCAGGCGCAGGCCGCCGGCACGCTCAAGACCACCGAACAGCAGGTGGTCACGACCCGAGCCGTCGTGGACGACGAGGGCGCGCCCACGCCGCAGCAGACGGTCGTGATCCAGCCGGCGAACCCGCAGGTGGTCTATGTCCCCAGCTACAACCCGACGGTCGTCTACGGCACCTGGCCCTATCCAGCGACGCCGCCGGTGTACCTGCCGCCACCGCCCGGCTATGCGATCGGGACCGCGCTGGTTACCGGCATGGCGTTTGCGGCCGGGGCCGCGGTGGTCGGTTCGTTGTGGGGCTGGGCCTCGCCGGGCTGGGGCTGGGGACGCAGCAGCGTCAATGTCAACGTCAACCGCTACAACCACATCACCGTCAACAACGTCCATCGTGCGAACTTCAGCGGCAACCAGTGGCGCCCGCCGCCGGCGGGCGTCGGCGGCCGGCCGGTGCGGCCGCCGGGCGGCCCGGTCGGCGTTCCGCAGCGCGCCAACGGCCTGCCGCCCAACGCCATCGGACGGCCCAGCGTGACGGTGCCGGCCAGCGCCGTGAACCGCCCCAATATCGGCGCCGGCGGGAACCGGACGAATGTCGGCCAGGTCACTATCGGCGGCGGCAACACGACCAACCGCCCCGGCGTCGGCAGCGGCAACGCCGCCAATCGGCCAGGGGCAACGCCGCAGCGCCAGGTGGCAACTCCCAATCGGCCTGCCGCGCCGCCCAGAGTCGCGACCAACCGGCCGAACAGTGCGTTTTCGGGCGTCAACGACGGCGCGCGGACCGGCCAGTTCCAGGCGCGCGGCGCGCAGAGCCGCGCCATCCAGCAGCAGGCACGCGGCGGCAGTGCGGGCGCGCGGAACCCGGGCGTCGCTCGGCGGCCGGGCTGAGGGGACAAAGCCATGAGCGACCGCTTCGCCGCGCGTGCCCTGCTGGCCGCCCTGGCGCTTGCCGGTGGCTGCGTCCTCGGCGGCCTGTCGCCGCATCCGGCCTGGTCGGAGAGCGCGACGGCGCAGGCTGCCCGGACCTTCGGCACGCCGGACGCGGCAGTGGACGCGCTGATCGCCGCGCTGCGCGGCAATGATGAGAACGCGCTCCCCGCCATCCTCGGACCTGGCAGCAGCAAGCTGATCGACAGCGGCGACCACGTTGCCGATACCGAGGCGCGCAAGAGGTTCGTTGCGTCCTACGACGCCAAGCATGCGATCGTCGCCGATGGCGCCGACCGCATGGTGCTGCACGTGGGCGTCAACGACTGGCCGATGCCGTTTCCCCTGGAGCAGGCCGGTGGGCGCTGGTATTTCGACAGCCGCCGTGGCGCGCAGCACATCGTGGACCGGCGGATCGGCCGCAACGAGATCGCCGCCATCCGCACCGCGCTCGCCTTCGTCGATGCCGAAAAGCTGTATTTCAGCCTGATAAACGAGTCCGGCGCCGGTCAATACGCGCAACGCCTGGTCAGCTCACCGGGTCAGCGTGACGGCCTCTATTGGCCAGCCACCGACGGCGAACCGGAAAGCCCGCTTGCGCCGCTGGTCGCACAGGCGCAGGACGAGGGCTATCCGGGTGAACTCGTCGCCGGCAAGCCGGCGCCGTACCAGGGCTATTTTTTCCGGATCCTCAAGGGCCAGGGAGCGAATGCGCCGGGCGGCGCCATGGACTACATCGTTGACGGGCGCATGACCAAGGGCTTCGGCCTGATCGCGTGGCCCGCCCGCTATGGCGCCTCGGGGATCATGACGTTCGTCGTCAATCAGGACGGCATCGTGTTCCAGAAGGATCTCGGGCGGCAGACCGGTACTCTCGCGCCTGCGACGAAGCTGCTCGACCCCGACCTGAGCTGGGCGCGCGTCGACCTCGCCGATCAGTAGCCGCCTTCCGCCGGCGGCGCGGGCGCGTCTGCTCGCGGTTCCCAAGATGGTCGATGTCTGCCGGAAGCTCCCTGAAACGGTTGTTCGGGATCGAGCCATGGCGGATGATAAGGGCGGCCCGGAATCGGCCGGGGCCGTTACCAGATGCGACGGCGGCTTCTGGTCTTCGCCGATATCGTGGGAGGTTTCGTGACCGAACCAGCAGGACGGACAATAAGGCAGCGTGCGCTGTTCGGCTTTGACACGGCGTGGCTCGCAAAGCATCGCGAACCGGCCCTCGAACCCGAGCTGCCGATCATCGATCCGCATCATCATTTGTGGGACCGCGACTCACGCTACCTGTTCGACGAGTTCTCCGCCGACGTCGCGACCGGACACGACATCCGCGCGAGCGTGTTCGTGCAGTGCGACGAGATGTATCGTGCCGACGGCGACCCGGCCTTGGCGCCGGTGGGCGAGACGGAATTCGTGAACGGTGTCGCGGCAATGAGCGCGAGCGGCCAGTACGGCCCTGCCCGCGTCTGTGCCGGGATCGTCGGGTTTGCCGACTTCCTGCTCGGGGCGCAGGTCGATGCGGTGCTGGAGGCGCATCTCCGCGCCGCCGGCGACCGGTTCCGCGGCATCCGCGCCCGCTCGGTCTGGGATGCCGACCCGACGATCAAGGGATCGGCCAGCGACTTCCCGAAAGGCCTTCTGCTCGACGCGCAGTTTCGCGAAGGCTACGCCCGCCTCGCCCGCTACGGCCTGTCCTTCGACGCCTGGCTGTTCCATCCGCAGATCCCCGAGCTTGCGGACCTCGCCGGGGCATTTCCCGACACGATGGTCGTGCTTGATCATATCGGCGCCCCACTCGGCATCGGCGTGTATGCCGCAAAGACGGACGAGGTGTTCGAGCACTGGCGTCGCAACATGGCCGAACTGGCCCGGCGCCCCAACGTCGTGGTGAAGCTCGGCGGGCTGGGCATGCACCTGTTCGGCTTCGACGTCGACTTCGCGCATCGCGACTCCCCGGCCCCCTCCGAGGAACTGGCGCGGCTCTGGCGCCCCTACCTGGAAACCTGCATCGAAATCTTCGGCCACGACCGCTGCATGTTCGAGAGCAATTTCCCGGTGGACAAGCGGGCCGCCAGCTACGCCGTGCTGTGGAACGCATTCAAGCGGGTGGCCGCCGCCAGCTCGGCCACGGAGAAGGCCGCGCTGTTCCACGACACCGCCCGGCGGGTGTACCGCTTGGCGGTCTGACAGGGCGGCGCCGCAAACCCGCGCCGGCTAGGCAAGGTAGCACTGCGCGGCGATGCGCGCCTCCGTCAACGCCTCGCCGCCCAGTTCGCCGGCGATCTCGCCGTGGCGGAAGATCAGGACGCGGTGGCAGAGGTGGGCAAGCTCGTCGTATTCGGCGGAGGCGATCAGGACCGCCGTGCCGGAGGCCGCGATGTCCGCGATCTTCTGCAGCAGCTGCCGCCGCGAGCCGACGTCCACGCCCTGCGTCGGCTCGTGCAGCAGCATCGCCAGCGGATCGGTCCGCAGCCATTTCCCCAGCAGCGCCTTCTGCTGGTTGCCGCCGCTCAGCGTGCGCAGCCGCCGGTCGGGATCGGCGGGGCGCACATCGAGCATGTCGAGCACAATCTGCACCGCCCGTCGTTCGGCCCGATGGTGCAACCAGCCATTCCGCATGAAGCGGCCGCCGTCCGTCATCGCGACGTTCTCCAGCAGCGTCGCGTTGGGGATGCCGCTCTGGCGCTGCCGGTCGGCCGGCAGCAGCGCCATGCCGGCTTCGATGGCCCGCTCCGGCGTGAGACCGGGGAGCGGCCGGTCCCCGACCCGCACGGTGCCGCCGCTCGCGCGCTCCGCGCCGAACACGAGGTAGGGCACCTCGTCGTGTCCCATGCCGAGCAGGCCGGTCAGGCCGAGGATTTCGCCTGCGTGGACATCGAAGGTGGCGTTGCGCACCATGCGGCCGCAAAGTCCCTCGACACCGAGGACGCGCCGGCCGCACGCCGCCGTGCGGGCGGGATACAGCGTCTCCAGCTCACGGCCCAGCATTGCCGCGACGAGTTGCCGCGCGCTCGTCTGCGCGGTCGTGACGGTCTGCACCAGCTGCCCGTCGCGCAGCACCGAAACCCGGTCGGCGATCTCCATGATCTCGTCGAGCCGATGGCTGACGAAGATCACCCCGGACCCGCGCCGCGCCACATCCCGCATGGCGCCGAACAGGGTCTTGACCGACGGCGCAGGCAGGAAGGCGGTCGGCTCGTCGAGCACCAGGACGTCGCCGCGCCCGTGGTCGAGGTCCTGCATCGCGCGCGCGAAACCGAGCAGGGCGCGCTCGGCCGCCGGCACGTCGCGGACGCGCGTATCGGGATCGATGTCCAGCCGCATCGCGGCGAGCGTCTCCCGTGCCGCCCGCCGCTCCTCCGGCCAGCGCACGCGGCCGTAGGACGTCGTCCGGTATCGTCCGGCGCGCAGGTTCTCCAGCACCGTCATGGTGCCGACGACGCCCACGTCCTGATGCAGGAAATGAAGCCCGAGCCGCCGCGCGTCCCCGGGCCGGATCGGCAGGGGGACGCGCTCGCCGCGCAGCGCGACGCTGCCGCGGTCGGGCGCGTGATAGCCCGACAGCAGCTTGATGAGCGTGGACTTGCCGGATCCGTTCTGGCCGATCAGCGCGTGGATCTCGCCCGTGCGGACATCGAGATCGACCGACGACAGCACCCGCACGCCGCTGAAGCTCTTGGTAAGGCCGCGGAGTTCCAGCAGGGCGGGCCGACGGTCCGGCATGGCCGGCATCGGCCCTGTCGCGCCCCCGTCTATGGCAGGCCCCAGAGCTTGCGGTACTCGGCGACGAAGTCGCCGCCGAACAGCGCGTTCTCGTCGTTGGACACGTTCTCCAGGTTCGCCTTGACGAACAGCCGCAGCGGAATCTGCTCATCGACGGCCGTCAGGCCGAGCATCCCGCGCGCCACCTCGTCGATCGCCGCCCAGCCGCACCACACGTCCGGCTCGCCCACGTCCGCGACCTGCACGTTGCCCTGGCGGATCCAGTTCAGATTGCCGTCCACGGCATCGGACCCGACGACCGCGGGCGGGTTGCTGAGATTGGCGGCCTTGATCGCCGGCACGATGTAGATCGCCTGCGCGTCGTAGGTCGGCAACACCGTGGTCACGTCGGGATCGCGCCGCAGCAGCGTCTGCGCCATCTGCCCGAGCCGCACGCCGAGATTGCCGACCTGGGTGTCCTGCACGATGACGGTGCAGTCCGGGCACAGCGTCTTGAACTCGTGCCGCATCCCTTCGACGCGCGACACCTCGCCCGGGAACTCGTTGTCGCCGAAGATCAACACATGCGCCTTGCCGCCCGAACTGGCGATCGCATAGTCCGCCTGGATCTGGCCGGAGTGGTAGAACGAGATCGTCACGTGGGCGAAGGTGCCGGGCACCAGCGGCGCCGCCTTGTCGGCCGTCAGCGCATCGACCACCGGAATCTTGGCGGCGAGCGCGTCAGCGGTCGGCCCCTTCATCAGTTCCGGCGAGGCGCCGACCGTGACGATCCCGTCGGCGTGCTGGCTGACGGCCTGCGCCATGCCGCGGTTCCACTCCGACACGTCGCCCTTGCCGTCGAACAGCGTGGTACCGAGGCCGGCGACCTTCGCCGCGGCTTCGACGCCGTGGGCGATCGTGGCAACGAACGGGACCGCCATGGTCGATGTGATGATCCAGACGTGCTTGCCCTTCAGCTTGCCGATGTCGAAGCCGGCGCCAGGGGCAACGAAGCTCGGCCGCGCCTCGGCCTTCGCGACCTCGGCCTGGGCCTGCGCAACCCCGTCGGCGGCCTGCGACGGCGCGGCCGGCAGCAGCGCCCAGGCGGCGCCGGCGGCAAGGAAGAGCATGGCGGCGCGGGCGCGGCGCCCCCACCGGATCGGACGTTTCAGCGAGCGCATTCGAGACTCCCTCCTGTTGTTTCCTTGCGGCCTGTTCCGGCGACGGACGCGGATCGCCGCGTCCGTGCCGGCGAAGTCGGCTAGACGGCCTGCCCCCGCGCGACCAGGCGCGCAAAGGTCACGGCGATCAGCAGGGCGATGCCGTTGAACATCTCCTGCACCCAGGACGAGGAGCCGAGCAACTCCAGGCCGGTGACGCCGGTGATCAGCAGGTAGAGCGCGACGACGGTGCCCCAGGCGTTGAAGCGGCCCGGCTTGATCGTGGTCGCGCCGAGAAAGGCGGCGGCGTAGGCCGGCAGCAGGAAGCTTGGCCCGACGGACGGATCGGCGGCGCCGAGTTGCCCGGCGGTGAAGACGCCGGCAAGCGCACTGATGGCCCCCGAGGCGATGAAGGCGCCGAAGCGCAGCCGGTCCACGCGCAGCCCGACGAGTCGCGCCGCCTCCCGGCCTTCCCCCACGAAGTAGAGGTTCCGCCCGAGCGGCGTGTGCTCGTAGACGTACCAGAGCAGGAACGAGAGCGCAAACGCCAGGTAGACCGGCACGGGAAAGCCGAAGACCCGGTGCTGCACGAAGGTGCTGAGCGGCGGCGCGACCGTGTCGAGGATCTGCCCGCCGGAGACGGCCAGCGTCAGGCCGGTGAGAATCGTCGAGGTGCCGAGCGTGCCGATGAAGGCGTTGACGCCGACCCGGACGACGAAAAACCCGTTGAGCGTCCCGGCCGCCACGCCGACCAGGATGGTGGCGACGACCACGGCCGCCGAGCGGCCAGTGCATCTCGCCGGTGAAGAAGGCGGTCAGCACCGCGGCGGCGCCAAGCATGGAGCCGATCGACAGGTCGAACTCCCCGGTGGTGAGCGGCAGGGTCAGGCCGAGGGCGAGGATCATCAGCACGGCCTGCGAACTGACGATGGTCCGCATGTTGCCGAGCGTGAAGAAGGTCCGCGGCAGTAGAATGGAGAAACCGACGAGGAAGGCGGCGAGCGCGATCACCACGGCATAGCGGTAAACGATCAGGCGCATCGCCGGCCCGCGCTTCCGCCCGCCCCCGTCCGGCCGGACGCCCGCCCCGAGCGGATGCGCGAGCGTGTCCTCGAGCGCCGCCCCGGCCGCGCCGCGTGGACGCCGTCTCCCCTCATCCCGGCCGTTGCCGCGGTCCTGCTGCATGCGACCAACGATGCCTTGCATTCGCGATCCGACGCCAGCTAATATATTACCACCATATCAGAGACCGCCTCAAGCGCAATGACGTGTCTGATGTTCACGCCCGCCCTGCGCAGTGACCGCGCCCTCAAGGCGTGGTCGTACGGCGTCGATTCGGTCATCCTCGACCTCGAGGACGCGGTGCCGGCGGATCGCAAGGACGAAGCGCGGGCCGCGGCTGCGTCCCTGCTCGGCACGCTGGCGAAGCCCTGGACGGTGCGCATCAACGACCTCGCATCCCCGTGGTGGCGGGACGACATCGCGTCGGTGCTGCACCCCAACCTGGCCTGCCTCATGGTCCCGAAGGTGCAGTCGGCGGATATGATCTGCGCCGTCAGCGATATATTGGGGAGCCATGAGGCGCGGGTTGCCCGGCCGGAGCCGGTCCGGCTGCTGCCGATCATCGAAAGCGTGCAGGGCCTCGCCGAGGCGCGCGCCATCGCCCGGGCGAGCCGCCGCGTCGCCGCCCTCACCTTCGGCGAGGGCGATTTCTCACTCGATCTCGGCCTCGACTGGGACCCGTTCGGCACGACGCTGACGGTGGCCAAGGTGCAGTTGGTGCTCGACTCCCGGCTTGCCGGGATCGAACCGCCGCATGCGGGCGCCTATCCGCGCCTGCGCGACGACGAGGGGCTGGAGCGAAGCTGCGCATTGGCGAAAAGCCTCGGCTTCGCCACCAAGCACTGCATCCATCCGGAGCAGGTGCCGACGGTGCGGCGCGTGTTCGCGCCGGCGCCGGCGCGGCTGGCGCAGGCGCGCGAGATCGTCGCGCGGTTCGAGGCCGCGCTCGCCGGCGGCTCCGCCGCGATCGAGGTGGACGGCGGCTTCGTGGACTATCCCGTGTATCGGCGCGCACAGCAGACGCTCAGGGATGCGGAACGGCCATGAACGCGCCGTGCTGCCGCCAGGCCGCGCCCGCATTGGCGCAGGACTAGCGGCGATGGGCTTGTTCAGCGGATACCGCGTGGTCGATGTCGCGACCCTGTTCGCCGGCCCGCTCGCCGCGACGCTGCTCGGTGACCACGGCGCCGAGGTGATCAAGATCGAGCACCCGCGCGGCGACGACGTCCGCCGCTGGGGCGGGCAGAAGGATGGCAAGTCGCTGTGGTGGAAGGTGATCTCGCGCAACAAGCGTTGCGCCGCGATCGACCTCAACCACCGGCAGGGCCAGCAGGCGGTCCGGGACCTGGTCGCGCACGCGGATGTCCTGGTCGAGAACTTCCGGCCCGGCCGGATGGAGGCGTGGGGCCTGGGTTGGGAGGACCTGCACCGTCTCAACCCGCGCCTCGTGATGCTGCGCATGACCGGGTTCGGTCAGCAGGGGCCATACAGCGGCTTCGCCGGATTCGGCACGCTGGCCGAGGCGATGAGCGGCTTCGCCGACATCACCGGGCAGCCGGACGGGCCGCCGACCCTGCCGCCCTTCGGGCTGGCCGACGGCATCGCCGGCATCGCCGGCGCTTTCGCGGTCGCCGGCGCGCTGCTCAAGCGCGAGCGCACCGGCGAGGGCGAACTGATCGACGTGGCGCTCTACGAGCCGCTGATGTGGATCCTCGGCTCCTCCCTGGTGGAGTTCGACCAGCTTGGGATCATCCAGAAGCGCAGCGGCAACCAGTCTTCCCGCTCCTCGCCGCGCAATACCTATCCGACGAAGGACGGCAAATGGATCGCGCTGTCGGCCAGCGCGGATTCGATCGCGCGCCGCGTGCTGACGGCCATCGGCCGCCCCGACCTCGCGACCCATCCCGACTACGCCACGAACCGCGAACGCATCCGTCGCCGCGACCAGATCGACGCGCTGGTCACGCAATGGACCATGAGCCTCGACCAGGCCGAGGCGCTCGCGGCGCTGCGCGCCGCAGATGCCGCCGTCGCGCCGATCTACGACGTAAGCCAGGTCGCGGCCGATCCGCATTTCCGTGCGCGCGGCAGCGTGACGACGGTGGACGATCCGGATTTTGGGCCGTTGACCATGCAGGGCGTGTTCCCGCGGGTGGTCGGCGACCCGGCCTCGATCCGCACGACGCCGCCCGACGCGATCGGCGCGCAGACCGATGAGGTGCTGCGGGAGGTCGGCTACGACGCCGACCGGCTGGCGGCGCTGCGCCGGGACGGAGCGATCCGCTGATGCCCGCAATCTCGCAGACCAAGACCGACCGCGCCATCCGCGAAATCCGCGCCCGCATCCTGAACCGCCAGTTGCGGCCAGGCGAGATGGTGCGGCAGGGCGCGCTCGCCAGCGAGATGCAGCTTGGCATCACGCCGGTGCGGGAGGCGCTCCTGCAACTCGCCAGCGAAGGGCTGGTGACGAAGATTCCCTATGTCGGGGTCGTCGTCGCCGACATGACCGCCGAGTCGACGCACCAGATCTACGAGGTGCGCCGGCTGCTGGAGGCGTATGCGACGCGCCAGGCCTGCTTGCGGGCGACCGCCTCGGAGATCGCGCATTTCCGCGACGCCAACGAGCACATGGCGGCAGCACTCTCCGCCGAGGAGCCGGAACGCTATAGGCAACTCAACCAGGATTTCCACATGGCGATCTATCGTCTGGCCGGGAATCCCGCGCTGCACGAGATCATCGCGGCGCAATGGCGGCGGTTCCCGCGCGACACGCTCGTCCTGATGGAGCACCGCATGGCACAGTCCCTCGCCGAGCACCGCAAGATCGTCGCGGCCTTCGAGCAGCGTGACGCAGGCTATGCCGAGGCGCTGATGGCGGCGCATATCGGCGCGGCGCAGCATGAGGTCGCCGCCCTGGTCACGGAGCGCTCGCCTTCTCCCGACAGCACCGGCGCCGCGCCATGAGCGGCCACGGGCTTTACCGGCCGCAGGCCACCCTGCGGGACGAGGACTTCGAGCGCATCGCGCGGGCGGGATTCGGACGGCGCATGGGCATCGGCCACCGTCCCGCCGTGCTGTGCATCGACGCGCAGCGCTACATGTTCGGCGAAGACGGGCGCGACGACGCCTATCCGTCGAGTTGCGGCCCGGAGGCCCGCCATGCGCTGCCGCGGCTGCAACGACTGCTCGACGCCGCCCGGCAGCGCGGATGGTTCGTCGTGTTCACCCGGTTCGTCATCGACGACCCGGAGGACATGGGAGTGTACGGCCGCAAGCGCGCGTTCTCCGACTCGCCGAACTGGTGCCGGCGCGGCACGCCGGGCGCCGAGATCGTGCCGGACCTGGGCCCGCGCGGCGGCGACCGCGTGATCGTCAAGAAGAAGCCGAGCGCCTTCTTCGGCACCCCGCTCGCCGCGATGCTGATCGACCGCGGCGTGGACACCGTCATCGTCTGCGGCGGTTCCACCAGCAACTGCGTGCGGGCCACGGTGTTCGATTCCTCCTCCTACAATTTCCGCACGATCGTGGTGGCCGACGCGGTGATCGACCGCGTGAAGGCATCGCAGGAGATGAGCCTGTTCGACATGGACCGCCAGTTCGCCGACGTGATGTCGCTGGACGCGCTGCTGGAGATGGCCGGTGGCCCCGACCCGCGCGGCGGTGCGGCGCACGCGGATGGCTGACCCGGAGCGCAGCATGGAACCGGCGCGCGACTTCGTCGGCTACGGGCGGCATCCGCCAAGGGTGGAGTGGCCGGACGGGGCGCGGGTCGCGCTCAGCCTCGTGCTGAACTACGAGGAGGGCAGCGAGCGTTCGTTCTGGGCCGGCGACGCCCGCAACGAGGGGCTCGGCGAGGTGCCACGCGCCGTCGATCCATCGTACCGCGACCTCGCGACGGAATCGGTCTACGAGTACGGCAGCCGCGCCGGCGTCCAGCGCCTGCTGCGGCTGTTCGACCGTTGCCGGGTCCGCTGCACCCTGTTCGCCGCAGCGGTCGCGCTGGAGGTCAATCCCGAAATCGCCGCCTGGGCGCGCGAGTCCGGCCACGAGGTCTGCGGCCACGGCTATCGCTGGAGCGAGGACTGGACGGTCTCGCGCGAGGAGGAAGCCGAGCGCATCCGCCTTGCCGTCGCCTCGATCGCGGCCACTGTCGGCCAGCGTCCGGTCGGCTGGTACAACCGCTGGATGCCGAGCCGGCACACGCGGGCGCTGCTGGTCGAAGAGGGCGGGTTTCTCTATGACTCGAACGCCTACAACGACGACCTGCCCTACTACGTGACGGTCTGCGGCAAGCCGCATCTCGTGGTGCCGTACACGCTCACCTACAACGACAGTCACTACACGTACGGCCATTTCGGCGGGCCGGACGATTTCCTCGCCTATTGCAGGCGCGGCCTCGACTATCTGTGGGAGGAAGGGGCGGACGTGCCGCGGATGATGTCGATCGGCCTGCATCCGCGCCTGACCGGGCAGGCCGCCCGCGCCAGCGCGCTGCGCGATTTCATCGAATACGCGCTGGCCAAGGACCGGGTATGGATCGCCACGCGCGCTGAAATCGCCTCCTGGTGGCGCTTGCGACAACCTCCGGCTGCAGGCGTCGCGCAGTAGGCGGTTCCATCCGGCGGTTACCGGAAGCTTCTTGTCGGCACCCGGATGCCCTCGTGGCGCCCCATTGCTCCCGAAGCTTTCTGGCTGCCGCTCGGGCCGCCGCCTGCCTCGCGCGGATCAGGCCCATTCTGGTGCGTGACGCCATCGCCGCGACCATGCGGCACCGGAAACGGTTGCTGTCGGTTCCCGACACTGCGGAGCAAATCCGACAAGTCCTCGACCTGCTCCGCCACCACGTGAATGACGTCGCCCTCGCGCTGCACGCGGCCCCGGCACGCGAGCATGCTGGCGGAGAGGACGATCCGGCGCTGCCGCTCGAACAGGCTTGACCACACGACCAGATTGGCGATGCCGGTCTCGTCCTCGAGGGTGATGAAGATGACACCGGTCGCCGTGCCGGGACGCTGCCGCACCAGCACCAGGCCCGCCACGGTAACGCGCTGACCGTCGCGGCTGGCCAACAGATCGGCACAAGGGAGGATGCCGCGCGGCCGCAACTCGCCCCGCAAGAACGTCACCGGGTGCTGACGCAGCGTCAGGCCGACGCTGGCATAATCCTCCACCACATTGCGCCCGGCGGGCATCGGCACGAGCGGCACCGGAGGTTCGACGATCTCCGGCTGCGGGGCGCGTCCCTTGTCGGCCGCGGCGAACAGCGGCAGCACTTCAGTTCGCAGGCCGCGGATGGCCCACAACGCCGCACGCCGCTCCAGGCCGAGACCCTGGAATGCATCCGCTTCGGCGAGCCGTTCCAGGGCCGCCGGCGGGACACGTGTTCGTCGCAACAGTTCATCGACCGAGGCATAGGCGTGGTCGCCGCGTGCAGCGACGATCTCCGCGGCATGCGCATTCGACAGACCTTTGATCATGCGCAGGCCAAGACGCACCGCGGAAAAGCGGCCCGCCGCCGGCTCCAGCGTGCAGTCCCAGCGACTGTGGTTGACGCAGACCGGCCGGACCTCGACACCATGCTCGCGGGCATCGCGCACGATCTGCGCCGGCGCATAGAACCCCATCGGCTGCGCGTTCAGCAGCGCGCAGCAGAAAACGTCCGGATGGTGGCATTTCATCCACGAACTCGCGTAGGCGATCAGCGCGAAACTCGCTGCATGGCTCTCAGGAAAACCATAGGAACCAAAGCCCTCGATCTGCGAGACGGTCTGCTCCGCGAACTCGCGCGTGTAGTGACGCTCGACCATGCCGCTGATCAGCTTCTCCTTGAAGTGCGCAATGCCGCCGGTGACCTTGAACGTCGCCATCGAGCGCCGCAGCTGATCGGCCTCGCTCGGCGTGAAGCCGGCGCAGACGATGGCCACCTGCATCGCCTGCTCCTGAAACAGCGGCACGCCCAGCGTCTTGCCGAGCACCCGTTCCAGTTCCGCCGTCGGAAAGTTCGGCTTCTCCTTGCCTTCGCGCCGGCGGAGATAGGGATGCACCATGTCGCCCTGGATCGGACCAGGGCGGATGATCGCAACCTCGATGACCAGATCGTAGAAGGTGCGCGGCTGCAACCGGGGCAGCATCGCCATCTGCGCCCGGCTCTCGATCTGGAACACGCCGATCGTGTCGGCCTTGCGGATCATGGCGTAGGTGGCGGGATCCTCCGTGGGCACGCTCGCCAGATCGAGCCGCTCGCCGCGATGCTCCTCCAGCAGATCGAAGGCACGACGCATGCAGCCGAGCATGCCGAGCCCGAGCACATCCACCTTCATCCAGCGCAGGATGTCGATGTCGTCCTTGTCCCACTCGATGACCTGCCGGTCCTGCATCGCCGCCGGCTCGATCGGCACCAGCTCGTCGAGCCGGTCGCTTGTCAGCACGAACCCGCCCGGATGCTGGCTGAGATGCCGGGGAAAGCCGATCAGTTCGCGGGCCAATTCGAGCGTCAGGCGGAGGCGCCGGTCCTGCAGGTTGAGGTTGAGCTCGGCCGCGCGCTCCTCGGTCACGCCGTCTTCCGACCATTCCCAGAGCTGCGAGGCGAGCGCGCTGGTCACGTCCTCGGTCAGGCCCATCACCTTGCCGACCTCGCGCACGGCGCCGCGGGCGCGGTAGCGGATCACGGTGGCGCAAATGGCGGCCCGGTCGCGGCCATAGCGCTCGTAGACCCATTGGATGACCTCTTCGCGTCGCTCGTGTTCGAAATCCACGTCGATGTCGGGAGGCTCCTTGCGCTCGGCCGAGACGAAGCGCTCGAACAGCAGGCCCGATCGCACCGGGTCGATGCTGGTGATGCCGAGCACGTAGCAGACGGCACTGTTCGCCGCGCTGCCGCGTCCCTGGCAAAGAATGCCCTTGGATCGCGCAAAGCGGACGATGCTGTTCACCGTGAGGAAATATGGCGCATAGCTGAGGTCCGCGATCAGCCGCAGCTCATGCTGCAACTGCCGCTCCACGCCCTCCGGCAACCCTGCGGGATAGCGCTGCGGCGCGCGCTCGCGGACCAGCTTTTCCAACGTCTGCTGTGGCGTCAGCGCCGGATCCTGAACTTCGTCGGGATACTGGTAGCGAAGATCGGTCAGGGAGAACCGGCACCGTTCGACGATCTCCCGCGGGCGGGCGACGGCCTCGGGATGACGTGCGAAAAGCCGCGCCATTTCGTCGGGGGATTTCAGGCATCGATCCACGGTGCGCTCGCGCCGGAAGCCCGCCTGCTCGATCGTGCAGCCCTCGCGGATGCAGCTGACCACATCCTGCAGGATGCGTCGTTCCGGCACGTGATAGAGCACGTCCCCGGTCGCGACCGTCGGCACACGCGCAACCTGCGCCATGTCGGCCAGCATGCGCAGCCGTCCCGCGTCGCCCGGCCGGCGGCGCAGCGTCAGCGCGAGATAGCCCCGGTCGGGAAAACCCGTCCGCAGAGCTGCGAGGCTATCCGCGAGCGCGGCATCCGGGGCGTCCGGCAGAAGAACGACGAGCAGGCCGTCACCATACGCGACGAGGTCCTGCCAACCCAGTTCGCAGGCCCCCTTCCCTGCCCGCCCCTTGCCGAGCGTCAGCAGGCGACAGAGCCGTGCGTACGCAGCCCGGTCGGTCGGATAGACGAGGACCGGCAGACTGTCGCGCAGATCCAGCCGGCAACCGACCACGAGCCGGACGCCGGCTTCCTCGGCGCGCTGATGCGCCCGCGCCATGCCGGCCAGCGTGTTGCGGTCGGTGATGCCGATCGCCGGCAGACCAAGCAGGCGGGCCTGCGCGAACAACTCCTCGATATGCGATGCGCCGCGCAGGAAGGAGTAGTTCGAGGTGACCTGCAGTTCCGCGTAGCCGGTCACGGCTTGTCCGGCTCCCGGTCGGCCGCCCTCGTGTGGCGGCTCGCGCTCGGCGCCGCGGCATCCGGCTCCTTCATCAGCCGGAAGCCGCAGCGCTGCAGATGCTCAACGAGGTGCGCGGCCGTGATCTGCGCCATCAGGCTGCTCGATTGCGGGAACGGTCTGCGACCGTCGAACCGCAGGGCGAACGACAGCGCTTCGGCGATCTCCTCAGGTGTGGCGGCACGAAGTTCGAAGCGGTCGGCCATGGATCACCGTGAGGGAACTCAGAAAAATCCGTGCAGGAACCAGCGAAGGTCGCCGGTCGCGGGATCGACGGCGTCACCGCTGCGGTAGAGCCAGAACCGGCGGCCTGCCTCGTCCTCGACCTGCCAATAGTCGCGGGTTGCGCTGCGCTCGCGATCGGTCGCCCACCACTCTCCGGCGATGCGCTCGGGTCCATCCGCCCGCCTGATCCGGTGCCGCCTGCGGCGCCAGATGAACTGTGCCGGCGGGTGGTCGGGCAGCATCGCCAGGGCCTCAACCGGCTGCGGCGGCTTCAGCAGGCGGGCGGGCCGCGGCAGAGCGGCGGGCCAGGCGGTTTTGGTCGGCGGGGTCAGCGGCCCGATGCGGCGCACGCTGCGCTCCGGCACATCGCTCTCGACCGGTGCGGCACGGTAGACCCGCCGGGCACCCAGCCTGTTCACCAACCGGTCGACCAGCACCGACACGTCAGGGCCGGTGTTCTCGCCTGCGATGAGACCCGCCCGCGGCTGTTCGAAGGTCAGCTTCTCGGTCAGTGGCGCCGCCAGATGCATGGCCTCGATGCCAAGCCCGGGATCGACCCGTTCGAGCTGCTCGTCCAGCAGCCTGGCCAGGTGGTCGGGCCGGTGGCTCGGGCGGGCGGTGCCGACACGGATCAGCTGCTCGCGTGCGGTCGACGCGCTCGAAGGTCAGATCGAGCCGCCGCGCCCCCTGGCCGCGGCGTTCGAGCTCGGCACACACCATGCCGGACAGACGGGCGATCACGCCGGACAGGGCCTCCGGCGTCAGCAAAGGCTCGGGGAATGCCAGCCGACCGGCCACCATATCCGGGGGCGAGATCGGGTCGATGGGCTCGCGGAGGCGGCCCAGCGCCTGATCGAGACGGCGAACGAGCTCCGGGCCGAACCGCAGGGTGAGCGGCGCCCGCGGCGCCGCCAGAAGCTGGTCGAGGCGTTCGAAGCCGAGCCGTACAAGACCCGCAATCGTCTCATCTGGCAGCCGCAGGGCGGCGATCGGCAACGGGCGGAGCGCGGCTGCCATCTCGCCGGCCGGCACCACGGTCACGGCGGCCTCCGCGTATCGCGCGACCGCCCAGGCGGTGCCCGCCGTGTCAGCGATCGCGACCCGGGACGCGACGCCGGCCCGCGCGAGGCGCTCGACGAGATCCGCGAGCATCCCGGCCTCGCCACCGAACAGGTGTGCGCACCCCGTGGCGTCGATCCAGACGCCATCAGGCCGATCGGGCGCCGTGAGCGGTGCATAGCGCAGGCACCATGCGGCCAGCTCGTCGAGCGCCCGTGCATCGCCCTCCGGCTCCGCCATCACCACGGTCAGGCCCGGCACCACAGCCTGGGCCTGTGCGAGCGGCATGCCCGCAAACAGGCCCAAGGATCGGGCGACCCGGTCCGCGGCAGCCACAATCTGGCGGCGGCCGTCGCGGGCGGCAGTGACCAATGGCCTATCCGCCGGCGGCACGACGGCGTTCGGGGGGCGCCGCAACCGGTCGGTCGGCCAGGTCGGCAGGAAGACCGAGATGACCCGTCGCATCGCTTGCCTCCACGATCCAGGATGCCGGTTCGCCGCCGCGGCAGCGCACCAGGTCGAGCCGCCAGCGCGGCCGTGCCAGGCCGGGCGTTGCGGGGGAATGCGCCAGCAGAGGCGGCGAAGGCAGGGCCGTGACGCGCCATCGGGTCACGGCGGCCGTCGGCTCGCCGACCAGCGCGTCGTCATGGCTGCGGCTGCGCCTGAGTGCGAAGCAGGTCACGCCGGACTGCTCCGCCGCCAATTGCAGGCGGCGCGATGCGGTCAGCGTCAGTCGGCCCGACAGCTCGCCCACCACGCCCGCCAGCCCGGCATGGCGCAGGCCCTCCTCCATGGTCAGGAGGACGGTCCTGGACTTGCCCGCCTCCGCGTAGATGACGCGATCCGGATGCAGCCCGACGGCATCGAGCGCCGGCGCGAACAGATCCGGCCGCTCCAACACCCACAGGGCCTGGCCGGGCAGCCTTGCCAGGACGCCGGCGGTCAGCAGCGCCGCGGCGGCGCCGTGCTCGATGTCCGGTCCGCCCCCCGCCACCTCATGCAAGGCGCCGAGAGCCAGGCCGCCGCCGGGCAGCCGGGCATCGACGGCCGGAATCCCGAACGGGAGGCTCGCGATGCCAGCCCTTGCCGGTCGCCCGACAGGGGCGATGCTGGCCTTCAACGCGGCCAAACGGGCTGCTGTCGTGTTACCTTGTTCCACCGTGCCCCTCGCACCACCTCGCGAAGAGCCGAGAACATATAGAGAACCCCTGCCCCGAGTCGAGTCCTCTTCAGCCTCGGCAGTGACGCAGTTTCAACGCGAGCGACCGCAAAACGCCTGCCCCCATCGCAGGCTAGTATGTTTCTATGTCGGAACATTTTAGGCGTGCGGGGGCGCCGCGCGGTCAGGCGGGAACGGGCGGGATGCCGGGGACGGGCGGGGAGAGGATGCGGGGCCGCGCGCGCGGCGGCGGCCGGGGACGGCAGGCGGGACGGGACGGGGCCGCCGGCCGGACCGGCGGCGGCGGGCGCTGCGCGGGCGGCGGCGGGCGGACGCCCAGCATTTGGCAGAGCGGGCGGAGCAGCCGCCCGGCCTGGGGGGCTGCGGCGAGCAGGTCGGCCATCGCCGGATCGGCGAGCAGGTGCTGCAACTGCGAGGCCGCGGACGGCGGCCTGCGGCAGCCGGCGCACGAGCCAGGCGACGCCGCGCGGCAGCCGCAGCGGCGGGGGCCGGGCCGGGCGGGGAGAGCGGAGGCGGCGGCGCGGCGGCGGCAGCGTGCCGGCGCGGACTTTTGCCGCGAGGCGGGCGAACCGCTCCGCGGTGCGGCGCAGCCGCGACCAGAGCAGCAGCATCAGCGGCACGGCGAGCCAGGCCCGGCGCCGCGCGCGGCGATGGCGCGGCGCAGGCCCTCGACCAGACGGGCAAAACGGTCGGCCAGGGCGGGGGAAGCGGCGGGTGGCATGGCAGCGATACTAACACGACCCCCGGCGGGCTGGGCAAGCCAGCGCCGGATCGTGCTCGGCGCAAAGCTGGCGCCGCAGCAAGTCCGCCAACTCGGCCACACGGCCCACTGAGTAGATTCCGAAACCCTCCGCGCGCCGCCTTGCGTAGATTCCGAACCTCCTCACAGATGATGATGTCGATATTATTCGGCCTGACGTCGTTGCCCGAAGCCTCAAGATAAAACAACGGCGGCAGGCGCTCAAACGTCTTGATTGCGTAAGACGACCAGATAACGGTCAGATATGTTACAGTACAATAAAGGGTACATCAATGCAATCACGTGCAGGTTCCTCCGCTTGCCCGGCCATCTTGCGTTTGTTGTCTGCCGCTTCGGGACATCGTAGAGCACAAGATCGGCCGACTGTCCGCGCCGCTGCACCAACTCGAAAGCATGCTGTGGTGCGCTCCGGTACCCAATTTGCGCTGGCCATCGGTTTTGCCATCGCAGGTTACGGCAGCGCAAGGGCGGACCCAATAACATTTACATGGGATCCGTCGGCCATTGGTCTTACCACCTCGCCAGCAAACTCGCAGATTGTGGCCGACAACTTCAACGTGTCCGATTTTTTTGACGTGACTGTGGCCAGCAACGGCGCCTTTACCGAGAGTTCCGCACTGACGGCCTTGCAGTTCCTGAACGGCGGCAATCCTGTCGCGCTGAACGGTCTGCAATCCACCTACAGCTTCTACGTCACCTTCTCCTCCACCGGCATGCAGGCTCCAGTACCCGCGCTGGGCTCGGGGCTCTCATCGCCCGGGGCGTTCACCACCGGCAACTACACCTTCTGGGCCAATCCCAACAGCCAACCCGTCGTGACACCCGTCCCCGGCGGCGCGCCGGTCATCAGCGGCAATGCGGGCGCGATCCCGCTGTTCAGCGGAACGCTTGTCAATGGAACGAGCACACTGACCGCGCCCGCCGGCGGCGGCTATTCGCCCACCGCCAATCTGGATTTGACGCTGACCGCCTGCTCGGCGGCGGGACAGCCTCTGGCGACCGGCGGCACCTGCACCGGCAATGAGACCGCCTTCTTCGTCAATCCGCCGCCGGCCGCCTTCAACCTTGCCGTCAGCAACTTCAGCGCCACCCCCTCGGTCACCACGCTCGCGGCGGGATCTTCGACCTTCCTCGATGTCGATGGCGGCGGCGGCAACGTGACCTTTGCCAGTGATATTCCGGAGCCGGCCTCATTGGTGGTCCTGGGTTCCGGCCTGATCGGGCTGGGAATGGTGCGCCGCCGCCGAATCAATGGCTGACATCGCTGGGCGCCAGCGGTTGACAGGTGGCGACGACCGGACATCGCCGCGTGTGTTTGTGAGACAGACAAGCCACGGGCCGACGGGAACTCCCCCGAATGTCCGGCAAAAGTCGCCGGCATGACCGACGCACCGCACTTTCGCTACGATCTCGCGTTCGAACGAAACCTTGGGTGGATCACCGAAGCCGAGCAGCTTGCCCTTCGCGGCAAATGCGTTGCGATCGCCGGCCTGGGCGGCGTTGGCGGGGTCCATCTGCTGACGCTGGCGCGACTCGGGATCGGCGCATTCCATATCGCGGACTTCGACACATTCAGCGTCGCCAACTTCAATCGGCAGATTGGTGCGACAGTCCAGACCATCGGTCGCCCGAAGGTCGACGTGCTCGATGAAATGGCGCGCGCCATCAACCCGGAGCTCCGGATACGGCGGTTCGACACGGGGGTCACAACCGAGAACATCGACCGGTTCCTGGACGGTGTGGATCTGTTCGTGGATGGCTTTGACTTTTTCGTCATCGACATGCGCCGCCAGGTCTTCAGCCGTTGCAGGGAACTGGGCATTCCGGCGGTCACGGCCGCACCCGTCGGCCTGGGAACGGCATTCCTGGCGTTCACGCCCCGGGGGATGACATTCGAGGACTATTTCCGGCTGGAGGGACACCGGGAGAACGAGCAGTACCTTCGCTTTCTCCTGGGTCTCACGCCCAAGGGCCTGCATCGCGGATATCTGATGGATCGCACGCGGGTCGATCTGGCCGCACAGCAGGTCCCCTCGACGATCGCCGGCTGCCAGCTTAGCGCGGGCGTCGCGGCGGTCATGGCGATCAAGTTGCTGCTCGGACGGGGCGATGTGAAGGCCGCACCGTACCACCATCACTTCGACGCCTATCGCGCCAAGCTCTCGGTCACCAGGCTGACGTTCGGGAACGCCGGACCGATCCAGCGGCTCAAACTTGCCTTTGCCCGGAAGGCTTTCGCCGGAATGGTGCAGCGCGCGCCGGCTGGCGATCCCGAAATCGCCCAGTCGCCGATTGCGGAAATCCTGCGCGCCGCGCGCTGGGCACCGAGCGGCGACAATGCGCAGCCGTGGCGTTTCGAACTGCTCGGCGACGACGCCGTCGCCGTCCGCCTGACGAAGCCGGACGCTGACAATGTCTACGAATATCGCAACGGCGAACCGCTGCTGCTCGCCGGCGGCATGCTCCTGGAGAGCCTGCGTATCGCTGCGACCGCGCACGGCAGGACCATGGAGTGGCGGCACGAAGGCTCCGGCTGGCCCGACCGCATCGTCGTGCGTTTCGCGCCGGTGCCGGGTCTGGAAGTTGACGTTCTCAACTCTTATCTCGGGCTGCGATCGGTGAATCGCCGGCCCTACCGGATGCGGCCGCTCCACGAACAGGAGCAGGCTGCGCTGAAGGGTGCGCTCGGCGACCGGCTCGTCCTCGACTGGTATCCCCGGCTGGTGCAGCGTGGGCAATTCGCGTGGCTCAGCGCTCGGGCGACTGATATCAGACTGCGCGCGCCGGAAACTTTTCCAACGCACCAGCGGGTCGTCGATTGGCAGCGCATGCTCAGCCCCACCGGCGTTCCCGCCGGCGCGCTGGGCCTCGGCCGCCCGACGCTCGTGCTGATGCGCTGGGCCATGCGGAGCTGGCCGCGGATGCGCATCCTGAACGGCTTCGGCAGCACGGCAGTGGCTGCGGTTCAGATGGATTTCGCGCCTATTCTGGCCAGCGCCGCGTGTTTCACCGTGCGATTGGCGCGGTCCGCACCGGCAGCGGAGGACCATGTGCCATCGCTGCTGCTGGCGGGCCAGCATCTGCAACGCTTCTGGCTAACCGCGACCCGCCTCGGCCTGTCGCTGCAGCCGTTGCTGGCCATGCTGATCTTCGCGGATTATGGCGAAGGCAAGCCGGCGTTCACCGTCAACGCTGCGGTCCAGAACAAGTCGGCAGCTCTCGCGAGGTCGTTTCGGCAGACCCTTGGCGCCGGCGCGAGCGATTTTATCTTCGCGGGCCGGATCGGCGAGCCACGGGCCACGCGGGCCGATTGCCGGTCAGTGCGGCGTCCTCTTGTCGAGCTCCTCCAGCAAGGGATTGGTTAGTGGGGGACCTTGTCGAAGGGGTGAATGGCCGCCTTTTGAAAACCGCGTTCTTCACGGGCGACTAAGTAGAATCCGAGCCTTCCCCTTGTCGCCGACGTTGCTACCATGGCACCATCGCCATGAGGCGAACTTGATGCGACCGAGGAGGGTTGAGCTCCGCTGATCGCTAACGCTGCTGCGCGCCGGCGTCCTAAGGTTACACAGCCGCCCCGTTCGCACACCGTTCGGCGGGTTCAAATCCGACCATCCGCGTACACGGACGCTGGTTCGCGGCGTGACCGGCTCGTGCGGCCGATCGGAGCGAAACAGGCGGGTCCCGAACAGTTTTCTCGGAGCCCGTGTCCCCATGCGCTTGTCCGCGAATTTGGTTAAGACCAGTGGAGCTTGCCAGGCATTTCCATGCATATAAACTCAAAGGAGCAACGTAAATCACCTCGCCATTTGGATCAGCTGCGACAGCAGACGGTTCTAGCAAAATTCGGTGAACTCGCCCTGAAGTCCGACAGCCTGGATAAGATTTTGGCCGAGGCCTGCCGTCTCGTAGGCGAAGGGCTGGGCACCGACCTCGCCAAGGTGATGAAGTTGGAGGATGACGGCGAGACGTTGCTGGTGCGTGCCGGCGTCGGCTGGAAGCCAGGCATCGTCGGCGTGCTGACCCTCAAGGTGGCGGACAGCACGTCGGAAAGCCTTGCCCTCAAGACGGGAGACCCGACGATCTCCCCGAACGTCGCGACCGAGACGCGGTTCAAGTATCCGCAGTTCCTGATCGACAACGGCGTCAAGGCAATGGCCAACGTGGCGATCATCGGGAGCGAAGGCAGGCCCCCGTTCGGCATCCTGCAGATCGACAGCCGCGAGCCCCGCCAGTTTACCGACGACGACACCGCTTTCTTGCGCAGCTATGCAAACCTCATCGCGGCGGCCGTGGACCGTTTGCGTGTGATCGGGGAGATGCGCCATGCGCTGATCGAGGCATCGAACGCCCGGGATGAGGCGGATCGCGCCAGCCACGCCAAATCGCGGTTTCTGGCGAATATGAGCCACGAGTTGCGCACGCCGTTGAACGGCATCCTGGGCTACGCCGAGCTGCTGCGTGTCGAAGGCGGGCTGAGCGTCATTCAGAAGGCGCGGGTGGACGCCATGAGAGGTCCGGGCGCGCACCTGCTCCTGATGATCAACCGCGTGCTCGACCTGTCGGGGATCGAGGCCGAGCTCGTCAAGCTGGAACCGGTCGAATGTGATTTGCGCAGCCTCGCGGAGACATGCCTCAGTTTCGTCCGGCCGGCGGCGGAGGCAAGAAGTCTCAGGCTCGGCCTGGTCGCGGCGCCGGACATGCCGCCCACCGTCTTCATCGACCCCGTGCGGCTGCGGCAGGTGCTGCTCAACCTGCTCGGCAACGCGGTGAAGTTCACGAAGCAAGGCTCCGTGGAGTTGCGCCTGCGGCGGTCGTCGGACAAAGCCAGGCTGCTTGTCGAGGTGGTGGATACCGGACCAGGCATACCGGCGGAGCAGCGCCATCGCCTGTTCCGGGAATTCGAGCGGCTCGATGCCAACAGCACCAGCTTGGTCGAAGGCACCGGCCTGGGCCTCGCCATCTCGGCCCGGCTCGCAGCCTACATGGGCGGCCGGCTTCACTATGAGGACAACCCGCCGGGCGGCAGCATATTCCGGCTGGAACTTCCGCTGGCGGCCGGCTCGCGTCCCGCACCACCTCCAGCCAACGTACCTGCCCGCGGCCCACCGGATACTCCGGCAGTCCCAACTCCTGCGCGCGCTCTACGCGTGCTGGTCGTCGATGATATCGCCATGAACCGCGACATCGCCGGCTCGCTCCTGCGCGCCGGCGGCCACGAGGTCGCTTACGCTGAAGGCGGGGCGGCGGCGGTCGAAGCCGTTGCGGCCGGAGATTTCGATGTTGTTCTCATGGACGTACGCATGCCTGAAGTGGACGGGATCGAGGCGACACGCCGCATCCGCCTCCTGACGGGTACCCGACGGCAGGTGCCCATCGTGGCCCTGACCGCGCTGGCCTTCCCCGAACAGGTTGAGATATGCCGCCGAGCGGGCATGAAAGGCCACGTGACCAAGCCCTTTACTCTGGATACGCTGAACGATGCGATCGCGCGCGCCACTCGCGAAGCGCAGGCAGACGGCGAAGTCGCGGCAGCAGGGCCCGAAGTTCCGCCAACGGAAGTTGCGGCGAGCCACACGGACACCGTCCCCGTTTCCCGCCCCTCCCTCGCACCTGGCACCACCGGTGCTGAATCTGCGAGCGTTCAAGGCACGGGCTGACTCTCTCGCACCCGAGAAGCTCGCCGATTATGTCCGGACCATCGCCGGGCGCACCGAAGATATCCTGCGTGGGCTGTGCATGCCGGACGCCTTGGCAACCAACGACACCAAGCTTGCCGACGCTGCGCACGCCCTCGCGGGCAGCGCCATCATGTTCGGCTTCGAGCGCCTGGCGGCCGCAGCCCTTGGTTTCGAGCGCGCCGTCCAGACCGGTGCCGTAGAGACACCGGCTTTTGCCGACGATCTCCGTGCCGCCGCGACGATCACGCTTGAAGAAATCCACACCCGCAACGCGGACCGCGCGGAGGCGTGAATCGCGCGTTGGCAACGAAAGGCGGGATTACTGCGTCCCTCGTGCTGATCCGTGCAACACGGCCGTGGCTGCCGTCGGGGGGCTCCACCCTGTCGGAACCGGCGAGGCAGCCGCGAAGCGGTCGAGGTCGGCGAGCGCGGACTGCAACAGCCGGCCGGAAAACCCTGAGCTATCTGCCTGGAACTCGTGACTCAGCATGCGCAGCTTCAACGCAACATCGGCCGCGTCCCGTGCCGGAGTCCGAGCGAGGCGCTCGCCAGCGAGCCATCCGGCGCCGATACGGCTCGCGCGTTCGTCGTCGAATATGCTGCCATCATTGGCCGGCGCGGTTGCGGCCGGGAGCATGCCGAACCAGGTCCCGCCATCGGTCAGGTAGTTCCAGACCTGCCATTGTTCAGACCGCATCCGGGCGAGCACAATGGCGATGTTGCCGACCGTTGGCTGGCGGATCCCGTGGTAGGATACGAGGGGACCGACCGGCTGGAAGTGGATGCCGTTCCGCTGATTCAGTCGCAGCAGACTCGGCTCCATGACGGCCAGCCAATGGGTCAATCCCATGTCGCTGCTGATCTGCACGACCCCGCGCAGCAGCGCCAGCCGCAGCAGTGACGCGGTCGCGCAAGAGATCCGTCGCTGCTTGGAGATGGCGAAGCGCGATACCTCGCCTGTCGTGCGCAGCGGCAGGGGACGAAACCACGACGCGTCGCACAGGCGCTGCATCGGGAAACTGTCGTCCAAATTGGCCAGATTGGCGGCGAGAACCCTGACAGTTCCGACGACCTCGCCATCGCTGGCATGACGCAGAAGAGCGTGACGGGAGCGGGCGTCGAATTCGTCAGTCTCCTCCTCCCCCACGGCGCTTTCGAATCCACGCTCAACGCAATAGACCTGATGGCGGAGGCGAAATACCTCGCGCAGCTGCTCGGCGCTTGTAGCCTGTTCCAGGGTAAACTGGGTTGCGGCGAGCGAGATCTCGTCGCCAGTATCTGGAACGTCCATAGCCACCCTCCTGAAAATCGGCAAGCGCTATGCGAATTCATCACGATTGTATATCATGATGTTCGCGGCATAAAATTAACAATTTCCGAAATGTTCAAAATTAATGAGTTTATCGCGACGCGGCACGGGTCCATTTTACGAGATCCCGCAACAATATAAGAGATCAGTGATATATTGTGGGAAGTTACGTATCTGCAGAGTTGACGCCTATTGAAAAACCTCTGTGCCATTCCTAACCTCTTCTACCGGTGCATACAAGATAATATTGGATTGGCGAGAATGCTACGGTCATTCGACGCGCCACTCGCGCAGGTTCAAGGAACATTTGCGGCCCCTGCCAGCCAATCCCGGCAGCAATGGAACCACTATGCCGCCGGGAGGGACCAACATCACGATGCGTAGCATCGTAACGAGATAGCAAATGGTTCTCTGAGGTTGCGGCACGATGATTGCAAACTTGTGTGCGACGTTACGATGACCGGTATGGAGGAGTTCAATGCCCCGTGCGTCAAACAATCAGACTCCGCGAGCTCGCATCCTGATCTTGGAAGATGACCCGCTGCAGGCGCAGATCCTCGAATCCGTCATGGTTGCCGCGACCTTCGAGGTGGATGCCGTCAGCAGCGGGCTGGACGCGGTGCGGCAGATGCAGCGGGTTCACTACGACGTGGTCGTCGTCGATTACCAGGTTCCCGAGATCAATGGCCTCGCACTCGCGAAATTGGCCGACGACTTCATGGGGCCGGTGGTCCGGCCCATTCTGATCGCACTCACCGCGACGCCGGAGCATCTGCGCGCCATGGAGAGCGGAGCGCACAGCGCATTCGACGCCGTCATTGGCAAATCCTCAGATTTCTCTTCGCTCCTATCCGCCATCACCCGCTGCCTCGCAGCCATGCCCGACAGCGCGACGCGGCAGACGGCCGAGTCCTCGCTCCTCCGCAAGGACCGGCTGGATTACGAGGCAGAGCCGTGCCGTCCGGGAGCCCAGGGCGACGATCCCGGCCCGCCGCGGATTCTCGTCGTCGAGGACGAGGAGTGCCAGCGATTGCTGCTGACATCCGTACTCGAGCAGCGAGGATATGTTGTTGAGAATCTTTCCAATGGCCTGGAGGCGGTCAGGCAAATTCGCGAGGGCTGCTACGACCTGGCTCTCGTCGACTACAATTTGCCCGAGATGGACGGCCTGGCGGCGGGAACGCTCATACTGGATCTGCTGCAGGAGCATTTGCGCCCAAGGCTGATCGCTCTGACATCGACGCCAGCTCGGCTGCGCGACCGAGAAATGCTGGTCGGCAGCGTATTTGACGAGATTATCGAAAAGTCCACCGATCTGCATGACTTGATCTGTGCGGTGGATCGTCATCTGAGATCTTCGCCCAATCCGGCAACGCGGCGCGCTGCGCGCATCCACTCCGGCGATGGCGCCGTCAAGGACGGCAAATCACTTGAACCGAAGTCCCATGCGGCAGGGATCGCCGGGGTTGGGTAACCTGTGAGCGTCTTGCCTGATGCCGCGCGGCTTCGGCGGCCCGCGTGCCGTTCCTGCGCTTCTTCGACGGGTTTCGGATCAGCTGTGAAGTCAACACGCTGGACCTGGTCGACGATGCCGCCACCCGCGCCATGATCGACGACGACCTGTTGCGCGCGCCCGCGCCCGCGCCCTCGACCCGGAGCGGCCGGCGGTGCGCGGCACGGCGCACAACTTGGACACGTTCTTCCAGGCGGGCGAGACGGCGTCGGCCTTGCTGTGCGCGGCGAGTAGGCGGCGTGGTGCGGGTGCGCCATATCGCCGAGATCGTGCCGGTGCGGGAGCCGGATGTCTGCGCCCAGTGCGGCTTCGTCTGCCCGCACGCGGTCATCCGCGCGAAATATTACGACGCGAGCCGCCTCGACGGCGCGGCGGCGACGTTCCAGTCGGCGCCGATCAACGCGCGCGGCTTCCCCGACGTCCGCTTCACGCTCGCCAATGCGATCGAAAACTGCGCCGGTTGTGGCCTCTGCGTCGGGGCCTGTCCCGCGCACAGCGTTGTCGTGCCGGACACCGAGGCGATCAACATGCGCGACAAGCTCCCGATCATCGATGAAGGCAAGCGTGATTTCGGGTTCTTCAATTCGCTGCCGATCAACGACCGGGCCCGCGTTGATTTCGCCAAACGCGAGGTCGCCGCTTCCAAGCGCAAAGGCATGCGGATGGGCGGCCTGCCGCCGCTCGGCTGCGACGTGCGCGACCGCAAGCTGGTGGTCGATGCCGCCGAGGCGGCGATCGTGCAGCGGATCTTCCGCGACTACCTCGAGCTCGGCGCGGTGCGGCCGTTGCAGGAACGGCTGGCCGCTGACGGGATCACCAGCAAGCCGCGTGTCTCGGCCGGCGACCGGCGCGGCGGCGGGCGGCCCCTCACGCGCGGCAATCTCTACCGCTTGTTGCAGAACCGGCTCTATCGCGGCGAGGTCGTGCACCGGGACGCCAGCTATGCGGGCGAGCACGACGCCATCATCGACGCCGACCTCCGGGCGCGGGTGCAGGCCCGGCTGGCCGAGAACCGAGTTGCGCAACAAACCGCCGGCCGGGCTCGCCAGCCGAGCCTGCTGGCCGGTCTCCTGAATGACTAAAACCCCGCGTGGCGCCCCGACAGGCCAGTGCGGGGCTATCCAGGCGCGCCGCGCCCCCCGCACACACAACAAACAGCGCGCCGCGCCGCCCGGCCCGCTGGCGGTGGCTTAGAATGGCGGTGCGGGCACAAAAAACCCGCCAGGCGGGTGGCCGCTGCCGAAGCCGGGCAAATAGGCCGCCGACCGATCGCCAGCTTGGGCCGCTCCGCGAGGGGCGGCCCTTTGTGCTATGGTTCAACGTCGGCGATGGCGGCGCGGCCTGTCCCCCGCCTCCCGACGCCCCTAACCATAACGTGGGAGGTCAATGTGCAGGCAGTTGTACGAACATACTCCGGGAAAGGCGCCAAAGAGTTGTTTGATATGCTTGAGAAGCACAAGGCGGATGTCGAAACGCTGCTGCGCGCCGTCAAGGGCTTCGTTGGCTACACCCTCGCCCGCAGCGGCGATGGTGGATTCTCCGTGACGGTATGCCAGGATAAGTCCGGCATTGACGAGAGCGTTCAAGCCGCGAAAGACTGGATCGCGAAGAATGCCGCAAACACGGGCGTGGCCGCACCGAAGATATCGGAGGGCGCGGTCATCATGCAGCTGACATAACGCTCGGCTCAGACCGTTGCGGGGCTGCGAGAGCGGTACAACCCGAGCGCCCCGGCCGAGAGGTTCGGGGCGCTTCGTCATCTGGGCGCTGGCGGCCGGGCGAGGGAGATCGCCATTCAGACACTCGCGCGGCACTTTGAGACACTGGCGTTGTCGGGGTGTCCCCATAGTCCCCAACTCAGGTGGGAACCGTGGAGAAGCCGACGCGCTCAATCTCGGGAGGAACACCAACATGGCCCAACATCCACTCAAGGGAAGCGAACGCCAGCCACTGCCGGGAGCGAAGTCGGTCGGTAAGGCCGATCCGGGCGAGAGGCTGGAGGTCAGCGTGCTGCTGCGACGCCGCGGCGGTGCCGCGCTGACGGAGCATGCCAAGAAGGTCGTGAACCGAGAAAAGGGCGGCGGCTATCTGAGTCGTCGGGAGTTCGAGCAGCGGTTTGGCGCCGATGATGCCGATATCGCCGTGGTCAAGAAATTTGCAGGCGCGCATGGTCTCGCCGTGGTGCAGGAACATGCCGGACGGCGCACTGTCGTCCTGTCGGGCACTGTGGCGCAGTTCAACGCCGCGTTCGGGGTGGACCTGCACCAATTCGAGCATCCAGGTGGCTCGTATCGCGGACGCGTCGGCGCTGTGCAACTGCCCGATGAACTGCACGGCATTGTCGAAGCCGTCCTCGGCCTCGACAACCGGCCGGCGGCCAGTCCGCGTTTCCGTGCGCGTCCTTTGCCCGGCAATCTGCGCTGGCACGCTAACGCAGACACGGCGACCTCCTTCACACCGCCTCAGATTGCCTCGCTCTACGACTTCCCTGCCGGCACCGGCGAAAGCGAGTGCGTGGCGATCATCGAACTCGGGGGCGGCGAGCGGACGGCGGACCTGAGTGCCTACTTCGCATCGCTTGGTATCCGAGCGGCGCCGAAGGTCACCGTCATCTCGGTGGACCACGGCAAGAACCACCCGACGGGTGACCCGAATGGGCCGGACGGAGAGGTGATGCTCGACATCGAGGTGGTCGGCGCCATCGCGCCCGATGCCGACATTGCTGTCTATTTTGCGCCCAACACCGATGCCGGGTTCCTCGATGCCATTACGACGGCTGTCCACGACGCAACCAACAACCCGTCCGTCATCTCCATCAGTTGGGGTGGGCCGGAGTCGTCCTGGACGCAGCAGTCGCTGACTGCGTTCGATGCGGCATTTCAGGCAGCCGCGGCGATCGGCATTACTGTCTGCGTGGCGTCGGGCGATAGCGGTTCAAGCGACGGCGTCAACGACGGTGCCAATCACGTGGACTTCCCCGCCTCCAGCTCTTACGCGCTTGCCTGCGGAGGCACGAGCCTGCAAGCCACCGGGACCACGATCACCGACGAGACTGTCTGGAACGATGGCGCACAAGGCGGCGCCGGCGGCGGCGGCGTGAGCAGCGTGTTCCCCCTGCCGACGTGGCAAAATGGGCTGCAGGTGACGTTGACATCGGGCGGCAGCCAAGCGTTGACCATGCGTGGGGTCCCGGACGTGAGCGGTGATGCGGACCCCGAAACCGGGTACGACGTACGGATCGATGGGACGGACACCGTCATCGGCGGAACCAGTGCAGTGGCGCCGCTGTGGGCAGCATTGATCGCGCGCATCAACTCGGCGAAGGGTAGTCCCGTCGGCTTCGTCAATCCGCAGCTGTACGGGGCGCCTAACGCCCTGAATGATGTCACGAGCGGCAATAACGGGAGCTTCCAGGCCGGGCCGGGCTGGGACGCCTGCACGGGCCTCGGCAGCCCGGACGGCACCAAGGTCGCTGCCTTGCTCGAACTGGCTCCGACGAGCTGAGACGCTCAATGCGCGGGGCAGGTATTTCGGCATCTGCTGCTCCGGGCGTGGCCAGAATCGGCACGCCAGCGTAGCGGTATACCTCCCGGTCTGGTACGCTGCCCGCCGATGTGCAACCTCTACAGCATGACCAGCACCCGCGAGGCGATCCGGGCGCTATTCCGCGTCTGGCAGGACCACACCGCCAATCAGTCGCCGCTCCCCGCCGTGTTCCCCGACCAGCTCGCGCCGGTGATCCGCGTCGATCGAGACGGCGCGCGCGTCATGCAGGCGATGCGCTGGGGCTTCCCGCCGCCGCCGAACCTCGCCACCCGGCCGGTGACGAACATCCGCAACACCGCCAGCCCATACTGGCGCGGCTGGCTCAAGCCGGAGTTCCGCTGCCTGGTGCCAGCGACCTCGTTCTGCGAGTACACCGACAGCCAGCCCAAGGTGTCGCACTGGTTCGCACTCGGCCCCGACCGGCCAATGTTCGCCTTCGCCGGCCTGTGGCGGCCCTGGACGGGCACGCGGAAGGGGGAGGCCGGCGAACATCTGCTGTTCGCGTTCCTGACGACGGAGGCCAACGACCTGGTGCGGCCGGTGCATGCCAAGGCTATGCCGGTGATCCTGACCGCGGAGGATTGGGACACTTGGCTTGAGGCGGACACGGCGACTGCCTTGGCGTTGCAACGCCCGTTTCCGGCCGAGCGGCTGATGGTGGTTTCCACGGGGCAGCGGCAGGATGGGGCGCCCCCGTAGCTACGCTCCGGCCGCCGCGCGCACAGGTTCTTGACCAGCCGGGCGACCCGGCAGCACGCTCTGCTCGGCGACGGAACAGTGCCGCGTGATCGGAGGCCGCTTTGGATGAGATCGACATCTGGCGCGCCGCCGGGCTGCTGATTGAGCAACACGGCCCGCGTGCCGGATACGACGCATTGGCGCGGGCCGGCGACCCAACGGCCGACGCGATAGAGCGCCCCTGTGCCCGACCGCATCCTCATCGCCGAGATCGCCCAGGCCCTACAGGATGACAGCACCGCCGAGGGCGAGACGCTGGCCTGGATCGTAAGCGGCACCGAGGGCGAAATGCTGGCGCGACCCGTTACGTCCGGGCGTCCCGGGAGGCGTGATCGCGGTTTGGCATCGAGATAGCGAGCCTGCGATCCTCTGCAGGGCGCCACCTTTCCGCCATCCAGTGCGCGCGCCAGCAGGTCGTCTAGTGGGTTGCGCCACCCGCAGGCGCGCCACCCGGCTGCATCACGCCTATCTTATCAATCAGCGCCGTCGCGGCGCCCACACATGCCGTCGTTGGCTCGCTGTCAGCGCACTTGATGACGATCTCCGCATCGCCGCGTTTGAAGCGAAAGAACGCGCCACTCGGCATGTGGCGGTGAAGCCAGCCGCGCTCGCGTTCGCCCATCATCATACCGCGCTGCGGTCGCGTGCCCGGCTCCGCCTGCATGCCGCCCTGCTCGTCTCCCTCGGCCGCCGCTTCTTCTTCCTGTTGAGCGCGCAGGATCCGCTCCACCTCCCCAGGCGCGAGCAGGATGATCCGCCCCTGACCTGGCTCCATCACTGCAGCGCCCTCTCCCGATGGCCCGCCCGCGGCATCTCCCGGGGCGCCTTCGGGCGGCGCGCCCACTGCCGGCCCACCTGGCTGCGCGGGGTTGCTCGATGGTTGAGCTAAGGCGGCGGCAGTCATTCCAAGCAGAACGAGGCTGGCGCCAAACAAGGTGCTCCGCATGATCAAGCTCCTGTTCAAGGACGGCTTTCCTCTTGGCGCCAGATGAGATGCCGTCGGCAGCAATGCCAACACTCGGCGGCATCCCCCTCATCAACTTCCCACGACGGGCCAATACAACAAGGCGGCCTGGCCGAGATTGCTCCCCAGGTTCACGCGTCCCGCTCCCGCATCGCATCCTCCTCGAACTTCGCCCGCTCGTCTTGGGCGAGCTTCTCACGGTCGCTTGGGCGCGGTTCGTCCGTGTCTCTCGGTTCGGGCTGATGCCCGACGGTCTTGCCGTGCTTCTCACAGCGAACCGCCGGCTGATCTGGCACCTCTCGCTTTCCTGCCATCCTTCCCTCCCGTCAGCGCTTCCGGCACAACGCCGCAGTAGCGGGTGCGTCCCGGTGAGGGCGAAGCGGATGAGGGGTTGTCGCCTTTTTACCGGGGCGGTTACGGGCCGATCGCGGGGGCAAAGCCCGCACCGCTGCCGGACCACGGCATTCCTTGCGACGCGCGCAACCCGAGACACCCCGAGACACCAAAAGCCCCGCGGGCGGGCAAACGGAGACGCGCTATTCGGTGGAGGGCAAAGCCAGCACGCGGGGACAAAGGGGACATCCAGCGTCGTCTTGGGGGTAGATTTGGGGGTAGAAAAACCCACCATGACGCAATTCTAGGCAAAATCATGACGTTGCGTGCGGTGACTG
>CAWAZU010000038.1:0-41464 GCA_963786445.1 uncultured Pseudomonadota bacterium
ACTTCTAAGCTGTCGGTCCCCGGTTCGAAGTCCGGGAGGGCGCGCCGTGGTTCCAATTGCCGGCAACCGGGCCTTCGATCACCGCGTCGTGTTGCCGCGCCGCTGCAGCAATGCCTAGGGTGTGCGTGGCGGTGGACAGGGAGGTTGCCGTGAACTTTTTGGGAGACAGGCGGTACTGGTACACCGATCGCCGCCGTGATCGTGGTGATAATTTTGCTCGCGGTGTTTTGGCCGCGTATCCGCGGCATGCGGCCCCTCCAACCCGGCGACCACAAGTGCGCCGGCGCCGGCGACGACGCCGACAGCTCCATTACCAAAGCCGGCAAATCAGTAGCGCCGGCTGCTCGGCATTTCTGCGGGCGGCTGCGCCGGTCGACGCGGCTTGCGGGATAAAACGGGCCACCCGCCGGCAACCGGGCGAAGCGGGCCGCGATCCGCCGGGCCTCGTCCACGTCAAGCCGCGGCGCAGCTTGAGGGCCGTTCTCCGCGCCTTTCCGCAGCACGAGGGACTTTACATGACAGCGTCGCAGACCGCGCCGGCTTCGTCACCAGCCGCCCCTTCAGCCGCACTTGTCCGCGCTCCTTCCCGGCCGGTCCCTGCCTTCGCGACCGCCGTCGCCGCTGCCGGCGCGCTGGCTGTAGGGGCGCTTGCCCTCGGTGCCGTCGCGCTGGGCGCCGTTGCGATCGGCCGCTTGGCGATCGGCCGCCTGGTGCTGCGATCCGGCCATGTCCGTCGCCTGACGATCGACGAGCTTACCGTTACCCGCCTACACGTGGTCGAGGGTGGCGGGACGATGGCGCCGCGCTGAACCGCCGCTGTCTCTTACCTCCATCCGGTGAATCGCTGACCTTTGGGGCGCGGCGCTCGGCCGCCCCTGCGGGCGCCGCCGTGGCCCGGGGCCGGCGCAAAAAAGCCCCGCCGCTGCAGGGCAACGGCGGGGCAAGGTGGCAATCGGTCAAGATATTGCACCGCCGGTTTAGGGTTCTTCGGCGCTCCGAGGCAATACGTGCCCCAGCTTTGTCACGGGCCGTGACAGACGGTCACAGCCACGAGGCCGGCGATGGCAGCGGGGCCGCCGCCGCGCGGCAAAGTCATAGGCCCGCCGGGCCGCTGCCGCTATATCGCCGCCATGCAACGCCTCCTGATCACGCTCGGCGCCGTGCTGCTGCTGCTCGGCATCATCTGGCCCTGGCTGGCACGCACCGGGCTGGGCCATCTGCCCGGCGACATCCGCATCGCGCGGCCGGGCCTGCGCATCTATGTGCCGCTCGGCTCGACGGTGCTGATCTCGGTGCTGCTCTCGGTGCTGCTGACGGTGCTGACCTGGCTCGGCCGGCGCTGAGGCGCCGTGCCGCCCATTGACGCTTCGTTCACCCCGCCCGGCCAGCCTGCGGCCCGGACCCGGCAGGATGGTGGGCGGTGGACACAGCAACGCTTCTCGACGACGTGCCCCGGCTTGACCCGGAACTGGCGCCGCAACCGATCCGCGGGCCGGCGGCATTGTCGCACCTCGCCTTCGCCGGTGCCGCCGAGCCGGCGCTGCTGCGCGCCATCGAGCGCCCGACGCCCAGCCTCGCCGCCGCCGCCGCCTATGCGCTCGACGCCGCCACCGTGCATGCGTTGCAGTTCCGCCCCGACGCCGCGCGCGCGCTGCAACGCCAGGCGCTGGCGGCGGTCCCGCTGTATCGCGTCGCCGACGCCATGCGCACGCAATCGGCGGCGCCGTTGCGCGTGCTGGCGCTGATGGCGCCCGGCGACCTGATGGCGAACACGCCGCTCGATTTCCTGACCATGCATCTCGACGTGCGGCTCGACCTGCTGTTCGTGGCGCCGGGCCGCAAGCTGCCGGACGCGCTGCCCGACCACGACGTGGCGTTCTTCGCCGCCGCGGACGACAAGACGGTGCTGCAGCCGCTGGCCCGCCTGCACGCGGCATGGCCGCGGCCGACGCTGAACGACCCCTCCTGCGTGCTGCGGCTCGGGCGCGAGGTCCTGGCGACCGCGCTGCGCCGCCGTCCCGGCCTGGTCTGCCCGCCGATCCGGCGGCTGCCGCGCGCCACCGCCGCGGCGGCGCAACGCGCATTTCCGGTGCTGGCGCGGCCGGTCGGCTCGCACGCCGGCCACGACCTCGCGCGCGCCGACGACGCCGCGCAGCTTGCCGCACACCTCGCGACGCTCGATTGCGACGAGGTGTTCGTCACCGACTTCGTCGACTACCGCGGCGCCGACGGGTTGTTCCGCAAATACCGCATCGCTTTCATCGACGGCGCGCCGATGCTCTGCCACATGGCGGTCTCCGAGCACTGGATGGTGCATTACCTCAATGCCGGCATGGCCGAGAGCGCGGCAAAGCGCGCCGAAGAAGCAGCAGCGATGGCGAGCTTCGATGCGGGGTTCGCGCGCCGCCACGCGGCGGCGCTGACGGCGATCGCGGAATGGGCCGGGCTCGACTATTTCCAGATCGACTGCGCGGAGTTGCCGGACGGACAGCTGCTGCTGTTCGAGGGCGATGTCGGCGGCATCGTCCACATGATGGACCCGCCGGAGCTCTATCCCTACAAGCCGCCGCAGATGCGCCGCGTCATCGCCGCGTTCGGCGCCATGCTGGCGAAAGCGGCGGCGCCGGCGGCGCGCGGCTCCGGTCCGCGCCATCGCTCCCGGTCCGGGTACGGTGCCGTGGCCAAGGCCGGCATGACTGGCGACACGCCCGCCCATAATGCGGGGACCGGCCAATCGGCGCCACATTTCAACGGACGGCGTTTAGCCGCTTCACGTTCGACGTAGCCGGCAGCCGGGCCGACGAGACGCGCTCAGGACTGCGCGCCCGGCGACACCACCATGCAGTTGCCGTGATGGCCGAGCCGCTCGCACGCCCGCACCGCGGCGTCGCGCGACAGGCCGAGCAAGCGGGCGCGGTACAGCGTGCCGTGCCCATGACGCACCGGGCCGACATGCGGCTGTGCGGCGGCCAGGAACTCGCGCGCGTGGCCCTTTGCCGCCTCGGCCGCGGCACGCGCCTGTTCCTCGCTGCCGAAGGCGCCGACCTGGATCGCCCAGTTGCCGCTGACCGGGCCGCCGCGCAACGTCGGCAGCGTGTCGGCGTAGGCGTGCGGGATCAGGTGGAACCCGCCGCCGGGATGCGGCAGGGCGAGGGCGGGCGGCGCCGGCGGGGCGGGCAGGGCGGCCATCTGCACCGGCTCGCGGGCGTAGCCGGGGCGGTTCTGCGTATTGGCGGCCAGCGCCACCGGCGCCCGCTCGGGGCGCGGCGCCCGTCGCGGGCCGGGCGGGATGTTGACCGGCAGTTGCAGCATCGCGTACTGCGTCGCCGGCGACGGCCGCAGCGGCGTGCTGCCGACCACCGAAGGGCCGACATTCGCCACGTAGCGCCGCGTCTCGTCGGGCAGCGCGCGATGCCGCGTCAGGTAGTCGTCGAGCCGCCGCGGCCCGGCATTGTAGGCGGCGAGGAAGCCGGGCGAGCCGTAGATGTCGTACAGCTCCCGCATATAGGCCGCGCCCGCCATGATGTTGTCGTGCGGGTCGTACGGGTCGACGCCGAGCCCGTAGCGGTAGCGCAGCTCGGCATAGGTCTCCGGCATCACCTGCATCAGCCCCATCGCGCCGGCGCTGGAGGTGATGAGCTGCCCGTCGAGATAGAGCTGCCCGCCGGATTCCTGGCGCATCACGCCCCGGATCCAGCGTTCCGGCACATCGTATTTCTGCGCCGCCTCGACGATGTACGGACCCCACGGATCCCAGGCCGGCCCCGGCACGGCGTAGTCGCGGCGGGCATGGGCGGCGTAGTCCGCCGCCGCCTGCGGCGCGCTCACCTGCACCTGCGGATGCCCCGCGCATCCCGCCAGCCCCGCCGCCACCACCAGCGCCGCTGCCAGGCGGAGCGGGGCGAGGGGCCGGTGCCGGGGGCTGGCGGGGCGCGAATGGAGCATGCGGGGCGGGCCTCCGTCGTGGCACGGCCGGACCCCGGCCGGAGGGCACGACGGACTGGCCACCGTCGTTCATCGTGGCAGGCAGGAAACTCCGCTAAGTCCTTATCCGTCTGCGCCGCGTCGCGCAAGACCGAATCGCCGCCGGAATTCGCGTCCGCGTCACCATTCTGCGCGCGAGATGCTTCCTGCGGGCTCGCCTTCTGGTAGAGTGCGTGCAGCCGCCGCCGCGCCGAGGGCCGCCGATGATCGCCGATGCTCGCCCCGTCATTGCCCTGGCCCTGTGCCTGCTGGCCGGCTGCGCGACCGGCCGTCCGCCCGCGCCGCAAGCGGCCTCTGCCGTCGTCCGGCCGGCAACGCCGGGGGACGAAATCGGCGTGATCGTCGCCGAACGTCCGCTGCAGCCGCGCGCCGCCGGCGACGTGCGCGCGACGATCCTGGCGACGCTGGGCGATGCGGCGGTCACTGCGGCGCTCGCGCAGATCGCAACCGCGGAATTCATCGTGCGCGAGGCGGACGGGGCGACGCTGTCGGTAGTGCAGGACAATCCGCAGCACCTGCGCCCCGGCGAGCGCGTGGCGATCGAGCGCCGGCCGCAGACGATGCTGGTGCGCGCACTGTCCGACGCGCCCGGCGGCTGACCCCGCCGCCGATGCGGGAGTTGCAGCGCCGGCGGCGATCCTGTATCGGCTGCGCGCGATGAGTGCCGCCCTGCAGACCGTTGCGCGAGGGGCGAATTCCCTCGAGCTGACTCCCAACCCGACGCTTGCGGCGCGCCACCGCATGGCGCTGCGCGACCTGCGCGACGCCTGGAAGCTGCGGCGGCTGTGCTGGACGCTCGCCTGGCTGGACATCAAGCTGCGCTATCGCGGCTCCATGCTCGGCCCGTTCTGGCTGACGCTGTCCACCGCGCTCATGGTGGCGGCGATGGGCGGCATTTATGCCTCGCTGTTCCACATGAACCTGCGCGAGTATCTGCCGTTCCTGACGCTGTCACTGGTGTTGTGGGGATTCGTGGCGTCCCTCGTCGGCGATGCCAGCCTCGGGTTCACGGCGTCGGAGAGCATGATCCGCTCCGTGCGCATGCCGTTCTCGCTCTACGCCGCGCGCATCGTGGTGCGCAACGTGCTCGTGGTGGCGCACAACCTTGTGGTCATCGTCGCCGTGTTCGTGATCTATGCGTTCCAGCCGGGCGTGGCCGGGCTGCTGGCGGTGCCGGGATGCGCGCTGTGGCTGGTGGACGCGCTGGCGCTGGCGATCATGCTCGGCGCGCTGTGCGCGCGCTTCCGCGACATCCCGCCGATCGTCGGCAGCGTGCTGCAGATGATGTTCTTCGTCACCCCGGTGATCTGGCGGCCCGAGCTCGTCGGCAAAAACCGGATGTGGCTGCTGCCGTTCAATCCGTTCGGCTCGATCCTGGAGATCGTGCGGGCGCCGCTGCTCGGCGAGGTGCCGTCGGCGATGATGTATCTCTCGGCCGTCCTCTATTCGCTGGTGCTCTGCGCGCTCGCCTGGATGCTGTTCGTGCGCGTGCGCAACCGCATCGCGTTCTGGGTGTGAGCGTCATGGCGGCCGAGATCGACGTGCGCGGCGTCAGCCTGGATTTCCCGCTCTATCACGGCAGTGCGCGCAGCCTGAAGCGTACGGTTTTCTCCACGGTGTCCGGCCGCATGGGCAGCGACGCCAAGCACCGCGTGGTGGTGCAGGCGCTGCGCGACGTCGCCTTCCGGCTGACCAGCGGCGACCGGCTCGGCCTGATCGGCACCAACGGCGCGGGCAAGACCACGCTGCTGCGCACGCTGGCCGGCATCTACGAACCGCTGATCGGGCAGGTGCGCATTAGCGGCACGCTGAATGCGCTGCTCGACCCAAATCTCGGCATGAACCCGGAGCTGACCGGGCGCGAGAACATCATGCTGCGCGGCCTCTACAACGGCCTCGAGCGGACGGCGATAAAGCGGCTGGAGGAGGACGTGAGCGCGTTCGCCGAGTTGGATGCGTTCATGGACCTGCCGGTGCGCATCTACAGTTCCGGCATGGTGGTGCGGCTGGGCTTCGCGCTCGCCACCGCGATCCGGCCGCAGGTGCTGCTGATGGACGAATGGTTCCTCGCCGGCGACGCCGTGTTCCTGGAGAAGGCGCGCGCGCGGCTGGAGGACATGGTGCGCGGCGCAGAAATCCTCATCCTGTCTTCGCACGCCAAGAAGGCGGTGCTGGACTGGTGTACGCGGGTGATGTGGCTCGACCAGGGGCGCATCCGCGAGGACGGCCCGGCGGCCGAGGTGATGGCGCATTACGAAGCGCACGCCGGCGGCAATTCCGTGTCACTCGCGGCGTAGCAGGCGCGGCAGCCAGCGAAGCGGCGGCCGTTCCGTGCGCTGCAGCACCACCAGGTCCTGCCAGTTGCCCAGCCCGCCGGCGCGCCAGGCGCGGATCGCAAAGCCGCGTTGCCAGTGCCGCCGCGTGTGCCGCTCGGTCTGGTAGGTGGCGCGGTAGTAGCCGGCGGGTGCGATGCCGTCGAGGCGCGCATCCTGCGTCCCGTCCAGCACGCCGCGCGCCGCCAGCGCCGCGCGCTGCGCCGCCGGCAGCGGCACGGCGGCGAGCGTGCCATGCACGGACGCGACGAGCACGCCGCCAGGCGCCAGCACGCGGCGAATCTCGTCGAGCCAGCGCAGCTGGATCGGCCAGGCGAGATGCGTCATCACCGAGGCGGCGACCACCGCGTCGAACGCGCCGTCGGCGAACGGCAGCGGCGGGTCGGGGGCGGTTGCATGGAAGCTGGCGTCCGCCACGTTCGCCTGGCACCAGGCGATCGCCGCGGCGTCGATGTCGCAGCCGACCGGGCGCAGCCCCGGCCACAGCGCCGGCATGAACCGCGTCGCCCGCGCCGGGCCGCAGCCCCAGTCGAGCAGCCGCGGCAGCGCGACGCCGGGCAGGTGCGCTTGCACCGCCGCGAGCATTTGCGCGGCGATCGCCAGCCCGGCGCGGTTGAACGCGGTCGGCTCGCGCCCGGCCGAGACCCGCTCCATCAGGGCTGCGTCGGGCGTCGGAAGCTCGGGCAGAGCGGCAGCGGCAAAATATTCCTCGGCGGCGATGACCGGCCGCCCGTGAGCCAGCCCGAGCGTTTCCACGTGCAGCAGCGGCGCGGTCGCCGCGAACGGGCCGCGGACCCGGAAGCCGGACAGCGCGGCGTGCGGCACCGTGGAAAAAATCGCCGCCACGTCCGGGCGTTCGATGACCGGGGCCTCGCCGAGCACGCGGCCCTCGATGCAGACCCGCACCGCCTCGACGCGCCGGGCGGGATGCAGCAGCCAGCCGGCCGCCTCGGCCGCGCCGTCGCCGAAGCCGAGCGAATCGAGGCGGCCGAGGGCGCCCGCTGGCGTGCGCGTCATCCGCCCGCACATAGCCGACGCCGCGTGCCGGCGGAACCGGCCCGCAACCGGCCGCGGCGGCGCGGCGTTGGTCGGGCATGGCCACGACCTCCCCCATCCGCAAGCGCGCCGTCCGCGGCCACGGCCTCGACACCTATCGCGCCCGCCGCGATTTTTCCGTGACCGCGGAGCCGGCGCCGGCAGACGCGCCGGGCGGTGCCGCCCCGATCTTCGTCGTCCAGAAACACGCCGCCCGCCGCCTGCACTGGGATTTCCGCCTGGAGCACGGCGGCGTGCTGTGGAGCTGGGCGGTGCCGAAAGGCCCCTCGCTCGATCCCGGCGACAAGCGGCTGGCCGTGCATGTCGAGGACCATCCGCGCGACTATGCCGACTTCCAGGGCCGCATCCCCGCCGGCCAGTACGGCGCCGGCACGGTGGAGACCTGGGATCGCGGCACCTGGCAGCCGGTCGGCGACCCCGAAGAGGGCATGCGGCGCGGCGAGCTGAAATTTCTTCTCGATGGCCGGCGGCTGCACGGCGGATTTGTCCTCGTCCGGCTGAAGCCGCGGCCGAAGGATCACGGCGAGAACTGGCTGCTCATCAAGGAGCACGACGCCGCCGAACGCAAAGGCGCCGATGCCGAGGCGCTGGAGGCGGCGCCGCCTGCCGCCGGCGGCGCCGGGCAGGCACCCGCGCCCGGCGCCGTCCGCGGCACGCCGCCGGCCGACCTGGCGCCGCAACTGGCGACACTGGCCGATGCGCCGCCGGACGGGGAGGACTGGCTCAGCGAGGTGAAGTTCGACGGCTACCGGCTGCTGGTGCGCAAGCAGGGCGGCGCCGTCCGCCTCATCACCCGAAACGGCCAGGACTGGACGGAGCGCCTGCCCGCCATCGCGGCCCTGTTCGCCGAGGCGCCGGCGCAGGACGCGGTGCTCGACGGCGAGCTGGTGGCGCTGTGCGACGACGGGATTTCCAGTTTTCCCGAGTTGCAGGACGCGCTCGCCCGCGGCCGGGATCACGGCCTTTATCTGTATCTGTTCGACCTGCTGTTCCTGGACGGCTGGGATCTGCGCCGCTGCCGGCTGGACGACCGCAAGCAGGCGTTGCAGCGCCTGATCCCGTGGGGCGAGCGACTGCGCTACAGCGACCACCTCGCCGGCCGGGGCGATGCCATGCGCAAACGCGCCTGCGCCCTCGGGCTGGAGGGCATCGTCTGCAAGCGCGCCGACGCGCCCTACACCTCCGGGCGTGCTAAGTCCTGGGTCAAGGTGAAATGCCAGGGGCGCGAGGAGTTCGTCGTGCTCGGCTGGACCCCGCCGGGCGGCAGCCGTCGCGGATTCGGCGCGCTGCATGTCGGCTTCTACGACCGCACCGGCGCGCTGCACTACGCGGGCGGCGTCGGCAGCGGCTTCTCCGAGCGCGAACTGGGCACGCTGCGCAAACGGCTGGACGCGCTGCGGGCGAAGCCGCCGGCCGGCCTGTTGTACGGCGAGGAACCGCCGGAGCGGACTATCACCTGGGTGCGGCCGGAACTGGTGGTCGAGGTGCAGTATATCGGCTGGAGCGGCGGCGGGCGGCTGCGGCACGCGGTGTTCCTCGGCCTCCGCGAAGACAAGGCGGCGGCGGAGGTGGTGCGCGATGTCTCCGACCCGGAGCAGCCGCGCCGCGCCTTTCGCCCGGCGGCGCCGGCGCGCATCGTGCGCGACCGATCGACAGGGGAGGCGGGCGTGCTCACCCATCCCGACAAGGAACTCTGGCCCGGCATCAGCAAGCGCGACCTTGCCGAGTACTGGCGCGTGGCGGCGCCGCACGCGCTGCCTGAGATCGCCGGGCGCCCTCTGGCGCTGGTGCGCTGCCCGGACGGCATCGACGGCCAGCATTTCTTCCAGAAGCACGGCCATGCCGGCTTCCCGCCGCAAATCCGCCAGGGCGAGTCCGACGGCGCGCCCTGGCTCGCGATCGACGACCTCGACGGGCTACTGGCCGCGGTGCAGATCGCGGCGATCGAATTGCACGCCTGGGGCGCGGCGGGGTCGGACCCACTGCATCCGGACCGGCTGGTGTTCGACCTCGACCCCGGCGAGGGCGTTCCGTTCGCCGATGCGGTCGCGGCGGCCGGCGACGTGCGGACGCGGCTGGCGGCACTCGGCCTCGGCGCGTTTTGCCGCACCACCGGGGGCAAGGGGCTGCATGTCGTGGTGCCGCTCGTGCCGCGCGCCGATTGGGACGCCACGCGCGCCTGGTGCCGCCGCTTCGCCGAGCGCATGGCGGCCGAGCATCCCGACCGCTACGTCGCCTCGGTGCCGAAGGCGAGGCGGCGCGGGCGCATCCTGGTCGATTGGCTGCGCAACGGAATCGGGTCCACCGCCGTCGCCTCGTTCTCGCCGCGCGCGCGCCCGGGCGCGGGGGTGGCGACGCCGCTGGCGTGGCGCGAGGTGACGCAAAAGCTCGATCCCGCGCGCTTCACCCTGCGCACCGTGCCCGACCGGCTGAAGCGCCAGCGCCGCGACCCGTGGGAAGGGTTTACCGAAGCGGCGCGCAAGCTGCCGCAGGAGGACGGCTGATGGCGGATCGGGCGATCTGGCGCGGGCATCTGCGGCTGGCGCTGGTGTCCTGCCCGGTGGCGCTGCACCCCGCGCACCACGAGCACGGAAATCTGCATTTCCATTTCATCAATCCCGACACCGGCAACCGGGTCCGCATGCTGACGGTCGATGCCGAGACGCAGCAGGAATTGCCGCGCCGGGACCTCGTCCATGGCTACGAGTTCCGCAAGGGCCAGTACCTTGTCCTCAACGACGAAGACTTCGCCTCTGCCCGCATCGACAGTTCGACGGTGGCAACCCTGGACAAGTTCGTGCCGGCGGATGCGATCGACCCGCTCTACTACGACACCGGCTATTATCTCGTGCCTGACGGCGAGGCCGGGCTGGATGTCTATGTCGTGCTGCGCGAGGCGATCGCGCGCAGCCGGCGCGTGGCGCTGACGCGCGTGGTGATCGCGCAGCGCGAGCGGGCGCTGGCGATCCGGCCGTTGGGGCGCGGGCTGGTCGCGCACACGCTCTATGAGACGCGCGACATTTACGATGCCGTCGAGCAGTTCTCCGAAATCCCCGCCGCAGCGCCGGACCCGGAGATGGTGAAGCTGGCGACGCAGTTGATCGAGCGGCAGAGCGCGCCCTGGGCGCCCGAGGACATGGAGGACCGCTACGAGGCGCGGCTGCGCGCGATGATCGAGGCGAAGCTGAAGGGCGAAGGCATCGCGCCGGAGGAAGAACCCGAGGAGGCGCGTGGCCAGGTGATCGACCTGATGCAGGCGCTGAAGCGGAGCCTCGGGCAGACGGCGGCCAAGCCGGCCGCGCGGAAGGCGCCCGCGAAGCCGAAGCCGCGCCCGACGGCGCGCGGCGCGCGCAAGCGCGCGTAGCGCTGCCGCCGTCGTCGCCGGATGCCGATGACCGCTACGTCATCGAATTCATGCCAACGCGGCATTGGATCGTGCGGCGCCGGGACGTGAGATTGGCAGCGCCAGCCCAGGCTGGAACGGACGGTCACGACCAGCCCGCCGACGGTCGGCCGGCCCAGGAGAGTTCCCATGCGAAGCAAAGAATTGCCCGGCCTTCAGCCGCAGCCCGGCGCAGACAACGGCTGCCGCCGTCGCCCGCGCCCAGCGCAGGTGGATCCGGCGGTTTCTCGGCATCCAGGTGCCGCGCCGGCGGACAGCCAGCGCAGCCCAGCCCGCGGGCGGCCGCACCACGATGAAGGAAGACCGGCGTAGCCACCTCGTCGGCGGCGAAGGTTCGGCCGTTCCTCGCCGCCGGCCCTCAGTTCAGATTGACCCGCTCCGGCAGCATCACCGGCAGGTGCCGCGGCTCGACCAGCACAAGTTCGCTGCCGATCGCCGGCGGCGCCGGGGCATGGCCCGCTGCGAGGCCGCCGTGCCGCTTCAGGTCCGGCACCGCGGCAATCGTCGTCGCGCGCAGCAGCGCCGCCACGAAGGAGCGGCCCCACACCAGCGGCGAACGATGCTCGATCGCCGCCCACGATGCCTGCCAGCGTTCCTGCCGCTCGGCCAGCGGCATCGCCAGCGCCCGGTCCAGCGCCTCCGCCATCGCGTCCGCGTCGTGCGGGTTGATCGGCAACGCGCCGTCCAGCTGCTGCATTGCGCCGGCGAAGCGCGACAGCACCAGCACGCCGGGGTCCGCCGGGTCCTGCGCCGCCACGAACTCTTTTGCCACCAGGTTCATGCCGTCGCGCAGCGGCGTCACCAGCCCGACGCGCGCATGGCGCAGATAGCCGGCAACCAGCGCGCGATCCACCGCGCGCGAGACGAAGCGCAGCGGCTGCCAGTCCGCCTCGGCGAGATCGGCGTTCAGCTTGCCGGCCGCGCGGTCCAGGCTGTCGCGCAACTGGCGGTAGCTCGCCACGTCCTGGCGCGACATCGCGGCGATCTGCAGCACCGTCGCCCGGCGCAGCCATCTCGGCGACCGCGAAAAAAACGCGCGCAGGCCGTCGAGGCGTTGCAGCAGCCCCTTCGTCGGGTCGAGCCGTTCGACGCCGAGGATGAGATGCTGGCCGTGCAGGCTGCGCCGCAACCGCACCGCCTCGTCCGACCGTGCCATGTGCGCGGCGAGCTCGGCAAAACCCTGCGGGTCGATCTCGACCGGGAACACACCGAGCCTTACGCGGCGGTGCCCGACCTCCAGCACGTTGCCCGGCAGCCGCTGCGCCTCGGCAAACCGCTCGGCGGCGGCGGCGAAGTTGGCGAGGTCGTTGTCGGTCTGGAAGCCCAGCAGGTCGGCGGCGAGCATGTCGCGCACCAGGCCGCCCATCTCCGGCGCCGCCGCCAGCACGTCGGCGGCGGCGAACGGCACATGGAGGAAAAACCCGATCGGGTTGGCGACCCCGCGCGCGCGCAGCGCCGCCGCCAGCGGCAGCAGGTGGTAGTCATGCACCCACACCAGGTCGGAGGGGCGAAGCAGCGGCCGCAGCATCGCCGCCATGCGCGCATTCACCTCGCGATAGGCGCGCGCGTCGCGGCGGTCGAAGCGCATCAGCTCCGGCATGGTGTGCAGCAGCGGCCACAGCACGCCGTTGGCAAAATTGTTGTAGTAGCGGTCGTGCTCGTCCGGCGTCAGGTCGATGGTGGCGTAATCGACGCCGCATTCATGGCGCACGCAGATGCGTCCGCCGCCGCCGGCGACGACGGCGCCGCTCCAGCCGAACCACAGCCCGCCGCGCTTCTCCATGAACCCGTCCAGCGCGACCGCCAGCCCGCCCGCCGGAGCATTGGCGCTCGCGGTCGGCACGCGGTTGGACACAACCACCAGGCGATTCATCGAGCCTCCAGCAGGGCCACGGGCAGGGACGCAAACAGCTCGGCGGCGGCGATGCGGCCACCCGCGCCCTGCGTTCCGGCGCTCCGAGCACTCGCGTCGAACACATCCACCAGACGGCGGCCGTGCATGAGACGCGGCAACACGACGGTGGTTCCGTCCCACGCGGCGGCCGGAACTTTTGGTATCACCAACGATCCGGCTGCCGAATCAAGCAGCGCGGCGGCCAGCCGGGTCGCCGCGACGACGACGGCGCGGCCCTGGTGGCTGCGCGCGAAGCCGACCACGTGCTCGGCGGCCGGGCCGTCGATGCGCAGGCGCTGATACGCGCCGTCCGCGAACAGCGACGGCGCGCGCGCACGCAGCGCGAGGGTGCGCGCGATCACCGCCTGCTTGAGGCGCCCGTCGCGCCACGCGGCCAGCAGGTCGGCCGGGCTGCCTGCATCGTCGAGCGCCGCCACCCGCGCCGCCCAATCGACCGGCCGGCGGTTGTCGGGATCGACCAGCGAAAAATCCCAGAACTCCGTGCCCTGGTAGAGATCGGGCACGCCCGGCACGGTCATGCGCAGCAGCGTCTGGGCGAGGCCGTTGATCGCTCCGGCGGGCGCGATGCGGGCGGCGAAGGCGGCGAGTTCCTGGGCGACCGGCGCAGCACGCGCGGGATCGAGGCAGTGCGCCAGAAAATCGCGGCACGCGTCCTCATAGGCCGCGTTCGGCGCCGCCCATTCGCTGTGCCGCTTGGCCTCGCGCACCGATTTTTCCAGCCAGCCTGCGACGCGCGCGCGGAACGCGGCGAGGCCGGCGGCATCGTCGGGCGCGAGATCGAGCGGCCAGGCGGCCACCAGCGTCTGATACAGCATCAGCTCGTCCGCCGCGTCGGGCGCTGCGGTGCCGTCCAGGTCGCGCTTGAACGGTGCGTTCAGCCGCATCCAGCGGGCGACCGCACCCTCCCACTCGCCCGGCAACTCGCTCAGCACGGCGAGGCGCGCGCGCGTGTCCTCGCCGCGCTTGTGGTCGTGCGTGGCGGTGGCAAGCAGGGCGCGCGGCAAACGCTGGCGGCGCGCCTCGACGGCGGCGTGGAAGGCGGCTTGCGGCAGCGCGAACTGGCCGGGATCGGCGCCGACCTCGTTGCGGCTGAGCAGGCGGCCGTAGCGGTAGAACGCGGTGTCCTCGACCGATTTTGCCGCGGTCGGGGCGGAGAGCTGCTGGAAGCGCACCATCGCGCGCAGCCGCTCCTGCCGCGGTGCGCCGGCCGGCACGCGTTTCAGGTCATCGCCGCGCAGCCAGCCGTCCAGCAGGTCCAGCAGGTCGAGATCGGCCGCGCGCAGCGTCCGCCGCGCCCCCGCCATCGCCCAGGCCAGGTCGCGCGCGTCCGCCTCCGACGCGCCCGCGGCGCCTGCGTAGATCCGGTAGCTGTGGAAATGCACCAGGAGCTCCTCAAGCGCCCTTCGCAAGGCTGTCAATGTCCAGTCCCGTGTGGCGAGATTGCGGCGAGATATCCGATGCAATGCGGCAGCCGTTCCCCACAGCTCGCTCGACAGCGTCTCGCGCAGGATCAGCCGCCGCGCCGGGATCGCCTCGGCGGCGAAATCGGCAGGCCGGCCGGTGAGCGCCGTCCACAGCGTCGTCAGCGGCGCCGCACCCTCCGGGTCGTGCAGGAGCGCGGCAACCTCGTCCATGAAGTCGTAGCCGGTGGTGCCGTCGGTCAGCCAATCGGCCGGCAGGTGCTCGTGGGACGCCAGGATTTTCTCCACCCAGATCACCGGCGGGGCGGTGCGCAGCGCCGGCGGGCGGCTTGCCTGCGCGGTGTGCAGGCGGCGGCGCAGCTTGCGGCAGTAGCCGCGCGGGTCGGCGAGGCCATCGACATGGTCGATCCGCACGCCGTCGATCAGCCCCTCGGCGTAGAGGCGCAGCACGTAATCGTGCGTCGCCTCGAACACGTCGGCCCGCTCGACGCAGAGGCCGGCGAGGCCGTTGATGTCGAAGAAGCGCCGCCAGTTGATCTCGTCCGCCGCGGCGCGCCACCACGCCAGCCGGTAGTGCTGCCGCTCCAGCAGCCGGTGCAGCCGCCCGCGCCCGGCCTCGTCGTTGAAGGCGCCGAGCGCGGCGGCGAAGGCGGACGCGCGGCCGGCATGCGCGGCAAGCAGGGCTGCCCGCCCTTCCGCCGCCCGCTTGCCGGTGACGCGGCCGTCGGCAAACGGCGCGGCGAGGTCGTCCAGGCCCTCCCCGGCCGCCTGCAGAACGGCAGGATAGTCGCGCGGCGCGATCGGGAAGCGGTGCGCGCCGTAGGCGGCGACGAAGAACCGCCCGTCCGCGGCGTCAAAGTTCAGCACCAGGTCGCCCGCCGCCAGCACCTCGCCGTAGGGCGCGCCGAGGAACGGCGCCAGCACCCGGCCGCGCAGTGCCGGATCGGGCGGATTCCAGTCGATGTCGAAGAACTCAGCGTAGCGGCTGGCCCGCCCCCATTCCAGCACGTCGAGCCACCAGGCGTTGTCGGCGCCGCCCACGGCCATGTGGTTCGGCACGATGTCGAGGATCAGCCCCATCCCGCGCGCGCGCAGCGCCGCCACCAGCCGTCGCAGCGCCGGCTCGCCGCCGAGTTCCGGGTCGATCTGGGAATGATCGACGATGTCGTAGCCGTGCGTCGAGCCCGGCCGCGATTTAAGCAACGGACTTGCATAAATGTGGCTGATGCCCAGCGCATGCAGGTACGGCACCAGGTCGGTCGCGCGGTCGAGGGGGAAGCCGCGGTGGAATTGCAGGCGCGCGGTGGCGCGCAGTTCGGTCACGCCGGCGCCAGCAGGAGGGCGACCGTGCAGCGTGCCGGCAGGCGGCCTTGACCCACTGCGTCGGCATCGCCGCCGCGGCTCTCGAACAGCATCGCGCCGTCCACCGCGTCGATCGGCAGCGGCCTGGCGCCGAGGTTGCAGGCGATGACCAGTTCCGCGCCGTCGCCCATCGCCCAGCGGGCGAGCACGCCGGTGTCGCCAACCGCGCCGGCGGCGAGGCTGCGACAGCCTTGCAAGCGTGGCACGACATGGCGCGCGCGCAGAGCGAGCAGCAGGCGCGTCTGCGCCAGCGTGCGCGCGTCGGTATCCGCCGGATCGGGCACCGAGAGCGCGAACGTCGCCGGCGCGTTCGGGTCGGGGATCTGTTCGCGCCGGCGCGCGTCGGCGAAGGCGGCGAAATGCGCGAACTCGCGCCGCCGCCCGTCGCGCACCTGCCGCGCCAGTTCCGGGTTGTGGTCGGTAAAGTAAAGAAACGGCGCGCGGCTGGCGTATTCCTCGCCCATGAACAGCAGCGGGATCGGCGGCGCCAGCAGCAGCAGCGCCTGCGCGGCGCGCAGCGCCTCCGGGTCGGCGAGCATGGCAAGGCGCTCGCCGAACGCACGGTTGCCGATCTGGTCGTGGTTCTGCAGGCAGAAGACGAAGTTTTGCGGCGGCAACCCGGCGCTCGGCTCGCCGCGCCGCTTGCCGCGCGGCGAGACCTGGCCCTGATAGGCAAAACCCTCGCGCAGCGCCTGCGCCAGTTGCGCCGCCGGATCGGGATAGTCGGCGTAGTAGCCTTCGTGCTCGCCGGTCAGCAGCACGTGCAGGCAGTGATGCGCGTCGTCGGCCCATTGCGCGTCGAATTTGCCTTCGCCGAGCAGCGACGCGCGGTTGCCTTCGTGCTCCAGCACGAGATGGACATGCCGCGCCGGATCGACGCCGGCGCGAATGCCGGCGGCAAGGTCGAGCAGCGCGCTTTGCGGCGCGATTGCGTGCGCGGCGTCGAAGCGCAGTCCGTCGAAGCGGTATTCGTTCAGCCAGTAGAGCGCATTGTGCGTGAAGAAGTCGCGCACCTCGCGCCGGCCGAATGCGATCGCCGCCCCCCAGGGCGTGTGCGTGCCGGCATCGAAGAACGCCTCGGCATAGGCGTGCAGGAAATTCCCGTCCGGGCCGAAATGGTTGTACACCACGTCGAGCAGCACCATCAGCCCGATTCCATGCGCGCGGTCGATCAGCGTCTTCAGCTCGCCGGGCGAGCCGTAGGCCTCGTCGGGCGCGTAGGGCAGCACGCCATCGTAGCCCCAGTTGCGCGCGCCAGGGAAATCCGCGATCGGCATCAGCTCGATCGCCGTCACGCCGAGATCGCGCAGACCCTCCAGTCGCTCCGCGACGGCGCGGAAACCGCCGAGCAGCCCGACATGCAGTTCATAGACGATTGCTTCGTGCCAGGGCCGGCCCTGCCAGTCGTCGAAATGCCATTCATGCGCGGCGGGGTCGAACACCACGCTCCAGCCATGCACGTCGCCGTGCTGCAGGCGGGAGGCTGGATCGGGCACCAGCATCCCGTCCGGCAGGCGATACTTGTAGCGCGTGCCGGGGCCGCAGGCGATCTCGGCGACGTGCCAGCCGCCGGCTTCCTCGCGCATCGGCGCCGAGAAGCCGCCGTCGAGCTGCACCGCCATGCCGACGATGCTCGGCGCCCAGATGCGGAACCGCGTGGTGCCGTCGGGACGGACCGCGGCGCCGAACGGCAGCGCATGCGCAAAGCGCGCGGCCATCACGCGGCCTGCAGCATGATGGTCGCGAGCGGCGGCAAAGTCAGCGACAGCGACGCGGAAAACTCATTGCTGGCCTGCGGCTCCGCCTCGACCCAGCCGCGGTTGCCCATGTTCGATCCCCCGTAGCTGCCGGCGTCGCTGTTGAACACCTCGCGCCAGCCGCCGCCATGCGGCACGCCGACGCGGTAGGACACGCGCGGCACCGGCGTAAAGTTGCACACCGCCAGGATCGGTTTGTCCTCCGGCCCGCCGAAGCGCAAGTAGGCGAACACGCTGTTGTCGCGATCGTGCAGCACCGCCCAGCGGAATCCCTCCGGCTCGCTGTCGCGGCGCGACAGTGCCGGAAGCTCGCGATACAGTCGGTTGAGGTCGCGCACCAGACGCTGCACGCCGGCATGGCGGGGATCGTCGAGCAGGAACCAATCGAGTTCGCGGTCGTGGTTCCACTCGCGTTCCTGCGCGAACTCGCCGCCCATGAACAGCAGCTTCTTGCCCGGATGCGTCCACATGAAGCCGAGATAGGCGCGCAGATTGGCGAATTGCTGCCAGGTGTCGCCAGGCATCTTGCCGATCAGCGAACCCTTGCCGTACACCACCTCGTCGTGCGACAGCGGCAGCACGAATTTCTCCGAGAACGCATAGACCATCCCAAAAGTGATGTTGTCGTGATGCCAGCGGCGATGGATAGGGGTCTCCTGCATGTAGTGCAGGGTGTCGTGCATCCAGCCCATGTTCCATTTGTAGCTGAAGCCGAGACCGCCCTCGTCCGCCGGGCGGGTGACGCCGGGCCAGGCGGTGCTCTCCTCGGCGATCAACATGGCGCCGGGGCAGCGTTCCCGGACGGTACGGCTCAGTTCCTGCAAGAAGGCGACAGCTTCAAGATTCTCGCGCCCCCCGTAGCGGTTGGGAACCCACTCGCCCTCGCGGCGGCTGTAGTCGCGATACAGCATCGAGGCGACGGCGTCCACGCGCAGCCCGTCGGCGTGGTAATGTTCCAGCCAGTGCAACGCGCTGCCGATCAGGAATCCGCGCACCTCGCTGCGGCCGAGATTGTACAGATACGTGTTCCAGTCGGGCTGGTAGCCTTCGCGCGGGTCGCCGTGCTCGTACAGCGGCGTGCCGTCGAAGCGGGCAAGGCCGTGGGCGTCGGTGGGAAAATGCGCCGGCACCCAGTCGAGAATCACGCCAATGCCGGCTTCGTGGAAGCGATCCATCATCGCGGCGAAGCATTCGGGCGAACCGAGCTGCGCGGTCGGCGCGAACTGGCCGAGCGGCTGGTAGCCCCAGGAACCGCCGAACGGATGCGCCATCACCGGCATGAACTCGACATGGGTGAAGCCCATGCGCTGCACGTACGGCACCAGGCGCTCGCGCCAGCTGCGTCCAGCCGTCGGCGCCGCGCTCCTGCGCGTGCAGCCAGGACGCGGCATGCACCTCGTAGATCGACATCGGCACGTCCGGCGTCTGCCGCGCCGCGCGCTGCGTCCGCCAAGCATCGTCATGCCAGCGCAGCGCTTCGTCGATGACGATGGAGGCGGTGGCAGGTGGCGCTTCGCTTCCGCCGGCGACGGGATCGGCCTTCAGCGGCAGCAGCGCGCCGTCCGGTCCGAGCAGTTCGTATTTGTAGAGCGCGCCGGGCACGATGCGCGGAATGAACAGCTCCCAGACGCCGGCGCCGTGGCGCAACCGCATCGGGTGCCGCCGCCCGTCCCAGCGGTTGAAGTCGCCGACAACGGAAACGCGGCGCGCGTTCGGCGCCCAGACGGCGAAGCGCACGCCGGGAACGCCCTCCAGTTCCATGACGTGCGCGCCAAGCGTGCGGCCGATTTCGCGGTGGCGGCCTTCCGCCAGCAGATAGATGTCAAGGTCGCCGAGCGCCGGGCCGAACGCGTAAGAATCCTCGGTGATGCGCGTCGCTGTCGGCCGGACTCGATGCGCAGGCGGTAGGGGGTGCGTCCCGGCATGACGCCGCACCAGAAGCCGGCGGCGTCGATGCGCTGCAACTCGGCCAGCACCGCGTCGCCGTCGCGCGCGAGCACGACGACACGCGTGGCGTCGGGCAGCATGGCGCGCACCGCGCAGCCGCCGTCCACATCGTGCGGGCCGAGCACGGCAAACGGGTCGCCGTGCCGCGCCGCGACGATGGCGGCCACCGCAGCGGGATCGGGCGCGCCGTTCACGCCGCGGTCTCGCGGGCGAGCAGGCGGTGCGCGATCGCGTGCAGCCCGCGCAGCGGGATCGGCAGCCATGCCGGCCGGTTCGCCGCTTCGTAGCGGATTTCGTAGGCGGCTTTCTCCAGCAGGAACAGTTTGAGCAGTTGCGCTTCTCCCTCGCGCGGCACCCAGCGGCGCGGCGCGGCGTTCAGCACCGTGCGATAGCATTCCAGGAAACGCTGCGTGGCGCGGACGCGGAAACGCTCCAGCAGCGGCCCGCGACGTTCCTCGGTCGAGGGCGAGGCGGCGCTGCGACCGGGAGCGGCCGCCGCGGCGGCATAGTCGAAGCTGCGCAGCAGACCGGCGACGTCGCGCAGCGGGCAGGATTTGCGTCGCCGCTGCGCCGGCGGTCGCGCCGGCTCGCCCTCGAAGTCGATGATGAAAACATCGCCCTGCACCACCAGCACCTGCCCGAGATGGAAATCGCCGTGGATGCGTGTACACAGCGCCCCGAGCCCGGATTTCGCCAGATGCCGCACCGCGTCGTGCAGCGCCGGGGCGCGGGTCGCGATTTCCGCGGCCATGGCGCGGCTCTCTTCGTCCGGCCAGTCGCGCGGCGCGGCCAGTATCGCGACGGCGCCATCGATCTGCTCCAGCGCGCCTTCGGCCCAGGCGGCCAGCGTTGCCTCGTCGGCCACTTCCGGGTCGAAGTCGGGATCGTCCGCCGGCTCGGACAGCACCGCGTGCAGTTCGGCGAGGCGTCGGCCGATCGTGGTCGCGAACGGCGCGAACGACTCGAAGGCGTCGTGCGCCGCCTCGCCCTCGCGGCCGGTGACCGCGAGTTCCTCGATGGCGCGGGCGAGGAAGTCGAGCGTCCACTGCCAGCCATCGCCCTGGTTGCGCACGAACCCCTGCACCAGCATCAGCGAATGCGGCGTGCCGTCGGCGTCGATGCGCGAAACCTCGCCGAACAGCGGCGGGCTGTTGGCGTAGCCGCGCGCGGTCAGCACGCGCGTCATCTCGACCTCCGGGTTGATGCCGCTGCCGACGTGGCGCAGCAGTTTCAGCACCAGCGCGTCGCCGAGAATGAGCGAGCTGTTCGATTGTTCGGCGGACAGGCGGCGGATTTCCGGATGCGGCGGCAACTCCAGCGCGGCCAGGCGCGCGGTCGGCAGGAAGCGCAGCGTGCCTCCGTCCGGCAATGTCAGGTCCGTGCCGCGCCGCAGCGCCGCGACGACGCCGAGGGCGAGACCGTCAACGGCGAACCCGTCGGTCAGCACGCCGACGCGACGGCCGCGGCGGATGCGGGCGAGCGCCAGCTGTTGCGGCAGCGGACTCGGCCGTTCCTCCTCCCACGCGATGCCGAGCGGCAACACGTAGCTCTCGCTGCCGCCGGCAAGTTCGGCGGTGATCTCGGCGAGCACGACATCGGCAACGCCGGGCAGCGGCACCGCGTAGGCGATGCGCGTCGCGCGCAGCTTCTGATCCTTGGCCGCGAACCAGCGGCGCTTCGGCAGATAGGCCGGCAGCGATTCCATCTCCAGGATGGTGCGGCCGGGCGGCTGCAACGCCTCGGCGATGTCGGTGCGGATCACCACGGTCGCGAACTCCGGCAACGGCTCGGGAGGACGCACATGCCAGGGCGGAAGTTGCGCCTCGGCGGCGAGCAGGAACCAGAAGAAGCCGAACGGCGGCAGCGTCAGCAGGTAGCTGAGCTGGCCGATCGGCGGGAACACCGAGCCGCCGACCATGTCGATCGGCACGCGGCCCGGCAAGACTCGACAGATCGAGTTCCACCGCCTGCGCGGTGCGCGACAAGTTGGAGACGCAGAGCACGATCTCCTCGGTCTCGCCGGTGTGCAGTTCGCGCAGGAACGCCAGCACCTTGCGGTTGCCGGGGTAGAGAAAACGCAGCGTGCCGCGTCCGAACGCGGAGAAGCGGCGGCGCACCGCCAGCATGCGCCGCATCCAGTTGAGCAGCGAGTGCGGATCGGCGGCCTGCGCCTCGACGTTCACCGCCTCGTAGCCATAGAGCGCGTCCATGATGAGCGGCAGCACGAGGCGTGCCGGATCGGCGCGCGAGAAGCCGCCGTTGCGGTCGGGCGACCACTGCATCGGCGTGCGCACGCCGTCGCGGTCGCCGAGATGGATGTTGTCGCCCATGCCGATCTCGTCGCCGTAGTAGATCACCGGCGTGCCCGGCATCGACAGCAGCAGCCCGTTCATCAGCTCGATGCGCCGCCGGTCGCGCTCCAGCAGCGGCGCCAGACGGCGGCGGATGCCGAGATTGAGCCGCGCGCGACGGTCGGCGGCATAGGTCTCCCACAGATAGTCGCGCTCGCTGTCGGTGACCATCTCCAGCGTCAGCTCGTCGTGGTTGCGCAGGAAGATCGGCCCATTGGCAGTTGCCGGGGATCTCCGGCGTCTGGCGCATGATGTCGGTGATCGGGAAGCGGTCCTCGCGCGCGATCGCCATGTACATGCGCGGCATCAGCGGGAAGTGGAACGCCATGTGGCATTCGTCGCCGTCGCCGAAATACTGCTGCGCGTCCTCCGGCCACTGGTTGGCCTCGGCGAGCAGCATGCGGCCGGGCGCAGTGCACGGTCGAGCTCGGCGCGGATACGCTTCAGGATGGCGTGGGTTTCCGGCAGGTTCTCGTTGTTCGTGCCTTCGCGTTCGACCAGATAGGGCACGGCGTCGAGCCGCAGCCCGTCGACGCCCAGATCCAGCCAGAAGCGCATCACCGACAGCACTTCCTGCAGCACCCGCGGGTTGTCGAAATTCAGGTCCGGCTGGTGCGAGTAGAAGCGGTGCCAGAAATACGCGCCCGCCGTCGGATCCCAGGTCCAGTTGGACTTTTCGGTGTCGACGAAGATGACGCGCGTGCCGGCGTATTTGCTGGTCGTTGTCGGACCAGACGTAGAAGTTGCGGGCGACCGAGCCGGGCCGCGCTGTGCGCGCGCGCTGGAACCACGGATGCTGATCGGAGGTGTGGTTGATGACGAGTTCGGTGATGACCCGGAGGCCGCGCTCGTGCGCCGCGCGAGATGAAGCGCTTCGCACGTCGCGCGAGCGTGCCGTATTCGGGATGCACGCCGCGGTAGTCGGCGATGTCGTAGCCGTCGTCGCGCCGCGGGCTGGGGTAGAACGGCAGCAGCCAGATCGCGGTGACGCCGAGTTCGGCGATGTAGTCGAGCTTGTCGAGCAGGCCCGCGAAAGTCGCCGACGCCGTCGTTGTTGGCGTCGAAGAACGATTTCACGTGCAACTGGTAGATGACGGCGTCCTTGTACCAGAGCGGATCGGCGGGGGACTTTGGATCGGTCATCGCTGTCCTCAGACGGGGCGCAGCCGCCAGATGCCGAAGGGGGCCTGCGGCGAGAGCGCGATCCGCTGCCATTTGCCCTGCCAGGTCGTCGCGGTCTCGGCCAGCAGATCCTCGGCCAGCAGCGCGCCGTTGTCGGGCAAGCCCCATGTCCACAGCGGCAACTCGACATCGGCCTCCTGCGGGTTGTGCGGATCGAGGCTGACCACGATCGCCAGCACGTTGTCGCCCTCCGCCGTCGTCTTCGTATAGGCGAGGATCTGCTCGTTGCCGCAGGGCAGGAAGGCGAGGCCGAGCGGCGAGTGCAGCGCGGGGTTGTGGCGGCGGATGCGGTTGAGCTGCGCGATCTCGGCGGCGATGTTGCCGGGCCGCTGCCAGTCCCAGGCGCGGAGCTGGTATTTCTCGGAATCGGCGTATTCCTCGCGGCCGGGCAGCGGCGTCGCCTCGCAGAGTTCAAAACCGCTGTACATGCCCCAAGCGCCGGACAGCGTCGCCGCCAGCGCGGCGCGGATCAGGAAGCCGGCGCGCCCGGCGGTCTGCAGGAACACCGGGTTGATGTCCGGCGTGTTGACGAAGAAGTGCGGCCGGAGGAAGTCGGCCGCCTCGCCGGTCAGCTCCGTCAGGTACTCGATCAGCTCGCGCTTGGTGTTGCGCCAGGTGAAATACGTGTAGGACTGGGTGAACCCGAGCTTGGCGAGCCGGCACATGATTTTCGGCCGGGTGAAGGCTTCGGCGAGGAAGATCGCATCCGGGTGCTGCGCGCGCACCTCGGCGATCAGCCATTCCCAGAACGGGAACGGCTTGGTATGCGGGTTGTCCACGCGGAAGATGCGGACGCCCTGGGCCGCCCAGAACAGCACCACCTCGCGCAGCGCCACCCACAGGTCGGGCAGCGCGTCCGGGGCGTAGAACGCGACGTTGACGATGTCCTCGTAGCTCTTCGGCGGATTCTCGGCGTATTTCAGCGATCCGTCCGGCCGCCACTCGAACCATTCGCGATGCTGCGCGCAGCCACGGATGGTCGGGCGAGCACTGGATGGCGAAGTCGAGCGCGAGTTCCATTCCCGCATCGGCGGCGGCGTCGCGCAGGCGGCGGAAATCGTCGAGCGTGCCGAGCTCGGGATGGATCGCATCGTGTCCGCCTGCGTCGCTGCCGATCGCATACGGGCTGCCGGGATCGTCGGCGGCGGCATGCAGCGCGTTGTTGCGGCCCTTGCGGTTGGTGCGGCCGATCGGATGGATCGGCGGGAAAATACAGCACGTCGAAACCCATGTCGCGGATGCGCGGCAAGTGCCGGATGACGTCGGCGAAACGTGCCGTGGCGGTGCGGATCGTCGCTCATCGAGCGCGGGAACAGCTCGTACCAGCTGGCGAACGCGGCGGCGCGACGGTCGGCATCGACCGGGCAGGGCGGCGAGAGGCGCACCGCGAACGGCCGCTGATCGGCCTCCGCCATCAGTGCCGCGGTACGCGCGGCGAGCAGCGTCGATACCTGGCCGACGGCATCGGCGCGCGCGAGCTCGGCGGCGACGGCGCACAGCGCCGGCACGCGCGGCGCCGCGGCCTCGATCATCTCGCGCCCCTCGACCAGTTCGAGATGCACGTCGATGCCGGCAGCGTGCTTCTTGCCGAGTTCGTCGCGGAACGTGGCAAACGTGTCGCGCCACGCCTCGATGGTGAACAGCCAGCGCCCGACGCGGGTAAGCGCGAACGCGCCCTCCCAGCGGTCATTGCCGAGCGGGCGCATGCGCGTCTCGTGCCAGCCGGCTGCGTCGGCGCTGCGCCACAGCAGCGCGACGGCGAGCTGCTCGTGGCCATCGACGAGGATGTCGGCACCGACCCGCACGGCCTCGCCGACGACGCGTTTTGCGGCAAAACGTCCGCCGTCAACGCTGGGCGTCACCGCCTCGATGGCGATGCGCGGGGCGTTCGCGGCGGCCTCGGCCGAGCGCGGCAGCGCGGGCCGCGCCAGCGTGATCGGCGGCGGCGCGCGCAGCGCGATCATCGCGACCTCGCCCGGCGCCAGGCGGTCGAGCGCCGCCGCTCCTTCCAGCGCGCCGAGCAGCGGTGCCAGCGCCGGACGCGCCGGGCGGTCGAGTTCGGCGTTGACCGCCAGCAGCACGCCGCCCTCGCCGTCTGCTGCCCGGCGCAGCAGCCCGATCACCGGCGCGCCCGGCGCGGTCAGCAACTCCGGCGCGGCCGGCGGCAGGGCTTGCGCGTTGGCGGCGACGATCGCGGCGGCGATGGCGGGCGCCGCGTCGGGCGGCGCCGGCGCGTCGCGGCGCGCGTCGAGCGGCACCACCGACGCCGCCTCGAAACCCATCGGCATCAGCCAGCCGTCGGCCACGCTCGCGGCGAAGCGCGCGCTGCGGCGGCAGGCGGCCTCGCGCAATGCGGGGTCGGCGATGCGGGCGGCGAGGCGGCGGTCGAACGGCGCCTCCACCGGCGCCAGCAGGCGGGCGACGCGGCGCAGCCGTTCGGCCTCGGTCCAGAACCACTCGGCGCGGAAATCCCACCACGGCAGCGAGGAAAAAACGTAGTCGAGGCCGCAACCGAGGAGCGCGCTCTGTCGTTCGGCGGGCAGCCCCGGCGTCCAGCCGAGCAGCAGGCAGGCGCGGCCGTCCCGCCGCACCGCCTCCGCTAGATCGCGCAGCGTCGCCGGCGGAATGGCGCGCAACGAGGTGAGGCGAAAGCCGGCGAAACCCGCATCCAGCCACCGGCGCAGCCGCTCGGCCCACCACGCGGCGAGCGCCTCGGGCGCGTCGTCGAAGCGGGCGACGGCGCTGTCGCCTTCGGGCATGTAGGAGCGCGGGTCGAGGGCGCGCGCCGGGTCGGGCGGGCGGAACAGGTCGGGCCGCGCGGCGGCGATCCGCCCGCCGGCGGCCACCCGGTCGGGCAGCACGTCGAGCAGCGGCACCAGCCCGCGGGCCGCAGAGGTTTCCGCGATTGCCCGCAGCGCGCCGGCGGCGTCGTCGCCGGCCTGCAGCACGGAATGCGGCCGATCGAAATCGTCGGCGAGGAAAAGCCCGTCGCCACGGAACGGCGGCGCGATCAGCACGTGCGAGAAGCCGAGCCCCGCCGCGCGGTCGAGATGCGCGCCCCACGCATCGAGCGGCCCGGCGCGCAGCGGACTCAGGTAATAGACGGCAGGCGCGCCCTTGCGCACCGGCACCCGGCTCGGCGCAGGTGGGCAGGTCGCCGGGCCGGCGGTGTCGATCGCGGTCGTCATCATTGCACCAATGCGCGGGCGGCGGCATTGGTTCCCCCTCCGCAAATCGCGGCTGCGCGCTGGCGTTGCGCGGTGATGTCAGCCCATCCGCAGCCCGCCGGTCACCGCCTGGTAGGTGGCGATCGCCAGCGTCACCCGCTCGAATGGCTTGGTGATGACGAAGGCCGGCTCGACCGCCTCGCCGGTCAGCAGCCGCTCGGGATAGGCGGTGACGAAGATCACCGGCGCCTGGTGGCTGCGCATGATGCGCGCCACCGCCGAGGTGCCGTCGCCGCCGGCGCCGAGGTTGACGTCGGCGAGGATCAGCCCCGGTTTGGTGCGCGCCGCCATCGCCACCGCCTCGCTCTCGGTGGCGGCGACGCCGACCACGCGATGGCCGCAGCCCAGCACCAGCTCCTCGATGTCCATCGCGATGATCGGCTCGTCCTCGATGATCAGCACGTCGGTCGCCGCCGCGTCGCGCAGCCGATCGCGCGCCGCGGCGAGGTGATGCTCCGCCTGCTGCGACGTCATCGCGACGATCGGCGCCGCATCCTCCACCCGCACTTCCTCAAGCGAGGTGAGCAGCAGCAACTGCCGCTCGGGACCGCTCAGGCGGTCCTGCGTCTGCCGCGTCCGCTGCACGTCGTTGAAGCGGCGCGTCACGTGTCCGTAGAAGGCGAGCCGGACGTCCGTGACATCGGCGGCGAATGCGAGCAGGTCGCGCAGGCTTTCGGCCACCAGATGATCGCCGTTCGATTGCGATCCGGTCAGCGCGCGCGCGTAGCGGCGCGCATAGGGCAGGGCCCGCATCAGGTCTTCGCGACGCAGTTCGCTCATGGCGCGTTTCCCCTTGCAGAGTGGCGCAGCGGGTCAAACATGTCTCGCGTCCCGGTTGAATGAAGTCGAGGCAGCTTGCAGTCGGATGATCCTCGCGCGGCGCTGCTGCCCCTGATCGCCGACCTGCGCGCCTATGCGCGCTTTCTGACGCCGCAGCGTGCCGAGGCCGACGATCTCGTGCAGGAGGCGTTGCTGCGCGCGCTGGCGGCGCTGGCGCAGTTCCGCCCGGGCACCAGCATGCGCGCGTGGCTGTTCGTGATCCTGCGCAACGTGTTCTACGAGCAGGCGCGCCGCCGCCGCACCGAGCGCGCCGCGTTGCAGCAGACCGCGCCGCACGACGCGGCGGGGACGCCGGCGCAGGAGGCGCGCAGCGACCTGGCCGATCTGCAATCCTCGCTGTTCACGCTGCCGCCGTTGCTGCGCGAGGCGCTGGTGCTGGTCGGCGCGCAGGGCATGAGCTACGAGGAGGCGGCCGGCATCTGCAACGTGCCGGTCGGCACGATGAAGGCGCGCGTGTCGCGGGCGCGGCTGCAGCTCGCCCGCCTGATGCGCCACGAGCCGGACCGGCCGGTGCCTGCCGAACCGCAGGACCACCACTGAACCGGCAAGCTGCGGGCGGTGCCGCCAAGCCGTCGCCACGGCCCGGCCGCCGACCGAACCGAACGCCGCTACCGTTGCTCCAACGCTGCCCATGGTGCCGACGCTGCATTGCATCCCGTGGCCGCGGCTGCAACCCACGCGGTTCGAGGTCGCGCAGTCGTGAGCACGCGCGTGCAACCGCGTTGCCGGCTGCTTCATTGATTGGGCATCGCAGGGCAAAAACCGGAGCAGAACGTGAGCGATACAACCTTCCATGACCAGGTGATTGCCATTCTCCCCAAGCTGCGGGTGCAGGCGCTGGCGCTGACCCGCAACCGTGCGGGTGCCGAGGACTTGGTGCAGGATGCGGTGTGCAACGCGCTGTCGGCGCAAGACAGCTTCATACCGGGCACCAATTTCGCGGCGTGGATGCACCGCATCCTGCGCAACCGCTTCATCTCCAACCTGCGCAAGCGCCGCGACACCACCGACATCGAGGATGTTCCCTCGTCGGTGTTCGCCACCGAGGCGCCGCACGAGGATCGGCTGGCGCTGAAGGAGCTTGCGAAGGCGATGACGCGGCTGCCGTCCGACCAGCGCGAGGCGCTGGTGATGGTGGTACTGAACGGCATGAGCTACGAGGCGCTGGCCGAGGTCACCGGCTGCGCGGTCGGCACCGCCAAGAGCCGGGTGTTCCGCGCGCGCCGGCAGCTCGAGGCCTGGCTGTTCGGCGAGCGCCCGGCCAGCGGGCCCGCGGTCGCCCGTCACGGGAAAGTCATTGCAGGCGATGCACCGGTTGCGCGTTATCGCAAAGCCGAGATAAGCTATCCGTTATAGTTGCAACTGACTTGGCGTTCCCCCTCCGCGGCAGCGACCCGGCCGTTGCCGCCGTCCTCCCGGGCCAGGCGAGCATGAAGCACCTCGTGATGACGCGCCCCAAAAAACCTCCGGCGATGGCGTCCTCCCAGCGGGTGCCGGAGAGCGACGGCGTCCCGGAGACGGCGTTCGAGCTCTGGCTGCAGCGCAGCCTGCACCAGTTGTTCGACAAGGTGGCCAAGGAACCGATCCCCGACGAGCTGCTGCGCCTGATCGAGCAGGACCGCAAACGTGACTGATCCGCCCCGGTCGCCGTGACGGAGTCGTCCGCTCCGACCGGCGGACGGGTGCCAGGGTCGGGGCGGCCGTTGCGCGGAGCGGCGCGCTGGCGCGACGCGCCCGCCTGGCGGGGCGTGCCGCAATACCTGTTGTCGGCGCGGCGGCTGGTCGGGGTGCGCGGCCGGGTGGCGCTGCTGCTGCTGGTGTCCGGCATTCCGCTGCTGGTGCTGGCGGCGGTGATCGTCTGGCAGAATTCGCGCCTGGTCGCCGATGCGCCGATGCAGCGTGCCAGGATCGTGCGTGCGGCGGCAGCCGCCCGGGTGGAGACGGTGCTGGCCGGGGTACGGCAGTTCGTCGTGGCCCTGGCGGCCGATCCGGCATTGTCCGCCGCGGATGCCTCGGTCTGTGCCGCGACGCTGCGGCGCGCGCTGACGCTGCAGCCGGACCGCTTTGACGATCTTGGCGTGGTGGACGCGGCGGGGCAGGTCCGCTGCGCTGCGCATTCCGACCGCCTCGGGCCGGTTGCGGACGCGCCGTGGTTCCGCGCCCTGCGCGACGGCGCGCGGCCGACCGCTGCCGCGCTCGGCGGCGCCGCGGCGCCGGCACTGCTGGTTGCGGCGGCGCGGCAGCAAAGCGGGGCGTTTGCCGGCGCGGTGGTGGCCGAGGTGGCGGCCGGGGCGCTGGCGGTGCGCCCGCAGACGCCCGCAAGCTATGCCTGGTTGACCGACCAGGGCGGCCAGATGCTGCCGCTCGGCATGGCGCCGCCGGGGATCCTGCCGCGCCCGGATGCGCTGCGTCGCGTGCTCGCGTCGGGGAGGCAGCCGGTCGTCGTCATGTCCGCCGGTGGCGGCGCCGCGGCGTTCGCGGCGACGCCGGTGGCGGGCGACCTGTGGCTGCTCGTCGGCACGCCGGCCGCGCACGACCTCGCGGTCGCGCGCTCGGCGCTGGTGTGGCGCATCGCCGGACTGGTGGTGCTGCTCGGCGCCGGCCTCGCCGCCGTCGCGGCCGGTGCCAACCTGACCCTCGTGCTGCCCATCAAGGGGCTGTCCGCTTCCGTGCAGGCATGGCGGGACGGCGGGCCGTTCGATGCCGGGCCGCACCGCGGCGCGCCGCTGGAACTGCGCGAGCTGGCCGGTTCGTTTGCGCAAGCGACCCGCGCGCTCGCAGAACGCGAGCAGCAGTTGCAGCGCGCGGTCGAGCAGCAGGAACTGCTGATGCAGGAGATCCACCATCGGGTGAAGAACAACCTGCAGATCATCGCCTCGCTGCTGAACCTGCAGGCGAGCCGCATCCGGCTGCCCGAGGCCAAGCGGGAGTTCGCCGCCGCGCGCGACCGCATCCGCGCGCTGGCGACGCTGCACCGCCACCTCTACGCCCACGGCGACCTGCAGACGATCAACATGCGCAGTTTTTTGCACGAGCTGTGCGACCAGCTGCTGGCCGCCATGGGCGAGGTGCCGGGCGGGCGGATCCAGCTCAGCATCGAGGCGCCGGCGTTGCAGATCAGCTCCGACCAGGCGGTGCCGATGGCGCTGATCGTCACCGAGGCGGTCAGCAACAGCGCCAAATACGCGTTTCCCGGCGGGCGCAGCGGCCATATCCGCGTCGTGCTCACCGCCGAGGACGACCACGCAAGACTGGTGATCGAGGACGACGGCGTGGGCCTGCCCGAAGCGCCCGGCGAGACCGAGACCGGCATCCGCGACGGCATCGGCCTGCACCTGATCCGCGGCTTCGCCCGCCAGCTCGGCGGCAGTTTTTCGCTCACCCAGTCGCAGGGGACGCGCTACGAACTGGAGGTGAGGCTGCATCGCGAGCGCGGCGCGGATGCGTCGGAGGCGCCATCCGCGCTCGGCTGAAACGGCCGCGCGGGCGGGGTTCCAAACCGCGCTCGGTACGCTAATCAGGCGGCCGATGGATGCGACGCAACACGACGCCCGGTCCTGGGTGCGGCAGCAGGCGCGCCAGGGCCGGCGGGCGGCGCGGCTGGTGCTGCTGCCGGGCCTCGCCGGCACACTCTGTGCGATCGGGCAGGCCTGGTGCGCGGCGAGCGTGTTGGCGGCGGCGCTGGGCGGGGCGGCCATCCCGGCGCCGCTGCTCGCCAGCTTCGGCATCCTGGCCGTGTTGCGCGCCGGGTTCGGCGTGCTGGCGGACCGCGCCGCCAGCGCGGCCGGAGCGGCGGCGCGGCGGCGCCTGCGCACCGATGCGCTGCACCGGCTGCTGAGCGCCGGCCCGGTCCTGCTGCGCGAGCGCCACAGCGGCGAACTGGCCGCGGTGGTGGTGGACCGCATCGAGGCGCTGGACGGGTTTTTTGGCCGCTACATTCCGGCCTCCGCGCTCGCCGTCGGCGGACCGCTGGTGGTGGCGCTGGCGCTGCTGCTACGCGATCCCGGCGGGGCGCTGATCCTGGCGCTGTGCGGTCTGCTGGTGCCGCTGGCGATGGCGCTGTCGGGCCTCGGCGCCGCCGCCGCCGCGCGCCGGCAGTTCGCGGCGCTGGCGCATCTGCAGGCGCGCTTCCTCGACCGCGTGCGCGGCATCGCCACCATCGTCATGTACGGCCGCGCCGAGACCGAGGCAGGCGCGCTGCGGCAGGCGGCCGACGAACTGCGCCGGCGCACGATGCGCGTGCTGCGCGTCGCCTTTCTGTCCTCGGCGGCGCTCGACCTGGCGGCGGCGCTGGCGCTGGTGGTGCTGGCGCTGCGCGGCGCGGCCGGGATGGCGCCGGCGGGGACGGCGCTGTTCGCGCTGCTGCTGGTGCCGGAGTTCTTCGCGCCGCTGCGCGGTTTCGCGCTGGCCTACCAGGACCGCATGCAGGCCCATGCGGCGGCCGGCCCGCTCGCCGCCCTGCCGCCGGCGCCGCCGGAACGACCGCCGTCGGCGGTGCGCACGGTGGCCGCGCGCGGCATCGCGGTCGCGTTCGAGGACGTGCGCTTTACCTGGGACCCCGCGCGCGGCCCGGCGCTGGACGGTCTGTCGTTCCGCGTCCCGGCCGGCGAGACGCTGATCCTGGCCGGCCCGTCGGGGGCGGGCAAATCCACGGTGATCGAGATCCTGCTCGGCTTCGTGCGGCCAGAGAGCGGGCGGGTCACGCTCAACGGCGCGGATATCGCGACCCTGGTGCCGCAGGCGCTGGCGCGGATGACCGCCTGGATCGGCCAGCGGCCGATGCTGTTCGCCGGCAGCATCCGCGACAACATCCGCTTCGCGCGCCCGGAGGCGGGCGACGCCGAGGTGGCCGAAGCCGCCCGCGCCGCCCGCATCGACGGGTTCGCGGCGGCGCTGCCGCAGGGGCTGGACACCGTGGTGGGCGAGGGCGGCTATGGCCTGTCCGGCGGGCAGGCGCAGCGGGTGGCGATCGCGCGGGCGTTCCTGAAGAACGCGCCGCTGCTGCTGCTCGACGAGCCGACCGCGCATCTCGACCCGGCGACCGAGACCGAGGTGCTGGAGGGCCTGCGCCGCCTGACGATCGGCCGCACCGTGATCCTCGCCAGCCATTCCGCCGCCGCGCATGCGTTCGGCGGGCGCCGGCTCGACCTGCGCGACGGCCGGCCGGTGCCCGAGCGGGGGGTCGCCTGATGCGGCCGTTGCTGCGGATCGTGGCGCTCTGGCGGGGGCGCGCCGCGTGGCTGGTACTCGGCGGCGTGGTGTCGCTGGCGGCGCTGGCGGCCGGCGTGGCGCTGATGACGGTCTCCGGCGGGCTGGTCGCGGGCGTCGCGGCGGGGGCGGGGCTGGCGGCGCCGGTTGCGCTGCGGGTGCTCGGGCCGGCGCGGGTGGTGTTGCGCTACCTGGAGCGGCTGGTGTCGCACGACGCGCTGTTCCGGGCGCTGGCCGATCTGCGCGTCTGGTTGTTCCGCGGCCTGGCGCGGCGCAGCGCCGGCGGGCTGGGTTTTCGCCACGCCGGCGACGTGCTGGCGCGGCTGGTCAACGACGTGGAGGCGCTGGACGGCATCTATCTGCGCGTGATGCTGCCGCTGGCGGGTGCGGTGCTGCTGCTGCCGGTGCTGGTGGTGGCGATGCGGCGCGACGGCTGGGCGCTGGCGCTCGCGGTCGCCGTGCTGTTCGCCGCGGGCGCCTTTGTGTTGCCGCTTGTGGGCGGCGCGCATGGCGGCGGCGGCCGGCGAGCGGCTGGCCGGCGCCGGGGCCGGGCTGCGGGTGGCGTGCCTCGATCCGTTGCAGGGCTTGCGCGAGGTGCGCGTGTATGCGGCCGAGGGGCGGATGCTGGCCACCGTGCAGGCGCGCGAGGGCGTGCTGCTGGCGGCCCAGCACGAGCTGGCGGTGCGCGCCGCCTGGGCGGGGGCGGCGGCTTTTCTGTGCGGGCAGGCGGCGATCCTGGCGGTGCTGGCGAGCGCCGGCGTGCATCCGGCGATCACGGCGGTGCTGCTGTTCCTGACCGTGGCGGCGTTCGAGGCGGTGGGCGGGCTGCCGCGCGCCGGGGTCGCCGCCGGGCACGCAGTGGCGGCGGCGCGGCGCGTGCTGGACGCCGCCGAGGGACCGCCGCCGGTCGCCGACCCGGTGCGGCCGGCGCCGGTTCCGGCCGGCAGCGCGCTGCGCTTCGATTGCGTGCGCTTCGCCTGGGCGCCGGACCGGCCGCCGGTGTTCGACGGGCTGACGCTGGAGGTGCCGCAGGGCAGCCGCGTGGCGCTGCTCGGCCCGTCCGGCGCCGGCAAATCGACGCTGGCGGCGCTGGCGCTGAAGGTCGCGGCGCCGCAACAGGGGCGGGTGCTGCTCGGCGGCACCGACATCGCCGCACTGCCGGCCGAGGCGGTGCGGGCGCGCATCGGCTGGCTGGCGCAGGCGACGCATCTGTTCGACGACACGATCCGCGCCAACCTGCTGCTCGCCCGGCCCGATGCCGACGAGGCGGCGCTGTGGGCGGCGCTGGCGGCGGCGCGCCTGGCCGAGGTGGTGCGGGCGCTGCCCGGCGGCCTGGATGCCTGGGTCGGCGAATCCGGCGCGCGCCTGTCGGGCGGGCAGGGGCGGCGGCTGGCGCTGGCGCGCGCGCTGCTGTCGCCGGCGCCGGTGCTGATCCTCGACGAGCCCTGCGCCGGGCTGGACGCGGAGACCGAGCGCGCCTTCCTCGCCACGCTGAACGAGGTGGCGAAGGGGCGCAGCCTGGTGCTGATCGCGCACCGGCTGACCGGGGTGGAGCGGCTCGACCGCATCTGGCGACTCTCCGGCGGCCGGGCGGTGGCGGCGGCGGCGTAGCCGGCCTGCGCGGTGCTCACCGGGGGCGAGCGCGGCAGTTGACGCGGCCCTTGCGCAACGCGCACGAGATGGCGGCAGGGGAGCAAGGGAGAGTCGCCCATGCGTCGTCTGTTGCTGCCGGCCGTGCTGCTGGCCGCCTGCGCCGCCGCCGTCGCCGCCGAAAAGCGGCCGCATGTCCTGGTGTTCTTCCAGTCCTGGTCGGCGAAGCTCGACGACGCCGCGGCGCAGGCGATCCAGAGTGCCGCGGACTGGGCGAAACAGCATCCGGACGCGAAGCTCGTGGTGGTCGGCTACGCCAGCACCGTCGGCAGCAACCGGGCCAACCAGGACGTGTCGCAGTTGCGCGCGCAGATCGTCAGCGACACGCTGGTGGCCGACGGGGTGGCGCCGGCGCGCATCCGCCGCCGCGCGCTCGGCCCGGTGGACTACACGCTCGATCCGCAGGAGACGCGGCGGGTGGAGATTTCGCTGGGCGAGGAGTGACGTGAGCGCGGCGGCCCGCGCGGCCGAGCCGCCGCTGGAAGTACTGCGCCGCGTGTTCGGCTTTCCCGAATTCCGCGGCTTGCAGGAGGCGGCGATCGCGCAGGTGGTGGCGGGCGGCGACGCGCTGGTGCTGATGCCGACCGGCGGCGGAAAAAGCGTCTGCTACCAGCTGCCCGCGCTCTGCCGCGCCGGCACCGCGCTGGTGGTCTCGCCGCTGATCGCGCTGATGGACGACCAGGTGGCGGCGCTGCGCCAGCTCGGCATCGCCGCCGGCGCGCTGCATTCCGAGCAGGATGCCGACACGCAGCGCGCGACCGCGCGCGCGCTGGAGTCGGGACAGCTCGACCTGCTCTACGTCTCGCCCGAGCGGCTGCTGACGCCATCGATGCTGGAGCGGCTGGCGCGGCGGCGCCTCGCGCTGATCGCCATCGACGAGGCGCATTGCGTCAGCCAGTGGGGCCACGAGTTCCGCCCCGAATACCGCGCGCTCGCCTGCCTGCCGGAGAAGTTTCCCGGCGTGCCGCGCGTCGCGCTGACCGCGACCGCCGATGCGCGCACGCGCGCCGACATCCTGCTGGCGCTGGCGATGCCGGACGCCGCGGTGTTCGCCGCCAGCTTCCACCGCCCGAACCTGCACCTCGCCGCCGAGCCGAAAGTCGGCGAGACGGCGCAGCTCGCTGGCATTGCTGCGCCGCCACCGCGACGCCGCCGGCATCGTCTATTGCGCCAGCCGCGCGAAAACCGAGCGCGTCGCCGCAATCGCTGGTCGGCCAGGGGTTGCCGGCGGTGGCGTTCCATGCCGGGCTGGCGGCGGAGGTGAAGCGCGCGGCGCTGACGCGGTTCCGCTCCGGCGAGCCGATGGTGATGGTGGCGACGATCGCGTTCGGCATGGGCATCGACCGGCCGGACGTGCGGTTCGTGGCGCATCTCGACATGCCGGACAGCCCGGAGGCGTATTACCAGCAGATCGGCCGCGCCGGCCGCGACGGCGAGCGGGCGGACACGCTGCTGCTCTATGGCGGCGAGGACATCGCCCGCGCGCGCCACTGGCTCGCCCAGTCGGCGGCGCCGCAAGCGCAGAAACAGGTGATGCGCGAGCGGCTGGAGGCAATGATCGCGCTCACCGAGACGGCGCAATGCCGCACCGGCGCCCTGCTTGCGTGTTTCGGCGAGGAGCTTGGCGCGCCCTGCGGCCACTGCGACAATTGCGCGACGCCGGCGTCGCTGTTCGACGGCACGGTGGAGGCGCAGAAAGTGCTGTCGGCGGTGTTCCGCACCGGCCAGCGGTTCGGCGCCAAGCACGTCGTCGATGTGCTGCTCGGCGAGGCGAGCGAGGCGGTGACGCGCTGGGCGCACGACCGGCTGCCGACCTTCGGCGTCGGGCGCGACCGGCCCTCGCGGTTCTGGCATGGCGTGATCCGCCAGCTGATCGCGTTCGGCGCGCTGGACGTGGTGGAGGAGGAAAAATTCCGCACGCTGCGCCTGGATGCCGAGCGGGCAAGGCCGATCCTGCGCGGCGAAACGCGGGTGCAGTTGCGCGCGGAGGAGGCGCGGCCGGCGCCACGTCCGGCGCGGCGCGAGCGCGCGGCGGCGACGGTCGCGGTGCCGGAGACGGCGGCATCCCTCGGGCTGTTCGAGAGCCTGCGGAAATGGCGGGCGGAGGAGGCGAAGCAGCAGGCGGTGCCGCCCTACGTCATCTTCCACGACACGGTGCTGCGCGAGATCGCGGCGGTGCGGCCGGCGACGCTGGGCGAACTCGGCACCGTCAAGGGCGTGGGCACGTCGAAGCTGGGGCGCTACGGCGCCGCCGTGCTGGCGCTGGTGCGCGGGGCGCGCTGATCCGGCGATTTTCGGTTCCTTTGCGCGTGGCGGCCAATTTATACTCGCTGTTAGGAACCGCAGGAAGGGAACGAGGATGGATCGGCACCTGATCGGCGATCGGCGGCTCGCCGCCGCGTCGCTCGGCATCGTCCTGACGGCGGCGTGGCCGACCGCGCACGCTGCGGCGCAGACGGTGAAGTTCGATGTCAATCCGGGGCTGTGGGAGATGACATCGACGATGACGGCGTCGGGCGCGGAGGCGATGATGGAGGAGCAGCTCGCGCAGGTGCCGCCGGACAAGCGGCCACAGATGGAAGCGATGATGAAGTCGATCATGGCGGGAATGGCCAAGCCGCGCAAAGTGCAGGAATGCATCACGCCCGAGCGCATCCGCGACGGCTTCAAGCTGCCCGAGCGGAACCGATCGTCCTGCACGCGCACGGTGGCGACCAACACGGCGAGCGAATTGCGGATGCACGAGGAATGCACCGGTCCAAATCCGCGCAGCGGGGATTATCGTTTCGAGACGTCCGATCCGACCATGATGCATGGCGCCGTGGACATGACGATGACGCACGGTGCGCACACGATGACGTCGAAGGTCGAGATCGCCGGCCGATGGCTCGCCGCCGATTGCGGCGACGTGCAGCCGGGCCACCCGAAGATGGAATGAGGCCGCGCTGCCGTGCCGGCCCTGGTGCGTGTGCGGCGGGATCAGGCTGAACTCAGCGCCTTGCCGTAACGGCGCAGCAAGCTGGCGATTTCGGATCGCATGTCGATGAGCGGCGTCGGGCCGTCCACATTTTCGAGCCGGAGGCCGGGGCGCGAGAACAGCGCGATGCAGATCTCGGCGGGGTCGTGGCGCGACAGGTAGGCGATGCCGTCCGGCTGGTCGGGATGCGCGAACAGCGCATCGGCCCAGGCGCCGCAAGGTTCGTAGGGGCCGGTGCTGATGGCGTTGTCGGTGCCGAGCGCCTGCAGGCCGGGACCGTGCATCTGGACGAGGCGAAGCGGGCGGGACGCGGTGAGAACCGAGAGCGCGCGGTCGGCGACTTCGCCCGGATCGATCACCCGCAATCGCGGCCGGCGCAGCAGCGTTTCGACGAATGCGCCGGCGAACGACAGTGCCACGTAGAGCATGCCGAACTTGCCGGTCGGGCTGTCGAACCGATTGCGCGGCGGACGATCCGGACCTGGCGAGAAGTACACCGGGCCAAGACGGCCGGGGTGAACGCGGAACAGCGTCGTGCCGGCGGCCAGGATCGGGAGAGGCAGAGAACCGGCAGCAAGCCAAGCCGGCGGCAAAGGCGCTATGCCTGCGGGCCCGCGCTCCGGCGCCGTTGGGATTTTACCCATCGCGTCACGAGAAGCCGTCGCCCATGCAGCGGGCGTCGGCGAGGCGACGCACGTAATCGGCCTGCACGCCGCCCTGGCGCAGTGCCGCCAGCGCCGTCGCGCCGCTCAGCACGTCGTCGGGCGCCAGCAGGAAGTCGAGCACGACCCAGGGCGCAAGGTCGCCAAGCGTCCGCAGGATGGCGGGAAGCCCGGGCACCACCCCACCGTCCGGCTCGAACTGCACCGCCGGATAGCGCCAGTCATTGCCGACGCGGACGCCGAGCACCTGATGGTTGCGCCGCCGCTTGTCCACCGCCTGGCGGGAAATGCCACCGAGCCTGCGGCTGACATCCTCCGCGGTCAGCAAACCGCCCGATTCCGCCGCGAGTTGCTCGCGCACCATCGCGCCCCGCGCAAATGCATCCGTAAGCGGATCAAGCGGCAGGACAGGCGCGACCGCTTCCGGGTCGCTCAGCGCACGCGCGACCGCGCCGAAATCGGTGGGCGCTGCGAGCGCCTCCGCCAGCGTTTCGAGCGAGGCGGACCGCGCGAGGTGTTCGAGCGCCTGCGCCGCACGGCGACGGAACGTGTCGCGGACGAGCGTAGCGGGATCGCGGGGTGTTCCGGTGCGGCGGCCACCCGACCGCAGGCGCCGCCCAGGCGTGCTCGACATGGGTGCTGCCTTGGTTGCTCTTGTCTCTATATTGGCAGCCACGCTACTGCGTCAACCTAACGCGCCGCCCAGGCCCGCCGCAGCCCCGGCGCCGCGCCCATGATGGCGGCGGCGGCGAAACCGAGGAACACAAGGCCGGACGCGCGCACGATCCACAGCTCGTGGCGCCGGTACAGCCGCCGCACCCGCGCCGCGCCGGCGATCGCGATCAGCACGCAGTCGCCGGACAGAAAGCCCACGCAGGCGGCGGCCAGCAGCGGCGGCAGGGCGTGCCAGTCGAGTTCCGCGGCGTGGCTCGCCAGCAGCGCGGTAAAAGTGGCCACCGCGACCGGGTAGCCTTTCGGGTTGGTCAGGCCGAAGGCGAGGCCGCGCAGCAGCGGCCGGCGCACCAGCGCCACCGGCGCGTCCGGGTCGCGCCGCCGCGCGCCCACCGCCCGCGCGCCGAGCCAGGCGAGGTAGCCGCCGCAGCACAGGCCCAGCAGGTCGAACACCAGCGGCCCGGTCGCGCGCGCGCCGACGATGGCGAGCAGCGCCAGCGTTGACCACAGCACGTCGCCGGCGAAATGGCCGAGGATGAAACCCGCGCCGGCGCGCCGCCCCTGCGCCGCGCCGATGCCGAGCAGCGCCAAAAAGCCCGGCCCGGGCGTCAGCGTGTAGGCGGCACCGGCGGCGCAGGAGGCGATCAGCAGCGCGGGGGACATGATCGCGCATCGAACCGCAGAACCCCGCGCCGCCGCAAGGGGGGTCAGCGCAGGATGATCTCGACGCGCCGGTTCTGCGGCTCGCGCACGCCGGCGGCCGTCGGCACCAGCGGATGCGTCTCGCCGAGCCCCTGCACGCTGATGGCGTTCTCCGCCACGCCGTCGCGCACCAACTCCGTCCGCACCGCCTGCGCGCGACGCAGCGACAGCGCGTTGTTGTAGGCGGCGGTGCCGGCGGCGTCAGTGTAGCCCTTGACCTCGATGCGGGTGAGCTGGACGCGGGCGGAGGCGGCGGCGGCCTCGGCGATGATCTGGCGGGCGCGCTCGCTCAGGTCGGCACGGTCGAAATCGAAGAACACGAGATAGGTGCGTGTCGGTGCCGGGGCGGGCGCGGCGGCCGGCGCCGCGCCGGCGAGCGGTGCCGCCGGCGCCGGCGGGGGCGGCGGGAACAGCGCATAGCGCAGCCCGAGCAGGATCGAATGGTTGAAGTCGTTGATGAACTGCGTCCGGCCGATGCCGATGAGGGCCGGCCCCGCTGGCGTGTCGGCGTAGGCGTGGCGCAGGAACCCGGCGTCGCCATCGTCGATGCCGAGGAAACGGTACTCCGCGGTCAGCGACAGGCCCGGCACGGCGGCGACCGGCCAGGCGACGCCCGCGATCGCCTGGTAGGCGAACGCGCCCACGGACTGGGTGCCGCTGCGCACGGCGCCGGGCGGGAACACGAAGCCGGTCGGGGCCTGGGTAAAATTGCTTTGCGAGACGATCTGCCCGCCGACGCCGACGCCGAAATAGGGAAACACCGGCAGGCCAAGGTTAACGTCGTACAGGACGTTGACCATGCCGCCATATTTCTGCTCGGTGCCGGTGGCGTTCCGCGACGGGCTGACCGGGCCGTAACCGGTTACGCGGTTAGAGAGGAAATCGCCCTCCAGTTCGGCGCGCAGGCCGTTGCCCAGCGCGTAGCCGATGCTCACCTGCCCGGAAAACCCCGGCCCGAACGACCAGAATTTGTTGGCGGTCTGCCCGATGGCGGGGTCGGCCAGCGCGATCTCATCCTGCTGCAAGCCCACGCCCGCACCGAGACTGATATAGGGGCCGCGATCCGACTGCGCGAAAGCCGGAAGCGGCGCGGCCAGCAGGGCCGCCATCAGGAAGCAACGCCGGACCATGACGCGACATCGTATCGTTTCTTTACCGTTCGGTTAATTTGCACCGATCGGCGGCCGGCGCAAGTGCGACATCTCAACAAAGAATCCTCTGTGGCCGCGGGACTACACCGCGTAGCCGGGCGAGCGCCGGTCGAGCAGGCGCAGCAGGCCCGGCCAGGCCAGCCGCGCCGCCATCGGGACGGCGCCGCGCAAGGTCTGCGCCCGCACTTCCGCCTGCGCCGCTTCCGGCGCGATCAGCACGCCATCGCGCCCGGCGGTCAGCGCCATGATCTGCTGGCGACAGGCGCGTTCGAGGAAGAACAGGCCGAGCCACGCCTCCGCCGCCGTGGCGCCGACCGCGAGCGTGCCGTGGTTGCGCAGCAGCATCAGGGTCTTCGATCCGAGATCGCGCGCCAGCCGCTCCCTCTCGTCCAGGTTGAGCGCGATGCCCTCGTAATCGTGATAGGCGAGAGCGGGCAGCACGGCGAGCGCGTGCTGGGTCAGCGGCAGCAGCCCCGCGGCCTGCGCCGCCACCGCGACACCCTGATCGGAGTGCAGATGCATGATGAAATGTGCGTCGGGCCGCGCAATGTGGATGGCGGAGTGGATAGTAAAGCCGGCCGGGTTGATGCCGTATTCCGTGTCCTCGACGACATTGCCGTCGCGGTCCACTTTGACCAGCGACGAGGCAGTGATCTCCTCGAAGAACATGCCGTACGGATTGATCAGGAAATGCTGTTCGGGGCCGGGAACGCGCGCCGACAAATGCGTGAAGATCATGTCGTCCCAGCCGTGCAGCGCCACCAGCCGATAGAGCGCGGCGAGATCGAGGCGCGCCTGCCATTCCTCGGCGGGGACGTGCTCGCGCCGGTGTGACGCGGCGCCGCCGGTTTCGCGCGCGAACGGCATGTCATGCTCCCCGGTGACGCGGTGCGCGATCATGTGCCGTGCCGGATCGCCCGTCAAACGCCGGCGATGCGGCGGGGGACCTGCGTTAACACGTGGGAAACGGCGCGGCCGCACCAATGGGCGGGTTTCGCGGGGCGGCGCCTCGCGGGAGGAGGGGATGCCGCAACCCGGTTGCGCTCTCGTTACGGATTACGAGATCACGGTTCGCCGGCTCGATGCGCATGGCAGCGTGGCGGAGTGCAAGGCGGCACGGCTGCTGCTCGACACCGATGCGGACGGCTGCGCGGATGCGTTCGACCCGGTGGAACTGCTGCTGGCGTCGCTGGCGGGCTGCATGCTGAAAGGGATCGAGCGGATCGCGCCGGTGCTGCAATTCCGCTGGCGCGGCGCCAGCGTTCGGGTTCGCGCGGAACGCAGCATGCGCTCGCCGCGGCTGCTGGCGATCCATTACGAGCTGGTCGTGGACACCGACGAGACGGACCAGCGGCTGGAGCTGTTGCACCGGAACATCCACAAGTTCGGCACCGTGTCGAACACGCTGGCGGGGCTGACGCGATTGCAGGGGCGGGTCGTCCGAGACCGCTTCGCGGCGGCGCGGCTCGAGGGGGCGGCCCGAGGTCCCTGAGGGCCGCAGGTTGCGCGGCCCCGAATTGTCCGGCGGTTGGTCCCCCACTGCCTCCGGCAGACCCGGCGCGGTTCACCGGGCGGCGCTTCGCTTTCGTCCCAAAATCCGGCCGGAATCTCTTGATTTCCTTGGTGAGCCCGGTGGGACTCGAACCCACGACCCCAAGATTAAA
>CAWAZU010000039.1:0-300798 GCA_963786445.1 uncultured Pseudomonadota bacterium
GGCGAGGATGGACCGTGCGCGCGAGGAATTTCCCGCCCTACAAAAGGCAGACTGCGCGGTGGCGGCAAAGCGCCGGGGAGGGGTATCCGGCGCGGCCTTGGGGGTAGATTTGGGGGTAGAAAAACTCAGCGCGCTACAATTCTAAGCAAAATCAGGATGTTGTGCTGGGTGACTGGCGGAGGGAGGGGGATTCGAACCCCCGGTACACCTTTACAGTGTACAACGGTTTAGCAAACCGCCGCCTTCAGCCGCTCGGCCACCCCTCCGCCGGGAGAGACTGGTCACACGACGTTTGCCGCTGTGCTTCTAGGGTCTCCGCCCCGTCGCGTCAAACGCCGCCACGCCGCTCGATGCGGCTTCGCATCGCGCGTTTGACTTGCCCGGCACCGCCCCGGCTGCCATGCATGCGCCCGCAACCCGGGAGCGCACACTCCGCCGTGGCCGCCCATACGCTTTCGCCCGAGCAGGCCGTCGATCGGCTGGAGGCGCTGCATGCCGAATCGGTCTCCGCCCTGCGCGCGGCGCTCGCCCGCTTCGTCGCCGACGGCACCCCGCCCGACGGCGCCGAGCGGGCGCGCTTCCGCTACCCCGAGCTGCGACTGACCTGGCAGCCGAGCGGGCCGCCGCCGTTCACCCGCCGCGCCTGGGCCAAGCTGTCGGCGCCCGGCATCTACGCCACCACCGTCACCCAGCCGGACGCCTTCCGCAGCTACCTGCTGCAGCAGCTGCACCCGCTGGTGGAAGAATTCGGCGCCGTGCTGGCGGTGCGGCCGAGCGGGCAGGAAATCCCCTACCCTTATGTGCTCGATGCCGGCGACGAGCTGTTCCAGGGCCAGGTCACGCCCGGCGAACTGGCGCGCCACTTCCCCACCCCGATGCTCTCCGCGGTTGGCGACGAGGTGGCGGACGGGCTGTGGCAGGCGCCGGAGGGCGCACCGCTGCCGCTGGCGCTGTTCGATGCCGTGCGCGTCGATTACTCGCTGCGCCGCCTCGTCCACTACACCGGCACCGACTGGCGCGCCGTGCAGCCCTGGATTCTCCTGACCAACTACCAGCGCTACGTCGATCAGTTCGTGCGCCTGGGCATCGCCGAGCTGACGCGGGCCGAAGGGCCGTACGACCGGCTGCTGCTGCCCGGCGGCGGCGTGGTGCGGCGCGGCGATGACCCGGTTTCGGCCGAGCGGATCGCGCAGGACGCGCCCTGGGACCGCTACCAGATGCCGGCCTACCATCTCTGCCGCGCGGGCGGCGGCGAGGGCGTGAGCATCCTCAATATCGGCGTGGGCCCGGCGAATGCGAAAAACATCACTGACCATCTCGCGGTGCTGCGCCCGCATTGCTGGCTGATGATCGGCCATTGCGGCGGATTGCGGCAGAGCCAGACCATCGGCGACTATGTGCTCGCCCACGGCTATCTGCGCCGCGACAAGATCCTCGACGACCTGGTGCCGCCCGAGGTGCCGGTGCCGGCGCTGGCCGAGGTGCAGGTGGCGCTGCAGCAGGCGGCGGCGCGCGTAACCGGCGAGCACGGCGAGGCGCTGAAGCGCCGGCTGCGTACCGGCACCGTGGTGACCTACGACGACCGCAACTGGGAACTGCGCTGGAGCAACGAGCGCCGCCGCATCAACCTCTCCCGCGCCATCGCCGTCGATATGGAGAGCGGCACGCTGGCCGCCCAAGGCTACCGACTGCGGGTGCCGTATGGCACACTGCTCTGCGTCTCCGACAAGCCGCTGCACGGCGAGATCAAGCTGCCGGGGGCGGCGAGCGCGTTCTACCAGCGCGCCGTCGGCGAGCACCTGGCGATCGGGCTGGCGGCGCTGGACATCCTGCGCGACGATGTCGGCGCGCTGCACAGCCGCAAGCTGCGCAGCTTCGACGAGCCGCCATTTCGATAAGGGAGGATGCGATGCGTTATTTCGGAAAGCGACTTGCATTATTGATGCTGGCGGCCGGCTTGGCCGGGCTGCCGGGCGTGGCGGCGCAGGCGCAGCGCGTGCCAACGCAGGAACGCTGCCGCGCGATCACGCGGGCGGACGTGGGGGCGCTGTTCGACCACTGGAACGCGGCGCTGGCGACCAATGACCCGGACGCGGTGACGCGGACCTACGCCGCCGACGCCGTGCTGCTGCCGACGCTGGAGGATGGGCCGCTGATCGGCCCGGCGGCGATCCGCGGCTATTTCGTGGGTTTCCTCAAGAAGCATCCGCAAGGCGCCATCAACTCGCGCACGATCCATGTCGGCTGCAACCTGGCGTATGACGTGGGCACCTATACGTTCACCGTGGACGGTCCCGCGCCGGGCAGCAGGGTGAAGGTGCATGCGCGCTACACCTACATCTACGCGCCGTACGGCAGCCATTGGCTGATCGTGCATCACCACAGCTCGGCGATGCCATAGCCTGCCGCAGGGCAGCGCCGGTCAGCACAGCCACACGCGCGGCAGCGCGCGGCCGGCGCGCAGCGCGGCGAGGGCGGCGAGCACGGCGGCGCGAAGCGAAGCGCCATCGGCGGCGACGATGCGCCCGACCAGCATCCCGTCCCAGGCGCTCGCCCCGGTCTCCGCCGCCGCGTCTGCCCAGGCGACGCGCAGGGCATCGCGCTGCGCCTCGGCCGCCGGGCCGACATGCACCAGCGTCGCCACCGCCGTCCCGCCGCGCGCCACCGCCGGGCGGCCGAGGATTCTTGTGGCATCGCCGATCAGCCGCACCGCGTCGTGCAGGATCAGGCGGCCGGCGCGGCGGATGCGGATGGTATCTCTCAGGTGCAATGCGGTGACGCGCTCGCCCATTGCGGCGCGGCCGAACACCAGGCTTTCCACGCCGAGAAACCACGCATCTTCGGCCAACTCGATCTCCAGCACCCGGTCGAGCGCGGCGCCGTCGAAGCAAATCAATTCCTGCGGCAGCCATTCGGCCGCCGCACCCTCCGCCACCGCGATGCGCGTGCGGATGCGCGCGGGCGCATCGGCGCCGCGCGCGCGATAGAACCGCTCGGCGGCCTGCGAAGCGAAGCTGGCGCAGGCGCCGGGACCGACCTCGAACGCCGCGTCGAGTGCATCGCCGCCGGCGACCCCGCCGGAGCTGTTCAGCGTCACCGCCGCGAACCAGCCGTCCGGCCGCGGAAACCGGGCCTTCAGGCACCCCTCCTGCCGCAGGTCGGCGAGCACGTTCGCCGCGCCGCGCCGCGTCACCGCGATGCGCAGGCTCCCCGTGGCGCGTTGCAGGTCAGACCGAGAGGCGGCGACGGACCTCGTGCTCATCCAGTTCCTCGCGCCGTCCCGCCAGCACGATGTCGCCGCGGTCCATCACCGCGATGCGCTGTGCCAGCTCCTGCGCGAAGTCGAAATACTGCTCGACCAGCAGGATGGCCATGTCCCCCCGCGCGCGCAGCAGCGCGATGACGCGGCCGATGTCCTTTATGATGGAGGGCTGGATGCCCTCGGTCGGCTCGTCGAGCACCAGCAGGCGCGGGCCCATGACCAGCGCGCGTGCGATCGCCAGTTGCTGCTGCTGCCCGCCCGAAAGGTCGCCGCCGCGCCGCCGCAGCATCGACTTCAGCACCGGGAACAGCTCGAAAACGTCATCCGGCACGCGACGCTTGCCGCGCGGCAGCACCGCGAAGCCGGTATCGAGATTCTCGCGCACCGTGAGCAGCGGAAAAATGTCGCGTCCCTGCGGCACCCAGGCAATGCCGCGCCGCGCCCTTTCGTACGGCGCCAGCCGGGTGATGTCGGCGCCGTCCCAGAAAATCGTGCCGCTGCTCACCGGATGCGCGCCGGTGATGGCGCGCAGCAGGCTGGTCTTGCCGACGCCGTTGCGGCCGAGCAGGCAGGTCACCTCGCCAACGGCGGCGTTCAGCGACACGTGCCGCAGCGCGATCGCGGCGCCGTAATGCAGGCTGACATCGCGGACTTCCAGCATCGGTCAGCGCCCCAGATACACTTCCACCACGCGCGGATCGCCGCTGACATGGTCGATGCTGCCTTCGGAGAGGACAGACCCTTCGTGCAGCACCGTCACCTTCACGTCCAGCGCGCGCACGAACGCCATGTCGTGCTCGACCACCACGACGCTGCGCGTGCGGTTGATCTCGCGCAGCAGTTCGGCTGTCTGCTCGGTCTCGGCGTCGGTCATGCCGGCGACCGGCTCGTCCACCAGCAGCAGTTCCGGCTCCTGCGCCAGCAGCATGCCGATCTCCAGCCACTGTTTCTGGCCGTGCGAGAGCGCCCCGGCACGGCGATGGCGGTGTTCGGCGAGGCGGATGGTGGCGAGGATCGCCTCGATCCGGTCGCGCTCCGCGTCGGTCTGGCGCGCCCACAGCGTAAAACGCGGCCGGCGGTCGCCGGCGAGCGCCAGCAGCAGATTGTCCCATACCGTATGCGGCTCGAACACCGTCGGCTTCTGGAATTTCCGGCCGATGCCCAGCGCCGCGATGTCCGGCTCGTCGAGGCGCGTCAGGTCGGTGTCGGCGCCGAACACGACCTGCCCGGCATCGGGGCGGGTTTTTCCGGTGATGACGTCCATCATCGTGGTCTTGCCGGCGCCGTTGGGGCCGATCACGGCGCGCATCTCGCCGCGCTCCAGGATCAGCGACAAGGCGTTCAGCGCACGAAAACCGTCAAAACTGACGGTGACGCCGTCGAGATAGAGCAGCGTGTCGCGATGCCTCATTCCGCTGGCTCCGGCGCCGGCGTGGTCGGCACCGCGCGCGGCCGGCGGCGCCGCGCCAGCCCGAGCAGGCCGCCGGGCAGCAGCAGCGTGACCAGGATGAACAGCGCGCCGAGCGCGAACAGCCAGAGTTCCGGCAGCGCGCCGGTGAAGAAGGTCTTGCCGAGATTGACCAGCACCGCGCCGAGCACCGCGCCGACCAGCGTGCCGCGCCCGCCGACCGCGACCCAGATCACCGCCTCGATCGAGTTGGCGGGCGAGAATTCGCCCGGGTTGATGATGCCGACCTGCGGCACGTAGAGCGCGCCGCCGACGCCCGCCATCATCGCCGAGAGCACGAACACGAACAGCTTGTACGCCTCCGGCCGGTAGCCGAGGAAGCGCGTGCGGCTCTCCACGTCGCGCACCGCAATCAGCACTTTGCCAAATCGCGACGTGACGACGTAGCGCGCGATCAGCAGCTCGACGGCGAGAAACAGCGCGGTCGCAACCAGCAATCCGTCGCGCGTGGCGTCCGCGTGGAGCGGGATGGAAAACATGTCCTTGAAATCGGTCAGGCCATTGTTGCCGCCGAACCCCATGTCGTTGCGGAAGAACGCCAGCAGCAGCGCGTAGGTCAGCGCCTGCGTGATGATCGAGAGATAGACGCCGGTGACGCGGCTGCGGAAGGCGAGCCAGCCGAACACCAGCGCCAGCAGGCCGGGCACCAGCAGCACCATCGCGATGGCGAAGGCCGGGTGATCGAAGCCGTGCCAGTACCACGGCAGCGACTTCCAGTTCAGGAACACCATGAAGTCGGGCAGGACGGCGTTGCCATAGACGCCGCGCGTGCCGATCTGGCGCATCAGGTACATGCCCATCGCGTAGCCGCCGAGCGCGAAGAACGCGGCATGGCCGAGGCTCAATATCCCGGCGAATCCCCACACCAGATCGACAGCGACCGCCAGCATCGCATAGCACAGATATTTGCCGAACAGCGACACGGTGTAGGTCGGCACGTGCAGCGCGGATTCCTGCGGCACCGCCAGGTTGAGCGCCGCCAGCAGCACCGCGCCGCCGAGCACGAGGGCGAGGCAGAGCGTGGTGGAAGTACGGCTCATGCCTCCACCGCCCGGCCCTTGAGCGGGAACAGCCCGCGCGGCTTGCGCTGGATGAACAAAATCAGCAGCACGAGGACCAGAATTTTCGCCAGCACCGCGCCCGCCAGCGGTTCGAGGAACTTGTTGACGATGCCGAGCGTCAGCGCGCTGACTACGGTTCCCCACAGATTGCCGACGCCGCCGAACACCACGACCATGAAACTATCGATGATGTAGCCCTGGCCCAGATTGGGGCTGACATTGTCGATCTGGCTCAGCGCCACGCCCGCCATGCCGGCGACCCCGGAGCCCAGGCCGAACGTCAGCGCGTCGATCCAGGGCGTGCGGATGCCCATCGCCGCCGCCATGCGCCGGTTCTGCGTCACCGCACGCATTTGCAACCCGAGCGGCGTGTAGCGCAGCACCGCCATCAGCGCCGCCAGCACCAGCACCGCGAAGATGATGATGTAGAGCCGGTTGAAGGTGATGGTCAGCCCGCCCCATTGCGCCGCGCCGCTCATCCATGCCGGCGTGGTCACGTCGCGGTTGGAGGCGCCGAAAATGCTGCGCACCGCCTGCTGCAACACGAGCGAGAGGCCCCAGGTGGCGAGCAGCGTTTCCAGCGGCCGGCCGTAGAGGAAGCGGATCAGCAATCGCTCGATGGCGATGCCGACCGCGCCGGCGACGACGAACGACGCCGGTACGGCGAGCACCACGCCGATCCCTGAGAGCGCCGGCGCCCAGGCGGTGATCGCCTGCTGCACCAAAAAAGTCGTGTAGGCGCCGAGCATCACCATCTCGCCGTGGGCCATGTTGATCACGCCCATGACGCCGAACGTGATCGCGAGCCCCGCCGCCGCCAGCAGCAGCACCGAGCCGAGCGACAGCCCGTAAAACACGCCCTGTGCCAGCGCCCACATCTGCTGCACGCGCTTGATCGCGGCGACCGCGCGCGCGGCGGCGGCGGCGACCGAAGGCGGCTGGTTGCTGAGCGACTCGAGCAGGTTGCTCGCCGCGAGGTCGCCACGCGCGCGCAGCACCTCGACCGCGGCGAGCCGGTCGGGCACCGGTGCGTCGTTGGCGGAAAGCAGCGCCGCGGCGCGCGCCTGTGCCATCTCGCGGCGCACCGCCTTGTCCTGTTCCTTGGCGAGCGCGCGGGTCAGCACCGGCAGGGTGGCGGCGTCGTGCTGCTCGAACAGGTCGGACGCGGCCTTCATCCGGCGCGCCGGATCGGCGGAGAACAACGTCAGCGCGCCCATCGCCGCTTCGATCGAGCGGCGCACGGCGTTGTTGAGCCGCACGCGCTTGAGTTCGCCTTCCGGCGTGCCTTTCTCGCCGGTGCGCGCATTGGTCAGCGTGTCGCCCTGCCTGATCCACAGCGACTTGTCGGGTGCGACGAACAGCGTGCCGGCCTGCAACGCTGCGACGGTCGGCTCGGCGTGCGGATTGCCGGACACCGCGAGCGCGTCGACGGCGTGGCGGATTTCCTCGTAGGTGCCGGCGAGTCCGGCGAACGGATCGTCCTGCCCGTACGCGGCGAGCGGACAGAACGCGAGCAGCAGCAACAGGACTCGAAGCAAATTCATGCGGCTCTCGTTGGCACGGAAGGGACGGGGGCGGGATGGCCCCGCCCCCCGTGGTCGCCTGCGCGCGGCATCACTTGCTGGCGCTGGCGCCGCCGCACTTGCCGGTCTTGACGTTGAAGTTGCCGCAATAAAGCGGGTGGCGCCAATCGGCGATCAGGTCGCGCGAGCCGGGCAGGTACGGCGACCATTCCTGCGCCACCACCTCGCCCGGCGTCTGCCAGACCACGTTGAACTGCCCATCGCCCTGGATCTCGCCGATGAACACCGGCTTGGTGATGTGGTGGTTCGGCATCATGGTCGCGTAGCCGCCGGTCAGGTTCGGCACGGTGACGCCGATCATCGCGTCGATCACCTTGGTCGGGTCCGTCGTGCCGGCCTTCTCGACCGCCTTCACCCACATGTTGAAGCCGATGTAGTGCGCCTCCATCGGGTCGTTGGTGGTGCGGCTGGGCTTCTTCGTGAAGTCGTGCCACTCCTTGATGAACGCCTTGTTGGCGGGCGTGTCGATGCTCTCGAAGTAGTTCCACGCGGCGAGATGGCCGATCAGCGGTTTCGTGTCGAGGCCGGCCAGCTCCTCCTCGCCGACCGAGAACGCCACCACCGGGATGTCGGTCGCCTTGATGCCCTGGTTGCCGAGCTCCTTGTAGAACGGCACGTTGGCGTCGCCGTTGATGGTGGAGACCACTGCCGTCTTCTTGCCCTGCGAGCCGAACTGCTTGATCTTCGCGACCTCGTTCTGCCAGTCGGCGAAGCCGAACGGCGTGTAGTTGATCATGATGTCGGCGTCGGCGACGCCCTTGCTCTTGAGGTACGCCTCAAGAATCTTGTTGGTGGTGCGCGGATAGACATAGTCGGTGCCTTCCAGCACCCAGCGTTTTACGCCTTCCTCGTCCATCAGGTAATTCACCGCCGGGATCGCCTGCTGGTTGGGCGCCGCGCCGGTGTAGAAGACGTTGCGGCTGCTCTCCTCGCCCTCGTACTGCACCGGGTAGAACAGGATGCCGTTCAGCTCCTCGAACACCGGCAGCACCGACTTGCGCGACACCGATGTCCAGCAGCCGAATACGGCGGCGACCTTGTCCACGGTCAGCAGCTCGCGCGCCTTCTCGGCGAACAGCGGCCAGTTGGAGGCCGGATCGACGACGACGGCCTCCAGCTTCTTGCCGAGCAGGCCGCCTTTCTTGTTCTGCTCGTCGATCAGCATCAGCATCACGTCCTTCAGCGTGGTCTCGCTGATTGCCATCGTGCCGGAGAGCGAGTGCAGGATGCCGACCTTGATCGTATCCTCGGCGCGCGCGGCGCCCGGCGGCAGGACAGCCGCCAGTGCGGCCGCGCCGAGCGCCGCGCCGCGCAGCCATGTGCGGAAAGATGCCATCTGAGGTTCCTTGCGGTTTCTTGTGTGGTCAGCGGCAGCCCCCGGCTGCCTCGCTCATGGGCACGCAAGGCGCATGCCAACCGGGGGCGGGCAGGTTGTCGCGGAATTGGGATGCAAATGCCGAAACTTTGCTCAGGAGCCGGCCCGGCGTGGCGCGCGAACGCGCATGCCGGACCGGCCTGCCGTGCTGCGCTGCAACGCTCGCGCGACGTCGCAGCCGCGTGCTACAAGCGCCTTGTGTCTGGACAGGGACGGCTTTGCCCCATGCGTAAGGCGCTGCGTGCGTTCCTGCTTGCCCTGCCGCTCGCCGTGCCGCTCGCGGGCGCCGCGCTGGCGCAGGGCGCCGTGCTGGTGCTCAATTCCGGCGACGCCTCGCTGAGTGTCGTGGACATGTCGCAGCGCCGCGAGATCCGCCGCATCCCGGTGCTGCGCGAGCCGCACCACTGGGCGCTGACGCCGGACGGGCGCGACCTGCTGGTGGGCGACACGGTCGGCAACACGCTGTTCGACTTCGACCCCGACACGTTCGCGCTGCGCCGCCAGGTGCCATGCGCCGACCCGTACCAGCTCGGCTTCAGCCCGGACGGCAAATACCTCGCCGTCAACGGGCTGGCGCGCAACCAGGTGGACATCTACGACGCCGCCACCTTGAAACTTGTAAAACGCTTCAAGCTGCGCACGATGCCGAGCCATCTCGCGTATTCGCCCGACGGCGGGCGCGTGTTCGTCTCGCTGCAGGGCACCGGGCGGCTGGCGGCGATCGACCTGCGGGCGATGCGCGTGCTGTGGGACGCAAGGGTCGGCCGCGCGCCGGCCGGCGTGCTGTGGCTGCACGGGCGCGTGCTGGTGGCGCTGATGGGCGAGGACGGGTTCGCCGTGGTCGATCCCGCCGACGGAAGCACCGAGCGGATGGTGAAGACCGGCAAAGGGGCGCACCAGCTGTTCCTCTCGCCTGATGGGCGTGTGCTGTGGGTGAACAACCGCGTCGTCGGCACCACGACTGCGCTGGATGCGGCGACGCTGACGGCGCGGCGCAGCTATGACGTGCCCGGCGGACCGGACGACATTGCCTTCGCGCCGGATGGCAAACTGTGGATCACGCAGCGTTTCGCGCGCGGCGTCGCGGTGCTCGATCCGGCCACGGGGGCGGTGCAGTCGATCGCGGTCGGCCGCTCGCCGCACGGGCTGTTCCTCAATCCCCGCGCCGAGCCGTCGGCCCAGGCGAGCCGATGAGTCCGACGCTGCCGTTCGATCTCGCCGCCGGGTGGCTGCACCAGACGATCGTGCTGCCGCTGCTGTATCGCCTCGACCTGATGCAGTGGGAGGAGATCGGCTTCGGCTGGGTGCTGTTCGCGGTCTATGGCGTGGCGCAGGTGGTCGCGACCTACGCTATCTGCCTGCCGCTGGAGCGGCTGCGCCCGGTCGAGCGCTGGCCGGACCGCAAAGCGGTCGGCGTCGATGTGCTGTACACAGTGCTCTCGCGCGTCGGCCTGCTGCCGCTGGTGACGTTCGTGCTGTTCTACCAGTTGCAGGTGGCGCTGAACGGCTTTCTCACCGACCACGGCATCATCCCGCCGACGCTGGAGCGTTTCTTTCCGTTCCTGCTGGGCCGGCCGGCGCTGACGTTTTGTCTCTATATCGTGATCCTGGATTTTTCCGAGTACTGGCGCCACCGGCTGAGCCACGTGTTTGACTGGTGGTATGCGCTGCATGCGGTGCATCACGCCCAGCGGCAGATGACGTTCTGGTCGGACGACCGCAACCATCTGCTCGACGACATCATCGGCTTCGTCTGGTTCACCGCGGTCGCCCTGTTGATCGGCATTCCGCCGATGCAGTTCCCGCTGCTGGTGCTGCTGCTGCGCCTGATCGAGAGCCTGTCGCACGCCAACACGCGGCTGTCGTTCGGCCGGGTCGGCGAGCGGCTGGTGGTCTCGCCGCGCTTCCATCGCGCGCATCACGGCGTGCTGGCCGCGGGGCAGCGCAGCGTCAACTACGGCGGGGTGCTGCCGTGGTGGGACATGCTGTTCGGCACGGCGGACTTTTCCCGCGACTACGTGCGGACGGGCGACCCGACGGCGGAGGAGGCGCTGGCGACCGGCAGCTATGCGGCGCAGCAATGGGCGGGGCTGCGGCGCATGCTGCGCACGCTTGCGGGCGGCTGGCGGCACAGGGAGGAGCCGACATGACGACGCAGATCATCCCGTACCTGTTCTGTCGCGACGTTCCCGCGGCGCTGGACTTCCTCGCGCGCGCCTTCGGCTTTACCGAGGACATGCGTACCGGAACGCCGAGCGGCGGCATGCACGCGGAAATGTCGCTGCATGGTCAGCGCATCATGCTGGGGCAGGGCGCGGGGAGTTCGGGCATGCTCAGCCCGCGCGAGGCCCGGCTCACGACGATGGGCGTGTTCGTCTATCTCGCCGATGTCGATGCGCACCATGCGCGGGCCAAGGCGGCGGGCGCGGAGATCGTGCAGCCGCCGCACGACGAGCCGTACGGCCGCACCTACACGGCGCGCGACCTCGACGGCCATCCGTGGTTCTTCACCACGCCGCCGGGATGATCGCGACACCGCGGCGGCGGCGCGGGGCCCGCCGCTCCCGCAGAGATTTCCCGGCGCGGCGCCGAAGATAGCTGGTTCAGAATCGCTGCACTCGTGATAATTGAACCCCTGGTGCGCCCGATGGGTGCGGCAGGGGCTTGCTACGTGGGCGGGGGCGTCCGGGTCCGGCGTCAGACCGGGCGGACAGGGGGAGGAAAAAAGATGTTCGATCAGGTGCTTAATCCGACCGGCCATCTGTTCGTCACTTGGCTGATTGCATTGATCCCGGTCGTGCTGCTGCTCGTGCTGCTGGCCGTGCTGCGGGTGACCGCCTGGCTCGCCACGCTGATCGGCTCGCTGGTGACGCTGGTGCTGGGGATCGTCGTCTGGGGCATGCCGACCGGGCTTGGCATCGCCTCCTACATCTATGGCTCGCTGACCGGCATCTGGGCAGTGGACTGGATCACCTTCTGGGGCGTGGTGCTGTTCAACACCCTGATCGCGACCGGCACGTTCGAGACGTTCCGCATCTGGCTCACCGCCCAGGGCACCGGCGATGTGCGCGTGCAGACGCTGCTGTTCGCCTGGGCCTTCGGCGCGCTGCTGGAGGGGCTGGTCGGCTTCGGCTATCCCTGGGCGGTGGTGGCGCCCATCCTGATCGCGGTTGGCATCCCCGACCTGGATGCGATCCGCGTGGCCGCCATCGCCAACAACGCGCCGGTGTCGTATGGCGCGCTCGGCGTGCCGATCATCGCGCTGGCCGCCGTGACCGGCCTGCCGCTGATGGCGCTGTCGAGTTCCATCGGCCATATCGTTGCGGTGCTGGCGCTGCTGCCGCCCTGGGTGCTGATCTATCTGGTCAGCGGATGGAACGGCATCCGCGGCGGCTGGCCGCTGGCGATCGTCGGGTCGCTCGGCTACATCGCCGGGCAGTTCCCGGTCGCGGTCTATCTGGGCCCCTATCTGCCGGACGTGACCGGCTCGATCGTCTGCTTCGCGGCGCTGCTGCTGCTGCTGCGGGTCTGGCGCCCCGCCGAGATGCTGGGCTATGGCGGCGCGCCGGTGAGCGCCGCCGTGCAGGCCGCCGCTGCCGGCGGGCGGGCCTTGCGGGCCGGCGAGGTGGCGCGCGCCTGGCTGCCCTTCCTGGTGCTGATTGTGGTCGTCGTCCTGTGGACCGGGCCGTGGTCGCACCTGCCCCGCGTGCGGCTGTTCAGCCTGGCGGTGGCGGCGCATTCCTCGCTGGCTCCGGCCAAGACGGTCAGCGCCGCGTTCGTGTTCAGCCCGTTCATTGGCGGCACGGCGATCTGCGCGTCCTGGATCATCGTCGCCCTGCTGCTGAGGGTGCGGCAGGCGCAGCTTGCCGGGATTTTTGCCCGCACCTGGCACCAGATGTGGGGCGCGATGCTGGTCGGAGTGTTCATCTTCGGACTGGCCTATGTGTTCAACTATTCCGGCATGGCCGCCTCGCTCGCCTCGGGCTTTTCCAAGATCGGCCCGTGGTTCATCGTGGTCGCGCCGATCCTCGGCTGGATCGGGGTGGCGCTGTCGGGCAGCAATACCTCGACCAACGCCATGTTCGGCGCATTCCAGGCCTCGGTGGGCCGCCTGCTGGGCTTCCCGGCGCTGCTGCTGCCGACGCTGAACTCGGTGGGCGCGGAGATCGGCAAGCCGATCGCCCCGCAGACCGCGAGCGTGGGCGTTTCCACCAGCCGGTTCGTGCGCGACGAAGGGCAGATCATCCGTCACAACATGGGCTGGACACTGATCCTGCTCGCCTACCTGATCCTGATCGGCGTGCTGTTTTATTTCTTCGCGCCGGGCGTGATGTCGCTGCCGCCGGCGGCGGGAGGCTGAGCGGCGCGGCCGGCGCGGTGCCGGGCAGGATTAAAGCAGTTTGCTTTAATTATCCGCCCGGCCGATTTACCCCGCGCAGCGCGTCGGCGACCGCGCGTGTCACGTCCTTCGTGGTCGCGCGCCCGCCGAGGTCGGGGGTGACGATGCCGGCGGCGCACACCTGCTCGATCGCCGCCAGCAGCACCGCCGCGGCCTCGTGCTCGCCGAGATGTTTTAGCATCAGGCTCGCGGTCCAGAAACTGCCGACCGGGTTGGCGATGCCTTTGCCGGTGATGTCGAAGGCGGCTCCGTGGATCGGCTCGAACATCGACGGAAAACGGCGCGTCGGGTCGATGTTGCCGGTCGGCGCGATGCCGATGCTGCCGGCCAGCGCCGCGGCGAGGTCGGTGAGGATGTCGGCGTGCAGATTGGTCGCGACCACCGTGTCGAGGCTCGCCGGACGGCGCACCATGCGCACCGTCATGGCATCCACCAACTCCTTGTCCCAGGTCACGTCGGGATAGTCGCGCGCCACCTCGGCCGCCACCTCGTCCCACAGCACGAGTCCGAACCGCTGCGCGTTCGACTTGGTCACCACGGTCAGGTGTTTTCCCGGCCGGCGCTGCGCCTCGGCGAAGGCATAGCGCATGATCCGCGTCACGCCGGCGCGGGTGAAGATGGCGACCTCGGTGGCCACTTCCTCGGGAAAGCCACGATGCGACCGCCCGCCCTGGCCGGCATATTCGCCCTCGCTGTTCTCGCGGATAATGAGCCAGTCGAGATCGGCCGGCGCCACATCGCGCAGCGGGCTGGCCACGCCCGCCAGGATGCGCGTCGGGCGGATGTTGGCGTATTGGTCGAACCCCTGCGCGATGGCGAGCCGCAGCCCCCAGAGCGTGATCGCGTCGGGGATGTCGGGCGCGCCGACGGCGCCAAAATAGATCGCGTCGGCGGTGCGCAGTTGTGCCAGCCCGTCCGCCGGCATCATCGCGCCGGTGCGGCGGTAGCGCGCCGAGCCCCAGTCGTAGCGGTCCACGTCGAGCGCGAAGCCGACGCGGCCGGCCAGGGCAGCGAGCACTTCCAGCCCGGCGTCGATCACCTCCGGCCCGATGCCGTCGGCGGGAATGGCGGCGATGCGGTAACGGCGCATGTTTTTTCTCCTCTGCGGCCAGGATGCGCAATCCGGGCGCCGCCGTCACCTCCCCGCCCATGGCGGCGTCCAGTCGCTGCGCCGCGCGACGCGGCGTGGCAGGGTCCGTCCCCTCGCATCCCGCCCGAAACCGGCGCGTTACTGGGCAAGAGGAGGCCGCAAATGCACGTCATCTTCGCGTCCGCCGCCGCCGCCGCCCTGCTGTTCCCCACGTTCGCCGCGGCGCAGGAGCAACCGCCGCCCGCGCGTCTGGGCGACATCTGGAACGGCCAGGACCATGTACTGCCGCCCGGCCAGATCCATGCCCAGGAGAAGTCCGCCGGCGTTGCGCTCAGCCCGGCGCAGCAGCGCGGCCAGACCGACGAGGTGGAGCAGCTGGAAAAACAGGTGCTGCAAGGCGCCCGCCACGGCCCCGGCGCCCCGCCCGCCCCGTGACGCCGGGTTGACCCGCGGCGCGCCACGCGCTCCCATCGCGCGCACAAGAGCGCCGGAGGGACGGACGATGCGCGCCTGGGCCGTGGTGGAGAACGCCGCACCGCTGCAGGAGATCGAGCTGCCGACGCCGCAGCCGGCGGGCACCGAGGTGCTGCTGGAGGTGACGCATTGCGGCGTCTGCCATTCCGACCTGCATGTCTGGGAAGGCAGCTACGACCTCGGCGGCGGGCAGGTGATGTCGCTGAAGGATCGCGGCGTGAAGCTGCCGCTCGCCCTCGGCCACGAGATCGTCGGGCGGGTCGCGAAACTCGGGCCGGAGGCAAAAGGGGTCGAGGTCGGCGCGCGGCGCATCGTCTATCCCTGGGTCGGCTGCGGCATTTGTGCCGCCTGCACGTCCGAGCACGACAATATGTGCGCCACGCCGCGCAGCATCGGCGTGTTCCAGAACGGCGGCTATGCGACGCACGTGCTGGCGCCGCATCCGCGCCACCTGATCGACCCCGGCGACGTCGACCCGGCGCTGGCCGCGACCTATGCTTGCTCCGGCATCACCGTCTATTCGGCGGTGCAAAAAGTGATGCCGCTGCCGCCGGACGAGCCGGTGGTGCTGGTGGGCGCCGGCGGGCTCGGGCTGCAGGCGATCGCGGTGCTGCGCGCGCTCGGCCATCGCAACATCATCTCGGTCGATATCAGCGCCGAGAAGCGCGCCGCCGCGGCCGAGGCGGGGGCGACGCAGACGGTGGACGGCAGCGGCGAGGGCGTGACGCGGCGCATCATCGAGGCCGCCGGCGGACAGGCCGGCGCCATCATCGACCTTGTGAACGGCACCGCCAGCGCGCGCGCCGCCTTCGACGCGCTGCGCAAGGGCGGCAAGCTGGTGCAGGTGGGCCTGTTCGGCGGGGAGCTGAAACTGCCGCTGCCGCTGATGGCGATGCGGGCCCTGACGGTCCAGGGCAGCTATGTCGGCACGCCGGGCGACCTGCGCGCGCTGGTGGGTCTGGCGCAGCGCGGCCAGCTGCAAAAAATGCCGATCGAGCAGGTGCCGATGCGCGAGGCGGACGCCGCGCTGATGCGGCTGCGCGCAGGGCGGGTCACCGGGCGGCTGGTGCTGCGGGCCGAGGCGGCCTGAACGGGGGAGCGGAGGCGATGAGCGGGATGCGCAAGGCGGTGGTGCTGCGCCGGCGGCCGAGCGGCGAGCCGGGACGCGACGATTTCCAGGTGGTCGAGAGCGCGCTGCCGGAGCCGCGCGAGGGGCAGGTGCTGACGCGCACCATCTGGCTCTCCATCGACCCCTACATGCGCGGGCGGCTCACCGACCGACCGTCCTACGCCGCGCCGGTGCAGATCGGCGGGGTGATGACCGGCGAGACGGTCGGCGAGGTGGTCGCCTCGGCCGCGCCGGGCTTTGCGCCGGGCGACGTCGTGGTCGGCAGCCGCGGCTGGGAGACGCATTCGCTCACCGCCGCCGCGCAGCTGATGAAGCTGGATCGCCACGCCGCGCCGCTTTCGACCTGGCTTGGCGTGCTCGGCATGCCGGGGGTGACGGCGTATTCCGGCATGACCGACGTGGGGCGCGCGCAGCGCGGCGAGACGGTGGTGGTCTCGGCGGCGTCGGGGCCGGTCGGGTCGGTCGCGGGACAGCTCGCCAAGCGCGCCGGCGCGCGCGTCGTGGGTGTTGCCGGCGGGGCGGAGAAATGCCTGTGGGTGCAGGAGACGCTCGGCTTCGACGACTGCGTCGATCACCGCACGATGGACCTTGCGGAGGCGCTGAAGGCGGCGTGTCCGAAGGGGATCGACGTGTATTTCGAGAATGTCGGCGGGGCGGTGCAGGCGGCGGTGATCCCGCTGCTCAACGTGTTCGCCCGCGTGATCGTGTGCGGCATGGTGGCGCAGTACAACGACCCGAAGCTGCCGCCGGGACCGAATCTCGGCTTCATGATCGTCAAGCGGGTGCTGATGCAGGGCATCCTGGTCTCTGACAAGCCGGAACGTTTCGCCGAGTGGCGGGCACTGGCGGCGCCGTGGGTGGAGGACGGCAGCCTGCGCTACCGCGAGAGCGTGGTCGAAGGGCTGGAAAATGCCCCGGAGGCGCTGGCGCAGGTGCTGCGCGGGGGGAATTTCGGAAAAATGCTGGTGCGGGTGGGCGACGATCCGCGGTGAGGTCGCGCCACGTGTTTCCGTTCCGCCCGGACATGCCCTAGCTTCGTCGCACGCACATCGCAGGAGCGGGCAGCCGCATCATGTCGGGCGCCTTGTCGAATATCCGCGTGCTCGATCTGACGCGCGTGCTGGCCGGGCCGTGGGCGTCGCAGATGCTCGGCGACCTCGGCGCGGACATCATCAAGATCGAACGGCCCGGCAGCGGCGACGACACCCGCGCCTGGGGACCGCCGTACCTCGCCGACGATGCTGGGCGCACGACCGGCGAGAGCGCGTACTTCCAATGCGCCAACCGCAACAAGCAATCCGTCGCCCTCGACATCGCGCACCCCGACGGGCAGCGCCTCGTCCGCGCGCTCGCCGCGCGCAGCGACGTGCTGATCGAGAATTTCAAGGTCGGCGGCTTGCGGCAGTACGGACTCGACGCCGCCACGCTGCGCGCCGCGAATCCGCGACTGATCTACTGCTCGATCACCGGTTTCGGCCAGACCGGGCCGTACAGCGCGCGCGCCGGCTATGACGTGCTGGTGCAGGGCATGGGCGGGCTGATGAGCGTCACCGGCCGCGCCGACGGCGAGCCGGGGGCAGGGCCGGTGAAGGTCGGCGTGGCGCTGACCGACATCCTCACCGGCCTCTATGCGACCTCGGCGATCCTGGCCGCGCTGCTGCACCGGCAGACCAGCGGCGAGGGGCAGACCATCGACCTCGCACTGCTCGACGTGCAGGTGGCCACCCTGGCCAACCAGGCGCAGACCTATCTCGTCACCGGAGAACCGCCGCGCCGCCTCGGCAACGCGCATCCCAGCATCGTGCCGTATGAAGATTTTCCGACCGAGGACGGCTACATGATCCTCGGCGCCGGCAATGACGGGCAGTTCGCGCGGCTGTGCGCGGTGCTTGGGCATCCCGAATGGGCGCGCGACGCACGGTTCCGCAGCAACGCCGACCGCGTCGCCAACCGCGCGGCGCTGCTCGGGCTGCTGCGGGCGGCGACGCGCACGCGCCCGACGCGCGAGTGGGTGGCGGCGCTGGAGGCGGAGGCGGTGCCGTGCGGGCCGATCAACACGCTGCGCGAGGTGTTCGACGATCCGCAGGTGCGCGCCCGCGAACTGGCGGTGACGCTGCGCCATGCGGCCGGGGGCGATGTGACGGTGGTGGCCAACCCGATCCGCATGTCGGCGACGCCGCCAAGCTACCGCTCCGCGCCGCCGCTGCTCGGCCAGCACACGCGCGAGGTGCTGACGGACGTGCTCGGCCTGGATGCGGCGGAGATCGCGCTGCTGGCGGAGAGCGGCGTGATCTAGCCCGCGCCGCGCCGGGCCGCCTGGGCGATGCGGTCGGCGAGCAGGCCTCCCGATGCCGCCGCGACCGTGGCACGCCATTGCCCGGCCCGGCCGTGCTGCTACGCTGGCGGCAGCGGGCGTCGTTCGCATGCGGCGTCGTGATGGGGAGGCGGAGATGAGGTGGATGGCCGCGGCGCTGATCGTGCTGCTCGCCGTGCCGGCGCAGGCGAAGGACCTGCAGTTCTGGAATGAGACCGGACACGAGTTCACCGGCGTGTACCTGGCGCCGGCCGGAACCTCCAAGTTCGGCCCGAACCAGACCGCCAACGACCCCGACCACAGCGTGTCGGCCGACGAGCGGCTGAAGATCACCGGCGTCGCGCCGGGCCGCTACGACGTGCGGCTGGTGGACAAGGACGGCATGAACTGCGTCGTGCGGGGGGTGGAGGTCAAGGGCACGGGTCGCGTCGCCTTCGCGATCGCCGAGGAACAGCTCACCGACTGCAAGCATTGATGCGGCAGGGTCAGGCGCGCGGTGCGTAGGCTGGACGAAGTCCGCCGTGTTGCGACATGATGGCGGACGGCGTCCGCGTTACGAGCTACTCCCCGTAAGGCACCCAGATGTTCTTGATCTGCGTCGCGCGGTGCAGAAAACCTTCGCTGGCCGACCGCGCGCCCGCCCGGGTCGAGCACCGAATAGCTGTCGCCCGAATTCGGGACGCGCCTGCCGCCCGCCGATGAACTGCCTGGCGGTGCGGTCGAGCGCCGCACCCTCCGCCGCGGGCGCGCGCGGCGGCCAGGCCGGGACGAGGTATTCCAACATGCCCTCGCGGCCGAACCCGCTCTCGCGATAGCCGCCGAACCCGGAGGCCGCATCCAACATGTCGGTGCAGTTCACCCATTCCACGGGATGATCTGGCCGCACGCGCCGACCGGGCGCCAGGAAGCGAACTCCGTCGCGGCCGGCGCCGCCCGGCCGGCGGGTTGATAAAAATGCCGCGCCGCCACCGGCACGTCGATGTCGCGGCTCTCGCGGATCGGCTTGCCGTTGTTCATCGTCTCCAGCATGGCGGGAAAGCGCTCGCGCTTCTGCGCGTGCCGCGCCAGCCTGATGGAAGGCCATGACGTGCTGCGGGGCGACATCGCCGCGATCGCCGCGCTGGGAGCGCTGGCGTTGATCGTCGTCGCGTTCGTGCTGCAAAAATACCAGGTGCGCGGCCTGTCGTTCGGGACCGTGCGGTAGAAGCGGCGTCAGGCAGCCGACAGGCGCCGTCCTTCGCGGCTCGATCGCGCGAACAGGTCATAGAGCGCGATCACCCGTCGTCCCTCCTCGGCGGTCAGCACCGCCTGGGCCTCGCGTCCTGCCAGCACGTCGAGGAAGTGGCGCGTCGAACGCGCAAAACTGTTGCCCCAATCCGCATCGAGGTCATGGAAGCTGCGCAGTTCGCCGTCGCGGTACAGCGTGAGCACCGGCTCGTCCAGCATCCGGTCGGAGCAGCGGTTGACCTGCAGGGTGCCGTCCTCGCCCTGGATCTCGAAGCGCTCGTGGTCGGCGTAGTAGTCGGTTCGCAGCCGCATGTTCAGCGCCAGGCTCACGTCCCACATGCCATGCACCGGCGGATCGCGATGGCGCCAGGCGAGCGTCGCCGGCGCATCGTAGACGCCCGCCGGCGCCTCGGTGGTCTCGATGCAGGCGTAGCCGTCGCGCACATCGCCGAACAGCCACAGCGCCACCGCCATCATGTGGTGGCCGTGGTCGAACACGCAGGGTCCGCCGCGTCCCTCCGCGGCCAGCGCGTGCCGCCACGCGCTGGCCGATGCGGGCACCGGCCAGGCCTGCGCGCGATCGCCCATCACCACCTTCATGCGGAAATGCAGCGGTCTGCCGATCGCGCCGGCGCGCAGCAGTTCGCGCGCGCGCACCAGCGGCGGATAGAACAAAAAATTCTCGAACAGCTTCAGATGCCGTCCCGCCGCGCGCGCGGCTTCGATCATGCGGTCGCATTCGTCGAGCCGCATCGCCATCGGCTTCTGCACGCTGACATGCGCGCCGGCGGCGAGCGCCGCGACGGTCATCGCCTCGTGCAGCGGATGCGGCGTAAGGATCTCCACCAGATCAAGGTCCCAGCGCAGCATCTCGGAAAAATCGGCGGTGCTGCGCGCCTGCGGGTGCGCGGCGGCGCGACGGGCGAGCAGCGCCGGGTCGGCATCGCAGAGTGCCGCGACGCTGGCCTCAGGATGGCCGAGATAGCCGCGCACGTTCAGGTCGAACACGCGACCGAGCCCGACGAACCCGACGCGCAGCGGGCGGTTCATGGCGTCTTCCCCTGCTGACTGGTCGTCGGCACGATCAGTCCTCCGTCCGATGCAGGCGCGTGCCGGCGATCGCCTGCGTGGTCGGGAATACTTCCATGCGCGAGACATCGACATGCGCCGGCGCCGCCAGCACCGTCAGCAGCAGCGCGGCGACGTCCTCGGGTTCGATCGGCGCGCGGCCGTCGTAGAGTTCCGCATCGACCGCGTCGAGGCCGATCGTGTCGCGGTAGAGTTTGCTGCGCACGCGGCCGGGTGCGATCTCGGTCACGCGCACGCCGGTGCCGAGCAGGTCGCCGCGCAGGCTGTCGCAGAAATGGCCGATCGCGGCCTTGGTCGCGCCGTACACCGCGAGGTCGGGGTGCGGTGTGCGGCCGGCCGAGGAGCCGATGAACACCAGATGGCCCCGCTTGGCCGCGATCATGCGCGGCAGGGCGAGGCGCGCGAGGTGCAGCGGCGCGGCAAAATTCACCGCCACCATGCCGTCGATGGCGTCCGGGTCGCTGCCCTGGAACGGGCCTCGCGCCAGCAGCAGGCCGGCGTTGTTGACCAGCAGGTCGATGTCGTTGGCGGCGAAGATTGCCGCCATCGCCGCGCGGTCGCGCACGTCGGCCGCGACGGGGGTGGCGCCGCACACGGTGTGCAGCGCCGCCAGCGCCGCCGCATCGCGCCCGAGTGCCAGCACGCGCACCCCGGCATCGGCGAGCGCTGCGGCGACGGCACGGCCAATGCCGCTGGAGGCGCCGGTCACCAGTGCGGTGCGATAGAGGATGGGCATCGGGCCTCCGGGAGTGGCCGGGCGGATAGCACGACCAGGCTTGTTCACCTAGGGAGCGATGTTCCGTCCGCCGACCGTCGGGTTCTTCTCCAACGGCATCGTCAACGCAAGGAATCAAGGCACGAATGGCCGACCGGAGCCTGCTCCACCCTGCGGTGGCCGCCCGGTTCCCGGTCGAATGCGTTAGCCCTGGCAACTGCGACAGCCCTGGGAGGGGAGGATGAGTCTCGCGGTCGATCCGCTGGTGGCGTGCGGGGTGGTCGCCTGCACGGCGCTGACCGATGCGGTCTATGTGCTGTTCAGCGCCGCGGTGGCGTCGCGGCACCGGCTGCACGCGGCGAACTGGAGCGCGCTGTGGTATCTGCTCTCCGCCTTCGCGGTCATCAGCTATACGCAGAACAGCACCTACGTGCTGTTCGCCGCCGCCGGCTCCTGGCTCGGTGCCTTCGCCTCGATGACGTGGCTGAAACGGGGGTAGCGATGGAGCGCGGCGACCTGAGGCGGCTGGTGTTCATCGCCGGCGGCCTGACCTTCGTGGCGCATCCGCTGGTCCGCCGCGGCGCCGGCTTGCCGGACCGGCGCGAGCGGTCCTACGCTCACCGCAATTCGCCGGGGGGAATTGCCGCATGTCCGCGCTGCTCGACGCCAGCCGTCCCGCGCTCCCCGCGGATGCCGCCGCCGCCGCGCTGGCCGCGCGGGTCTGGCGCCCGGACGTCGGCGGGCCTTCGGTCGCGGCGGTGCGCGGCGGGGCGCTGTTCGACATCTCCGCCGCGTTCCCCACCATGCGCGACCTGTGCGAAGCCGCCGATCCCGCCGCCGCGCTGCGCGAAGTCGGCGGCGAGGCGCTCGGCCCGCTCGATGCGATCCTCGCCAACACCCCGCGCGAGACCCGCGACCCGGCGCGCCCCTGGCTGCTCGCGCCGTGCGACCTGCAGGCGATCAAGGCGTGCGGCGTGACCTTCCCGCTGTCGATGCTGGAGCGCGTGATCGAGGAACGCGCACGTGGCGACATGGCCGCCGCCGCCGCCATCCGCGCGCAGGTCAACCGCCTGGTCGGCGACGACCTCGCGCGCCTGAAGCCCGGCTCGCCCGAGGCGATGCAGCTCAAGCGCGTGCTGATCGAGCAGGGCGCGTGGAGCCAGTATCTTGAAGTCGGCATCGGCCCGGATGCGGAAATCTTTACCAAGGCGCAGCCGATGAGCGCGGTCGGCACCGCCGCCGACGCCGGGGTGCATCCCATCTCGACCTGGAACAATCCGGAGCCGGAAGTGGTGCTCGCGGTGGCGTCGTCGGGGCGGATCGTCGGTGCGATGCTCGGCAACGACGTGAACCTGCGCGATGTCGAGGGCCGCTCGGCGCTGCTGCTGTCGAAAGCCAAGGACAACCAGGGATCGACCGCGATCGGCCCGTTTCTGCGGTTCTTCGACGCCGGGTTCACTCTGGACGACGTCCGCCGCATGGTGGTGACGCTGACCGTCGCGGGTGAGGACGGCTACCGGCTGGAGGGCAACTCGTCGATGGCGCGCATCGCGCGCGACCCGGCCGACCTCGCCGGGCAGCTGCTCAACGCGCACCATGCCTATCCCGACGGGGCGGTGCTGTTCCTCGGCACCATGTTCGCGCCGGTGGACGATCGCGGGGCGCCGGGAAAAGGGTTCACGCACAAGCCGGGCGACATCGTCACCATCGCGGCACCGCTTCTCGGCCGGCTGGTCAACCGCATCCGCCCGACCGATCAGTGCGAGCGCTGGACTTTTGGGACGGCGGCGCTGATGCGCAACCTCGCCGCGCGCGGCCTGCTCTGAGTCCGCGCGGGCGGCGCAATCTGGCGGCGCTGGAGCGCCTACACCGTCACCACGTTCGCCGCGCTCAGATGCGCCAGCCCCACGAACGCGATCACCGTGCCGTCGGGCAGGCTGATCCAGCTCGCGCCCCCGGAATCGTTCTGCGCCGCCACCGCCGCTGCCGCGCCGGCGCCGTAGCCGGCGAACTGCACCATGTCCTCGGCCGGGTTGAAGCCGGTGACGAAGTCCAGCCCGCCGCCCGATCCGTCCACCAGGTCCAGCAACTCGCTGCCGCCGCCACCCAGCACCGTCGACTGCCCGCTGCCGAATTCCACCACCGCGGCCGCCGCCTCCGGTGCGATCAGCGCGTCGGCGGCGCCGGCCACGAACAGGTTCGTGCCGGCGCCGCCGCCGACCAGGATTTCCGCGCCGCGGCCGGCCACCAGCGTGTCGTTGCCGGCGGCGGCCGCCACCAGCACGTCGCCCGCGCCGGCCCCGGCGAGCGTGTCGCCGCCGCCGCCGCCCACCAGTGTGGCGGCGCCGCTGCCCGCCGCGAGATAATTCCCCCCGGCGCTGCCGCCGAACACAAGCTGCGCGCCTGATCCCGCCTGCAGCACGAGCGCGCCGTTTCCGCCCACCGCGGTGTCGTCGCCGGTGCCGAGATAGACGACATTGGTGCCGCCGCCCGCCAGGATCAGGTCGGCGGCGCCGCCGAGGGCGACGAACACGTTGCCGGACGCGCCGCCGCCGAGCAGCGTCGCCGCGCCGCTGCCGAAGGCGAACAGCGTGTCGTTGCCGCCGCCCGCCGCCGCCAGCGTGTCGGCCGCGCCGCCCTGCACCACCCAGGTCGGCGCGTCGCCGGCGGTGAGCGCGTTGTCGCCGGCGGCACTGCCGTATTCAAAGCCACCGCCGCCGCCGCCCGCCACCGTCATGCCGCTAGGCCCGCCCACCACCGTGTCGTTGCCGGCCATCGTGCGCACCAGCAGCGACCCGGTGCCGCCGAACAGCAGCGCCGAGGCGCCCAGCAGATCGACCGTGTCGGCGCCGGCGCCCGCCAACACCGTGTCGCTGCCCTCGGATTGCAGCAGGGCGGGCGCGCTGCCGGCGACGATCTCCTGCGTGCTGGGCCCGCCCGTTACCGTGCAGGCCTCAGCGATGCCGCTGACGGTCGCCTGCTGGCTGCCGGCGATGTCGCGCGTCGCCGCGAAACCCACCGCCAGATTGGCCTGGATCAGCCCCGCCCCGGCCTTGCTTGCGGCGCCGGCCGGGATGGCGCTGTCCGCCAGCAGCGTCGAGACATCCGCGTTGCCCAGCGACGGGTCGGCCTGCAGCATCAGCGCCGCCACCGCGCCTGCCTCGGCCGCCGCCGCCGAAGTGCCGAGGAACGGTGTGTAGATGCTGGTCGAGGCGCCGTCGGGCGCCAGGAAGGCCGGCGTGTTGAGCGTCTCGGGCTGGGCGAGCGGCGCGCCGTCCGGGGCCAGCAACAGCTCGCCCGGCCCGGTGCCGGTGTAGGATTCCGGGATCGGCGTGCCGCCCTCCGACGGCGTGTTGGCGACGTTGACCGCGCCGACGGCGTTCACGCCCGGCACCAGATCGTGCCCGAAGATCGAGCCGCTGCCCACGCCCACGCCCACGCCCGACAGCGTGCCGTCGCCCTCCAGCAGGTATTTGAACGTGCCCGGCATCGCCGTGCCGGGCGTCTGCGCGACGTAGATGCGATAGGTCTGGGTGCTGGCGCTGACCGGCAGGTTGAGCAGCACCGCGGGTTCCGCGCCGGACTGGAAGGAGTCGATCACCTGCCCGCCCGCCGTCACCGCATAGACCGTGAGCGTGTCGGGATTGTCCGCCGCGTACGGTGCGGCCCATTGCAGGCTGAGCGTGTCCTGCTCGTCGGCCGGAACGATCGCGGTCTGGTAGGCGGCGCCGCCCGGGAACTGCTCGGCGGTGACTGCCCCGACGCCGGGGATCATCGTGCTCGCCGGCGTGAATTCGCCCTGGAAGAAATTGCTGCTCTGGTTGCCGGCGGCGGAAAAGTAGTTGACGCCGTCGGCCACCACCTGCTCGGCGGCGGTGTCGATCGGCCCGGCGAGCTGGAAGAACGGCTCGTCCTCGTAGGTGATGTCGTCCACGATCACTTGGCAGCCGGCATTTGCCAGCGCCTGGATGCCGGCGGCGTAATCCTGCTCGGAATTCTCCGCCGAGTAGAAATAAAGCTGCGCGCCGGGCGCGGTCTGGTGGATCAGCTCGGCCATCGCCTGGCCTTCGTCGGTACTGCCGGCCGGGCCTTCCTGGAGCACGGTGACGCCCCCGGCGGGCAGCAGGCCCTCCGCGGTCGCGGCGGCGGCGCCGCCGTTCACGTCGTAGCTGTCGGAGAGGATGCCGATTTTTACGCCGGCGCCGGTCACGTCATACGTGCTGCGCGCCGCCGGCCCGTCGAGCGCATTGTCGCCGAGGTCGATGCCGGCGAGGCTGGAGGCGGCGGCGGTGGTTGCGGACATGTGCGGCTCGTGCGCGTGGCGGCGCGGCATAATGGCCGTGCCGACGGCGGCGGGCCAGCCTCCGTCGGCAGGTTACGCAGGCGGCGTGGCGCGCAGGACGCGCGGTCGGGGGAACGCGGAATGATCGGCATCGACTGGGGGACCAGCAGCTTTCGGGCGTTCCGGCTCGACGCCGACGGCGCCGTCATCGAGCGTCGCGCGGCCCCGCGCGGCATCCTCGCCGTGGAGGGCGGGCGGTTCGAAGAGGAATTGCTGCGCCAGGTCGGCGACTGGATCGCCGAGGGCGAGCTTCACGTGCTGATGTGCGGCATGATCGGCAGCCGCCAGGGCTGGCTTGAGGCACCCTATCTGCCCTGCCCGGCGGCAGCGGCCGAGATTGCCGCGCACCTCGCCGTGGTGTCGTGCGAGGGCGCGGATTTGCGCATCGTGCCCGGCCTGACCTGCCGCGACGACGGCGGCACGCCGGAAGTGATGCGCGGGGAGGAGACGCAGATCGTCGGCGCGCTGGCGGAGTTTTCCGGCACGGCGCTCGCCTGCCTGCCGGGCAGCCACAGCAAATGGGCGCGGGTCGCAGACGGGCGGATCGCCGGGTTCGCGACCTATCTCAGCGGCGAGGCGTTTTCCGCGTTGCGCGGCCACACCATTCTCGGCCGGCTGATGCGCGAGGCGCCGACCGACCTCGATGCGTTCGACCGCGGCGTCGCGCGCGCCGGCGCGCCGGGCCATCTGCTGCACCATCTGTTCGGCGTGCGCACCCTCGGCCTGTTCGGCGCGCTCGCCGAGGAGCAGGGGGCGTCCTACCTGTCCGGCCTGCTGATCGGCCATGAGGTGCGCGCAGCCCTGCCGGCGGGTGGGGCGGCAGTGCATCTGATCGGCGCGGGCGCATTGTGCGATCTCTATGCGCGCGCCATCGCCGCCTGCGGGGCGCACGCGACGGTGCATGGCGAGGACGCGGCGGCGCGCGGCCTCGCGCGGCTCGGGAGGGAGGCTTCATGGCAATGAATTTCCGCGACTGGCTGGCGCGCTGCCCGCTGGTCGCGATCCTGCGCGGCGTGCGGCCGGAAGAGGCGGAGGCGGTGACCGAGGCGCTGGCGGCGCACGGCATCGCCATCATCGAGGTGCCGCTGAATTCGCCGGAGCCGCTGACCAGCATCGCTCGTCTCGCCGCACGGTTCGGTGAGCGGCTGCTGGTCGGCGCCGGGACGGTGATGAGCGAGGCGGACGTCGCCGCGGTGGCGCAGGCCGGCGGGCGGCTGATCGTCACCCCGCATGCGTCCGGCGACGTGGTGCGGGCGGCCAGGCGGCGCGGCATGCTCGCCTGTCCGGGTTTTTTCACCGTGACGGAGGCGTTCGCGATGCTCGCGGTCGGCGCGGACGCGATCAAGCTTTTCCCGGCGGAGGGATCGCATCCTTCGGTGTTGCGGGCGATGCGCGCGGTGCTGCCGCCGGCGGCGCTGGTGCTGCCGGTGGGCGGGATCGAGGCGGGCAACATGCGGCCCTGGCTCGATGCCGGCGCCGCCGGGTTCGGCATCGGCTCGGCGATCTATCGGCCCGGCGACAGCGCCGCCCAGGTCGGCGAGAAGGCGGCGGCACTGGTCGCGGGCTTGCGGGCGGAGCGCCAGGGAAATTAAAGCAACTTGCTTTATTGCTCCTGCACCCGCCGCAGCGCCAGGCGCGGCGCCGCACGGCCGATCGCGTAATAGACCGCGCCGCCGATCGCCACCCCGAAGAACCAGCCATAGACGCCCCACCACGACGGCAGGATGCCGCCGATGTTGGGCAGCACGCTGGAGAACACCGCGCCGACCACGAAGGCAACGACTGCCGCCGGGTTCCAGCCGCCCTGGTAGCGATACTGCCCGTGCTCGCGATAGAACGCCTCCACGTCGATGACGCCGCGGCGGATCAGGTAGTAGTCCACCATCATCACGCCGAAGATCGGCCCCATGGTCGCGCCGATCAGCCCGACGAACGACGCCGCGCTGCCCTGCCACGGCGCGAACGGATAAAGCACCAGCGCGATCAGCGCCGCAATGTAGCCGCCCTTCTTGAAGTCGATCAGGCGCGGAAAGACGTTGGAGAAGTCGAAGGCGGGCGACACGAAGTTGGCGACGACGTTGATCCCCAGCGTCGCCACCGCGAAGGTCAGCGCCGCCACTGCGGCGAGGAACCAGCTGCTGAACTTGGCCGAGATCTCGTCTGGGTGGATCAGCACCTGGCCGTACACCGCATAGGCCGCGGTCGTGGTGACGCCGGCGACCAGCGTGAACAGGATCAGGTTCACCGGCAGGCCCCAGATATTGCCCTTGCGCACCGCGGCCACGTTCGGCGCGTAGCGCGAGAAGTCGCAGAAATTGAGGTAGAGCGCGGCGAAATACGTCACCCAGGTCGCCGCCACCGCGGCCAGCGAGGCGAACGAGCCGGGTGTGCCCGGCACGCCGGCATCGCGGGTCTTGTCGAGCAGCACGTCATGCGGGATGGCGCTGCCGAACGAGATGCCGCCCGCCATGATGGTCAGCGCGACCGCCAGGATCAGCATCATCACCCACACCGCCGGCCCGGCCCAGTCCTGGAACTTCCGCACCGTCTCCATGCCGTGCTGGATGATGAGCAGTTGCAAGGCCCAGACGACGACGAAGCAGATCACCTCCAGCGTCGAATGGCCGAGCATGTGGCTGGTCTGCTGGAACTGCATGATCGCCGGCGAGCGGGTCAGCAGCGCCACGATGGCGCCCGAGGCGGCGCTGGTCTGCGCGCCGTACCAGAAGCAGGCGACGATGGCGCGCACCAGGGCGGGCAGGTTGGCGCCGAACACGCCGAACGAGGCGCGCGCCAGCACCGGATACGGCACCCCGGTCCGCACTCCCGCGTAGCCGACCAGGTTCATCAGGACGAAAATGACGATCGAGCCGATGCCGATCGCCAGGATGAAGTTGAGGAAGTTCCCGCACAGCAGGAACAGGCTCGCCGCCAGGTAGTAGCCCCAGAGGCTGTGGACGTCGGACGTCCAGACGTTGAAGATGCTGAACGCACCCCAGTTGCGCTGCGTCGCCGGGGCCAAGTCCTCGTTGTAGAGGGCAGGCGAGGCGTTCTGGATGGCCATGGTTTCGTTCCCCCTTGCATCGGTGGTGCCGCCCCAGTTCGACTCGGCCACCGTTTTGCTCAGCATCCGACATCCCGCCGCGCGTGACAATACCGTGATGGCCCCAGTCTAACGGGCAATCGCCCGATGCGTGGATTTTTGCTCGAATCGGCCCGCCGGACGATTGCTCTCCGGCCGCGGCTGTGGCTAACTTGCCAGCAATCACTGCCGAGGAAACGGGCCGATGGCGCAGGTATCGCTCCGCAAGGTCGAGAAAGCCTACGAGACCTACAAGGCGGTGCATGGCATCGACCTGGAGATCGCCGACGAGGAGTTCGTGGTGCTGGTCGGCCCCTCGGGCTGCGGCAAATCCACCACGCTGCGCATGGTCGCCGGGCTGGAGGAGATCACCGGCGGCGAGATCTGGATCGGCGGCGACATGGTCAACGACGTGCCGCCGCGCGACCGCGACATCGCCATGGTGTTCCAGAACTACGCGCTCTATCCGCACATGACCGTGTTCGAGAACATGGCCTTCGGCCTGAAGCTGCGGAAATTCCCGCGCGAGGAGATCAAGCGCCGGGTCGATGAGGCAGCGCGCATCCTCGACCTCTCGCCGTTGCTCGAACGCCGGCCGAAGGCGCTTTCGGGCGGCCAGCGGCAGCGCGTGGCGATGGGGCGCGCGATCGTGCGCAACCCGCGCGTGTTCCTGTTCGACGAGCCGCTGTCCAACCTCGATGCCAAGCTGCGCGTGCAGATGCGCACCGAGATCAAGAAGGTGCATCAGACCGTGCGCACCACCACGGTCTATGTCACGCACGACCAGGTGGAGGCGATGACGCTCGCCGACCGCGTGGTGGTGATGAACGCCGGCCGCATCGAGCAGGTCGGCCCGCCGCAGGAGCTGTACCACAACCCGTTGACGCGCTTCGTCGCCGGCTTCATCGGCAGTCCGGCGATGAACATGATCCCGGTCAAAATGCTGAACGAGGCCGGGCTGCAGATACAGATGCCGAGCGGGGAGCGTCTGGCGGTCCCGCCGCAGCGCGCCAACCGCTACGCGCCCTTTGCCGGGCGCGACATGACGCTCGGCATCCGCCCGGAGCATCTGACGGAGGTGCCCGGCCACGACAGGCCGGGGATCGGGATCATCCAGGCGCCGGTCGAAGTGGTCGAGCCGATGGGGATGGAGACGCTGGTGCATTTCCAACTCGCCGGCGCGCGAGATGACCGCCCGCGTGGCGCCGGAAACCCCGGCGCGCCCCGGCGAGGTGCTGCCGCTCGCCGCCGACCTCAACCAGATGCACCTGATCGACGACGTCACCGGTCGCGTGGTCTGACGCTCCGGCGCGCGGCCGGCGCATGGCTCGGCGGCGCCGGCGGGCGTTGCGCGGCGGCGCAAGCTGGCGTGGTACGCCGCAATGACCGGGAGTGCGCTGCATGGCCGAGACCCAACCCACCGTCACCGTCGATGCCGCGGCGCTGCAATCGCTGGTCGCAAAAATCTTCGCCGCCGCCGGCTGCGCGCACGACGAGGCGGAGCGGATCGGCCGCTACCTGCTCTCGGCCAACCTCGCCGGGCACGACAGCCACGGCGTCATCCGCACGCCGCGCTACGTGCAGTGGCTGGGCGAGGGCAAGGTGCGCGCCGGGCAGACGCTCACGGTGGTCAATGATGGCCCGGTACATGCGACGGTCGATGGCAATTTCGGCTTCGGCCAGACCATCGGCCCGCTTGCCGTCGATCTCGGCGTCGCCAAAGCGCGAACGGCCGGGATCGCGGTGATCGCGCTGCGCCATTCCGGGCATCTCGGGCGCATCGGCGACTGGGCCGAGCGGGCGGCGGAGGCGGGGCTGGCGTCGATCCATTTCGTCAATGTCGCGGGCGGCGAGTTGGTCGCCCCGTTCGGCGGCGTCGATCGGCGCTTCTCGACCAATCCGGTGTGCATCGGCGTGCCGGGCGAGCCGGGCGCGCCGCTTCTGCTGCTGGATTTTGCCACTTCGCTGGTGGCGGAAGGCAAAGTGCTGGTCGCCTCGAATGGCGGCAAGCCGGTGCCGGCGGGGTCGCTGGTATGGCCGGACGGCAGCTTCTCCGACGATCCGGCGGCGCTGTACGGCCCGCTGGCGCCGAGCGGCCCGCGCGATCCGGCCACCGGCGAGGGCGCGCTGGTCGCGTTCGGGCTGCACAAGGGTTCGGGACTGGCATTCATGTGCGAGATGCTCGGCGGCGTGCTGACCGGCGGCGGCACCTCCGGCCCGATCCCCGGCGGCAAGCGCGGGCGCATCAGCAACGGCATGCTGTCGATCTACCTCGACCCGCAAACATTCGCCGGCGGCGATTTTCACGCCCGCGCCCGCGCCTACGCCGACTACGTGAAAGCGTCGCGGCCGGCGGCGCCGGGGGCGGAGGTGCTGGTGCCGGGCGAGCCGGAGTCGCGCACGCGGGCGGCACGGCTGGCCAATGGCGTGCCATTGCAGGCGCAGACCTGGGAGGCGATCCGGGCGACCGCGCGCGGCCTCGGCGTCGCCGTGCCTGGCTAGCGGCTTGCGGCATGACCGGCGTCGATCTCTACTGGCTGCTGTCGGCGGGCGGCTTCGCCCTCGCCATGTCGGCGACGCCGGGACCGAACAACGCGATGGTCGCGGCCTCCGGCGCCAATTTCGGCGTCGTGCGGACGCTGCCGCACATCCTCGGCGTCGCCATCGGCTTCCCGGTCATGTTCGCCGCGGTCGCGTTCGGCGTGGGCGGCGTGCTGCGCGCGCATCCGGCGATCTACACGGCGCTGCACTGGATCGGCGCGGCGTATCTGCTCTGGCTCGCCTGGCACGTCGCCACGGCGCGGCCGACCAGCGCGGCTTCCCCGGCCACGCGCCGCAGCCGGCCGCTGCGCTTCGGCGAGGCCGCGCTGTTCCAGTGGGCCAACCCGAAGGCATGGCTGATCGCGATGAGCGGCGTCGCCGCCTATGCCATGGACGGCGACCGCGTGGCGGTGGCGCAGGTGCTGGTGCTGGCGGCACTGTTTTTGGTGATCTGCATCCCGACCGTGACGCTGTGGACCAGCATCGGCGCCGGCACCGCGCGGCTGCTGCGCACCGAGCGGCAGTTGCGGCTGTTCAACGTGGGCATGGGGCTGCTGCTGGTGGCCTCGCTGGTGCCGCTGCTGCTGGAGCCGTGAGCGCGACGCCGCGCTTGTGCCGGTACCACCGCTTCCCGCCACGTCAGGGGGCATCGCCGTCGGCACGGCCCGGCCGGGCGATCGGGACCACTTTTCGGGACCGGCCGATCTTGCGCAGCCGCCGCAGGATTGCCAGCATTGCGGCCTTGTCACGGGCGCGGACCGCGTGGCGGAGCACGTCGTTGATCCGCACCTGCGCAGCCGTGTAGCCGGGCGGGCCGGGGATGCTGAGATAGACCGGCACATCGGCCGCGACGGCGGCGGCAATCGACTCCGCCAGCCCCTCCGCGTTCAGCGCCGCGCCGTTGAGCAGCGTGAATTCGACCCCGAGCCGCTTGGTCCCGGTGTCGCGGGAAATCTCGCCATGCAGCCGGATCAGCACGCCCGACACGTCGGGTCGCAGCGTCTCGCGCACCCATTTCAGGCGCCGCCAGCCGCAATAGAAGGTCCGGCAGGTCTGCGGTCGTGTCGCATAGATCCCACAGCTGTTGTCGGGCTGCGCGTGGCGGCAGCGATGCCCCTGCAGCTTTTGCAGCTCCGGGTCGTCGATCGTCAGTGCGATGCAGCAGACGTTGCAAGTGCCGCAGGTTCGCCCTGCAACGAGGGGAAGCTCCTCCGGGATGTCGCTGTCGGGCATCGCGCTAGGTTCGCGGCGGCCCCGGCCGCCGTCCCAGCCGCCGCGTGGCGCCCAGCGACGCCGCCGCCGCGACGATCAGCGCCACCGCCCAGCGCATGTTCGCGGCCGGATTGTCGCCCTCCGCCCCCCACACCAGCAGCAGGAAGGCGATCGCGACCACGATCAGCCCGCCCGGCCCGTGCGCCTGCCGCCGCATCGCCAGCAGGCTCAGCCCGACGAACACGCCGAACAGCCCGATCGCGACCGCCCGCAGCGCCGCCAGCGTCGCCGTGGTCAGGTTGTGGACCAGTTCGTCCACATACCAGCTCGCCTGGTGGAACACCTCGAACGCGCCGGCCACCACGCGGTCCGGGCCGACCGCATACGCGACCACGGCGATCGCGACGCCGGCGATCCACACCAGCGCCACCGGATCGGGTCGGCGCGGGTCGGGGCGGGACCTTGGGTCGCTGAACATGACCGCTCAGATAGGCGATCGCCGGCCGGCGCGCCATCGCGGCTTGCCGTGCCGGCTGCTCCGCCGCAGGCTGCGGCGTTCACGGAGGACACGCCATGCCAGTCGCCTCGCTCGCCATCCCGCCCGGCCTGCGCGCCATCGTCACCGCCGGCGCCGCCGGCATCGGCCGCGCCATCGTCGCGGCCCTGCTCGGCCACGGCGCGCGCGTGCATATCTGCGACGCCGACCCCACGGCGCTGGAAGCGTTTCGCGCCGAGCACAAGCAGGCCGGGGTCACGCTGGCGGACGTGTCCGACGAGCGGGACGTGACACGGCTGTTCGCCGAGGCGCGCGCCGGCCTCGGCGGCCTCGACCTGCTGGTCAACAATGCCGGCATCGCGGGTCCCACCGGCGCGGTGGAGGCGATCGCGATTGCGGACTGGCGCCGTTGCCTCGACGTCGATCTCACCAGCCAGTTCCTTTGCACCCGTCTCGCGGTGCCGCTGCTGAAGGCGTCCGGCGGCGGGGCCATCGTCAACATGTCCTCGGCGGCCGGACGGTTCGGCTATGCCTGGAGAACGCCCTATGCCGCGGCGAAATGGGGGGTGATCGGCTTCACCCAGTCGCTGGCGAAGGAGCTCGGCCCCAGCAACATCCGCGTCAACGCCATCCTGCCCGGCATCGTCGCCGGCCCGCGCATCGAGCGCGTCATCGCCGCGCGTGCGCAGCAGGAGCAGGTGGACTACGCGGCGATGGAAAAGACCTATCTCGACCGCATCTCGCTGCGCCGCATGGTGACCGCCGATGATGTGGCCGGCACGGTGCTGTTCCTGGTCAGCGCCGCCGGGGCGAACATCTCCGGCCAGTCGATCGGCGTCGATGCCAGCCTGGAGAGCCTGTGACCATGACCGACTTTTCGGCCCATATCGGCAGCCGCCGCAGCTGGAGCACCGAGGTGCGGCGCGAGCACACCGTCCCGGCGCTGCCGATCGCCTCGCCCGGCCTCGCCGCGATGCCGGAGGTGCTGGCGACGCCGATGCTGGTGGCGATGGCGGAATGCGCGTGCGGCGTGCATCTGGCGAGCGTCGCCGGAGCGGAGCTGCTGTCGCTCGGCACCGAGGTGCAGATCGCCCACACCGCCGCCACCCCGGTCGGGCTGACGGTGACGCTGACGACGGAGATCGTGGCGGTGGACGGCCGGCTGGTGACGTTTTCGTTCAGCGCGCATGACGGGCTGGAGGACGCCGGGCACGGGCGGCACACGCGCGCGGTGGTGGCGCGCGAGCGGTTCGCGCAGCGGCTGGCGGAGAAGCGTGCCCGGCTTGGGTGACGGATCGCGCTGGTTGATTTTTGGCGGCACTGCGACCTTGGGCTGGGTCGTGCGTTGGCCGGCTGATATGGAGGCCTGGCACCACGGGAAGGGATGGCGAAGATGGCGGCCGGACAGACACCGGAGACGGTAGCGGTTGACCTCGATCGCAGCGAGGTGGCGCTGATCATCGGGGAGGACGAAGAGAAGGGGATGTCGGTGCGCGTGGTCGCCGGCAGCGAAGTGCCGGAGGGCGCGACCGAATTGCCGGCCGCGCAGGAGGTCGTGCTGGCGCTCGCCATGCGGCTGCTGAAAGACCCCGATTTCCACGACGACATGCTCGACTGGTACTACGAGCACCAGGACGAGGACGAGGAGGAAGAGGAGGAGGAGGAGGACGAGGACGAGAAGCCCGGCGGCGAGGAGGAGGCGGAATAGCGCCGTTGACGGAGCCGGGGCGGGCGCGGCTCGCGGAGCTGCTGCAACGCCTCGGGATCGCGGTCGCGGAGGTCGCGCATCCGCCGGTGTTCACGGTCGCGGAGGCGGCTTCGCATCCGCACGGCCTCGCCGGCGCCGATACGAAAAACCTTCTGCTGCGCGACGCCGGCCGGGCGCTGTTCCTGGTGACGCTGCGCGCCGACCGCCGCGCCGACCTGAAAGCGCTGCCGGCGCTGCTGGGGGCCAAGCGCCTCTCCTTCGCCTCCGCCGAGACGTTGCTGGAGACGCTGGGAGTGGCGCCCGGCGCGGTGACGCCGCTGGCGCTGGTGAACGACGCCGCGCATCGCGTGACTTTCGCGCTCGACCGCGCGCTGGCCGCGAGCGAGCGCATCGTGTGCCATCCGCTGGTCAACACCGCGAGCGTGTCGCTCGCCACCGCCGACCTGCTGCGGCTGCTGGCGGCGGTGGGGGTGACGCCGCACATCATCGACCTGGACGCGGCGGCAGCGTGAGACGGCGCCTCAGGCGAACATCCGCGCCAGCGTGACGTCGTCCAGCGTGGTGTCCACCAGCACGTCGTCGGACAGGCGCGGGCGGATGTACTGGCGGTAATTTTCCGGCGTGATCATCGCCGGCAGCACGAATTGCTGCTTCGGCACGCTGCCGCCGCCGAGCAGCGTCAGCGCCGTGCGCAGCGCGATCACGCCCTGCCAGGTCGGCTCGGAGAGCAGGCCGAAGCTGAAGCCGGGAGTGCGCCCGGCGGCGGCGGCGGCGTAGAGTTTCAGCAGCCCGTTGTTGTCGTCGCCGGTCACGGGCACCAGCGGGCGCCGTGCCGCCAGCAGCGCCTCCTGCGCCCCCGCCGCGTCCTGCCCGCCGTCGGACCAGACGCCGTCGATCCTGGGATAGGCGCCGATCAGCCCGGCCATCACTGCGCGCGCCCGCGCGCGATCCCACCCGGCAGGGGCGATGCCCAGCACGTCGATCGCGGTGCCCTTGAACGCGGTCTGCGCGCCGGACCACATTGCCTGCGTGTAGGGATTGCCGGGCACCCCGCCCAGGCCGACGATGTTTCCCCGCCCGCCCAGCGCCCTGGCCAGCCAGGTCGCCAGCGCCGCGCCCTTGCCCGCCTTGTCGGTGCCGACATAGCTGCTCCAGCCGGTGCCGGTCACCGGCAGCGTGAACGGCACGGTGACGATGCCGTGCAGGGTCGCGTCGGCCAGCACCGAGGCGATCGGGTCGGCCGCGTTCGGGATGCACAGGATGGCATCGACGCGCTCGCGGACCAGCCCGGCGATGTCGGCGATCTGCTTGTTCATGCTGCCCTCGCCGTCGCGCAGCATGAACTGCGCGATCTCGTGCGGGCGGGCCGCCACCGCGCGGTGCAGTTCGGCCGCGCACATCAGCCGCCAGGGGGTGGCGGCGTAGCCGTCGGAGAAGCCGATGCGCCACGGTCCGGGCCGGGCGCGGCCGGTCACCATGCCGCCCTGCGGCGTGATGGTCGCGGCCTCTATCGGGTCGGCCGCGCGGGCCGGCGGTGCCAGCAGCGCCGCGGCGGCGGCCAGCAGCGTGCGGCGGGTCGTGGTCAGGGACATGGCGGCGTCTCCTTCCGGGCAGCGTGGCGCCCCGCACGGCATCCGGCAAATCAACGCCGTGCCGGCGGTCGGGCAGGCAGTTCGTTCCCACAACATCGTGAATGGGAGTCAGCCCTGTGATAGTATCCTCACGCGAACGCTTGCTTATCGTTGTCGCCACTCCCGCGTATATATTGGCTGCGGTGCTCGGGTTTGTTTCGCGGCAGGGGAGGTGGCCACGGCCGGGGTCTTGCAGCAAGCGGGGACGGCCGGGGCCGCGGGGCAGGCCGGCGCGCCACGTGCCGCGCCGCCGCTGGTCAGCATCGGCATGCCGGTGTTCAACGGCGAGAAATACGTCGCGCAGGCGATCGAGTCGATCCTGACGCAGAGCTTTGCCGATTTCGAGCTGATCATCTGCGACAACGCCTCGACCGACGCCACCGGCGACATCTGCGCCGGATTTGCCGCCCGCGACAAGCGCATCCGCTTCGTGCGCAACCCGCGCAACGTCGGCGCCGGGCCGAATTTCGACCGCTGCTTCCATCTGGCGCGGGGCACCTATTTTCACTGGGCGGCACACGACGACATGCTCGCCGCCGATTATCTGGCGCGCGCGGTCGCGGCCCTGGAAAGCAACCCCGACGCGGTGCTGTGCGTCGGCGGCATCGTCGAGATCGACGCCGCCGGCGAGGTGCTGCGGCGCTATGCCACCGGCCTGGACGACATGGCCGCGCCGGACGCGGCGCGGCGCTTCGGCTGCGTCATCCATTCGCATCACCAGTGCGAGGATTTTTTCGGTCTGTATCGCCGCCAGGCGCTGCTGGGCAGCGGGCTGATCGGCACGTTCAGCGGCTCCGACCGGGTGCTGCTGGCCGAGATCGCGTTGCGCGGACCGTGGGTGCGGCTGCCGGACCATCTGTTCCTGCACCGCGAGCACGGCGAGCGGGCGACGCGCGCGCTGCTGCTGGTCGATCGGGCGGCGGCGGTGCGCTGGCTGGCGCCGCAAGCGCGGCCGCGGCGGGGCAAACTGTTCCATCTCGTGCTGTTCGCCGATTATTGCCGGGTGGTGCGGCGCAACCTCCCGCGCGGGCGGCGCGCCGGCTGCTACCGCGAACTCCTTCGCTGGTGGGTCACCGACGGGCATTTCGCCGACGTGGTGCGCGACCTGCTGCAAACCACCAACCCACATCTTTTGCGGGTCGTGCGCGGCCTCAAGCACGCCGCCGTCGGCGCGCATCGCGACCTGCGGCCGGGCAGCCTGCCGAAGCTGAAACCCTGACGTTTCAGCGCAGCAACTCGTACGGCCCGCCCTGGGCGAGCGCGCGCTGATACGCCGGGCGGGCGTGGCTGCGCGCCAGAAAATCGGTCAGGCGCGGCCGGCCCTCATCGAGCCCGGCGCGCGCGGCGGCGGCTTCGAGCGGGAAACTCATCTGCACATCGGCGGCGGTGAAGTCCGGCCCGGCGAACCAGTCGCGTCCGGCCAGTTCGCCTTCCAGGTAGTCGAGATGCAGCGTGAGCTGCGGAGCGACGTAGCGGTCGCGCAGCCCGGCCGAGATGCGGCGCGCAACCGGGCGCGCGAACCACGGCATGCCCGGCCCGGCAATGCGCCCCGCCACCAGCGACAGCAGCAGCAGCGGCATCAGCGAGCCTTCGGCGTAGTGCAGCCAGTAGGTGTAGCGCAGCCGCTCCGGCGTGCCGGGGGGCGGGCGCAGTGCCCCGCCGCCGTGGCGCTCGACGAGGTATTCGATGATGGCGCCGGATTCGGCGATGGTCGCCGCGCCGTCGGAAATCACCGGCGACTTGCCGAGCGGATGGACCGCGCGCAGCGACGGCGGTGCCAGCATGGTCGCCGCGTCGCGCTGGTAGCGTTTGACCTCGTAGGGCAGGCCAAGTTCCTCCAGCAGCCACAGCACGCGCTGCGAGCGGGAGTTGTTCAGATGATGCACGGTGATCATCGCGCCAGCGTGCCGCATCGCGCGCGCCGACGCAACGACGCGCCGCCGGGCGTCAGTACCGGCGGGGCCTTGCGCGCCCGCTGCGCCCTGGCCGCCTCGGTCCACCAGGCGAGATCGTCGGCGAAGCGCGGGAAGGCGCGCGTCAGCGCCGCTCCGCCGTCGCCGATCGGTTCGCCCCCCGCACCCAGCGCCTGCGCGATCGGCCCGACGGCGAGCGTGCTGGAGATCACCACCATGCCCATCTCCGACAGGATGCCGTGCCAGACGAACGCGGAGCGGGCTCCGGAAAAACGGCCCGCCGAATAGCTGGCGATCGCCGCCGGCCGCCAGAACCACTCCTCCAGGAAATGGTCGGTCAGGTTCTTCAGCCCCGGCTGAATGCCCCAGTTGTATTCGCCGGTGACGAAGACGAATGCATCGGCGGTGCGTATCTTCTCGGCCAGCGCCTCCAAAGTCGGGGGTGCCGTGCCTTTCGCATGCTCCTTATACATGCGGTCGAGCATCGGCAATCCGATCGCCCTGGCGTCGATCAATTCCGCCTCGGCGCCGCGCGCGCGCAGGCCGCGGATGATGAAGTCCGCGAGGCGGATGCCCATGCGATCGGCACGGTAGGAGCCGTAGAGCACGAGGATTTTGTCGGTCATCGCGCGCCGCGCCGCTTGCGGCCTCCCCTGTCCCGCCGCTCACTCCCACTCGATCGTGCCGGGCGGCTTGCTGGTGATGTCGTAGGTGACGCGGTTGATGCCGCGTACCTCGTTGACGATGCGGTTGGCGACGCGCGCCAGGAACGCCATGTCGAACGGATAGACGTCCGCCGTCATGCCGTCGGTGCTGGTGACGGCGCGCAGCGCACACGCCTGGTCATAGGTGCGCCCGTCGCCCATCACGCCCACCGTGCGCACCGGCAGCAGCACCGCGAACGCCTGCCAGATCGCGTCGTACAGCCCGGCAGCGCGGATTTCCTCCAGAAAAATCGCGTCGGCACGGCGCAGCAGCTCCAGCTTTTCGCGCGACACCTCGCCGGGAATGCGGATGGCCAGCCCGGGGCCGGGGAACGGATGGCGGCCGACCATCGCCTCCGGCATGCCGAGTTCGCGCCCCAGCGCGCGCACCTCGTCCTTGAAAAGTTCGCGCAGCGGCTCGACCAGGCGCATGCGCATGCGCTCCGGCAGCCCGCCGACATTGTGGTGCGACTTGATGACGGCACTCGGCCCGCCGCGCACCGGCACGCTCTCGATCACGTCGGGATACAGCGTGCCCTGGGCGAGAAAATCCGCGCCGCCGAGTTTCTGCGCCTCCTGCTCGAACACGTCCACGAACAGCCGGCCGATGGTTTTCCGCTTCACCTCGGGATCGGCGACGCCGGCGAGGGCCGCGAGAAAAAGCTCGGAGGCGTCGCGATGGATCAGCCGGATGTTGAAGCGGTCGCGAAAAGTGTCCACCACCTGCTCGGCCTCGCCGCCGCGCAGCAGGCCGTGATCGACGAAGATGCAGGTCAGCGCATCGCCGATCGCCTCCTGGATCAGCACCGCGGCAACCGCGGAATCGACACCGCCCGACAGGCCGCAGATGACGCGCCCGCCGCCGACCTGCTCGCGGATGCGCGCGACCTCGGCGGCGCGGAAACCCGCCATCGTCCAGGTCCCGGAGAGTCCCGCGACGGCATGAGTAAAATTGCGCAGCAGTTGCGCGCCGTGCGGGGTGTGCGCGACCTCGGGATGGAACATCAGCCCGTAGTAGCGGCGATGATCGTCGGCGATCACCGCGAACGGCGCGCCCTCGCTCGCCGCCACCGCGCGGAAGCCGGGCGGCAGGGCGATGACGCGGTCGCCGTGGCTCATCCACACCTGCTCGCGCGCGCCGGGCGACCAGACGCCGCGGAACAGCGCACAGGGTTCGGTGACCTCGACGAAGGCGCGGCCGAACTCGCGATGCTCGGAGGTCTCCACCGCGCCGCCGAGCTGCGCGCACATGGCCATCTGGCCGTAGCAGATGCCGAGCACCGGCACGCCCTGTTCGAACACCTCGGCGGGTGCGCGCGGGCTGTCGGCGTCGGGCACGCTGGCCGGGCCGCCGGAGAGGATGATGGCGGCGGGGGCGAAGCCGCGAATTCGCTCGGGGTCGGCGGAATAAGGCCAGATCTCGCAGTAAATGCCGCTCTCGCGCACGCGCCGGGCGATCAATTGCGTGACCTGGCTGCCGAAATCGAGGATCAGCACGCGCTCGGCTTCGGGGGCGGGGTCTGGCATGGCGGCGGGGTCCGGCCCTTGGGTGGGGTGCTTGCAGCACTTCGCGGCAGGTTGGGCAAGCGCGGGCGATCCGTCAGCCCAGGTCCACCGCGCACGCCTTCAGCTCGTCCAGATCGCAATAGCGCAGCGCCCCGGCATGGGTGGCGCGCAGCACGACCTGCGGCGCACTCCCGGCGGCCCGCGCCTCGGCCCAGCGCGGCGCGCACAGGCACCAGCGGTCGCCCGGCTTGAGGCCGGCGAACCCGAACTCCGGCCGCGGCGTCGAGAGGTCGTTGCCGGCCTGCCGCGAGAACGCCAGGAACGCCGCCGTCATCACCACGCAGACCGTGTGGCTGCCCGCATCCGCCGGGCCGGTGTCGCAACAGCCGTTGCGGAAGAACCCGGTCAGCGGGCGCTGCGAGCAGCCCTCCAGCGTGCCGCCGAGCACGTTGCGGCTGGGCGCGCGGTCCGGCCGCCGGCCGCCGCCGCCGCCGAAGCTGTCGTCGAAGAGCATCGCAGCCTCCCTTGCGGTGGAACGCCTCCCGGCCCTTCTCTATACCGCGCCGCAGCAAAAGTCAGCCGGGGTCCGCCATGCCGATCCACGCCCGCATCGCCGAAGTGACCGACCGCATCGCCCGCCGCAGCCACGACAGGCGCCGCCGCTACCTCGACCGCATCGACGCCGCCGTTGCCGCCGGCCGCCGCCGTGGCGCCCTCGGCTGCGCCAACCAGGCGCACGCCTTCGCCGCCTGCGCGCCCGGCGACCAGAAGCGGCTGCAGGACGGGGTCACGCCCAACCTCGCCATCGTCACCGCCTATAACGACATGCTCTCCGCCCATCAGCCCTATGAGCGGTTTCCGGCCCTGATCCGCGAGGCCGCACGGGCGGCCGGGGCGACGGCGCAGGTGGCGGGCGGCGTGCCGGCGATGTGCGACGGCGTCACCCAGGGCGAGGCGGGCATGGAGCTGTCGCTGTTCTCGCGCGACGTGATCGCGCTGGCGACCGCGATCGCCTTGTCGCACCAGACGTTCGACGCCGCGGTCTATCTCGGCGTCTGCGACAAGATCGTGCCCGGCCTGGTGATCGGCGCGCTCAGCTTCGGCCATCTGCCGGCGGTGTTCGTCCCCGCCGGTCCGATGACCTCCGGCCTGCCGAACGAGGAAAAAAGCCGGGTGCGGCAGCTCCATGCCGAGGGAAAGGCGACGCGCGCCGAACTGCTGGCGGCCGAGATGCAGAGCTATCACGGGCCGGGCACCTGCACGTTCTACGGCACCGCCAACACCAACCAGATGCTGATGGAGATCATGGGGCTGCAGCTGCCCGGCAGCAGCTTCGTCAACCCCGGCACCGGGCTGCGCGACGCGCTGACCGCGGAGGCGACGCGGCGGGCGCTGGCGCTGACCGCGCTCGGCAATTCCTACGCGCCGGTGGGGCGGGTGCTGGACGAGCGGGCGTTCGTCAACGGCATCGTCGGGCTGCACGCGACCGGCGGCTCGACCAACCTGACCATCCACCTGATCGCGATGGCGGCGGCCGGCGGGGTGGCGCTCGCCTGGGACGATTTTGCCGACCTCGCCGAAGTCACGCCGCTGCTCGCCCGCGTCTATCCGAACGGCCGCGCCGACGTGAACCACTTCCACGCCGCCGGCGGCATGCCGTTCCTGATCCGCGAACTGCTCGACGCCGGCCTGCTGCACGAAGACGTGACGACGGTGTGGGGGCAGGGGCTGCGCGGCTACGTCGCCGAGCCGGGCCTCGCCCCCGACGGCAGCCTGGTCTGGCGGGCGCCGGCGGCGGCGAGCGGCGATGCGGCGATCCTGCGCGGCGCCGCCTCGCCGTTCCAGCCCACCGGCGGCTTGCGCGTGCTGGAGGGCGATCTGGGCCGGGCGGTGATGAAGACCTCTTCGGTGGCGCCGGAGCGGCACGTGATCGAGGCGCCGGCGCGGGTGTTCGACAGCCAGGAGGCGTTGCAGGCGGCGTTCAAGGCCGGCGCGCTCGATGGCGACATGGTGGCGGTGGTGCGCTTCCAGGGGCCGCGGGCCAACGGCATGCCGGAACTGCACAAGCTGATGCCGCCGCTCGGCGTGCTGCAGGACCGCGGGCGGCGGGTGGCGCTGGTGACCGATGGGCGGCTGTCGGGGGCTTCGGGCAAAGTGCCGGCGGCGATCCACGTGACGCCGGAGGCGGCCGATGGCGGCCCGATCGCGCTGCTGCGCGACGGCGACATGGTGCGCGTCGATGCGCCGTCCGGGCGGCTGGACGTGCTGGTCGATCCGGCGGAGTGGGCCGAGCGCACGCCGGCCGTCGCCGATCTCGCGGCGAACGGGGTCGGGGTGGGGCGCGAGCTGTTCGCGGCGTTCCGCGCCAATGTCGGGCGAGCGGATGCGGGTGCGGCGATCTTCGCGGCGGCCGGCTAGCACGCATGCAGGCTGGCCGGCACGCGCCATTCGGTGCGTAATTGGAACGTTTTAGCTGCGCCGTGGCAGCGCCCTGTGCCGTCGCGGAAGGCGGATCGGGGGAAGGGTCGGCCGGCGGAGCCGGTGGCGGCAGCCGGACGCCGAGCATGCGGCAGAGGGGGCGGAGCAGCCGGCGCATCTGCGGGGCGGCCTCGACCAGCGCCGCCGTCTCGGGGGTGGCGAGCAGATGCCCGAGCTGGGAGGCGCTGGCGGCGGCCTCCGGGATCAGGCGCAGCAGCCATGCGCGGGACCGCGGCAGCCCGGGTGGGAGGCGGCGGCGCGGCGCCGGGCGCGGGCTGCGGCGGACGGGGATGCGACGGTGGCGGCCCGCTTCGATGCGGGCGGCAAGGGCGGCGATGCCGGCGAGGAGGTGCTGCAGGCGGCCGTAGATCAGCAGCAGCAGCGGGCCGGCGATCCGCCGACGGTTGCCGTGATCGGCCACGATCCGGCGCAGCACGCCGATCACGGCGGCGAAGGGCTGGGCCGGGGTGGGTGCGGCGGCAGGCATGAACGGAAAAAGAACACATGATGCCGGGGCTGGGCAACCCCCATAGGCGCTCATGTATCGACCGGCCGAGCGACTGCTCGCCGCCGACGCGACGTGCGACCGGCAAGCGAGCACCGGGATCGGCAAATGCGATCCGATGCGTCATGCTCAGCCGGCCGGAGCCGAAGTACCGCGCGGCCTGCGTCGGCGCATGGCGCTTCGCTTATGCGCCCTAACCTTGCTGCACGTCTCAGTAAATACGCCGATCATTCATGGATGTGGCACCGGCAGATACCGGATCGCGGCCAGCAGCACCCCGACCGCCACGACGATGATGCTGCCGAGCCGGATCGTCATGCGCTGTTCGAGATCGCGAAGCCGGGAGTCCAGGTGCTCCTTCGTGACAAGATCGGCCGTCGTGCCGACCTCGGCGAGCGCCGAAGCGGCCGCCCTGGCTTGCTCCGCCGTGAAGCCGCCGCTCTGAAGCCGGTCGGCCAACTTGAGGGTGTCGAAGGGTACGGCGGTCATGGCGATTAGGATCTCACGCGCCGCTCTGGGTCGGCGGTCCGGTGCTGGGCGATCGCGTCAAGGCCGAGGTCGATAAGGCGCCGAATTGCCGCGGACCGCGAAGGGATAGCCTCTTGGTGACGGCGCCAATCGTCAACCTCGCTGATCTGCTTCTTCGAGGTCACGAGTTGCACACGCTGGTCGAGTGGGACGCTATCCATGCCGTCATAATGGTAAGCATCGCATGTTGCGTCAAGTGTGTAAGTCGCTCCCGCAAGGGGAGGAGGAGAAATCAGGGCTTGTCCGGCCACGCCGCGTGCTGCGGCAGGTCGTCGGCGATGTCGTAGTAATCCGACTTGTCGGCCACAAAAATGTGGCGCGCCATGCGCAGCCCGGTCGGCGCATCGAGCGTGCCGGCCATGATGCTGGTCCAGGTCCGCTCGCCGCTCGCCCGCCGCCAGAACACATTGCCGCCGCAGCGCGCGCAGAAACCGCGCTCCCCGCTATCGGACGAACGATACCAGGTGAGCGTCGCCGCCTCGGTCAGCGTCAGGTCGGAGGTGAGCGCCCGCGTCGCCGCGACGAAATTGCCGCTCCAGCGGCGGCATTGCGAGCAGTGGCACGCATGCACCGCCCGCAACGCGCCGCTCACCGCGTAGCGCACGCCGCCGCACAGGCAGCCGCCGGTGGCGCTCATCCGCGCACCGTCGCCACTGTCCCGCCGCGCACCGGAAGCGACATTGCAAAAAAACTCCCTTCGCTATGCAGGCACGCTATCACGCACGCCGCAGCCCCGCAGCACCAGCCGCGTCACCGTCGCCTCCGCGGCGGCAAAAATTTCTTTTCCATCCGCCTCCGGGCCGAGCACCGCCCTGATCTGGACATCGAAGTCGGCGTAGGTCTGCGTCATCGCCCAGATGCAGAAGAACAGATGCGGCGGTGCGATCCGCTCCATCAGCCCGCGCGAAGCCCAATCCTCGATCACCGCGCCCATCTCGGCCACCCGCCGGCGCAGCTCGTCGGCCAGGAACGGCATGACCAGCGGCGCGCCGCGCAGCAGTTCGCCGGCGAAGATGCGCGACGCCCCCGGCCGCATCCGCGCATCGCGCAGCTTGGCGCGCACATAGCCGGACAGCGCCTCGGCGGGATCGCGCTCGGGGACGAACCAGACGGCGGCGGCGGCGAGCCATTGCCGCAGGATGTCCTCCAGCACCGCGCGATACAGCCGCTCCTTGGTGCCGAAATAGTAGTGCAGGTTGGCTTTCGGCAGCCCGGCCTCGGCGGCGATCTCCGCCATCCGCGCGCCGTGGAAGCCGGCACGGGAGAACACGCGCTCGGCGGCGGCGAGGATCGAGGCGGTGCTGTCCCGCCGCGCCGCCCCCGGCTCGCCCTGCGCGCGCAGTGCCGTGTCCATCCTGCCTCGCGACGTTCGCTCCGTCGCGATCACAGACGAATCTGACCGGGCGGTCAAGTTCGCCGCGTCAGTAGAGCGGCGTCGTCTTGGTCGAGACCATGCCGCTGTCGCCGGACAGGATCGGCAGGAAGAAGGTGAAGCTGTAGGTGCTGACGACCTGGATCTGGATGTCGCCGCTCGGCGTGGTCTTCGTCACGCACACCGAGAGGTTGGCCGGCACGAGAATCGGCGGAATGACGATGGCGGACGGCAGGGTCGTCGGGCAGCCGGTGCTGACCGTGCCGACGATGGCGCCGCGCGCCACCGTCCCGGTCAGCAGTTCCAGCGACTGCTCGGTGAACAGATAGAGGCTGATCTGCACGGCGCCCAGGACGAACAGCAGGAAGCCCGAGGCGATCAGCCCGAATTCCAGCGAGGTGACGCCGGCGCGGCAGCGCCGGACGCTACTGATAGCGGATGACATCGCTCGCCGCGACCTGGGTGATGCCGCTCAGCAGCATCGGCGAGAACGGCAGCGACACGCTCAGCGTCATCAGCCGTTCCAGCGTGGCACCGCCGGAGCAGGAGCAGGTGCCTGATGCCGTGGCGGTGCCGGTCGCGCTCATGCAGACGCAGGAGGTGGTCGGCGCCCAGCCGCTGCCGTAGACGCTGGCGTTGGTCCAGCCCGACGGCATCGACGCCTCGATCGTGCTCTCGATCCCCGCCGGGTTGTCGTAGTAGAGCGCGTACAGCGCGCCGACGCGCACCGCCTGGCGCAGCACCAGCGTCTGGTAGATCGCCGTCCCGAGGTCGAAGACCGACAGGATCATCGGCACCAGCACGCAGGCCAGCAGCGCGAACTCCAGCGCCGCCACGCCGCGCTGCCCGCGCGGCAGCAGGCCGGCGCGTCCCCGCCCCGGCGGGCGCACCGGGGGCCGGCTGAGGGTGCTGTTATTCGACAAGGGTGACTCCGTTCGGCGTCGGGCCGGAGGTCGTCCAGCCGTAGCCGTAGGACGAGCAGTCGGTATCGGTCGCGTATCCGCTGCCCGTCATGGTGATGGTGTTGGCGATCAGCACCGAGCAGGTTTCCGAACTCGATCCCGCGCCGCCGGATATGTCCAGCACGGCGCCCGGCGCGTAGAAGGCCCCCTGGACGGTCAGCGTGCCGCTGCCGCTCAGCGTATTGGTGCCGGTGTCGCTGACCGGCTCATAGATCGCGACCCCGTCGAGGCCGGAGTTGTAGTTGTTGCTGGCGGGCGCGTCGAAGGTGACCGGCGAGGAACCGGAAATCTGCACCTTGCCGCCCATCAGGACGAAGGTGATGCCGGCGCCGCCCGCCGCGCAGCTGCTGCAGCTCAGTGTCGCGCTGTTGCCCACGCTCAGGTTGCCGCCATCGATGAAATAGGTGCCGGGCGGGAGATTGACCTGCGCGTTGTTGGCAATCGCCAGGTTGCCGTTGATATAGACGGTGACCGGGCTGGCGCCGCTGGCAGAGACGGTCGGATTGCCGCCGCCGGCGCCGATATCGACGTTCCCGGTGAACGTGTAGGTCCCGCCGCTGCTCGGGAACGTCATGGTGTTTTCGCTGGTCAGGTTGGCGCCGCAATAGGTTGTGCCCGCGGCCAGGGTGTTGGCGCTGTTGTAGTTCGGATACGACAGCGTCGTGCAGGAGGATGACGTGAACTGGCTGGCCGGCGGCAATGCCACGCTCTGCACCGACGCGAGCGGGTCGGCGGTGGCGACGTGGTCCTGGGAGTACGGCCGCGTGAGATTGAGCGTGTTGCCGCAGCCGGTCGGCCCCTGGCCGCAACTGGATGCGACCCCGCCGGAGGACACCACCGTGTAGGCCGTCACGCTCGGGCTCGGTGCGAGGTAGAACGCATCCGCCCCGGTGTTGTTGGTTGCGAGGGTGCAGCCGCTCGCGTGGAAGCTGGCGCCGCCGGACATGGAGAATTGCCCGTCGTTGCTGCCGCCGAGATTCTGGCCGATCGCCAGCACGCAGGTGGGGTTGTTGGACCCGTACTGCGCCACCGAGCGCACCTTCAGCGTCGGCGCCACGGACAGGAACAGCCTGGCGAATGTCAGGCTCTCCGGCGCGCTGAGCAGGACCTCGACGGCGCTGTTGTTGCTGCTGTTCGGGCCGGAGGCCGGCGGCGAGTTGACGGTGGCGCTGACGCCGTTCTGCCCGTTCACGTAGCCGTTCTGCTTCAGCACATAGGCCGCCGAGGCCTTGAACTGGGTGGCGGTCTCGCCGCCCGCGATGCCGACGGCGCCGGCCGTCGCCGCGGCGTCCGCCACCGTCTGCAGGCTGGCATAATCGGCGTACCAGAGGCCCGCCTGGGTCGCGAGGCCGACAATGCCGAGCACGGCGGTGGCCATGACGCCGAACAACAGGCTGGTCACGCCGCGCCGGTCGGCGGCAAGCGCCGAAAGACGCGGCAGACGAGATCGCAGCTTCGATGCCCTCGACGTCAGCATGACTTTGGATGTCGCATCGGTTGCATTGTCGCAGTTTGCGCGGACCCGCCTCGCCCCGCCGTAATCTAAGCAACCGATGAATGAAGAAAGGCTTTCGCCTGCCGGCCCCGCCGCCGGGCGATCTGACCATCCGGTCAAGATTCCGCATTGACGCGGGCGGTTGGCATGCCGTTAGCTTGCGCAAGCGTCAGCAATGCGACGGGGGTTTGCCGCGCCGTGTCCGACACCGCCGATATCGCCGCCTTCCGCCTGCCGGCGGAGCAGGTCGCCGCCAATTTCGCCGACGCGCATCCGCCGCTGACGCCGCATGAGGCGCTGGTGGAGGCGAGCCGCTGCTATTTCTGCCACGACGCGCCGTGCGTGGAGGCGTGCCCGACCGGGATCGACATCCCCGGCTTCATCCGCAAAATCGCCACCGGCAATTTGCGCGGCTCGGCGCTGACCATTCTCGAAGCCAATATTTTCGGCGGCAGTTGTGCCCGCGTCTGCCCGACCGAGGTGCTGTGCGAAGGCGCGTGCGTGCGCATGGCGGAGGAGGAGCGGCCGGTGCGCATCGGCGCGTTGCAGCGGCGCGCGACCGACTGGCTGATGGCGCATGAACCCACGCCGTTCGTGCGCGCCGCACCGACCGGGCGGCTCGTCGCCGTGGTCGGCGCCGGGCCGGCGGGCCTCGCCTGTGCGCACCGGCTGGCGCGCCACGGGCATGCGGTGACGGTGTTCGAGGCGCGGCCGAGGCCGGGCGGCCTCAACGAATACGGCATCGCCGCCTACAAGGTGCCCGACGAATTCGCGCAGCGCGAGGTGGCGTGGCTGCTCTCGATCGGCGGCATCGTCATCCGGCACGACCGGCAACTCGGCCGCGATTTCGATCTCGCGAAGCTGCGGCGCGAGTACGACGCGGTGTTCCTCGGTTTCGGGCAGGCCGGCGTGCGCGCGCTCGGCATCGTCGGCGAGACGTTCGGCGGCGTGCGCAACGCGGTCGATTTCATCGCCGAGCTGCGGCAGGCGGCGGACAAGAGAAAGCTTCCGGTCGGGCGGCGCGTGGTGGTGATCGGCGGCGGCAACACCGCGATCGACGCGGCGACGCAGTCGCGCCGGCTCGGCGCCGAGGACGTCACCATCGTGTACCGCCGCGGTCCCGGCGAGATGTCGGCGACGCATCACGAGCAGGAATGGGCGCAGACCAACGGCGTGCGCATCCGCCACCACGCCGCCCCGCACCGTCTGCTGGCCGCGGGCGGGCATGTCAGCGGCGTCGAATTCATGCGCACGACGCTGGACGCCGCCGGCCGCGCCGTGCCCACCGGCGAAACCTTTGTCGTCGCCGCCGACATGGTGCTGAAGGCGGTGGGGCAGGTGTTCGTGGCCCACCCGCTGGCCGGCGACGGCGCGCTGGCGCTGGTGACGGAGCACGGGCGCATCGCGGTGGATGCCGAGCGCCGCACCTCGCTGCCCGACGTGTATGCGGGCGGCGATTGCGTCGCCGGTGCGGATCTGACGGTTGTCGCGGTGCAGGACGGAAAACTCGCCGCCGAGGCGATCCATCGGCAACTGACCGGCTGAGCGGAAGGGGATTGCGAACATGGCCGATCTGCGCACGGTGTTTGCCGGCATCCGTTCGCCCAACCCGTTCTGGCTCGCCTCCGCGCCGCCGACCGACAAGGCGTACAACGTGGTGCGTGCCTTCGAGGCGGGATGGGGCGGGGTGGTGTGGAAGACGCTCGGCGAGGACCCGCCGATCGTCAACGTGTGCAGCCGCTACGGCGCGATCAGCTACAACGGCGTGCGCGTCGCCGGCTTCAACAACATCGAGCTGATCACCGACCGGCCGCTGCAGGTGAATCTCGACGAGATCCGCCGGGTCAAGCGCGACTGGCCGGACCGCGCGATGGTGGTCAGCCTGATGGTGCCGTGTACCGAGAGCGCATGGAAGGATATCCTGGCGCGCGTCGAGGACACCGGCTGCGACGGCGTGGAGCTGAATTTCGGCTGCCCGCACGGCATGAGCGAGCGCAACATGGGCGCGGCCGTCGGCCAGGTGCCGGACTATGTCGAGATGGTCGCCGCGTGGTGCAAGCGGCACAGCCGCCTGCCGGTGCTGGTGAAGCTGACGCCCAACGTCACCGACATCCTCCCCCCGGCGCGTGCGGCGAAGGCGGGAGGGGCGGACGGCGTGTCGCTCATCAACACGGTCACGTCGATCACCGCGGTCGATCTCGACCTGATGGCGCCGGAGCCGGTGGTGGACGGGCAAGGGACGCATGGCGGCTATTGCGGGCCGGCGGTGAAGCCGATCGCGCTGCACATGGTCGGCGACATCGCGCGCGACCTGCCGGGCCTGCCGATCTCCGGCATCGGCGGCATCGCCACCTGGCGCGACGCCGCCGAGTTCATCGCGCTGGGCGCCGGCACGGTGCAGGTCTGCACCGCCGCGATGCATCACGGGTTCCGCATCGTCGATGACATGATCGACGGGCTTGCCAACTGGATGGACGAAAAGGGCTATCGCACGCTGGACGATTTCCGCGGTGCCGCGGTGAAGAACTATGTGCATTGGGGCGACCTCAATCTGAACTACAAGACGCTGGCGCGCATCGACCAGGAGCTGTGCATCAAGTGCGGCCTGTGCCACATCGCCTGCGAAGACACGTCGCACCAGGCGATCGCGGCACTGCGCGTCGATGGGCGGCGGCGCTACGAGGTGATCGACGCGGAGTGCGTCGGCTGCAATCTGTGCGCGCATGTCTGCCCGGTCGATGCCTGCATCAGCATGGTGCCGCAGCCTGCGACGCAACCGAAGCAGGTGTGGGGGCAGCATCCGAACAACCCGATGCGCGTTGCGGAGGCAACGGAATGAGCATCCCGGCCAACATCGCCGTCAACGCCGAGCGGCTGTGGGACATGATCATGGAGACGGCGAAGATCGGCGCGACGGCGAAGGGCGGCATCAAGCGGCTGACGCTGACCGACCTCGACCGGCAGGTGCGCGACTGGTTCCGCGCCGCCTGCGAGGCCGCCGGTTGCACCGTCGCGATCGACGACATGGGCAACATGTTCGCCCGCCGCCCCGGCCGCGACAATTCCCTGCCGCCGATCGCGATGGGCAGCCATCTCGACACGCAGCCGACGGGCGGAAAGTTCGACGGCGTGATCGGCGTGCTCTCCGGGCTGGAGGTGATCCGCACGCTGAACGACCTGCAGGTCGAGACCAACGCGCCGATCGAGGTGGTCAACTGGACCAACGAGGAGGGCAGCCGCTTCGCGCCAGCGATGCTCTGTTCGGGCGTGTTCGCCGGCGTGTTCGACCGCGCGTTTGCCGACAGCCGCGAGGACCGCGACGGCAAGAAATTCGGCGACGAACTCGACCGCATCGGCTATCGCGGCAGCGAGCCATGCGGCGCGCACAAGTTCGGCGCGCATTTCGAAGTGCATATCGAGCAAGGGCCCATCCTGGAAGCGGAGGCAAAGACCATCGGCATCGTCACCGGCGTGCAGGGCATGCGCTGGTTCGAGGTGACGGTGACCGGCAACGAGAGCCACGCCGGCTCGACGCCGATGCCGCTGCGTCACGACGCCATGCTGGCGGCCTCACGCATGATCGTGGCGGTCAACGACATCGCATTGCGCCACGGCCCGGCCGGCGTCGGCACGGTCGGCCTCGTGGAGTGCCGCCCGAACAGCCGCAACGTCATCCCCGGCAGCGTCTTTTTCAGCATCGACTTCCGCCATCCCGAAGATTCCGCTGTCGCCGCAATGGAAGATCAAATGCGAAAGTCGGTTGCAGAAATCGCCGCGGCGGCGGGCGTCGAGGCGGCGGTGGAGCGCGTGTGGGATTCGCCGGCGGTGCGCTTCAACGACGACTGCGTCGCCGCGGTCGAACGCGCCGCGGCTGCGCAGGGCTATCCGGCGCGGCGCATCGTCTCCGGCCCCGGCCACGATTCGGCCTATGTCGCACGCGTTGCGCCGACCTCGATGATCTTCGTCCCCTGCGAGGGCGGACTCAGCCACAACGAGCTGGAGAAGACCGAGCAGGACCAGGTGACCGCCGGCGCCAACGTGCTGTTGCGTGCGGTGCTCGACACCGACCAGCGCTTTGCCGAGCGTGCCCGTGGCGGCTGACCTCGCCGTTGTCGCTTCGGACACGCCAGGCGTTGCTGCGGATAGCGCGCCGGCCGTGGTGCGCGCCGAGAACCTTTCCATCATCTTCGACTCCGGCAACCAGCGCACCACGGCGTTGCAGGACGTGACGCTGGAGGTCGCGCGCGGCGGCTTCGTCTCGCTGATCGGCCCGTCCGGCTGCGGCAAGACCACGCTGCTGCGCGCCATCGCCGACCTGGAGCGGCCGACCGGCGGCACGCTCGTCGTCAACGGCATGTCGCCGGAGCGGGCGCGGCTTTCCCGTGCCTACGGCTACGTGTTCCAGGCGCCGGCGCTGTATCCGTGGCGCACGGTGGAGCGCAACGTCATGCTGCCGCTGGAGATCATGGGCCTCAAGCCGGAGGAGCGGCGGGCCCGCGCGGCGCGCTACCTCGCGCTGGTCGGTCTCGGCGAATTCCGCCGCCGGTTTCCCTGGCAGCTCTCCGGGGGCATGCAGCAGCGCGCCTCGATCGCGCGCGCGCTGAGTTTCGAGCCGTCGCTGCTGCTGATGGACGAGCCGTTCGGCGCGCTCGACGAGATCACGCGCGACGGCCTGAACATGCACCTGCACGAGCTTTGGCGCACCACCGGCATGACAGTGGTGTTCGTCACCCACTCGATCCCGGAAGCGGTTTTTCTGTCGTCGCGTATCGTGGTGATGTCGCCGCGGCCGGGCAAGGTGATGGAGCTGATCGACGTCGATCTGCCGGCCGTCCGCGACCTCGATCTGCGCGAGACGCCGGCGTTCCTGAAAGTCGCGCAGCGCGTGCGCGAGGCGCTGCGCGCGGGGCACAGCTATGACTGAGCCGCCGCGATGACCCGGCACGCCGGCCCGATCCTTGCCGTCGTGCTCGCGGTGCTGGTCGTCTGGTACGCCGCCGCGGTCTGGCTGAACTACGACACGGCCGCCAACCTTGCCGACGAGAACGCGACGCGCTGGCAGATCGTCGCCGACACCATGCGGCAGGACCGGCCGCTGCTGCCGGCGCCGCACCAGATCGTCGTCGAGATGGCCAACACTATTTTCGGATACAAGCCCGACAGTCCGCGCAGCCTGCTCTACCACGCCGCCGTCACCGCCTATGCCGCCGCGGTCGGGTTCGGCATCGCGCTGGTGCTCGGCATCGTGCTCGCCGTCGGCATCGTGCATGTGCGCACGCTGGAACGTTCGCTGATGCTGTGGATCATCGCCAGCCAGACCGTGCCGGTGCTGGCGATCGCGCCGATGGTCGTGGTGGTGCTCGGCAATATCGGCCTGCGCGGCATGCTGCCGAAAGCGCTGATCGCCGGCTATCTCAGCTTCTTCCCGGTCACCACCGGCATGGTCACCGGCCTGCGCTCGCCCGATCCGATGCAGCGCGACCTGATGCACACCTACAGTGCAACGGAGCGGCAGGTGTTCACATTGCTGCGCTGGCCGGCGTCGATGAGTTTCCTGTTCCCGAGCCTGAAAGTCGCGGCGGCGCTGGCGCTGGTCGGCGCCATCGTCGCCGAGCTGCCGACCGGCGCGCAGGCGGGGCTCGGCGCGCGGCTGCTCACCGGCTCGTATTACGGCCAGACCTTGCAGATCTGGGCGGCATTGTTCGCGGCCTCGTTGCTCGCACTGCTGGCGGTCGCCGCGGTCGATCTGGTGCAGGCGGGCCTGGTGCGCCGCCGCGGCGGGCGGCTGTGAGCGCGGGCGTCGCCCTGCTGGTCCTCGCGGTCGGCGGCCCGGCGCTGCTCGCGCTGCTGGCGCGCGGCGAAGGGCGCGCCGGGCGGGTCGCGACGCCGCTCGCGTTCGGCGCGCTCATTCTCGTTGCCTGGCAGGTCGTGTGCATCGGCTTCGGCGTGCCGAAAATCCTGCTGCCGGCGCCGAGCCAAGTTGCGGTCGCGATCGCGCGTCACCTGCCGATGCTGGCGGCGGACTTCATGCAGACGGTGGTGCGTTCGGTGCTGCCGGGCTGGCTGATCGGCTGCGCATCGGGCCTGCTCGCTGCGATCGCGCTCGACCGTTCGGATTTCCTGCGCCGCGGCGTGCTGCCGCTCGGCAGCCTGGTCTCCGCCATGCCGATCGTCGGCGTGGCCCCGATCATGGTCATGTGGTTCGGCTTCGACTGGCCGAGCAAGGCCGCCGTCGTCGTGGTGATGACGTTTTTCCCCATGCTGGTGAACGCGACCGCGGGGCTCGCCAACACCGGGGCGATGGAGCGCGACCTGATGCGCTCGTACGGCGCGCACTACTGGCAGACGCTGTTCAAGCTCCGGCTGCCGAACGCGCTGCCGTTCGTGTTCAACGCGCTGAAACTGAATTCGACGCTGGCGCTGATCGGCGCCATCGTCGCGGAATTCTTCGGCACGCCGATCGTCGGCATGGGTTTTCGCATCTCGACCGAGGTCGCGCGCATGAACCTCGACGTGGTGTGGGCGGAGATCACGATGGCCGCGCTGGTCGGCTCGGCAAGTTTCGCGGCGCTCGCGCTGGTCGAGCGCGCGGTGACGTTCTGGCACCCGTCGTTCCGGACATAGGGCGGCGGCGGCACAGGCAACAGGGGGACGAGAGCGATGAAACGATGGTTGCTGGCCGCTGCGGCGGCGGTGGGGCTGGGGATGGCGGCGCCGGCGGCGAACGCCGCCGATCCGGTCACGATCCAGCTCAAATGGGTCGCCGACGCGCAGTTCGCCGGCTATTACGTCGCGGCGGCGAAGGGCTTTTACAAGGAGGCCGGGCTGGACGTGACGATCAAGCCGGGCGGGCCGGACATCGCGCCGGAGCAGGTGATCGCCGCCGGCGGCGCCGACGCGATCGTCGATTGGATGCCGGCGGCACTCGCCGCGCGCGAGAAGGGCGTCAAGCTGGTCAACATCGCGCAGGTGTTCCAGCGCTCCGGCCTGGAACTGACGTGCCGCAAGGACAGCGGCATCAAGACGCCGGCCGACTTCAAGGGCAAGACGCTTGGCGTGTGGTTCTCCGGCAACGAGTATCCGTTCCTCGCCTGGATGGCGAAGCTCGGCTACAAGACCACCGGCGGGCCGGACGGTGTCAGGGTGCTGAAGCAGGGTTTCAACGTCGATCCGCTGCTGCAGAAGCAGGCCGCCTGCATCTCCACCATGACCTACAACGAATACTGGCAGCTCATCGAGGCGGGGATGAAGCCGAGCCAGCTCATCGTCTTCAAATACGAGGATGAGGGCGTGGCGACGCTGGAGGACGGTCTCTACACGACGGATCAGAAACTCGCCGATCCGGCCGAGGTCGATCGGCTGGCGCGCTTCGTGAAGGCGTCGATGGCAGGCTGGAAGTATGCGCTCGATCACGAGGCCGAGGCGGTGAAAATCGTGCTCGCCGCCGACACCACCGGCGCGCAGACGGCAGTGCATCAGCGGCACATGATGGGCGCGGTGGCGAAACTCGTCGAGGCCGGCAAGAACGGCCACGGCATCGGCTATCTCGATCCGGCGGCGTACGACCGCACGGTGAAAGTGCTGCTCTCCAGCGGCTCCGAGCCGGTCATCACGAAACAGCCCCAGGGCGCCTGGACGCACGTGGTCTGGGACAAGATGGGCGCGAAGTAACGCAAGCCGCGTCAAAAATCCTCCCCCAACCCCCTCCCGCAAGGGGAGGGGGCCTTGGAGGGAACTGCCGATTACTCCGCCGCCTGCGGGTGCTCGCCGGCGTCGCGCGCAATGCCGCCATAGGCGCGTGCCGTGAGACGGCCGCGGCCATTCCGCGACAGATCGGCCAGCGACACCACGCCGACCAGCCGCTTGTCGCGGTTCACCACCGGCAGCCGCCGCACCTGCTGCTCCGCCATGTTCTCGGCGACATGGTCGAGGTCTTCGTCGTCGAACACATAGCGCACCTCCGGCGTCATCACCTCGCGCACGCGGGTCTGGCGCGGGTCGCGGCCCTCGGCCACCAGCCGCACCGCCACGTCGCGGTCGGTGACCATGCCGACCAGCCGGTCGCCCTCGCCGACCGGCAGTGCGCCCGCATCGGACTCGCGCATCATCTGTGCTGCGCGCTGCACCGTGTCCTCGGGGCTGGCCAGCCGCACCTCGGTCACCATCACGTCGGCGACGCAGCCGTGATGCGCGCGACCTTCGCCGTGCCCGTTGTCGCGTTGCCGCTCGCGCCGCTGTTCCACGCGCTGCTCCAGCGGGCGCAGCGCGTCGTCGGCGGCGCGGCGGGCGCCGCGCATCAGCATGGCACTGCTCTGCAGCAGCGTTTCGAGATATTCGGCGCCGAACCGGCGCTGCATGTCGAACGTGCCGGCCGGCGTTGCCATGCGGAACAGTTCCTGCGCCATCCGCATGTTGGTGCGCATCACCCCCTCGACGAGGCCGCCGATGCCTTCGCGCACGTCCTGCATGCCGTCGCGGCTGACCGAAGGCAGCGCGAACAGCGCGCGCAGATCGCGGGACGATTCCTGCACCGCCTGCGCGATGCGGCTGCCCAGATCGTCCCATTGCGCCGCGGCGCTTTGCGCCAGCCCCTGCTGCTCCTCGGCCGCCGCCCGGCTGCCGCGCTGCATCGCCTCGCCGGCGGCGCCGCCGAGGTGGCGCATGCCCTCCGCGGCGGCCTCGCCGGTCTGGCGCATCATCTGCCCGCCGGCCTCGCCGGCCCGCCGTGTTCCCTGCGCTGCGCCGCGGCCGCTGCGCTCCACCGCCTCCGCCGCGTGCTCGCCGGCCTCGGTACCGCGCTGCCCCGATCCGGAGGCGCGTCCCGTGGTCTCGGCGGTGGTGCCGCCGTTCTGGACCCTGATGTCCTGTGGCTTGTCAGCCATGAAGTATCCCCTTCGTGGAATATAATAAGGCGCTGCGTCGAGCGCAGCGCGTGGTATAATTCAGCCGGGCACCGTGAGTTTTAAACTCACGTCTCGGAGAGATCGGAAAATTTCCCTAGAATTCTTTACGATGCGAGGCCATTCTGTGTTTGATGTATTTGTGGATATTTGGGATGCGGAAGCGGTCTGTGCATCGTGACTTCTGAACGGCAACAGTGATGCTTCTGCACCTCTGGCCACAAGCGGCCCCTTCCACGGACCGACAATTCGGCGCTTAACTGCGGCCACGCGAGTTTCGCACCGGGGGAGGGACGCCATGCGATACCGGGTGATGGCCTGGCTGCTCGGCGCAATGCTCGCGGCGTCGCCCGCGTGGGCGCAGCAACCGATCAAGGTCGGGCTGCTGGTGACCCTGTCGGGTCCCGCCGCGGTGCTCGGCCAGCAGGTGCGCAACGGTTTCGAACTCGCGGTCAAGCTGCGCGACGGAAAACTCGGGGGCCGGCCGGCGGACGTGATCGTGGCGGACGACGAACTCAAGCCCGCCGTCGCCGTCAGCCGCGTCAAACGGCTGCTGGAAAGCGACAAGGTGGATTTCGTCGTGGGACCGGTGTTCTCCAATATCCTCGCCGCGATCTTCCGCCCCGTCACCGAGAGCGGCGCCGTGCTGATCAGCCCCAACGCCGGCTCGTCGGCGTTCGCCGGCGCCAAGTGCAGCCCGGATTTCTTCGTCACCAGCTACGAGAACACGCAGACTTTTGCGGTGGTCGGCGAGGTTGCGCAGCGCAAGGGCTACAAGCGCGCGTTCCTGCTGGCGCCGAACTACCAGGCCGGGCGCGACGCGATGGCGGGGTTCAAGAGCCGCTTCAAGGGCGAAATCGTCGCCGAGGACTACGTGCCGCTGACCCAGATCGACTTCCAGGCCGATCTCGCGCGCATCGCCGACGCCAAGCCGGACGTGATCATGGCGTTCATGCCGGGCGGGCTGGGCGTGGCGCTGGTCAAGCAGTTCCGCCAGTCGGGGCTGGCCGACCGCATCCCGTTCCTGTCCGCCTTCGCCGCCGACGAAACCACGCTGCCGGCGGAGCAGGATGCCGCACTCGGCCTGTTCGGCACGATGACCTGGGCGCCGGACATGGACAATGCGGCGAACAGGACATTCGTGTCCGCCTATCTTGCCGACCTATCATGCGGTGCCGGCGTCGTATGCCATGCAGGGCTATGACGCGGCGCAGCTGATCGACAGCGCGCTGGCGAAAACCGGCGGCAGCACGGCGGACAAGGCGAAGCTGCAAGCGGCATTGCGCGCCGCCGACTTCGCCTCGCCGCGCGGCAAATTCCGCTTCAACCACAACGGCTACCCGATCCAGGATTTTTATCTCGTCAAGGCGGCGAAGCGGCCGGACGGGCTGTACGAGACCGAGATCGTGCAAAAGATCTTTTCCGACTGGGGCGACGAGTTCGCGGCGAGCTGCAAGCTGCACTGACACGCGGCGGGTCGCGCCGCGCGGTGTAGCCGATGTCCTCCGGCCTCCTGCTCGTCCAGGCGCTGAACGGGCTGCAGCTCGGCGTGCTGCTGTTCCTGATCGCCGCCGGGCTGACGCTGGTGTTCGGGGTCATGGACGTGGTGAACCTGGCGCACGGCGTGCAGTACATGCTCGGCGCCTATCTCGCGGTCGCGTTCGCCGCCTGGACCGGCAGCTTCTGGGCCGCCGTGCCGCTGGCCGCCGCCGCCTGCTTCGGGCTTGGCGCGGTGCTGGAACGGCTGGTGTTCCGCCGCCTGCTCGGCGCGTCGCATCTCGATCAGGTGCTGGCGACCTTTGGTCTCATCCTGATCGCCGAGGAAGGCGTGAAATGGCTCTGGGGCGCGGCACCGCTGTCGCTCGCCGTGCCGGCGCTGCTGTCGGGCGCGATCCCGCTGGAGCACGGGCTGCGCTACACGACCTATCGGCTCGCGGTGCTGGCGGCGGGGCTGGTCGTGGCGGTGCTGCTGTGGCTGCTGATCGAACGCACGCGCACCGGCATGCGGCTGCGCGCCGGCGCCTCGAACGCTGCGATGCTGGCGGCGCTCGGCGTCGATGTCGGGCGGCTGTTCGCGCTGGTGCTGGCGCTGGGCGCCATGCTGGCGGGGTTCGCCGGCGCTGTCGCGGCACCGCTCGTCTCGGTCGATCCGGGCATGGGCGGGTCGGTGCTGATCCCGGCCTTCGTCGTCATCGTGCTCGGCGGCATCGGATCGGTGCGCGGCAGTTTTTTCGCCGCCCTGCTGGTCGGGCTGACCGACACGCTCGGACGCAGCCTGCTGGACGCGGCGCTGGGCGCGGCGCTGCCCGCCTCGGCCGCGCGCATGGCGGGGCCGGCGCTGGCCTCGATGCTGATCTACCTGCTGATGGCCGCCGTGCTGGCGTTCCGGCCGGGCGGGCTGCTGCCGGCCCGGGGACGGGCTTGAGCCGACCCTACGCGGTCGCGGCCGTGGCGCTGTTCGTGCTGCTGGCGGCGGCACCGCTGGGGAAGTGGTGGCTCGGCAACGATTACCTGCTCGCGCTGGCGACGCGCGCCGCCGTTCTCGCCATCGCCGCGGTGTCGCTGCAGTTCGTCGTCGGCTTTGCCGGGCTGGTGAGTTTCGGTCATGCCGCGTTCCTCGGCATCGGCGCCTATGCGCTGCTGATGCTCGGCGGCGCCGGGCTGGACGAGGCCGCTTTGTCGCTGCCGGCCGCGATCGCGGCGGCGGCCCTGTTCGCGCTGCCGACCGGATGGGTCGCGCTGCGCACGCGCGGCGTGACCTTCATCATGATCACGCTCGCCTTCGGCCAGATGGCGTATTTCGTCACCGAGTCGCTGGCCGCGTACGGCGGCGACGACGGCATGTCGCTCGACCGCGCGCCGCCGCTGTTCGGCAGCAACCTGCTGGCACGGCCGGAGGCATTCCACGTCGTCGTGCTGGTCGTGCTGGTGGCCGTCGTGGCCGGGGCGCGGGCGCTCGCCGCGTCGCGCTTCGGCCGCGTGCTGCGCGCGGCGCGCGACAACCCCGAACGGGTCGCCGCCCTCGGCTTCGACGTGGGGCGGGTGCGGCTGACGGGCTACGTGGTGGCGGGCGGGGCAGGGGGGCTGGCCGGGTGGCTGCTGGCGGCCAGCGCCGGCTTCGTCAGCCCCGCCACCTTGGACTGGCGGCAGGCCGGCGAACTGCTGGTCATGGTGATCCTGGGCGGCGTGGCGACCCCGGAGGGCGCGGCAGCCGGCGCGGTCGGGCTGGTGCTGGCCGAGGAGGCGCTCGCCGCCGGCAGCGCGCACGGCCGCATCCTGCTCGGCGCGCTGCTGCTGGCGGTGGCGCTGCTGCACCGCACGCGGCGCGTGGCATGAGCATCCTCGCCGCAAACGGGCTGCACAAGGCGTTCGCGGCGCTGGCGGTGACGCAGGATGTCAGCCTGGAGGTGCGCGCGGGCGAGGTGCATGCGCTGATCGGCCCGAACGGCGCCGGCAAGTCGAGCCTGATCGCGCAACTCGCCGGCACACTGGCGCCCGATGCCGGCAGCGTTGTTCTCGATGGCGCCGACATCACAAGCCTGCCGGCGCATGCGCGCGCCCGGCGCGGGCTGGCCCGCACCTTCCAGGTGAGTGCGCTGGTGGGCCCGCTGTCGGCGCTGGAGAACGCGGCGCTCGCGGTGCAGGCGCAGAGCCGCCGCCCGCTCGCCCCGTTCCGCCGCGCCGCCGGCGATGCGGCGCTGGAGGCCCCGGCGCGGGCGGCGCTGGCATCGGTCGGGCTGGCCGACCGCGAAGCGGTGCCGGCCGAGGCGCTGTCGCACGGCGAGCGGCGGGCGCTGGAACTCGCGTGTGCGCTGGCGCTGGCGCCGCGCGTGCTGCTGCTCGACGAACCGCTGGCCGGCATGGGGCACGAGGAGGGACGCCGCATCGTGGACCTGCTCGCCGGCCTGAAAGGCCGGTTGGCGATGCTGTTGGTGGAGCACGACATGGACGCGGTGTTCGCGCTCGCCGACCGCATTTCGGTTCTTGTCTCCGGCCGGGCCATTGCTTCGGGCACGCCGGAAGAGGTGCGCGCGCATCCCGCCGTACGGGCGGCCTATCTCGGCGAGGCCGGCGGATGCTGACGGTCGCGGGGCTGGAGGCGGGGTATGGACGGGCGCAGGTGCTGTTCGGCGTCTCCTTCGCCATCGGTGACGGCGAGACGCTGGCGCTGATGGGCCGCAACGGCATGGGCAAGACCACGACCGTGCGCGCGCTGATGGGCATGCTTCGCCCGTGGCGCGGCGAGGTGGTGTTCGCCGGCGCGCACCTCGCCGGCCGTCCGCCGCACCGCATCGCGCAGGCCGGCATCGGCCTGGTGCCGGAGGGGCGGCACGTGTTCCCCACGCTCACGGTGGACGAAAACCTGCTCGCCACCGCCCGCCCCGGCGGCTGGACGCTGCCGCGCGTGCTGGCGTTGCTGCCGCTTCTGGCCGAGCGGCGCCGGCATCGCGGCTTTCAGCTCAGCGGCGGCGAGCAGCAGATGCTGGCGATCGGCCGCGCGTTGATGACCAACCCGCGCCTGCTGATCCTGGACGAAGCCACCGAGGGCCTCGCGCCGCTGCTCCGCGCCGAGGTTTTCGCCGCGCTCGCGGCGCTGAAAGCGGCGGGGGAGGCCGTGCTGGTAATCGACAAGCAACTTTCGGAAATGCGCAAACTCGCTGACCGGATCGTGATCCTCGAGAAAGGTCGCGTGGTCTGGCAGGGCCGGCCGGCGGAGGCCGACGGCGTCGAGCGGCACCTGCACATCTAAAGCCCGGCGACCCCGCCCGCCGCCCCCAGGGCCACCACGACGAGCGGCGGCACGCGCCACACCGCCAGCAGCACGAACCCGGCGAGTGCCAAGGCAAAATCGGCCGGGCGCAGCACCGCGCTGGTCCACACGGGGGAATACAGAGCCGCGCCGAGGATGCCGACCACCGCGGCGTTGATGCCGCGCATCGCCGCCTGGGCGCGCTTGCGGGTGCGCAGCGCGTCCCAGAACGGCAGGGTGCCGAGCAGCGCCAGCATCCCCGGCAGGAAGATCGCGACCAGCGCCAGCGCCGCCCCCGGCAGCCCCGCCGCGACGGCGCCGAGATAGGCGGCGAAGGTGAACAGCGGCCCCGGCACCGCCTGCGCCGCGCCGTAGCCGGCGAGGAACGCACTGTCGGAGACGAACCCCGGGGTCACCACGGCGTCGCGCAGCAGCGGCAGCACGACATGCCCGCCGCCGAACACCAGCGCGCCGGAGCGGTAGAACGCCGCGAACAGCGGCGGCAGCGGCAGCACCAGCAGCAGCGCGTACAGCGCCAGACAGGCCGCCCCCGCCCGCCGCCCGACTGCGCTCACCAGCGCCGCGATGCCGGCGGCCCCGGCTCCGCGCCGATGGCAAGCCCGGCCAGCGCGCCGAGCACGATGGCGCCGATCTGCGCGCCGGCGCCCGGTGCGAGCAGCAGCAGCACGGCGGCGAGCGTGGCGACGGCGGCGCGCGGACGGTCGGGGCAGAGCGTGCGCGCCATGCCCCACACCGCCTGCGCCACCACCGCCACCGCCACCAGTTGCAGCCCGTGCAGCAATCCCGCGCCGATGAACCGCGCGCCATAGGCGAACAGCACCAGCAGCACCGCGGAGGGCAGCGTGAAGCCGACCCAGGCGGCGAGCGCCCCCGGCAACCCGGCGCGCAGCAGCCCGAGCGCGAAGCCGGTCTGGCTGGAGGCCGGGCCGGGCAGGAACTGGCACAGCGCCACCAGGTCGGTGAACGCCCGGTCGTCCAGCCAGCGCCGCCGCTCCACGAACTCGGCGCGGAAATAGCCGAGATGGGCGATCGGCCCGCCAAAACTGGTCACGCCGAGGCGGGTGAAGGCGAGCAGGACTTCCCTGGCCGAGCCGTGCCTCACAGCGTCGCCGCGATCAGCGCCCGCAAGTCCGGCGTCACCTCCGGGCGGATGCCGAACCATGCCGCGAACGACGGCACCGCCTGGTGCAGCAGCATCCCCAGCCCGTCCACCACGGCATTGCCGCGTGCCCGCGCCGTCGCGAGCAACGCCGTCTCCAGCGGCACATAGACCAGGTCCGCCACCACCGCACCCCGCGGCAGCGCCGCCAGGTCGAGCGCGAGCGGCGGCTGGCCCTGCATTCCCAGCACCGTCGTGTTGACCAGCAGCGCCGCCCCGTCCAGCGAGGCCGCCCGGCGCTGCCAATCGACGACCGTGACCGGCCCGCCGAGCGCCTCGGCCAGTGCCTCCGCATGCGCGCGCGTGCGGTTCAGCAGGCGGATGCTTCTGCGCACCGGCATCGGTCAGCGCCGCCACCACCGCGCGCGCCGCCCCGCCGGCGCCCAGGACCACCGCCGGCCCGTCCGCCGCCCGCCACGCCGGGCAGGCGGCGCGAAGATTGTCGAGGAAGCCGGCAGCATCGGTGTTGCGGCCCTCCAGGCTGCCGTCCTCCCGCACGACCACGAGGTTCACCGCCCCGATCCGGCGCGCCAGCGGCTCTGCGTGGTCCACCAGCGCCAGCGCCGCCTGCTTGTGCGGCACCGTCACGTTGGCCCCGGCGAAGCCAAGTGCCGCCAGCCCGCGCAGGGCCGCCTCCATCCGCCCCGGCCGCACCGGCATGGGCAGATAGGCGCCGGCCACGCCGTAGCGCGCCAGCCAGTAGCCGTGCAGGCGCGGGCTGCGCGAATGCGCGACCGGCCAGCCGATCACCCCCGCCGCCCGGAACGCCGTCGCCGCCGCCATCCGCCCCTCCGCCGGACCGGCGCGCACCATAGCCGCGAAAATCGGTCCACCGCGAGGCTTCCGCTCGGCGCCGCGCTCGCCTAGGCTACGCGGGCAAAGCAAGAGCAACGGGAGGAGCGGGGCATGCAGCTCAATCGCGAGCAACTGCTGGCGGCGTATCGGACGATGCGGACCATCCGGGAGTTCGAGGACCGCGTGCATGTCGAGTTCTCGGCCGGCGGCATTCCGGGCTTCGTGCATCTCTATGCCGGCGAGGAGGCGTCCGCGGTCGGCGTGTGCATGAACCTCGACGCACGCGACAAGATCGCCAGCACGCATCGCGGCCACGGCCACTGCATCGCCAAGGGCTGCGACGTGGACGGCATGATGGCGGAAATCTTCGGGCGCGGGAGCGGGCTGTGCGGCGGCAAGGGCGGCTCGATGCACATCGCCGACCTGGAGAAAGGCATGATGGGCGCCAACGGCATCGTCGGCGGCGGCCCGCCGCTGATCTGCGGCGCCGCGCTGACCGCGAAGACGCTGAAGACCGGCGGCGTCGCGGTCGCCTTCCTCGGCGACGGCGCCTCCAACCAGGGCACCACGATGGAGAGCTACAATCTCGCGAAAGCCTGGATGCTGCCGGCGATTTTCGTGGTCGAGGACAACGGCTACGCGGAATCGACGTCGAGCAGCTGGTCGGTCTCCGGCAGCCAGGTGAAGCGCGCCGAGGGGTTCGCGATTCCCGCCGTGCAGGTCGATGGGCTCGACTTCTTCGCCATCTACGACGCGGCGCACGAGGCGGTCGAGCGGGCGCGCAGCGGCGGCGGGCCGAGCCTGATCCACGCCAAGCTCAACCGCTATCACGGGCATTTCGAGGGCGACGCGCAGACCTATCGCGCCCCCGGCGAGACCGAGCGGCTGCGCCGCGAGCGCGACCCGCTGGCGTTCTTCCGCAAGCGCGTCACCGAGGCCGGGCTGCTGGAAGCCGGCCAGTTCGACGCGATCGATGACGAAGCGAAGCACGAGATCGACGCTGCAGTGGCGGCGGCAAAAGCCGCTGCGATGCCGCCGCTGGCCGAGCTGCTGACCGACGTGTACGTCGCCTACTGAACGGGGCCTACTGAACGGGAGCGCGAGATGGCAAAAAAATCCTTCCGGCAGGCGATCGCCGAGGCGCTGGCGCAGGAGATGCGGCGCGATCCGCGGGTCATCCTGATGGGCGAGGACGTGGCCGGCGGCCTCGGCGCGCCGGGCGAGGACGATGCCTGGGGCGGGCCGATGGGCGTGACCAAAGGGCTGATGCCGGAATTCGGGCGCGAGCGCGTGCTGGACACGCCGATCACCGAGAGCGGCTTCATCGGCGCCGCCATCGGCGCCGCGGCCACCGGGTTGCGCCCCGTTGCCGACTTGATGTTCGTCGATTTCATGGGCGTCTGCTTCGACCAGATCTTCAATCAGGCGGCGAAGTTCCGCTACATGTTCGGCGGAAAGGCGGTCACGCCGGTGGTGATCCGCACCATGTACGGCGGCGGGTTCCGCGCCGCCAGCCAGCACAGCCAGTGCCTGTATCCGCTGTTCACGCACATCCCCGGCCTGAAAGTGGTGATCCCGTCATCGCCCTATGATGCGAAAGGGCTGATGATCCAGGCGATCCGCGACGACGATCCGGTGATCTTCTTCGAGCACAAGATGCTCTACGACGACACCGAAGAAGTGCCGGACGAGCCCTATACGATCCCGTTCGGGGAGGCCAACCTGACGCGCGAAGGCGACGACGTGACGATCGTGGCGCTCGGGCGCATGGTGAAGATCGCCAACGAGGCGGCGGATGCGTTGCGCAAGCAGGGCGTTGCCTGCACCGTGATCGACCCGCGCACCACCTCGCCGATGGACACGGATTCGATCCTGGAATTGGTGGAGGAGACCGGGCGGCTGGTGGTGGTGGACGAGGCGCATCCGCGCTGCGGCATGGCGGCGGACATTTCCGCTCTGGTGGCGCAGGAGGCGTTCAAGGCGCTGAAGGCGCCGATCCGCATGGTGACGCCGCCGCACGTGCCGGTGCCGTTCTCGCCGGCGCTGGAGGATGCGTACCTGCCGACCGCCGCGCGCGTGATCGAGGCGGTGCGCGCGACGATGCAGTAGCACCCTCACCCCGGTCCTCTCCCGCAAGCGGGAGAGGGAGATGAAGCAGACTTTCCCTCTCCCGCTTGCGGGAGAGGGTGGCGCGAAGCGCCGGGTGAGGGCGGGCCGTAAAGGAGACCGACGCAGATGACCGACGCGATCAGGCCGATCGGCATGCCCAAATGGGGCCTCGCGATGACCGAGGGCAAGGTGAACGCCTGGCTCGTCGGCGACGGCGCCGAACTCAAGCAGGGCGACGAAATCCTGGAGATCGAGACGAGCAAGATCACCAACGTCTTCGAATCCCCGGTCGCCGGCAAGCTGCGCCGGAAAGTCGCGACCGAGGGCGAGACGCTGCCGGTCGGCGCGCTGCTCGGCGTGGTCGCCGACCCCGCGGTGAGCGACGCCGACATCGACGCCTTCGTCGAACAATACCGCCAGCATCAGGCGGAAATCGGCAGCGAGGCGGCGGCGCCGGAGCCGGTGATGGTGGCGGCCGAGGGCTGGGCCGTGCGCGCACTCCGCATGGGGCCGGAGGTGGCGCACGAAACCGCGCCGCCCTTGCTGATGCTGCACGGGTTCGGCGGCGACCTGAAGAACTGGCAGTTCAACCAGCCCGAGCTTGCGACCGATCGCGCGGTGTTCGCGATCGACCTGCCGGGACACGGCGCGTCGAGCAAGACCATCGACGGTGACGGCAGCGTTGCCTGGCTCGCCGAGGCGGTGCGCGGCGCGATGGCGGCGCTGGAGATCAACCGCGCGCATCTGGTGGGCCACTCGCTCGGCGGCGCGATCGCGCTGCGCATGGCGCTGGACGAGCCGGTGCGCATCGCCTCGGTCACGCTGGTCTGTCCGGCCGGGCTGGGGCCGGAGGTGAATGCCGGCTATATCGAGGGGTTCATCGCCGCCGACCGTCGCCGCGAGATGAAGGCGACGGTGGAGGCGCTGTTTGCCGACCCGTCCTATGTCAGCCGCGACATGGTCGAGGATCTGCTGAAGTACAAGCGCCTCGACGGCGTGCTGGCGGCGCTGCGCAAGATCGCCGATGCCGCATTCGCCGGCGGCCGGCAGGCGACGATGCTGGCGGACCGGCTGACCGGACTGGATGTGCCGGTGCAGGTGATCTGGGGCGCCGAGGACCGGATCATTCCGCCGGCGCACGCCGCCAGGCTGCCGGAGCCGCGGCGCCACGTGCTGCCGGGCGCGGGGCATATGGTGCATATCGAGAAGCCGGCCGAGGTGAACCGGCTGATCGGCGAATTCGTGGCGTTCGCCGGCGGGTGAGGCGCGGGCGCGGCGCGGCCCGTCTTGCGCATCCGCGTGTGTATGCTAATGTCATACGCTGTCCCGGAGTTTCAAACCATGCCAGGAACCGCATCGGCCGTGCTGAGCGTGCGGGTCAGCGCGGCGGAGCGCGACCTGCTGGAGCATGCGGCCGAGGCGGCGCGCACGAGCCTCAGCGATTTCATCCGGCGCAAGGCGATCGAGGCGGCGGAAATGGATATCCTCGACCACCGCGTGGTGACGATCCCGGCCGCCGATTGGGAGAAGTTCGAGGCCTGGGTGAACAGTCCGGCGAAGTCGGTGCCGGCGCTGCGCAAGCTCGCCGCGCTGCACCCCGCATGGCAGGACTGACGCCGCCGCGGCCGCTTGCCGGCGCAGACGACCGGGATTCCTTCGACTGTGGCCGCAACTCGTTGAACCAGTGGTTCCGCAGACATGCGTGGCGAAACCAGGAAGCGAACGTCTCGCGCACCAGCGTGGTGTGCGATGTGCCGGCAGGCGGCATCGTCGGTTACGTCGCGCTGTGCGCGGCACAGATCGAGCGCGCATGGTTGCCGAAGCCCACGCAGCGCAACCGGCCGGATCCGATTCCGGCGCTGCTGCTTGGGCAACTGGCGGTTGACCGGCGGCATCAGGGCAAAGGGTGTGCAGCATCGCTGATGCAGTTCGCGCTTGCCACGGCGGTGCGGTTCGCTCGTGAAGTCGGCTGCTTCGGGGTGCTCACGCATCCGCTGGACGACGACGTGCGCGCATTTTACCGGAATTTCGGGTTCGGCGAACTCCCGTTCGATCCGCGACGCAGCATGATTGTTCGCATCGCTGATCTGGAGCGCAGCGGCCTCGGCTGATCTTGCCGGTGACGCCGCCGCCGCATCAGGCCGCCGACCGCGGCACCAGCGCCTGCAGCTTCACCGCCGGATCGGCCAGGCGCGCCGGGTCGATCGGCGCGCCGGCGCGGATCAGCGCCATCGCCGCGCGCACCTCCCGCGGCGCGTTGACGCCCGTGGCCGCCACCAGGCGCAAGTCCGCATCCAGATGGAAGGCGCAGAAACTCGCGTCCGTCGTCGCGCCGCGCAGCACCGTGGTCGCGGCCTCGGCCGCCAGCCCGGCGACCTGGATGTTTTTCCCGTGCTGGTCGGTCCAGAACCACGGCACCTCGTCGTACGGCATCGTGCCGCCTGCCATCGCGCGCCCGACCGCGATGCCGTGGTCCTGCGCGTGGCGCCAGGATTCCAGCCGCAGCCGCCGGCCGAGCCGCTCGTGCCGGAACGCGGCCACGTCGCCGGCGGCGAACACACCCTCGGCACTCGCGCGCCCGAACCCGTCCACGACGATGCCGTTGTCCACCGCGAGGCCGGCCTCGGCGGCAATCTCCGTGTTGCGCGCCATGCCGATGCCGGCAATCACCAGGTCCGCCGGCACGCGCAACCCGTCGGCGCAGACCACCGCCCCAGGCTCGATCGCAGCCACCGACGCGCCGAAATGCAGCGCCACCCCGGCGCCGCGGTGCAGGTCGGCGACAAATTGCGCCATCTCCGGCGTGGTGCAGCGGCCGAGCGGTGCCGCCGCCGCCTCCAGCACGGTCACGGCACAGCCGCGCGCATGCGCGGACGCCGCGACCTCCAGCCCGATCACGCCGGCGCCGATGCACACCACGCGCGCGCCCGGCACGAGCCGCGCGCGCAGCCGCCGCGCATCGTCGAGCGTGCGCAGTGTCAGCGCCCGCTCGCCCCCCGGCACCGCGAGCGTGCGCGCCTGCCCGCCGGTCGCCAGCAGCAGCCGGTCGTAGGGGAGGGTTCGGCCGTCGGCCAACGCGACCCGCGCCGCCTTGAGGTCGATGCCCGCCGCCGCGGTGCCGCGGCAAAAACTCGATCGCCAGCGAATCGTAGCGCGCGGCCGGATAGAACCATCCCGGCTCCGGCTCCGCCGCCCCGGTCAGCACCGCCTTCGACAGCGGCGGGCGCTCGTAGGGGGCGTGCGGCTCCGCGCCGAGCAGCACCACGCGCCCGCCGAGCCCCGCCATGCGCATCGCCACCGCGGCGTGCGCCCCGGCCTGGCCGGCGCCGACGATCACGGTCATCTCCGCCGTCATATCCGCCCCGCTCTCCCCAAGCCGCCCCGGCTCCGGCATGATCGACCGCAGCAGGAGGTGCAATGCATGAGTGAAGCAGCAAACTGGGTGCGTGTCGCCGATGCCGCCGACATCCCGCCGGGCGAGATGCACGCGGCCGAGGCCGGCGGCCAGAAGATCGCCATTTTTCACCTCGCGGACGGCAGCTGGCACGCGACTTCCAACATCTGTACCCACGCCTTCGCGCTGCTCACCGACGGCTGGTTCGAGGGCACCGAGATCGAGTGCCCGCTGCACGCCGGGCGCTTCGACGTCTGCAACGGCAAGACGCTCGGCGCGCCGGCCGAGGAGGACCTGGCCACCTATCCGGTGCGCGTCGAGGCGGGCGCGGTGCTGGTGGGGCTGAAGGCATGATCGCGCCCGAGTGGGTGCGGATGATGGCGGCCTACAACGCCGAGATGAACCGCCGCCTCTACGCCGCCGCCGCCGGCTTGCCGGTGGACGAGCGCCGGCGCGACCGCGGCGCCTTCTGGGGCTCGATCCACAACACGCTGAACCATCTGCTGTGGGGCGACCGCACCTGGATGGCGCGCTTCGCCGGCTGGCCGAAGCCGGCGCAGACGCTGCGCGAGAGCACCACGCTGGCGGCGGATTTTTCGTCGCTTCGGGCCGCCCGCGCCGAGGCCGACGCGGCGATCGAGGACTGGGCGGCGACACTGGATGCGGCATGGCTGGCGGGCGAAATGCGCTGGCTCAGCGGTGCCGCGCAGCGCGAGGTGAGCCGGCCACGGGCGATGCTGGTGACGCATTTCTTCAACCACCAGACGCACCACCGCGGCCAGGTCCACGCCATGCTGACCGCTGCCGGCGAGAAGACCGGCGACACCGACCTGTTTCTCGTCCTGCCGCCCTGACCGCTCAGTTCGCCGCCCGCGGGGCGCAGCCGAGCTCGTGGGCGAAGGCGATGGTTTCGGCGCGGCGCGCGGTCTCGTGCCAGCACGGCCGGTCGCGGAACGCCGCCGCCATGTGCGGCAGCGTCGCACGGCTGTCGGCATCGAGGCCGAGCAGCGCCAGCACCACCACCGGCGCGTCGCCGGCGCGCGCGCGGATCGCCGCCGGCGCCGCGTCGCGCGGCACCACCAGCAGCCGCAGCCAGTCCGGCGCCGACTGGATCACGGCGCCGACCACGCCGACCCCGTCATTGCCGCGCGGCACCAGCACCAGCCCGTCCGGCCCGGCGAGCGACGCGGCCTCCTGCGCCGCCGCGGCCTGCGGCTGCATGGTCTGTGGCATGCGCGCCAGGCCGGCGAGCGAGGCGGCCTGCACCGCCAGCACCAGCACCAGCAGCGCCGCCCCAGGCCGCGGCGGCAGCGTCGCCAGCGCCCCGGCCAGCAGCAGCGCGAAGAACGGCGTCGCGTAGGCGAGGTAGCGCAGCTCGATCGGCGTGTTGTCGAACACGAAGCCCAGCAGCAGCAGCCCGACCGGCGGCGCCAGCGCGGCGAAGGCGAGCAGCGTGCGCGCGCCCGGCCGGCCGAGGCGCGGCCAGCGCCAGGCGATCAGCGCGGCCAGCCCGGCCAGCAGCAGCGCCAGAGCGGCGCCCAGCGCGATCCGGCCGGCGCCTTCGGCATAGAGCGGCAATCCGCCGAGCACGTTGCCGGCGGCGTATTGCGCCAGCCGCGCCAGGCTCGGCAGGAGATGGAACGGCGGAAACTGATCGACGCGGCTGTCACGCTGGGCAATGAAGAAAAACAGATCGGCCGGCATCACCGCGGCAAACCCCAGCCCGGCCCCGAGCCACAGCAACGGCTGGCGGAAGCGGCGCAGCAGCAGCCAGAGCAGCGCCGCCACGCCGACGAAGGCCGCCAGATAGTTGGCAAAACTCGCAAGCCCCAACAGCAGCCCGCCCACCAGTGCAGGCGCGGGGCGGGAGCGCCGCTCGGCCCCCAGCAGCAGCCACACGCCGCCGAGCGTCAGCAGGTCGGCGAGCGCGAAGCCGCGGGCGACTGCGGCGATGTAGCTGAACCCGTAGCAGCCGAGGGTCAGCAGCATCGCCGGCAGCGGCGGCACCGCGGCGCGCACGGCGATGCCGCCCACCACCAGCAGCGAAGCCACCGCCAGCAGCACGGAGAACAGGCGCAGCCGGAACAGTTCGGGTCCCGTCAGCTCCCGCCACGCCGCCGCCGCCCAGAAATACAGCGGCGGATGCACGTCGGTGGCGCGCAGGTCGCGGGCGATGCGCAGCGCGCTGCTGTGGCCGACGAACACGGCGCGCACGTCGCCGGCGCGGAACGGGGACGCCGGCCAGGCCGGCCGCGGCACGCCGCTGGCGAGAAACACCGTGTAGCCCTCGTCATATTCGGGACCGCGCCCCCAGGCTACTCCGGACAAGATAAACCCCGCGAGCAGAAGCAAGAATATCCCAGGAACGAGACCAAGCCGTCGGCGCCATAGCGCAATCGCGATCACGAGCCTGTGTCCTCCTGGAACCTAGAGAAGAAAACAGCGTCGGGCAGGCACCCGGTCCGGGGATGGGACATCGATATCATAAGCCAGCGTTGGAATGATCCAGGGATCGCTTTTGTTTGACTTGATGATCCGTGATAGGCGGTTGAGGGAAAGATTGATGCAGGACGATCCGGACGCGCGCAACATGCCGCCCGACCCCATGCTTTCGGTGGTGGTGCCGGTGTACAACGAGGGCGAAGGCCTGCCCGCGTTCCATGTCAGGCTGGCCCGGGCGATGAACGCGCTCGGCGAGGCGTGGGAGGTCGTCTATGTCAACGACGGCAGCCGAGACGCCTCGCTCGCCGTGCTGGAAGCGTTGCGTCGCGACGACCCAGCCTGCGCGATCGTCAATCTGAGCCGCAATTTCGGCAAGGAGATCGCGATGACCGCGGGCCTCGACCACGCCGGCGGTGCGGCGGTGGTGATCATCGACGCCGATCTGCAGGACCCGCCGGAGGTTATCCCCGATCTGGTCGCGGCGTGGCGGCAAGGCTGGGACATGGTGTACGCGCAGCGCCGCGTGCGCGAGGGCGAGGCCTGGCTCAAGCGGATCACGGCGGATGCGTTCTACCGGCTGATGCAGCGCATCGGCCGCGTCCGCCTGCCGCGCAACACCGGCGACTTCCGGCTGATGAGCCGGCGCGTGGTGGACGCGCTGCTGCAACTGCGCGAGCAGCACCGCTTCATGAAGGGCCTGTTCGCCTGGGTCGGCTTTCCCGCGATCGCGGTGCCGTACGACCGCGCGCCGCGCCATGCCGGGCGGACCAGCTTCAACTACTGGAAGCTGTGGAATTTTGCCCTTGAGGGGGTCACCAGTTTCACCGTGATGCCGCTGAAGGTCGCGACGTATCTCGGTCTCGCGACGGCGCTGTTCGCGGTGGCGTATGGCGGGCAGATCATCGTGCGCACACTGCTGTTCGGCAATCCGGTGCCGGGCTATCCCAGTCTGATGGCGGTGCTGCTGTTCCTCGGCGGCGCGCAGCTGATGACGCTCGGCATCATGGGCGAATATCTCGGGCGGGTGTTCAACGAGACCAAGGGACGGCCGTTGTATCTGGTCGAACGCTACGTGCCGAGCCGCCCGCTGCCGCCGCTGCGGCCCACCTTCGCCGACAAGGCGCGAGAGCCGGCGCGGGGGTAGCGGCTCACTGGATATCCGTGTCGAACAGCGGAAAGTACCGCGTCCGGTAGCGCAGGTCGCGTGTGCGCTCGCCGATGACGCGCGCAGGGTTGCCGGCGACGATCGTGTACGGCGCCACGTCGCGCGTCACCACCGCGCCGGCGCCGACCACCGCGCCCTCGCCGATCGTCACGCCGGGACAGATGATGGCGCGCGCGCCGATCCAGACATGGTCGCCGATCGTCACCGGCCGCACCAGCGTGCCGAAATCCGGCGCCTGCGCATCGTGCGTCAATGTCTGAATCAGCGTGTAGTGTGAGATGTTGACGTTGCTGCCGATGCTCAGCGGACAGCGCCCGTCGAGATAGGTGAAGCGGTTGACCACACTGTTGTCGCCGATGCGGATGAAGGCGCCGGTGACGAAGCAGCCCATCGCGATGCTACTGTCGCGTCCGATCGCGACATGGCAGAACCGGCGGAGGAACCAGTGCCGCACGCGATACGGCGTCCAGTTCATGAACAGGTGGTTGCCCAGCCAGAACGCCAGCGCCGGCAGATAGCGCGTGCGCAGCGCACTCATCGCGCGGCCGCCGCGACGGCGTCGAAAACCGCGCGGTGCCGCGCCGCGATCGCCGACATGCCATAGCGCGCGTGCAGTTTTGCCCGTCCGCGCCGTCCCGCCTCGGCCCACGCCGCGCGATCGTCGGCGATGCGCTCCATCGCCCGGGCCAGGTCGGCGGCGATGCGGAAATCGCGCGTGTCGTAGGCGAGCCGGTCGAGCAGCGCCGAGTCAAGCGCCGTCACGTCGCCGTATTCGTTGGGGATCAGGATGCCGGTGTCCTCGCCCTCGATCACCTCGGCGGCGCCGCCGGTGTCGGTCAGGATCATCGGGCGCGCGAAACCCATCGCTTCGTTCATGGCGATGCTCCAGCCCTCGATGAAGGAGGGCAGCAGGAACGCATCGGCCATCGCGAACCAGCTCTCGACGTTCGGCGCGTAGCCGGGCAGCTGCATGTGTTCCGCCAATCCCTGCTCGCGCAGATACGTCTTCAGTTCATCGAGATGCGCCTGATGCACCACGTTGCCGACGCAGACGATGCGGATGTCGCGCCGCCGCGCCAGCACTCTGCGCAGCGCCGCCGCCATCACGTAATGGCCCTTGTGCAGGTTGTAGGACGCGACGTTGAGGAACACGCAATCGTCGGGGCCGATGCCGAGCGCCGCGCGATCGACCGGCCGAGCGGCGGCGGCGCGGCGCGCCAGTTCGTCGAGGTCGAGCCCGTTCGGCACGGTCGTGATGCGTTCCGCGGCGATGCCGAGGCGAGCGGTCGCATACCGCGCCGCTGCCGGCGACACCGAGACGTAGCGCGTCACCATGCGGTCGTCGGCGGCGAAGCGCGCGCGCTGGGTCGCGTCCATGAACGCATAGACGTTGTGGATGAACGACAGGATCGGCACGCCGCGCCGCGCCAGCAGCCGATAGCCGAGGGTGGAAAAATGCGACACGGCCAGCGTCGGCGCGAACGCCCGCAGCAGCCGCGCATAGGCGCGCTCCGCGCCCCGCGCCGGCAATCCCTCGACGTGCAGTCCGGCCGCGCGCGCCGCCGCGGCCAGGTCGCCGAGCCGGCCGACGCTGACGATCAGCGTCGGCACGCCGGCGCGATGCAGCGCCAGCGTGCTGTCGAGCGCGACCTTTTCCAGCCCGCCCTTGTCGAATGTGCCGAGCTCGACCAGCACCCGCAGCGCGGGATCGGGGCGGCGGAACAGGCGCGTCAGCATGCGTCCAGGAACCGGCGACGCTGCGGCTCTGCGGTGACGTGGCGGTAGAAGTCATGCGCGTCGGCGAACCGCGGGCGCAACGCAGCGAAATACAGCACCAGATCGGACACCGCCTTGTTGCGCAAAAACTCGGCGAACGCGGCAAAGCCGTCGTCGCCGCCGGACGGCAGCAGGCGCGGCCCCAGCGTGTGCAGCGCCTCCGCGATCACCGCCGCGAGTTCCACACGCACGCCGCGCACGTCCTCGGCGATGGTGTTCTGTTCATGCACACGGTACAGCACCTGCGGCGTGTCGGCCGCGATGACGACCGGCACGCAGGCGAAGGCGCGGAGCAGAAAATCGAGGTCGTGGCAGTAGCGCAGCTGGGCGAATCCGCCGAGCCGCCGCCACAGCGCCCGCGTGAACACCATGTTCGACGTGGTGGCGACGAAATTCTCATTGAGCAGCGCCAGCGGCGGATGCGCCGCGCGAGCGGCGAAGTCGTGCGCGCGCCGCAGCCAGTCGGCGGCGACGCCGCCCGCCAGACGCTCGCCGCGCGCGTCGATCAGCGCGACGCCGCCGGCGACCAGTTCCGTCTGCTGCCCGGCGATCGCAAGCTGGCAGTGCGCCAGCTTGTCGGGGAGGAAAAGGTCGTCGGAATTCAGCACCGCGATCCAGTCCGCGTCCGCCTGCCGCACCGCCTCGTTGATGGTCGCCGCCGCGCCGCGATTCGGCTGGCGCAGCACGCGCACGGGGGCGACGCCGCGCAGCGCACGCTCGGCGATGCGCGCGCCATCGTCGCCGGAACCGTCATCGATCACCAGAATTTCGTGCGGCGGCGCGGTCTGCGCCAGCACACTGTCGAGCGCCGCCGCGACGTAGCGCGCGTGCTGATAGAGCGGGATGACGACGCTGACCGGCGCATCGCCCGCACGCGGCACCAGCCGTCGCATCGCCGGCGCGCCGCGCAGGCGCTGCAGCAGCGTCACGGCGGCGTCGCGTCCACCGGCAGCGGCAGGTCGAGGTCGCGCAGCAATGCGGCCACCAGCTTGCGTCCGGCATCGAGCGAAAACCGCCGCCGCGCGAAGGCCAGTCCCGCATCCGACAGGCGCAGCCACAGCTCCGGCTCTTCGTACACCTCCAGCACCGCAGCGGCGAAGGCATCGGGGCTGTCGGCGATGCGCACGTTCACCCCGTCGGTCAGGCCCATGCCTTCGGCCGCGATCGGGCTGACCACGCAGGGCACACCGGCGGCGAGGCTGGACACCACTTTTCCCTTCACGCCGGCGCCGTAGCGCAGCGGCGCGATGGTCAGGCGGCAGCCGGCCAGCACCTGTTCGAGGTCATCCACCGGCCCGCGCAGCGCGATATCCGGTCCGGCCAGCGCCCGCACCTCCGGCGGCGCATCGGCGCCGACGATGGTGAGCTTGCCGTCGAGCCGGCCCGAGAGTCTCGGCCACACGTCACGCACGAAGCTGACCACGGCATCGACGTTCGGCAGGTGGCGGAAGCCGCCGATGAACACCACGCCGCTTCGCGGGCCGAACGGCGCGGCACGGCCGGGGATGTCGCGCATGATCGGGATGACGCTGGTGCGCGCGTGCGGCAGCAACTCGGCAATCAGGAACTGTTCAGCATCCGACAGCAGGATGGTGCGGTCGGCGCTGCCGATCGCACCCAGTTCCAGCTGCTGGATGCGGAACAACTCGTCCAGCGTCGCCGCCGAGCGTTCCAGCAGGGCGCAGCGCTCGTAGCGCAGGAAGTGCAGATCGACGGTGTTGAACACCAGCGGCGCGAACGGCGAATGGCGGCGCAGCTGCGCGAACAGCACCCCACCGGCCATGCTGGCGCGCGACACCACGATCAGGTCGTAGGCGCGGCGGTCGGCGGCGAGGAACTCGGTCACGTTGCGCCATGCCCCGCCGGTCGCCACCCGCACGCCGCGCCGGCGCAGATCATCGACGTAGCGGTCGGCGCGGTCGAGGTCGCTCGAGGGCAGCAGCGTCGGCTCCCAGCCGAGCGAGACGAACACGCGCAGCAGCGCGTGCAGGTCGGCCGAGCCGGAATCGCGGTCGGGCGTGGGGACGAAGTGCTCGACGAACAGCGCGCGCGGCGCCGCCGCCATCCTGATGCTGCCGAGCGCCGCCAGCCCGCCCATCCGCGCGATCCGCCGGCGTCGCACGCGCCAGCGGCCGAGCGCCGCCGCCCAGGCGTCGTGCAGCGGCGGGGCGGGCCGGACCAGCCGCGCGGCCGGCTGGCGCAACACCGTCAGCCCGGCGTCCCGCATGCGCAGCGCGAGATCCGCCAGCGCGTGATCGAGCGAGGCGATATCCGGGTCGAGCCCGCCGAAGCGCCGCCACAGCGAAGCCGGCACCATCACCGCGCCGGCCGGGGCGGCATCGACCGCGGCGGCGAAGCCGTGCTCCGGGTCGGTCGCGGCGGCACCGGCGCCGAGCGGCAGCAGATCGCCGTCCGCCGCCACCGCAGCACCGGAGGCGATGATGCGCCCCGCAGGGTCGAGCAGCAGGGCGCCGGCCATGCCGAGATTGGGGAACGCGGCGAAACTGTCGGCCAGCACGGCGAGCCAGCCCGGGCGCGGCGCACTGCAACCGTCCCAGATCACCAGCCACTCGCCCGCCGCGCGCGCGGCTTCGGCATTGCAGGCGGCGGCGAGCGTCGTGCCGGGCGCGCCCGCACCTTCCAGCACCTCGAAGCCGAGTCCGGCCGGGGTCTGCGCGAGGCACGCTTGCCCATCGCCGGCGCACGGCGCGATCACCGAAACGTGAACCGGCCCGCGCGCGATCGCGGGGGCGGCTTCGGGGGCCGGGGGCGCCTCCGGCGCCGCCGGGAGGGTCGCGGCCACCTCGTCCTGGCGCCGGCGACGGCGCGTCCGCAGCCGCCGCAACGGGGTGGTCAGCCACCAGGAGCGCGACTTGTACACTCTCGCCAGCTCGCGCCGAACGTCCAGAAGTTCGGCCATGGCGGCGGCGTATCGCTGTTCCAGGCCGCGGCGCGGCTCCGGCCGGTTCGCCTCGGGCGAAGCCCTGACCTCTGCCGGCAGATCAGCCCCGCCGCCTTCCATTGCTAACTCCCGGACAGGTGTTGCACCGATGTTTCCCATGGTCCCCGCCGGGGAGCAATTGCCGCGAGCGCTACATGAAAAATCCCCGCCGGATCGTCGATCCGGCGGGGCGAGTGAACAGGAAGGTATCACGTCTGCGTCGCCAACGAACTGCCAGGGGCGCCGCAATCGATGCGCAAAACTTATGCGGTACAGTCATGCAACGCCAGTCGTCAGTTTCCACGGGCGCCATGCCTGCGTTGCATAGCTCAACGACTTACGGGCAGTTCCGCGTACGGTGCCTCAGGTCCGGTGCGTCAGCCGCGCCAGCAGGAAATCGCGGAATACGGCGACGCGCTTGGAGGTGCGCAACTCCTCCGGATAGACGAAGTACACGTCCACCTTCGGGGCTTTGACGTCGGGCAGCACGCGGACCATGCCGTGCGCCTCCTCCTCGGCGGCCATGTAGTCGGGGAGCGCCGTGATGCCGATGCCGGAGCGCATCGCCATCACCATCGCCTGCAGGCTGTTGACCTCCAGCAGCGCCCGGCGAGGGTTGCCGGGGCGGCGGCCGAGCTCGGCCAGCCAGTTGATGTCGGGCACCGGCGGGCGGTATTCGCCGAACAGCACGATGCGGTGGTTGTCGAGCTCCTCCGGCCGCGTCGGCGTGCCGTGCTTGCGCAGATATTCCGCGCTCGCACACAGGTGCCATTCCATCGACATCAGGTGGCGCTGCACCAGGTCCGGCTGTTTGGGCGGATGCATGCGAATCGCGACATCGGCCTCGCGCATGGCGAGGTCGAGATCGGAGTCGTCCAGGATCAGCGACATGGTGACGTCGGGATACTGGTCGAGGAACTGTTGCAGCCGCGGCGCCAGCCAGGTGGCGCCGAACCCGACCGTGGTGGTGACCTTCAGCCGACCGGCGGGCTTTTCCTTGCTCTCGGTCAGCAGCGCCTCGGTCATCGCGAGTTTTGCGAACACCTCGCGCACGGTGCGGTTGAGGCTCTCGCCCTGCTCGGTCAGGATCAGCCCGCGGGCATGGCGGTGGAACAGCGGCACCTGCAGCGCCTCCTCCAGCGCCGAGATCTGCCGCGAGACCGCCGACTGGCTGAGGTTGAGCGTGTCGCCGGCATGCGTGAAGCTGCCGGCTTCGGCGACCGCGTGGAACACGCGCAGCTTGTCCCAGTCCATCGTCACGGCATTCCTTCCGCCCCGCCCCGCCGGAAGTGCCGCAGTCGCGCTCGGCGGTGCCATCTGCATCCCCTGTTCAGTCGGCCGCCAGCGCGGGCGCGTCCGCCCCCTGCGCGGCCAGCCACTTTTCGGCCTCCAACGCGGCCATGCAACCCGTTCCGGCGGCGGTCACCGCCTGCCGCCAGACCTTGTCCTGCACGTCGCCGGCGGCGAACACGCCGGGGACGGAGGTGCGGGTGGTCCCCGGCGCGGTGAGCACGTAGCCCTCGTCGTCCATCGCCACCTGGCCGCGGAACGGCGCGGTGTTCGGTGTGTGCCCGATGGCGACGAACACGCCGTCCACGTCGAGCCGGCGCTCGGCCCCGCTGCGCAGGTGCCGCAGCACCACGCCATCGACGGTCGCCGGCTGGCCGGCGCCGGTGATCTCGGCGACCACGCTGTCCCACACCACGCGGATCTTGGGGTTGGCGAACAGCCGGGTCTGCAGAATTTTTTCCGCGCGCAGCGAGTCGCGGCGATGCACCAGCGTCACGCTCGCGGCCAGCCCGGCGAGATACAGCGCCTCCTCGACCGCGGTGTTGCCGCCGCCGATCACGGCGACCCGCTTGCCGCGGTAGAAAAACCCGTCGCAGGTGGCGCAGGCGGAGACGCCGAACCCTTGCAGGCGCTGTTCGCTCGGCAGGCCGAGCCAGCGCGCCTGCGCGCCGGTCGCGAGGACCACCGAATCGGCAAGGTAGCGGTCGCCCGAATCGCCGGTGGCGACGAACGGCGCGCGGCTGAAATCGACGCCGGTGACGAGGTCGTTGACGATTTCCGTGCCGACATGCTCGGCCTGGGCCGCCATCTGCTCCATCAGCCACGGCCCCTGGACCGGGTCGGCGAAGCCGGGAAAATTCTCCACCTCGGTGGTGATCATCAGTTGCCCGCCCGGCTGCAGCCCGGCGACCAGCAGCGGCGCCAGGCCCGCGCGCGCGGCATAGATCGCGGCGGTATAGCCGGCCGGGCCGGCGCCGATGATCAGGATGCGGCTGCGGAGGGTCTGCGGCATGGCTCGTCTGCAACTGTGGCGGGCCAGCATATCGGGGGCGCCGTCGCCAGAACAAGGAAGCATGCGCAAAGTGGCCTTGCCGGGCCGGAGTCGTGCAATGATATTTCGCGTCGCGCCTGCCGGAGAGCCGAACGCATGAAGCCGCCGCCGCCCGACACGCCCCCGCTCGACGCCATCGACCGCCGCATCCTGGCCGAACTCCAGGCCGACGGGCGCATGACCAACGTGGAGCTGGCGCGTCGCGCCGGCATCTCGGCGCCGCCCTGCCTGCGCCGCGTGCGGCGGCTGGAGGAGGCGGGGATCATCCGCGGCTACCACGCCGACACCGACGCGCAGCTCCTGGGGTGGGAGATCACTTTCTTCGCCGTGGTCGGGCTGGAAAGCCAGAAGGAGAGCGTGCTGGCGGCGTTCGAGCAGCTCGTCGCCGGCTGGCCGGAGGTGCGCGAGTGCCACATGATCCGCGGCGGCGGCGATTTTTTGCTCAAGCTGGTGGCGCGCGACACCGCGCATGAGAACCAGCTGACGCAGCGGCTGACCGGGGCGCCGACGGTGGCGCGGGTGCAGACGCTGCAGACCATCCGCACCAGCCGCACGCTGGCGGGCGTGCCGCTCTGATCCTGCTTGCCTTGGCGGCCCTGACGGCGGTTCGGCTGCTGGTGGCGGCCACGGCGCCGCTGGCGCCGGACGAGGCCTACTACTGGGTCTGGTCGCGCGCGCTGGCGCCGGGTTTCTTCGACCATCCGCCGATGGTGGCGCTGTGGATCCGTGCCGGCACCGCGCTGGCCGGCGAGGGCACGCTCGGCGTGCGGCTGCTGGCGCCGCTCGCGGCGGCGCTTGGCAGCGTGCTGCTGGCGCAGGCGGCCGGTGACCTGCTCGGCGACCGGCGTGCCGGGATCCGGGCGGCGGTCATGCTGAACGCGACGCTGCTGTTCGGCGCCGGCGCGGTGACCATGACGCCCGACACGCCGCTGCTGTCCTTCTGGACGGTGATGCTGTGGGCGCTGGCGCGGCTGCAGGCGACCGGGCGGGGCGGGTGGTGGCTGGTCGCCGGCGCGGCCGGGGGGCTGGCGCTCGACAGCAAATACACCGCCGGGCTGCTGGCGCCGGCGATCCTGTTCTGGCTGCTTGCCGCGCCCGGGTCGCGCCCGTGGCTGCGGCGGGTGCAACCCTGGCTCGGGGCGACGCTGGCGCTGGCGCTGTTCGCCCCGGTGGCGGCATGGAACGCGGCGCACGGCTGGGGCAGCTTCGCGCACCAGGGCGGACGCATCCTGGACTGGCAGCCGCACGACGCTTTACAATATTTACTGGAATTAATCATCGGCCAGCTCGCCCTGGCGACGCCGCTGCTGGCGGTGATGTTCGGCGGCGGCATTTTGCGCGCTGTGCGCCTGGCGTGGCACGGCCGGCCGGCGTTCTTGCTGCTGGCGGCGCTGGTGGTGCTGCCGGCCGCAGTGTTCGTGCAGCACGCGTTCGGCGACCGGGTGCAGCCGAACTGGCCGGCGGTGACCTATCCCGCCGCCGCCATCGCCGCCGCCGCGCTGCCGTGGGGGCGGGCATGGCAGGCCTCGGCGGCGCTCGGCGGCGCGGTGACGGTGGTGGTGTACGCGCAGGGCGTGCTGGCGCCGCTGCCGCTGCCGGCGCCGCTCGACCCGACGCTGGAGCGGCTGGGCGGCTGGACAACGCTCGCGCAGGGCGTGGCGGCGGCGGCCGGGCGCGCCGATGCGGCGTTCGTCGCCAGCGACAATTATGGGTCCGCCTCGGAGCTGGCCTGGCGGCTGCCGGCGCGGCTGACGGTGGTGGGGGTCGATCCGCGCTGGGCGCTGTTCGGCCTGCCGGACGCGCGCCCCGCGATCGCCGGGCGCACCGGGCTGCTGCTGGCGCGCGCCGATCACGCGCCGGACCCGGCGGACTGGGGCACGCTGCTGCCGTTTGCGGAGGTGGCGCGCACGCGCGCCGGGGTGGTGGCCGAGCGATACTGGCTCTATCTGGTCACCGGCCGCGCCGGGACGGAGCCGGCCGCGCTGCTGCCGCGACCGCGCTGAGGAGAGGGGTGCAAGATGGACCTGCCGACGCATGACGACGTGCAAGCCGCGTGCGCCCGCATCGCGCCGCATGTCGTGCGCACGCCAATGCTGCGCAGCGCCGCACTGGACGCGGCGAGGGGCGGCACCATCCTGCTCAAGCCGGAGCCGTTGCAGCGCACCGGCAGTTTCAAGCTCCGCGGCGCCACCAACGCGATCCGCCAGTTGGACACGGCGGCGCGGCGGCGCGGCGTGGTGACGCATTCCTCGGGCAATCACGGCCAAGCGGTGGCCTGCGCCGCCGCCGCTCTGGGGGCGCCGGCGACGGTGTTCATGCCGGCGGACGCTCCGGCCATCAAGCGCGCCGGCACCGAGGCATGGGGGGCGACGGTCCGCCCCTACGACCGCGCCCGCGACGACCGCGAGGCATTGAGTCGCGCGCATGCCGAGGCGACCGGCCAGACCGTGATCCCGCCCTTCGACCATCCCCACGTCATCGCCGGCCAAGGCACCGCGGCGCTGGAATTTTGCGAGGACGCGCGCGCCGCGGGCCTGGCGATGGACGCGCTGCTGGTCCCTGCCGGCGGCGGCGGCTTGATCGCCGGCTGCGCGCTGGCGCTGCAAGGCGTCTCGCCGGCGACGCTTCTCTACTGCGTGGAGCCGGAGGGCTGGGACGACACCGGCCGCTCGCTCGCCGCCGGCGCGCGGCTGCGCAACGCACCGGGCGGTTCGGCGCTGTGCGACGCGCTGCTGGCGCCGATGCCGGGCGAACTGACATTCGCGATCAACCAAAACCGGCTCGCCGGCGGCGTCGCGGTCAGCGAGGCGGAGGTGCTGGCGGCGATGGCGTTCGCGTTCCGCCATCTCAAGCTGGTGGTCGAGCCAGGCGGCGCGGTCGCACTGGCCGCGCTGCTGGCGGGGAAATTCGCCGCACGCGGGAAGGTCGTGGGCGTCGTGCTGAGCGGCGGCAATGTCGATCCGGCGGTGTTCGCGCGCTCCCTGGTCGCTACCGATCCAACCGTGTGAACCCGTCGGCGCTCCACGCCTCGCTGCCGACGCCGTGATGCACGCAGAACAGGCCGTCGGGGTCATATTTCTGCTTGACCGCCGCCAGTCTCTTGTAGTTCGGACCCCAGTAGGATTGCTGCCAGTCCTCCTGAAAATAGTCGGATTCCGAGACGTAGGCGCCGGAGCCGGGCGTTACGCGCTGGAGTTCGGCCATTGCCCGGCCAACGCTCGCGGCCTGCCCGCGGGCCAGCGCGAGATCCGGCTGGTGCCCGGGAACGGTCGGGAACGACAGGGCGCTGCTGGCGCCGCAGATCGCCAGCGCAAAGGCGTCGAGCACCGCCGGGTTCATGGCGGTGTCCCGCGCGGCGGCGACGGCATTCGTGGGTGCGCCGGCCAACCCCTTGTTGCAATGCAGCTCCACCGCCCAGTGCCGCGATGAAGCGAACAGGGCATCGGCGAGGCGCGGCAGCCGATCCTCGGACAGCAGCGACGCCGACAGCCACGCTGATCCGAGGCCGTGCATGAACTGGCTTGCTTGCGGCGCATCGCCGGCCGACCAGACATTGCCGCCCGGCGCGCCGGGCCGGTCATCTGCCAGGAAGAACTGCGGCAGATGCGTCCGCAGATAGTCGCCGTTCCAGTAGTCCCGCGCCGGCAGGCTCTTGATCGTGGCCGGCGTTGGCATCGTGAACTCCTGAGGCGACGCCGCGACCCAGTCGAGAAAGGGCTGCCAGACGGCCTGCGCCTGCGTCTGGTCCAGGCGCTGGAACACCATGCCCACCGCAAACGTGTTGTCCGGCTGGAAATGGACCTCCTCGCCCCAATGGGGGTTGCACAGGCTGTCCTTGCAGAAGGCGAGAAAGCGCGCGATCAGCCGGCGGAACGCGGCATCGGAGGCGGCCCGGATGGTCATGAACACCGCGCCGACGACCTCCGGCATGTCGTGCGTGCGCAGCGTCACCCGCGTGACGACACCGAAACCGCCGCCGCCGCCGCCCTTCAGCGCCCAGAACAGGTCGGGCTCCCGGCACGCATTGACGATCCGCACGGCGCCATCGGCGGTGACGACTTCCGCCTCCAGCAGGCTGCCGGCGGCGGTGCCGTAGTTCTTGGAAAAGTTGCCGAATCCGCCGCTCTGCACGAGTCCGGCGACGCCGACGGTCGCGCAGCCGCCGCCCTGCACATAGCGCCCGGCCCCCGCCATCACGGCCTCATAGACCGGCATCCAGATCGCGCCCGCGCCGATGGTGACGGCTGGCTGTGGCGAGATGCGGCCGGCGCAGTCCGCGGGCACGAAGGCATCGTGCAGGGCGATGTCGGTCATCGGCCGCGTCCAGACCAGCAGCGAGTCGGGCGCGTCGGAGGTGCCGGTGTAGCTATGGCCGCCGCCCTTCACGACCAGCCGCAGATTGTGCTCGCGCGCGAAGGTAACCGCGGCGGCCACGTCACGCGCCTGCCGCGTGGCGACGGCGTAGACGCTCGGCGTGGAGGTCCAGGCATCGACCCAGCCGGTGGTCCCGGTGAGTCCGGCCTCGTCGCGCAAGTAGTACGGATTCCGCAGGTCATGAAAGACGGTCCGGCAGGCCGGCCCATCCGGCGCGGCCTGACAGGCGGCGAGCGGCCACGCGACCCTGGTGAGCTGCCCGCCGACTGCCGCATTCAGCCTTTCCCACTGCGCCGCTGACGGCCATGCCGCATCGGATGGCCGGACGCGGCGAACGGTCCGGGCGGAGGCGGCAACGGCCGGCCGCGCGGCCGGCAGGATCGGCCCGAGCATGGGCAGGATCGCCGCGGTCGCGGCCCGCTTCAGCAGTCTCCTTCGCCGCATCGGACCCCACCCTCCCGTATCGTGACCGCGAATGGTCGATCAATCCTGCGATCGTCTAGAGGAACCGCAGCGCCAGAAATCCGCCGATCAGGCCGATGGCGACGGCGGAGGTCACCAGCGTCAGCCGCCGCTCGATGAAGTCGCGCACCGACGGGCCGTAGTGGCGGATCAGCGCGGCGACGAGGAAAAAACGCAACCCCCGGGTCACCAAACTCGCCGCCATGAACAGCGGAAAATCAAAATGCGCGGCGCCGGAGGCGATGGTGACGATCTTGTACGGGATCGGCGTCAGCCCCTTGACCAAAATCACCCACAGGCCCCAGCGCGCGTAGGTTTCCTGAAAGCGCGCGAACGCCGCGTCGTAATGGTAGGCGTGCAGCAGCGGCCGGGCGAACTGGTCGAACAGCGCATAGCCGATCAGGTAGCCGAGCGCCCCGCCGGCGACGCTCGCCGCGGTGCAGATCGCCGCCAACCGCCAGGCGCGCGACGGGCGCGCCAGCGCCATCGGCACCAGCAGCAAGTCGGGCGGGATGGGAAAAAAACTGCTCTCGGCGAACGCCACCGCCGCCAGCCACCACGGCGCATGCGGCGATGCGGCCAGCGACAGCACGCGGCGGTAGAGGCGCAGCAGCATCAGGGCGGCATGCCACGCTGACGGCACCGAGGCAATCGCGCCGCCATCAAGCCTGCGCCAAATGGGCTGGCGGGCGCCGCCAGCCGCGCTATCGTTGCGCCGCCACTGCCGGGATGCAAATCATGCGCTGCCTCCTTGCCTGCCTGTTCGGCTTCGTGACCGTGATGGCAACGGCACCGCTCGGCGCCGCCGAGCCGCCGCACGCCTGGCTGTTCGGGGAGTGGACCGGCGGCCTGTTCCCCGCCCCGCCGCATCCGACGGCCGAGGAGTGCCGCGCCCAGCCGACCGTGGTGTTCATGCGCGACGTGGTGCTGCGCGCCACGCTGACCGACGTGACTTTTGTGCAGCGCGTGGTGGCGACCGCGCGGACCTATGGCGAGCACACCGACTTCACCTTCGCCCCGGTCCCGTCGGCATCGGCGGCGACCGACCCGCTGACCGGGCAGCCGGTCGCCCGCAGTTCGGGCTTCGGCTGTGCCGGACCGGACGAACTGCATGTCGTGCGCCGGGGCGCCAACGAGATCGCCTTCCCCGGCTGTGCCGACTTCCCGAATCCGCTGGTGCGCTGCCCGACCCGCTGACCGGATCGCGCACCGCTGGCATCCGAGCGGGCCGGGGCGCGCGGCCCCGGCCCATCCGATCAGCCGCGGCCGCCGTGGCTGTGTTCGCCGCCCTTGCGGCCAGCCTCGGCGGCCTTCTCGTGATCGTTGGCGAAGTTGCCCGGATTGTGCTCCGCGCCGCCGCCGCCATGGCTGTGTTCGCCGCCCTTGCGGCCGGCCTCGGCGGCCTTTTCGCGGTCCTGGGCGAAGTTGCCCGGGTTGTGCTCGGCGCCGCCGCCGCCATGGCTGTGCTCGCCGCCCTTGCGGCCGGCCTCGGACGCCTTCTCGCGGTCCTGGGCGAAGTTGCCGGGATTGCCGGAATGCTGGGCCATGTTTCTTTCTCCTTTGACGAACGCGGCCCACCTGTGTTGGACCACGTGTCGCGGCTAACGGATGTCGTGCCGCGCTGTTCCACGGGATTCGCCGAATCGTGAGGGCGTCTATTTTGCGTGCCGCCGGCGCTATAGTTTCGATGCGGCCGCTCTCTCATAATTGCATTGTACGAATGCTTCCGACGAACCGATGAATGCGGCGGGCGCTGCGCCCTGCGGCTAGTTTGCGGGAGGGAACGGTTCCACGTAGCTTTCGGCCGTCCGGCCGAAATAGACCGCGCGGCGGCCGGCCAGCGAGACGAAGTAGCCAACGCAGCCGGCAGCGGCGATGCGCTCGCAGAATTCCGTGTAGTCGATCGTCTGCGCCTGGATCGCGCGCACCGCCGCCGCGACGCCGCCGGCCGAGAACGCCTGCGCCGGCCGGGTCGCGACCGGCGCCGCCGGCACCACCGCGGAGGCGCCGTCCGGAAGATAGTAGGTCTTTTCAGCCCGCTGCAGGTCGGCGTGGTAGCGCTCCACGCCCGCCGCCAGCAGCTTGCCCACGACTTGCGGGAAGCTGAGACGATTCTCGTCGGAGCCGTTCGTGCATTCGACCAGCACGTCCTTGATCTGCGATTCCATCGGTTCGCTCCTGCGGTTCGAGGTTGGGCGGGCGTCATCGGTTGACTTGGAAACTAGACACCAATGGTTTCCTTGTCAACTGCCGCCGGGCGAGATCCGGCGGAACCGGGCCAAACCCTGGTTTTTGATGACGTCGCATGCTTGCGGCCGGGCATGAAGCCGTGGCGAAATCGGCGCCACCTGAGCCCGTAACCCTCGCGGAGACGCGCATGGACCTCGCCGATTTTCGCGCCTCGCTCGCCGATGCCGCGCCCCCGCCGGCGCTTTCGCTCGCACTCCAGGGTCTCTGGTGGGACGGCAAGGGCGACTGGGCGCGCGCACACCAGTGCGCCCAGGACCAGGACGACGCCGACGGCGCCGCGGTCCACGCCTATCTGCACCGCAAGGAGGGCGACCCCGGCAACGCCGGCTACTGGTACCGCCGCGCCGGCCGCACGCCGCCGGCGGGCACGCTGGACGCGGAGTGGGACCGCCTGGTCGAGGAGTTGCTGGCGGCTTGAGGCCGGTGGCTACGCTGCCCGGCAGGCGGCGGCGAGGGCACGCAGCGCCGGCAGCTGCTCGGGCGGCGCCGGGCGGCCGAGCAGAAAACCCTGCACCTCGTCGCATTCGTGCGCGCGCAGGCGCCGTAGCTGGTCGTCGGTCTCGACGCCCTCGGCGGTGACGCGCAGGCCCAGGCTGCGGCCGAGGCCGACGATCGCGCGCACGATCGCATCCGCCTCGCCGCCGTCGCCCAGCCCCTGCACGAACGAGGCGTCGATCTTCAGCTTGTCGAACGGGAAGCGGCGCAGGTAGCTCAATGACGAATAGCCGGTGCCGAAATCGTCGAGCGCGATGCTGACGCCGAGCGCCTTCAGCTCGCGCAGCATCGCCAGCGCCCGCTCGGCGTCGTCGATCAGGATGCCCTCGGTGATCTCCAGCTCCAGCCGCCACGGCGCGAGGCCGCTGCCGGCGAGGACGGCGCGGACCGATTCGGCGAGATCGCGCTGCCTGAACTGCACCGGCGAGAGGTTCACCGCTACGCGCCACGGCCGCGGCCAGGACGCCGCCTCGGCGCAGGCGGTCTCCAGCACCCACTGCCCGAGCTGCCCGATCAGCCCGCATTCCTCGGCGACCGGCACGAACTCGGCCGGCGAGATGAAGCCGCGCCCGGGGTGCTGCCAGCGCAGCAGTGCCTCGAACCCCTCGACCCCCAGCGATGCGCTGTCGAGCAGCGGCTGGTAGTGCAGGCGCAGCTCGTTGCGCAGCATCGCCCCGCGCAGCTCCTGCTCCAGCATCTGCCGCTGTTGCAGCCGCTCGTCCATCGCCTGCTCGAAGAAGCGGTACGCGCCGCGGCCGTCGTGCTTGGCGCGGTGGAGTGCCAGATCGGCGTTGCGCATCAGCGCCTCCGGCGCGTGCGCGTCGGAGGGGAACAGGGCGATGCCGACGCTGGCGCCGATCGCCACGATCTGGCCGGCCGCCTCGAACGGTTCGGCCAGCAGGCGCACGACCCGCTCGGCGAGGGCGGCGGCGCCGCGCGGCTGCGCGATGACGGACTGCACGATGGCGAATTCGTCCCCGCCGATCCGCGCCACCGTGTCGGAATCGCGCAGGCAGGCGGCGAGCCGGTTGCCGACCTCGACCAGCACCGCATCGCCGGCCGGATGGCCGTGCAGGTCGTTGATCGCCTTGAACCCGTCAAGGTCGAGCCAGAGCAGGGCCATGCCCCTTCCGGTGCGCTCGGCCAGCGCGATCGCGTGCGCCAGCCGGTCGCGGAACAGCGTGCGGTTCGGCAGGCCGGTAAGGCTGTCGTGGTTGGCGAGGTACTGGATGCGCTGCTCCGCCTGCTTGCGATCCGACAGGTCGCGCACCGCCACCACGGTTTCGCGTCGCGGGCCGATGCCGTCGGTGCGGCCGAGCAGCTCGACCGGCCGCCGCTGGCCCGCTGCGTCGAGCAGTTGTGCTTCCATGGTGCCGCCGTGCCACAGCAGGTCGCAATCGGGCGGCAGCGCGAGCAGCGGCGCGGCGGCGCGGCCGAGCAGCGCCTCGCGCTCGCGGCCGAGCAGGGTGCAGAGCGCAGCGTTGGCATCGACCACGATGCCGTCGCGCAGGAACAGCAGGCCCTCGAAGGTGGCGTCGGCGAGACGACGCAGCCGGCCGGCCTCGGCCTGCGTGCGCAAGGCGAGGTGGCGGTCGAACACGGCGCCGAGCAGCGCCAGCGACAGCACCAGCACGGTCAGCGCCGCCACCGCCAGCGCCAGCGTCCCGCCGGCCAGCAGCGGGCCGGGCGGCAGCGCGTCGCCGAACGGCGCGACGATGGTGCCGGACATGGCGATGAAGTGCAGCCCGCAGACCGCGATCACCGCGAGTGCTGCCGCCGAGGCGAGATGGCGGTGCCGCAACGCAAGCAGCGCGGCCATCCCGAACGCGACGCCGGCGGCCAGCGCGGCGACGACATAGGCCGGCGCGAAGGCCACCAGATGCTCCGGTCGCAGCGCCCGCATGCCGGTGAAGTGCATCGCGCCGATCGCGCCGCCGAGCACCAGCCCGCCGGCCACGACGCCCCAGCCGCCGGGCCTGCCCCGCAGCGCCAGGGCGAAGGCGGCGAGGCTGCCGACCACGGCCCGCGCCAGCGAGATCGCGGTGACCGGCACCGAGTAGCCGAGACCGATGGTCGGCAGATAGGCCATCATGGCGATGAAATGCGTGGCCCAGACGCCGCTGCCATAGGCGACGGCGGCGGAAACGAGCCAGACGTGGCGCATGCGGCCGCTGGTCGCAAGCGCGCGCTGCAGCAGCCCGACGGCGGTGACGCTGGCCAGCACGCAGACGAACGCGGCCAACGCCACGAGGCGCGGGTCATGCTGCTGGGTCACACAGGCGTACAGTGTCAGCATCCTGCTCCCTCACGGCGCGGCGGGAAGTTTTTGCGGCGGAACGGCTAGCATCCGGTTAAGGCCGCCGCGCTTAATGCTTCGTCCGTACCGGAGCGGCGGCGCCGCGGTCGCAGGGGCGGATTAGGCGGCGCGGCGGCGTTGCCGCCGTCCGGTCCGCCAATACGTGCCGGTCATTGCGATGTCGAACGTCACCTCGCGCGTGCCGCTCAGCGCGAGTACGGCGTCGCCGTCGGTCCAGCGCCAACGCGGTTCCGGGGCGTGCCAGCCGGAGACAAGGCCCGGACTCTCCAGGCTTGCCGCGCGTCCATCCAGCCAAATGCGAGCGACCGCCACGCCCAGCCGGCGCGCGTCGTCCTGGTCGGCGCGCGTCTGCGCAGGAATCCAGGAGCGGGAAATCAGCCGGAGATTTTTCGCGGACGGAGGCGGACGAACATGCCACCGCCGCCCGGCGCGTTGGGCCGGCAGTTCGCGTCCGTCCGCCAGGACCCGCAACGCGGGATCATCCGACGTGGCAAACCCGAGCGAGGCGGCCTGGGTCAGCCTGTGCCGCTTCGCGGCGACCAGCCGCGGGCCGCCCAGCACGAGCGGGGCGCAGGACGCGGTGTCCCAGATGCGGCGCGCGAGGTCCGGACGCGCCGGCACGGCGGCGCCCGCGTTGGCGAACGCGCCGCGGTTGCCGGTGTCGAGATAGGTCTCGCACGGCAATCCTTCGGCCAGGACCACGTCGTGCCGTGCCAGCTCAAGGTGCCAATAGGTGATGCTCGCGGCCGGCTCCTGGACGATGGTGGCACCGTTGACGAGGTAGCGGACGGGGATCAGCACGCCATCGACGAACACGGCATGGTCGGGTGACAGAAACAGATCGCGATGCGGCAATCCGGCACCGAATGCGCCGCGTCGCACGCGCACCGGCCATGCGTCGCAGGGCTTCGGATGCCGGCGGCAATCGATCCGGCGATGACCAAGCCATACGATCGGCCGCGCGTTCCCCGATGGCGTCAGGACGAATTCGCCGATGGCCAGCGACTCGATGGCGCGCTCGCCGGAAGGCGTGGCGATGCGGGTGCCGCGCACGTAGCAGGCGGCCGCGCCGGAGCCGGCCAGATCGTAGCCGAGGACGTTCAGCTCATCGAGGTCCGCGGTCGAGATCGCTTCGACCACGCCCGGAATGGCTTCGCCGTCATAGGCATCGCCGCGGACCGCGTTGCTCCAGTCGCCGATGTCGTCGCCGCCGGCAACTTCCGTCGGCGTGTCGTATTCCAGCGTGACCGTCCGGCCGTTGTACGAGAAATACGAATCGGCGCCGGCGCTGTAGCCTGCCGCGAACGGCTGGTCGCGCCCGCCCGCGACGCCGGCCGCGCTCGCGGTGTAGCGGAACATGTCCAGCAGCGAATAGTTGGCCGGCGCGCCGGGGTATGAGACCAGTCCGCCGTAATCGACCCGCCCCATGACTTCGGAAATCTCGTGCTCCAGCACGGCCACCGCGTCGTTGGAACCGGAGCCCGCGACCCCGGATTGCGCGAACGCATAGCTCAGGCTGCTGTCGAGACCGACATAGCCGGCGGTTGCCGGAGCGGCCCCAAGGTCAAGGCCGAGCGCCGCCGCCTGCGCCGGGGTGACGTAGAACGCCCCCGCGCCGTCGGTGGGGTCCGAGGCGGGCAGGCTGGCGAGCGCGGCTGCCTGCACCGCGGAGGTGGTGAAGTCCGCTGCCACCGCCGCGTAAAGTTCGGCATAGGGGACGGGTTCGACGGCAGACGGCCGGCTCTGTCCGACGCCGCCGACGATCGCGCGGCCGTCCTCCTCGCCCCAGCCGAAGTTTATGGTGATCGTGATCGGATTGACGATCAGGCTCTCGTAGTACCGGACGGCGGTGTCGATCGCCCCGGTGTACGCCGCGTACAGCGTCGGGTCGCTGGCCTGCAGTTCGGTGACGCTCGAATCGAAGACGGCGTCGATCGTCAGGTGCGTCTCGCCGGTGCCGGCGGGGGCCGTCACAGCGGCAGCGTCGCGGTCGCGCGCGTGCCGCCGCCGGGAACGCCGGCGATGCTCACGTCGCCGCCATGCGCGCGCAGGATGTTGCGCGCGATCGTCAGGCCGAGGCCGACGCCGCCGGTCTCGCGGTTGCGGCTCGCCTCCAGCCGCACGAAGGGCTGGAACACGCGCTCGGCGTCCTCGGGCGCGATGCCGGGGCCGCTGTCCTCGACCAGCACGCTCACCACCCCCGCGCGCGGCGGCGCCAGCGTGATCCGCGCCGCCCCGCCGTATTTCACCGCATTGCTGACCAGGTTGGTCAGCGCCCGCTTGAGCGCGAGCGGCCGGGCGCCGACCGTCAGGTGGTCCGGCCCGTCATAGCCGAGTTTTTCCGCCGCATCCGGATAGGCGTCGGCGGCCTCGTCGAGCAGCGTGCGCAACAGTTCGGCAAGATCGAGCGGCGCCAGCGGCTCGTCGGAGAGCGTGTCGCGGCCGAACGCCAGCGTCGCGGAGACCATCGTCTCCAGCTCGTCGAGGTCGATCAGCGTTTTGCGGCGCAACTCCTCGTCGTCGATGAACTCGGCGCGCAGTTTCAGGCGCGTGATCGGGGTGCGCAGATCGTGGCTGATGGCGGCGAGCATGAAGTTGCGGTCGGCGAGGAAGCGGCGGATGCGCCCGGCCATGGTGTTGAACGCCGCCGCCGCTTTGGCGATTTCCAGCGGCCCGTCCTCCGGCATGGGCGGCGCGTTCACGTCGCGGCCGAGCCGTTCCGCCGCGGCGGCGAGGGTGGCGACGGGCGCGGTCAGGCGGCGCACCGCCCACAGCGTCAGCGCCGCCGCCGCCGCCGTCATCAGCACGAAGGCGGCGAGAAAAGTGCCGGAGAGCAGCCAGCGTGCCGGCGGCATCGGAATGGAGACGTTCACCCATTGCCCGTCCGCCAGCCGCAGCCCGATCAGCACGTGCTGCGCCGCCGGGCCGCCGAGCACCACGAGCTCGCGCGGCCGGTCGGCCGGGCGCATCGGCACCAGCAGCATGTTGATGCGCAGCGCGCGCTGCAATTCGGGATAGGCCGGGGCGAGGGCGGAGACCGGCGGTGCGGCGGCGAGTTTCACGGCGGTGCCTTCGTGCGCGTCGATGGCGCGCATGACGGCGGCGCGGCTGGCCGGGTCGGCGAGGGCGACGGTGCGGTAGATGCTGATGGCGCGCACCGCCACGTCGCGGATCTGTGCGAACCGCAGTGCGTCCACGCGATCCAGCCCGTGGATCGCCAGCCCGCCGCCCTGCACCACGGCGAGCGAGACCAGCAGCACCAGCGCCGTGCGCCCGCCGAGGCTGCGCGGCAGGACGCGGAATTTCACGGCGCTATTCGCGCGTCACCTCGGCGGCCAGCACGTAGCCGCCGCCGCGCACCGTCTTGATCAGCTGGGCGTGGTGGCCGTCGTCCTCCAGCTTGCGGCGCAGCCGGCTGACGGCCACGTCGATGGCGCGGTCGAACGGCCCGGCCTGCCGCCCGCGCAGCAGGTCGAGCAGCATGTCGCGCGTCAGCACCCGGTTCGGCCGTTCGGCGAGCGCGAACAGCAGGTCGTACTCGCCGCCGGTCAGCGGCACCTCCACGCCCTCGGGGTTGAGCAGGCGCCGCCGCGGCGGCTCCAGCCGCCAGCCGGCGAACACCAGCGCCTTCGGGGCGGCCTCGGCGCGGCTCTGCGCCTCGCCGGCGCGGCGCAGCACGGCGCGGATGCGGGCCAGCAGCTCGCGCGGGTTGAACGGTTTCGCCACATAGTCGTCGGCGCCGAGTTCCAGGCCGATGATGCGGTCGGTGTCCTCGCCCATCGCGGTCAGCATGACGATCGGCACGCTCGACTGGCCGCGCAGCCAGCGCGCGAAATCCAGCCCGCCCTCGCCCGGCAGCATCAGGTCGAGCACGACCAGCTGGTAATGGCCGAGCGGCCAGTGCCGCCGCGCCTCGCGGGCGTCGCGCACGGCGGTGACGCGGAAATTCTGCCGCTCCAGGAAGCGGGCGAGCAGGTCGCGGATCTCGCGGTCGTCGTCCACCACCAGGATGTGCGGGGGCGAGGCAGTGGCGGCGGCCGTCGTGGGCTGCGGCGAGGGGTCCATGCGTGCAGTCTAGGACGCGCGGCCGGAGCCGATCCAGAGCGGGATCGTTCTCAGGCGGCGAACTCGGCGCGGATGGCGGCATCGTGGGCGCCGATCGCGGGCACCGGGCCGAGTGCGGGCGCGGCGCCGTCGCGGAGCGCCGGCGGGGCGACGATGGCGGCGGAGCCGTTCGGCGTTTTCACGTTCACGCGCCGCAGCGCCGGATGGCGGGCGAGGTCGGACAGCCCGTTGACGAAGCCGTAGGCGGTGCCGGCGGCATCGAGGCGCTGCGCCGCCTCGGTGCGGGTCAGCGCGGCGAAGGCGTGCGCCACCGTCGCATCGACCGAAGCGCGGTTGGCGACGCGGGCGTTGTTGCTCGCGAAGCCGGGCCGCTGCGGCAGGTCCGGCGCGTCGAGGACGACGCGGCAGAAACGCGCCCATTCGCGCTCGTTCTGGATCGAGATCAGCACCAGGCCGCCCTCGGCGAGGGCGAACGCGCCGTAGGGGCAGATCGAGGGATGCGCGAGACCGAGGCGTTGCGGCGCGCTGGCCGGTGCCTTCGTAATAGAGCAGCGGCACGTTCATCCAGTCGGCGATCGCGTCGAACAGGCTGATTTCCAGCCGCGCGCCTTCGCCGGTCGATACCGCGCGCCGATCAGCGCCTCCAGCACCGCCGCGTGCGCCGCCATGCCGCAGGCGATGTCGCAGACCGAGACGCCGACGCGGCCAGGGCCGGCGGGATGGCCGGTGATCGAGGCCAGCCCGCTCTCGGCCTGCACCAGCAGGTCGTAGGCTTTCATGTCGGCGTAGGCGTGGCCGCTGCCGTAGCCGGTGATATCGACGGTGATGAGGCGCGGGTATTTTTCCCGCAGCGCCGCCGATCCGAACCCGGCGCGGGCGGCGGCGCCGGGGGCGAGGTTCTGGATGAACACGTCGGCGCGCGCCAGGATGCGGTGCAGCAGCGCGGCGTCGTCCGGGTTCTTGATGTCGGCGACGAGGCTTTCCTTGCCGCGGTTGAGCCAGACGAAATAGCTGGAGAGGCCATGCACCGACGCGTCGTAGCCGCGCGCGAAGTCGCCTTCCGCCCGCTCGATTTTTATCACCCGCGCGCCGGCGTCGGCGAGGCGCGCGGAACAGAGCGGCGCGGCGACAGCCTGTTCGAGGGCGAGGACCAGCAGGCCGGTGAGCGGGCGGGTTGGGGTCTCCGTTGGCATGTCTCCCTCCGGGCGCTACCTGTCGCGTATAGGCGTGGCGGGTGGCGTGCTGGAAGCCGTCCCGGGTCCCGGAGGCAACCAGCCCCTTGCGCTTCGCGATCGGTTCGCGTCCATATGAGCTATGAAGCTAGACCTGCTTATTCTTCAGCTCGCGGTGCTTTTCCTGCCAGGTCTGCTTTGGGCAAGGTTGGATGCGCGTTTTGCTCTAAGCTCCAAGCCGACTGACACGGAGTTCTTCCTCCGCGCGTTTCAGTTCGGGCTGGTGAGCTACGGCGTCACCTTCTTGCTGTATTCGGCGCTTGGCTGGCCGTTTACCCTGGTGGACTTGGCAGATGCAGGAAGCCGGCCTGTCGTCACCGCAGCCGTCGTCGACGAAATTCTCTGGGCACTCGGCGTCGGACTGGTCCTGTCCATCGTATGGATCTATGCTGCGACATATAAATGGCTCACGCAATTCCTTCAGACAATTAAGGCTACGAAGAAATATGGTGACGAGGACGTTTGGGATTATACCCTCAATTCTCCGATCGCGGCAGTGGAATATGTCCATTTCAGGGATTTCGATAACAAGGTAGTTTATGCTGGATGGATCAAGACATTTTCCGAGAGCGATAAGCTGCGAGAGATAGTTTTGCGTGATGTGCGTGTGTTTGATTTCGAGGGTGCGAAGCTATTCGAGACCCCACTGTTGTACCTTGCGCACGCACCAGAAAACATCCATATGTCCTTTCCGTTTAGGCCGGACCAACCCGCCGGAGGAGAAACCATTGACTGACAAACAACTCGCCTCGGACGGCTACACGAAGCTCCAGCACTTGCACGAGGGTTACCTCCGCAAGGGCGGAAACAACTCGGACGCATCGCAAATTCAGACGCGGCCAGCTGATCCCGCACCGATGCGGCCCGCCGCATCACAAGCGGAAAAACCTAGGCCAACCGATAGCAAGGGCGGTTAGCAAGCCTCCCGGCTAGCGCGACACCGCGCGGTGCCGGCAGCGGACGGTCGCGCAGGTTCGCATCAGCGTCTCTCCCTCCCGGCGTCGGCGCCGGTTGCCGCGACCATAGGCGCGACCGCGGCCTGGCGCCACCCGCCTGAAGTCGTTGCCGGCGCGGCTCGAGTAGCCGTGTCGATGGTTGCTGGCCGGCGTGGCTCGTCGCCGGCGTGGTCGAGGCACGGGCGTGGTCGGGCGAGAAAGCCGGGTCCCGCCACCCGCCTGAAGGTTGCGGATGCCATAGCGCACACAAGCTCTGATTACGCAGAGGCTAGTGCCTCTCGGCCAAAGCTTGTACAAGGCTTATTTGCCAGAATCCAAGATACATTTCATCGGGCCGTTTCCGGAAAAATTGCCGCCGAACTGGTACTCGATCACGCTGACGGCGATAAACCCTTGGTGGGCATGATCTCGTATGACGGCCATCCTAATAAGATAACAACGCAGGACGTGAGAACAGGTAGTGCCCGTCAACGTGGTGGAAATTGCGACGTAGTTTGAGGCGGCCATGGATCACGCAGCCACGGTGGAAATCTGTGTCGGCACGGCGTTGATCAACGTGGGAATGAGTTCGGCCATCGCTTCTGTCTGCATGTAGCGGTGTTGGAGCTGCCACTCGTCGTTGGCCTCCAGCAGCACGGCGCCGATCAGGCGAACGATGGCGCCTTCGTTGGGAAAGATGCCGACGACATCGGCGCGCCGTTTCACCTCCTTGTTCAACCGTTCCAGCGGGTTCGTGGAGTGAATCTTGGTCCGGTGCTGGACGGGGAAGTCCATGTGCGCCAGCACGTCGGTCTCGCTGTCGTCGATGAACGCGCCCAGCTTCGCCCACTTCGCCCGAAGCTGGTCGGCAACGTGGCGCAGCGTCTGGCTGGCACTTGGGCGATCGGGCTGGATGAACGCCTGACGTAAAGCAGCGGAGACCATGCTCTGCTGACCCTTGGGCACGTAGGAGAGCGCGTTGCGCATCCAATGAACCCGGCAGCGTTGCCACGATGCACCGACGACCCGGCGGATCGCTGCTTTCAACCCCTCATGCGCGTCCGAGATGACCAGCTGCACCCCGTGCAGGCCGCGGCGAACCATGCTCTTGAGGAAGGTCGCCCAGAAGGTCTCGGCCTCCGATGGCCCGATATGGAGGCCGACGATCATCCCGATTGCCTTCGGTGCGGGGCCACGGCGATTCTGCGCCGCCGGCCAGACGATGCGGCCGCCCTCGCGCTGCTTGAGGTAGGTCGCGTCCAGCCAGAGATATGGCCAGTCGCCGACAAGAGGGCGATCGAGGAAGGCATTCACCCGATCGTCGATGTCCTTGCACAGCTTGCTGACCGTGCTCTTGCTGATCCCGGCCAGCCCCATCGCCTGCACCAAGTCATCGACGCGCCGGGTCGAGACGCCCCCGATCCAAGCCTCCTGGATCACCGCCACCAGAGCCTTCTCGGACGTCTTGCGAGGCTCCAGGAAGGGCGGGAAATAGCTGCCCTGCCGCAGCTTGGGGATGCGCAGCTGCAGCGAGCCAGGCGCGTGTCGAGCGTTCTGTCCCGATAGCCGTTGCGATACGTCGTACGGTCGCCAGAGCGCTCGTGCCGACCGGCGCCGATCAGCCCCTCCACGTCGGTCTCCATCAGCAGCTGCACAACGGCGTCGGCGACGCTGCGCAGGAAGTCGGCATCTCCGGCTTTGGCCAGCAACTCGGCCAGCGGTAGTCTGTCGTCGGTCATCGGGTCCTCCTGGCGTCAGGTTGAAGTCTCGCAACTCCACCTTAGCCGGCCGATCCGATGGCCACCTCCCGCCTACACCGTCATCGGCTCAAATTTCCACCACACCTCGGACGCTACCTGAGAACAGGCAAAAATTACCTTGGTAGAGTGGCATTTAGGAAGCTGGAAATACTCTACGAGCAGTTGTTTTTATTCGTTGAGAATAAGATCATTAGTGGCGAATTGATGATACTAGCTAAATGGGAAGACCAATTACATAAGCTCTTAATAGCTAACGGCTATGATGTTGGCAGGCTGTACCCGCCAAACGGCCCCTTTTTACCGCAGAGGGCGGTAGAAAAGGCCGAACGAGAGCTACAAAAATTCAAAGCTAGGCAGCGGCTGGCCTCTCCCCGGCAGCCCTGACCTAAAACAGCAAGCGCCTGGGCCTTCCAAAGCGGGGTGCCCGAGACCGTTGTCTCTATGGACTGGCAACGCGACTCGCTAGCGAGCCTCCTGACGGGATATTTGTGCCACCAGAGCCACTCGAAATGTGGTGCGCCGCGATTCGTCAATCAAGATAATTCGTACGCATCCGAATTTTGATCCGCAAAACTCTTATCACTCACTCCGCTCCGATAAGTGAGCCTCTTACCCACGATGCCGCGCAACGCATTCCGCGTGCGCGCCGCATCGTCCACGCCCAGCCGCACGCGATTGTTGTAGCGGAAATCGAACTCCGCGACGTAGCGATGTAGATGCTTCTCGGCGCAGTGCTGATAGACGCCCTTCATGCCGCGCTTGAACACGCTGTAGAAGCCCTCGACAGTGTTCGTATGCGTCTCGCCGCGGCACGTACTCGCCGGCGCCATGGCTGACGAAATCGTGCTCGGTGAAGTGCTTGTTCAGGTGCGCGTATTGGCCGGCTTCATCGGTCATGACGCGCGTGCCGGGAAGCACGTTCGTCTTGATGATCGGCAGCAAGTCGCGCCGCGCTGGTGCCGTCCACGTGGAAGGACCGGGCAGAGCCGCCGCGCTGTACCAGTGTCATCACCGCATGCTTGTGGGCATAGCCACGACGGACGGGCATAGCCCTCCTTCTTGCCGATGAACGTCTCGTCAATCTCGACCGTCACGCCGGCGCCACCGATCGGCGGCAGGTTCGCCGGCCTTCATCGCCTCGCGGATGCGATGCGTCATGAACCACGCGGTCTTGTACTGAACATCCAGCGTCCGCATGAGCTGATGGCTGCTGATGCCCTTCTTGCTGCTGCACATGCAGATAGACGGCTTGCAGCCACAGGTTCAGCGGCACATGGCTGGACTCGAACACGGTCCCGACCTTGACCGTGAATTGGCGATTGCACGGGCCGCAGCGATACAGGCCGATCCGGCCGCCCTTGACCGGCGTAATCCGATCCATGCCCCCGCAGCGGGGGCACACCGGCCCATTAGGCCACAGGGTCGCCTCAAGCTCGGCGTGAGCGGCGGCTTCATCGTGGAAGTAGGTGGCGGACAGGACGGACATCGGTCTATCTCCTTGACCGAAATCCTATACGCTCCTGGAGTGTTTGTCAACTACATAATCGCCCTAACTTTAGGCGTCTTGGGCTAGCAGCGCGCGACTCCGGCGGCGCCCACGTTGCGCTCCGCTTCGCTTCCGCTCACAACGCCGCCGTGACCTTCCCGCATCCCCCACCCGAGGCGCGCCTCGCGCTGGCCGAGCTCTGCGCGCGCGACCCCGACCTGGCCGGCATCGAACCCGTCGCCGGCCCGCTGCCGTGGCGGCGGCGTCCGGTCGGCTTCTGCGGTCTGCTGCAGGCGATCGTCGGGCAGCAGATCAGCAACCAGGCCGCCGCGGCGATCTGGCGGCGCGTCGCCGCCTTGCCGGGCGCGACCACCCCCGAGGGCCTGCTGACGCTCGGCGACGACGCGCTGCGCGGCGCCGGCCTGTCGCGGCCGAAAGTCGCGCACGCCCGCGCCCTCGCCGCCGCGTTCGCCGAAGGGCGGCTGGCGGCGGCGGCGCTGGCCGCACTCGACGACGAGGCGGCGGTGGCGGCGATCGCCGCGGTGCGCGGGATGGGCCGCTGGACGGCGGAAGTCTATCTGCTGTTCGCGCTCGGCCGCGCCGACGTGTTCCCCGCCGCCGACCTGGCCCTCGCCGCCGCCGCGGCGCATCTGAAAGGGCTGGAGGCGCGCCCCGGCCCGGCCGCACTGCGCACCCTCGCCGAGCCGTGGCGGCCGCACCGGGCGCTGGCGGCGCGGCTGCTGTGGCACCATTGGCGCCACGTCACCGGCCGCCCCACGCTGGACGACGTGATCCCCGCCCCGGAGCCGACCGCATGAGTTTTTCTCCGCACCCCAACCTGCCGGTCGTCCGCACCGGCGACATCGCCACCGTCACCTTCGACCGCCCGGCGCGGCGCAACGCGTTCGACCTCGGCATGTGGCAGGGATTGCAGGCGACGATGGAGGCGCTCTCCGCCGACGAGGCGCTGCGCTGCGTGGTGCTGCGCGGAGCCGGAACGGAAGCGTTCAGCGCCGGCGCCGACATCTCCGCCTTCGCCGCCGAGCGCGGCTCGCGCGCGCAGGAGGACGGCTATGCCGCCGTCCTGCACGACGCGATGCAGTCGATCCGGCTGTGCCGCCATCCGGTGGTGGCGATGATTTTCGGCTGGTGCCTGGGCGGCGGCGCCGGCATCGCGACCATGTGCGACTTCCGCGTCGGCGGCGAGGCGATGCGCTTCGGCGTCACCGCCCGCAATCTCGGCATCTGGTATCCCTATGCCGAACTCGATCCAGTGATAGAACTCGCCGGCACCGGCGTCGCGGCGGAAATTTTTATCGAAGGCCGCATCTTCACCGGCCGCGAAGCCTACGAAAAGGGCCTGTTGTCGCGGCTGGTCCCCGACGATGCCGTCGCGGCGGAGGCGCTGGCGCTCGCCGCACGCATCGCCGAGGGCAGCCCGCTCTCGGCGCGTTTCCACAAGGCGGCGATCCGCCGGCTGCGCGGGCCATTGCCGCTCACGGCCGAGGACGAGGCGGCGGCCAACGGGTTCGCCGAGACCGAGGATTTCCGCAACGCCACCCGCGCCTTCCTGGAAAAGCGCAAGCCGGTGTGGCGCGGGCGCTGAAACGCAACCATTCCTTCATGCGCCGCAGGCCAGGCTGTGCGCCTTCGTCGCGAGGTGCGCATGACGCAGGCTGCCGCGCGGGTCGCTGGGCAGGCGGGCCGGCCGCAGGGCTGGCAGCCGATGACGTTCCGCGAGCGCGGGGTGGCGGTGCCGTTCACCACGCCGCACCTCGCCGGCGCGCGGCTGCGCACGGCGCAGCGGGTCGGGCCGGAGCTGGTGCTGCCCGAAATCATCGGCCCCGGCAGCGTCGGCATCCTGCTGTGGGAGCGCGTCGGCTCGCTGTGCAGCCCGACGCTGTTCGACCGAAGGCTGGGCGCGCGGCTGGCGGCGCTGCCGGCGCTGACGCCGGCCGCGGTGCGGCAGGCGGCGTGCGCCGAGGCGGCGGCGGGGCTGGCCGGGCCGGAGGCGCACGAGGCGGCGGGGGCGGCGCAGCAGGCAGACGCCGCCGACCTTGAGCGGGCGCGCGCCGAACTGCCGCCCTGCGAGGCGGAGACGGGCGCGGCGAGGGCAACGACGGAGCTGGCGGCCCTGCTGGGCCCGGTCGGGCTCGGCGCCGCGGCCGAGACCGCGCGGCTGCCGCGCACGCTGGCTCGCCTGCTCGCACTTGCCGAACAGCTCGGCGACCGCCAGCGCACGGCCGGCATCGCCGCCGAGGCGGACCTGGTGGCGGCGGCGGCAAGGCGCACCGCCGGGCTGGCGCGCGCCGCGCTGACCACGGCGCGCACGCTGGCGGCCGATCCGCCGGCGCTGCTGCGCCGCTGGACGCTGGCGCCGGCGCCGCTGACGGAGCAGCTGATGCGCGCCGAATGGCTGCTGGACGGCTGGGCGTGGCTGTGCCGGCTGTGGGACTGTCCGGACGAACGGCTCGGCCGTCCGGTGCTGACGCTGCCGGAGATCGCCGCCCTGCTGCCGCCGCTGCCGCGCGAGGCGGTGCAGGCGGGGGCGCAGCCGCGCCAGGAGGTTCCCGACCACATCCGCACCCTGCTGCGCGGCGGCGATTGGCGCAGCGGGGTGACAGCGCAGGACATGATCGCGCGCAACGAGCGGCTGCTCGTCGGCGCGCTGACGCTGCCGGGAGCGACGCCATGACCGACGTGCCCGCCGAGGGCTCCCTGGCGCCGCTGCAGGACCACCTGCTGTCGGCCGCCGACGCGCGGCTTCGCCGCGTCGTGGCGGTGGTGGACGCGCTGCCGGTGCGCGGCGATGCCGACGCGCTGATCGCCTCGCTGCGCCCGCGGCTCGCGCGGCTGCGCCCGCCGCGGCCGATCACGCTCACGCGGCTGCTGTTCGAACCGGTCGAGCCGCTGATCGTGCCGACCGCGTCGTGGCATGCCGGCAGCCCCGCCATCCCTCGCTCGACGCTCGCGGTGCTGGGCGGCGACCTCGCCGCCGCGCTCGGCAGCGAGGCGGCGACGCTGCAGGCGCGCGGTGCCGGCCGCACGATGGAGGATGCCGCCACGGTGGCGGAATGCGGCACCGTGCTGTGGGCGCGCGCGGCAAAACTGCTGCCCGGCCGGCCGCCGCCGCCGGACTGGGCGTCCGGCACCGGCCTGCCGGAAGCCGCGCACGCCGCGATCGTCGTGCCGCTCGGCACGCTGCTGGCCGAGGGCGCGGCGCTGCACCGTCTGCCGGCGCTGACCGGGCAGGCAGCGGTCGCCGAGGCCGAGCGACTGCTGCGCCAGGCGGGTGCGCGCGGCGTGGCGGCGCTGGCGATGATGCTGGCGCTGCTGCTGCGCCGGCTGCCGCGGGCGCAGCGCCTGTTGCAGCTTGCCGACAGCATCGCTATCGGCGAGGTGGCCGGCGGCACGCTGCCGGCGAGCGAGCGGGTGATGGCGTTCCTGCTCGGCGACGTGCGCGGCGCGGTGGCGCCCGACGCGGCGCTGCCGGAGGCGGCCGACCAGGTGCGCCGCTCGGCGCGCATGCTGGAGGACCTGGAGGCGGCGGCCTGTGCCGCGGAGCGGCCGTCGCGCATGCAGATGGTCCGCGCGGCGCGCCAGCTTCTGTCGGCGCAGTGCCGCGAGCGGCTGGTCGCCGCCGCGGAGGAGCTGTCCGTGCCCGTGCAGGCGCCGGCCGGGCCCGCCGACCTCGTGGCCATGGAGGAGACCGCGCGGGCGCTGCGCCGTCTCGATGCGGTCGGCCGCCGGCTGGGCGATGCCGAGGTCTATGACCGCGCGCTGTCCGGCGCGGCGGGGCGGCTGGTCGGCGATCGGCTGCTGCCGCAGAACACGCGGCTGCGGCTGGCGGAAATCCTGCTCGGGCCGGACATGGCGCTGGCGCTTCTGGAAGGCGGCGACTGAACCGTCAGCGCGCCGCGCCGGTCACCCAGGATTCGGCGCCGTCGGGCGTGAAATGCACGGCGCTTGCCGTCGCCGCCATGCTGTTGAGGTGACGGATCAGCTGCACGCGCCGCTGCGGCGGCACGATGAACATGAAGAAGCCGCCGCCGCCCGCGCCCGACACTTTGCCGGCCAGCGCCCCCTGCGCCATCGCCGCCTCGTACAGCGTCTCCATGTGCGGGTTGCTGACCGCGCTGGCGGTGCGCTTCTTCGCCCGCCAGGAGCGGTTGAGGATGTCCGCCACCAGCGCGACCTCGCCGCGCAGCAGCGCCTGCTTCATCTCCACCGCATCGCGCTTGAGCTGGTGCAGGCTGTCCAGCGCCCCGGCATCGGCGCGCGCCATGTGGCGCTGCTGCTCGGCGATGATGTGGTCCGACTGGCGCGAGATGCCGGTGAAGCAGGTGACCAGCGACGTCTCCAGCTCGTTCATCACCCCGCGCGGCACGCGCAGCGGGTTGACGATGACACGGTCGCCGGCGAGGAACTCGATGAAGTTGGCGCCGCCGAACGCCGAGGCGTACTGGTCCTGCCTGCCGCCGGAAAGGCCGAGATCGTTGCGCTCGATCTCGAACGCCAGGTGCGCCACGTCATAGAGGCCGAGCGGCAGGCCCAGCAGCGTGCGGAACGCCTCCACCATCGCCACCATCAGCGCCGACGACGAACCCAGGCCGGACCCCGGCGGCGCATCGACATAGCTGCTGATCTTCAGCGCCGGCAGCGCACCCTTGGCGAAGTCGCGGGTCATGCGGCGATAGACGCCGGCATGCATGGCCAGCCGCGCGCGCGCCAGCGCCGCCTCGCTGCGCGGCAGCGCCTCCGCCACGCCGAGGTCGTGGGCGATCAGGTGCAGATTGCCGTCGGGCGAGGCCTCGATGAAGCAATAGGCGTAGCGGTCGATGGTGCAGTTCAGCACCGCGCCGCCGAACTCGTCGCAGTACGGGCTGAGGTCGGTGCCGCCGCCGGCCAGCCCCAGCCGCAGCGGCGCGCGGGCCCGCACCGTGGCGCCCGGCCGGAGCGGGCTGTCAGAGCGCGGCATGGAAGATCATGCTGAACGCGCCGAGATAGCCGAGTTCCGCCGACCAGTAGCAATGCGCCGAAGCGGTCGCGAAGCCGGCGGCGCGCAGCCGGTCGAGCACGTCCCAGCCGATGTCGTGGACGCTCTCGCGGAACGCCGGCGGCAGGTTGCCGTCGGGGCGCGGCAGGTCGGTGCGCGAGACCGTGCGGGCGGCGTCGTGGCGGAACGGCACGGTGAACAGCAGCGACCCGCCCGGTGCGAGGGCGCGGCGGAACGCGGCGAATGCGGCGTCCAGCGGCGGCACGCGATGCAGGCACTCCACCGCCGCCGCGAGGTGAAACGTGCCTTCGGGGGCGTCGAGGCGATAGTCGTCCCCGTCGCGCCGCAGCGCGGCGCAGGTGGCGGTCTCGCCGGCCAGCGCGGCCAGCCGGCGATGGCTCGGGTCCGGCGGGCCGAACAGCAGCAGCCGCGTCCAGCACCGCAGCGAGGCCGACGGCCTGCGCGAAATGCACCACCGCGCGGGCGCGCTTGCCGAGGGCATCGGCACAGTCGCAGACCAGCGCCTCGTCCCAGCTTGACACGCGCCGTCCGTCCCAGAGCAGCGGGGTCGGAGGTAAAGCCGGTGCGGGCGAGGCAGAGCGCGCAGGTGCCCTTCTGGCTCAGCGCCCCGCCGCCGGCGAGCAGGGAGGTTTCGTGGCTGTAACGGGCATCCAGCCGGTCCTGGGTGGCGCGGCGGAACTCGACGAACTCCGCCTGCGAGGCCAGGCTCGCCGAAGGGAAACGCACAAACAGATCGATCGCGGCCATGTGAACCGAGGTGATGTACCGCCTTGGTACTGACCTCGGACGCGCACGGTCAAGCGCCAAAGCCCCAGCGCGCGTGCAGAATTGCGGCGCCGTTCGGCGTCGCCAGCGGTCGCCCCACGGGGGTGGCGGTCTCGGCCCGCGCCTCCTCGACGACGCGCCACCGCCGGCCGAGCAGGCGGGCGCGCAGGGCGAGGTCGGCGCAGGCAAGCGTCGGCTCGCCGGCGGCCTCCGCCGCGCCGCCGATCTGCCGCCACAGCTCGCTTGGGCCGCCGATCAGCACGCCGAGCGGGGCGGGCAGGCGCAGCGCATCGCTCGCCGGCGGCCGGATCAGCGCCCCCGCGGCGCGCGCGACGGCGGCGGAGAGCAGCACGTCGTCCGGCGCGGCGGCGATGGCGCGCGCCAGCGCCAGCAGCGCGGCGGCCGAGGGCGGGCAGGCCGGGTCGAGCAGCACCACGAAGCGCCCGCGCACCGTTGCGGCGGCGAGTGCCGCCTGCGGCGCGTCGCCCGGCGCGGCGGGCAGCAGTTCGGCCGCGGTCTCGGCCAAGCGCCGGGGCGAGGGCGGTGCGGTGGTGCGGCGCAGCGTCGCGCAGGATCAGCGTGAGCGACGGTGCCGCGATCACCGGCGCGCGGGCGATCGTCGCGCCGTCCGGCGGCGCCAGCTGGCGGCCGAGCCGGCCGAATGCCGCGCGCATTCGACCCGCTGTTCCCGGCGCGGCGGCGCGCATCGCCGCCACGTCCTGCCACAGCGCCTGCACCGCCGCCGCCGCCGCCGCGGTCCGCGCCGCGCCGGGCGGCAACCGCCCCGGGCCGGCGCGCAGCACGCGGCCGAACACCTGCAGGCTGCGGCGCTCGCGCGCCGAGATCAGGCACTCCTCGCCCGCGGGGACGAGATCGGGCGGCAGCCGGAGCGAAAAACCGTGCCGACCGTCGCCGCAGCCGAACGGCAGCAGGTCGCGGCGGTACAGCGCCGCCACCATCGAGACCGCCACGGTGGCATTGACCAGCAGGTCGACCACCAGCCGTTCCCGCGGCCGGTCCGGCGCCCAGCACCAGCCGTCGAAGCCGCCGTCGGCCCGTTCGCGCAGATCGCCGAGCAGGGTTGCCGGCCGCTCCGTCACGGCGATCGGAGGCTCATGCCGGCGCGCCCAGGTCGTCGGCGAGCGGGCGCAGGCAAATCGAGCGGAAACAGAAGCCGAGTTCGCGCCCGTCCGGCCCGTCGGCGATGTCCGTCGGCCGGGCACTGTTCGGCAGGTGCAGGCCGAGCCGCATCAGCGCGCGCGCGCCGCGGCGCAGCCACCATTCCGGCTCCAGCGGCACCGCGAGCGTGGTCTCGGCGCGCTGCATCAGCCGCCAGTAGCCGATGCGCAGGCCGTTGCCGAACAGCGTCACCTCCTGGGCCGGGCGGACGCGCGAGACATACGGCTCGCCGCCCAGCATCAGCAACAGCCGCGGCGCCGGCGCCGGCACCGCGATCAGCAGCGTGGCCTCCTGGCCGTCGTTCCAGACATGGCCGTCCTCCGGCTCGCCCCAGCCGGCGAGCTGACCGAACGGGCCGATGTCGGCGAGTTCGAACAGCCGCACGACGCCCGGCTCGCACTCCAACGCGCTGCCGCCGCGGCCGCCGCTCTCCGCGGCGCGATCGCGAACGCTGGCGAAATCAAGCACGGCAGCTCTCCCTTTGCGGTATTGATTGCTGAACCGAGCGCAAATGGATGCACGCCGGCGTGAGAATCCTAACGGCCGTTCAATAGAACGTAATAGCAATAAGTAATAGCCACGGATTTGTGCGATTTGATTGTCATGTAACGCGAGCACGACAGCGTTTTCACGCCGTCGTGTTCCGGGGCGGGTGCATGGAGTAGAACGGAGCGGGCAGGGCGGAGCAGGACAGAACGATGGCGCAGGTGCTGGTGACCGGGGCGACGGGCATGATCGGGTCGCACCTGCTCGCGCATCTGGCCGATTCGCCGCCCGACGCGGTCGTCGGCACCGCGTTCGGCCCCGACGCGGAACCGGCGCCGCAGGGACCGCACGTCATGGAGCGGCTCGACGTGCGCGACTGGCCGGCGGTGCGCGACTGCATCGCGCGGCATCTTCCGGGGGTGATCCATCATCTCGCGGCGCAGAGCCTGCCGACCCTGTCCTGGGCCGAGCCGCGGCTCACGCTGGAGACCAACGTGCAAGGCACCGTCAACGTCTTCGAGGCGGTGCAGCACGTGCGCGCGACGCTGCAGGCCGACTATGATCCGATGGTGGTGGTGGCGTGTTCGTCGGCCGAGTACGGCGCCAGCATGACGCCCGCGCGCGTGCCGGTCGATGAGCTGGCGCCGCTGCTGCCGCTGCATCCGTATGGCGTCAGCAAGGTGGCGCAGGACCTGCTGGCATTCCAGTACCTGGCACACCCGCCGCATCCGCTGCATCCGCGCGCGCATCTTCAACACCACCGGCCCCGGCAAGCGCGACGACGTGGTCTCCGATTTCGCCGCCCGCGTCGCGCGCATCCGCGCGCAGGGCGGGGCGCTGCGCGTCGGCAATCTCGACGCGCGGCGCGCCATCATGGACGTGCGCGACACCATTGCCGCGCTGCTGCTGCTCGCCGAACGCGGCGAACCGGGCGAGGCGTACAACGTCTGTGGCGACGCGGCGGTGCGGATCGGCGACCTGATCCCGATGTTTTCGCGACTCGCCGGCGTGGCCTTGCCGGTGACGCAGGACGCGGCGCTGCTGCGCCCGTCGGACGAGGCCATCATCCTCGGCCGCAACGACAAGCTCAGGCAGCGCACCGGCTGGCGGCCGACGATTGCGCTGGAGGAGACGCTGCGCGCCGTGCTCGACCACGCAATCGCGCGCCGCGCGCTCACGCCTGCATGACCCACGCCGCGCCGGTGCCGCACAAGGCGGAGCGGCAGGCGGCGCTGCACCGCTACCGTTTCGTGCTGCCGCTGTGCCGCGAAAAGATCGTGGCGGAGGCCGGGCCGGGCACGCCGGAGGGCCGCGCGCTGATCGCCGCCGTCGCGGCGCGGCTGCTGGGCGCCGACGAGGCGGGCCTCGTTGACGTGCTGCTGTGGCTCGCGCCGCTGCGCGGCGGCGACCTGCCGGCGGCGCTGCCGACCCTGCGCCGGCGGCTGGCGGGGGGCGGCGCGCTTGCGGTCGCGGTGTCGGACGCGGCGGAGCCGGCGCGGGCGACGCTGGCAGCCGCGTTCCGCCACGTCGCCGCGTTCCGCCAGCGTCCGCTCGCCGGCAGCGTGATCGTGGAGGAGGCGTTCGCCGCCGCGCGCATCGTCGCACTGGCCGAAGGCACGGCGGCGGCGGCGCCGGTGGCGACGCTGCTGCTCGCCTCCGACGCGGCGCTGCCGCTGCTGCCGTGCGGCGTGTTCGAGGGCGCGTGGCCCTCGCAGCTTGCGTCCCCGATCGCGCCGCCGGCGCCGCGCGCGGTGCCGGTTTCGCCGCTCGCCGACCTGCCGCCGCCGGAGCCGGGCCTGCTCGAACTGCGCCGCCGCGCGGTGGCGCTGGTCGAGCGGCTGGTGGAACTCGACGACCGCGCCATCGACTTTGCGGCCGAGACGACGCGGCTGCGCGCGCAGCTGGAACGCCAGGCGGCGGCCGCCGGCAGCGGCGGCGCGACATTCGACGTGCCGCGCATCGCGCACCCGTGGCCGGCGGCGGACGCGCCGGAGCGCAACCTTGGCGACCTCACCTGGTACGAGCATCGTCCGGACGATGCGGTGATCGCCGAGGGCCGCGCCGGCGATGCGTTCCTGCGCCGTCACGCCTTGCTGTCGGACAGGCCCGACATCGCCGGCGCGGTGGCGGAGTTGAACGCGCTGCCGCCGCACCTGCGCCCGCCCGACGATGCTGCCGTGCCGCCGGAGGTGTCGATCGTGATCCCGGTGTACGGCCAGCTTGCCTACACGCTGAACTGCCTGCACAGCCTGCGCGCGCACGTGACGCGGCACAGCGCCGAGGTGCTGGTGATCGACGACTGCTCGCCCGACGCGAGCGGCGAGGTTCTGCCGCGCATCGAAGGCATCGCGGTGCGGCGCAACGCGGAGAATCTCGGTTTCCTGCGCAGCTGCAACGCGGCGGTGGCGACGGCGCGCGGGCGGGTGATCGTGCTGCTCAACAACGACACGCGCGTGCTGCCGGGCTGGCTCGATGCGCTGCTCGACGGACTGGCCGAATTGCCGCGCGCCGGCCTGGTCGGATCGAAACTGCTGTATCCCGACGGGGCGTTGCAGGAGGCGGGGGCGATCGTCTGGCGCGACGGCTCGGCGTGGAATTACGGGCGCAACGACGACCCCAACCGGCCGCAGTATTCGCACGCGCGCGAGGCCGACTACATCTCCGCCGCCTCGGTCGCGATTCCTGCGGAGGTGTGGCGCGAGCTCGGCGGCTTCGACGCGATGTTCGCGCCGGCCTATTGCGAGGATTCCGATTTCTGCCTGCGCCTGCGGGCGAGCGGGCGGGCGGTGTGGTATCAGCCGGCCTCGCGCGTCATCCACTACGAGGGCCGCACCTCGGGCACCGACACAGCGGGCGGCGTGAAGGCGTATCAGCGCATCAACGCCGGCAAATTGTTCCTGCGCTGGCGCGAGACGTTGGCGACGCACCGCGCCAACGGCGAGGCGCCGTATTTCGAGCGCGAGCGCGGCGTGCGGCGGCGCGCGCTGATCGTCGATGCGACCACGCCGACGCCGAAGCAGGATGCCGGGTCGGTGACCACGACGCTGACGCTGCGCCTGTTCCGCGACCTCGGCTACAAGCCGCATTTCGCGCCGCAGGACAATTTTCTGTTCCTCCCTGAGCACACGCCGGCGTTGCAGGCGATCGGCGTGGAGTGCGGCTATTCGCCGTACGAGGCCGATTTTTCCACCTATATCCGCCGCTACGGCGCGCTGTTCGACGCGGTGCTGGTGTATCGCGTGCCGGTGCTGGAGCAGGTGCTGGAGGAACTGCGCCGGTTCGCGCCGCAGGCGCCGGTGCTGTTCCACATCATGGATTTGCACTTTCTGCGGCTGGAACGCGAGGCGGCGATGTCCGGCACCGCAGCGGCGCACGAAGCCGCCGCGCGCATGAAGGCGAAGGAGCTGGAGCTGATCCGCCGCGTCGATTGCACGATCACGCATTCGACGTTCGAGCGCGACCTGCTGGCCGAGGCGGCACCGGAGGCGCCGGCCGTGGTGTGGCCGTTCATGTTCGAGTTTTTTGGCACGCAGGTCGGGTTTTCCGCCCGCCGCGACTTCGTCTTTCTCGGCGGCTACAAGCACGGGCCGAACGTCGATGCGGTGCGGTTCTTCGCCGAGGCCGTGCTGCCGCTGATCCGCGCCGAGGCGCCGGATGCGCGCTTCATCATCGCCGGTGCCAATCCGGGGCCGGAGGTGCAGGCGCTGGCCGGAAAACACGTCGTCGTCACCGGCATGATCGATGATCTGCGCGATGTGTTCGACGCCGCGCGCGTGTTCGTCTGCCCGCTGCGCTTCGGCGCGGGGACCAAGGGAAAGATTTCGACGGCGATGTCGTACGGCTTGCCGGTGGTCGCGACGACCTGCGGCGCGGAGGGGATGGAGCTTGTCGAGGGACGCGAAGTGCTGGTCGCCGACGATCCGGCCGCATTGGCCGCCGCGTGCCTGCGCGTCTATCGCGATCCGGCACTCTGGCAGGAGATGTCGGAAGCGGGCCAGGCGCTGGTGCGGGAGAAGCACTCGCTGGACATGGGGCGGCGCGTGCTGGCCGAGGCGATCGAGGTGGCGTGGCGGCACAAGCTGGGGTCGGGCGGTGAAGGCGGCCTCAGCGGGCGGTAACGTTGTTATAACGGAACGTTGTGGACGTGCGGGGGCGCCGCGCGGTCAGGCGGGAAATGGCGGGGGGCTCGGTGCGGGCGGGGTGAGGAGACGGGGCCGTGCGACCGGCGGCGGCCCGGGACGGACGGTGGGGCGCGATGGTTCCGCCGGCCGGATGGGCGGCGGACGGGGCAGCGCGGGTGGTGGGCGAACCCCCAGCATCCGGCAGAGCGGGCGGAGCAGCCGACCGGCCTGCGGCGCCGCGGCCAGCAGCTCCGCCATCGCCGGATCGGCCAGCAGACACTGCAACTGCGAGGCAGAAGCCGCCGCCTGCGGCAGACGGCGCACCAGCCAGGCGTGGCCGCGCGGCAGGCGGAGGGATGGGGGTTGGACCGGGCGCGGGGATCGCGTGCGGTGGCGCGGCGGCGGCAGGGTGCCGGCGCGGAGCTTCGCCGCGAGGCTGGCGAAGCGCAGCGCGGTGCGGCGCAGCCGCGACCAGAGCAGGAACATCAGCGGCGTGGCGAGCCACGCGCCGGCACCGCGCGCGGCGATGGCACGGCACAGGCCGTCGAGCATGCCGGCGAAGCGGTCGGCCACTGAGGGAGAAGCAAGGGGCTGCACGACAGGGAGACTAACACGACCCCCGGCGGCCTGGGCAAGTGGGTCGGTGCGACAGGCCGGTGTCCTCACGGGCGGCCCACGAGAGAGGGCCGCTCTGTCGCAAGGCGGCGATCAGCGGCGGAACACGCTCAGCATGATGCCCCTGCCGTCGAACCGTTCACTATGCGGGGCCTACACGAACGGCGCCTCGATCCCCTCCGCCGCGAACGTCGCCTGCACCGCCGGGCGCGCCAGCACGCGGGCCGCGTGCGCGCCGAGCACGGGCACGTCGCGCGGCGGGCGCGGCATCTCGCGGCCCCAGCGCAGCAGCATCAGCAGGAACAGGTCGGCCGCGGAAAATCCCCAGTCCAGCAGCCAGTCCCGCCCGTCCAACTGGGTCGCGATGCGGTCGAACATCCGCTCCAGCCGCTGCCCCGCCGCCTGCTTCACTGCCGGGATCGCCGCCGGGTCGGCGGTGTGCTGGTGCGGATAGAACCACGCGCGATACTCGTGCTGCGGCGTGTTGGTCAGATGCACCATCCATTTGTAGAACTGCGCCCGCGCCGCCGTGCCGACCGGCGGCGCCAGCCGCGCCGAAACATGCTTGTCGGCGAGATACAGCGCGATCGCCGCGGTTTCGAACAGCACCAGGTCGCCGTCGATCAGCACCGGAATCCGTCCGTTCGGATTGAGCCGCAGGTACTCCGCGCTTTTCTGCTCGTGGTTGGCGCGATCGACCAGCCGCAGCTCGACCGGCGCGCCCGCCTCGCGCAGCATCATGTGCGGCAGCAGGCTGGCGTTGCCGGGATAGTAGTAGAGCACCGTGCTCATGAAACCGCCTTCAGGCCGAGCCGGCCCAGCATGTCGCGCCAAACGTCCATCGCCGCCTCCGGGGAATACAGCGCCGCCACGCGCTCCAGCGCGCGCGCCGACTGTGTTTGCCACCATGCCTCGTCCTCGTGCAGCCGCACCACCGCCTGCGCGAACTGCTCCGGATCGTCGGCGATCGCCACGCCGTCGCCGTGCGCGAGGCCCGTGCCCTCCAGCGAGATCGACGAGCCGACCACCGGCAGCCCGTGGGCGAGGCTGGTCGCGACCTTGCCCTTGAACCCGGCGCCGAAGCGCAGCGGCGACACCGACAGCCGCACCCGGCCGAACAATTCCGCCAGATCGGGCACCCAGCCCAGCACCTCGATCGCCTCCGACGCCAGCGCGCCGATCTCCGCCGGCATGTCGCTGCCGGCGAGCAGCAGCCGCACACGCGGCAGGCGCGCCCGCACGCGCGGCAGCACGTGTTCGACGAACCAGCGCACGCCGTCGAGATTCGGCGGATGGCGGAAATTGCCGACGAAGCAGATATCGCGCCGCTCCGCGAAGCCGTGCGTGGGCGGCACCGGCCGCGTGATCCAGCGCAGCAGCACCAGCCGCGCCGCATCGACCTCTGCCCGCAGCAGCGTGTGTTCGTAGTCGCTGGTGACGATGGTGGCGTCGGCCGCGCGCATGCAGCGCAGTTCCGCCGCCCGCTCCGCCGCCGGCGGGGCGAGGCCCGCCAGCTCGGCGCGGCGGTGCTCGCGCAGGAAATGCAGATCGGCGGTGGCGAACACCAGTTTTGCGCGCGGCGCCAGCGCGCGCACCCGCTCCTGCAGCATCGCCGCATTGGCGTAGCGGTAGATGTGGACGAGGTCGAGGCGCGCGCCTTCGGCTTGCAGATACTCGGTCACCGAGGCGCTGCGCGGCGGCGCCACCACCTCGATGCCGCGCCGCGCCAGCGTGTCGCGCGCGGCGCCGTCGGGTTCGCCGTCATGCACCGGCGCGAAGGTGACGTGCCAGCCGAGCCGGCGCAGCAGTTGCATCTGCTCGAACGTCGCGATCGAGCCGGCATCGTGTTCCGGCCGCGGCAGCGCGTCGTCGATCACCAGCGCATGGCCGGCGAAGCGCACCGGATGCGGCCAGCCGCCATGCAGCCGCTCGCGCAGGCGCAGCGTCTCCTCGTCGGTGAGCGCGAGGTCGGGCGGCGCGGCGTCGTGCGCGCCGCCGCGTCCGTGCCATTGCGCGGTCGCCAGCGGCTGATACAGCACGACCTCGCCGCGCGCGCGCAGCCGGGCGCACAGATCGGCGACGGCGTGGCCGAAGCGGGCAAACAGCGTGCTGAACCCGCCGGCATCGCGCAGCGCCTGCCGCCGCACCGCAAAAGCGTAGCCGGCAACGGCATCGACCGGGCGCAGGAAGCCGAACTCCGTTGCGTCCTCCGGCGCCAGATGCGCCGGATCGGCGAGCCTGCCGTCCTCCGTCGCGCTCAGGAAAGCATGCTGCAACAGCCCGTCCGCGCGCGCGAGCCGCCCGCCGACCATCGCCGCCTCGGGTTCGCGCGCGAACGTCGCCGTCACCTCGGCGAGCCAGTCCGGCGCAAGCCGCGTCTCCGGCGCGAGGAACACCAGCAGGCCGCCGCGCGCCGACGCCGCCGCCTCGTCGCGGTCGGCGCGATCGGGACGGAACACGTAGCGCAGATTGCCCACCAATGCGGGCAGCAGCGCGACGTCCGCCCCCGCGCTGCCGTCGTCCAGCACCATCACGTCGGCCGCTTCGTCGATCCGCGCGTCATGCAGCGCGCGCAGGCAGGCGTGCAGCGTCGCGAACGGCGCGGTCGCGGCGATGCAGATGGTGGCGGCCGGCCGCTCCGGCACCGCGAGCGCGAATGCCGCGTGGCGCCGCAGCAGCCCGGTCACGCCGGGCGCGGACTCGCGGCCTTCCGCCAGGTCCTGGAAGAACGCCGCCACCGTCGCGAACAGCGCGTGCGCCGCCGGTTCGTCGTCGCGCGCGACTTCGGCGCGGCGCAACTCGTCGATCTGGCCGCGCAGCAGGCGGATCTGCCGCTCCAGATCCTGCAGCCGCTCCTCCGCCGCCGCCATGCGGCCGAGCCGCATGGTGATCGGTGCGCCGAGCATCTGCCCGGTGCTTCGGTCCTGCACCGCGACCGTCAGCGTGCCGCGCTCGGCGAGCGAGGCGTACGGCAGCGCGTAGGAAAACCCGTGCCGTCCGTCGCCGATGCCGGCCTGTTGCAGGTCCGGGCGGAAGGCGTCGGCGACCACGCTGCCGACCGGCGCGTCATCGACCAGCACCGTCAGTTCGACATGCGCCTCCGGCCGCTCGGGGAACCAGCACCAGCCGGAGACCCAGCCGTCGCGCGACACCCGGTCGAGACTGCCCGAGAGCGTCGGTGAAGCCGCCGCGCCGCCGCTCCAGCGCACCGGCACCGCCGCGCCGATCGCCTGGCCGGTGCCGAGGTCGCGCAACGCCACGACGCTGTTCGCCCCCGGCCGGATCGCCGCGCTCGGCAGCAGGAAGCGGAACGCATGCCGCCCGGAGCCGACGCCGGCCGCTGCCAGGTCGGTGCGCGGCTGGTCGGCATCGATGCGGGCCACCTCCGCGTCGTCCACCAGCACGGCGATGCGGCGCTGCACCTGCGGCTCGTCGGGCGACCAGCACCAGCCCTCGATCGCGCCATCGCCGCCGACGCGGTCCAGGCTGCCGTTCAGCCGGACTTTCGGCGAGACCAGCGTGGGCGCCGGGCGGGCGGCGGGCGGGGCCGCCTCGGCGGTCGCGCGTCTGGCGCGGGAGGCCATGCAACACCTCGTCGGGACGGGCCGCTCACGCGGCCGTTATTGCGCCCTCAATGACATTTCGCGCGTGGCAAAGTCCAGCGATCCGCGTCGGAATCAGGTGCGCAGCAACGGTGCGACCGTGTCGAGCAGGCTGCCGCCGGCGAATGCGACCCCGCGGACGCCGCAGGCCGCCGCGGCTTCGAGGTCGCTCGGCTGGTCGCCGATCAGCACGCAGCCGGCCGGGTCGAGCTGCCAGGCGCGCAGCAGGTCCAGCAGCATCCCCGGCGCCGGCTTGCGCCAGTCGCAGACCCGCCGATACGCGGGCAGCGCGGCGTCCGGGTGGTGCGGGCAGTAGCGGATGTCGTCGATCGTGCCGCCTTCGCGCCGCACCTCGTCGGCCATCCAGGCGTGCAGGGCCGCGACCGCCGCCTCGTCGTAGTGGCCGCGCGCCACGCCCGACTGGTTCGTCACCACGAACACATGCCAGCCGGCATCGCTGGCGGCACGAACCGCCTCGCGCGCGCCGTCGATCCAGTGGAAGCGCTCGCGCGTGCCGACATAGCCGAGGTCGCGGTTGACCACGCCGTCGCGATCCAGGAACAGCGCCCGCCGCCGCAGCCGCGCCGGCAATTCCGCCTGCGCGCGCGCGAGGTCGGCGGGGATGCCGATATCGACGAACCAGCCGGGCAGGGCCGTGGCGCGCAGCGCGCCGCGTGCCGCCAGGCGCGGCAGCACGTCGCGTTCCAGCGATCCGGAAGCGGGCAGCGCGTCCACGATCCGCCGGTCGAGCGCATAGATGCCGGCACTGATCCGCCCCTTCCCGCCGCTGCCCTCCGGCCGCTCGGAAAATCCGCTGACCCGGTCGCCGGCCATCGCCACGACGCCGAAGCGGTGCGTGTCGGCCACCTCGGCGAGCGCGATCCGTCCGACGACCCCTGCCGGGTCATCCTGCGCCGCCGCGGCGAGCAGCGCGGCCAGGTTGGCGTCGAGCAGCGAGTCGCCGTTGACGAGAAGAAAACGCTCGGCCAGCCGGTCGCGCGCGTGCCACAGCGCCCCGGCGGTGCCTGCCGGCGCCGGCTCCGTGCTGATCGCGATGTCGAGCTTGCGCGGCAGTTGCGCCGCGATCGCCGCGACGCTCTCCTCCACCCGCGCCGCGAGATGGCCGGTCAGCAGCAGCGCCTGTTCGACCCCGAAGCGGCTGAGTTCGCGCAGCAGCCAGGCGAGGAACGGCCGGTCGCCGCAGGGCAGCAGCGGTTTCGGCGTGGCGGCGGCGAGGTCGCCGAGCCGCGTCGCCAGCCCGCCGGCCAGGATCGCGCATTGCCGCAGCGTCGCGCGGCCCGCCGTCAAGCCATCCGGTGACACGTCAGCCCGTCCCGTGCATCCGCTCGCCGCCGCACCATCTTGCGGCGATGCAGGATGCGCAAGTGATTCGCGCCGAGGCATCGCCGGGCCTGTCGCGGCCGGTGACGGCGGCGATGGCGGTGGCCGCCGGGTTCGCCGCTGCCAATATCTGGTACAACCAGCCGATGCTCGGGCTGATCGCGCGCGACCTGCACGCCAGCCCCGGCCAGGTGGCGATGATCCCGACGGCGACCCAGGCCGGCTACGCTGCCGGCATGCTGCTGCTGCTGCCGCTCGGCGACCGCATGGACCGGCGGACGCTGATCCTGCGCCAACTCGGCGGGCTGACGGCGGCACTGCTGGCGGGGGCGTTCGCGCCGGGGGCGACGGCCCTGATCCTCGCCTCGGTCGCGATCGGCGCCGGCGCCTGCATCGCCCAGCAGATCGTTCCCTTCGCCGCCGAACTGGCTGCCCCTGCGGCGCGCGGGCGGGCGGTGGGCACGGTGATGACCGGCCTGCTCACCGGCATCCTGCTCGGTCGCGTGCTGTCCGGCACGGTCGCCGAGCATTTCGGCTGGCGGGCGATGTTCGTCCTCGCCGCGGTGCTGGCGGTGCTGGTCGGCGTGCTGCTCGCCACCGTGCTGCCGCGCAGCCGGCCCTCGGTCAGCACCACCTATGCCGGGTTGCTGTGGTCGCTGGTGACGCTGGCGCAGCGGCATGCGGCGCTGCGGCGGGCGGCGCTGGTGCAGGCGGGATTGTTCGCCAGCTTCAGCGCCTTCTGGTCGATCCTGGCGCTGCGGCTGCAAGCGCCGCCGCTGTCGCTCGGCAGCGGTGTCGCCGGGCTGTTCGGCGTGCTCGGCGTGGGCGGCATCCTCGCCGCATCGGTGGCGGGACGGCTGGCCGACCGCTACGGGCCGCGCGTCGTGGTCGGCGGCGGCATCCTGATCACCGCCGCGTCGTGGCTGGTGTTCGTCTTCCTGCCGGGGCTGGCGGGGCTGATCGTCGGGCTGCTGGTGCTCGACCTCGGCGTGCAGGCGGCGCAGATCGGCAACCAGAGCGTGATCTACGCGCTGGCGCCGGACGCGCGCGGGCGCGTGAACACGATCTTCATGACGATCATGTTCGTCGGCGGCGCGCTCGGCTCCGGCACCGCCGGCGCGGCATGGCTGCTCGCCGGCTGGCCGGCGGTGTGCGCGGTCGGGCTGGCGTTCCCGCTGGCCTCGCTGTTCGTGCATGCGGGCGGACGGCGCCGCGCCGTCTGATTCGCGATCAGCGCAACTCGGGATAGCCGCGCCGTGCCGCTTCGGCCGCCAGCGCCCGCAGCCCGTCATACGCGCCGTCCGGCAGCACGGCGATGCCGGCGAAAGCAAGCGCCGCTTCCGGCTGGTCCAGCGCCTCCCGCAGCGCCGCCAGTTCCTCGGCGGGCGCGTCGGCGCGGGTGATGAAGGGCAGGGACGGGGCGGGCGCGGTCTCTGCCAGCACGCGCAGCCCCGCGACCGTTCTTGGCGCGTGGCGGCGCAGCAGGCCGAAGGTGACGCAATCCACGCTCGCCGCATCCGCCCGGCCCTGCGCGACCGCGGCCAGGCTGGCGCGGTGCGAGCCGGTGACGAGGATCGCGCCGAAAAACCGCCCGTCCCGCGCCAGCGGTGCGAACAGCGCGCGGGCCAGGTTCATGCCGCTGTTGCTGTCCCAGCCGTTCAGCGCGAACCGCCGCCCGCGCAGCGCCGCCGGCTTCGCCCGCGCCGTCGTCGGCGCGCACGACGATGAAGGCGCGGTGCATCGCCCCTTCGCAGCCCGCCAGCACGTAGCGCGGCGTCGCCACCACCGTCACAAGCCCGGCCAGCCGCGTCGTCAGCGGCCAGCCGCAGGTCTGCGCCAGCAGCAGCCGCCGATCCGTCCAGACCTCCTCCGGCGCGCGGTCGCGCGTCAGATGCTCGGGCACTCCCGCGACGCCCCGCGCCCGCAGCCGCGCCGCCACGTGCGCCCAAAACGCATCGTTGGCCGCGGCCAGTTCGGGCGCGTCGTACATGCCGAGGCTGGCGGGCCGCGGCTCATCCCCCGGCATCGCGGATCGCCTGCCAGACGCGCTGCGGTGTGGCCGGCATGTCGATGTGCCGCACGCCGAGGCGCGCCAGCGCGTCGCCCAGCGCGTTCATCACCGCCGGCAGGCTGCCCGCGCACCCCGCCTCGCCGCAGCCCTTCACGCCGAGCGGATTGGTCAGCGCCGGCGAGGGGTGGCTCAGCACGGTGAACGCCGGCACGGCATCGGCGCGCGGCAGCGCGTAGTCCATGAACGAGCCGGTCAGCAACTGCCCCTCCGCGTCGTAGCGCACCGCCTCGCCGAGCGCCTGGCCGATGCCCTGCGCCACCCCGCCATGCGCCTGGCCGGCGACCAGCAGCGGGTTCACCTCGACACCGAAATCGTTGACCATCGTGTAGCGCACCACCGCGACCGCGCCGGTCGCCGGGTCCACCTCCACCTCGGCGATGTGGCAGCCGTTGGGGAAGGCGCTCGGCACGCCCTGGTTCACCAGGCTGGCATCCAAAACCCCCGGCGCCTGCGCCGCCAGTTCCATGATGCCGATGCGCCGGTCGGTGCCGGCAATAATGAAACTGCCTTGCGTAAATACCAGGTCCGCCTCCGCCGCCTCCAGCGCCTCGGCGGCGGCGCGGCGGCCGTTCTCGATCACGCGCTCGGCGGCGGCGAGGATGGCGGCGCCGCTCTGCATGATGCTGCGCGACCCGCCGGTGCCGCCGCCGGCCAGCAACTGGTCGGAATCGCCCTGCAGCAGCCGCACGCGCGCGAACGGCACGCCGAGCTTCGCCGCCAGCACCTGCGCGAACGGCGCCGCGTGGCCCTGGCCGTAATCGAGCGTGCCGGTGACGATCGTGACCGTCCCGTCCGGCTCGAAGCGGATGCCGCCCATCTCCGGCGAGGCCGGCGCGGTCACCTCCAGATACTGCCCGATGCCGCGCCCGCGCACCCGCCCGCGCGCTGCACTCTCGCCTGCACGCGCCGCGAACCCGTGCCAGTCGGCGGCGGCCAGCGCGCGATCCAGCAATGCGGGGAAATCGCCGCTGTCGTAGCTCATGCCGGACGGCGCGGCGTACGGCAGCATGTCCGGGCGGATGTGGTTGCGCCGGCGCAGCGCAATCGGGTCGATGCCCGTCTCCCGCGCGGCGGCATCGACCAGCCGCTCCATGTAGTAATTGCCCTCCGGCCGCCCGGCGCCGCGATACGCGCCGACCGGCGTGGTGTTGCAGAACAGGCAGCGCGTGGAGACTTCGACCAGCGGCGTGCGATAGACACCGACGACGTTCTTCACCACGTTCATCGTCGGCGGCAGCGTCGTGGCGTTGCTCAGCACGCCGCCGACATCGGCGAATCCGGTGATGCGCACGGCGAGGAAATTGCCGTCCGCATCGAGCGCCAGCTCCGCCGTCACGTCGGTCGCGCGGCCGTGGCTGTCGGACAGAAAACTGTCGCTGCGCTCGTCGGTCCATTTCACCGGCCGCCCGAGCAGTTTCGCCGCGTGCAGCACGCAGACATATTCGGGATAGGCGCTGTATTTCATGCCGAACGAGCCGCCGACATGGCCGGTCAGCACGCGCACCTTCGCCGCCGCGACGCCGAGCACCGCGGCGATCTGCGTGCGCATGCCGAACACGCCCTGCGAGCCGACGCGCAGCACGTAGCGGCCGTCCTCGGCGTCGTATTCGCCGAGCGCCGCGCGCGGCTCCATCGGCGCCACGACGATGCGGCTGTTGGTCAGGTCGAGTCGCGTGACATGCGCGGCGCGCGCGAACGCGGCGGCGACCGCCTCGGCATCGCCGTAATGCCAGTCCAGCAGCAGATTGCCCGGCACCTCGTCATGGATCAGCGGCGCGCCCGGCGCCGCGGCGGCGCGGGCGGAGGTGACGGCGGGCAGCGCGTCGATCTCGGGCAGCACGACCTCGGCGGCGTCTTTTGCCTGTTCGCGCGTCTCGGCGACGACGACGGCGATCGGCTCGCCGACATAGCGCACTTTGTCCGACGCCAGCGCCATGCGCGCCGGCTTGCGCGGCGGGCTGCCGTCGCGGTTCTGGCCGAACACGTTGGCCGGCATGGTCTGCAATCCGCCGGCGACCAGATCTTCGGCGGTCAGCACGGCGAGCACGCCGGGCATGGCGCGTGCCGCCTCGGTCGCGACGGCGCGCAGGAGGCCGTGGGCGATGCGGCTGCGCACGACCACGGCGTGCGCCTGGCCGGGCAGGTTCAGGTCGTCGGTGTAGCGTCCCTCGCCGCGCAGCAGCACGGGGTCTTCGGTGCGCGGGACCGGCTGGCCCACGGCGAAACGGTCGGGCAGTACGTCCATGCGGGAGAGCGTCCTGGAATTGCACGCGGCACATGGGGCCGCAGGGCGGGCTGGGAACCCTTGGGCGGCACGGCGTGGGTTGCATTTCCCCGCCGCCGCCGCACACTGGTCCGTGATCCAGCAGGAGCGTGCGGCCATGTCTCCGCTCGACGCGATCGTCGGCGGCGCCACCTCCTACCTCGCCGATGCCGTATTGATCGGCGGCGAGGTGGTCGAGCGCGTGCGCATCGACATCGGCCGCGACGGCCGCATCGCCGCCCTGCACCGCAACGCCGAGCGCGCCGACGAGCACCTCGCCGGCCTCGTGCTGCCGGGCATCCCCAACCTGCACAGCCACGCCTTCCAGCGCGCGATGGCGGGGCTGGCCGAGCGCGCCGGGCCGGAAGGGGACAATTTCTGGCGCTGGCGCGAGGTGATGTACCGCTTCCTCGCCGCGCTGGCGCCCGAGGACGTGCAGGCGATCGCCGCCCAGACCTACGCCGAGGGCCTGCTGCACGGCTACACCGCGGTCGCCGAGTTCCACTACCTGCACAACGCCCCGGACGGCAGCGCCTATGCCGAGCCGGCGGAACTGTCGCTGCGCATCGCCGCGGCGGCGGAGGCGGCGGGCATCGGGCTCGCGCTGCTGCCGGTGCTGTACCGCCAGGGCGGTTTCGGCGCGGCGCCGCCGACCGAGGGCCAGCGCCGCTTCGTGCTCGGCTTCGACGCCTATGCGCGGCTCTGCCAGGACATGCGCCGGCACGCGCGCATCGGCGTCGCCCCGCACAGTCTGCGCGCCGTCGCGCCCGACGACCTGGCGCGCGCGATCGCGCTGGCGGACGCGCTCGGCCCGGCGACGCCGCTGCACATCCACGCCGCCGAGCAGCAGCGCGAGGTCGCCGACTGCCTCGCCTGGAGCGGCGCCAGGCCGGTCGCCTGGCTGCTCGACCACGCGCCGGTGGATGCGCGCTGGTGCGTCGTGCATGCGACCCATGTCGACGCCTCCGAACGGGCGCGGCTGGCTGCAAGCGGCGCCGTCGCCGGGCTGTGCCAGACCACGGAGGCCAATCTCGGCGACGGCATTTTTCCGCTCCGCCCCTATCTGGCGGAGGGCGGGCGGTTCGGCGTCGGCACAGACAGCAACGTTTCGGCAAGTCCGATCGAGGAACTGCGCTGGCTGGAATATGTCCGCCGACTGGAAAGCCGCGCGCGCAACGTCAGCGAGACGCGGCCGGGCGCGTCGGTGGCGACCGCGCTGCTGGGCCGTGCGGCGACCGGCGGGGCGCAGGCGCTGGGGCGCCCGGCGGGCGAGATCGCGGTCGGGCGGCTCGCCGATCTGGTGGTGCTGGACACCGAGCATCCGTCGCTGGTCGGGCGGCGCGGCGCTGCGGCCTGCTCGATGCGTGGGTGTTCTGCGGCAACGCGACGCCGGTGCGGCACGTGATGGTCGGCGGCGCCTGGGTGGTGCGCTACGGCGCGCACCTGCGCGGGCGCGAGATCGAGGCGGCGTTCGCGCGCACGATGCGAAGGCTGGCGGAGGCGATGTAGCGGCGCGCTACCCGAACGTCGCCAGCAGGTCGTCCACCTGCGCCGCGGTCAGCGGCCGCGGCGACTCGCGCCGCAGCAGCAGGAACAGCCGCGCCGCCTCCTCCAGTTCCTCCGCCGCATACACCGCATCGGTCAGCGACTTTCCCGAGACCACCGGCCCGTGATTGGCCAGCAGCACGGCGCGCGCCTCGCGCGCCGCCGCGTGGATCGCCGGCTCCATCGCCGGATCGCCGGGACGGTAATACGGCACCACCGGCATCGACCGCCCGACGCGCATGACGAAATACGGCGTCAGCGGCGGGATCGGATTTTTTTCGTTCACATCCGGCAGGCAGGCAACCGCGGTCGCCATCGTCGAATGCAGATGCACCACCGCCCCGGCCTCCGCGCGCGCGGTGTAGAATGCGCGGTGCATGAACACTTCCTTCGACGGCTTGTCGCCATCGACAGGCGCGAACGATGCATCCAGCCGCGAAAGCCGCGCCGGATCGAGGCGGCCGAGCGAGGAATTGGTCGGCGTGATCAGGTATCCGTCCGCCAGCCGCACGCTGATATTGCCGGCGCTGCCGACCGAGAAGCCGCGCGCGAACAGGCTCGCCGCCAGTTCGACCAGCAGGCGCCGTGTCTCGGCCTCGGTCATCGCGTGCCCTCCAGCATGGCAAACGATTTGAGGAAAAAATCGGTGGCGCCGAAATTGCCGCTCTTCAACGCCAGCAGCAGCGGCGGACCGCTGCCCTCGGCAAAGGTCCAGGGCACGCCTGGGTCGATCTCGGTGCCGATGCGCAGGCTGCGCACGCCGAGCCGCGTCACCACCGCGCCCGCCGTCTCGCCGCCCGCGACCACGAGCCGCCGCACGCCGCCGGCCACCATCGCCTCGGCGATGTCGGCGAGCGCGTGCTCCACCAGCGTGCCGGCCTGCTCGCGGCCGAGACGCTGCTGCAACGCCGCCACTTTGTCCGGCGGCGCCGAGGCGGCGACCAGCACCGGCGTCGCACCCAGCTTGCCGTCGAGCCATGCGCGCGCCTGCGCCGCCAGTGCCGCCGCGTCCGGCGTTGCCAAAGGGTCCAGTTCCAGCACCGGGATTTGTCCGCGCGCCGCCGCGATCTGCGCCAGCGTCGCGCGCGAGCACGAACCGGCGAGCGCCGCCGCGTGGCCGGAAACCTCCGGCAGCGCGCCGGGATCGGCGAGCGGCGGCAGCAGGCCCGATGCGCGAAAATTCTCCGGCAGCCCGATCGCCACCCCCGATCCGCCGGTGACCAGCGCGTGCGACGCCGCCGCCGCGCCGATCGCGCGCAGATGCGCATCGGTGACGGCATCGACGATGGCGTAGCGCCGGCCTTGCTCCTTCAGCGAAGTCATGGCGCGGCGGATCGCCACCGCGCCCTGTTCCACGGTCTCGAACGGCACCAGCCCGACGGTGCCCTCGCTCTGCCGCGACAGCACGCGCACGAGATTCGCATCCTTCATCGGCGTCAGCGGATGGTTCTCCATGCCGCTCTCGTTCAGCAGCGCGCTGCCGACGAACAGATGGCCCTGATAGACGGTGCGCCGGTTGGTCGGGAACGCCGGGCACGCCAGCGCAAACCCGCAGCCGAGCGCGGCGACCAGCGCATCGGCGACCGGGCCGATATTTCCTTCCTCGGTACTGTCGAAGGTCGAGCAGTACTTGAAAAAGAATTTTTCGCACCCGGCGCGCCGCAGCCATGCCAGCGCCGCGAGGCTGTCGGCGACCGCGCTCGCCGCCGGCGTGGTGCGCGATTTCAGCGCCACCACGATGGCGTCGGCGTCGGGCACCGCGTCATCGTCCGCGGGCACGCCGATCAGTTGCACGGTGCGCATGCCGTTCTTGACCAGCGTGGAGGCGAGGTCGGTCGCACCGGTGAAATCGTCGGCGATGCAGCCCAGCAGTGCCATGTTCACCCTCCCTCGACGAGTGCAGCGGCAAAGGCTCGCGCCTGCGCCGTCCAGTCCGGCAACGCGCGCCCGGCCTCCCACGCCGCCGCGCGCATCTCCTCGCGCAGCGCGCGGTCGAAAATCATCCGCCGCAGCGCACGCGACAGCGCCGCCACGTCGCCGACCGGCGTGACCACGCCGGTTTGCGGCGTCAGCAGCGCACCGACCGCGCCGCCATCGGTCACCGCCGCCGGCACGCCGCGCTTCAGCGCCTCGGCGACCGCCATGCCATAGCCCTCGAAGCGCGTCGCCAGCGCAAACAGATCGGCACGCCGCCACAACGCTTCCAGCGTCTCACCGATCACTTCGCCGGCGAAGCGCACGCGCGCTGCGATGCCAAGCTCCGCGGCCAGCGTGCGCAGCATCGCCGCGTGCGCGGCGTCGCGCGCGCCGCCGGCGATGGTGAGCGTCCAGTCCAGATCAGGCAGTTTCGCCAGCGCCTGCAGCAGCACGTCGTATCCCTTGCGCGGCGTGATGACGCCGACCGAGAGAATCGCGCAGCCCGGCCCGCCCGAGCCTTCGCTGCGCGGTGCGTCGGAGGTTCCCGGCACCACCACGGCGATGCGTTCGCGCGGCACGGCGAACTCGGCGACCAGGCGCGCGGCAGTCGCTTCGCTGGTGACGACGATGCGGGCGAGGCGCGCGAACAGGCGGCACTCGGCCGCGCGCAGCGCCTCGCGCGCGGCGTCGTCGTGGTCCGGCTCCAGCGCCGTCGGATGGTGGATCAGCCCGACAACACGCCGCGCCGCGAGTGCGTCGCCGAGTGGAGCGAAGGCGGGCAGGCCGAGTCCGTCGATCACCGGCACGGCGTCCGGCGCCACGCGCTGCCAGGCATCGTGCGCGTCCGTCAGTTCCAGCACGTCCACGACGTGTCCGGCCGCGCGCAGCCCCGCGACCATGGCGCGGTCATAGAAATGGCCGCCGGAGACGGCGTCGAGCGGCGCGGGGATGATGAACGCGACGTGCATCGCTAATAGCCGCGGGCCGGATCGACGCGGTTGGGCAAAGGCGCCTCTGCACGCCACGCGCGCAGATTGGCGAACAGGATGCCGAGGCTGCGCCGCGTGTACGTTGCCGGATCGTCGCAGGCCTGGTGCGGCGTCACGATCAGGTTTCGCGTGCGCCAAAAACGGTCGCCCGGCGGCAGCGGCTCGGTGTCGAACACGTCGAGCACCGCGCCGCGCAGATGTCCCGACTCCAGCAGATCGCACAGCGCCGCGCCGTCGAGCAGCGGACCGCGGCCGATGTTGACGACGCCGGCGCCGGCCGGCAGCAGCGCCAGCCGCCGCCGGTCGATCAGCCCGCGCGTCGCCGGCGTGAGCGGGCAGGCCAGCACCAAAAACTCCGCGCGCGGCAGCAGCGCGTCCAGCGCGGCGGCCGGCACCACCGCGTCGAAATCCGCATGCGCCGCGCCGCGCGTGTTGACGCCCGTGACCCGCACGCCGAGTCGCGCGCAACTGCCGCGCCCCGGCGCTGCCGAGATCGCCGGTGCCGACGATCGCCGCGTGCCGCCCGGCCAGCGCCGGCGTCGGCAAGCGGTGCCAGCGTTCCTCGCGCTGCGCAGCCAAAAGTTCCGGCAGCCGCGTGGCCAGCATCAGCACCGCCATCGCGACATACTCGCCCGCCTTCGTCGCGTGCGCGCCGCTGTTGTTGAGCAGCGCCACGCCGTCCGCCAGCCAGTCGAACGGTGCCAGCCCGTCCACGCCGGCCGCGTTCACGAACACGAGTTTCAGCCGCGGCGCCGCGAGCGGGCGCAGCCGCCGCAGCGCCGCCGGCGGGCCGACCAGCAACTCCACCGCATCGCGCACGCGCGCGAAATCCGCTTCCGAGTCGCCGAAACTCACGTCGTGCGGCGGTTCGGCGGCGGCTTCGTCCCGCCACTGCTCCGGAGCGATCAGAAATTCCGGGTCGTCGGGGTCGTTCTGGACGTGCACGCGCATGGCGGGAGCTTCCGCCGCCGCGCGGCGGCTGGCAACCTCGTCCCGGCATGGACATCCCGATCCTGTTCCGCGACGACCGCTTCGTGGTGCTGGACAAGCCCGCCGGTCTCGCGGTGCATCCCGGCCCGCGCGGCGGCCCGAGCGTCGAGGATGTTTTCCCGGCGCTGTCCCGCCGCCGCGACGGGCCGTGGCTGGCGCACCGGCTGGATGCCGACACCGCCGGCTGCCTGGTCGTGGCGCTGCGGCGGGCGGCGCTGCTGGAGGCGCAGGCGGCGTTCGCGGCCGGGACGGCGGAAAAGACCTATTGGGCGGTCGTCGCCCCCGCGCCGGCGGCCGATTCCGGCCGTGTGGACGCCGCCTTGCGCAAGACCTCCGACCGCGCCGGCTGGCGCATGCGCGCCGACCCGCAAGGCGCGCCCGCCGTCACCGACTGGCGCGTGCTGGGACGCAGCGATGCGACCGCGTGGCTGGAACTGCGCCCGCGCACCGGGCGGACGCATCAGGTGCGGGCGCATTGCGCGCTGCTCGGCAGCCCGGTGCTCGGCGATGCGGTCTATGGCGCCGGCGGCGTGACGCTGCAGCTACTCGCCCGCGCCATCCGCCTGCCCCTCGACCCACCGCTCGCCGCGGTCGCGCCGGTGCCGCCGCACATGCGCGCCGCCCTGGCCGCCTGCGGCTGGCGCGCGGTCAGCCCAGCAGGAACCACAGCCGGAACGTGAGCGTCTCCAGCGCCGTCTGCCGGCGCAGGCCGGGCATGCCGAGCACGCGCAGCCGCGCCGCCGTGCCCCCGGCGAGCGCCGCCTGCAAGCGCGCCACGTCGGCCAGTGCGGCCTCGGTCAGCAGCCCCGGCTGCGCCGCGAGTGCGGCCAGGTGCCCACGGAAAATGCGCATGAACGCCGCCGGCCCCCGCCGCAGCGCGCCCCGCGCCCGGCCCAGCGTGGTGCCGGGTGCGCCGACCACGTTGGCGCCGTGCTGGCGATACAGCACCAGCGGCGCCGGATCGACCAGCACGCGCCCGCCGGCAGCTTCCACCACCAGATAGCTCCACCAGTCGTGCAGCGTCGCCTCCGGCGCGCGGCTGCCGGCGATCAGCGCCGCGGCGCGGCGGTTGAGCAGGATGGTGCAGCCGGTCGCGAGGTTCTGCGTCAGGGCGGCCGGGAAGCCGGGCGGGCGGCGCAATGGCGGCGACTCGCCCAGCGGCCGCAGCGCCGCGTCCACCAGGATCTGCCGCGCGCAGGCCAGCGCCGGCACGTCCGGCGGCAGGGAGGCCAGCGCCGCCATGCCGCGCGCCAGTTTTTCCGGCAGCCACACGTCGTCCTGGTCGGCGAACGCCACCGCGTCGCCCGGCCCGAGCGAGGGCACCGCCGCGCGCAGCAGCGCCAAAAAACTCTCGCGCACGCCGAGTTTGTCCGCGGGCGCCGCCAGCCGCTGGCAGCGCTCGGGGCCGACCTCCGCCGCAAAATCCGCCATCACCGCCGCTGTCGCGTCGCTCGAACCGTCGTCGCGCCACAGCACCGACCAGCCGGGAAAACTCTGCGCGCGGAAGCTGGCGAGCTGTTCGCGCAGGAACGCCGCGCCGTTGCAGGTCGAGAGCAGGATGCGGACGTGCCCGCCCGCCGCGGTGCTCACGCCAGGGCGGCGTCCACGACGCGCGCGACGCTCGCCTCCCAGGGCGGCAGGGCGACGCCGAAGCGGCGCGCCAGACGGGCGCAATCCAGCCGCGAATCGGGCGGCCGGCGGGCCGGCGTCGGCCAGTCCGCGGTCGCGATCGCCTCGACCGTCGGCCGCCGCAGGCCGTGGCGGGCGGCGCGCGCGAACACCGCTTCCGCCAGCCCGTGCCAGGTCGCGGCACCGCTGCCGGCGGCATGGAACAGGCCGCCTTCGCGGCCGTCCCAGGCATCGGCCAGCGCCAGGATGGCGGCGGCGAGGTCGGCGGCCGAGGTGGGGCAGCCGCGCTGGTCGGCGACCACCCGCAGCCGGTCGGTCCGGCGCGCGGCGTTCAGCATGGTGAGCACGAAATTCTTGCCCGTCGCGGCATAGACCCAGGAGGTGCGCAGCACCAGCGCCGGCGCGCCGGACGCCAGCACCGCCGCCTCGCCGGCCAGCTTGCTGGCGCCGTAGATGCCGGTCGGGCTGGTCTCGTCGTCCTCGACATAGGGCGCGCCCTTCAGCCCGTCGAACACGTAGTCGGTGGAGATGTGGATCAGCCGCGCGCCGTGCGCCGCGCACCAGGCGGCGAGCAGCGCGGGTCCGTCGCGGTTGGCGCGGAAGGCGGCGTCCGGCTCGCTCTCGGCCTTGTCCACCGCGGTGTAGGCGGCGGCGTTGACCACCAGCGACGGCGCCGCCGCGTCCAGCACGGCGCGCAGCGTCTCCGGCCGGTCGAAATCGAACTCCGGGCGGCCGACCACGCGCAGCGTCCGCGCGCCGGCGGCCTTGGCCAGTGCGCGGGCGACCTGTCCGTTGCCGCCGGTGACCAGGATCATGCCTTCAGGCCCGGAACCATGCCTCGCAGTCGCGGAGGCGCGGCAGCGTGCGGTCCTTGTCGGACAGCATTGCCGCCGCAGCGGCGACCGGCCAGGGCAGGGCGAGGTCGGGGTCGTTAAAAATCACGCCGCGCTCGGCGGCGCGGTCGTAGCCGGCGGTGACCTTGTAGATCACCTCGGTATCGGGCAGCAGCGTGCAGAACCCGTGCAGAAAGCCGCCGGGAATCCATAGCTGGCGCCAGTTCTCCGCACTCAGCTCGGCGGCGACGTGGCGGCCGTAGCTCGGCGAGCCGTGCCGGATGTCCACCGCCACGTCCCAGATCGCGCCGCGCACGCAGCGCACCAGCTTGCCCTGCACGCTCGGCGCCATTTGGCAATGCAGGCCGCGCACGGTGCCCACCGCCGCGGAAAAACTGTGGTTGTCCTGCACGAACGGCCCGGCCACGCCGGCCTGCGCGAAGCGCACGGCGTTGAACGTCTCGGAGAAGAAGCCGCGCGCATCGGCGAATTTCGGCGGCGTGAGCAGAATGACGTCGGGAATGGCCAGGCGCTCGACGTTCACGCGTGCAGCCCTTCGGCCAGATCGGCCAGCAGGCGGCCCAGTTCGGTCTTGCCGAGGGCGCGCGCATGGCCACGCAGCGCGGCGGCGTCGATCCAGCCCATGCGGAACGCCACCTCCTCCGGGCAGCCGACCAGCATGCCCTGGCGCGACTGGATGGTCTGCACGAACGTCGCCGCCTGCAGCAGCGAATCCGGCGTGCCGGCATCGAGCCACGCGCAGCCGCGGCCGAGCCGTTCGACGTGCAGCGAGCGTTCCTCCATGTAGAGCCGGTTGAGGTCGGTGATCTCCAGCTCGCCGCGCGCCGAGGGGCGCACGCGCGCGGCCAGCTCGGTGACGCGCGCATCGTAGAAGTAGAGGCCGATCACCGCCCAGTTGGATTGCGGCACCGCCGGCTTCTCGACGATCTCGACGGCGCGGCCGGTCGCGTCCATCGTCACGACGCCGTAGCGTTCCGGGTCGCGCACCTGATAGGCGAACACCGTCGCGCCGTGCTCGCGCGCCGTCGCCATGCGCAGCAGCACGGAGAGATGGTCGGCGAAGATCAGGTTGTCGCCGAGCACCAGCGCGCAGGGTTCGCCGGCGATCCACTCGCGCCCGATCAGGAACGCCTGTGCCAGCCCTTCCGGCCGCGGCTGCTCGGCGTAGGAGAACCGCACGCCGAACCGCTCGCCGTCGCCGAGCAGGCGGCGGAACTGCGGCAGGTCGGCCGGGGTGGAGATCACCAGGATGTCGCGCATGCCGGCCAGCATCAGCACCGACAGCGGATAATACACCATCGGCTTGTCATAGACCGGCAGCAGCTGCTTCGACGCCGCCAGCGTCATCGGATGCAGCCGCGTGCCGGAGCCGCCGGCCAGGATGATGCCCTTGTTCATGCCGCCGTCAGGCTGCCTGGCCGAGCCGCTGGCCGGCATAGCGGGCGGCGCGGATGCGCTGCCACCACTCGCGGTTGGCCAGGTACCAGTCGATGGTGCGGGCCAGGCCCGCCTCGAAATCGTGCGGCGCGCGCCAGTCGAGCGCCGCCTCGGTGCGGGTGGGGTCGATCTCGTAGCGGAAATCGTGGCCCGGCCGGTCGGTGACGTAGCTGACCAGCCGCTCCCGCTTCCCGGCCGGGTCGGGCAGGCGGGCGTCCAGCGCCGCGCAGATCGCGCGCACCACCGCGAGGTTGCTGCGCGGCTGGCGCGCGCCGATCGCGTAGGTGGCGCCGGGCTGGCCGTGCGCCACCACGCGCAGCAGCGCCGCGGCATGGTCCTCGACGAAAATCCAGTCGCGCTGGTTCGAGCCGTCGCCATAGACCGGCAGCGGCTTGCCCTCCAGCGCATTGAGCAGCATCAGCGGGATCAGCTTTTCCGGGAACTGCCAGGGCCCGTAATTGTTGCAGGTGTTGCTGACGATGGTCGGCAGCCCGTAGGTATGGTGCCAGGCGCGCACCAGATGGTCGGACGCCGCCTTGCTGGCCGAATAGGGGCTGCGCGGGTCGTACGCGGTGGCCTCGGTGAACGGCGCGTCGCCGGGGCCGAGCGCGCCGAACACCTCGTCGGTCGAGACATGGTGGAAGCGGAACGCCGCGCGCCGGTCGGCCGGCAGCGCCGCCCAGTAGTCGCGGGCGGCCTCCAGCAGCACGTAGGTGCCGACCACGTTGGTCTGGATGAACGGTCCCGGCCCGTCGATCGAGCGATCGACATGGCTCTCGGCGGCGAGGTGCATCACCGCATCCGGCTGCCAGGTGGCGAACGCCTGCCGCACCGCGGCCGCGTCGGCCACGTCGGCGCGCACCAGGATGTGCCTCGGGTCGTGCCGCGCCGCCTCCAGCGCGTCCTCGCTGGCGGCGTAGGTCATCTTGTCCAGGTTGACCACCGAATGATCCGTGTTGCGGATCAGGTGGCGGACCACTGCCGAGCCGATGAAGCCGCACCCGCCGGTGAGCAGCAGCCGCATGCAATCCCCTCGATCCTGCCGAAAACTGCGGCAGCTTGGCAGCACGACGACGTGGCGGCAAGCGTTGCGGGCGATTTGACCTCCAAGGGGCAAGGCGCAAAGCTGCGCGGCGGCAGGCGGCCGACAGGACAAGACAGGCGGCGCAATGATCCCCGGTTTGAGCGTCGGCGCCGAGGCGGCGCTGAGAACGATCCTGTCGCCGGACGTGACCTGCGTGACCGAACAGAAGTATGTCGATCTCGATTACGTCCTGCTGAACGGCAGCGAGCCGGAATCGCAGGCGCTCGGCGTGCAGCATGTCGGCGGGCCGGAGCCGGTGCTGGCGGTCACCGACCCGGCCCGCCCGGTCGGCGCGATCCGCATCGAGACGCACCGGCCGGGCGTGCTGCTGTTCATCGACAACCGCGCCTGGCGGGGCAACCTGCACGCCAGCATCCGCGTGCTGGGTGCGGACTGCGCGCTGATCTTCAACGACATCGGCGACGGCTTCGCCGGCCTCGACATTTTTCTGCGCAGCGATCGCCAGCTCGTCTTCTGGGGCGAAGGTGCCACCGCGGTCAGCTGCAACATCGAGATCGAGGGCGACGGCGCGGCGGCGGCGATCGGCGACGACGCGCTGATCTCCAACGGCGTCTGGCTGCGCAACCACGGCATGCACGCGCTGCACGACCTCGCCACCGGCGCCGCGATCGGCTGCGCGCCGGTGACCACGGTGCTGGAGCGGCACGTCTGGCTCGGCCAGGACGCGCTGCTGCTCGGCTGCGAGCGGGTCGGCATGGGCAGCGTGGTGGGGGCGCGGTCGCTGGTGAAGGGGCGCATCCCCCCGCGCGTCGCCGTCGGCGGCACGCCGGCACGGGTACTGCGCGAAGGCATCAGCTGGGGCCGCGACCTGCACGGCATGACCGCGGCCGAGCGGCAGGGCCTCGGCCTCGGTTCGGTTGCGGGGGAGCCGGGCCGTCACTAGAACGACAGGCTGCGGCGAGCGGCCGCCACTGCCCGGGAGCATGACGTGGAGCCGTCCGACTATTTCCCGCACGTCGATCTGCTGCTGCACTCCATGCGGATCGATCGCAACCGGCTGAACAGCCGCAGCAAGGTCGCGATCGACGCCCAGGTGCTGCGGCGGCTGATCCAGTGCGCGATCGAGCGCCTGCCGTTCTCGGCCGAATTCTACCGCGAGACCTATCCCGACATCGCCGCCGCCGCCGCCGCCGGCCAGATCGCCGACCTGCACCGCCATTACGTCGATACCGGCTATTTCGAGGGCCGCGTGGGCGTGCCGCCGGGCATCGACGAAAACTATTACCGCGCCGCCTATCAGGACGTGGCCGAGGCGATCGCCGAGCGCCAGGTCGCCTCCGCCGCCGACCACTACATGCAGGCCGGCGCGGCCGAGGGGCGCGTGCCGGAGCAGCGGCTGGCCGGTGCGGTCGGGCAATGGATGGCGCTGCTGCGCATGCCGGTGCCGGGCGAGATATAAGCGCCCGCCATGCGCCATGTGGATCTGCAGCGGGCGCATCGCCTGCTCTGTTCGCCCTTCGTCGAGGAGGAGCCGTTCCGTGCCGCGTTCGGCGGCGGGCGCGGCGACATCAGCACCATCGTGCGCTACCTCCGGCTGCGCCCGCTGCGGCGGCCGGCGCTGTCGGCGTATTTCGACCGCGAATACTACCTCGCCACCAATCCGCAGCTGTTCGAGGCGCAGCAGGACCCGCTGCTGCACTTCATCGACAGCGGGCTGGCGGCGCTGCGCGCGCCGCACCCGCTGGTCGATCCGCAGTTCATGGTCAACGAGGAGCCCGGCTGCCTCGGCGATCCGCCGGACATGGCGGCGCTGCTCGACCTGCTGGAGCGCGACCGGGCGCGGCCGTCGCCGTATTTCGATCCGGCCTGGTACGCCGCCGAACTCGGCGAGGCGGCGCCGCGCCACGGCATGCTGCGGCATTTCCTCACCGAAGGCCTGGCCGCCGGGATGCCGCCGAACCGCTGGCTCGATCCGGCCTTCTACGCCGAGGTGTACCAGGACGCGCCGCGCGACCGCTACGGCGCACTGCGCCACTTCATCGTCGTCGGCGACCCGGAGGGCCGCGCCGCCGGGCCGCGCTTCGACGGGCGCCTGTATCGCCGCCGCTACACCGATGTCGCCAATTCGCGGATACCGCCGCTCTGGCACTACCTGACCAACGGGCGCAAGGAAGGCCGCCAGGTGCCGGCCGAGCGCATGATCGCGATCCCGGGTGCGGCGCAGCCGGCGCAGGCGGTGCCGGTCGCCGGGGCGATGCCGGTGACGGCGGAAGCGATGGCGTACAGCTTCGCCGCCATGCAGCGCCTGCTCGACGACGCGCAGCAGGAGCGCAAGGACGCGGTCGCGCCGCGCCCGCCCGCGGTGGCGCTGCCGGCCGACCCGCACGCGGCGCTGGCACGTCTCGCGTTCCCGCATGTCGCGGCGCCGCGTCTGTCGGTGATCGTGCCGGCCTATAACGAGTTCGCCCACACGGTCGCCTGCCTGGCCTCGATCGCCGCGGCGCCGCCCGCGGTCGCGTTCGAGGTGGTGCTGGCCGACGATGCCTCGTCGGACGCCGACATGGCGCGCTTCGCCGCGGTGCCGGACCTGCGGCTGCTGCGCCAGCCGCACAATGTCGGCTTCGTGCGCAACTGCAACGCCGCCTACGCGACCTGCCGCGGCGACTACGTGCTGCTGCTCAACAACGACGCGCAGGTGCTGCCCGGCGCGATCGACCGGCTGGTCGCGGCGCTCGACGAGGACGCGGGCATCGCCGCGGCCGGGCCAAAGCTGCTGTACCCGAGCGGACGTCTTCAGGAGGCCGGGTGCTACATCCGCCCTTCCGGCGAGAGCACGATGGTCGGGCTGTTCGCCGATCCCGAGGAAGGCGGGTTCTGCCGCGACCGCGACGTGACCTACTGCTCCGGTGCGGCGCTGATGCTGCGCCGCGCGGCGGTGGGCGAGACGCTGTTCGACGATGCGTTCCAGCCGGCCTATTGCGAGGACGCCGATCTCTGCCTGCGCCTGCTCGCCGCCGGCGGGCGCGTGCGCTACGTGCATGGCGCCGTGGTGGTGCATCATCTCAGCGTCTCGACCAACCGCCAGTCGCAGGCACGCAAGCTGCGCAGCATCGCGCGCAACCAGCAGAAGCTCGTGCAACGCTGGGGCGACATGCTGGCGCGGCTCGACGCGGTGCGGCCGATCGCCTTCTACCTGCCGCAGTTCCATCCGACGCCGGAGAACGACCTCTGGTGGGGCAGCGGCTTCACCGAATGGACCAACGTGGTGAAGGCGCGGCCGAGCTATGTCGGCCACTACCAGCCGCACCTGCCGTCCGATCTCGGCTTCTACGATCTGCGCACCGCGGACGCGCTGAGGCGGCAGGCGAAGCTGGCGCGGCGCTACGGCATCGAGGGATTCGCCGTCTATTACTACAATTTCGGCAGCCGCCGCGTGCTCGGCGCGACGCTGGAGACGGTGCGCGCCGATCCCTCGATCCCGTTCTCCTGGTGCCTGTGCTGGGCCAACGAGAACTGGACCAAGCACTGGGACGGCGGCGAGCGCGAAATCCTGATCGAGCAGAGCTACGACGCCGCCACCATCGACAGCATCATCGCCGACGCCGTGGTACAGGCCGCCGACCCGCGCTACCTTCGCGTCGGCGGGCGGCCGATCTTCCTCGTCTATCGGCCGCTGCAACTGCCCGACGCGCCGGGCTTCGCCGCCGCCTGCCGCGCCGGCTTCGCGCGTGCCGGCTTTTCCGGCGTGCATCTGGTGTATGTCGAGAGCATGGAAGCGGTGGACCGCAAGCTGCAGCCGAGCGATTTCGGCTTCGACGCCTGCGTGGAGTTCCCCCCGCACGGCCGCGCGGTGCCGGCGGAAACCACCGCCGAGATCGTCAAGCCCGGCTGGGGCGGCTACCGCTATGACTATCCGCAGACGGTGCGCGCGTTCTGCCGCCGCGATTCGGTGCCGTACACGCGCTATCCGGCGGTGTTCCCGAGCTGGGACAACACGCCGCGCCAGCCCGACCAGGGCACCAGCTTCGACGGCGCCACGCCGGAGGCGTTCCGCATCTATGTCGAGGAGAAGATCGACGAGGTGCGGCAGTTCCTGCTCGACGACGCGCGGCTGCTGTTCGTCAACGCCTGGAACGAATGGGCCGAGGGCGCGCATCTGGAGCCGGACACCGGCTTCGGCCACCGCTGGCTGGAGGCGCTGCGCGACGGCATCGAGGCGAAGCGGTGGGCGGGATGACCGGGCTCGACAATGTGCCCGTCACCCTGATCGGCCACCCGTTCGCCTCCATCGGCATGGGCGAGCAGCTGCGCAGCCACATCGCCGCCTGCGCGCAGGCCTATATCCAGTGCGGCGTGCTCGACATCTTCCGCTATGCGCAGCGCACCGACCCGGCGCATTTCGCCCTGCTCGGCGACCGCGAAATCCGCGAGCCGCCGGGCGGCATCCGCATCTTCCACGTCAACGGCGACGAGGTGGACCGCGTGCGCGACGCTTTTGGCGCGCGCGGCGGCGATTTCGACGCCGGCTACAACGTCATCGTCCCGGCCTGGGAATTGCCGCTCTATCCCAAGCAATGGGCGGCGCGGCTGGCCAAGTTCGACGAGGTGTGGGCGCTGTCGGCTTTCCTGCAGGAGAGCCTCGCCACCGCCGGCGTGATGAGCCACCTGATCGGCCAGTCGGTCGAGCCGTTGCCGGGGCCGCTGCTGCCGCGCCGCTTCTTCGGCATCCGCGAATCGGCGTTCGTGCTGCTGCATTTCTTCGATCTCACCTCGTACGCGGCGCGCAAGAATCCGCTCGCGGTGCTGGAGCTGTTCGGCCGGCTGCGCCGCGCCGCGCCGTTCCTCGACGTGCAGCTGGTGCTGAAGGTCAAGGACGGCGAGCAGGACGCCGCCGGCTGGGCCGGCGAACGCGCGGCCGATCCGCAGGTTCACATCATCGCGACGCCGCTCGACAGTTTCGGCGTGCGCAGCCTGATCGCCGCCGCCGACTGCTTCGTCTCGCTGCACCGCGCGGAGGGGTTCGGGCGGGGCTTGGGCGAGGCGATGGCGCTCGGGCGGCTGGCGCTCGGCACCGCCTGGTCGGGCAATCTCGACTTCATGTCCGAGGCGAACGCGCTGCTGGTGCGCCAGAGGCAGGTGCCGGTGCCGCCGGACGCCTATCCGCACTGGCAGGGGCAGACCTGGGCCGAGCCGGACCTCGAACACGCCGCTGCGCTGCTCGGCGCGGTGCTGGACGACCCGGCGCGCGGCCGGGCGCGGGCGCTGCGCGGGCAGACCGACGTGCTGCGCAGCCACGGCCATCGTGCCGTCGGCCTGCGCATCCTCGACCGGCTGGAGGCGATCGGCGCATCCGGGGCGAAGCGGCTGGCCCGGCCGGCGCCGCGCCGGCGGCGCGTGGCCGCGCCGGCCTGAAACGCCGCTACCAGCGGCGCCCGTAGCCGCCCCAGCCGCCACCCCAGCCGCCGCCCCAGCCGAACCCGAACGAAACCACCGGCGGGGCAAAGACGACCGGCGGCGGGTAATAGGCCGACGGCCCGTAGCCGTAAGGCGCGCCATAGCCCGGCGGCGGCGCCCCGTAGCCCGGCGGCGCCCCGCCATAGCCCGGCGGCGCCCCGCCATAGCCCGCCGGCGGCCCGCCCTGCCCCGGCACGCTCTCGCCGGAGGCGGACATGCACTGCGCGTAGGTGATGTCGTAGTTGCGCTGCAGCCCCGCGGCGGACACCTGGGCGCTGCCGGCGCCGATGGCGCTGCCGGCAACCAGCCCGGTGCCCGCGCCGATCGCGGCCCCCGCGCCGGCCGCCCCGCCCGCCGCGCCGAGCAGGGCGCCGGCCGCGGCACCGAGCGCCGTGCCCACCGCGGCGCTGCCGACGGCGCTCTGGGTCGCCGCCTGGCCGGGCGTCATGTTGCCGTTGGCGGCAGCGGCGGCCTGGCGGCAGCGCAGGTCGTCGGACTGGAACTGGGCAAAATCCTTACCCGGCCCGGGCATGGCCGCGAAGCTGGGCCCGGTCGGCGGCTGCACCGCGCACGCCGTCAGCCCAAGCGCGCCGGCGAGCGCGAGCGGGGTGGCAAGCTTCGACATGGTCTCTGACCTCCGGCTGGGGCGCGCACGGGCGCGCCACCGTCTTGCCAGAGAAAGGAAGCAATTGCCAAGCACGGTTCAAGGCCCGGCTGCGTGACAAACTGTGGCGTGCAGGCCGCGCTCAGTATCGGTTGCCGTTCGGATCGTCGGTCTTGGGCACCGGGGTTTGCTGCGGGTTGGCTGGGCTCGGCTGCGCGTTGTTCGTGGCGCCGGCCGCCGCGGGAGCCATGCCGCCCCCTTGCGTGCAGCCGGCGAGCAGGCCCGCGCAGGCAAGGGCCGCCAGGACGAGTCCGGAACGAGTTGCCATGATTGCGCCCTCCTGCGGGCGCTTTTAGCAGCAATCGCGGTCGGTGTCGCCTCAACGGTCCGGGGTCAGGTTGGTGCCGGCGTCCCACGGCCGATCGCGCAGATCGGTGCCCGGTTCGCCTTCCGAGAGGTCGGTGTCGGCCAGCCGCTCCAGATGCACCGCATGGTCGCCGCCGTGTTCCAGCACCTCGCGCTCGCGCGGGCCGGCGGTGCGATCGACGGCATGGACCACCGCCAGACCCTGCCGGTCGGCCTCCTTGCGCGCGGCGGCCACCGCGGCGTCAAAATCGAGCGGCGTCCCGTCGGCGCGGGTGGGCACCGTCAGCATCGGCGGGCTGTGCCCGTCGGAGGCGATCATCTCGGTGACGGTGGCGCGCGGCCCGTCCTCGGCGAACCGGCGCATGACGATCAGGTAGCGGCCGGTCTCCGGCACCGGGTCATGCGGAGCGAGCCTGCGCAGCGTGGCCATGATCGGATCCTGCCTTGCGATGGCCGGACAACGCGCACGGCGGGTGGGAGTTGAGCGCGTCCGCCTCGCCCGCGACCGCGATGCTGCTGGCGGCTTCCCGCGCGAGCCCCGGCACGAGCGCGGCCGCGGCGGCGGCCACCGCGGCCGGCGCGGCCGGCTGCCGCAGGTCCGGGGCGACCCAGTAGGCGAGCGTGGATTGCCGCACGATGGCGCCGATCCGTGCCCGCGCATCGGCGGACAGCAGCGTCTGCCACTTGGTCTCCGGCTTCGCCGTGTTGCGATAGACCTGGTAGTAGCGCTCGTGCCCGATGAAGCGGGTGCTGCGCATCAGGAATTCCTCGGTTTCCGCCGGCCAGTCGATCCCCGCGAAGTCGAACAGGGCGCGCGCCCGGCACAGCGGATCGGCGCGCAGGTCGTGGTAATGCACCAGGCAGACGCCCGGCCGTTGGGCCAGCTCGGCCATGACTTTTTCGTTCAGCAGCACCCAGAACCAGGCGAGCTGCTCGACCAGGGCAAGTCGGGCAAACCTGGACTCGGTCAGGCCGTAGCGCGATGCGCCCGGCCAGTCCCACAGGCCGGTCGTCAGTTCGTGGCTGCCGAGCTTGCCGATCTGCGTGCCGTGCAGCAGCGACGCGATCTGGCCGAACGGCTCGCGCATCAGGAACACGATGCGCGCCTGCGGCAGTGCCGCCGCGAACAGGCCGGCGCGGCCGCAGCCGCTGACCGACTTGATGACCAGGCGTTGCGGCGGTCGCGAGGCGAAATCGGGCAGCGGAGAGGACGCGGCCAGCTCGCCGGCTCCCGGCACCAGCGCGAGCAGGCGGAACAGGCAGATCATGGCGACGTGCAGCGCCTGCAGCGCAGGCGGCCGGTAGCTCTTGCGGAACAACGGCATCTGGCCGGCGGTCTTGAGGCGCTGCAGCGCCGCCAGCCGCAGCAGGTAGCTGCGCGCCGCCGCCGCGAACCGTGCCGTCTCGTCCGCGGCGAACGGCCGGGCCAGCACGCCGCCGCGGTCGAGCGTGTCGGGCTCGTGGCGGTACAGCACGTCGGGATGGCTGTCGAAGATTTTGCCGACCCAGGTGCTGCCGGAGCGCGGTGCCCCCAGGACCAAAAGAATGTCTCGGCCGAGTTCACGCGCCGAGGGGCCCAGGGTGACCATGATGGAACGGGATAATCCGACGAAGCGGCGACGCAATAGTGATGCAGGCGATGCAGTTCTTCAAAGAACAAGCAATTTAATGACTGTATACCATCATTTGCGTTCTGCGAACCGCTGCACCACTTCCGCCGGGATCGGCTGGGCCTTGAGGCGCTGCGGGTCGTCCGGGTGGCGGCCGGCCCAGACGCGCGTCTCGAACCCTTCCACCGCCAGCGCGCCGTCCTTCAGCAGACGGTGCCGCACGTCAAAGCTGCTGCGCCGGAATTCCGCGACCTCGCTCTCGATCGTCACGTCGTCGCCGAACACGGACGGGATGATGAAGCGCGCGCGGGTATCGACCATCGGGATGCCGACGATCCCCCAGGTCGCGATCATCTCGGCCTTGCGCACGCCCAGCACGTGCTCGAACAGCAGCGCCGTGCTGGCGTCGAAGAACGCGAAATAGCGGGGATAGAACACGATGCCCGCCGGATCGCAGTCGCCCCACTCGATGCGGAGCCGGCGCGCGTGCCTGGGCACGGTCAGCGCGCCGCCATGCGCAGCGCGCCGTCCAGCCGGATGGTCTCGCCGTTGAGGAACGGATTCTCGATGCAGGCGACGACGAGCGCGGCGAATTCCGCGGGCTGGCCGAGCCGCGGCGGGAACGGGATCGATTCCGCGAGGTCGCGCTGCACTTCCTCCGGCAACTCCTCGACCAGCGGGGTGGCGAACAGGCCGGGCGCAATGGTCAGCACGCGCACGCCGGAGCGCGCCAACTCGCGCGCCGCCGGCAGCGTCAGCGACACGATGCCGCCTTTCGAGGCGGCATAGGCGGTCTGTCCGACTTGCCCGTCATACGCCGCGATCGAGGCGGTGTTGACGATCACGCCGCGTTCGCCGCCGTCCAGCGCTTCGAGTTGCGCCATGCGGGCGGCGGCGAGGCGCAGCATGTTGAACGTGCCGATCAGGTTGACGCGGAGCACGCGCTCGAACGACGCGAGCGGCATCGCGCCGTCGCGCCCGACGATGCGCCCGGCGGTGCCGATGCCGGCGCAGTTCACCAGGATGCGCGCCTCGCCGTGGCGCTTTGCCGCTTCCGCCAGCGCCGCCTCGGCCGCCGTGGCGTCGGCCACGTCGCAGATCACGGCGTCGCCGCCGATGTGCTCGGCGACCTCGCGGGCCCGTTCGCCGTTGCGGTCGAGCACGGCGACGCGGCATCCCGCCGCCGCCAGTCGCTCCGCCGTCGCCGCACCGAGGCCGGAGCCGCCGCCGGTGACGATCGCCGCATGTCCTGCGAGTTGCATGCTCAGTGCGCTCCCTGCGCCATGTCGGGGTTTTCCACCAGCAGCGCGATGCCCTGACCGCCGCCGATGCAGGCCGATGCAATGCCGTGTCTGAGGCCGCTGCGCCGCAACTCGCGCGCCAGCGTCACCGCGAGCCGCACGCCGGTGGCGCCGAGCGGATGGCCGATGGCGATGGCGCCGCCATTGACGTTGAGCCGCGTCTCGTCGAGTTCCAGCGCCCGCGCGCAGGCCATCACCTGCGCGCCGAACGCTTCGTTGATCTCGCAGCGGCCGATGTCGCCGATGCGCAGCCCGGCCGCGGCCAGCAGCGCCTGGATCGCCGGCACCGGACCGATGCCCATGATCTCCGGCGGGCAGCCGACGACCGCGCCGGCGACGAGGCGCGCGAGCGGGGTGCGGCCGTTGCCGCGCGCGTAGGCGCCGGCGCAGACCAGCGACGCCGCCGCGCCATCGACCACGGCGGAACTGTTGCCGCCGGTCTGCACGCCGCCGAACGCGGGTTTTATCCGCGCCAGCACTTCGACCGGCGAAGGGCGCACATGGCTGTCGGCGGCCACACATCCGAGGCCGCGCGGCAGGTGGAGGAAGCGGTCGGCACAACCCTCGCGGACAAACGTCTCGCTGACGACAGGGACGATCTCGCCGGGGAGAAATCCGTCCGCCTGCGCCGCCAGCGCGCGCGCAAAGCTGCGCGCGGCGTAGGCATCGACCGCCTCGCGCGCGATGCCGTAGCGGCGGGCAAGGTTCTCGGCCGTGTCGCCCATGGTGCAGCCGCAGGACGGATCGAGCAGCGCCTCCCACAGAAAATCCTTGAACGCCACCTGCCCCATGCGGAAGCCGTTGCGGTGCGTGTAGGCGGCAACCGGGTTGCGGCTCATGCTTTCGGTGCCGACAACGAGGGAAACATCGACGTTGCGGTGCGTGACGGCGTCGGCGGCCTGCATGATCGCCTCGATGCCGGTGCCGCAGACGCGTTGCACCATATGTGCCGGCACCTCGATCGGCACGCCGGCATAGAGGCCGACATGGCGCGGCATCATGTAGGCGTCGAAACTCGCCTGCGCCATGCTGCCGACGATGACGGTGCCGATGTCGTCGGCGTGCCACGCGCGCGCGGTCGAGCACGGCGCGCGCCGCCTTGATGCCAAGGTCGATCGGCGAGACCTGCGCAAAAGCGCCGGTGTAATCGACGAACGGCGTGCGGCAGCCGTCGAGCAGCCAGGCATCCGGCCAGGATGCGAGCAGGGCGCGGGACGGGCGGCTCATGGTGTCTCCCCGACGCGGATGACGTGGGCGGGCGGCGGTTCGGCGTAGAGTGCGGCGACGCGATCGGCGCGACGGGCGAGCACGGCGCGCTGGTTGATCGATCCCTTGTCGGTGATTTCGCCGGCGTCGATCGAGGGCGGCGGATGCAGCAGCAGGGCCCGCAGCACGCGCGTCGAGCTGCCGGTGCCGGCGGCGGCGAGCGCGGTCAGTGCGCGGCGCAGCGCCGCGACCAGGGCCGGGTGCGAAAATACCTCGGCATCGCCTGCGGCTTCGGTCAGGCCGGTGCAGACGGCGCGGCACGCCGGCAGGTCGGGAATGAGCAGAACGGAAACATAGTCGCGATCGTGGCCGGCGATCACCACGTCGCGGACATAAGGCGCGAGCGCCGCGATCAGCCGTGCGCGCAGCGGCCCGACGCTGACCCAGGTGCCGGTCGCAAGCTTGAAATCTTCCGAGATGCGGCCGTCGAACAGCAGGCCGAGCTCCGGCCGCGCCGCATCGATGAATTGCAGCGCGTCGCCGAGCCTGTAGTAGCCGTCTTCGTCGAACGCCGCGCGCGTGAGTTCCTCCTGGCGCCAGAAGCCGGGCGTGATGTTGGGGCCGCGCAGCCGCGCCTCCAGCTTGTCGCCGGCGGGCACGAGTTTCAGCTCGTTGCCGGTCACCGGCAGGCCGACGATGCCGGAGCCGGTCACGTCGGGGCGGCAGACGATCGCGAACGGCGCGGTCTCGGTGGCGCCGAGGCCGGTCAGCATGGTAATGCGCTCGCCGACCGTCGCGACCGCGAGTTCATCCAGCGCGTCCCAGACATGCTGCGCCAGCCCGGCGCCGGCATAGAACATGAGTTTTACCCGCTTGAAGAATTTTCGGCGCAGTTCCGGCTCGGCGCGCAGATAGGTGACGAGTTCCTCAAAACCCTTCGGCACGTTGAAATAGACCGTCGGCGAAATCTCGCGCAGGTTGCGCACGGTCTCCGCGATGCCGGCGGGCGTGGGCTTGCCGTCGTCGATGTAGAGCGTGCCGCCGTTGTAGAGCACGAGGCCGACATTGTGGTTGCCGCCGAACGTGTGGTTCCACGGCAGCCAGTCCACGATCACCGGCGGTTCGTCGGCCAGGAAGGCGAGCGAGGCGCGCAGCATCTCCTGGTTGCTGCACAGCATGCGCTGCGTGTTGACCACGCCTTTCGGCGTGCCGGTCGAGCCGGAGGTGAACAGGATTTTAGCAACGGTCTCCGGCCCCACCGCGGCGGCGGCCGTGTCAACCGCGTGACTGGGCGCGGTCGCGGCGAGTTGGGCGAACGGCGTGGCGTCGGCGGTGATTTGGGATCGCATCGGCAACCACCAGCTCCGTCCCGGCCGGCACCGCAGCCGCGACGGCGGCCGAGAATTCGGTGCCGTGTTCGGCAAACACCAGACCGGGGCGAAGGGTTTTAATTATGGCAGCTAGCTTCAAATAATCCTTCGAGACCAGCGAATAGGCCGGCGAGATCGGCGCGTAGGGCACGCCGACATGCATCGCCGCCAGGCCGAGCAGGGCGTGCTCGATGGCGTTGCCGGACAGGATGGCGACCGGCCGCTCCGGCGACAGGGAGCGGTCGAGCAGCGCCTGGCCGATGCGGCGGACGGTGGCGAACGCCTCGGCATAGGTCACGCGCCGCCAGTCGCCGCCGCGGTCGCGGCGGGCGAGGAAGACGCGGTCGGGGGCGTGCGCCGCCCAGTGTTCCAGCCGCGCGGTGATGCGGGCAGGGTAGGGCGGCAGGGTGCCGGTGGGTCGGATGTGGATGGTGCCGTCGGGCAGGTGCTCGAACCGCACCTCCGGGCTGCCCAGGCGCACCTGGCGGGTGGGCGCCGTGCTCATTCCCGCAGCACTTTGCCGGCGCGCTTGTCCAGGAAGGCGCGCAGCCGGTCTTTTGCGTCCGCATCGGCGGCGGCGATCGCGGCCATCAGGCTTTCCAGCAGCAGGCCGGTGCGCGGCTCGGCCTCGGCGATGCGCGGCAGGGCGTGCAGGACGGCGAACACGCTCAGCGGCGCCAGCGTGGCGATATGCCGCGCCATCGCCATCGCCCGCTCCAGCCCGCTGCCGGACGCGACCAGATATTGCGCGAAGCCGGCGGCGAGACCCTCCTCGGCGCCGTAGGTGCGGCCGGTCAGCATCATGTCGAGCATGCGCGCCGTGCCGATCAGCCGCGGTAGCCGCACCGACCCGCCGCCGCCCACGAACAGCCCGCGGCTTCCCTCCGGCAGCGCGTAGTAGGTTGACGGTTCGGCGATGCGGATGTGGCAGGCGGCGGCCAGTTCCAGCCCGCCGCCGATCACCGCGCCATGCAGCACCGCGATCACCGGGACGTTGCCGCCCTCGATCAACTCGAACGCGCGGTGCCAGGCGCGCGAGTGGAACAGGCCCGCCGTGGCGTCGTTCCCGGTCACCGAGGCGAGGTCGAGGCCGGCGCAGAAATGCGCGCCCTCGCTGTGGACGACGGCGGCGCGGGTTGCGGCCGGCAGGGCGGCGAAGCAGGCGGCGATGCCGGCAATCATTTCGTCATCGATTGCGTTGCGTTTGTGCGGCCGGGTGAGGCGCAGCACGGCGACCCCGTCCTGCAGGTCGCAGGCAAGCGACGGCGGCAAGGTGACGGCGAGTTGCGTCACGGCAAGGGCTCTCCGGGGCTGTGCGATCGGAAACACGTTGCCTCCGCCCGCGCAAGCCGCATATTGGCGCAAAGGAGGCCCGAACGCCCGTGTTCCAGCGAATCGACGAGGTGACGCGGCATGTCCGGCTCGCCCGGAAGCGGGCGGCGCCGGCGCTGCTGCCGCCGCATGTCCACGAGTTGGGCGGCACCGTCTCGGAGACCGCCGCATGAGCCAGGTGTTCCACGTCGCCGCCGATGCAACCACGCCGTTCCGCGACATCACGCCGGGCACGCAGCCGCCCAACGATTTTCCGCCATACGGCAGCACGCACAAACGCCACCCGAAGCAGACACTGCTGCGCATCCCGCAGACGGTGACCGAGATCACCGGGCCGCGGTTTTCCCGCACGCAGTATCCGCCGATCATCGACATGGCGAAGCGCGACGGCCACGAGGCGCTCGGCGAGCGCATCATCGTGCGTGGGCGCGTGCTGGATGAGGACGGGCGGCCGGTGTCGGACACGATGCTGGAAATCTGGCAGGCCAACGCCGCCGGCCGCTACAACCACGAGCGCGACCAGCACGACGCGCCGCTCGACCCGCATTTCAGGGGCGAGGGCCGCGTGTTCACCGACGCGGCGGGCTGGTATCAGTTCACCTCGATCAAGCCGGGCGCGTATCCCTGGCGCAACCACGACAACGCCTGGCGACCGAACCATATTCACTTCGCGCTGTTCGGGCCGGGCTTCGCCACGCGGCTGGTCACGCAGATGTATTTTCCCGGCGACCCGCTGCTGGAACTCGACCCGGTCTTCCACAGCGTTCCCGACGCGCACGCACGCCAGCAGCTGATCGCAAAATTCGACATCGGGATCACCCGGCCGGAATGGGCGCTGGGCTATCGCTTCGACATCGTGCTGCGCGGGCGCAATACCACGGTGACGGAGGCATAGCGCCGTGCCGATCGCGACCGCGAGCCAGACCATCGGGCCCTACTGGCACCTGATCGAACATCCCGAGTTCGCCGACCTGACGCGCTTCGGCGCCGCGGGCGAGCGGATGGCGCTGACCGGCCGCGTCATCGACGGCGACGGCGCGCCGGTGACGGATGGCTGCGTCGAGCTGTTTCAGGCCAGTCCGGCGGGGTCGGAGATTTTTCCCGGCTATGGCCGCGCCGCGACCGACCGCGACGGGCGGTTCCGGTTCCAGACCATCAAGCCGGGGCCGCTGCCGGGGCCGGGGAATGCGCAGCAGGCGCCGCATTTCGCGCTGAACCTGCTGGCGCGCGGCATCCTCGGCAGGCTGGTGACGCGCGCCTATTTCGCCGGCGAAGCGCTGAACGAGACCGACCCGATCCTGTCGCTGATCGAGGATGCGGCGCGCCGCGCAACGCTGCTCGCGCGGCCGGCGGGCGCGGCGACGTGGCACATCGACATCCGCCTGCAGGGCGAGGGCGAGACCGTGTTTTTGGAGTTCTGAGTCGCCATGCCGGTGAACCCTGCCGACAGCGCGATCTACGGCACGCTTTACGGCTCCGACGCCATGCGCGCCGTGTTCGACGACCATGCGGGGCTGCGCCGGATGCTCGCGGTGGAGGCGGCGCTGGCGCGCGTCGAGGCGCGGCTTGGCCTGATCCCGGCCGATGCGGCGGCGGCGATCACCGCGGCGGCGGAGCGGGTGCATCTCGACGATGCTTCGCTGGCGGCGAGCGTGCGCATGGTCGGCTATCCGGTGGTCGGGCTGGTCGCGGCGCTGTCGCGCGAAGCGGGCGAGGCGGGGCGCTGGACGCATTGGGGCGCCACCACGCAGGACATCATCGACACCGCGCTGGCGCTGCAACTGCGCGACGCGCTCGACCTGCTGCGCGACGCGATCGCCGGCGGCGTGCGCGCACTCGCAACGCTCGCCGAGCTTCACCGCGCGACGGTGATGCCGGGGCGGACGCATTTGCAGCACGCTCTGCCGATCACGTTCGGATTGAAATGCGCGGTGTGGCTGATGCCGCTGCTGAACCATCTCGCACGGCTCGACCAGCTCCGCCCGCGCGTCGAGATCGTGCAGTTCGGCGGTGCGGCCGGCACGCTCGCCTCGCTCGGCGACCAGGGGATCGACGTGATGGAGGCGCTGGCGGCGGAGTTGGGCCTGCGCGCGCCGCCGGCGCCGTGGCACGTCGCGCGCGACGGCGTCGCCGAGGCGGTGAGTTTCTGCGGCCTGCTGTGCGGCTCGCTGGCAAAAATCGCGACCGACGTGGTGCTGCTGGCGCAGACCGAAGTGGCCGAGGCGGCGGAACCGCACACGGAAGGGCGCGGCGGTTCCTCGACCATGCCGCAGAAGCGCAACCCGATCGCCTCGGAATACATCATCGCCGCCGCGCGTGCGGTGCAGGCGCTGGTGCCGCTGATGCAGGGCGCGATGGCGGGCGACCAGGAACGCGCGACCGGCCCGTGGCAGGCGGAGGCGCTGGCGCTGCCGCAAGCTTTTCTGCTCTCGCACGGCGCGGCCGTGGCGACGCGCGCGCTGGCGGAGGGATTGGTGGTCGATGCGGCGCGCATGCGGCGCAACCTGGATGCGACCGGCGGGCTGATCGTCGCCGAGGCGGTGATGATGGGCCTGGCGCCGCATCTCGGCCGCGCCGAGGCGCACCATGTCGTCCGCCACGCCAGCGACGTCGCGCTGGCCGAAGGCATCAAGCTTGCCGCGGCGCTGTCGCGCGAGCAAAAAGTGACGGAAAAGCTCGATGCCGCGGCGATCGCGCTGCTGACCGACCCGATGAACTACCTAGGCAGCGCCAGCGCCTTCATCGACCGCGTGCTGCACGCGGCGCGGCCGGCGGCGTGAGGGAGAAAAACATGGCCGATCCCTGCATCATCACCGTCGCCATCACCGGCTCGGTGCCGCGCAAGCGCGACAACCCGGCGCTGCCGGTCACCATCGCCGAACAGGTCGAGAGCACGCATGAAGCGTTCGAGGCCGGCGCGTCGCTGGTGCATGTGCATGTGCGCGACGAGAACGAGAACCCGTCCTCCGACCCGGAGCGGTTCGCGCGGCTGCAGGAGGGCGTGGCGCGGCACTGCCCCGGCATGATCATGCAGTTTTCCACGGGCGGGCGCGGGCGGGCGATGGAGCAGCGCGGCGCGATGCTTTTTCTCAGGCCCGACATGGCATCCCTGGCGACCGGATCGGTGAATTTCCCGACCATCGTGTACGAGAACCCGCCGGACTTCGTGCGCGGCCTGGCGAAAACCATGCTGGACGGCGGCATCAAGCCGGAGATCGAGGTTTTTGATCTCGCCATGCTCTACAACACCGCCGATCTGGTGGCGGAGGGTCTGATCGCCGACCCGCCGCACGTGCAGTTCGTGTTCGGCGTCAAGCATGCGCTGCCGGCGCGCCGCGAGATTCTGGAGTTCGAGGTGGCGCAACTGAAAAAACTGCTGCCGCGTGCGACCTGGACCGCGGCGGGGATCGGCCGGAACCAGCTGGAGGTGAACCGCTGGTCGCTGGAGCTGGGCGGCCATTGCCGCACCGGGCTGGAGGACAACGTGCGCTGGGACAAGCAGACACTGGCGCCGAGCAACGCGGCGCTGGTGCGGCGGGTGGCGGAACTGTGCGCCGAATACGGACGAACCGTGGCGACGCCGGCGCAGGCGCGCGCGATGCTGGGGTTGCGGGCGATGGCCTGACATCGAACTGTTGCCAATCGGCGGCAAATCGGGCACAGCCTCAGGAAACCGGCAGGGGAGAAGCGGACATGAGCGAACCGGATCGGACATCGGCGTTGCCACTGGGGCGGCGCACCGTGTTGACGGCGGCCGGCGCCGGCGGGCTGTTGCTGGCGTCGGGCGCGCGCGGCTTCGCGCAGGCGGGCGGCACGCTGAAAATCGGCTTCGTCAGCCCGCGCTCCGGCGCGCTGGCCGGCTTCGGCGAGACCGACGGCTACGTGCTGGAGGTCGCGCGCAAGACGCTGGCGAGCGGGCTGTCGGTGGGCGGCAAGACGTATTCCGTGCAGCTGCTCGACCGCGACACGCAGTCCGACCCGGCGCGCGCCGGGCAGCTCGCGCGCAGCCTGATCAACGACGAGGGCGTGGACATGATGCTGTCCACCTCGACGCCCGAGGTGGTGAACCCGGTGTCCGATGCCTGCGAGGCGGCCGGCGTGCCGTCGCTCTGCACCGTCATTCCATGGGAGTCATGGTATTTCGGCCGCGGCGCCAAGCCGGGGCAACCGTCGCCGTTCCGCTGGAGCTACGTGTTTTCCTTCGGCACGAAACAGTTCGCCGACTGCTACATCTCGCAATGGTCGCTGCTGCCGACCAACAAGCGCGTCGGCGCGATGTACCCGAACGACGCCGACGGCAACGCGGTCCGCGAGCATCTCAAGCCGCTGCTGGAGAAGGCCGGGTTCACCGTGATCGACCCCGGCCCGTTCGAGGACGGCACCACCGACTATTCGGCCCAGATTGCGCTGTTCAAGCAGCACCGTTGCCAGATCTTCAACACGTTCCCGATCCCGCCGGACTTCGCGACGTTCTGGCGGCAGGCCGCGCAGCAGGGTTATACGCGCATGGTCAAGATCGCGCAGATCGCGAAAACCGGGCTGTTCCCCTCGCAGGTGGAGGCGGTCGGTTCGCTCGGCTACAACCTGGCAACGGGCGTCTATTGGCATCCCGACTGGCCGTACAAGTCGCTGCTTACCGGCGTGTCCGGCCACGAGCTTGGCGACGGCTACCAGCGCGCATCCGGCAAGCTGTGGACGCAGCAGCTCGGCGCCTCGATGTCGCTGCTCGATGTCGGGTTCGCGGCGCTGCGGGCGAGCGGCAACCCCAAGGACAAGGCGGCGGTGGCGAAGGCGCTGAGCACGCTCGACACACCGTCGATGGTGGGACCGGTGAACTTCGCCAAAGGGCCGGTGCCCAACGTGTACGCGACGCCGATCATCGGCTCGCAATGGGTGAAGGCGAAGCCGGGCAGCAAGTTCAAGCTCGACTGCGTGATCACCGAGAACGCCACCGACCGCGACGTTCCCGTCAGCGCCAAGCTGCGTCCGTACAGCTGAAAGGTGCCGATGCCCGGCCCGGACGTGCTGCTGACCGCGTCGGGCATCGGCAAGCGGTTCAACGCGCTGGTCGTGCTGAGCGATGTCGATTTTTCCGTGCATGCGCACGAGGCGATCGGCATCGTCGGGCCCAACGGGGCGGGCAAGACCACGCTGCTCAACGTGCTCTCCGGCGCTATGCCGGCGAGCGCGGGGCGCATCGTGTTTCGCGGCGAGGACGTGTCGCGGCTGGATGCGGCGGAGCGGTGCCGGCGCGGCATCGCGCGCTCCCACCAGATCCCGCGGCCGTTCGCCGGCATGACGGTGTTCGAGAATCTGCTGGTCGGCGCCCGCACCGGCGCCGGCGAACACGGCGAGGCGGCGTATCGGCGCTGCCTGGAAAGTCTTGATCTTTGCGGCATGCTTTCGCTAGCCAACCGGCGCGCGGAGACGCTGGGTCTGCTCGACCGCAAGCGGCTGGAACTGGCCCGCGCGCTGGCGACTGGCCCGGTGCTGCTGTTGCTCGATGAGATCGGCGGCGGGCTGACCGATGCCGAGGCGGCGGAACTGGTCGGCATCATCCGTGTGATCTGCGGACGCGGCATCGCCGTCGTCTGGATCGAACACATCGTCCACGTGCTGGTACAGGTGGTGGAGCGCATGGTGTGCATGGATGCCGGCCGCGTCATCGCCGACGGCAGCCCCGCGGCCGTGCTGCAGGATGCGGCGGTGATCGACGCCTATCTCGGCTCGGCGCATGCCCATCCTGTCGGTTGAGTCGCTCGACGCGCGGCACGGATTGCTGCAGGCGGTGCGCGGCGTCAGCCTCGCGGTCGCGGCGGGCGAGACGCTGGCGCTGGTCGGCGCCAACGGTGCAGGCAAGACCACGCTGCTGCGCTGCATCGCCGGCGCGCACCGGGCGAGCGGTGGGCGCGTGGTGTTCGACGGCGCCGATGTCACGCACCTGCCGGCGCACCTTCGCGTGCGGCGCGGCATCGCGCTGGTGCCGGAGGGGCGGCGGCTGTTCGCCGGCATGACGGTCGAAGAGAATTTGCGCGTCGCCGCCGGACGCGGGCGCGCAGGGCCGTGGACCATCGCGCGCGTGGTCGAGGCGTTTCCGCTGCTTGGCCCGAAGCTGAAGGCGCGCGCCGGCGATCTTTCCGGCGGGCAACAGCAGGCGGCGGCGATCGCGCGCGCGCTGATGAGCAACCCCCGGCTGTTGTTGCTCGACGAGGTCTCGCTCGGCCTGTCGCCGGTTGCCGTCGATGCCGTGTATGCTTCGTTGCAAGGACTGCTGGGTGGCGGCGCGACGGTCGTGCTGGTCGAGCAGGACCTCGGCCGCGCGCTGCGGGTTGCCGACCGCGTGGTGTGCATGCTGGAGGGACGCGTGGTGTACGCGGGCCGCGCGCGCGACACCACGCGCGAGCAGGTGATGGGGGCGTATTTCGGCGTGCGCGAGGCCGCCGCATGATCTTTCTCAACCAGCTGCTGCAGGGCGTGTTCCTCGGCGGCTATTACGCGCTGCTGGCGTGCAGCCTGTCGTTCCTGTTCGGAGTGATGCGCATCATCAATATCGCGCATGGCAGCCTGGTGGTGTTGGCGGCCTTCCTGCTGTTCGTGGTGGCGGACCGCGCCGGGATCTCGCCATGGCTCGGCTTCGTCGTGGTGATCCCGGTGATGGCGGCGCTGGGCTGGCTGCTGCAACGTCTGGTGCTCGACCGCAGCCTGCGCGGCGGGCCGTTGGTGCCGTTGCTCAGCACGTTCGGGCTGGCGATCGTGCTGGACAATTTGATGTTCCAGCAATTCGGCGCCGACACGCGCTCGCTGGCCCCTTATATCGGCGACCTGTCGTTCGACAGCTGGCCGCTGACCGACGACATCGCGGTGGGACGGCTGGACGTGCTGATCCTCGCGGTCGCGGTGGCGCTGCTCGGGGGGTTGCAGCTGTTCCTGTCGCGCACGTCGCTCGGCCGGGCCATCCGCGCGACGGCGGAAGACCCGGCCATTGTCGGCCTGATCGGCATCGACGCGCGCGCCGTCTATGCGCTGGCGACCGCGATCGCGATGGCGATGGCGACGGTGGCCGGCGCGTTCCTGGCGATGCGCACCACGTTCGATCCGTACAGCGGCGGCGCGCAGCTGATCTTCGCGTTCGAGACGGTGGTGATCGGCGGTTTCGGCTCGCTGTGGGGGACGCTGCTCGGCGGCATCGTGCTCGGGGTGGCGCAGAACATCGGCGCCTATATCAGCCCGCGTTTCTTCCTGATCGCCGGCCATGTCGTGTTCCTGGCGGCGCTGATCGCGCGCGTCTGGCTCGGCAGCCTCAATCTGCGGCGGTTGCGGGTGCGCGCGGCATGAACGCGATGCAGGTGCAGCGCTGGACCGGGCGGTCGGCGGCGTTCGCGACGGCGATTGCGGCGGTGCTGGTGCTGCTTGCGGCCGGGCCGCTGGTGTTCGCGCCCGGCGTCACCGAGCGGCTGACGACGCTGTTCGTCTATGTCATCCTGGGCGCGATGTGGAATGCGCTGGCCGGCTATGGCGGTCTGGTCTCGGTCGGACAGCAGGCGTTCTTCGGCCTCGGCGCGTTTGCCGCGGTCCGGCTGTCGCATGCCGGCGTGCCGGTGTATCCGGCGCTGGCGGTCGCGGCGCTGCTGGTCGGCGTGCTCGCGCTGCCGATCGGCGAAGTGATGCTGCGGCTGCACGGCGGCGAGTTCGCGATCGGCATGTGGGTGGTGGCGGAGCTCGCGCATCTGCTGGTCAACCTCGATCCGCTGGTCAACGGCGAGACCGGCACGTCGCTGATCGCGCTCGATGCAGTCAATGCCGTGGCGCGGCGCGCGGACACGTACTGGAGCGCGCTGGGTGCGATGGTGGTGCTGCTCGCGATCGTGTTCCAGCTGCTGCGCGGGCGCGTCGGCGCCTCGTTGCAGGCGATCCGCGACGACGAGCATGCGGCGGCGTCGGTCGGCGTGCGCGTGCTGGCGACCAAGCGCGTGGTGTTCGTGCTGGCGGCCCTGGGTTGCGCGGCGGCAGGTGCGCTGTGGCTCGCCTCCGCCATCACGTTCCAGCCGCGCTCGTATTTCAGCGTGCAATGGACCGCCTACATGATTTTCATGACGCTGGTGGGCGGGTTGGGCACGTTCGAGGGGCCGGTGCTGGGGGCGGTGCTGTTCTTCGTGGTGGAGACCATGTTCGGCGCCTACGGCGTCTGGTATCTCGTCGGCCTCGGCGCGGCGGCGCTGCTGTTCGCGCTGTTCGTGCCGGCGGGATTGTGGGGCACGGCGGAGCGGCGGTTCGCGCTGCGCATGCTGCCGGTCGGCTACCACGTCGTGCTGCCGTCATCGCGCCGTTAGGGAGGGCGGACATGCGCACGCAAGTCGGCATCATCGGCGCCGGCCCCGCCGGTCTGTTCCTCGCGCATTTGCTTGCCCGCGCCGGCATCGCTTCGGTGGTGCTGGAGAACCGCACGCGCGAGGACGTGGAAGGCACGATCCGCGCCGGCGTGCTGGAGCAGTGGGTGGTCGATCTGATGGGCACGCTCGGCATCGACGAGCGGCTGCGGCGCGAAGCGGATTTCCATGCCGGCATCACGCTGCAATGGGAGCGGGCGCGGCTGCATCTGGACATGGCGGAGCTGACCGGCGGCAAGCGCGTGACCGTCTATCCGCAGCATCAGGTGCTGCGCGACCTGATCGCGGCGCTGCTGGCGCGCGGCGGGGAGATCGTGTTCGGCGTGGCCGATACGGCGATCCATGGCATCGACGGCGACGCGCCGCATATCGGCTTCCGCCGCGGCGCCGGCGGCGCCGAGGAGGCGCTGCACTGCGACTACGTCGTCGGCGCCGACGGTTTTCACGGGCCGGCACGACAGGCGATCCCGCAATCGGCGCGCCGTGAATTCCAGAAGGTCTATCCGTTCGGCTGGCTCGGCATCCTGACCAACGCGCCGCGGTCGTGGCACGAGCTGATCTACAGCAACCAGGCCGAGGGTTTCGCGCTGCTGAGCACGCGCTCGCCGGAGGTGCAGCGGCTCTATATCCAGTGCGACCCGCACGACGACATCGCCGCCTGGCCGGATGCGCGCATCTGGGAGGAACTGCACGCGCGGCTGGACCTTGACGGCTGGACTTTGCAGGAAGGGCCGATCTTCCAGAAGGGCATCATCCCGCTGCGCAGCTTCGTGTGCGACCCGATGCAGCACGGAAAACTGTTTTTGGCCGGCGACGCGGCGCATATCGTGCCGCCGACCGGCGCAAAAGGCCTCAACCTCGCGGTCGCGGATGCGGTGGTGCTGGCGCAGGCGCTGGAAGCGCATTATGCGCGCAGCGACGACGCGCTGCTCGGCCGCTACAGCGCGACCGCGCTGCGCCGGGTGTGGAAGGGTGAGCGGTTCTCCTGGTACATGACCACGATGCTGCACCGCAATCCGGCCGAGACGGAGTTCGAGCGGCGCATCCATTTCGCCGATCTCGATTTCGTGCGCAGCTCGCGTGCGGCGGCGACGGCGCTGGCGGAGAACTATGTCGGCCTGCCGTTCGACGCGCCGTCGTCATGACGGCGGCGGCATCGCGCCGGTCATGATCGCGACCGCGTCCGACATGCTGTGGCGCTTCGGCTCGATCACGGCGATGCGCTGGCCGAGGCGGTGGATGTGGATGCGGTCGGCGACCTCGAACACATGCGGCATGTTGTGGCTGATCAGCACGATCGCCAGGCCGTGCCGCTTCACGTCGAGCATGAGTTCCAGCACCCGCCGCGATTCCTTCACGCCGAGCGCGGCAGTCGGTTCGTCCATGACGACGACGCGGCTGCCGAACGCGGTCGCGCGCACCACCGCGACCCCCTGACGCTGCCCGCCGGACAGCGTCTCGACCGACTGGCGGATGTTCTGGATGGTGAGCAGGCCGAGCGCGTTCAGTTGCGTGCGCGCCTCACGCTCCATCGCCGCGCGGTCGAGCGAACGGAACAGGCGACCGCGCAGGCCGGGAACGCGGCGCTCGCGGCCGAGAAAAAGATTGTCCACGATCGACAGTGCCGGACACAGCGCGAGATGCTGATACACGGTCTCGATCCCTGCCGCGCGGGCGTCGAGCGGCGAGTGGAATTTCACCGGCCTGCCGTCGAGACGGATTTCGCCGGCGTCGGGCACCACGGCACCGGCGAGGCATTTGATCAGCGTCGATTTGCCGGCGCCGTTGTCGCCGATGACGGCCAGAATTTCGCCGGGCAGCAGGTCGAACTCGGCGTCATTCAGCGCCACCACGCGGCCGTAGCGCTTGGTCAGGCCACGCGCGGAGAGGATGGGCGCGGCCTCGTTCATGCCGTGGCCTTGCGGATCCACTGGTCCATCGCGACGGCGATGATGATGAGCGTGCCGATCGCGAATTCCTGCCACAGCGCATCGGCGCCGGCGAGGGCAAGGCCGTTGCGGAACACGCCGACGATCAGCGCGCCGACCAGCGTGCCGATGATCGAGCCGCGCCCGCCGAACAGGCTGGTGCCGCCGATCACCACGGCGGTGATCGAAGTCGAGGTTGGCGTCGCCGCCGGAGATCGCGCTGATCGCGCCGATGCGCCCGATCAGCGCCCAGCCGGCGACCGAGCAGATCACCCCGGCGATGGCATAGACGCCGATCACCACGCGGGTGATGTCGATGCCGGCGAGCCGCGCGGCGTCCGGGTCGTTGCCGGTGGCGTGAATGTGCCGCCCGAACGCCGTGCGCTGCAGCACGTACCAGATGAGCGCGGCGAGCACGATCATCAGCAGCGAACCGTAGGTGAGGCGCGCGCCCCAGAAGCGCAGCGCCGTGCCGAGCCATTGCAGGAACGGCGCTGCCGCTTCCACGTCCTGCTGGCGGATCGTCTCGCTCTGCGAGTACCAGAGATTCAGCGCGCCGAAAATGCTCCACGTGCCGAGCGTGACGATGAACGGCGGCAGCTTCAGCAATGCCACCAGCGCACCGTTGACGGCACCGCAGGCAAGCCCGACCAGCAGCCCGAGCGCGAAGGCGATCTCGACCGGGACGCCGTCGAGCACGGCGAGCCGCCCCATCACGACCGAGGACAGCACCATGATCGCGCCGACCGAGAGATCGATGCCGGCGGTGAGGATGATGAGCGTCTGGGCCGAGCCGACGATGGCGATGATCGTCACCTGCTGCAGCACCAGCGACAGATTGAACGGATGGAAGAAGCGCCGGCCGACGATCAGGCTGAACAGCGCCACCGCCAGCAGCAGCACGATGAACGGCACGATCGTCGGATTGTCGTGCAGGAACTGGTGCAGGCGCCGCGCGACGCCGCGATGCTCGTCGTCGAACGTGGCGACACCCTCTCCCGCGAGCGGGAGAGGGTACGCCGCTTGCGCAGGCGCGTCGGACGTCACGCGGTCCGGTGCGTCAGCCCCAGCACTTCTTCAGCCCTTCCTCGACGGAGATCGAGGGCACGCCGGCAACCGGATGGTCGGTGACCAGGTTGACGCCGGTGTTGAAGAACTTCAGGCCCGGCGAGGGTTGCGGCTTCTTGCCGGTTTTCGCGTAGTCCACCACCGCCTGCACGCCCATCGCGGCCATCAGCAGCGGATATTGCTGCGAGGTGGCGCCGATCACGCCGGCCTTGACGTTGCGCACGCCGGGGCAGCCGCCATCGACCGAGACCATCAGCACGTCATGCTCGCGCCCGGCCGCTTTCAGCGCCTCGTAGGCGCCGGCAGCGGTCGGCTCGTTGATGGTATAGACGACGTTGACGTCGGGGTCCTTCTGCAGCAGGTCTTCCATGCCGGTGCGCCCGCCTTCCTCCGCGCCCTTGCCCCATTGGTGGCCGACGATGCGCTTGTCTTCCCCGCTGCCGTAATGCGCAAGATTCGGGACGTGGAGGCCGAAGCCGGTCTGGAACCCCACGTCGCGCAACACGTCCACCGTCGGTTGGAACTCCAGCGCGTCCAGCATGGCGATGTGCGCATCCTTGGCCTTGGCGCCGAGCATTCCCTTGGCCCATTCGCCGATCAGCTTGCCGGCCTGGAAATTGTCGGTGGCGAAGGTGGCGTCGGCGGCGTCGATCGGGTCGAGCGGGGTGTCGAGGGCGATCACCAGCAGCCCGGCCGCGCGCGCCTTCCTCACCGTCGGCACGATCGCTTTCGTGTCGCTCGGCGTGATCAGGATGCCCTTCGCGCCGGCGGAGATCAGGCTCTCGATCGCGGCGACCTGGCTGTCGTTGTCGCCGTCATACTTGCCGGCGAAGGTCTGCAGCGTGACGCCGAGTTCCTTCGCCTTGGCCGAGGCGCCGTCGCGCATCTTCACGAAGAACGGGTTGTTGTCGGTTTTGGTGATGAGACCGACGATTATGCTGTCGGCCCAGGCCGGTCCAGCCGCCGCCATGCCGAGCGCCACCGCGCCGGCCAGCATCCAGGCCCTGCGGCCAATCCCTTTGGTCATGTGTTCGCCCCTCCCCGTGGTCGGTTGCCTTTTCGTGAGGCGCAAGCATCCCCCGGCCGCGTCGTCGCCGTCAACAGGCGGGCGGGCTCGCGCCGGGCATGTTTTTATACCGGAACATTGTGGACGCACGGGAGCGCCGCGCGGTCACGCGGGAACGGGTGGGGGGCCGGGAAGCGGGATGAGGTCGCGGGGTCGCGCGCGCGGCGGCGGGCGGGGACGAACGGCGGGACGGGACGGCGCCGGCGGCCGCACGGATGGCGGAGGGCCCACGGGGCCGGCCTGCTTCCGGCCCGAGGACAGGCTCCGCGCCGGCGGCGGGCGGACGCCCAGCATTTGGCAGAGCGGGCGGAGCAGCCGCCCGGCCTGCGGTGCTGCGGCGAGGAGGTCGGCCATCGCCGGATCGGCGAGCAGGTGCTGCAACTGCGAGGCGGCGGCGGCGGCCTGCGGCAGCCGGCGCAGCAGCCAGGCGACGCCGCGCGGCAGCCGGAGCGGCTGCGGGCGGGTCGGGCGAGGGGAGCGGCGGCGGCGCGGCGGCGGCAGCGTGCCGGCCTGGACTTTTGTCGCGAGGCGGGCGAAGCGGAGGGCGGTGCGGTGCAGCCGCGACCAGAGCAGCAGCATCAGCGGCACGGCGAGGCCAATTCCGGCGCCGCGGGCGGCGATGGCGCGGCGCAACCCTTCGACCAGAGCGGCGAAGCGGTCGGCCAGGGCGGCGGAAGCGGGGAACTGCACGACAGGGAAACTAACATGGACGGGGGCGGGCTGGGCAAGCGGGACTGTGCGCTGGTCGGTCCCCTCGCGGGCGGCAGCACCCCTCCCCCATCCCCTCCCGCAGGCGGAGGGGTGACGAAAATGCGCCGGGCGCCCGGCGGCTTGGAGGAGGACGCACGATGCGGACCCTGGTCGCGGCACTGGCCATGCTGATCGCCGCCCCGGCCTGGGCGCAGACGGTGCTGCCGCGGCCGGACGGCATCGAACTGCACCGTGGAGCGGCGACGTTGCGCGTCACCGCGCTGACCGACGAGGTGCTGCGCATCCAGGCGGCGCCGGCGGGCGCGCTGCCGCCTGGCGAGCCCTGGGCGGTGCTGCCGGGGCGGCGCGCGCAGGCGGTAGCGGTGGTGCCGGCAACCGCGGGCACGCCTGGCTTTGCCACGCGCGCGCTGCGCGTCGCCGTGGATGCCGGATCGTGGCGGCTCAGGATCAGCGATGCCGCCGGAGGCGTGCTGGTCGAGGACGCGCCGGGCGGCACGCTGGCGGCGCCGGGCGGCGGCTTCCGCATCTGCCATGCCAGCCCGGCGGATGCGCACTATTATGGTCTCGGCGACAAGCCGGGCGCGCTCGACCGGCGCGGGCGGGCGTTCGTCAACTGGAACACCGACCATTACGGCTGGCAGGAATCCTCCGACCCGCTCTACAAGACCGTGCCGTTCTACCTCGCGCTGCGGCGCGGCACGGCGTATGGCGTGTTCCTCGATTCCACCTGGCGCAGCACGTTCGACTTCAACCTGACGCGGCGCGACGCCGTCTGCTTCGGCGCCGAAGGCGGGACGCCCGACTGGTATTTTTTCGCCGGCCCGACACCAAAGCAGGTGCTGACCAACTACACCTGGCTCACCGGGCGCATGAAGTTGCCGCCGCTGTGGAGCCTCGGTTTCCAGCAGAGCCGCTGGAGCTATCCGACGCAGGCACGCGTCGAGCAGGTGGTGGCGGACTATCGCGCGGCGCGCATCCCGCTCGATGCGATCTGGCTCGACATCGGCTACCAGGATCGCAACCGGCCGTTCACCGTCGATGCCACGGCGTTTCCCGACTTAAAAGGCATGGTGCGGCGGCTCGGCGCGCAGGGCGTGCGCGTGGTGGCGATCGCCGACATGCACGTCGCGGACGCGCCAAACGCCGGCTACGCACCGTACGACACCGGGCTGGCCGGCGGGCATTTCGTGCGGATGCCGGACGGGGCAATCTATGTCGGAGAGGTCTGGCCCGGTCCCGCGGTGTTCCCCGACTTCGCGCGGGCGGCGACACGGCAATGGTTCGGCACGCTGTATCGCACGCTGTATCTTGACGACGGCATCGCAGGGTTCTGGGACGACATGAACGAGCCGGTGGTGTTCGACCGGCCGGACAAGACGTTGCCGCTCGATGCCGTCCACCACATCGAGGAGCCGGGCGTCCCGCCGCGCGTGACGACACATCGCGAAATCCACAACGCCTACGGCATGCTGAACGCCGAGGCGACCGCCGACGGGCTGCGCGCGCTGGCGCCGGACCGGCGGACGTTTGTGCTGACGCGCGCGAGTTTTTCCGGCGGGCAGCGCAGCGCGGCGGTGTGGACCGGCGACAACAGTTCCACCTGGAACCATCTGCGGATTTCGACGCCGCAACTGCTGAACCTCGGACTGTCCGGCTTCGCATTCGCCGGCGACGACATCGGCGGGTTTCGCGGCAGCGCCACGCCGGCGCTGCTGACGCGCTGGATCGAACTGGGCGCCTTCAACCCGCTGTTCCGCGACCACACGGAGAAGGGCAGCGCCGACCAGGAAGCCTATGTCGGCGAGGCGGCCGAGGTGGCGCGGCGGCGGGCGGCGATCGCGGCGCGCTACCGGCTGATGCCATATCTCTACGCGACCGCGGAGCAGGCATCGCGCACCGGCATCCCGATCATGCGCCCGCTGTTCCTGGAATTCCCCGAAGCCGGCCTGGAGGGCGTGGGCAGCCAGTTCATGTTCGGCCCTGCCCTGCTGGTGGCCCCGCCGCCCGACGAGCGGCCGGACGAGTATGCGCTCGCGCGGCCGGCCGGCACGTCCTGGTTCGACTACTGGACCGGGCGGCGCGTGCCGGAGGGCGAGGTGCGGCTGCGCCCCGACGCCGAGCGGCTGCCGGTGTTCGCGCGCGCCGGCGCCATCATCGCCCGCGCGCCGCTGGTGCAGAGCACCGCCGAGACGCCGCGCGGCAGGCTGGAACTGCTGGTCTATCCGGGGCCGGACTGCCGGGGCACGATCTATGCCGATGACGGGGTGACGTTCGGCTACACGCGCGGCGTTTTCCTGCGCCAGCGAGGTGACGTGTCGCGAAGCCGCGGACGGGCTGCATGTGCATCTGGCGCCGCGGCAGGGCAGCTATGCGCCCTGGTGGCAGGAGATCGACCTGGTGGTGTTCGGCCAGTCGGCGGCGCCTGTCTCCGTGCGGGCGGGCGGCGCCGCGCGCCCGGCGCGGTTCGCTCCCACGGACGGGTCGGTACGGCTCGCGCTGCCCGATGCGCCGGCCGGGACCGAGATCGTGCTCGCCCGCTGAGCTACGGCGTCGCGGTCGGGGCCGCCGAACCGGCAGCCGGGGCGGGCGCGGCGAGCGGGGCGGCGGTGACCGGGGCCGGCGGCGGCTCGGTGGCCGCTGCCGCCATGGGCGCGCCGAGCGCGGTCGGCGCGGGCGAGGCCGGCGTGGACGCGGGCGGGGCGAGCACCGAGGGCGCCTGCGTGGACGCGGCCTGCGGCGGCGGAGCAGCGGCCGGCGCGGCGGAGGCGGCCTCGGCCGGTTTGGCGGCGGGCTGTGCCGCGGCGGCTTTGGCCGTCTCGGGGTCCACCGTGTAGTCGGCCACGATGCGGGCCTGCTTGCCGCCGATCACCAGCACTTTCGTGCCGATCTTCAGCGGCACCGCGTCCTTCTGCGTGACCGAGACCAGGTCCTGCGTCTTGTTGAATTCGCGCACGATGTATTCGAAGGCGGACGTATCCCCGGTGGCGTGCTCGACCGAGGTGCCGATCAGCCCGCCGACCAGCCCGCCGCCGATCGCGCCGAGCGTGGTGCCGAGGGCGCCGCTGGTGGTCGATGCGGCGGCGCCGCCGACCGCACCGCCGGCCGCGCCGCCGATCGCGGCACCGGCCGCGCCGTCGGCGCTCACGCCGATCTGCCGCACGCCGATGATCTCGCCGCGCTCGACCTTGTTGGCCTGCTGCACGGCGGCGGTGCTGTAGGTATTCGGCGAATAGTTGGGGCCGCACCCGGCAAGCAGCGCCAGCATCGCCAGCGGCGGCACAGTCGAGATCAGACGGAGCACGAGCCATCCCTTCGGCAATCCGCGCGCGGTCTAGGCGCCGGAGCGGAGCTTGTCACCCGATAATTTTGCAACGACTCGTTGCCGCCGCCGCAGGCGCCGCGACGGGCCGGCTTGAGCCGGACTTGCCGATCCGACAGCGTGGTGCGGCGCGCGAGAACGCCCTGGCCGGCACCGCGGCAACGCCCTTGCCCCGACATGACGCTTGCGCTACCTCCGCGCGCTCACGGCCGCCGGAAGCGGGCGTGGTGGAATTGGCAGACACGCCAGATTTAGGTTCTGGTGGCGCAAGCCGTGGGGGTTCAAGTCCCTCCGCCCGCACCACCGGCGGCCGATCGTCGCCTGGCTCATCGCCGTCTGGTTCAGCGTATCACGAGGATCGTCCCTCCCATGCAGGTCACCGAGACCCTCTCCGACGGGCTGAAGCGCGCCTATACCGTGGTCGTGCCCGCCGCCGATTTCGAGGGCCGCCGCGCCCGCCGCATCGCCGAGCTCGGCAAGACGCTGCGCCTGCCCGGCTTCCGCCCCGGCAAAGTGCCGCCGACCGTGGTGAAGCAGCGCTTCGGCAAGGCGGTGAACGCCGAGGTGCTGGAAGAGAGCGTCAACGAGGCGACGCAGCAGGTGCTGACCGAGCGCAAGCTGCGCTCCGCCGGCCAGCCGCGCGTCGAGGTGGTGGCGCTGCCGGAGGCGCGTGCGGCGGCGCAGACCGACCTGGAATTCAAGGTCGAGCTGGAACTGCTGCCGGAGATCGCGCTGCCGGACCTCGCCGGGATCAGCCTGACCCGGCTCAAGGCGGAGCCGCAGCCGGAGGTGATCGAGCGGTCGCTGCACGAGCTGGCGCGCCGCCAGCGCACGCTGGAGCCGGTGGCCGAGCCGCGCCCGGCGGAGGCCGGCGACGTGCTGACGCTCGACTATGCCGGCAAGATCGACGGCGTGGCGTTCCCCGGCGGCAGTGCGAAGGACATCGACATCGAGGTGGGCGGGGCCGGGTTCATCCCCGGATTCAGCGAGCGATTGGCCGGCCTCGCGCCCGGCGAAAGCCGCCAGATCGAGGTGACGTTCCCGGAGGAGTACGGGGTCAAGGACGTGGCCGGCAAGGCGGCGGTGTTCGACGTGACCGCGAAGGCGCTGAAGCGCGCCAACGTGCCGCCGGTGGACGACGCGCTGGCCGACAAACTCGGCTTCGAGGGCGGGCTGGCGGAGGTGCGCGAGGCGATCACGGCGCAGCTGCAGCGCGAATACGACCAGCTGTCGCGCATGCGCCTGAAGCGGCAATTGCTCGACGCGCTCGCCGACCGCGCCGCGTTCCCGGTGCCGCAGGGCATGGTCGATGCCGAGTTCGGCCAGATCTGGCAGCGCGTGGAGGCCGACCGCAAGGAGGGCCGGCTGGACGACGACGACCGCGGCAAGGACGAGGCGAGGCTGCAGGCGGAATACCGCGCCATCGCCGAGCGCCGGGTGCGGCTCGGCCTGCTGCTCGCCGAGATCGGCCGGGCCGGCGGCGTCAGCGTGAGCCAGGAGGAACTGACCCGCGCCATGCGCACCGAGGCGATGCGCTACCCCGGCCAGGAACAGAAAGTGATCGAGTTCTTCCGCAAGAACCCGCAGGCGGGCGATTCGCTGCGGGCGCCGATTTTTGAGGAGAAGGTGGTCGATCACGTGCTCGCCCAGGCGCAGGTCGCCGAGCAGACCGTGACTCCCGAGGACCTCGCCCGCGACCCCGAACTGCCGGCGGCGATCGCGGCGGCGGCGCAGCCGCAGGCCGGGCCGGTCGAGGCCGGCCCGGAAAATGCCGGTCAAATGGCGGGGAGCGACGGCTGAGGCTGGACCCGCGGCCGTTCGGCGCCCATCTATGGCGGCGGTCGGCGGCGGCGGGACGCTGCCGGCGGGTGGGAAGGACAGAGGATGAGGGATCGCGACCCGGTCGAGGTCTTCGACAACGCGCTGGTGCCGATGGTGGTCGAGCAGACCGCCCGTGGCGAACGCGCGTTCGACATCTATTCGCGGCTGCTCAAGGAACGCATCGTGTTCCTGACCGGCCCGGTCTATGACCAGGTCAGCTCCCTGCTGTGCGCCCAGCTGCTGTTCCTGGAGAGTGAAAACCCGACCAAGGACATCGCCTTCTATATCAACAGTCCGGGCGGCGTGGTCTCGGCGGGGCTGGCGATCTACGACACGATGCAGTACATCCGCAGCCCGGTCAGCACCGTCTGCATCGGCCAGGCGGCCAGCATGGGCAGCCTGCTGCTGTGCGCCGGCGCCAAGGGCAAGCGCTTCGCGCTGCCCAACGCGCGGGTGATGGTGCATCAGCCGTCCGGCGGCGCGCAGGGCCAGGCGGCCGACATCGAGATCCAGGCGCGCGAAATCCTGCACCTGCGCGGCCGGCTCAACCAGATCTACCAGCGCCACACCGGCCAGCCGCTCGCAGCGATCGAGCGCAAGCTGGAGCGCGACGCCTACATGTCGGCCGAGGAGGCGCGCGATTTCGGGCTGGTGGACGAGGTGGTGGACCGCCGCCCGGCTCCGAGCGACGCCGAGGCGCGGGGCTGACCCGACACACCCGGCCGGCCGCGACCGGCGCGGGCGTTGCAAATCGGCCACTCCAGCCACAGGTGAGACACTGGCGGCGGGGGGGTCGTTCACCATTCAACTCTTCCCGTCGGCCCCGCCGTTCTGGCACAGTGGTTCTTTGATCGGCCCGGCACGGCTGGCGCGGGCCGGGGCTGCGAGGCGAGTCCTTGTCCCCGCGGGAGCGCGCGGACTAGACCTTACGGCGTGTGTCCCCGACGGTACGGGGCAGGAGGGCTCATGAGCAAGTCCGGCGATTCCAAGAACACCCTCTACTGCTCGTTCTGCGGCAAGTCGCAGCACGAGGTCCGCAAGCTGATCGCCGGGCCGACGGTGTTCATCTGCGACGAATGCGTCGAACTGTGCATGGACATCATCCGCGAGGAACACAAGACGCATCTTGTGAAGTCCCGCGACGGCGTGCCGACGCCAAAAGAAATCTGCAAGGTCCTCGACGACTACGTGATCGGCCAGGCGCACGCCAAGCGTGTGCTCAGTGTCGCCGTCCACAACCATTACAAGCGGCTGGCGCACGCCGCCAAGAGCAACGACATCGAGATTGCCAAATCCAACATATTGCTGGTCGGCCCGACCGGCTCCGGCAAGACGCTGCTGGCGCAGACGCTGGCGCGCATCCTCGACGTGCCGTTCACCATGGCGGACGCCACCACGCTGACCGAGGCCGGCTATGTCGGCGAAGATGTGGAAAACATCATCCTGAAACTGCTGCAGGCCGCCGACTACAACGTCGAGCGGGCGCAGCGCGGCATTGTCTATATCGACGAGGTGGACAAGATCAGCCGCAAGTCTGACAACCCCTCGATCACGCGCGACGTGAGCGGCGAGGGCGTGCAGCAGGCGCTGCTGAAGATCATGGAGGGCACCGTCGCCTCGGTGCCGCCGCAGGGCGGGCGCAAGCACCCGCAGCAGGAATTCCTCCAGGTCGATACCACCAACATCCTGTTCGTCTGCGGCGGCGCGTTCTCCGGCCTGGAGAAGATCATCTCGGCGCGCGGCAAGGGCTCGTCGATGGGCTACGGTGCCGAGGTGCGCAGCCCCGAAGAGCGCCGCACCGGCGCCATCCTGCGCGAGGTCGAGCCGGAGGATTTGCTGCGTTTCGGCCTGATCCCGGAATTCATCGGCCGCCTGCCGGTGGTCGCGACGCTGGACGATCTGGACGAGCAGGCGCTGATGGAGATCCTGACCAAGCCGAAGAACGCGCTGGTCAAGCAGTATGCGCGGCTGTTCGAGATGGAGGGGGTGAAGCTCAACTTCACCGAGGACGCGCTTGGCTCGGTGGCGCGGCGGGCGATCGCGCGCAAGACCGGCGCGCGCGGCCTGCGCTCGATCATGGAGCAGATCCTGCTCGGCACGATGTTCGAACTGCCGAGCCTCGATGCGGTGGAGGAGGTGGTGATCAACCGCGAGGTCGCCGAGAGCCGCGCCACGCCACTCTACATTCACGGCAAGGAACGGGTGGAGAACAGCGCCTGAACGGCGCGGGGCGGCGCGGCACGCATGCCAGTGCCGCGCCCGCGTCTTGTCAAGTCTTGCGGCACCGGCGGAGGGTGCCGATATCCGGATGGTCCGGAAGGCGTTGCGACGAGCGCGCTTTCTGACGACGCGGTGCGTGCCCATTGGGGGCGGCCGTGTCCTGACTGTCCAGTAGGAGGTCACGGAATGACTGCTGAGAAACCATCCGGGGAAGTCGCACGGCGCGAGGGTCGCGGGCCCCGGCGCGCCCCGAGTTGCTGCCGGTGCTGCCGCTGCGCGACATCGTGGTGTTCCCGCACATGATCGTGCCGCTGTTCGTCGGCCGCGAGAAGAGCGTGCGGGCGCTGGAAGCGGTGATGAAGGAGGACAAGCAGATCCTGCTGGTCGCCCAGAAGAACGCGGCGCAGGACGACCCGACGGTCGATGACATCTACGGCGTCGGCACGGTCTCGACGATCCTGCAGCTGCTGAAGCTGCCCGACGGCACGGTGAAAGTGCTGGTCGAGGGCGGGCGTCGCGCCAGCATCACCGGCTTCAAGGAGACCGCGGCGTATTTCGAGGCGTTCGTCGAGCCGCTGCGCGAGCAGGACGGCGAGAAGAAGGAGCTGGAGGCGCTCGGCCGCACCGTGATCGGCCAGTTCGAGCAGTACATCAAGCTCAACAAGAAGATCGCGCCGGAAGTGCTGGTGTCGCTGAACCAGATCGAGGAGCCGAGCAAGCTCGCCGACACCGTCGCCGCGCACCTCAACCTGAAGATCGCCGAGAAGCAGGAGCTGCTGGAGACCGCCAGCATCTCCGAGCGGCTGGAGCGCGTGTTCGGGCACATGGAGTCCGAGATCGGCGTGCTGCAGGTGGAGAAGCGCATCCGCAACCGCGTCAAGCGGCAGATGGAGAAGACCCAGCGCGAGTACTACCTGAACGAGCAGCTCAAGGCGATCCAGAAGGAACTCGGCGAGGGCGAGGACGGCAAGGACGAAAGCGCCGAACTCGAAGCCAAGATCAAGAAGACCAGGCTGTCGAAGGAGGCGCGCGAAAAAGCCGTCGCCGAGCTGAAGAAGCTGCGCACGATGAGCCCGATGAGCGCCGAGGCGACGGTGGTGCGCAACTACCTCGACTGGATGCTGTCGATCCCGTGGAAGAAGCGCAGCAAGGTGAACAATGACGTGGTCGCGGCGGAGAAGGTGCTGAACGCCGACCACTACGGCCTGGAGAAGATCAAGGAGCGCATCGTCGAATATCTCGCGGTGCAGTCGCGTTCGTCCAAGGTGCGCGGGGCGATCCTGTGCCTGGTCGGGCCGCCCGGCGTCGGCAAGACCTCGCTCGGCAAGTCGATCGCGCATGCCACGGGGCGCAATTTCGTGCGCATGTCGCTCGGCGGCGTGCGTGACGAAGCCGAGATCAGGGGCCACCGGCGCACCTATATCGGCTCGATGCCCGGCAAGGTGATCCAGGGCATGAAGAAGGCGAAGACGTCGAACCCGCTGTTCCTGCTCGACGAAATCGACAAGCTCGGGGCGGACTGGCGCGGCGACCCGTCGTCGGCGCTGCTGGAGGTGCTCGACCCGGAGCAGAACAGCACGTTCAACGACCACTACCTCGAAGTGGACTACGACCTGTCGGACGTGATGTTCGTCACCACGGCCAACAGCCTGCGCATGCCGCAGCCGCTGATGGACCGCATGGAGATCATCCGCATCCCCGGCTACACCGAGGACGAGAAGGTCGAGATCGCCAAGCGCCACCTGATCGCCAAGCAGGGCGAGGCGCACAGCCTGAAGCCAAGCGAGTGGTCGATCAGCGAAGAAGCGCTGCGTGACCTGATCCGCTACTACACGCGCGAGGCCGGCGTGCGCAACCTCGAACGCGAGATCGCCAACCTCGCCCGCAAGGTGGTGAAGGAGATCGTCACCAAGAAGGCCACCAGGGTCTCCGTGACGCGCAAGAACGTCGAGAAATACGCCGGCGTGCGGCGCTTCCGCTACGGCGAGACGGAGGCCGAGGACATGGTCGGCGTGGTCACCGGCCTCGCCTGGACCGAGGTGGGCGGCGAGATCCTGACCATCGAAAGCGTGATGCTGCCCGGCAAGGGCAACGTCAAGCACACCGGCAAACTCGGCGACGTGATGCAGGAGAGCGTGTCGGCGGCGCTGAGCTATGTGCGCAGCCGGTCGATCCGTTTCGGCATCAAGCCGACGATCTTCGAGAAGCGCGACATCCACGTCCACGTGCCGGAGGGGGCGACGCCGAAGGACGGGCCGTCGGCCGGCATCGCGATGGCGACCAGCATGGTCAGCGTGCTCACCGGCGTCCCGGTGCGCCGCGACATCGCCATGACCGGCGAGATCACGCTGCGCGGGCGGGTGCTGCCGATCGGCGGGCTGAAGGAGAAGCTGCTGGCGGCATTGCGCGCCGGCATCACCACGGTATTCATCCCCAAGGACAACGAGAAGGACCTTGCGGATATCGCCGAGTCGGTGAAAAAGCATCTGAAGATCGTGCCGGTCGCGCACGTGGACGACGTGATCGCGCAGGCGCTGGTGCGCAAGCCGGTGCCGATCGAGTGGGTGGAGCCGGCCGACCCGCCGGTGGCACCCGCCGCGGCGGCGCCGGCGCCGGCCCTGCTGCCGCACTGACGTCGAACGGACGCGGCCGTGACGGCCCGTCAGGCATTCTGGCGGGCCGTTCGCGTGTCGTGGCGCTACGTCGGCGGACGAAATGTTGGTCGGCTCGCTTCGCCTCGTTGACGGGGCGGAAAACCGACCTTTAGTGTCGGCTAGCCGCGCCGAGCGCGACTCGCGGGGGACGTCAGGGATTAGGAACACAGGGGGTTTGATCGTGAACAAGATGGATTTGGTCGCGGCGGTGGCGGATCATGTGGACCTGCCGAAGGCGAAGGCCACCGAAGTGGTCGATGCGGTATTCGCCGCGATCGAGGCGGCGCTGAAGCGCAAGGAGGAGGTCCGGCTGGTCGGCTTCGGCAGCTTTGCCACCGCCGCGCGCAAGGCCTCCACCGGCCGCAACCCGCGCACCGGCGAGGAGATCAAGATCGAGGCGTCGAACTCCGTCCGCTTCAAGCCCGGCAAGGCCCTGAAGGACGCGGTGAACTGAGGCCTGGCGCGGCGTGACGGGCGGTTAGCTCAGCGGTAGAGCGTCTCGTTTACACCGAGAGGGCCGGCGGTTCGAACCCGTCACCGCCCACCACCCGACGCGGCGTGGGACGGCGTGGCTATTGCCGGTTGACCCTCTCTCGGCTGCGGTCTAGATGCTGCCGCCTGAAGTTGCGGGTGTAGCTCAGTTGGTTAGAGCGCCGGCCTGTCACGCCGGAGGTCGCGGGTTCGAGCCCCGTCACTCGCGCCAGCGGTGCTCCGGGGCGCCGGGGTTGCCGCCCCCCTATGGCAAAGCCGGGCGGTTGCGGCTATGGTCGGCGCCATGCTGCGCTGCGGCATCCGGTGCCGTCGGCCGCAGGAAAGGAAGAGCATGATGGCCCCGCTCCTGGCCAATTATTTCCCGATCCTGGTGTTCATCGTCATCGCCGCCGTGATCGCGCTCGCGATGGTGTTCGGCTCTTTGATCGCCGCGCGGCAGCATCCATATGCCGAGAAACTCTCGGCGTACGAATGCGGATTCGAGGCGTTCGACGATGCGCGGCGCCGGTTCGACGTGCGCTTCTATTTGGTCTCCATTCTGTTCATCATCTTTGATCTGGAAGTCGCGTTCCTGTTCCCGTGGGCCGTGAGCCTGGCGCGCATCGGGGTGTTCGGCCTGCTCTCGATGTTCGGCTTCCTGGCGGTGCTGACCGTGGGCTTCATCTACGAGTGGAACAAGGGCGCGCTGGAGTGGGAGTGAGGCAGCGATGGACGCCGTGACCGAGAACGCCGCCGCCCCCGCGGTCGCGTGGAACCGCGAGGCGTTGCAGTCGGGGCCGGCGCAGGACGCGGTGGTGAAGGGCATCACCGGCGAGATCGACGGCCGCGGCTTCGTGGTCGCGCAGCTCGACCGGCTGGTGAACTGGGCGCGCACCGGCAGCCTGTGGCCGATGACGTTCGGCCTGGCGTGCTGCGCGGTGGAGATGATGCACGCCTACATGCCGCGCTACGACCTCGACCGCTTCGGCACCATCCCGCGCGCCTCGCCGCGGCAGAGCGACGTGATGATCGTCGCCGGCACGCTGACCAACAAGATGGCGCCGGCGCTGCGCAAGGTGTACGACCAGATGGCCGAGCCGCGCTGGGTCATCAGCATGGGCAGCTGCGCCAACGGCGGCGGCTACTATCATTATTCGTATTCGGTGGTGCGCGGCTGCGATCGCGTCGTGCCGGTCGATATCTATGTGCCCGGCTGCCCGCCGACCGCCGAGGCGCTGGTGTACGGCATCCTGCAGCTGCAGAAGAAAATCCGTCGCACCGGGACGATCCTTCGTGGCTGAGCTGGACGCAGCTGCCGTGCCGGCGACCACGCTCGTCGAGCAGGTGGGCGGCATTCCCGGCGTGATGGGCGTCGCCGTCGAGCTCGGCCAAGTGGTCGCGCGCGTGCGCACGGATGCGCTGGTGCCGGTGATGCAGACGCTGCACGACGATCCGCGCTTCGCGTTCGAGCAGCTGATGGACCTCTGCGGCGTCGATTGGCCCGAACGCGCCGAGCGGTTCGAGGTGGTGTACAACCTGCTTTCGGTGTCGCTCAACCAGCGCGTGCGCGTGATCGTGGCAACCGACGGTGTCGCATCGGTGCCTTCGGTGCTCGGCGTCTGGCCCGTGGCGACGTGGTGGGAGCGCGAGGCGTGGGATCTGTACGGCATCGTGTTCTCCGGCCAGCCGGACCTGCGGCGCATCCTCACCGACTACGGCTTCGAGGGGCACCCGATGCGCAAGGATTTCCCGCTCAGCGGCTACGTTCAGGTGCGCTACGACGAGGAGCGCGGGCAGGTCGTCTATGAACCCGTCAAGCTGACGCAGGATTTCCGCAACTTCGACTTCCTCTCGCCGTGGGAGGCGATCACGTCGCTGCCCGGCGACGAGAAGGCGTATGTGGCGCGGCAGGCGGCGCAGAAGGAGGCGAAGCCGTGACCGAGACCAGCATCGCCCAGCCGGCGCCGGAGGATGCTCGCAAGACCGCCGAGATCCACAGCCATGCCATCAATTTCGGCCCACAACATCCGGCGGCGCACGGCGTGCTGCGGCTGATCCTGGAGATGGACGGCGAGGTGGTGGAGCGCGCCGATCCGCATATCGGCCTGCTGCATCGCGGCACCGAGAAGCTGATCGAATACAAGACCTACCTGCAGGCCAACGCCTATTTCGACCGGCTCGACTATGTCAGCCCGATGTCGCAGGAGCACGCCTACGTGCGTGCCATCGAGCATCTTGCCGAGATCGAGGTGCCGGAGCGCGCGCTGTGGATTCGCACGCTGTTCGACGAGATCACGCGCGTGCTCAATCACCTGCTCAACGTGACCACGTATGTGCTCGATGTCGGCGCGATCACGCCGATCCTGTGGGGCTTCGAGGAACGCGAGAAGCTGATGGAGTTCTATGAGGCCGCGTCGGGTGCGCGGCTGCACGCGAACTACTACCGGCCGGGCGGCGTCAACCGCGACCTGCCGGCGGGACTCGAGGACCGGATCGGCGAATGGGCCGAGACTTTTCCGAAGCTCGTCGACGAGCTTGAAGAACTCCTCACCGGCAACCGCATCTGGAAGCAGCGGACGGTCGATATCGGCGTGATGAGCGCCGAGCAGGCGATGGCGTGGGGGTTCAGCGGCCCGTGCCTGCGCGCGAGCGGCGTGCCCTGGGATTTGCGCCGCGCGCAGCCCTACGCGATGTACGACCACGTGCAGTTCAACGTGCCGGTCGGGCGCAACGGCGACTGCTACGACCGCTACCTCGTCCGCATTGCCGAGATGCGCGAGAGCGCAAAGATCATCAAGCAGTGCCTGGCGCAGATGAAGCCCGGGCCGGTGAAGGTGCTGGACCACAAGTTCACGCCGCCGTCGCGCGCCGAGATGAAGCGCTCGATGGAGGCGCTGATCCATCACTTCAAGCTGTTCACCGAGGGATTCCACGTTCCGGCGGGCGCCACCTATGCCGCGGTCGAATCGCCGAAGGGCGAGTTCGCGGTCTATCTCGTGGCCGACGGCACCAACCGCCCCTATCGCTGCAAGATCCGCCCGACCGGATTTGCGCACCTGCAGGCGATCGAGGTGATGTCGAAGCGGCACATGCTGGCCGATGCGGTGGCGATCATCGGGTCGCTCGACATCGTGTTCGGCGAGATCGACAGGTAGGGCATGGCCGAGGATTTTGGCGACGGCTCGCAAGCCGAGGAGCTCGAGCAGCCTGCCGGCTTCGCGTTCGACACCGCGAGCGAGGCGGAGGCTGCGAAGGTGGTGGCGAAGTATCCGCCGGGGCGGCAGGCGAGCGCCGTGATCCCGCTGCTCTACATCGCGCAGGACCAGATGAAGCGCAGCAGTGGCAGCGCCTGGGTGCCGCGTGCGGCGATGGATGCGGTGGCGCAGAAGCTGGAGATGCCGCCGATCCGCGTCTATGAGGTCGCCACCTTCTACCTCATGCTGAATACGCGCCCGATTGGTCGCTTCCATCTCCAGATCTGCACGACGACGCCGTGCTGGCTGCGCGGCTCGGACGATGTCGCGGCGGCGTGCCGCAAGTCGACCGGCATCACGGCGTGGGGCGAGACCAGCGCGGACGGGATGTTCACCATGACCGAGGTGGAATGTCTTGGCGCCTGCGTGAACGCCCCGATCCTGCAGGTGGACGACGATTTCTACGAGGACCTGGACGCGGAGCGCACGGAGGCGCTGATCGCGGCGTTGCGCCGCGGCGAACGGCCGCCGGCCGGGTCGATGGCCGGGCGGCAGGGTTCGGCGCCGGAGGGCGGGCCGACCACGCTCACCGCTCTCGACGCGCAGCCGGCGGAGTGACGTGACATGCTGAGCGACCGCGACCGCATCTTCACCAATCTCTACGGGCTGCACGACTGGGGCCTGAACGGCGCGCGCGCGCGCGGCGACTGGGACGGCACCGCCGCGATCCTGGCGCGCGGACCGGACGCCCTGGTCGACGAGATGAAGTCGTCGGGATTGCGCGGGCGCGGCGGCGCCGGCTTTCCGACCGGCATGAAATGGTCGTTCATGCCCAAGCAGGTCGGCGAACGGCCGCACTACCTCGTCGTCAACGCCGACGAAAGCGAGCCGGGCACCTGCAAGGACCGCGACATCCTGCGCAACGACCCGCACAAGCTGATCGAGGGCTGCCTGATCGCCTCGTTCGCGATGCGCGCGCACGCCTGCTACATCTACATCCGCGGCGAATTCTTCGCGGAAGCGCAGCGGCTGCAGGCGGCGATCGACGAGGCGTACGAGGCCGGGCTGATCGGCCGCAACGCCTGCGGCTCCGGCTGGGATTTCGATCTGTTCATGCATCGCGGGGCCGGTGCGTATATCTGCGGCGAGGAAACCGCGTTGCTGGAAAGCCTCGAAGGCAAGAAGGGCATGCCGCGGCTCAAGCCGCCGTTCCCCGCCGCGGTCGGCCTGTACGGCTGCCCGACCACGGTGAACAACGTCGAGAGCATTGCCGTGGCGCCCACCATCATGCGCCGCGGCGCCGCCTGGTTCTCCGCGCTGGGCCGGCCGAAGAACACCGGCACAAAACTGTTCTGCATCTCCGGCCACGTGAACAAGCCGTGCAACGTCGAGGACGAGCTCGGCATTCCGCTGCGCGAGCTGATCGACCGCTATGCCGGCGGCGTGCGCGGCGGGTGGGACAATCTGCTGGCGGTGATTCCGGGCGGAGCCTCGGTGCCGGTGATCCCGAAATCCGTCTGCGACACCGTGCTGATGGATTTCGACAGTCTGCGCGACGTGAAGAGCGCGCTCGGCACCGCGGCGGTGATCGTCATGGACCGCTCCACCGACATCATAAGAGCCATTGCGCGGCTCTCGCAGTTCTACAAGCACGAGAGCTGCGGCCAATGCACGCCGTGCCGCGAGGGCACCGGCTGGATGATGCGGGTGATGTACCGCATGGTGCAGGGCCGCGCGGAGCCGGAGGAAATCGACACGCTGGAGCAGGTGACGCGGCAGGTCGAGGGCCACACGATCTGCGCGCTCGGCGACGCGGCGGCGTGGCCGATCCAGGGCCTGATCCGGCATTTCCGCCCGGTGATCGAGGAACGCATCGCCCAGTACAAATCCGGCCGGACCGCGCGTCCGCTGCCGCTGGCGGCGGAGTAGCACGATGGTCAAGGTCACGGTCGATGGCACCACCGTCGAGGTTGCGCCCGGTTCCAACGTGCTGCAGGCGTGCGAGGCCGCCGGCAAGGAGATTCCGCGCTTCTGCTACCACGACCGGCTTTCGGTCGCCGGCAACTGCCGCATGTGTCTGGTCGAGATCGAGAAGGCGCCGCCCAAGCCGATCTCCTCCTGCTCCTATCCGGTCGCCGACGGCATGGTCGTGCATACCGACAGCCCGATGGTGCGCGCGGGGCGGCGCGGCGTGATGGAGTTCCTGCTCATCAACCATCCGCTCGACTGCCCGATCTGCGACCAGGGCGGCGAGTGCGACCTGCAGGACCAGGCGATCGGCTACGGCATGGACCACTCGCGCTATTCCGAGAACAAGCGCGCGATGAAGGACAAATATCTCGGCCCGCTGGTCAAGACCGTGATGACGCGCTGCATCCAATGCACGCGCTGCATCCGCTTCGCCTCCGAGATCGCCGGCGTGCCGGAGCTCGGCGCCACCTCGCGCGGCGAGAACATGGAAGTCGGCACCTATGTCGAGAAGGCGCTCACCTCCGAGCTGTCGGGCAACCTGATCGACATCTGTCCGGTCGGCGCACTGACCTCCAAGCCGTACGCGTTCGTGGCGCGGCCGTGGGAGCTGCGCAAGACCGACAGCGTCGATGTGCTGGACGCGGTCGGCGCCAATATCCGCATCGATGCGCGCGGGTCTGCGGTGCTGCGCATCCTGCCGCGCATCAACGAGGACGTGAACGAGGAGTGGCTGGCCGACAAGTCGCGCTTTGCCATCGACGGGCTGAAACGTCGGCGGCTCGATGCGTGCTGGGTGCGGCAAGACGGCACGCTGCATCGCGCGAGCTGGAGCGAGGCGTTCGACGCCATCGCCGCGCGGCTCGACGGCGTGGCGGGCGAGCGCATCGGCGCGATCGCCGGCAATCTGGCCGATGCCGAGAGCATGCTGGCGCTCAAAGACCTGATGGCGACGATCGGGTCGCAGAACCTGGATTGCCGGCAGGACGATGCCGCGGCCGATGTCTCGCGCCGCGACTTCTACACGTTCAACACCACGATCGCCGGCATCGAGGAGGCCGATGCGCTGCTGCTGATCGGCACCAACCCGCGCCACGAGGCGCCGCTGATCAACGCGCGCATCCGCAAGCGCTGGCTGGCGCTCGGCGGCCGCATGAAGGTGTTCGCGGCCGCGCCGCGCGCGGAACTCACCTACGGCGTGACCTGGCTCGACAACACGCCGCGCGCGCTCGCGGTGCTCGGCGACGATTCCGACGATGTCGGGCGCGCGTTGCGCGGCGCGAAGCGGCCGATGCTGATCGTCGGGCAGGCGGCATTGGCGCGACCCGACGGCGCCGCGATCCTCGCTGCCGCGTGGCAGATCGCCGCGGCGAGCGGCATGCTGACGCCGGAGTGGCACGGCTTCAACGTGCTGCACACGGCGGCTTCGCGGGTCGGCGCGCTCGACCTGCGCTTCCTGCCGGGCCCGCGCGGCAAGGACTGTTCCGCGATGCTCGGTGGCGGCGTCGATGTGCTGTGGCTGCTCGGCGCCGACGAGTTCGACACCGCGCGCATCGGCCGCGACAAATTCGTCATCTACCAGGGCCATCACGGCGACCGCGGCGCCGCACGCGCCGACGTGATCCTCCCCGGCGCCGCCTACACCGAGAAGAACGGCACCTACGTCAACACCGAGGGCCGTGTGCAGCGCGGGTTCTTTGCCACCTATCCGCCGGGACAGGCGCGCGAGGACTGGAAGATCATCCGCGCGTTCAGCGAGCGCATCGGCCGCCGCCTGCCGTACGACACGATCGAGGCGGTGCGCGCGCGCATGGAGCAGCTCAATCCCGTGTTCGCGCGGCTCGACGTGTCGCCGCGGTTCGGCGCCTCCGACCTGACCGCGCCGAAGGGCGACCCCGGCGCGTTCGGCGACGCGCCGTTCCGGCCGCTGTTCGAGAGCTACTACCAGACCGATCCGATCAGCCGCGCGAGTCCGACCATGACCGAGTGTGCGTCGATCTACCGGCCCGCCGTGGCCGTGGCGGCGGAGTAGGCCATGGGCGGCTTCTGGGCGACCCCGTTCGGCATCGCCGTGCTGACGGTGCTGGAGGCGCTGGCGATCATCGTGCCGGTGCTGCTGATGATGGCCTACCTGACGCTCGCCGAGCGCAAGGTGCTGGCGGCGATGCAGTTGCGCCGCGGGCCGAACGTGGTCGGGCCGTTCGGCCTGCTGCAGCCGTTCGCCGACGCGATCAAGATGGTGATGAAGGAAACCATCATCCCGACGGGGTCGAATCGCGCGCTGTTCCTGATCGCGCCGATGCTCACCTTCGGGCTGGCGGTGATCGCGTGGGCGGTGATCCCGGTCAATAACGGCTGGGCGATCGCCGACATCAACGTCGGCATCCTCTATCTGTTCGCGATCAGCTCGCTCGGCGTGTACGGCGTCATCATCGCGGGCTGGGCGAGCAACTCGAAATACGCCTTCCTCGGCGCGATGCGCAGCGCGGCGCAGATGGTCTCCTACGAGGTCTCGATCGGCTTCGTCATGGTCAGCGTGCTGCTGTGCGTCGGCAGCCTGAACCTGAACGACATCGTGCTGGCGCAGCGGCATGTCTGGTTCTGCCTGCCGCTGTTGCCGATGTTCGTGGTGTTCTTCATCTCCGGCCTGGCGGAAACCAACCGCTCGCCGTTCGACCTGCCGGAAGGCGAGAGCGAGATCGTGGCCGGGTTCTTCGTCGAATACAGCGCGATGGCGTTCGCGCTGTTCTTCCTCGGCGAATACACCAACATGATCCTGATGAGCGGGATGACCACCATCCTGTTCCTCGGCGGCTGGCTCGGGCCGTTCGGCCTCTGGCCGGCCATCGGCCCGATCTGGTTCATCCTGAAAGTGGTGTTCTGCCTGTTCGTTTTCATCTGGGCACGCGCCACCTTCCCGCGCTACCGCTACGACCAGTTGATGCGGCTCGGCTGGAAGGTGTTTCTCCCGTTGTCGCTGCTGTGGCTTGTCCTGACCGCCGCGACACTGATGCTGTTCGGCTGGCTGCCGCAAGGAGCGTGAGCATGGCGTACTTCGACCGCACCGCGCGCAGCCTGCTGCTGGGCGAACTGTTCGACGGCATGGCGCTGACGCTGCGCTACATGTTCAGGCGCAAGGCGACCATCAACTATCCGTACGAGAAGGGACCGCTGAGTCCGCGCTTCCGCGGCGAGCACGCGCTGCGCCGCTACCCGAACGGCGAGGAACGCTGCATCGCCTGCAAGCTGTGCGAGGCGATCTGCCCGGCGCTCGCCATCACCATCGAGGCCGAGCCGCGCGAGGACGGATCGCGCCGCGCCACGCGCTACGACATCGACATGACCAAGTGCATCTACTGCGGCCTGTGCGAGGAAGCCTGCCCGGTCGATGCCATCGTCGAAGGCCCCAACTTCGAGTTCGCCACCGAGACGCGCGAGGAGCTGATGTACGACAAGGCCAAGCTGCTCGCCAACGGCGACCGCTGGGAGCCGGAGCTGGCGCGGCGGCTGGAACTCGACGCGCCGTATCGCTGAGCGGGCACGCAGGATGACGCAACACCCCCCGACTGCGAGGCGCGCATGTTAGCCGTTCCGGCCTTCTACGTGTTTTCCGTCATCCTGCTGCTGTCGGCGGCGATGGTGGTCAGTGCGCGCAACCCCGTGCATTCGGTGCTGTTCCTGATCCTAGCCTTCTTCAACGCCGCCGGCCTGTTCCTGCTGGCCGGGGCCGAGTTTCTGGCGATGATCCTGGTCATCGTCTATGTCGGCGCGGTGGCGGTGCTGTTCCTGTTCGTCGTGATGATGCTCGACATCGACTTCGCCGAGCTGCGCTCCGGCTTCCAGCGCTACCTGCCGGTCGGGCTGGCGATCGGCGTGGTGCTGTTCGTGGAAGTGGCGGCGGTGGTCGCCGGCTGGAAGCTGGCGCCGGAATCGGCCGCGCTGCGCTTCGCGCCGATGGCGCCGCGGCTGCACAACACGCAGCAACTCGGCGCGCTGCTCTACACCGACTACATCCTGCTGTTTCAGATCGCCGGCCTCGTGCTGCTGGTGGCGATGATCGGCGCGATCGTGCTGACGCTGCGCGACCGCCGCGACGCGCGACGCCAGAGCATCGCCGCGCAGACGGCGCGCACGCCCGCGCAGACGCTGGAACTCATCGACGTCCCGCGCGGCGTCGGTGTCGCAGGCATCGGCATCCGCCGCCCGCCGGTGAGCGGACCGGACGCCGAAACCCCGGCTGCGGCCGGGCCCGCCCACGCGCACAGCGAGGAACACTAGGCGATGCTTCCCGTCGGAATCGGGCACTACCTCGTCGTCGCGGGGCTGCTGCTGGTGCTGGGCGTGTTCGGGATATTTTTGAACCGCAAGAACGTCATCATCATCCTGATGTCGATCGAGCTGATCCTGCTCGCCGCCAACCTTAACCTGGTCGCCTTCTCCGGGCTGCTGCAGGACATGGTGGGGCAGGTGTTCGTGATGTTCACGCTCACCGTCGCGGCCGCCGAGTCCGCCATCGGGCTCGCCATCGTCGTCGTCTATTTCCGCAACCGCGGCTCGATCCAGGTCGAGGACGTGAACCTGATGAAGGGCTGAGGGGATGCTCTACGCCGTCGCGATCTTCGCCCCGCTGTTCGGCTCCGTCGTCGCCGGCCTGTTCGGCAAGGCGATCGGCGATCGCGCCGCGCAGGCGGTGACGATCATCTGCATGCTCCTCGCCTCGGTCTGCGGCGTCCTGTCCTTCGTCCATCTCGTCTGGGGCGGCGGCACGCCCGGCGTGGTGCCGCTCGGCACCTGGGTGGAGGCGGGCTCGTTCCACGCCACCTGGGCGCTGCGCTACGACGCGCTCTCCGCCGTCATGGTGGCGATGGTCACCGTGGTGGCGACGCTGATCCACATCTACAGCGTCGGCTACATGGCGCATGACGAGAACCACACGATCTGGCGCTTCTTCAGCTATCTGAGCCTGTTCAGCTTCGCCATGCTGATGCTGGTGACGGCGGACAACCTGCTGCAGCTGTTCTTCGGCTGGGAAGGCGTCGGCCTGATGTCCTACCTGCTGATCGGCTACTGGTATTACCGGCCAAGCGCCGGTGCCGCGGCGATCGAGGCGTTCATCGTCAACCGTGTCGGCGACCTCGGCTTCGCGCTCGGCATCGCGCTCGTGTTTGTCACGTTCGGATCGATCGATTTCGCCGCGGTGTTCGGTGCGGTCCAGCAGCACATGGACGCGACCTACCACGTGCTCGGCCACACCTGGCGCGCCTACGAAGTGATCGGGTTCCTGCTGTTCATCGGCGCGATGGGCAAGTCGGCGCAGATCGGCCTGCATGTCTGGCTGCCCGACGCGATGGAAGGGCCGACGCCGGTGTCCGCGCTGATCCACGCGGCGACGATGGTGACGGCGGGCGTGTTCCTGATCGTGCGCTTCTCGCCGGTGCTGGATTACGCGCCGGGGGCGCTGACCTTCATCACGCTGATCGGCGCCACCACGGCGCTGTTCGCGGCGACCATCGGCTGCGTGCAGAACGACATCAAGCGCGTCATCGCCTATTCCACCTGCTCGCAGCTCGGCTACATGTTCGTCGCCGCCGGCGTGGGCGCCTATCAGGTCTCCATCTTCCATCTGCTCACGCACGCCTTCTTCAAGGCGCTGCTGTTCCTCAGTGCCGGATCGGTGATCCACGCGATGTCGGATGAGCAGGACATGCGCAGGATGGGCGGCCTGTGGCGGCTGATCCCGGTGACCTACGTGGTGATGTGGGTCGGCAGCCTTGCGCTCGGCGGCATTTTCCCGTTCGCCGGCTTCTACTCCAAGGACGCGATCCTGGAGGCCGCGTGGGCCGCCAACACCGACATCGGCCGCTACGGTTTCTGGTGTACCCTGATCGCCGCGTTCCTGACGGCGTTCTATTCCTGGCGGCTGCTGCTGCTGACGTTCCACGGCCGGCCGCGGATGGACCGGCACGTGCTGGAGCACGTGCATGAAAGCCCGAAGGTGATGACGGTGCCGCTGGTGCTGCTGGCGATCGGCGCGCTGGTGTCCGGGTTCCTGCTGCAAAAGCCGCTGATCGGCGTGGACTGGCAGGCGTTCTGGGGCAGCTCGATCCAGATCGCGACGACCAACCACGTGCTGCGCGACATGGAGAACCTGCCGAACTGGGTCGATTTCTCGCCGACCGTGTTCGGCCTGCTCGGCATCTTCACCGCCTACCTGTTCTACATGATCGCGCCGGCGCTGCCCGGCCGGCTCGCGGCGACGTTCCCCGCCGGCTACCGCTTCCTGCTGAACAAGTGGTATTTCGACGAACTCTACGCTTTCGTCTTCGTCCGCCCGTACCAGGCGCTGGCGCGCATGCTGTGGCAGGTCGGCGACGAGACCATCATCGACGGCGTGCCGAACGGCCTCGCGGCGCTGACCGAGGAAGGCTCGGCAGGCGCGGTGCGGCTGCAGACCGGCTCGATCGCCGTCTATGCCTTCGCCATGCTGATCGGTCTGGTCGTGCTGGTCAGCGTCTTCCTGCTGTTCCTCCGGTGAGATCATGAACGCCGCCGGCTTTCCCCTGCTGTCGCTGATCACGTGGCTGCCGCTGGTCGGCGGCCTGGTCATCCTCGCCGTGCGCGGCGACGAGGAGACGGTCGCGTCCAACGCCCGCTGGACGGCGTTGTGGACCAGCCTGATCGTGTTCGTGCTGTCGGTCGTGCTGTGGGTGCGCTTCGACCCCGCCGAGCCGGGGTTCCAGTTCGTCGAGAGCGCGATCTGGCTGCCGCAATGGGGCATCACCTACAAGCTCGGCGTGGACGGCATTTCCGTATTCTTCGTGCTGCTGTCCACGGTGCTGACGCCGATCTGCATCCTGGCGAGCTGGGATGCGATCAGGGTGCGCGTGCGCGAGTACATGCTGGTTTTCCTCATCCTCGAGACGATGATGGTCGGCATGTTCTGCGCGCTGGACTTCCTCGTGTTCTACATGTTCTTCGAGGGCGTGCTGATCCCGATGTACCTCATCATCGGCATCTGGGGCGGCCCGCGGCGGGTGTATGCGGCGATCAAATTTTTCCTCTATACGCTGGCGGGCTCGGTGCTGATGCTGCTGGCGCTGCTGGCGATGTGGTATCAGGCCGGCACCACCGACATTCCCACGCTGCTGCACACGCAGTTTCCGGCGTCGATGCAGACCTGGCTGTTCCTCGCCTTCCTCGCCTCGTTCGCGGTGAAGGTGCCGATGTGGCCGGTGCATACCTGGCTGCCGGACGCGCATGTCGAGGCGCCGACCGCCGGCTCCGTCATCCTGGCGGGCGTGCTGCTGAAGATGGGCGGCTACGGCTTCCTGCGCTTCTCGCTGCCGATGCTGCCGATCGCCTCCGCGCATCTGGCGCCGCTGATGTACGCGCTGTCGGTGATCGCGGTGATCTACACGTCGCTGGTCGCGTTCGCGCAGACCGACATGAAGAAGCTGATCGCCTATTCCTCGGTCGCGCACATGGGTGTCGTGACCATCGGCATCTTCACCGCCAACATGCAGGGCATCTCCGGCGCGATGTTCCAGATGCTGTCGCACGGCATCGTCTCGGCGGCGCTGTTCCTCTGCGTCGGCGTGGTCTATGACCGGCTGCACACGCGCGAGATCGCGCGCTACGGCGGGCTGGCCGACCGCATGCCGGCCTATGCCTTCGTGTTCATGGTGTTCACGCTGGCCAGCATGGGCCTGCCCGGCACGTCCGGCTTCGTCGGCGAGTTTCTCGTGCTGGTCGGCGCGTTCCAGGTGCAGTTCTGGCTGGCGCTGCTCGGCAGCCTGGGCATGATCCTGGGCACGGCCTACGCGCTGTGGCTGTATCGCCGCATCATTTTCGGCCGCATCACGCGCGACGACCTGCGCGCCATGCTCGACCTGTCGCCGCGCGAGGTCGCGGTGTTCGCGCCGCTGGTGGTGCTGACCATCTGGATGGGTGTCTACCCCGCCAGCTTCAGCACCTTCTGGGACGCGACGGTCGGCGCGATGGTGGCGCAGCACCAGGCCGCACTCCACGGTCCCACCCTGCTCGCGGCGGTCAGGCCATGACGATGAACTGGACGGCGGCGCTGCCGGAGATCGTACTTGCCTGCTGCGGCATGGCGATCCTGCTGTTCGGCGCTTTGCAGAAGCGGCGCGACACGTTCCATCTCAGCAGCATGCTGACGATCGGGGCCTTCCTGATCGCGGCGATGCTGGTCATCTCCGGGAGCTCCGGCCTCGCCTACCGCGGCCAGTTCGTCGCCGACAGTTTTTCGCAATTCGTGAACCTGCTGGTGCTGGTCGCATCGACGCTCGCGGTCATCGCCTCGCTCGACTACAACGAGCACGAGAATCTGCGCCGGTTCGAGTTCCCGGTGCTGGTGCTGTTCGCGACCGTCGGCATGATGATCATGGCGTCCGCCGCGAACCTCATGACGCTCTATGTCGGGCTGGAGCTGCAGTCGCTCGCGTTCTACGTGCTCGCTGCGTTCGCGCGCGATCAGCTGCGTTCGTCCGAAGCTGGGCTGAAGTATTTCGTGCTCGGCTCGCTGGCGTCCGGGCTGCTGCTCTACGGCGTGTCGCTGGTCTACGGGTTTTCCGGCACGATGCAGTTCGATCGGCTGGCCGTACTGCTCAGCGGTGCCGCGCACATCTCGCCCGGCCTCGTGGTCGGGATCGTCTTCGTAGTGGCCGGCCTCGCCTTCAAGATATCGGCGGTGCCGTTTCATATGTGGACCCCGGATGTCTATGAGGGTGCGCCGACGCCGGTCACGGTGTTCATCACGACATCATCGAAGGTGGCCGCGATGGCGCTGCTGGTGCGCGCGATGGCGACCCCGTTCGGGCATCTGCTGGCGGAGTGGCAGCAGCTCATCGTGCTGGTCTCGATTGCCTCGATGGTGTTCGGCGCGCTGGCCGCGATCGGTCAGCGCAACATCAAGCGGCTGATGGCTTACTCCACCATCGGCCACATGGGCTACGTGCTGATCGGGCTTGCGGCCGGCACCGCGGTCGGCATTCGCGGCGTGCTGATCTACCTGCTGACCTACGTGTTCATGAGCGCCGGCACCTTCGCCTGCATCCTCGCCATGCGCCGTCGCGGTGAAATGCTGGAGCAGATTTCCGACCTCTCCGGTCTTGGCCGGCGCGATCCGGTGCTGGCGATGTGGTTCACGGTGTTCATGTTCAGCCTGGCGGGCATTCCGCCCTTGTCCGGCTTCTGGGCGAAATACTTCATCTTCACGGCGGCGGTGCAGAGCGGACTGTGGACGCTCGCGGTCATCGGCGTGCTGACCAGCGTGGTGGGCGCCTACTACTATATCCGCGTCATAAAAGTGATCTACATGGACCAGCCGGTGGCGGCGTTCGACCCGCGCCCGGCCTCGCTCTCCATGCTGGCGGCGGTGTCCGGCCTATTTACCACACTGTTTTTCGTTATTCCCGCGCCCTTCGTTGGCGCGGCGCAGACGGCGGCCGCGGTGCTGTTCAGGTGAGCGGGCCGGACGCGAGCGGCTGGCGGCTCCTGATCCACGATACGCTGCCGTCCACATCCGATGTCTGCCGCGCCGGTGCCCTCGGCGGCGCGCCTGCGGGCTTGGCGGTATTGGCGCGGCGGCAGACGCAGGGGCGCGGCACCCACGGCAGGACATGGCGGTCGCCGCCGGGCAACCTCTATCTCTCGGTGCTGCTGCGACCCGCCGAGCCGGCCCGTGCCGCGGTGGAATGGGCGCTGCTCGCCGCGGTGGCGCTGGCCGACGCGCTGGCGCCGCTGCTGCCCGATCCGCAGGCGCTCATGCTGAAATGGCCGAACGACGTGCTGCTGCACGGCGGCAAGCTGGGCGGCATCCTGACCGAGAGCACGGCGGCGCCGGACGGGACGCTTGAGTTCCTCGTCATCGGGTTCGGCGTCAATCTTGCCGTGGCACCTGAACTGCCGGACCGATCCACCGCCTGCCTCGCCGCCGTCGCGGCGGCGCCGACGGCGGAGGATTTCGCCCGCGCGCTGCTCGACCGGCTGGACCGCTGGCGCGCGCGGCGGGCGGCGGAAGGCTTCGCCGCGATACGGGCGGCGTGGCTGGCGCGCGGGCCGCTGCCGGGCGCGCCGATCGCGCTGCGCATCGGCGAGGCCACGCATGGCGGTGCCTTCGCCGGCCTCGGCGCGGACGGCAGCCTGCTGCTGGCAACCGGCGCACGGGTGCAGGCGTTCGCGGCCGGCGAGGTGCTGGCCGCGCAGACTGGAGGCGGATGAGCCGATGCTGCTCGTGTTCGATGCCGGCAACACCAACATCGTCGCCGCCGTGCATGACGGAAATGCCTGGCGCGGCACCTGGCGCATCGCCACCGAGCCGCAGCGCACCTCCGACGAATACGCGGTCTGGCTGCTCTCGCTGCTGTCTCTCGGCGGCCTGCGGCGGGAGGAGGTGGGGGCGGCGGTGATCGGCACGGTAGTGCCGGCGGCGCTGTATCACCTGCGCCGCCTCTGTCGCGACTGGTTCGCGGTCGAGCCGCTGGTGGTGCGCTCGAACCTCGACTGGGGGTTCGACATCCGCGTGGACACCCCCGAGGAGGTGGGCGCCGACCGGCTGCTGAATGCGCTCGCCGCGCACGCGCGCTACCGCGGGCCGCTGATGGTGATCGACTTCGGCACCGCGACGACGTTCGACGTGGTGGACCGCGACGGCGCGTATCTCGGCGGCGTGATCGCGCCCGGCATCAACCTGTCGATCGAGGCGCTGCACCGGGCGGCGGCGCGGCTGCCGCGCATCGGCATGGGACGCCCGCAGGCGGTGATCGGCACCAACACCGTCGCCGCCATGCAGTCGGGCGTCTATTGGGGCTATGTCGGGATGGTCGAGGGGCTGGTCGCGCGTATCAGGGCGGAATTCGACGCCGCCATGAAGGTCATCGCCACCGGCGGCCTGGCGCCGCTGCTCGCCGAGGGCACCACCGTGATCGAGCATATCGACCCCGACATCACGCTGGAGGGGCTGCGGCTGTTGGCGCAGCGCAACCCGGCCCCCACATGGCACCGTGACCGGACGCGCCCGTCCGACAGCGACTGACGAGGACAACCACACCACATGGATGCGGCGACCGGCGATCTGGCGTTCCTCCCGCTCGGAGGAACCGGCGAGATCGGCATGAATCTCAATCTCTATCGCTGCGGCGGGCGCTGGCTCGCGGTCGATTGCGGCATCGGCTTCGGCGGCGCGGAGCTGCCCGAGGTCGATGTGATGATGCCCGACCCGGCCTTCATCGCCGAGCGCCGCGACCGGCTGGTCGGCCTCGTCATCACCCACGCGCACGAGGACCATCTGGGCGCGGTCGCATGGCTGTGGCGGTCGTTGCGCTGCCCGGTCTATGCCAGCCCGTTCGCCGCCGCTGTGCTGCGCCGCAAGCTCGCCGAGGTGCAGCTGTTGAGCGAGGTGCCGCTGCATGTCGTGCCGCCCGGCGGCACCATCGAGCTGCCCCCGTTCCGCCTGCGCCTGCTGCGCGTCGCCCACTCGACGCCGGAGGCGCAGTCGCTGGTGATCCGCACGCAAGCCGGCACGGTGCTGCACACCGGCGACTGGAAGCTCGACCCCGACCCGCTGGTCGGCCCCCCCACCGACGAGGCGGAATTCGCCGCGCTGGCCGCGGAGGGGGTGCTGGCGATGGTGTGCGATTCCACCAATGCGATGGTGGAGGGGCATTCCGGCTCCGAGGGCGACGTGCGCCGGTCGCTCGCGGCGCTGATCCGCGACCTGCGCGGCCGGGTCGCCGTCACCTGCTTCGCCAGCAACGTCGCGCGCGTGGAATCCGTCGCCCTCGCCGCCCGCGCGGCCGGGCGCAGCGTGGCCGTGGTCGGCCGCAGCCTGCGCAACCTGGAGGCGGCGGCGCGCGAGTGCGGCTATCTGCGCGGCATCCCGCCGTTCCTCGGCGAGGACGAGGCCAACGAGATCCCCGACGACAATCTGCTGATGCTGGTCACCGGCAGCCAGGGGGAGCCGCGCAGCGCGCTCGCCCGCATCGCCGCCGACAGCCATCCGCGCATCGGCCTGGGCGAAGGCGACACCGTGGTGTTCAGCAGCCGCGTGATCCCCGGCAACGAGCGCGCCATCGGCAACGTCCAGGACAACCTGGTGCGGCGCGGCGTGCGGCTGATGACCGATGCCGACCACATGATCCACGTCTCCGGCCATCCCGCCCGCGACGAGTTGCGGCGGCTCTATCGCCTGGTCCGGCCGCGCTACTCCGTGCCGGTGCATGGCGAATGGCGCCACCTCGCGGCGCATGCCGCGCTGGCGCAGGAGGCGGGGGTGACGCCGGTGCTGCTGGAGGACGGCGACATCCTCAGCCTCGCCCCGGGCGTGCCGGAGGTGGTGGACAGCGCCCCGGTCGGCCGGCTGGTGCTGGACGGCGCGCGGCTGGTGCCGCTGCTGGGCGGCGTGATGGGGGCGCGGCGGCGCATGCTGTACAACGGCGTCGCCATTGCCAGCATCGCCGTGGACGAGGCCGGGCGACTGCGCGGCACGCCGCGCGTCAGCGCCCCCGGCCTGTTCGAGGCCGACGACCCGGAAACGGCGCGCATCGCCGGCGAACTGGCCGACGCGCTCGCCGATCTGCCGGCGCCGCTGCGCCGCGACGATGCTGGGCTGCAGGAGGCGGCGCGGGCGGCGCTGCGCCGCGCGCTCGGCCGGCGGCTGCAGAAGCGGCCGCTGGTGGACGTGCATCTGCTGCGGGTCTGAGGGCGCACCGTGGGCTGGTTCACCGGCATCGTGCTGTACGTGCTGATCTGGTGGATCACGCTGTTCGCCGTGCTGCCGTTCGGCACGAAGCCGGTCGCCGACGCCGACCCGACGAGCGGCTGGCGCGGCACGCCGAGCGAGGTGCATCTGCCGCGCAAGCTGATCGCGACGACGCTGCTCGCCGCTCTCATCTGGGGCGGCTGCTACCTGGTCATCAGCGGCCCGTGGCTGAGCTTCCGCCGCGGCTGGCTGGCACTGCCCCAGGATTGACCGTGCCTGCGCCCAGGTCGGGGCAGGTTGCCGATTTTTTCGGCAAACCCGGCGCACGCTGACGATTTTTTTGCCGCAAGTGCGAAAAAACCCGTGGACGACGGGTCAGCATTTCAGGAATCATCACCGGCAGGACGAGGCGGTTCCTCATCCTGCCGTGTGACTGGCGTTTCCTCCCCAAACTTGGCCCGCCGCGTGTGACCGCGTGCGCGGGCCGTTTTCTGTCTAGCGTCAAACGGCTGTTCTGTCACCTAGTTTTGGTCGCGGGACCGGCCGGTGCCGTGCAGTTTATTTCGTCGGACATTTGTGCAGCGCACAATTGTTCCCGGCGTGCCGGCGCGCCGCCCGAGACTGGCGGAGGGCGCGGCGGGACGGTAGGGTCCGCGCCGCGCCCGGCCGATCCGGGATTTTCTCACCGATGGACCGCTCATGCGCCTCTCGCACACGCTTGCCCCCACGCTGAAGGAAACGCCGGCGGAGGCGCAGATCGTCTCGCACCGGCTGATGCTGCGCGCCGGCCTGGTGCGGCAGACTGCCGCCGGCATCTATGCGTGGCTGCCGCTCGGCTGGCGGGTGCTGCACAACATCGAGCAGATCGTGCGCGAGGAGCAGGACGCGGTCGGCGCGCAGGAAATGCTGATGCCGACCATCCAGCCGGCCGAGCTTTGGCGGCAGAGCGGACGCTATGACGCCTACGGGCCGGAGATGCTGCGCATCAGGGACCGCCACGAGCGCGACATGCTGTACGGCCCGACCAACGAGGAGATGATCACCGACCTCTTCCGCCAGTCGGTGAAGTCGTATCGCGAGCTGCCGCAGATGCTCTACCACATCCAGTGGAAGTTCCGCGACGAGATGCGGCCGCGCTTCGGCGTCATGCGCGGGCGCGAATTCCTGATGAAGGACGCTTACAGCTTCGATCTCGACTACGCCGGTGCGGTGGTCAGCTACCGGCGCATGATGCTGGCCTATATGCGCACGTTCCAGCGGCTCGGCGTCAACGCGATCCCGATGGAGGCCGAGAGCGGGCCGATCGGCGGCAATCTCAGCCACGAATTCATCATCCTCGCCCCGACCGGCGAGAGCCGCGTGTGGTACGACGCGGCGTTCGAGCGCATGGATTATTCGTCGGGCGCGGTCTCGCACGAATCCGAGGCCGATCTCGAACGGTTCTTCCTGGCGATGACGACGCCCTACGCCGCGACCGACGAGAAGCACGACGAGGCCGCCTGGGCGCGCGTGGCGGAGAAGCGCGAAGGGCGCGGCATCGAGGTCGGCCACATTTTTTACTTCGGCACGAAATACAGCGCCCCGCTCAGCCTGACCGTCGCCGGGCGCGACGGTGCGCCGGTGGCGCCGCACATGGGCAGCTACGGCGTCGGCGTATCGCGGCTGGTCGGCGCGCTGATCGAGGCGTTCCACGACGACGCCGGCATCAAATGGCCCGACGCGGTGGCGCCGTTCCGCGCCGCCATCCTCAACCTGAAAGTCGGCGATGCCAACTGCGACCGGCTGTGCGAGGACATCTACGCGAAACTCCGCGGCAGCGCGCTCTACGACGACCGCGACGAGCGGGCGGGCGTGAAATTCGCCGATGCCGACCTGATGGGCCATCCGTGGCAGATCGTGATCGGCCCGCGCGGCGCGGCGACCGGCACGATCGAGCTGAAGCGACGCGCCACCGGCGAGCGGCAGGAACTCGGCATCGACGCGGCGCTCGCGCAGATCGGTTAGATGTTCGGCCCCTTCGAGCGAATGGTCGCCGCCCGCTACCTGCGCGCGCGCCGCGGCGAGCGGTTCGTTTCCGTCATCGCCATTTTCTCACTGGTCGGCATCGCGCTCGGCGTGGCCACGCTGATCATCGTGATGAGCGTGATGAACGGGTTCCGCCAGGAACTGCTCGCACGCATCCTCGGTCTCAACGGCCATCTCGGCATCTACGCGGTCGGCGAACCGCTGCACGACTACGACGCCATCGCGGGCCGCGTGAGGGGACTGCCGGGCGTCGTTGCGGCGATGCCGATGGTGGAGGGGCAGGCGCTGCTGACCGGCGATCACGGCGGCGCCTATGGCGGCATCGTGCGCGGCATGCGGCAGGCCGATCTGCGCGCGCTGCGCGAGGTGGGCGACCACATCGTCGCCGGCAGCCTCGCCAATTTCAAGGGCGACGATGCCGCGGCGATCGGCGTCGGCCTCGCCGAGCAACTGCAGATCGGCGTCGGCGGCAAGGTCACGCTGGTCTCGCCGCAGGGATCGGCAACGGTGTTCGGCACCGTGCCGCGCATCCGCTCCTACACCGTCGCCGCGATCTTCCAGGTCGGATTCAACCAGGCCGACACCAGCTTCGTCTATCTGCCGCTGGAGGCGGCGCAGATTTTCTTCAAACAGCGCGATGCCGTCACGCAGATCGAGGTGATGGTCAAGGACCCGGACGCCGTCGGCGCCGTCAACCGCGAGATCCGCACCGCGCTTGCCGGGCTGCCGGCGCGCGTGATCGACTGGACGCAGAGCAACAACAGCCTGTTCACCGCGGTCAAGGTGGAGCGGAACGTGATGTTCCTGATCCTGACGCTGATCATCCTGGTCGCCGCGTTCAACGTGATCTCCAGCCTGATCATGATGGTGAAGGACAAGACGCGCGATATCGCCGTGCTGCGCACGATGGGCGCGACGTCGGGTGCGATCCTGCGCATCTTCCTGATGTGCGGTGCCTTCGTCGGCGTTGCCGGCACGCTGGTCGGCGCCGCGATCGGCATCGTGTTCTGCTTCAACATCGACACGCTGCAGCACTGGCTGGAACGCCTGACCGGCACCAACCTGTTCAATCCGGAAGTGTATTTCCTTTCCCAGCTGCCCGCCGTGGTGGACTGGCGCGAGGTCGGGCAGGTGATCGCGATGGCGCTCGGCCTGTCGCTGCTGGCGACGCTGTATCCGAGCTGGCGGGCCGCGCGCACCGATCCCGTCGAGGCACTGCGCCATGAGTGAGACGCTGGTGCTGCGCGGCGTGGTGCGCACGTTCCGTTCCGGCGACGCGCCGCTGCCGGTGCTGCGCGGCGCCGACCTGACGCTCGCCGCGGGCGAGATCGTGGCGCTGGTGGCGCCCTCCGGCACCGGCAAATCGACGCTGCTGCATCTTGCGGGGCTGCTGGAGAAGCCGGATGGCGGGCAGGTCATCGTGCAGGGCCGCGATGCCGGTTCGCTGTCGGACGGCGAGCGCACTGCGGTACGGCGCGACTCGATCGGCTTCGTCTATCAGTCCCATCACCTGCTGGGCGAGTTCACGGCACTGGAGAACGTGGTGTTGCCGCAAATGATCGCGGGACGGCGGCGGCGGGAGGCGGAGCGGGAGGCGATGATGCTGCTCGACGCACTCGGACTGGCGCCGCGGGCGGGACATCTGCCGGGGCGGCTGTCGGGCGGCGAGCAGCAGCGCGTTGCGATCGCGCGGGCGCTGGCGAACGCGCCGCAGGTGCTGCTGGCCGACGAGCCGACCGGCAACCTCGATGTCGGCACGGCCGCCGCGGTGTTCGATGCGTTGCTCGACGGCGTGCGCAACCACGGCGTCGCGGCGCTGATCGCGACGCACAACCCCGACCTGGCCGCGCGCATGGACCGTCGCGTGACGCTGCGCGAGGGCAAGGTGGTGGCGCTGTGACGGCCCACGCCGACTTCGTCCACCTGCGCGTCCATTCCAGCTACTCGCTGAGCGAGGGCGCGATCAAGGCGGAGAAGATCGCGGCACTCGCGCACGACGCGGCGATGCCGGCGGTCGCCATCGCCGACAGCGGCAATCTGTTCGGCGCGCTGGAGTTCAGCCAGGCCTGCGTGGCGAAAGGCGTGCAGCCGATCATCGGCTGCCAGATCGCGCTGACGCGCGCCGACAACGCGAAACTGCCGCCGGAGCCGCTGGTGCTGTTGGCGCAGGATGCGACCGGCTTCGCCAATCTGCAATTTCTGTCGTCGGCAGGGTTTCTTGAGACCGAGCCGGGACTGAAGCCGCAGCTTGCTTTCGCGCGCATCGCCGAGCGCGCCGAAGGCTTGCTGCTGCTGACCGGCGGCACGCAAGGCGCGCTCGCCCGCATGCTCGCGGAGGGGCGCCGCGCCGAGGCGGAGCACCTGCTCGCCGCCATGGTCGAGGCGTTCGCGGATCGCGTCGCGGTCGAACTGCATCGCCACGGCCTGCCGGTCGAGCAGGCGATCGAGCCGGGGCTGATCGCGCTGGCGGATGCGCGCGGCGTGCCGCTGGTCGCCACCAACGAGTGTTTCTTCGGGCGGCCGGAAATGCACGAAGCGCACGACGCGCTGCTGTGCATCGCCGAGGGAAGGCTGCTGGCCGACGAAGCACGGCGGCGTGTCACGGCGCAGCACTGGTTCAAGCCGGCACCGGCGATGCGCGCGCTGTTCGCCGATCTGCCGGACGCCTGCGACAACACGCTCGCGATCGCGCGGCGCTGCGCGGTGATGGCGGAAACCCGCAAGCCGCTGCTGCCGGTTTGCCCAAAAGTGCGACCGGGCCAGAGCGAAGCCGAGACGGTGCGCGCGATGGCGCAGGAGGGCCTGGCGCGCCGGCTCGATGCGATGCAGGCCGACGCGGCGACAAACGCGCGCTACCAGGAGCGGCTGGCGTTCGAGCTCGGCGTGATCGCCGGCATGGGCTTCGCCGGCTACTTCCTGATCGTCGCCGACTTCATCCAGTGGGCCAAGGCGCAGGGCATTCCCGTCGGTCCCGGCCGCGGCTCCGGTGCCGGATCGGTCGCCGCCTGGGCGCTCACCATCACCGATCTCGATCCGCTGCGCTTCGACCTGCTGTTCGAGCGGTTCCTCAACCCCGAGCGCGTGTCGATGCCGGATTTCGACATCGATTTCTGCCAGGACCGGCGCGACGAGGTGATCGCCTATGTGCGGCGCGAATACGGTGCCGATCGGGTGGCGCAGATCATCACGTTCGGCAAGCTGCAGGCGCGCGCCGCGGTGCGCGACGTGGGCCGCGTGCTCGGCCTGCCGTTCGGGCAGGTCAACAAGGTTGCCGAGCTGATCCCGAACAATCCCGCCAGGCCGGTCACGCTGCAACAGGCGATCGAGGGCGAGCCGAAGCTGCAGCAGATGCGCACCGACGACGAGGGCATCCGCCGGCTGCTGGAGATCGCGCTGCAGCTGGAGGGCCTCTATCGCCATGCTTCGACCCACGCCGCCGGCGTGGTGATCGGCGACCGGCCGCTGATCGAGCTGGTCCCGATCTATCGCGATCCGCGCTCGGATTTTCTGGTCACGCAATACTCGATGAAATACGTCGAGCAGGCGGGGCTGGTGAAGTTCGATTTCCTTGGCCTGACCACGCTGACCATCCTGCAGCGCGGCGTGCGGCTGCTGGCGGCGCGGGGCATCGAAGTGGACCTGGACCGGCTGCCGCTCGACGACCGCGCCACCTACGAGATGCTGCAGCGTGGCGATGCCGCCGGGGTGTTCCAGTTCGAAGGCCAGGGCATGCGCGACGTGCTGCGCCAGATGCGCCCCGACCGCTTCGAGGACCTGATCGCCGGCGTGGCGCTCTACCGTCCCGGCCCGATGGCCAACATCCCGGCCTACTGCCAGCGCAAGCACGGCGAGACATGGCAGGCGCCGCACCCGGAGATTCACGACATCCTGGCCGAGACCTACGGCATCATGGTCTACCAGGAACAGGTGATGCAGATCGCGCAGCGCATGGGCGGCTACAGCCTGGGTGCCGCCGACCTGCTGCGCCGCGCGATGGGCAAGAAGATCCGCGCCGAGATGGACGCGCAGCGCAAGACGTTCGTGGACGGCGCCGTGGGGCGCGGCATCGCCCCGGCGAAGGCCGAGGAAGTGTTCGACCTGATGGCCAAGTTTGCCGACTACGGCTTCAACAAGTCGCACGCGGCGGCCTATGCTCTGGTCGCCTACCAGACCGCGTGGATGAAGGCGAACCATCCGGTGGCGTTCCTCGCCGCCTGCATGAGCCTGGCGATGGGCAACACCGACCGGCTGGCCGCATTGCGGCAGGATGCGGGGCGCATGGGCATCCGCGTGCTGCCGCCCGACATCAACCGCTCCGCCGCCGATTTTTCCCTCGAACGCGACGAGACCGGGGCGCTCGGCATCCGCTACGCGCTGGCGGCGGTGAAGAAGGTCGGGCTGGCGGCGATGCAGTCGCTGGTGGCGACGCGCGGCGATCGTCCGTTCGCCGATCTGGCCGACTTCGCCGCCCGCGTCGATCCGGCGCAGCTCAACCGCATGCAGATCGAGAATCTGGCGAAGGCCGGCGCGTTCGATGCGATCGACGGGAATCGTGCGTGCGTGTTCGCCGGCGCCGACGTGATTCTCCGCCGCGCGCAGTCCAGCGCGGAGGAGAAGACGAGCGGGCAGATCGGCCTGTTCGGCGGCGCGACGCCGGAGCCGCTGCGTCTGCAACAGACGCCGCCCTGGCCGGCGATGGATGCGCTCGGCTTCGAGGCGGAGGCGATCGGCTTTCATCTCACGTCGCACCCGCTGGACGCCTACGCCCAGACGCTGCGAAGATTGGATGTCGTGTCCAGCAACCTTCTGGAGCAGCGCGCGCAGTCCGGCGCGGCGCGCGTGCGGGTCGCCGGCACCGTCGTGTCGTCGAAGGAGCGCATCACCCGCACCGGCAGCCGCATGGCCTGGGTTCGCCTGTCGGACGGCGGCGGTTCCTACGAGGTCACGATGTTCAGCGAGGTGCTGTCGCGTGCGCGCGACCTGCTCGGCGAGGGGCAGTCGGTGGTGGTGACGGCCGACATCAGGCTGGAAGGCGAGACGCTGCGCATCACCGCCAACGACGTGGTGCCGCTCGACGAGGCGGCGCGCGCGGCGGGAGCGGGCATGCGCGTCTGGCTGGAACGCACCGAGGCGGTCGCGCATATCCGCACGCTGCTCGCACGCGAGGGGCGCGGGCGCGGCCGTGTCGTGCTGGTGCCGCGGCTCGGCGCGCAGCAGGACGTGGAGATCGCCCTGCCGGGCGGCTTCAACGTCTCGCCGCGGCTGGCGCAGGCGATGAAGCTGCTGCCCGGCGTTGCGCGCGTCGAGGACATGTAGGGGAGGGCAGGGTGCCGTCGCCGATCGCCGACAACGATCCGCTGGTTGCGGCCGCGCGCGCCGCGGCGGAGCGCGCCTACGCACGCTACTCGCGGTTTCGCGTCGGCGGCGATGGCCGCGCGACGGCGCGGCTCGCGCTGCCGCTGGTGGCCGGGCAGCTCTCGGCCATCGGGATGAACACGGTCGATGTCGTGCTGGCGGGGCATATCGGCGCCGAGGTGCTGGGGGCGGTCGCGGTCGGCACGGCGCTGTTCCACCTCGCCAACGTGACCGCGATCGGCGTCAACGCGGCGCTGTCGCCCTCGGTGGCGCAGCTCGACGGCGCGCGGCGGCGCGGCGAGGTCGGGCCGCTGTTCCGCCAGGGGCTGCTGATCGCGCTGGCGCTCGGGCTGGTGCTGGCGGCGTATGTCTGGTGGGGCGCGCCGGCGCTGGCGGGGCTGCTCGGGTTCGCGCCGGGGCTGGCGGCGACGGCGCGCGACTTCCTGCACGGGGTCGCTCCGGCGCTGCCGGCACTGTCGCTGTTCTACGCCTGCCGCGGCCTGTCGGAAGGGCTGGCGCTGCCGCGGCCGACGATGGCGTTCGGCGTGCTCGGCCTCGCGCTGCTGATCCCGCTCGGCTACGCGCTGATGTTCGGCGCGGCCGGGCTGCCGGCGCTGGGCGCGCTGGGCTGCGGCATCGCCACCAGCATCGTGTGCTGGGTGCAGGTGGGCGGGTTCGCCGCCTTCCTGCTGGTCTCGCACCGCTATCGCGGGCTGGGCTGGCACGCCGGCGCGTGGCGGCCCGATCCGCCGGCCATTGCCGGTCTGCTGCGCATCGGGCTGCCGATGGCGGTGAGCATGCTGCTGGAGAGCAGCATGTTCAGCGGCGCCGGGCTGGCGATCGGCACGCTCGGCGCGGCGGCGGCGGCGAGCCATCAGGTGGCGCTGAACGTCGCCGCCTTCGCGTTCATGGTGCCGCTCGGCATTTCGCTCGCGGTGACGGTGCGCGTCGGGCAGGCGGCGGGGCGCGGCGATGCGGCCGGCGTGCGGCGGGCGGGGACCAGCGGGTTCGCCTTCGTGCTGGTGGTGCAGACGATCTCCGGCGCGCTGATGCTGGGGTTTCCGGGGGCGATCGCGTCGCTCTACACGCAGGATGCGGCGGTGCATGACGGGGCGGTGACGCTGCTGCGCCTCGCGGGCGTCTTTCAGCTCTCCGACGGAATGCAGGCGGCGGCGAGCGGGGCGTTGCGCGGGCTGAGGGACACCCGCGTGCCGATGCTGATCACCGCGATCGCCTATTGGGGCGTGGGCATGCCGCTGGCGCTGGCGCTCGCGTTCGGCGCGGGGTGGCAGGCGCCGGGCATGTGGTGCGGGCTGATCGCCGGGCTGACCGTCGCGGCGGCGCTGCTCACCCGGCGGTTCTTTGCGCTGGCGCGGCGGCTGGCGCGCGCGGTCTGATCAGTGCGCGTCCGAGGCGCGCTGCACGCGATCGACCAGCGCGATGCCGATCGCCGAGACCACGAACACCAGCTGCACCCCCGCCAGCATCAGCAGTTGCCGGCCCGGCTGGTTTTGCAGGAACAGGCGCAGCAGCTGGATCATCGAGATCAGGGTCACGGCGACGGCGACCTTGACCTTGACGCTGCCGGAATCGAGCTTGCCGAGCCATTCCGGCCGCCCGCCCGCCGGCACCTCGATGCGCGAGATGAAGCTCTCGTAGGAGGAGATCGCGACCATGACCATCAGGTTGGCGAGCAGCACGAGGTCGAGCAGCGCACACAGCAGCAGCACCAGGTCGATGTCGCTGCGGCTGGCGAAATCCGCGACGATGTGCGCGAGCTCGCGCCCGACCATCGCGTAGATGACCAGCACCGTCGCGATCAGCGCCAGATACAGCGGCAGCAGCAGCCAGCGCAGCCCGAGCACCAGGGTCTCGATCAGGCGATCCATGAAGGCTCCGTCGGTTGCGTGGCGCTTGGGTTCGTAGGCAACCCTCGGCCGCTTGTCACGCAATCGCAGCCCTCTTGCACGCTGGCCCACGGACGGCGAAGGATTGCGCTTCGCGCTGCGCCGCAACCCTGCCGAGGCCGCCCCATGTTCCCATTGCTCTCTCCCCGCCTCACGCTGGTCGGCGGCGGCAGCGTCGCAAAAGTGGCGGAGGTGCTGCGTCGGCTGGGCCTGGCGCGCCCATTGGTGGTCACCGACCCGCACATGGTCGCCTCCGGCCTGCTGCGGCGCTGCCTCGACCCGCTGGAGGCCGCGGGGATCGCGGCGCCGGTGTTCTCCGACACCGTCTCCGACCCGACCGACACCGTGGTCGCGGCAGGTGTGGCGCGGATGAGCGAACAAAAATTCGATTGCCTGATCGGGTTCGGCGGCGGCTCCTCGATCGACACGGCCAAGGCGATGGCGCTGCTGGCGCTCGGCGAGGCGCCGATGTCGGCCTACAAGATGCCGGCCTCGCCGGACCGTGCGGCGCTGCCGGTGATCGCCGTCCCGACCACCGCCGGCACCGGCAGCGAGGCCACCCGCGTCACCGTCATCACCGACACCGCGCGCGACGAGAAAATGCTGATCATGGGGCTGGGCTGCCTGCCGCTCGCCGCCATCGTCGATTACGAGCTGACCCTCACGGTGCCGAAGCGCACCACCGCCGACACCGGCATCGACAGCCTGACGCACGCGCTGGAAGCTTTCGTCTCGCGCCACGCCAATCCGGTGACCGACGGCTGGGCGATGGCGTCGATGGCGCTGATCGGCGCGCATCTGCGCACCGCCTGGCAGGAGCCGCGCAACGCGGCGGCGCGCGAGGCGATGATGCTCGGCGCGATGCTCGGGGGGCTGGCGTTCAGCAATGCGTCGGTGGCGCTGGTGCATGGCATGTCGCGGCCGATCGGGGCGCATTTCCACGTGCCGCACGGCCTCTCCAACGCCATGCTGCTGCCGGCGGTGACGCGGTTCTCGGTCGGCCACGCGCCCGAGCGGTATGCGGCCGCGGCGCGGCAGATCGGCTTCGCCCGCGCCGAGGACGGCACCGATGCCGCCTGCGCGCTTCTGGTCGAGGGGCTGGCGGCGCTGAACGCCGAACTGGAAGTGCCCAGCCCGCGGGCGTATGGCATCGACGCCGCGGCGTGGGACGGGCGGCTGGACATCATGGCGGAGCAGGCACTCGCCTCCGGCAGCCCGGCCAACAACCCACGCGTGCCCGACAAGGCGGAGCTCGTCGCGCTGTATCGGGCCGTGTATTCCGCCAACGCATGACAGGGGAAGGTGTGATGCCGACGACGCTGAAGGACATGATGGCCGAGGCGAACGCAGCGGTGCCGCGGCTGCCGCCCGATCAGGTGGCGGCGCGGCAGGCGAAGGGCGCGGTGCTGCTGGACGTGCGCGACCCGACCGAGGTGGCCGCCAGCGGCAAAATCGCGGGCGCCCTCGCGGTCTCCCGCGGCATGCTGGAGTTCCGCGCCGATCCGGCCAGCCCGTCACGCCACCCGGCGCTGCGGCCGGACGCGCCGGTGCTGGTCTATTGCGCCTCCGGCGGGCGCTCGGCGCTGGCCGGGCGGACGTTGCGGGAACTCGGCTACACGCAGGTGTTCAACGCCGGCGGGTTCAAGGAACTGGCCGACGCGGGGTTGCCCGTGGAGCCGGGCTGACCAGGCAAAAATTGCTCAGCTGAATCTGATCGCAACCGATCCGCTTGGTGCTATGTTAACACTTCGTCCCGACGATCTCCGGGTGAACGAGCAGGAGCGGCTGCGGCGATGGATGCGGACGACGTTGTTTCCCCTGTCCCTGCGCGCAGGCGCACGCGCAGGCCGTGGCCGACCGGGGCGACGACGCTGCTGGCGATTGCGGCGCTGGTCGCGGCCTGGGCGGTGCTGGTGCTGCGCGGCTGACCGCCGCCGCTCGACAGGCTTGAGCGGAACGCGCTAGCAGCCGGCGCATGAGCGTGCGGCTGGGGCAGCGGAGCGGCGGCATCGACGGCGCATGGCTGCTCCGCTACGGGGCGCCGCCGCTGTTCGTGCTGCTGTGGTCGAGCGGCTTCATCTTCGTCCGCATCGCGCTGGACTATACCAATCCGCTGACGCTGCTGGCGGTGCGCTACGCGCTGGTCGAGGCGGTGCTGCTGCCGGTGGCGCTGCTGCTGCGCCCGGCGCTGCCGCGCGGCGCCGCCTGGGTGCATCTGGCGGTGGTCGGGCTGCTGGTGCAGGCGGGGCATTTCGCGTTCATCAACCTCTCGCTCGCGCACGGCTTCGCGCCGGGGGCCTCGGCGCTGATCACCTGCCTGCAGCCGATCCTGGTCGGGCTGCTGGCCCCGTTCCTCGCCGGCGAGCACGTGTCGGCACGGCGCTGGCTGGGGCTGGCGCTGGGTCTGGCGGGGGCGGTGGTGGTGATCCTGGCGCGCTCGGAACTCGGCGGGCTGAAGCTGGTCGGGCTGCTGTTCTCGGTCGGCGCGCTGCTGGCGATCACCGCCGGCACGCTGTACGAGCGCCGCTACGGCAGTTTCGTGCATCCGGTGACGGCGAGCCTGCTGCAATGCGGCGTCGGGCTGCTGGTGTCGCTGCCGCTGGCGGCGTGGCTGGAGCCGATGCGGTTCCAGGTCACGACCGGGCTGGTGGTGGCGCTGGCCTATCTGGTGCTGGCCAATTCGATCGTGGCGCTGACGCTGCTGCTGGTGATGGTGCGGCTGGGCGAGGCGTCGCGCGTCTCGGCGCTGTTCTTCCTGGTGCCGCCGACCACCGCGGTGATCGCCTGGGCGGTGCTGGGCAACACGCTGCCGCCGCTGGGCTGGCTCGGGCTCGGCGTCTCGGCCGGCGGGGTGGCGATCGTGACGCTGGAGCGGCGGCGGCGCGGCTGACGCGACGCCGGTTGCGCGCGGGGCGCGTGGCGATCAGGATTGCGCGAGGGAAAAAGGATTGCCGATGCCGCTCGGGCTGCTGACCGACTGGGCCGAACTGCTGGTCCGCTGGACGCACGTGATCGCCGGCATCGCCTGGATCGGCAGTTCGTTCTACTTCATCGCGCTGGACGCCAGCCTCAGGCACGCGCCGCACCTCGACCGGCGGGTCAAGGGCGAGACCTGGCAGGTGCATGGCGGCGGCTTCTACCAGATGCAGAAATTCGTCGTGGTGCCGGAGTTCATGCCCGACGAGCTGACCTGGTTCAAATGGGAAGCCTACACGACCTGGATCTTCGGCTTTCTGCTCCTGGTGCTGGTGTATTACCTGCACCCGAGCGTCTATCTGATCGACCCGTCGGTGCTGGACATCACGCCGTACGATGCGGTGGTGGTCGGCGTCGCCTCGCTGGTGGCGGGCTGGGTGGTCTATGACCAGCTCTGCAAGTCCTGGATCGGGCAGGACACGATGCGGCTGGCGCTGGTCGGCTTCGTGCTGCTGGTGGTGACGGCGTTCGGCTACACGCACGTGTTCTCCGGGCGCGGCGCGTTCATCCATGTCGGCGCGCTGGTCGGCACGATCATGGTGGGCAACGTGTTTTTGCTCATCATCCCGAACCAGCGCATCGTGGTGCGCGAACTGATCGCCGGGCGCACGCCCGACCCGGCGCTGGGCGAGGCGGCGAAGCAGCGCTCGATCCACAACAACTACCTGACACTGCCGGTCGTGTTCACGATGCTGAGCAACCACTACGCCTTCGTCTATACCGGGCGGTGGAGCTGGCTGGTGCTGGCGGCGGTGTTCGTGGCGAGTTTTCTCGTGCGGCACTGGTTCAACACCATGCATACGGGGGCCAAGCCGGACTGGCGGCTGTGGCCGGCGGCGGCGGTGCCGATGATTTTTGCCGCCGGGCTGACATGGCTCGGGCAGCCGCGGGTCGGCGCGGCGACCGGCCGGGTGACGTTCGCCGACGTGCAGGGGATCATCACCGCGCGCTGCGCCGTGTGCCATCAGGCGCACCCGGACTTCATGGGCATCACCGAGGCGCCGAAAGGGATCATGCTGGATTCGCCGTCGCGCATCGTCGCGCTGGCGCCGCAAATTTATCAGCAGGCGGTGGTGACGCGGGCGATGCCGCTGGCCAACCTGACGCACATCACCGAGGCACAGCGCCAGCAGATCGCGGCCTGGGTGCAGCAGGGAGCGAAGGGACCATGAGCGGCGGGCGGCTGACCACGCATGTGCTGGACACGGCGGCGGGCCGCCCGGCTGCCGGGCTGAGGCTGGAACTGTTCCGGCTGGAGGGTGCGGCGCGGCAGCATCTCGGCAGTTTCCGCACCAATGCCGACGGCCGCTGTGACGCGCCGCTGCTGGCGGGGGCGGCACTGGCGGCGGGCGACTACGAGATCGTGTTCGGCGTCGGCGCATGGCGGGCGGCGCAGGGCACGGCGGAGGCGGGGTTTTATGACGAGGTGCCGATCCGGTTCCGGGTTGGCGATCCGGCGGGGCACTACCACGTGCCGCTGATCCTGGCGCCGTTCGGATATTCGACATACCGGGGGAGCTGAACGTGCGCCTCCTGCTCGCCAACCCCAACACCACGCAAGCCGTCACCGACACGATCGCCGCCGCCGCGCGCGGCGTCGCCGCGCCCGGCACCGCGATCGTGCCCGTCACCGCCCGCTTCGGCGCGCGCGTGATCGGCACGCGGGCGGAAATGGCGATCGCCGAACACGCGGCGCTCGACCTGCTGGCGCGCGAGGCCGCGGGATGCGACGCCGCGATCATCGGCGCCTCGATCAACTCCGGCCTGCGCGCCGCGCGCGAGATGCTGGCGATCCCGGTGCTCGGGCTGACCGAATCGGCGCTGCATGTCGCCTGCCTCGTCGGCGGGCGGTTCGGCACGGTCACGCTGTCACGGCGCAGCGCCTATCCGCTGCGCGAGATGGTCGAGGGCTACGGCCTGGCGTCGCGCTGCGGCGGCATGCGCGCGGTCGATGCCAACCCGCTCGATCTGCTGACAGCACCGGAGCGGATCGCCGAGCTGATCGTCGCCGCGGCGGAACACCTGATCGCCGAGGACATGGTCGATGTCGTGGTGCTGATCGGTGCGGTGATGGCGGCGATGCCGGTGCGGGTGCAGCCGCGGCTGCCCGTGCCGGTGATCGAGGGCGTGAGCTGCGCGGTGGCCCTTGCCGAGTCGCTGGTGCGGCTGCGGTTGCCGAAGGCGCGCGCGGGCGGCTACGCGGCGCTGCCGCGGCGGGAACTCACGGGCGTGGACGCGGCGCTGGCGGCGCGGTTCACAGGATCGTAAACAGGGGCCGCTCCACAAGCACGAGGCTCCGCATGTCCGCAACCGCCCCCACCATCGCCCAGAAGGCGCCGTTCCAGGTCAGGCTGGAGGCCGGGAAATCCTATTGGTGGTGCGCCTGCGGAAAAAGCGCGTCGCAGCCGTTCTGCGACGGCTCGCACAAGGGCAGCGGTTTTGCGCCGATGGAGCACAAGGCGGCGGCGGACGGCGAGGCCTGGTTCTGCGGCTGCAAGCACAGCGCCGCCAAGCCGATGTGCGACGGCAGCCACAAGCGGCTCTGAGCGGGCCGCGTGGCCTCCAACTCCGGCATCGTCGCGGCCTGGCGCGAGCGGACGCCCGGCTCGGCGGAACTCGCCCGCGAGGCGGCCGGGCTGTTCCCGAGCGGCATCACCCATGACGCGCGGCTGCAGGACCCGTACGGCCCCTCCATCGCCCGCGCCCAGGGCGGCCACAAATGGGACGTGGACGGCAACCGCTACGTCGATTTCTACGGCGGCCACGGCGCGCTGATCCTCGGCCACGCGCATCCCGAGGTGACCGCGGCGATCGCCGCCGCCGCCGCCGAGGGCACGCAGTTCGGCGCCAGCCATCCGCGCGAGGTCGCGTGGGCGGCGCAGATCAGGCGCATGGTGCCGTCCTGCGAGCGCATCCGCTTCACGTCATCCGGCACCGAGGCGACGCTGATGGCGGTGCGGCTGGCGCGCGCCTTCACCGGGCGGCCAAAGCTGCTGCGCTTCACGGGGCATTTCCACGGCTGGCACGACCACATGACCGCCGGCGTCGCCAGCCATTTCGACGGCTCGCCGACGCCGGGCGTGCTGGCGGGCGTCGCCGAGGGCGTGGTGCTGGCGCCGCCGGGCGACCTGGAGGCGGTGGAGCGGCTGCTGGAGACCGGCGAGGTGGCGGCGGCGATCCTGGAGCCGACCGGCGCCAGCTTCGGCCAGGTGCCGCTGCGCCCGGAGTTTTTACGCGCGCTGCGGCGTCTGACCGAGCGGCACGGCACGCTGCTGATCCTGGACGAAGTGGTGACCGGGTTCCGCATCGACCCCGGTGGGGCGCAGGCGGCGTTCGGCGTGCGGCCCGACCTCAGCACGTTGGCAAAAATCGTCGCCGGCGGCATGCCGGGGGCGGCAGTGGGCGGGCGCAAGGAGATTCTCGACCTGCTGGACTTCGCCGCGGCACCCGCAGCGGGGCGGGAGAAGATCGGGCACCAGGGCACCTACAACGCCAACCCGGTCGCCGCCGCCGCCGGCATCGCGTGCCTGCGCATCGTCGAGCGCGGCGCGGCGATCGCCCGTGCCGATGCCACCGCCGCCGAACTGCGCGCGGCGCTGAACGCCGTGCTGGCGGAGGAGCGTCTGCCCTGGGCGGCGTATGGCGAGTCCTCGAGTTTCCATGTTTTCCTCAACCCGGCCGGGCGCGACGTGACCCCGGAGCGGTTCGACCCGTTCGACTGCACGATGCAGGAGTTGAAGAGCCCGCCGGCGCGGCTCGTCTCGCGGTTGCGGCTGGCGCTGCTGCTGCACGGGGTCGATGTGAACAGCCGGCTCTCCGGCTTCACCTCGGCGGCGCATGACGCGGCGGACGTGGCCGAGGTGGCGCGGGCGCTGCGCGCCAGCCTGCGCATGCTGCGCGACGAGGGCGAGCTCTGACCGCCCCGGCTTGCCGCCGTGCAACGGTTCGTCGCGTGCGGCGTATCAGCCGGCAGCCGGCGTGACCGGAGCAACCGAGGAGGCAGCAGCAGATGAGCGGCGATCAGGCGGAAGGCACCATCCGCGACATGGCCGGCAAGGCGCAGGAGGCGGCGGGCCGGATGATGGGCGACAGCGCGACCGAGATGCGCGGCCAGGCGCGCCAGTTCGCCGGCCAGGCGCAGAGTGCGTTCGGCGATGCCGTCGAGACCGTGCGCGACCTGACCAACGACCAGCCGCTGATCGCGCTGCTGGTGGCGGCCGGCGTGGGTTTCCTCGCCGGCATGCTGATGGCGCGCCGCTAGACGGTTGAACCCGCCGGCACTTCTGCGCCAGCATCGCCGCCTGTGCGGGGGGAGGCGGTGGTGACGGGTTCGCAGATCGGCGGGCGTTTCGACGCCGCTTCCGACGTTGCTCGGCATGTGCGCTGCGCGCTCGACGGCCGCGTGGCGACGGTCACGCTCGATCGTCCGGAGCGAAAGAACCCGCTTACGTTCGAGAGCTATGCCGAACTGCGCGACCTGTTCCGCGGGCTCGCGGCGTCGCGCGAGGTGCGGGCGGTGGTGCTGACCGGGGCGGCGGGCAATTTCTGCTCGGGCGGCGACGTCCACGACATCATCGGCCCGCTGGTGCGCATGCGCGAGGCGGGCGATACGCTCGGGCTGCTCGATTTCACGCGCATGACCGGGGATCTGGTGCGCGCCATGCGCGCCTGCCCGCAGCCGATCGTCGCTGCGATCGACGGCGTGTGCGCCGGCGCCGGCGCGATCCTGGCGATGGCGTCGGACCTGCGTTTCGGCACGGTGCGCAGCAAGGTGGCGTTCCTGTTCGTGCGCGTCGGGCTGGCGGGCGCCGATATGGGGGCGTGCAACATCCTGCCGCGCATCATCGGCGCCGGCCGCGCCGCCGAACTGCTCTACACCGGGCGTTCGATGGGCGGCGAGGAGGCCGAACGTTTTGGCTTCTACAACCGGCTGTGCGCGCCCGAGTCGGTGCTGGCCGAGGCAACGGCGCTGGCGGCGGAACTGGCCGCGGGGCCGACGGCCGCGCATGCGATGACGAAACGCTGCCTGCATCAGGAATGGAGCATGGACATCGACACCGCGATCGAGGCGGAGGCGCAGGCGCAGGCGCTGTGCATGCAGACGCACGATTTTGTCCGTGCCTACGAGGCATTCGCCAACAAGCGCAAGCCGGTGTTCGAGGGCGATTGATGCCGGACTGGGGTTTTCTGGAGTGGCCGTTCTTCGAGGACCGGCACCGGCAATTTGCCCGCGACCTCGATGCCTGGGCGACCGCGCATCTGGCGGAGGTCGATGGCGGCGATGTGGATGCGACCTGCCGCCGGCTGGTGCGCGAACTCGGGGCCGGCGGCTGGCTCGGCGCGGCGGTGCCGGACGGCGGGGCGGCGGCGATCGACGTGCGCACGATCTGCCTCGCCCGCGACGTGCTCGCCCGCCACGCGGCGCTGGCGGATTTCGCGTTCGCGATGCAGGGGCTGGGCACGGCATCCGTGGCGCTTGCCGGCGATCCGGCTTTGGCGGCGCGCGTGCTGCCGCAGGCGCGGCGCGGCGAGCGCATCGCCGCGTTCGCGCTCAGCGAGCCGGATGCCGGATCGGACGTGGCAGCGCTCGGCACCACCGCGACGCGGGTTGCCGGCGGCTGGCGGATCGACGGCGAGAAGACCTGGATCTCGAACGGCGGCATCGCGTCGCACTACATCGTGTTCGCGCGCAGCGGCGAGGCGCCGGGGGCGCGCGGCCTGTCGGCGTTCTTCGTGGAAGCGAACACGCCGGGGCTGCGCGTCGCGGCGCGCATCGAGACCATGGCGCCGCACCCGCTGGCGCTGCTGCGGTTCGAGAACTGCGTGGTGGCGGAAGCAAACCTGCTCGGCGCGCCGGGCGAGGGGTTCAAGGTGGCGATGGCCACGCTCGACATGTTTCGCCCGAGCGTCGGCGCGGCGGCGGTGGGCCTGGCGCGGCGCGCGCTCGACGAGGCGCTGGCGCGGGCGGAGACGCGGCGCATGTTCGGCACCGTGCTCGCCGAATTGCAGATCACGCAGGCGAAGCTCGCCGAGATGGCGCTGGATGTCGAGGCGAGCGCGCTGCTGGTCTATCGCGCCGCCTGGACGCGCGACGTGCTGCGCCGGCGGGTGACCAAGGAGGCGGCGATGGCAAAGCTGTTCGCCACCGAGGCGGCGCAGCGCGTGATCGACGCGGCGGTGCAGATTTTTGGCGGGCTGGGCGTGACCAGCGGGATGGCGGTGGAGGCGCTGTACCGCGAGATCCGCGCGCTGCGCATCTACGAGGGCGCGTCGGAGGTGCAGAAGCTGGTGATCGCGCGGCAGGTGCGGGGTGAGGCGCGGAACTGAGGGGGGAATAGTGCTGCGTCATGCCGCCTTTCCGCTACTCCCCGTTCGCAGGTTGATATGTTGCAATTTCGGAACATTGTGGGCGTGCGGGGGCACCGCGCGGTCAGGCGGGAACGGGCGGGATGCCGGGGACGGGCGGGGAGAGGATGCGGGGCTGCGCGCGCGGCGGCGGCCGGGGACGGCAGGCCGGGCGGGACGGGGCCGCCGGACGGACCGGCGGCGGAGGGTGCTGCACGGGCGGCGGGCGGACGCCCAGCATTTGGCAGAGCGGGCGGAGCAGCCGCCCGGCCTGGGGTGCGGCGGCGAGCAGGTCGGCCATCGCCGGATCGGCGAGCAGGTGCTGCAACTGCGAGGCGGCGGACGCGGCCTGCGGCAGCCGGCGCACGAGCCAGGCGATGCCGCGCGGCAGCCGGAGCGGCTGGGGCCGGGCCGGGCGGGGAGAGCGCAGGCGGCGGCGCGGCGGCGGCAGCGTGCCGGCATGGACTTTTGCGGCGAGGCGGGCGAACCGCTCCGCGGTGCGGCGGAGCCGCGACCAGAGCAGCAGCATCAGCGGCAGGGCGAGACCCAGGCCCGACGCCGCGGGCGGCGATGGCGCGGCGCAGCCCCTCGACCAGAGGGGCAAAACGGTCGGCCAGGGCGGGGGATGCGGCGGGCGGCATGGCAGCGATACTAACACGACCCCCGGTGGGCTGGGCAAGCCGGCCGGGCCGCGTTGATTTTCAAAGTGCGTCACGACCAACTCGTCACCCCATGACACCGATCGAGGGTGAGCCAAGCGTCCGTCGCGCCCGCTGGCGGACAGCCTGACCTACCGCTTCCTCCGCCGCAACTGGTCGAAATACACGATCAGGATGATCAGCCCGCCGGTGATGATGAGCTGCCAGAACGGGTTGACGTTCAGCAGATTGGCGCCGTTGTTGATCGTGGTCAGCAGGATGCTGCCCAGCAGCGGTCCGTGAATGCTGCCGACCGCGCCGAACAGGCTGGTGCCGCCGATCACCGAGGAAGCGATCGATTGCAGCTCCCATCCCTGGCCCGTCGTCGCGTTGCCGATGCCGATGCGCGACGTGGTCAGGATGCCGGCGAACGCCGCGAACGTCGCCGACAGGATGTAGGCGACATACAGCATCGCCTGCACGTTCACACCCGACAGCCGCGCCGCCTCCGGGTTGCTGCCGATCGCGAACAGGTAGCGGCCCCAGCGGCTCAGATTGAGGAACACGAAGGACGGCACCGCGACCAGGATCACCATCCAGAAGAGATTCGGAATGCCGAGAAAGCCGCCGCGCGAGAAGTTCGTGAAGGTGTCGTTGGTGATCGAGATGGAGCTGCCGTCGGTCATCAGCAGGCCGATGCCGCGCAGCGCGGTCAGCGTCGCCAGCGTCATGATGAACGGCGGCAGGCCGAGTTTTATCACGCCGAACGCATGGAAGCTGCCGATCGCCACCCCCACCAGCAGCGTCAGCAGCACGGCGAGCCAGATCGGCAGGTTCGCCTGCAGCAGCAGCGAGATCACCACGCCGGCGAAGCCGAGCACGGTGCCGACCGACAGATCGATGCCGGCGGTGATGATGACGAAGGTCTGGCCGATCGCGATCACCGCCCAGATCGTCGCCTGCCGCATCAGGTTTTCCAGGTTGTTGACGGTCAGGAAGGTGTCCGTGCTGACCGACAGCGCCGCCCACAGCAGCAGCAGCAGGCCGAGCAGCGTCAGGCTGAGCAGCAGGTTCAGCCGCGCCCGCGGCCGCACGCCGGCATCCGGTTCGATCGGGTCCTTGAAGACGGTTTCGCTCACGGGGATGCCCTTCAGACGCCGATCGCCTGGGTCAGGATCGTCTCGACGGAGGCCAGCTTGTGTCCGTAGCTCGCCGCCAGCCGGCCGCGGCGGAACACGTGCAGCGTGTCGGCCAGCTCGTACACTTCCGGCAGGTACGAGGAGATCAGGATGATCCCCGCGCCGCCGCGCAGCAGCCGCGCCATCAGCCGGTAGATCTCCAGCTTGGTGCCGACATCGACGCCGACCGTCGGCTCGTCGAAGATGAACAGCTCGGCGCCGTGGTTGAGCCATTTGCCGACCACGATCTTCTGCTGGTTGCCGCCGGAGAGCGAGGCGACCGGGGTGGCGCGCGACGGCGTGACGACGCGCAGGTCGCTGATCTGCCGGTCCGCGCGTTCCGCCTCGGCGCTGCGGCTGAGGGTCAGTCCGTGCGTCAGCTGGTCATAGATCGTCAGGTTGAGGTTCAGCCCGACGCCGAGGTTGAGACAGAGGCCCTGGTCGCGCCGGCTTTCCGGCACCAGCGCGATGCCCAGCCGGATCGCCTGCTTCTCGTTGCGAATCACGACCGGCTTGTCCTGCCACAGCACGCGCCCGGCGGTGGCGCGATGGCGGCCGAACACGCTTTGCACGAACTCGCTGCGCCCGGCGCCGATCAGCCCGTACAGCCCGACGATCTCGCCGCGATCGACGGTGAGCGAAACGTCGGCAAACCCCTTGCCGGTCAGCCCCTGCGTCTCCAGCAGCCTGGCGCCGCGCGGCACCGTCTCCTTGTAGTAGATCTGCTCGATCGAGCGGTTGCTCATGCCGCGGATCAGGCCCTGCTCGTCGATCTCGCCGATGCGGTGCGTGGAGATCAGCGCGCCGTCGCGCAGAATCGAGACGCGGTCGGCCAGCTCGAACACTTCTTCGAGCCGGTGGCTGATATAGACGATGGTGACGCCTTCGCCCTTGAGCCGCCGCATCAGCGCGAACAGCTGCGCCGCTTCCTGGCGCGTCAGGTACGCGGTCGGCTCGTCGAAGATCAGGAACCGCGTGCCGCGCAGCGCCGCGCGCGCGGTCGCGACCAGCTGCTGCTGGCCGATGGTCAGCGTGGACAGCACCGCGTCGGCGCGAATCCGGAAGCCGAGCGCGTCGAGCGTGCGCTGCGCGTCGCGCACCATCCGCCGCCCTTGCAGCAAGCCGAAGCGCACGCTCTCGTCGCCGAGGAACAGGTTGGCCGCGACCGTCAGGTGCGGGCACAGCACCACTTCCTGATGCACCGCGTTGATGCCGAGCGCCAGCGCCTCCTGCGGCCCGCTCATCGCGACCGGGCGGCCTTCCCACAGGATCTCCCCGGCGGTGCGCATATGCACGCCGGTCAGCAGCTTGATCAGCGTCGATTTGCCGGCGCCGTTCTCGCCGACGATGCCGTGGATCTCGCCGCGCTCGAAGGCGAGGCTGACCGATTTCAGCGCGTGGGTGCCGGTGAACCACTTGTCCAGCCCGCGCAGCGCGAGCAACGGGCCGGACGCCACCGGACCGCCCTGCGGGGCAGGGCGGTCCAGCAGGTCGGATGCGGCCACGAAGCCGCTTACTTCAGCTTCGGGTTCAGCAGCTGCTGCGCGCGCGGCGTGTCCATCGTCGCCTTGGTGATCGCGGTCACGCCGGTATCGACATTGGCCGGCACGCTCTCGCCCTTGGAGGCGGCGAGCGCGGTCTTGATGCCGTCATAGCCCATGCGGTACGGGTCCTGCACGATCAGCGCATAGATCACGCCGTCCTTGAGGAATTTCACCAGCTTGTCGTCGTTGTCGAAGGCGACCAGCTTGATCTTGCCCTGCGCCTTGTTCTCGGCAACCGCCTCGCCGGCGCCCTGGCCCATGATGAGGTTGCTGGCGAACACGCCGCGCAGCTTGGGATTGGCGGTGATCAGGTCGGTCATGATGTTCAGCGCCGTGGTCGCCTGCCCGTCGGCCACCTTGTCGGCGACCAGCTTCAGCCCCGGATATTTTGCCGCCATCTCCTGCTTGAAGCCTTTCGCACGCTGGTCGAGCGAACCCACGCCGGGCAGCGAGGTGATCAGCGCCACCTCGCCCTCGGCCTTGCCATAGGTCGCCGTGATCGCCTCGGCCATCGCGTCCGCCGCCACTTCGCCGCCCTTGACGTTGTCGGTGGTCAGGAACGAGGTGAACGATTTCGAGTCGGCCGCGGAATCGATGCCGATGATCTTGACGTGCTTGGCGGCCTCGGTGATCGGCGCGCCGAGCGCCTGGTACTGCGTCGGTGCGATCACCACCGCAGCCGGATGCTCGGAGACTGCGTTCTCCAGGATGGTGATCTGGCCGTTGATGTCGCTCTCCGACTGGGCGCCGAGCTCGGGCACGTTGACGTGCAGGTCCTTGCCCGCCTTGCGCGCCCCGGCGAGCACGATCTGCCAGTAGAACGAGGTCGTGTCCTTGACGATGATCGGAATCTTCGGCTCCGCCGCCCGCGGCGCGGAGGCGAGGCCGAGCGTGGCAAATGATGCGATAACCGTGGCGAGCAGCATGCGCCTCATGGCGTTTCTCCCCTGATCAGGCCGAGCAAGCTGTCCCGGCCGCCCGCCGCAGCGGCGTTCGGCCCGACGCTCGCTGGACGTATGCCGCCGGTAGCGGCGAAAATCAATCCGCCGGCATGCCGGTTGCGGCCTGTGCAGCGCCGCCGGCCGGGCGGGCCACGCCGGCCAGGATGCTGCGCAGCTCGTCGAGCAGCTTCCAGCCCGGCCCGGTGCGCTCCACCAGCACGCTGCGGCGGTCGGCGGGGTCGGGGATGCGCTTGCTCAGCTCCATCTCGCCGAGCTTGTCGAGCGAGCGGGTGATCACCGATTTCGACACGTTCAGCTCCGCGGCCAGGCCGCGCACGGTGTGGTGCCCATCGGTGAGGTAGCAGGTCAGATACACGGCGAGCTGGTGGGCCGACAGCGCCGGCCCGTCGCGGCGCACGAGCGAGACGATCACCTCCCGCAGCATGTTGACGGCGAGGTCCGGCGGCGAAAACTGATCCATGTCCGAGTCCTTTCGTCAGGCGCCAACGAGCGCCCGTCCGACGCGCAAGGGTGCGGTCGGCGGCGGTGGCAGGCGCGCCGACGCTGCGCCGGACCGGGCCGGCGTCGCGCGGGCGCTCGCGGAGACCCTAGGGCGGCCCTCCGCCGCACGCCAGAGTGTCTTGATGTTAAAAAGGGTCATTCCGCCCGGCGTCAGAAGACGCCGGCGATCCGCTGCAACCGGATCGGTAACAGCAGGGCGGCGTCGGCCGATCGGCCAGCGGCATTCCGTTCGACGACCTGCCGGATCAGCCGGCGCCGAAGCGATAGACGGTGCGCGACCAGTAGGCCGCACCCGGCCGCAGCACGGTGGAGGGGAACGCGCTGCGGTTCGGGCTGTCGGGAAAATGCTGCGTCTCCAGGCACAGGCCGGTGCGCCAGGCGAACGGCTGGCCGGCGAGGAAATTGCCGCTGTAGAACTGCACCGCCGGCTCGGTGGTCAGCACCGCCATGACGATCCCCTCGGCTTCCAGCCGCGCCGCCGGCTGCGGCGCCGGGTGCGGCGCATCGGCCAGCACGAAGCAATGGTCGAACCCGTTGCCGCGGCGAAGCTGCGGGTCATCCGCCCCGATCCGGTCGCCGATGCGCGTCGGCCGCCGCAGGTCGAACGGCGTGCCGGCGACCGGGCGCAGCTCGCCGGTCGGGATCAGCGCGGCATCGACCGGCAGGAAGCGGTCGGCGGCGATGCTGATGGCGTGGTCCAGCACCGTGCCGGCGCCGGCGAGGTTGAAGTAGGCGTGACTGGTCAGGTTCACCACCGTCGGCGCGTCGGTGGTCGCGGCGTAGTCGATGACCAGATCGCCGCCCTGCAACCGATAGCGCACCTCGGCGCGCAGCCGGCCCGGAAAACCCTGGTCGCCGTCCGGGCTGACATGGGTGAGCAGCAGCGTCTCGCCCTCCGGCTCGGCCTGCCAGACCACGTGTGCGAAGCCGACCGCGCCGCCGTGCAGCGTGTTGGCGCCGTTGTTGACCGAGAGCCGATAGTCGTGGCCGTCGAGCGCGAACCGCCCGCCGGCGATGCGGTTGGCATAGCGCCCGGCGATCGCGCCGAGATGCGCGCCGTCCGCCAGGTACGGGTCGAGCGCATCGAAGCCGAGCGTGACGTTGCGCGCGCCGGCCGCCACCGGCACTTCCAGCGCCGCCAGCCGTGCGCCGTACTGGATCACGGTCGCACTCAGCCCGCTCGGGTCGCGCAGCGTATAGGCGTGGACCGGCGTGCCGTCGGGCATGCGGCCGAACAGGTGCGACTGCATGGCAGGTTTTCCCCCGATCGCGTTTTGTCAAGGTTAGCGATGTCCCGGCGCCGGGCACAAGCCGGTAGCCCATCAAGAGGGGCTTGATCCGGCGCGGGAAAAGGGGAGCATGGGGAGCGGAGGGCGCGATGACAGTGCAGACCCCGATCGAGCATCCGCCGCTGCTGCGCCGCGACGCGGGCGGTGTCGCCTGGCTTACGCTGAACCGTCCGGCGGCGCGCAACGCGCTGTCGGTCGCGCTGATGTCATCGCTGGCCGAGGCGCTGGAGGCGATCGCGACCGATCGCGGCGTGCGCGTGGTGGTGATCGGCGGCGCCGGCCCGGGGTTCTGCGCCGGCCACGACCTGCGCGAGATGCGCGCCGATCCGTCCCGCGACGCGATGGCGGCGCTGTTCGCGCAGTGCTCCGCGCTGATGACGCGCATCGTCCGGCTGCCCAAGCCGGTGATCGCGCGCGTCCACGGCATCGCCACCGCCGCCGGATGCCAGCTGGTTGCCAGCTGCGACCTCGCCGTCGCCGCGAGCGACGCGCGCTTCGCGACACCCGGCGTGAATATCGGCCTGTTCTGCTCGACCCCGATGGTGGCGCTGTCGCGCGCAGTGGGCCGCAAGGCGGCGATGGAAATGCTGCTCACCGGCGAGCTGGTCGATGCGGCGCGCGCGCGCGAACTCGGGCTGGTCAACCGCGTGGTGCCGCCGGACCAGCTGGACGGCGCGGTCGCGGCCCTCGCCGCGCAGATCGCCGGCAAGAGCGCGCTCACGCTCGCCATCGGCAAGGCGGCGTTCTACCGCCAGGCCGAGATGCCGCTGGACGACGCCTACCGCTATGCCGCGGAGGCGATGACGCGCAACATGATGGCCCAGGACGCCGCCGAAGGGATCGACGCCTTCCTGGAAAAGCGCGTGCCCTGCTGGACCGATCGCTGAACCTGGAGGGGCGGGACATGGACCGGCCGATGACGAGCACGCCCGCGTACGACCGCACCGCGGAGGATGTCGGCAACGTCGTCGAGTTCGGGCACGTCAACACGCGCGTGCCGGATCAGCAGCTGGCGACGCTGTTCTATGTCAGCGGGCTGGGGCTGACGCGCGACCCCTATCTGATGACCGGCACCGACAACATGTGGATCAACGTCGGCACGTCGCAGTTCCACCTGCCAAGCGGGCCGGCGCAGGTGACGCGCGGCGTGGTCGGCCTCGTGCTGCCCGATCTCGATGCGCTGCGCCGGCGCTTGCAGCGCATCGGCCAGAAACTGCGCGGCACGCGGTTCGCCGTCGCCGACCGCGGCGAGACGGTCGAGGTGACCTGCCCCTGGGGCAACCGGATAAGCTGCCACGCGCCGTCGCCAGCGTTCGGGCCGATCGCGCTCGGCATCGCCTATGTGGCGCTCGACGCGCCGCGCGGCAGCGCCGCCGGCATCGTGCGCTTCTATCGCGAGGTGCTGGATGCCGTGGCGACGCTGGATGCCGAGGGCAACGCCCGCATCGGCGCCGGCCAGGACACGGTGCTGATCTACCGCGAGACCGACGCCGCGCTGCCGGCGTTCGACGGACACCACATCCAGATTTCGCTCGCCGACTTCTCCGGCCCGCACCGTCGCCTGCTGGCGCGCGGCCTGATCACCGAGGAGAGCGACCAGCACCAGTACCGCTTCCAGGTGCTGGCCGATCCGGCGGACGGCGAGGTGCTGCACGACATCGAGCACGAAGTGCGCAGCATGCGCCATCCGCTCTATGCCCGCGCGCTGGTCAACCGCAACCCGGAGGCGAGCAACCGGCGCTATGCGCCGGGCCATGACGCGGCGCGATGGAGCCTGTTGCCGGACTGAGCGGCGGGCGCAAAAAACGGGCGGCGTCCTGGTGGGCGCCGCCCTGAGTCAGGTAAGGGAACGCCTCGAAAGGCGGACAGGCGGCCAGGGCCGCGCCGTCGGTGAATACCTAGGCCCCGTGTCTCAACTTGCAAATGAACTCCCGGCAAGATCGGGCGACCATGACAGCTCTGCACAACGATGCCATCACGCTGCCGACGCCGCTGATCGACCATGTGGTCGTGAATGTGCGCGAACGCATGACGGAGGCCGCGGCCCTCTATGCGCGGCTGGGTTTCTCGCTGACGCCGCAGGGCCGGCACACGCTGGGGTCGATCAATCACCTGGCGATGTTCGGGGCGGACTACCTGGAACTGCTCGGCGTCCCGGCGGGGACGGCGGCTCGCGGCGATGTGATCGCCGGACCGGAAGGACTGAGCGCCATCGCCTTCGCGACCGAGGACGCGGATGCGGCGCACGCGGCGCTGGCGGCGGCCGGGGTGCCGGTGCTGCCGGCGCTGGATTTCTCGCGGCCGGTGGCGCTGGCGGAGGGGACGCAGGACGCGGCGTTCCGCGTCGTGCGGATCGCGCCGGAGGCGTCGCCGGCGGGCCGGTTGTTCTTCTGCCAGCACCGCACGCGCGCGCTGGTGTGGCGCGACGAATGGCGGCGGCATGCGAACGGCGCGCTCGGCATCGCCGGCGTTGTGATCGCCGCGGCGCGGCCGGAGACGCTCGGCGCGCTGTTCCGCCGCGGCTTCGGCGCCGGCGCGGTGATCGAGGTGGCGGGCGGGGTGCGGCTGCTCGCCGGGCTGGCGAGCATCGACGTGGTCACGCCGGCGGAGGTGGCACGCCGTTACGGCGCCGCCGCGCCGGGCCTGGACGGGCGGGAGGCCGCGATGGCGGCGCTGGTGCTGCGCACGAGCGGCGCCGCCCGCACCGCGGCGGCGTTGCAGGACGGCGGCGTCGGCGGCGTGCAGGCGACGGCGGAACGCGTGCTGGTGCCGGCGGAATCGGCGATGGGCGTGGCGCTGGAATTCCGCGCCCTCTGATTCCCGGTCAGGACGCCGTCGCCGGATCGATCAGATAGTCGCGGAACCGCTTGCGCAACGTCAGCTTGCTGATTTTCCCGGTCGCGGTGTGCGGCAGTTCGTCCAGCACCACGACGGCGTCCGGCACCCAGTAGTTCGGCACCTGCCCGCGATAGGCGGCGAGCAGCGTGTCCGGTTCGATCGTCCGCCCCTGCTTCGGCACCACCAGCAGCACCGGCCGCTCGTCCCATTTCGGGTGCGCCGCCGCGATCACCGCCGCCTCGGCAACGTCGGGCTGCGCCACGGCGATGTTCTCCAGTTGGATCGAGCTGATCCACTCGCCGCCCGACTTGATCACGTCCTTCGAGCGGTCGGTGATTTCCATGTTGCCGTCGGGCGTGATCGAGGCCACGTCGCCGCAGGTGAACCAGCCGTCGGCGTCGTTGGCGCTGCCGGGCGCATCGCCGTAATAGGCGCTGCACACCCACCAGCCGCGCACCTGCAGATTGCCCGAGGTGGCGCCGTCCCACGGCTGCTCGTTGCCCATGTCGTCGGCGATGCGCATGTCGATGCCGAAGATCGCGTGGCCCTGCCTGGCCTTGCGCCGCAGCGCCGCCGCCGCGTCCTCGCCGGGCACGTCCACCGGCGTGTTGAAGGTGCCGAGCGGACTGGTTTCCGTCATGCCCCAGGCGTGCTCGACGGCGATGCCGTACTCCTTGTCGAACGCCTCGATCAGCGCCGGCGGACAGGCCGAACCGCCGATGACCAGCCGCTTGACCGTGTGCAGCCGTTCGCCGCTGGCTCGCAGATGCTGCAGCAGGCCGAGCCAGACCGTCGGCACGCCGGCCGAGAACACCACGCGCTCGGCGTTCATCAGCCCGGCGAGGCTGGCGCCGTCCAGGTGCCGGCCCGGCATCACCAGCGCGGCCCCCGTTGCCGGCGCGGCATAGGCGCTGCCCCAGCCGTTGACGTGGAACATCGGCACCACCGGCAGCGCCCGGTCGCCCGGCCGCAGCCCGAACACCGCCGCCGAGTTCTGCGCCATCGTGTGCAGCAGGATCGAGCGGTGGCTGTACAGCACGCCCTTCGGCCGCCCGGTGGTGCCCGAGGTGTAGCAGAGATTGGCCGCCGTCCGCTCGTCGAAGCTCGGCCAGGCGAAATCCTCGTCGGCCGCGTCCATCAGCGCCTCGTAGCACAGCGCCTCGGTGCCGGACGGCAGGGCGAGCGCCGGCATCTCGTCCGGGCGGCACAGCATCACCACGCCGCGCAGCCGTCCCGCCAGCTTCGCCGCCGCCGCCTCGATCAGCGGGACAAAACTCGCGTCGGCGAACAGCAGCGTGTCGCCGGCATGGTCGAGGATGAAGGCCACGTCGTCGGCCGACAGCCGCGGATTGACCGTGTGGCAGATCGCGCCCATGCCGGAGATGCCGTAGTACAGCTCCATGTGCCGAAAACTGTTCCAGGCCAGCGTCGCCACCCGGTCCTCCGGCCGCACGCCGAGGCGTTGCAGCGCACGCGCCAGCCGCCGCGCCCGCGCCTCCAGCGCGCGGTAGGTGGTGCGGTGCAGGCTGCCGTCGAGCAGCCGCGACACGACCTCGGTGCCGCCGTGATGGCGTGCCGCATGCTGGATGATCGAGGCAATCAGCAGCGGCCGATCCTGCATCAGTCCGAACATGGTTCCTCCCGGTGCGGGCCGACCTCCCGCCAGGATGCGAGACTAAGCACGCAACGGCTCGTTGTCACACTGCCGCCGGGCGGCGTGCGTCAGGAGCGGTTGCCCGGCTGCACTGCCGCGATCAGCATGCCGGCCAGCGCATCGCCCAGGCACTCGTGCAGGCGCGCGACGGCGCGGCGGCGGTCGGGCTTGGCGGTGGCCTCCAGGTCGAGCTGCCCGTCCTCCGCCCAGGCGCGCATCAGCGCATAGCGCGGGAACAGCATGATGCCCGCCCGCCGTGCCGCCTCCTCGGTCATCGCCGCCCGGTACGGTTCCAGGTCGGCGTGCTGGTCGAGCAGGTGGCTGTACTGCATGTCGATCAGCACCACGTCCGCACCGGCCGCCGTCGCCACCGCGATGCCTTCGTCCAGCGTGCGGCGGAACTGCTCGGGCGGAAGATGGCGCAGCGCCTCGACCGTGCCGCTCTGCCACAGCACGAGCTGATAGCGGTGCGCCGGCAGCTCCTGCTTCAGCGTCGCCAGCATGTCGGACGCCGACTCGGTGCGGCCGGCGCGCATGGTCAGCCGGATGGTCGCGTCCGGCATGCGCGCGTGCAGGGCCGCGACCATGCGGTCCGGCACCGACCCCGCCTCGCCGCCATGGCGGCCGAGCAGGCTGGCCGAGCCGAGCGCCAGCACGTCGAGTTGCCCGCCGTGCCGCAGCGCCGCGGCCAGTTGCGGCATCGGCCGCGTCGTCACCGTCACCGAGGCCGGCGCGCGGCAGGTTTCCGGCACGTCGGCCCCGACCGCGGCGCCGAAGGCCGCCAGCCATGCGACCGCCGCGACGCACGCCGCGTGTCTCACGGACCCTCCCATGCCCGCTGCGGTAACAGCCGCACGCGGCGCGCGGCAAGTGTTCGCTGCTCAGGCCAGGGCGGCGGCCAGCGCCTCCACGTCGGCGGCGGCGGCCGTGGCGGGGTGGCGGGTCAGCAGCAGGGTCTGGCGCCTGATCGCCTCACGCACGCGGTCGTCGCGGCGGATCACGCCGGCGCAGGGCGGCGTGCGGCCGAGGAACGACGCGCAGGCCCGCGCCAGCGTCGCATAGGTGCGCTCGCCGGCGGCGCGGCTGGCGGCCTGGTTGACCACGATGCGGGCGGTGTCGCCGCGCGCCGCGGCCTCGTGCAGCTTCAGCACCGCATAGGCGTCGGTGAGGCTGGTCGGCTCCTCGGTCGCGACCACCAGCAGCAGGTCGGCGAACGCGGCCAGACGCTGCACCGTCGGGTCCAGCCCGGCGCCGAGGTCGAGCACGACCTCGTGGTAGCGGGCGGTGAGCGCGCGCAGCCCGCGCAGCACGTCCCCCAGCGCCGCCGGGCCGAGGGAAGCCAGCGCGCCGGACCCGGAGCAGCCGGGGAGGATGTCGAACCCGCCGCCGTGCGGCACGATCGCGTCGGCCAGCGCGACCCCGCCGGCGATGACGGCACCGAGGTCGGCCCCCGGGGTCAGGCCGAGCTGGATATCGACATTGGCCAGGCCGATGTCGCCATCGAACAGCAGCACCCGCCGCCCGGCACGGGCGAGCGCGTGGCTGAGCGTGATGGCGAGCCAGGTCTTGCCGACCCCGCCCTTGCCGGAGGCGATGGCGATGATGCTCATGCAATGCGGTCCGGGGATGTGCGGGCGAGCCTGGTCGCGAGCAGGTCGGGCGTGAACGGGACCAGCCCGTCGGCGGCGCCGGGGCCGATGCCGGCCTCCACCAGGGCGAGGCCGGCGGCGGCGGCGGCCAGCACGCCGCCGAGGCGGCGCGTGCAGTCGATGCGGGTGACGACCAGCCGCTCGGCGCCCGCCTCGCGATACGCGCCGGCCATGTCGGCGGCCTCGGAGGCATCCAGCCCGGCCGGCAGCACGGCGACGACCACGGCGTCGAAGGCGGCCGACAGGGCGGCCAGTTCCTCGCGCTCCATCGGCTCGAACGGGTCGCTGCCGGGCAGGTCGATCAGCACCGGCGCGCCGTCCTTGCGCTGCGCGACCGCGCGGGTGAGCGCCACCGGATGCGCGGCGACCGCGAGGTCCAGGCCGAGCAGGCGGGTCAGCGCCGAAAGCTGCTCGGTGGCACCGGCGCGGCGGCCGTCGGCGGTGACGACCTGCGGGGCGGTGCCCTCCATCACCAGCCGCGTGGCCAGCCGCGCCACGGTCAGCGTCTTGCCCGCCCCCGGCGGCCCGGCGAACAGCAGCGGCGGCCCGCCGATGCCGAGCGGCAGCGGCGCGAACCGCAGCACGGTGTCGAGCGGGGCCAGCCGCAGGCGTTCGATGATCGGCGCCGGCACGCCGTGCCAGGCCAGCGACGCGGCGGCGTGGGCGTCGATCGGCGGCGGCAGCACCGGCTCGGGCGGTTCCAGCGCGGCGGTGACTTCCACGCCGCCGGCGACCCGGCGGGTGCCGAGGATCATCGCCTCGGCGCCCAGCTCGGCCCGCACGTTGCCCATCGCCTGCTTGACCGTGGCGGCGCGAAACAGTTTCAGCCGCATCAGATGGTGCCCACGGTGCGGATGCGGGCGCGCGGAAAGATCTCGGCCTGGGCGAGCACGGCGGTGGCGGGGCGGATGCGCTCGACGATCGCGCGCACATGCGGACGGATGGCGCCGCTGGTCAGCAGCACCGGCGATTCCGCCGCGGCGGCGTCGAAGGCGGCACGGAACCGCTGCATGAACTCACTGAGCCGGCTCGGTGCCATGGCGAGCTGCCGGTCTTCCGCCGGGCCGGCCAGCGCCTCGGCGAACGCCGCTTCCCAGTCGGCCGAAAGGGTGACCAGCGCGATGTAGCCGTTGGGGCCGGCGTGGGCGTCGCTGAGCTGGCGGGCGAGGCGCGCGCGCACGTGCCCGGCGATCGCCGGCACCGCCCGCGCCTGCGCCGCGCACGCCTCCTGGATGCCCTCCAGGATGGTCGGCAGGTCGCGGATCGAGACGCGCTCGGCCAGCAGCGCCTGCAGCACCCGCTGCACGCCGCCGACCGAGATCTGGGTCGGCATCAGTTCGGCGACCAGCTTCTGCTGCTCGCGCGGCAGCTCGTCGAGCAGTTTCTGCGTCTCGGCGAAGGACAGCAGCTCGGCCATGGTCTGCCGCACGATCTCGGTCAGGTGCGTGGTCAGCACGCTCGGCGGATCGACCACGGTGTAGCCGCGCAGCGTCGCCGCATCGCGTTGCGACGGGTCGATCCACAGCGCCGGCAGGCCGAACGCCGGTTCGGTGGTGCGCTCGCCCGGCAGGTTCGGCACGCCGCCATGCGGGTCCATCGCCAACAGCTGCGTCGGCCGCAACTCGCCGCGCCCGGCCTCGATCTCCTTCACCCGCACCGAATAGGCGTCGGCGCCGAGCTGCATGTTGTCCTGGATGCGCACGGGCGGGAGAATAAACCCCATCTCGGCCGCGATGGCACGCCGCAGGCCCTTGATCTGCTCGGTGAGCCGCGGCGTGTCGCCGCCGGCCAGCGCCAGCAGCCCGTAGCCGAGTTCGAGCCGGATCATGTCCATGCGCAGCGTGTCGCTGATCGGCGGCTCGCGCGCGGCGGCGGTCGCGGGGGCGGCGGGGGACGCCGCATCGGCGGGCGGCGGCACCGGGTTCTTGTGGCGCAGCCAGGCACCGCTGCCCGCCAGCCCCGCCAGGGCCATGAACGGCAGCATCGGCAGACCGGGCATCAGCGCCAGCACGGCTGCCGCGCCGGCGGCCATGGCGAGCGGCTTCGGGCTGCCGCCGAGCTGCGCCAGCAGCGCGGTGTCGGCGCGGCCCTCGGAGCTGCCCTTGGTCACCACGATGCCGGCGGCGGTGGAGACCAGCAGCGCCGGCAGCTGGCTGACCAGCCCGTCGCCGACGGTGAGCGTGGTGAAGGTGTCGGCGGCCTGCGCGAACGGCATGCCGTGGCGCAGCAGCCCGATCGCCAGCCCGCCGGCGATGTTGATGCTGGTGATGAGCAGCCCGGCAATGGCATCGCCGCGGACGAATTTCGCGGCGCCGTCCATCGCGCCGTAGAACCCGGCCTCCTGCTCCAGCTCGCGGCGGCGGCGGCGCGCGGTCTTGTCGTCGATCGAGCCGGACGACAGCTCCGCGTCGATCGCCATCTGCTTGCCCGGCATGGCATCGAGCGTGAAGCGTGCGGCGACCTCGGCGATGCGGCCGGAGCCTTTGGTGATGACCATGAAGTTCACCACCAGCAGGATGGCGAACAGGATCAGGCCGATCATCACGTCGCCGCCCATCAGGAAGCCGCCGAACGCGGCGACCACGTAGCCGGCCGCGGTCGGTCCCTCGTTGCCGTGCGACAGGATCAGCCGCGTGGTGGCGATGTTCAGCGACAGGCGCAGCAGCGTGGTCAGCAGCAGCAGGGTGGGGAAGCTGGTGAAGTCGAGCGGCCGGCGCAGGAACAGCGCCACCATCAGCACCAGCACCGCCGCGGTGATGGACAGCGACAGCCCGAGGTCGAGCACGAACGGCGGCAGCGGCAGCACCAGCACCGACAGCAGCCCGACGACGCCGAGCGCCAGCCCGACGTCGGTGCCGGGCGCATAGGCGCGCAGCCGCGCCGACCAGACCGGCAGCAGGCCGGCGATGCTGTCCGGCATCAGGCCGAGACGCCGAATGCGGGCGGCGGCACGGCCAGCCCTTCGGAGGCGTAGTCGCGCAGCTTGTTGCGCAGCGCGCGGATGGAGATGCCGAGGATGGTGGCGGCGTGCGTGCGGTTGCCGCTGGTGGCGTGCAGCGTGTGCAGGATCAGGTCGCGCTCGACCTCGGCGACGCGGCGGCCGACCAGCCCGGCGACGTCGCCCGCGGCCGGCGCCGCGGCCGTGGCGGCAGCGGCGGCCGGCGCGGGTGCGCCGTGCAGCTCGATCGCCTCCGGCCCGATGGCATCGCCGGCGGCGAGCAGCACCGCGCGATGGATCGTGTTCTCCAGCTCGCGCACGTTGCCGCGCCAGGGGTGCGCGGCCAGCCGCGCCAGCGCCAGCGGGGCGAGCGGACGCGGCTTCACGCCGTTCACCTCGGCGTAGAGGCGCGCGAAATGCGCGGCGAGGGACGGCGATGTCGCCGCGGCGCTCGCGCAGCGGCGGGATGTGCAGCGACACCACGTCGAGCCGGAAAAACAGGTCCTCGCGGAACTTTCCTTTCGCCGTCTCGGCTGCCAGATCGCGGTTGGTGGTCGCCAGGATGCGCACGTTCACGCGCACCGGCCTGGCGCCGCCGACGCGGTCGATCTCGCGCTCCTGGATCGCGCGCAGCAGTTTGGCCTGCAGCCGCAGTTCCATCTCGCCGATCTCGTCGAGCAGCAGCGTGCCGCCGTCCGCCGCCTCGAACTTTCCCACGCGCCGGGCCAGCGCGCCGCTGAACGCGCCCTTCTCGTGGCCGAAAAGCTCCGACTCCAGGAGATTCTCCGGGATCGCGGCGCAGTTCAGTGCGACGAACGGGCCGGCGGCGCGGCGCGAGCGGCGATGGATGTGGCGGGCGAGCACTTCCTTGCCGGTGCCGCTCTCGCCGGTGATCAGCACCGAGGCGTCGGCGGCGGCGACCTGCTCGACGCGGCGGATCGTCGCCGCCATCACCGGGTCGGCAAAGATCAAGGCATGACCTTCATCGGTGACGGCGGCGAGCAGGGCGGCGATCAGCTCGGCGTCGGGCGGCAGCGGCAGGAACTCGCGCGCGCCGTCGCGGATCGCGCGCACCGCGGCGTCGGCCTGCGCGTTGACGCCGCAGGCGACGACCGGAACCACGATGCGCTCCTGTGCCAGCGCGCGCAGCAGCGCGCCGATGTCGTGGCGCAGGTCGCAGAGCACGAGATCGATGCCGCCGTCGGCGCGCAGCCGGTCGAGTGCCGCATCGGGATCGTCGGCCTGCGCGATGCGCGCACCGCGCGCCATCGCCATCTGTGCGGCCTGGCCGAGTTCGGCCGCCAGCGAGCCGATGATGAGCACGCGCATGGCGTGACGCTACCCGCGGTCCGTCTTGACGATCTCCGTCATCGTCACGCCGAGGCGGTTCTCGTCCACCATCACGACTTCGCCGCGTGCCACCAGCCGGTTGTTGACATAGACGTCGATCGCCTCGCCGAGCTTGCGGTCGAGCTCCACGACGGCGCCGCGGCCGAGCTTGAGCAGCTGGCTCACCTGCATCGTGGTCTTGCCGAGCACGGCGCTGACCGTGACCGGGATGTCGTACACCGCCTCCAGCTCGCGCGCGGCGCGCGGCAGCGGCGGATCGAGCTGCAACGGGGCGGGCGCCGCCGCTTCGGCGAAATCGGATTCGTCAGGCATCATTCACTCCGTTGCGGGGGACGTCGTCGGCGCTTCGTGCAGCAGGCCGAGCGGGCGCAGCGCCTCGGCCACTTCGCGCCACGCCGCTGCGCTGTCGCGCACCGCGCTGCCGCCGTCCCACAGGACGACGGCATCGCCGAGGGCGATCCGTTCGCACGCCTCGATCCGCGGCGGCGCGCCGGTGTGCGGCGGCAGGGTTGCGAGCACTTCGGCCGCCGCACCGGCGAGCGAGGGATGCACGCGCAGGACCACCTGCTTCTCGCGCGTCAGCGCCGGCGCGATGGCGGCGATCACGCGGCGCAGCTCGGCCTCGCCGTGGCGCGCCCGCAGGGTCGGGAACGCGGCGCCCAGCGCGTCCAGCAGCAGCTGCGCGAGCGCCGCGGCACTCGCCTCGGCGGCCTCTGTCGCCGCCTCGTGCACGCCGTCGAGCCGCGTCGCGATCACGGCGAGCGTCTCGGCGGTGCGAACCCGCAGCTCGGCGGCTGCGGCGTCGCGTCCGGCCCGCTCGCCCGCGGCGAAGCCGGCGTCGCGCGCCACCGCCACGTCCTCCGGCGTGAAGCCGGGCGGCGGCGGCTCGGGCTGCTGCGGCGGCTGCTGGCGTGCCTGCGCGAAATCCTCGGGGAACAGCAGCATCGCGGCGGTGTCGCGCATACTGGCGGTGTCGCGCATGCTAATACACCAGCTCCTCGTCCGCCTGCTCGCCGATGTCGATCTGGCCGGACGCGGCGAGTTCCTTTGCCTGTATGACGATCGCGGCCTGCGCCTCGTCCACGTCGCGCAGCTTGACCGGGCCGAGCGCCTCGATCTCCTCGCGCAGCATTTTCGCCGCACGCTCGGAGAGGTTGCCGAAGAACAGGTCGCGCAGCTTCTCCGACGCGCCCTTCAGCGCCAGCGGCAGCTTGTCCTTCTCGATGCTGCGCAGCAGCGCCTGCACCGCCGGCGGGGTCAGCCGGTGCAGGTCGTCGAAGGTGAACATCAGCGACTTGATCCGCTCCGCCGCCTCGTGGCTGCGCTCCTCCAGTGCTGTCAGGAACCGCTGCTCCGCCTGCCGGTCGAGGCTGTTGAAGATCTCCGCCATCACCTCGTGCGAATCGCGCCGCGTGCTGCGCGCCAGGTTGGACATGAACTCCGAGCGCAGAGTCTGCTCGACATTGTCCAGCACGTCGCGCTGCACGCTCTCCATGCGCAGCATGCGCATCACCACCTCCATCGCGAAGCCTTCCGGCAGCATCGCCAGCACGCGCGCCGCGTGCTTGGGCCGCACCTTGGTGAGCACCACAGCGACGGTCTGCGGGTATTCGTTCTTGAGGTAGTTGGCGAGCACCGATTCGTGGACGTTGCCGAGCTTGTCCCACATCGTCCGGCCGGCGGGGCCGCGGATTTCCTCCATGATCTGCGACACGCGGTCGCGCGGCAGCGTCTTCATCAGCAGCCGCTCGGTGTTGTCGAAGCTGCCGACGATGTTGCCGGAGCCGCCGAGATGCCCGGCGAACTCGATGCACAGGCGCTCGACCATGTCGGACCGCACGGTGCCGAGCTGCGCCATAGCCACGGAGATTTCCTTGATCTCGTCCTCGTGCATCAGCCCGAACAGCTTGGCGCACTGCTCCTCGCCGAGTGCCAGCATCAGCACGGCGGCCTTCTGCGGGCCGGTCAGGGCGCGCGACGGTTCGGCTTGCGGCATCAGCCGTTCTCCTGCTGCATCCAGGCGCGCACGATGGTCAGGCTCGCCTCGGGGTGCTTGTCCACCAGTTCGGCGACCTGGCGGATCGAGGAGGCACGCAGATGGCCTTCGACATTGGCGACCGCGACCATCACCTCGTCGGTCTCGCCGCTGCCGGCGCCACCCGGCGCCGGCAGCCGCGGCACGGCGCTGCCGGCGAGCACACCGGCGCCGCTCGCCGCGACACCGGCCGCAGCGCCCGCGAACGCGAGCTGCCCGGCGTCGGCATCGAGCGCGGACAGGCGCGCCAGCCGCAGCACGGTCGGGCGCAGCACGAAGAGCAGCGCCGCCAGCCCGAGCAACCCGATCAACCCGGTCTGCGCGAGGCGCACCACATCGGCCTTCTCGAATCCCAGGCCGAGCAGCGGCGGCGCGCCGCCCGCCTGCGGTTCATGGGCAAACACCATGCTGGCGACTTCGACATGGTCGCCGCGCTTCTCGTCGTAGCCGACGGCGCCGCGCACGAGAGCGGTGATGCGCGCCAGTTCCTCGGCGTTGCGCGGGCGCCAGTGGACGGCGCCCTTGGCGTCATGCTCCTCGATGCCATCGACCATCACGGCGAGGCTGATGCGGCGGATCTGCGGATGCTCGCGCACCACGCTGCGCACGGTCTTGCCGATCTCGTAGTTGGTCGTCTCTTCCTGGTGCTTGTCCTGCGAGCCGGCGCCGCTCGGTCCGGGGTCGGGGTTCGGCAGGTTGTTCTGCACGCTGGTGGTGGCCGGCGCGGCGTCGGCGCTGCGGCTCTGGTCGCTGACGGTCTGCGTGCTGCGCACCACCTGCCCGTCGGGGTCGAAGCGTTCCTGCGTCTCATGCACCTGGTCGAGGTCCATCTCGACGGTGGCTTCGGCCTGCACGTGGCCGGGACCGAGGCTGGGCTCCAGCACGTCCTCGACGGCCTGCGCGAGGCGCAGCTCCTCGGTGTGCTGCAACGCGTCCAGCGAGGTCGCGGCACCGAGCGGTCCGCTGCCCTGTCCGGCGCGCGCCAGCAGGTTGCCGCGGCTGTCGGCGAGCGTGATGTTGTCCGGCCGCAGCCCCGGCACGGCGGCGGCAACGAGGTTCAGGATCGCCTGCACCTCCTCGTGGTCGGGCCGCATGCTGCCGGCGAGCGTCAGCAGCACCGAGGCCTGGGCGGCCTGCTCGTCGCGCGCGAACGGCTCGCGGTGCGGCAGCACGATATGCACGCGCGCCGCGCGGACGCCGCGGATGGTCTGGATGGTGCGCGCGAGTTCGCCCTCCAGTGCGCGGGTCTGGTTGATGCGCTGGGTGAAGGCGCTGGCGAGCAGGCCGTCGCCGCGGTCGAAGATCTCGTAGCCGACCGAGCCGCCGCTGGGCAGCCCGTCATGCGCCAGCAGCAGCCGTGCCTCGTCGATGCGGTCGACCGGCACCAGGATTTCGCTGCCGCCGGCGCCGACCTGGTGGGGGATGTGCTGGTGCTCCAGCGTGTCGGCCATCTGCGACGCCTCGCGCAGGTCGAGGTCGGCGTAGAGCAGCCCCATGCGCGCGCTGCCGCCGTGCATGGCGAGCACCACCAGCAGCCCGAACACCGCCGCCGCCACGGCACCCATCGCCGCGAGCCGCGCCGGCCCGAGCGCCTTGAGGCCCTCCAGCACGCCGCTCATGGGAGCGTCGCCCGGTTTTGTGCTGTCGTGCGCCGCATTTTGCCCGGCCAGGATTGCCACCGGGCAGAACCTGCCGGGCGGCACTTACCGCCGCGTTAAACGCCGCGCACTTGTCTTGCCCGCCGCGCCGCCCTCTCCCGCAAGCGGCGGCAGAGGGCAATAATGCAACCAACTTGCAGAAATGCTTCCGGGGCGGCCGTGCTGCCTTACCGCTCCACGCACATCGCGACCCCCATGCCGCCGCCGATGCACAGCGTCGCCAGGCCGCGCCTGGCGTCGCGCTTGCCCATCTCGTGCAGCAGCGTGGTCAGCACCCGCGCGCCGGAGGCGCCGATCGGGTGGCCGATGGCGATCGCGCCGCCGTTGACGTTCACCCGCGCCGGATCGAGGCCGAGTTCCTTGTTCACCGCGCAGGCCTGGGCGGCGAACGCCTCGTTGGCCTCGACCAGGTCGAGGTCCTGCGCCTTCCAGCCGGCGCGCGCCAGCGCTTTGCGGCTGGCCGGGATCGGGCCGGTGCCCATCAGCGCCGGATCGACCCCGGCGGTGGCGAAGCTGGCGATGCGGGCGAGCGGCTTCAGCCCGCGCCGCTCGGCTTCCCTGGCCGACATGACCACCAGCGCGCAGCCGCCGTCGTTGATGCCGCTGGCGTTGGCGGCGGTCACCGTGCCGTCCTTGCTGAACGCCGGCCGCAGCTTCGCCATCGCCTCGGCCGAGGCATCGTGGCGGATGTATTCGTCCTGATCGACCACGGTGTCGCCCTTGCGGCCCTTCACCGTCACCGGCGCGATCTCGTCCTTGAAGCGGCCGGATTTCTGCGCGGCACTCGCCTTCTGCTGGCTGGCCAGCGCCAGCGCGTCCTGGTCCTCGCGGGTGATCTGGTAGGAGCGGGCGACGTTCTCGGCCGTGGTGCCCATGTGGTAGCCGTTAAAGGCGTCCCACAGCCCGTCCTTGATCATCGTGTCGATCAGCGCGATGTCGCCCATCTTCTGCCCGCCGCGCAGGTGCTGCGCGTGCGGCGCCAGGCTCATGCTCTCCTGCCCGCCGGCGACCACGACAGTGCTCTCGCCGGTGCGGACCTGCTGGGCGGCCAGCGCCACCGCGCGCAGGCCGGAGCCGCACACCTGGTTGATGCCGAAGGCGGTCTTGTCGTCCGGGATGCCGGCGGCGCGGGCGGCCTGGCGGGCCGGGTTCATGCCCTGCGCGGCGGTCAGCACCTGGCCGAGGATGACTTCGTCCACGTCGCCCGGCGCGATGCCGGCGCGCGCGATCGCGGCCTGGATCGCGACGGCGCCGAGCATGTGCGCGGGCAGGTTGCGCGAACGCGCCGTTGAAACTGCCCACCGGCGTGCGGGCGGCGGAAACGATGACGATGTCGTCCATCTGGCTTCTCCCTGGCGATCCACGGCATCCGTCCTGGATGTAGGCCGTCCCGCACGCTTGACAAAGTCCGGCCGCGGCATCCAGCTCCCCCCAAAGCGGGGGGCTGATGCCGCAGCAGGGCGGCTGCTCACCGGCCGGTGAGCAGCACCATGCGGAAGCGGGCCTCGTTGCGCATCATCTTGTCGTAAGCCTCGGCCGCGCGTTCCAGCGGCATGGTCTCGATGGTCGGGCGCACGCCGGTCAGGGCGCTGAAGGCGAGCGTGTCCTCCGAGTCGATGGACGCGCCCGATGCGTGGCCCGTCACCGAACGGCTGCCGCCGATCAGGTCGAACGCGGACACCTCGATCGGGTCCATCCCGACACCGACGACGACGAGCCGGCCACGCACCGCCAGGCCCGGGATCACCGCGCTCATCGCCTTGCCGCTGGTGACGGTCGCCAGGATCGTCTTGGCCCCGCCGAGCCTGGTCAACTCGGCCGCCACGTCCTGCGACCGGCTGTCGAGATAGACATGCGCGCCGAGCTGCCGCGCCAGCGCCTCCTTGTCACGGCCGCGGGCGATGGCGACGGTGCGGAACCCCATCTTCGCGGCGAACTGCACGCCGAGATGGCCGAGCCCGCCGATGCCCAGGACGGCGACCAGATCCCCCGGCCGCGCCCCGCTTTCGCGCAAGGCGTTGTAGGTGGTGACGCCCGCGCACAGCAGCGGCGCAGCGTCCGCGGCGGTGAGGTCGTCCGGGATGCGGGCCAGTGCGTCGGCCGGCGCGACCATCGCCTCGGCATAGCCGCCATCGTAGGTGACGCCGGGAATGCGCAGGTTGCGGCAATCGACGAGATCGCCGCGGCGGCACGGCTCGCACCGGCCGCAATGGCCGCCGAACCAGCCGATGCCGACGCGCGTGCCCGCGGTCCAGCCGATGACGCCGCTGCCGACCGCGTCGATCACCCCGGCGATCTCGTGCCCGGGCACGATCGGATACTGCACCGAGGGGAACAGCCCGTCCTTGGCGATCGAATCGCTGTGGCAGACGCCGCATGCCTGGACCTTGACGCGCACCTCCCCCGGCCCGGGCTGAGGCAGGTCCCGTTCGACCAGCTCGAACGGACCGCCTTTCTTTCCCACTTGGATAACGCGCATCTTCGCCATGGCGGTCCCTATCTTTCGGATCGAGTGGCCATGTCATACCGCGGAGGCGGCCGACAATCACCCCCGGCAGAAGGCCGGTGCCGTTTGACGGTGATGCCGGGGATATTAAAGCAGCAAGCGCCCCGGCCGAGGCGTTGTGGCGGATGTATTCGTCCTGTTCGACCACGGTGTCGCCCATGCGGCCCTTCACCGTCGCCGGCGCGATCTCGTCCCAGGAGTCCGGTTCGTCATGGTCACCCTCGCCAACCTGCAAGCCCTCGACCGTGCCGATCCGCTCGCCGGCTTCCGCGCGCGGTTTTTGCTGCCCGACGGCGTGGTCTATCTCGACGGCAACTCGCTCGGCGCGCTGCCGCGCGCCACCGCCGGGCGCATCGCCGAGGTGATCGGCCACGAATGGGGCGAGGGGCTGATCCGCAGCTGGAATGATGCCGGCTGGATGGATCTGCCGCTGCGCGTCGGCGATCGCATCGCACGGCTGATCGGCGCGCCGGCCGGCAGCGTCGTGGTGGCCGATTCGACGTCGATCAACCTGTTCAAGCTGCTCGGCGCGGCGCTGGCGCTGCGGCCGGGGCGGCGGACCATCCTCTCCGAGCGGGGCAATTTTCCCACCGACCTCTACGTCGCCGAGGGCATTGCCGCGTTCCGCGAGGGCGGTCACCGTCTGCGCACCGTTGCCGCCGCCGGGCTGGCGGAGGCGCTCGACGGCGACGTGGCGGTGCTGATGCTCACGCATGTCGATTACCGCACGGGGGCGATGCACGACATGGCGGCGCTGACGCGCGCGGCGCACGCGGCGGGCGCGCTGGCGCTGTGGGACCTGGCGCATTCCGCCGGCGCGGTGCCGCTCGATCTGGCGGCGTGCGATGCCGATCTCGCCGTCGGCTGCGGCTACAAGTTCCTCAACGGCGGCCCGGGCGCGCCGGCGTTTTTGTACGCTGCGCCGCGGCTGCACGAGGCGTTGCGCTTCCCGATCACCGGCTGGCTCGGCCATGCCGCGCCGTTCGCGTTCGAGCCGGAATTCCGCCCGGCCGGCGGCATCGCGCGCGCCATCGTCGGCACGCCGGCGGTGCTCAGCCTCGCCGCCCTCGCAGTCGGCGTCGAGCTGATGCTGGAGGCGCCGGCGGCGCAGGTGCGGGAAAAATCGCTGCGCCTGTTCGACGTGTTTGCCGCGCTTGTCGAGGAACAGTGTGCCGGCCTGGGCCTGCGCGTGCTGACGCCGTCGGACCCGGCGCGGCGCGGCAGCCAGATCAGCCTCGCGCATCCCGAAGCGTATCCGGTGATGCAGGCGCTGATCGCGCGCGGCGTGATCGGCGACGTGCGCACGCCCGACATTCTCCGATTTGGCCTGACGCCGCTGACGCTGCGCTACATCGACGTCTGGCACGCGGTTGCGGCGCTGCGCGAGGTGCTGGCGAATGGGGCGTGGCGGGCGCCGGAGTTCCAGGTGCGGGGCAAGGTCACTTAGCCGGCCATGTCCTTATAACCGCCGAGGTAGTTAGCAGGCGTAGGGCGGGAAAGCGCAGCGCATCCCCGCGCCCGCAGGGCAGCCTCGTCTCCGCAGCAGGCAACGTAGCGTCGCAAATTGATGCTCGTTGAGCGATCCGAGAACGGCGGGCGTCGCGCGGTTCGTCTTTTCCCTACCGGATAGTCCACCGACCCACTCGCGCAACGGCCGCCACAGCGCGCGCTCGGCGGTCGAGCCGGCCGCCATGCCGATATGCCCGGCCCCCGGTTCCAGCAGCACCGCGCCTTGGATCGCGGCGGCGAGGGGGCGCGCGCTCTCCGGCGGCACGATGCGGTCGCGGGTGGGCACGGCGACGAAGGCGGGCAGGCGCAGCGCGCCCGGATCGACCGGCAGCCCGGCTACCCGCCACTCCCCGCGTCCCGGCGTATTGGCGCCGTACCAGCCCTCCAGGCACTCGCGCGCGACCGGGGCGGCGAGCGGGATGCCGTCGTTCAGCCAGTCCTCCAGTGCGACGAACAGCCGCGCCCGCCGGCTCGCCGGGTCGAGCTCGGCGAAGCCGCGATATTTTTCGGCGATGCCGAACGGGTCGAGCATCGCGAACAGCACCTGCAACGCATCGACCGGCAGCGCGCCGCCGACCGCCATTGCCGGCTCCAGCAGCGCCAGCAGCCGCCCCAGTGCCGCCGCCTGCGCCGCGCCGGCGGCGTGGAAATCCCAGGGCGTGGCGAGCAGCGCCAGCCCCGCCACGAGGTCCGGCCGCCGCTGCGCCGCCGCCAGCGTGAGCAGCCCGCCCATGCAGTAGCCGGCCAGCACCACGCGCTCGCCTGCCGCCAGCAGCGCCCGCTCCAGCCGCCCGGCGATGTAGTCGGTGAGCGTGAACCGCCGCTCGACCTCGCCCGGCCAGCCCCAATCGAGCAGCAGCGGGCGCACGCCCTGGCCGGCAAGCCAGCGCAGCAGCGAATGGCCGGGTGCGAGGTCCAGCACATAGGCGCGGTTCACCAGGCTCGGCACGAACAGCACCGTCCGCCCTGCGCCGCCGTAGTCGAGCAGCCGTGTCTCGCCTTCCTGCCAGATCGCGGGCGGATCGGGCAGGTCGCGACGCCAGGGATGGCGGCGATAGGCGGCGATGCCGGCGATCAGCGCACGGTCCTGCCGCAGCGCCTCCGCCAGCACCGCGGCGGGGAAATCCGCGGCGCTATCGCCGAGCGCCGCCCTTGCCGCCGCCATCGAGCTCGGCGAGCCGGCGTTCCAGCGCATCGACGCGGCGACGGAGCCGCTCGATCTCAGCATCGCGAGCGTCAGGTGCAGCAGCAGCGGGCGCGGGCCGCGGCGCAGCAGCGGCCCCGGACCCGCCCGTCCGTCCATCAGCGCCGCCCCGCGGCACCGCGTGCAGCAACGCCGTCGCGGCGCCGGCCCACAGCCCGGCCAGGTTCTGCCACGCCTCCTGCACCTCGCGGTCTGCCGCCGCCGCGGCCAGTTCGCTCTGCCAGAGCGTGATCCAGTCGTGCGCCAATGCCTGAAGGTCGGGCGCCTGCGGATCGGCTGCCTTCCCGCCCGGCGAGGGGCGGCGGGGTTCGCCCTCGTCCATCCGTCATCGACCCTCCTGACCGTCGCCCATCCGGGCGCCTCCGGCCGCTGGAAAACCCGCCGCCGACCTGATCGGCACCGCACCGGGCGGCTTTCAGTGTTGCACTGCGGCATGCTACCGTCGCGGCCCATCCCGCGCGAGGGCGAACATGTCGCAGCCGCTGCCGAACGATCCCGCCGCCAAGCAGCCGGAGGGCAAGCCGCCCGACCAGCCGCCGGTGGTGGTGAAGAAATACGCCAACCGCCGACTCTACAACACCGAAAGCTCAAGCTACATCACGCTCGATACGCTGGCCGAGATGGTCCGCGTCGGCCGCGACTTCGTGGTCTATGACGCAAAAACCGGCGAGGACATCACCCGCGGCGTGCTCACCCAGATCATCGTCGAGGAGGAGAGCAAGGGCCGCGCCATGCTGCCCACCGGCTTCCTGCGCCAGCTGATCGGCTTCTACGGCGATCAGATGCAGAGCCTGGTGCCGCGCTATCTGGAGCAGGCGATGACCAGCTTCGCGCGCCAGCAGGAGCAGGTGCGCGTCGCCGTGCAGCAGACCATGGGCAACTTCTTCCCGTTCGGCAACATCGAGGAGGTCGGGCGGCAGAACATGGCGATGATGGAACGGGCCATACACCTGTTCTCGCCGTTCGGCTTCCGCGAGCCCGACACGAATGACGCCCGTGCCGCCACCGGGCCGGCATTGCAGGACGAGGTGAAGGCGCTGCGGGCCGAGGTGGAGTTTTTGCGCGCGCAACTGGCGCGGGTGCGGGTGGCGCAGGGCGGCGAACCGAAGCTGGCAGCGGTCCAAGTAGGCGAACAAGGAGAAAAAGACAAAACCGATACGGGCACGGCCAAGGACTGAAACGAAAGCGTAGCAGCATACCCGCTCCCGCCAAAGACACCGCCACGTCAAGTCTCAAAGTAGCATTCGCGCGAGGCGGGAAGCTTTGAGTATCACTCGCGCATTGTCTGTGGCAGTGGCTATGGGTGAAGGAGACACTCATCATGCCCGAGACGAGCGATCACAGTCCCGCGGTTGGGCTTGCAGTGACGGATCCGGCCGGTAGCGCCGTGCCGCCACGGGTGATCTTGGGGGAACCGGAGGCCGAGGCGAAGCCGTCGCCGCGCGCCAACGCCGCCGACCATCATGTCGGCGCGCGCATCCGCGAGCGGCGCATCATGCTCGGCCTGTCGCAGCAGCAGCTCGCGCAGATGATCGGCGTGACCTACCAGCAGGCGCACAAATACGAGCGCGGCCTCAACCGCATCTCGGCGGGCCGCCTCTACGAGATCGCGCAGGTGCTGGGCGTGCCGGTGTCGTGGTTCTTCGACGGGCTGTCGCGCAGCGAGCAGCCGGCGGAGATGACGCAGCGGCAGCGGATGTGCCTGGAACTCGCGCGCAACTTTGCCGCCATCGACAACGAGAAGCACCAGGAGGCGCTGAGCCAGATGGCGCGCGCGCTGGCCGGCCAATCCGCGTCCGGCACAACGGCACACGGCGGGCGGGCCTGAGCCAGGCCCGCCCGCCGTGCGCTTGCCGCGGCGCCGCCGCGTCAGGCCGGCGGGCGGATGCCCTCCGGGTCCAGCCGATAGCCGCCGCCCTCGGTGACCAGCAGGCGGGCGTTCGACGGGTCCGGCTCGATCTTCTGGCGCAGGCGGTAGATGTGCGTCTCCAGCGTGTGGGTGGTGACGGCGGCGTTGTAGCCCCACACCTCGTTCAGCAGCACCTGCCGCGCCACCGGCCGGGTGCCGGCGCGGTACAGGAACTTCAGGATCGCCGCTTCCTTCTCGGTCAGCCGGATGCGCCGGTTGCGCGCCGGCTCCTGCAGCAGCTTCGCCGCCGGGCGGAACGTGTACGGCCCGATGGTGAACACCGCATCCTCGCTGTTCTCGAAGATGCGCAGCTGGGCGCGCAGCCGGGCAAGCAGCTCGGCCATGCGGAACGGTTTGGCGATGTAGTCGTTGGCCCCGGAATCGAGGCCGCGCACCACGTCCGCCTCCTGGTCGGAGCCGGTGAGCATGATGATCGGCACCTTGATGCCGCTGCGGCGCAGGCGCGCGCACAGGTCGCGGCCGTCGCCGTCGGGCAGGCCGACATCCAGGATGATCGCGTCGAACCTGGATTCGCGGGCGGTCATTTTTGCTTCCGCCTCGCCCGCAGTCTCGGCGCCGCTGGCCGCAAACTCGCCGTCCACCGCCAGCTGTTCGGCCAGCGTCGCGCGCAATGCCTGATCATCATCGACAATGAGAATAGGTCGTTCCCCGGTCATTCTTCTACCCTCCTATAGCGACGGCGCGGCCGGACGCCGGCGCCCCGGTTTCATGCACGACAGACGCAAGGCGAAACTGTTCCAAGTCACGCCATACGGTATATCTTAACGCGTCCGTTTACATTGGTTACGTTCATGCGCTGGTTCAACCCGCGCACATTCGCGTGACGGCCGCGAAACGCGCACGCGGCCCCGCCCGGAGGGCTGGGAACGGCTGATGCGCGCCGCCGGCGCTTGCCGCCGAAGGGCGCATCCCGGATGCTGCTTCGGGCCGGACCGGAACAAGATGATGCACGCCTCGCTCCGCCGCGACGCCACGCATGGGCCGCACGCCGTCGCGCCGAACCGCGTCAACCACCGCCGTCTCGCCACCAAGGTGGCGCGCTTCGGCCGTCTGCCCGGCGCGGAGTGATGGAAGCGCTGGTCTATCCGGACGGAAGGTTCGTGCTCGGCACGCGCGTCTTCCGTGCCGCCCTCGGCCGTGGCGGCGTGCGGGCGGACAAGCAGGAGGGCGACGGCGCGACGCCCGCGGGCGCGCTGCCGCTGCGGCGCGTGCTGTATCGTGCCGACCGCGGCGCCATTCCGCCGGCCGTCGTGCCGCGCGAGCCGATCGCGCCCGCGGACGGCTGGTGCGACGATCCCGGCCATCCCGACTACAACCGCATGGTCCGCCTGCCGCATCCGGCGCGCTGCGAGGCGCTGTGGCGGAACGACGCGCTCTACGACATCGTCGGCGTGCTGGGGTGGAACGATGCGCCGGCCGTGCGCGGGCGCGGCTCGGCGATTTTTTTGCATCTGGCGCGACCGGACTATGCGCCCACCGCGGGCTGCATCGCGCTCGCTGCGGCCGATCTGCGCGCGGTGCTGGCGGCGGGGGTGACGGGGGTCAGCGTCACGGATCGCGGCTGAGGCCCTGCGCGGCCAGTGCCGCGAGATAGTCGCGCCAGCGCCGGTCCTGCTCCTGCCCGAGCCGATACAGGTAGTCCCAGGAGAAGATGCCGCTGTCGTGGCCGTCGTCGAACAGCAGGCGCACCGCGTAGTGGCCGACCGGCTCGACGCCGGCGATGCCGACAAGGCGCTTGCCCGGCACGGTCCGCCGCTGCGCCGGGCTGTGGCCCTGCACCTCGGCGCTCGGGCTTTCCACGCGCAGCAACTCGGCGGGGAAGGCGAAGCGCCTGGCGTCGTCGAAATCGACCTCCAGGCGCCGCTCGGCCCGCTTGAGGCGGATTTCCACCGGTGTCGGCATCACTCCTCCGGTGCCAGCGCGCGGGCCTCCTCGGGCAGCATGATCGGGATGCCATCGCGGATCGGATAGGCGAGGCCGGCGGCGTGGCTGATCAGTTCGTTGTTGGCGCGGTCGTACACCAGCGGCCCTTTGGTGCGCGGACAGACCAGCACCTCCAGCAGCCGCGGATCGACCGGGACGGGCAGGGCGGGCGGATCGGTGTCGGACATGGCGTGCTCCGGTCAGCTCGCGCGGGTGGTGCCGGGGTCGAGGCGGGCATGGGTGTCGATCGCCAGCAGGGTGCGCAGCGCGGCGGCGCGTTCGCTCGCGGTCTCTGCCTCCAGCAGCGCCTGCTTCTCGGCGACGTCGAACGGGCAGGCCATGCAGAGCGTGGTCACCAGCGCGTCCTCCGTCATGCCGCCGATTGCCTCCCAGTTCGCCTCGATACCCTGGCGCGCGAAATAGGCGCGCAACGCACCGAGCAGGTCGGCGCGGTCGCAGATCGGGCCGGACGGCGGCGGGGCGAGGTCGGCGGCAAACGGCGCCAGCGCCGCGCGCACCCGGCGATAGCCGCGCCGCATCGGCAATTCCTCGGCGATGGTGAAGCGGATCAGGCCGGTCAGCGTGATCAGGTAGCGCCCGTCATCGGTCTCGCTGAACGCCGAGATGCGGCCGAGACAACCGACCCGGCACAGCGCCGGACCCTTGCCGGCGCAGCGAACGCGCGGCTCGGGCTGGATCATGCCGAGCAGGCGCCCGGCCGCCAGCGCGTCCTCGGTCATCGTCAGGTAGCGCGGCTCGAAGATGTTGAGCGGCAGCCGGCCGCGCGGCAGCAGCAGCGCGCCGGCCAGCGGGAACACCGGAAAACCGTCCGGCAGGTCCTCGAGCCGCGGCGAGGCGGCGCCCATCAGCGGAACAGCAGCCCCGAGAGCTTGCGCCGCGCCGCCGTCGTCGCCGGATCGTCGAAGCCCCAGGCCTCGAAGAACTTCAGCAGCTGCAGCCGGGCGGCATCATCGTTCCAGGCGCGCTCGCGGCGGATGATCTCCAGCAGCGCCTCGGCGGCGTCCTCGCGCCGCCCGCCGGCGTTGAGCGCGCTCGCCAGGTCGTAGCGCGCCTGATGGTCGGACGGGTCGGCGGCGAGCCGCTTTTCGTAGGTGGAGAGTTCGGCGCGCGCCTTGCGGCCCTCCTCGGCGAGGGCGAGGGCGCTGCGGGCGCCGGCGACCTCGGCGTGCTCGGAAAATTTCGCCGGGACCTGCGCCAGCACCTCCTGCGCCTCGTCCTCGCGGCCGAGCGCGATCAGGGCGCGCAGGAAGCCGCCCCAGGCCTCGGGCTTCTCGGGGTCCTGCTGCACGGCGGCGGCGTAGAGCCGGGCGGCCTCTTCGGCCAGGCCCTGGTCCTGCGCGGCCTTGGCCTCGGCGAGCAGGTCGGCGCCGGGGGTGGTGCCGCCGGCGGCTTTCAGCAGGTTCTCGACGAAGCGGCGCACCTCGGATTCGGGCAGGGCGCCCTGGAAGAGATCGACCACCTGGGCGTTCCAGAACGCGGCGACGGTCGGCACCGACTGCAGCGGCAGGCCGAGCATCACCAGTTGCTCGACCAGCGGGCGGTTGCGGTCGATGTCGATCTTGACCAGGCGGACGCGCCCGCCGGCGCCGCGCACGACCTTTTCCAGCGTGGGCGTGAGCTGCTTGCAGGGTCCGCACCAGGTGGCCCAGAAATCGACGATGACGGGCAGTTGGCGCGACGCCTCGACCACGTCTCGCATGAAGGTGTTCTGGTCGGCCTCGATGATGGTCCCGTCGGCTTGGGCGGCGGCCTGCGCGGCCGGGGGCTGCGCGGCGGCGGCCGGGGCGCGTTTCTTGCCGATGATGAAGTCCATTGGGTGGCGTCCTCGCCTGCTCTCGGTGCAGTAGATGCTGCGGCGTCAGCGCCGCGCAAGCCATGAAAACCCGCCGCAGGCAAGACCTGCGGGAGGGCGCAGGGTCATGCGGTTCCCTGGGTGGTGGCGGCGTCGAGTGCGTCCTGTCGATGCTCGGCGAAATGTTCGAACGCCGCCACGCGCTTGCGGCCCGCGCGTCTGATGATGGTGAGGCGACCCTGCGGCGCGAGATCGCCGGCTATTTCGCCGACCCGCCGGCCGGCGACGTGGCAGTCTGCGAGGCGATCGGCAAGGACCATGGCCGCATCGAAACCCGCCGCAGCAGCGTCAGCCATAACGTCGGCTGGCGGCTCTCCGACCACCGCTATCCCGACGAACCCCCCGCTTTCCCAGGCTCGCCGCCATCGCCATCGCCATGGTCGAGGCGACGGTGCCGACCAGCGGCGTCAGCACCACCGAACGGCGTTATTACCTCTGCTCCGCCGCCCCGCCGCCTGAGCGTCTGGCCGAGGCGGTGCGCGGCCACTGGGGCACCTGGAGTCGTTGCCCTGACGCCCGCGGAACGCCGTTGACAGGCGCCGGGGCGCCTCCGTAGGCTCTCGTTCCGGCGATGGAGTCCGCCGTGTAACCGCCCTCGGGGCTGATGACTCCTCCGTGATCCGTTGTGGACGACGGGGGGGATGTTTTGGCTCTCTGCGGACTCGGCTGCCCGCGACTTGTCTCTGGCCGTCCGTCGCGCACGGCGTCGCGGCATTCATCGTGACGCCGCGCGACGTCCTCCTGCAGATCGCGCAGGTCGTGGTGACGCTCTGCCTTGCCCCTTTGCTGCAGGGCTGCATCCTGCAGTTCGAGGAGCGGGTGCAGCGCGCGCAGGGGCCGGGGATCTTCCAGCCCTACCGCGACCTGTGGAAGCTCTTCCACAAGCAGCTCGTGGTGCCGGAGACGGCCTCCTGGGTCTATTGGGCGGCGCCGCTGGTCGCGTTCACCTGCATGATGACGGTGCCGATCCTGATCCCGGTGCTGACCAACTTCCCGCTGCCGCTCTCGGACATGGGCGACATTCTCGGCGGCGGCCTGATCCTCACGCTCGGCTCCTTCATGGTCACGCTGGCCGGGCTGGACACGTCGAGCGCCTATGGCGGCATCGGTTCCAGCCGGGCGGTCATGGTCACGATCCTGGCCGAGCCGACGCTGATCCTGGTGTTCGTCGGCATCACGCTGCTCGCCAAGTCGATGCTGCCGTTCGTGGTGAACCATCTGCTGGTGGCGCAGCCGGCGGTCTATTGGAGCCCGGCGCATCTGTTCCTGGTCGCGGCGTTCTTCGTGCTGCTGCTGGTCGAGACCGACCGGCTGCCGATCCACTCGAACACGCACATCGAAGTCTATATGATCGACGAAGGCCGCATCCTGGAATACTCCGGGCCGCTGCTCGCGCTGCTGCGCTGGGCGTCGATGATGAAGCAGTTCATCCTCTATACCCTCTTCTGCAACGTGCTGACGCTGCCGTGGGGGTTGTCGTATCGCGGAGCGGCGCTGGGCGTGGCCGGCTCGACGGTCGCGCTGATGGCGAAATTCCTGCTGGTCGCCTGCGTCGTCGTGGTGGTCGATACCACGCAGTCGCGCCTGCGCTTCTACCGCTACCAGGAGCCGCTGGCGGCATCGTTCCTGCTGGCCGTGCTCGCCATCATCGGCACGCAGCTGGGCTGAACCCATGCTCGCAGCGCATCTCGACCCGCTCGCCGCATCGCTGTTCAGCCTGGTCGCCATCGTCAGCCTGCTGCTCGCCTTCGTCATGCTCGGCTCGCGCTGGCTCCGCCACTACCTCTACGCCTTCGCCGCCGAATCCTGGCTGATCGCGGCGCTATCGGCGGCCGTCGGATTTTACGGCGACTATCCGGAACTCTACCTGATCGCGATCCTGACCTTCCTGTTCCGCGGGCTGTTCCTGCCGTACCTGATCTTCCGGATCATTCACCGGCTCAACATCGCGCGCGAGGTGCATGTCATCCTGCAGGCCAGTTCCAGCCTGGTCATCGGCGCGCTCGGCGTGGTGTTCGCGCTCACCGTCGCGGCGCGCATCGGGGCGGAGCTTGGCCTGTCCGGCACCATCGTCGTGCTGGCGCTCACGGTGATGCTGTCCATGAAACTGATCGGCTTCCTGATGCTGGCGGTGCGGCACGAGGCGATCAGCCAGATCCTCGGATTGCTGGTGCTGGAGAACGGCATTTTCCTCGGCGCCCAGATCCTGGTGCCGGGCATGCCGCTGCTGGTGGAGATCGTCATTCTGTTCGACCTGCTGATCGTGGTCGCCTGCTTCGGGCTGCTGGTGCAGTATCTGCAAACGCATGTCGGCACCACCAGCAGCCTCGCGCTGCGGCGGCTGGTGGGCTGAATGGCCGGCGCGCTCGCGCTTGCGATCACGCTGGCGCCGACGGCGGCGATCGTGCTGATCCTGCTGCTGCGCCAGGCGGCATGGGCTGAGCGGCTCAACCTTGCCGCCAGCATCGTCACTTTCCTGGCGGCGCTGGCGCTGCCCGCGCTGGTCCGCGCGGCGCCGCACGTCTATTGGCGCGGCTACGTCATCCTCGACGGCCTCGGCGTCTGGTCGGTCCTGTGCGCCGCCGTGGTGTACCTGCTCGCCTCGATCTACGCCGTCGGCTACATGCGCCTGCTCGGCGAGCCGCAGCGCCTGCCGCGCTTCTATGCGCTGTTCGCCGCGTTCGCCCTGACCACGCTGGTCGGGCCGATGATGAACAGCGCCGGCGTCTATTGGATCGCGATCGAGCTCACCACGCTGGTCAGCACGTTCCTGGTGGCCTTCGAGCACGCGCCGGAGAGCATCGAAGCGGCGTGGAAATACATCATCGTCGTCTCCGCCGGCATCAGCCTGGCGCTGCTCGGCACCGTGCTGTTCTACTGGGCCGGATCGCTGGTGCTCGGCCCCAGCTATGCCATGACCTGGGCGGCGCTGCGCCATGCGGCGCCGCAGGCCAACCACGCGCTGCTGCTGCTCGCCTTCCTGCTGGTGCTGATCGGCTACGGCACGAAGGTCGGGCTGGCGCCGATGCACACCTGGCTGCCCGACGCGCACAGCGAAGGCCCCGCGCCGGTCTCGGCACTGCTGTCGGGCGCCCTGCTGAACACCGCGATGGTCGGCATCGTGCGCTATCTGAGCATCGTCGATGCCGCGGGGCTTGGCGCGCTGCCGCGCACCGTGCTGGTGGTGCTGGGCGCGGTGTCGCTGCTGGTGGCGGCGCTGTTCATCGTGCGCCAGCGCGGCATCAAGCGGCTGATGGCGTATTCCAGCGTCGAGCACATGGGCGTGATCGCGCTTGGCTTCGGCTTCGGCGGGCCGCTCGGGGTCGCCGGCGCGCTGTATCACATGCTCAACCATTCGCTGAACAAGTCGCTCATGTTCTTCGGTGCCGGCAGCGCGATGCGCAGCTACGGCACGAAGAACATCGGCGGCATCCGCCTGGTGGCGCGGCATTTTCCGGTGTTCGGCGCGCTGTGGCTGGCCGGCGCCGTCGCGATCACCGGCGCGCCGCCGTTCGGCCTGTTCGCGAGCGAGCTGACCATCCTGCGCGCCGGCCTGCGCAGTTCGGCGGCCTGGGCCGTGTTCGTCATGGCGGTGCTGCTGATCGTCATCTTCATCGGCTTCCTCAACCATTTTCGCATCATGTATTTCGAGCCGGCCGGGCCGGAGCGCGCACCCGAACAAAACGTCAGTGCCTGGTGCCTGCTGCCGATGTGGTGCGCGCTGCTGCCGCTGCTGGCATTCGGCCTGTGGTGGCCGGACGCCTTGTGGAGCTATTTCGCGACGGTCGCACACGCGCTCGACGGCACCGTGCAGCTCGCCGGGGCCGCGCCATGAACGGCGCCGAACTGCGCGAGGTGGCGCAGGACCAGTTGCACGAGCATGCGGAACGCCTGCTGCATGCCGGCGGGCGCATGCAGATGATGTACGCGCTGCGCGACCGCAACGGCGCCCCGGAGCTGCGCTATCTCGCCGAGACCGGCGAACGGAACTTCATCGTCTGGCGCTGCCGGCCCGCGGGCGATCCGCCGAGCCTGGCGCGCGTCTGGCCGCTGCTCGGCTGGTACGAACGCGAGGCCGCCGAGCTCTACGGGCTGCGCTTCGCCGGCCATCCCGAGCCGCTGCCGCTGGTGCTGCACGACAGCGGTGCCGCGAACGGCAACGGCCGGCGCAACCTGCCCGCCCTGGACGCCGCGGCGGTGCAGCAACTGCCGTTCGGGCCGGTACGCGCGGACGTGGTCGAATCGGCGGAGTTCACGTTCTTCTATATCGGCGAGCAGATCATCCACTACGCGCCGCATTTGTTCTTCAAGCATCGCGGCATGGAGCGGCGGTTCGAGGGGCGCGACCCGCGTGCCGGCATCGTGCTCGCCGAGCGCGTCTCCGCGGTCGGCTCGATCGCGCACGCGCTGGCCTATTGCCAGGCCGTCGAGGCGGCCTGCAACTGCACCGTGCCGACGCGCGCGCGCTGGCTGCGCGTGCTGCTGGCGGAGCTGGAGCGACTCTACAACCATCTGCACTATCTCGGCCATCTCGCCAACACGACGACGCTGAAAGTGGCCGACGCGGAAGGAAAGCTGCTGGAGGAGCGCGTCAAGCAGATCAACGCGCGCCTCACCGGCAGCCGGTTTTTGCGCAGCCTGCTGGTGCCCGGCGGGCTGCGCCGCGATCTGGCACCCGGCGATGGGCTCGGCGACGAACTCGAACGCCTGCGCGAGAAGGCGGCGCGCTACGCGGCGCGGCTGGAAGCATCGGAAAGCCATCTCGACCGCCTCATCACCACCGGCGTGCTGCCGAAGAAGATCGCCTTCGACCAGGGCGCGACCGGGCCGATCCAGCGCGCATCCGGGTTCGACCGCGATCTGCGGCGCGACCGTCCGTACGCCGCCTATGCCGAGTTGCCGCTGACCGTGCCGGTGCGCGAGGAAGGCGACGGCTACGCGCGCCAGCGCGTGCGCATCGCGGAGATCGACGCCAGTTTTGTGCTCATGCAGCGCGTTCTGCTGCTGCTGCCCGACGGGCCGGTGCATGCCGACTGCGCGCCGCACGCCGGCGCCGAGGGACTGGGCTGGAGCGAGTCGCCGCGCGGCTCGCTGTTCTACGCGGTGCATCTCGGCGCCGACGGCCGATTGGCGCGGGTGAAGGTGAAGTCGCCGTCGTTCTCCAACTGGCGCGTGTTCCCCTCCACCGTCCACGACACCAACATGATGGACTACGCGATCAACGAGGCGAGCTTCGGCCTCACCATCTCCGGCTGCGCGCGGTAGGGGGAGAAAAATGGCACTCTGGACCCTGATCGGGCTGGCGGAGGGCAAGGCCAGCACGTCCTGGCCGCGCGGCACCGCGCCGGACGGGCAGGACGGCGTGCTCGGCATGCCGCGCTACGACCCCGCTTCGTGCCGCGAGGATTGCCGCGACTGCGCCGATGCCTGCCCGACCGAGGCGATCACGCTGCGGCCGGGCGATGGGCTGCGCGTCGATTACGGGCGCTGCGTGGTCTGCCAGCTCTGCACCGAGGCCTGCCCGACCGGGGCGATGCGCACCTCCTCGCGACTGGGCGTTCGGGGTGACGGACCGCGCCGATCTGGTCTGGTCGGCGGAGCCGGCATCGGCCGCCGTGCCGGCCGTCACGCCGCGCGGGCGCCGGGCGTTCCGCCGCAGCCTGCACATCCGCCACGTCGATGCCGGCTCCTGCAACGGCTGCGAGTCGGAGCTGCAGGCGCTGAACAACCCGTTCTACAACCTGCACCGGCTCGGCATCTTCTTCACGCCCTCGCCGCGCTTCGCCGACCTGCTGCTGGTCACCGGGCCGGTCACCCACGCCATGAAGGAGCCGCTGCTCGCCACCTACGCGGCGATGCCGGAGCCGCGCTGGGTGATGGCGGTCGGCACCTGCGCGGTGTCGGGCGGCATCGCCGGCGGCGGCTATGCCTGCGGCAATGGGATCGAGGGCGTGCTGCCGGTCGATGTTTTTCTTCCCGGCTGCCCGCCCAACCCGGCGGCGATCATCGCGGCGCTGCTGATGTTCCTCGGCCGCGCGAAGCAGCGGGTGAGGGGAGGGCGAATTGGCGAATGAGCTGCTCGCCGCCGCGGCGCTGCTCTGGCTCGCCGGCGGCATCCTGGCGCTGATCCGCGGCGCGGCGCCGGCGGCGCAGGTTGCGCTCGTGGTCGGCGGGCTGGCCGCCGTCGCCGCCGCGGTGATCGCGCTGCCGGACGCGACCGCCACCGTTGCGCTGCCGCTGCGCATGGCCGGCGAGGCGACCCTGTTCCGCCTGACGCCCGACGCGCTCTGGCTGATGGGGTTCGGGCTGGTGCCGGCGATCCTGGCCTGCTGGCTCGGCACGCCCGCCCGCGAGGCGCGCGGCGCCTGGTGTTTCGGCGCGGCCGCGAGCCTGCTCGGCGCGCTCGGCGTGTTCGGCGTGCAGCACGGCGGGTTTTTCCTTCTCTCCTGGGAGATGATGAGTCTCGGCGGCGCGCTGATGATCCTCGGCGAGCGCCGATCGATGGCGCCGGGTATGCCGGTGCTGTTCATGCTCGGGCTGCTGGAGGTCGGCGCGGTCGCGCTGCTGGTCGCGGTGCTGCTGCTGGCGGCACCGGCGCAGGGCCTCGGCTTCGCCGGCTTCGTCGGCGGCGCGGCGAACCTGCCGGTCTGGCTGCGCGTGCTGATCGGCGTGCTGCTGGTGATCGGTTTCGGCGCGAAACTCGGCCTGCTGCCGTTCTACGAGTGGTTCCCCGGCGCCTACGGCGCGGGCAGCGGCGCCTCCGGCGCGATCATGTCGGGCGTGGTGCTGAACGCCGCGTTCTTCGGCTTGAGCCGCGGCCTGCTCGGCTGGCTGCCGGTGGACCGGCTGTACGGGCTCGGCATCTTCGTGGTCGCGATCGGCGTGCTGAGCGCCATCCTGGCGGTGCTCTACGCCTTCCAGCAGGAGGACTGGCGCACGCTGCTCAGCTTCTCCTCGGCCGAGAACGCGGCGATCGCGGTCGCGGTGCTGGGCGCGGCGATGCTGTTCCGCGACGGCGCGCTGCCCGACCTCGCCGGGCTGGCCTGGACGGTGGCGCTGCTGCAACTGGCCGCACACGCGCTGGCCAAGGGCGCGCTGTTCCTCACCGCCGACGGCGTGCAGCTTGCGACCGGCAGCTACGCGATCGGCCATGCGCTGATCGCCCGGCGCAGCTCCTTCGTGTTCGGCGCGGGCGCGCTGTTCGCCGGCGATGAGCCTCGCCGCAATGCCGCCGCAGGCCGGCTTCGTCAGCGAGTGGTTCGTGTTCCAGACCGTGTTCCAGGGCTTTCATCTGCCCGATCTGGCCGGGCGGCTGACGCTGGCGCTGGCCGGCGCCGGGCTGGCGCTGACCGCGGCGATCGCCTTCGCCACCTTCGTGAAAGTGCTCGGCATCGGGCTGTTCGGCGGCGGCGCGAAAATCGCCGCCGCGCCGCCGGCGCGCAACTCGGCGGCGGTGGGGCTGCTCGGCGCGGCGGTGCTGGCGCTCGCGGTCGGCATGCCGGCCTGGCTGCCCGCGCTCGCCGCCGCCGCCGCCGCGCGGTTCGGCAGCAACGCGCCGCTGCTCATGCATGACGGGCTGCTGCTGGTGCCGCTGACCGCGAAATTCGCCTTCATCTCGCCGAGCCTGCTGGTGATCGTCATGCCGCTGCTCGCATTGCTGCCGGCTTCCCTGCTGCTGCTCGGCGCGCGGCGCCACGCGGTCCGGCGCATGCCGGTCTGGTACGGCGGATCGCACCCGGACCCGCAGCGCACCGCGACCACGGCGCTGACGTTCTCGAACGCGCTGCGCACGTTCTACAGCTTTATCTACCGCCCGCGCATCGAGACCACGCGCGAATCGCGGGGACGCGAGTATTTCGTCACCCGTCTCGCCTTCACGCACGAGGTGGCGCCGGTGTTCGGCCCCTACCTGTTCGCGCCGTCCGTCCGCCTGGTGCGTCGCGCCGCGGAACGGCTGCGGTCTTTGCAGTCGGGGCATCTCAACTTCTATCTGGCGCTGATCGGGCTGCTGCTGGTGGCGATTCTTGCGCTCGCCCTGTGGGCGCCGGGCAGCTGAGGCGGCGCGCGTGTTGCAGACCTATCTGGCGATCGCGATCGGGGGCACGCTCGGCTGCTGGGCGCGCTACGCCATGAGCAATCTGGTGCAGGCGATCTACGGCCGGGATTTCCCCTACGCCACGCTCAGCATCAACCTGCTCGGCTCGTTCCTGATGGGTTTTCTGTTCATCGAGACGCTGGAGCGGTTGACGGTGTCGCCCGCGGTCCGCACCGGCATCCTGACCGGCGTGCTCGGCGGCTACACGACGTTTTCGACGTTCGAGATGGAAACCCTGCTGATGGTCGAGCAGGGCGAGGCGCTGAAGGCGGCGCTGTACGTCGCCCTCTCGGTCGGCGTCGGCTTTCTCGGCGCGTTCGGAGGGGCCTATATCGCGCGGAATCTGTAGGCGGGGAGGACGACGATGGACGATGACGTGCTGGTTGTGCGCATCTATCTCCGCGAAGCCGATCACGGCAAGCGCAAGACGCTGATGCAGGAGGTGCTGACGCTGCTGCACGACCAGCAGCGCGTGCAGGGCGTGGTGGTGTTCCGCGGCATCGCCGGATTCGGCGACGGCGGCGAGGTCCATGCGGCCGACCTGCTGCGTCTCAATGTCGATCTGCCGATCGTGGTGGAATTTTTCGACCGGCCGGAGGTGGCGCAGGCGGCATTGAAAATGCTCGACGCGATGCTGCCCGCAAAACACATCCTGTGCTGGCACGCGCAGCGTCACGGCGGCGGCGGAAGCGCGCGGAAGGGCTGACGCCGCGGCGCCGAGCCGAGCGCTATCCGTCACTCCGCAGCAGCGCCGCGCGGAAGCGGTGATGCAGCAGCGCGCCGTCGCGCGGCGGCAGCACGCGCGGCGATTCCTCGGGCGCGATCCGCACCACGGCGAACAGCGCCTCCTGCCGCAGCCGCGCGCGCAACCCGTCCAGCTCGCCGGCTTGCGTGACGGTGCAGGTGGCGCGCCAGCCGCAGGCGCGGGCGATCGAAGCGAGGTCCGCACCGTGGGCGGTGTGGCTGCGCTGCGACCCGGTCTCGCCGAACCGCCCGTTGTCCAGCACCGCGATGGCAAGGTTCGCCGGCGCCTGCACCGCGATGGTGGCGAGCGACCCCAGCCCCATCAGCATCTCGCCGTCGCCGGTCAGCACCAGCACGCGCCGCGCCGGCTGCGCCAGCGCCAGGCCCAGCCCGATCATCGCCGCGCCGCCCATCGCGCCCCAGACGTAGAAATTGAGCGCCCGGTCGCCGGCAGCGGCGGCATCGAAGGTGGGGCCGCCCAGGCCGGTCACCACCAGCAACCCGTCCGGATCGCGCAGCAGCGTTGCCACGACCTGCCTTCGGTCCAGCATGGCTTGGTTCATCGCACCCACACTTTCGCGCCGAGCAGCCGCTGCGAGAACAGCACCGCCACCGGCACGGCGCTGTCGAAGGCCAGCGCGGCGGCGGCGGCCACCATCTCGGCCGCCTCCTCGGCGCGATCGGCGCGGCGCACCTGCACGCCCATCCGCTCCAGCACGGCCGGCGTGGCGGTGGCCATCGGCACCTGCCACGGGTTGAACTCGCCCCACTCGCCGCGCATCGTCACCAGCGTCAGCAGCGGCATGCGGCAGTTCACCGGCAGGCTGAGCATGTTGACGCAGTTGCCGACGCCGGAGGACTGCATCAGCAGCACCGCCCGCGCCCCGCCCAGCCAGGCGCCGGCGGCGAGTGCCACGCCTTCTTCTTCGGTGGTCAGCACCACGGCGCGCATGTCGGGGGCGGCGTGCGCCAGTTCGATCAGCCGCGCGTGGCCGGCATCCGGCACGTAGCCGACCTGGCTTATGCCGGCCTGCCGGAGTGCCGCGAACACGTCGTCCTGCCAGCCTTGCGCCATGCCGCGTCGTCTCCCGTCGCCCCGGCAGAGCATGGCCGGTGCGATCCGGTCCGGTCTGCTTGGACGTGACCATGTCCGGATCGCGCCGATCCGGCAACTCCGCCTCGGCCCCGCGAGTGGCGGCGAGTTCCGCTGTGACGGAAACGGATTTGGTGCGACAATGGCGCAACGGGTGGAGGGAGGCGGACATGGCAACGGAACCGGCACGTTCGCGCGTGCCGCTGCTGGTCGGGGTGGCGGCCGTGGTGGTCGTGGTGCTCGCCGTGGCCGGCTGGTTCGCCACCCGGACTGCCGCGCCGCCGCCCGAACGGATCGCGCAGGCCACGCCACCTGCCACGTCGGCGGCGACGGAGCCGGTGCCGGCCGCGACGACCGCGGCGCCGCCGCAAGCCGAGCCTGCAACGGCGCCGGCCGCCGCCCAGCCCGCGCCGGTTGCTGCTCAGTCGCAGCCGCAACCGGCCGCGCCCCCTGCGCTGGCTGCCGAGACGCCGCCCGCACCGGCGCCTTCGCAGGCCGCGACTGCGCCAGCCGCCGAAGCAGTACCTGCGCCGGCGACGATGCAGGCCAAATCCGAGCCGCCCCCGCCGCCGCAGCCGGCGCCCCCCGCTCCGGCCGCCGAAGCGCAACAAGCGCCAGCGACGATGGAGCCGTCCCCGCCGCCACAGGCGGCGCCCGCCGCTCCGGCCGCCGAGGCGCAACAAGCGCCAGCGACGACCCAAGCGACGACCGAGCCGTCCCCGCCGCCACAGGCGGCGCCCGCCACTCCGGCCGCCGAGGCGCAACAAGCGCCAGCGACGACCCAAGCGACGACCGAGCCGTCCCCGCCGCCACAGGCGGCGCCCGCCGCTCCAGCCGCCGAGGGGCAACAAGCGCCGGCGACGACTCAGGCGGCAACCGAGCCCCCGCCATCGCCAGCGGCGCCTGCCGTTCCGGGCACCGAGGCGCAACAAGCGCCGGCGACCACTCAGGCGGCAACCGAGCCATCCCCGCCAGCGGCGCCTGCCGTTCCGGGCACCGAGGCGCAACAAGCGCCGGCGACCACTCAGGCGGCAACCGAGCCATCCCCGCCAGCGGTGCCTGCCGTTCCGGGCACCGAGGCGCAACAAGCGCCGGCGACCACTCAGGCGGCAACCGAGCCATCCCTGCCAGCGGCGCCTGCCGTTCCAGGCACCGAGGCGCAACAAGCGCCGGCGACCACTCAGGCGGCAACCGAGCCATCCCCGCCAGCGGCGCCTGCCGTTCCGGGCACCGGGGCGCAACAAGCGCCGGTGACGACGCAAGCGGCAACCGAGCCGCCCCCGCCACCGCCAGCGGCGCCCGCCGCTCCGCCCGCCGAGGTGCAATCCGCACCGGTGACGACGCAGGCGACGACCGAGCCATCGCCGCCGCCGCCAGCGGCGCCCGCCGCTCCGGCCGCTGAAGCGCAACAAGCGCCAGCGACGACGCAGGCGACGATCGAGCCATCCCCGCCGCCGCCAGCGGCGCCCGCCGCTCCGGCCGCCGAAGCGCAACAAGCTCCAGCGGCGACGCAGGCAGCAACCGAGCCGCCCCCGCCACCGCCAGCGGTCCCCGCTTCCCCACCCGCCGAGGCGCAACAAGCGCCAGCGACGACGCAGGCGGCAACCGAGCCGCCCCCGCCACCGCCAGCGGTCCCCGCTGTCCCGCCCGCCGAGGCGCAACCCGCACCGGCAACGACGCAAGCGGCAACCGAGCCGCCCCCGTCACCGCCAGCGGCGTCCGCCGCACCTGCCGCCGAGGCGCAACCAGCGCCGGCAACAACGCAGGCAGCGGCCGAGCCACCCCCACCGCCAGCGGCGCCCGCCGCCCCGGCCGCCGAGGCACAACCAGTGCCGCCAACGACGCAGGCGGCGACCGAGCCGCCGCCGCCGCCAGCGGCGCCCGCCGCTCCGGCCGCCGAGGCGCAACCAGCGCCGGCACCGACGCCGGTGGCGACCGAGCCGCCGCCGCAACCGCGAGCCCCCGCACCACCCGCCGCGGCACAGCCGGCACCGGCGCCAACGCAGGCGGCGGCCGAGCCGCCCGCCGCGGCACCGTCGGCCGGCAATACCCAGGTCGCGACAATCATGCCGGCGTCGATGCGCCGGCAGATCGCGCAGGCGCTGCACACCGCCCCCTGCGCACTGGCCGACGCGGTGACGCAGGACAGCGGCGAAACCTCGGTCAACGGCCTGGCCGATGCCGCCGTCGTCGCTGCGCTGCGCGAGCAGGTCCTCGCGGTTGCCGGCGCCCAGCCGGTGGCGTGGCACGTCCAGACCGTCGCTCCGGTGTTCTGTCCCGCGCTCGCGCTGCTGCGCCCGATCAGCGTGCTGGCCGGCGCGCCCGGTCCCGGCGTCGGCCTAATGTTGCAGGACAACCGCACCGTGCTGCCGGACGGCGATGCGATCCTGCCGCGCATCACCATGCCGGATTTCGCCGGCGAGCTGCGGGTGGACTATGTCGGGCACGACGGCTCGCTCGCGCACCTCTACCCGACGCTCGCCGAGCCGGCGGCGAAGCTGGCGGCCCAGCCGTCGCGCCATCTGGCGGCGGGCGAGCGCGTGGCGCTCGGCGACCCCGGCCCCGGCAAGCCGGCATGGGACAGCGGCCCGCCCTACGGCACCGACATGATCATCGCGGTCGCCTCGTCGGCGCCGCTGCACGTGGCCGCGCCGCACAACGCCGAGGAGAACGGCACTGCCTACCTCGCCGACCTCGCCCGCGCGATCGGGCGGGCACGCGCCGCCGGCGTGCGTGTCAGCGGCGCGCTGCTGCTGGTCAACTCGGTGCCGAAGGCGAAGTGACCGGCGTCGCAGCGGCCACGCACGTCACGCGGCGCAGGCGGCGAACGCGGCGTCGAGCCGCGCCGGCAACGCGCCCTGCGCGATCAGCACGAGCGTGCTCCCGTGCTGGCCAGCGGGCCATGCCGGCAACGCCTCCAGCGGATAGAAACTGCGATGCACCGCATGGACGACGACCGGGCGCGGCTCGCCCGCAACGTCGAGAACGCCTTTCAGGCGCAGCAGGCGTTCGCCCGTCTCGTCCAGCAGCCGCGCCAGGAAGCCTTGCATCGCGGGCCAGGCGAGCGGGCGGGCGGCGGTCAGCACCAGGCTCGCGATGCCGTCGTCATGCTCCGCCCGCAGCGCCGAACGCCGCGGCCGCGGCACCGCCGCCGGCGCGAACAGCGGCGCCGGATCGGCGCCGCCGAAGCGGGACGGCTCGATCCCGGCGATCGGGTTCATTGCCGCGAGCCGCTCGCGCAATGCCGCCTGCGCGCCGCGCGATGCGCGATCGGGCTTGGTGAGCAAAATGCGGTCGGCGACCGCGACCTGGCGGCGGCTCGTGGCGTGGCGGGAGAGCTGCGCGTCGCCGTGCTCGGCATCGACCAGCGTGGTCACCGAGCGCAGCGCGTAGGCATCGCACACCAGCGGGTGCGCGAGCAGCGTCGTCACCGCCGCAGCCGGATCGGCCAGCCCGCTCGCCTCCACGATCACGCGCGCGAACGCCGGCACGCTGCCGTCGCGCCAGCGCAGATGCAGGTCGCGCAGCGTGCGCGAAAAATCCTGCCGCACGCCGCAACAGAGGCAGCCGCCGCGCAGCAGCACGACATCGCCATGCACCGCCTCGATCAGATGGTGGTCGATGCCGACCTCGCCGAACTCGTTGACCACGACCAGCGTGTCCTGCATGGCGGGGCGGGCGAGCAGCGCGCGGACGAACGTGGTCTTGCCGCTGCCGAGCCAGCCGGCCAGCAGCGCCACCGGCCAGGGCGGCCCGGCCGGAATCATGTCTCGCGCAGCACCAGGCGCGGCGGCAGCACCACCCGCTCGGGCGGCCCGCCACGGTCGGCGATGCGGCGCAGCAGCAGGTTGGCCGCCTCGGCGCCGACCTCGGCGGGACGGGTCGCGATCGTGCTCAGCGCCGGCATGCTGGTGGCGGCCTCGGCGATGTTGTCGCAGCCGATCACGGCGACGTCCGTGCCCGGCCTGAGGCCCAGCCGGCCCAGCCCGGCGAGCACGCCAAGCGCCATCACGTCGTTGTGGCAGACGATGGCGGTCGGCGGGTCGGCCAGCCGCATCACGTCGGCCACCAGGGCGGCCGCCGCGGCGCGGCTGTGCGGGCACGCCACCATCGGCCCCGGCGACAGGCCGTGGCGCGCCAGGGCGCCGGAAAAACCGGCCAGCCGGTCGCGCGTCGCCGAAGTCTGGCGCGGGCTGCGGAAATAGCCGATGCGGCGATGGCCGCGCCCGACCAGGTGCTCGACCGCCAGCATCATACCGAGCGCGTAGTCCGGCCCGACATAGTCGCCGGCGTAGTCGCCCACCTGGCGCAGCATCTGCACGCACGGAAACCCGCTGCGGCGCAGTTGCTCGGGCAGGTCGGGCGGTGTGCCCTCGGCCGGGCCGAGGATGATGCCGTCCGCCCCCTGCTCGCGGATGCGGCGGATGAAACGGTCCTGGCGTTCCGGCTGATCGCCGGAATTGCCGAGGAACGCCAGCCAGCCGGCGCGGTCGAGCGCCGCGTCGATGCCGGCGGTCAGCTCGGCGTAGAACGGGTTGGTGATTTCCGCGACGATCAGGCCGACGGTCTGCGACACCCCGGTGCGCAATTGCGCAGCGCCGCGGTTGTAGAGGTAGCCGCTCGCCGCCATCGCTTCGCGCACGCGCGCGCGGGTGGCCGCGGCGACCAGCGGGCTTTCGCGCAGCACCAGCGAGACGGTGGAGCGGGAGACGCCAGCGGTATCGGCGATCTGCTTCAGCGTCGCGCGCTGCACCCGCTCGCCGGGCCGCCCGTGCTGGTCCAGGACCACGCCGTCTCGCTCCCTTGCGCCTGGATCGAACCAAGGCAGAGAAAGCGCGCCGGAACAATGGCTAAACGGCCGCTGTCGCGGCAAGGTGAGGCGGAATTTTTGGATCGATGCAGGAAACCCCCTTGCCGCCCGCGCGCCGGTGGAGGATCGTCGCTGCCGAACAATGGCGCGCCCCAGGCGCCGCCGCAAAGGGAGGCGATCCATGAAGCCGGTTCTTGCCGCAGCTCTTCTGATCGGCGCCGCCGCGCTGCCGCTCGCCGCACGGGCCGACGACCAGTCCGTCGCCGCGGCGGCGGCGGCCGTCGCGCGCTACGCCGGACCGCAGACCAAGTGGGAAGGCCCGACCTCGGCGCCGACGCCGGCAAAGAACATGCTCATCGTCTATCTCTCCGGCGACGAGCAGAACGACATCTCGCGCGAATACGGCCTCTACATGAAGCAGGCCGCGGCCCATCTCGGCTGGAAGCTCGACGTGATCGACGGCAAGGGCAGCCCGGCCAACTGGGTCGCCGGCTTCAACCAGGCGATCGCGCTGAAGCCGAACGGCATCGCCATCTTCGCCGATGCCAAAAGCCTGCAAGGGCCGATCCGCACCGCGACCGAGCGCGGCATCACGGTGATCGGCCTGCACGCCGCCGGGATGCCGGGGCCGCAGCCGGACCTGCACCTGTTCGTCAACATCCAGGAGGACCCGGTCGAGATCGGCAAGGCCGAGGCCGACTGGGCGATCGCCGACAGCAAGGGCACGGCGCGCACGGTCGTCATCACCCACAACGAGTACCAGATCGCGGTCACCAAGTCCGACGCGACGCGCGATGCCATCAAGGCGTGCGGCGGCTGCAAGCTGCTCGACTACGCCAATTTCCCGGCATCCGAAGCAGCGCAACGGATGCCGCAGCTGACCACGAGCTGGGTGCAGCGGTTCGGGCTGCCGATCTACATCACCTCGGTCGGCGACAACGACCTCGATTTCGCCGTGCCCTCGCTGCGCGCCTCCGGCGTGCCGCTCGCGAAGGCGAAGCTGATCGGCGCTGACGGCAACCGCTCCGCCTACGAGCGCATCCGCAAGGGCAACCAGTATCAGGTGGTCACCGTCTCCGAGCCGATCGAGCTGCAGGCCTATCAGGCGATCGACGAGTTCAACCGCGCCTTCGACAAGGCCCCGCCGAGCGGCTTCGTGCAGCCGCCCTATCTGGTGACGCCGGAGAACGTCAACACCGAGGGCGGCAAGCAGGACATCTTCGTTCCCGACAACGACTACAAGGCGCACTACCTGAAGCTCTGGGGCGTGCAGTAGCGCCGTTCGCCGTGCCGTGACGGAGCAGCCGCTGCTGCAGGTGCGCGGCGTCAGCAAGCGGTTCACCGGCACGCTGGCGCTCGACGCCGTCGATTTCGACGTCCGTCCCGGCGAGATCCACGCGCTGCTCGGCCAGAACGGCGCCGGCAAATCGACGCTGATCAAGATCCTGGCCGGCGTCTATCCGCCGAGCGCCGGCCAGATTCTTTGGCAGGGGCGCGAGGTCGTGCCGACCGCGCAGGCGCTGCCGATCGCCTTCATCCATCAGGACCTCGGCCTGGTGGACGGCATGACGGTGGCCGAGAACGTGGCGATCCAGGCGGGCTATCGGCGCGCCGGCGGGCTGATCGACTGGCGCGCCACGCGTGCGGCGGCGGCGCGCGCGCTGACGGCGATGGACAGTGTCATCGACCCGGAGACGCGCGTGGCCGCGCTGTCGGCGGCCGACCGCTCGATCGTCGCGATCGCCCGCGCGCTCGCCGTGCAGGCCGACGTGCTGGTGCTCGACGAACCCACCGCCGCACTGCCGGCAGAGGACGTGGCGCGCCTGCTCGCCACTTTGCGCGGCCTGCGCGCGCGCCGCATCGGCATGATCTACGTGACGCACCGGCTCGACGAGGTGTTTCACATTGCCGACCGTGTCACGGTGCTGCGCGACGGGCGGCGCATCGCGACGCAGCAGGTAGCGGAAACCTCGCCGCAGGACCTGGTGCTGAAAATCGTCGGCCGCGCGGTGGCCGAGACCGGCGCCGCCGCCGCCCCCGCCGTTCCGCGCCAGAAGCTGGCGCTGGACGGCGTCGTGGTGGCGCAGGAGGAGGCGGGGGTGATCGGCCCGGTGTCGTTCACCGCCGGCGCCGGCGAGACGCTGGCGCTGGTCGGGCTGCGCGGCGCCGGGCACCACGCCGTCGGCCGCGCGATTTTCGGCGCGATGGCACTGCGGGCGGGGCGCATCCTGCTCGACGGACGCGAAGTGGCCGCGGGCGATCCGGCGGCGGCGATGGCGGCGGGGATCGGCTTCGTTTCCAGCCGCCGCGCCGAGGAAGGCATGGCCGCCGGCATGACGGTGCAGGAGAACCTTTATCTCAACCCGCGCGCCCGCGGCATCGCGCCGTGGCAGCCGGTGTCGCCGCAGCGCGAATCGATCCGCGCGGAGCGGGCGCTCGCCCGCTTCTCGGTGCGGCCGCCCGATGCGTCGCGGCCGATCATCACGCTGAGCGGCGGCAACCAGCAGAAAGTGGTGGTGGCGCGCTGGATGGAGGCGCGCATCCGCCTGCTGATCCTGGAGGAGCCGACGATCGGCGTCGATGTCGGCTCGAAAGCCGAGATCTACCGCGACCTCAACGCGGCGCTGGAAGGCGGCCTTGCGGTGCTGCTGATTTCCTCGGATTTTGAGGAGGTGGAGAAGATCGCGCACCGCGCTCTGGTGTTCAGCCGCGGCACCGTGGTGGCCGAGGTGCCGCGCGCGCAGATCACCGTGGCGCGGCTGACCGAACTCGCGGCGGGCGGCGCGGTGCAGGTGCAGGGGGCGGCATGACCGGGGCATCGCGCGCGCGCCGCCGCGGGCTGTCGCACCTGGTCTCCACCTGGGGGCTGCTGGCGCTGCTGGTGGCGCTGATCGTCGCGTTCTCGCTGCTGAAGCCCGACACGTTTCCGACGTATTTCAACATCCGCTCGATCGTGAACAACAAGTCGGTGCAGGCGCTGCTGGCGCTCGCCGTGTTCGTGCCGATGGCGGCCAACCATTTCGACCTCTCGGTCGGCTTCCTGCTCGGCATCTCGCAGGTGCTGGTGATCGGCTTGCAGGGCGGAGGACTTTCGTGGCCCGCGGCGGCCGGGCTGGTGCTGCTGCTCGGCGCGGCGGTGGGGCTGGCGAACGGCGTGCTGGTCACTTTCGTCGGCATCGACAGTTTCATCGCGACGCTGGGGACGGGCACGCTGATCTACGGGATCAACGAATGGTACACCGGCGGCCAGCAGGTGGTGGCGACCCTGCCCGACAGTTTTACCAATATCTCCGGCGCGCTGCTCGGCGTGCCGCTGCCGGCGCTCTATGTGTTCGCGGTCGGCGGCGCGCTGTTTCTGGTGTTCGAGTACCTGCCGGGCGGGCGCTACCTCTACGTGCTCGGCGCCAGCCCGCGCACCGCCGAGCTGAACGGCATTTCCGCGCGGCGCTATGTCACCGCCGCGTTCGTCGTTGCCGGCGTGCTGTCGGCGTTCGCCGGCATCGTGCTGCAATCGCAGTTGCAGGTCGGGCAGAGTTCGGTCGGGCCGGAATACCTGCTGCCGGCGTTCACCGCGGCGCTGCTCGGCGCCACCTCGGTGCGGCCGGGACGGGTGAACGTGCTCGGCACGCTGCTCGCCGTCGCCGTGCTCGCGGTCACCGTCGCCGGGCTGAACCAGCTCGGCGCGCCGTTCTTCGTCGAGCCGATCTTTGACGGCACGATGCTGATCCTGGCGGTCGGCCTGGCCGTGGTCGCGGCGCGGCGGCGGACCAAGCTCGGCGTCGAGGCCGATTCCGGCCAGACGCAAGCCGCCGTCGCGTCGGCGGAGGGCACCTCGCAATGACCGCAACACCCGAGACCGATCCCAGCCCGGCGCTCGGGGAAAACTGGTATCCCTCGCGCTGGGGGGCCGAGGACCAGCGCGGCAACGGCAACCTGATGGGGCCGGCAAAAGTGCTGCAGGCGCTGGCGCTGATCCGCAGCGGCGAGATCGTGCGGCTCGGCCACAACTACGACGCCAACATCCCGCTGGCGCCGGGCCGCATCTACGGGCTGCGCATGCCGGGCGGCCCGACCGGCGGGCCGCATGGCGGGCGCAGCCGGACGGTGTGGAACGACGAGTTCCTGGCCACCGAGATCGGCCAGATCGGCACGCACATGGACGCGCTCGGCCATCTCGGCCGCCAGGTCGGCCCGGCGGCCGATCACGCCGCGACCCTGTTCTACAACGGCAACAGCCTCGCCGACATCTGGTCGGCCTATGGGCTGAAGCGGCTGGGCATCGAGCACGCGCCGATCTTCTTCACCCGCGGCATCCTGATCGACGTCCAGGGCCTTAAGGGCCGCGCGCTCGATCCGGGCGAGGAGATCACGCCGGCCGATTTGCAGGCGGCGCTGGCGCGGCAGGGGATGACGCCGGCGGCGATGACGCCGGGCGATGCGGTGCTGGTGCGCACCGGCCATGGCGGGCGGTTCCTGAGCGACCCCGCGCATTTCTACGACGGCTGCCCCGGGCTGGGACTGGCGGCGGCGGAGTGGCTGGCGCCGTTCCAGCCCTGCGTCGTCGGCGCCGACAATTTTTCCGTCGATGTGGTGCCGCCGGTCGATCCGGAGGTGTTCCATCCGTGCCACCAGCACCTGATCATGCGCCACGGCATCCATCTGCACGAGGGCATGAACCTCGACCCGATCGCGGCCGCCGGGCGGTTCGAGTTCGCCTATGTGTTCGCGCCGCTGCCGATCGTCGGCGCCACCGGCTCGCCCGGCGCACCGTTCGCGGTGATCTGATCAATAACGAAACCTGATTTCGGAAATCTAGCTCGGCCGGTCCTCGGTCTCCGGCCAGGCGCAGCGGAAGCGGGCGATGCGGGCGTCGGGGTGCTCGCCCACCCATTGCGCCAGATAGGGCTGTGCCTGCCACATGCAGGACGAGAGCGATCCCGTCGAACTCGAACAACATATGCCGTTCCTGGCAGGCGGCGGCTGGGTTGGAAAGCGAGCAGACGAGAACGATGAGATCGACGAGGTTCATGCCATTACCACATAACGGATCGCCAACAAACAGATGGCTTCGCAACAATCGCTCGCCGCATAACGACGGTCCGCTACTACACGATATCAGTTCTGTGTTCGTGAACAATTATGCGGGATGCGCGCTGGCGCCCGCCAGCAGGATTTCGCCTTTTCCGAGCGCCGCAAGATCGCCGAGGGCGCGATGCTGCACCGCAGCAACACCGGCGGCGGCGCGCGGGCTGAGGCTGCGCAACGCGCGGGCGAGCAGGCGGAGGAATGTGCAGTCGGCGGCGAGATGGGTGGCGACGAAGCCGGGCGGCAGGCGGGCGGGCGGAGTGCCGAGCAGCAGCGTGCCGCGGCGCATCAGCACCCCCGGCGTCGCGCCCACGCTGCCGCAGACCGCGACCGTGCCGGCGATCATGCCGCTGGCGGTCTCGGCGCCGGCGTTGCCCTCCACGATCAGCATGCCGCGGCGCATCCGGTCGCCCGCGCGGGCGCCGGCGTTGCCGCGCACCAGCACCACGCCGCCGGCCATGCCGATCCGCCCGTCCGGCGGCGCGCCGCCAAGCTGGTCGCCGGCATCGCCGCGGATTTCCAGCCGCCCGCCGGACATCCCGGCCGCCGCATAAGCGCCGACCGTGCCCTCGACCAGCAGCGTGCCGGACGCCATGCCGGCGCCGACCCCGTCGAGCAGCGGCGAGCCGCCCTGCAACACCAGTTCCGCCGCATCGCCGGCAGCGACCGCGAACAGGTCGCCGACCGCCAGCCGCCCGAGTTTGATGCGCGCGATCTCCGCCGCGTCCTTGCCGGCGAGTGCGGCCGGTTGCAGCGCCGCCAGATCGACCGGCCAGGGCGGCGGCACGGTCAGCCGCAGCACCACCGCGCCCATCAGAGCAGGTCTTTCAGGTGGAAATGGTGGCGGCCGAGCTTGCCGCCGTAATTGCCGGCGGAAATGCGATAGGCGCCGGCCACCGGCCCCAGCGCCAGCGCCGCCGCCAAGCCCGCCCGCATCGCCCCCCTAACCGCCTCAGCGGTTAGGCCGTCGATCACCACTTCCAGCACCGCGGCGGTGTCGTCGTCGAGGCTGGACGCCACCACGCCGCGCAGGGTGGGGCAGAAGGCGTCGTTGGTGGAGGCCGGCGCGGCCGGGTATTTCGACCCCACCTTCGAGCCGGACCGCGCGATGCCGCCGGGGAACGGCGCGATCGCGCCGGGCGTGGCCGCGACCGCGTCGGCCACCGCCTGCGCCGCCGCCAGCGCCGCCACGCCCGAGCGCGCCAGCAGCAGCAGATTGCCCCCGCCCACCGCCTCCCTGGTCAAGCCCGTCGTGCCCTCGCAGACGAACTCCCCGTCCAGCACCGGGATGCGCCAGTAGCGCCGCCCGTCGAGCCGTTTGGCAATCTGCCAGCCGTCGCCGAAATAGCGCACCGCATCGCCGAGTTTCAGCCGCTCCGCGCCGTCGAGGCCGGCGTAGCAGGCCGAGCCGGGGCTGGTCAGCACGCATTGCCCGACCCGCGCCTGCACCTGTTTCTGCAACTCGCCGGTGGATCCCGCGAACAGCAGCACGCGCACGCCGGGCCGTCCGTCCGGCGTTGCGTCGGCGGCGAGGTCGGTGTCGATCGCCGCCTCCACGCCGCAGCCGATCACCGAGGTGGCGAAGCCGGTCATGCTGCTCGCCGCCATCCGCGCCCAGCGCGCATCCGGCGCGGTGATGACGAGCGCGGTCGCGCGCATGTCGAACGCCTCGGCAAAACTGTCGTCGATGCGCACGCCGTTGCGGATCAGCTCCGGCACGGCACTGCCTCGAAATTGTTTTCACCGCCGACGAGTTCCGCCGGCACGTCGAAGGCGTGGTGCGGGAGTCCATAGGCATCGTCGAAGAATTTCTCCAGATGCGTGTCGATGGCGCGATCGAATCCGGGGGCGGTGTACAGCACGCGGCCGAACTGCGGTGCCATGACCGTGCCGTCGCGTGCGACCAGGGCGCCGTCCTTGAACACCAGCGCGGCGTGGCGGAACATCGCGGCGCGATCGGCCTGCGGGCGATAGACGGCGATGTCGGCGCGCGCGCCGGGCGCGAGATGGCCGCGATCGGCCAGGCCGAGCAGCCGCGCCGGGGCGGCGCGCGTCATCATGGCGATCTCCGGCCAGGTGTATTCGCGCGCGATCGCGGGCAGCGTCGTCATCGCCACCGCCTCCTTCGGCAACGTCGAGAGCCATTGCGTGCGCAACGCGCGGTCCATCAGCAGCGCGAACAAATCGGGATAGGTGGTGAACGGCGCACCGTTCGGATGGTCGGTGGTGAAGAATACGCGCGACGGATCATCGATCAGCAGGAACAGCTCCAGCCCGGCCGCGAACTGCACGGCGTTGGCGAAGCTGTTGCGCCGATAGCGGAACGGCACGATGCCGGCGCCGCCGCCGATGTCCTCCATGATCGACCAGGTGCGCGGATGCGCGCCGGCACGGCCGTTGAACTGGCGCAGCACGTCGCAGGAGACCGTCACCGTCTGCCCGAACATCACCTGCCCGACATCGACCGTTATGTTCTTCTCCCGATTCACCGCGTCGGCCAGGCGCGGCGCCGCCGACGAAAATTTCCTCGGGCCGTCGGTGCCATACGAATAGAATTGCAGATGCGCGAGATGCAGCGGCCTGCCCTCGGCGGCTGCGATTGTGTCGAGCGCGGTTTCGACATTGCCGGCGATGCCGAGATTGCTGCAATGCAGGTGCAGCGGATGCGGCACCCCGGCCGCCGCCACCGCGTGCTGCAAGGCGCGGATGATGGCGCGCGAGGAAACGCCCCAGCGTGGCACCACGTCGTCCAGTCCGAACGCGCGCATGTTCGACTTGAGCGACGCCGCCGCGCCGGGATTGACGCATTTCACGCCGAGCGCGCGGCTGCCGGCGAGCGCGCGCCCGACATAATCGGCGACCGCGTGGCCGCCGGCGTCGTCACGCAGCAGGCGGAGCAGGAAATCCTCGTTGCCCAGGACAGCGAGAATCGCGCGGTCGATGAACGGGATCGCCGCCAGTTCGAGCTGCGCCTGCAACGCGGCCGTCGGCGGGATCGCCGGCTCGACGACGAGCGAATAGCCCATCTGCGCGTAGAGCCGGCCGATCTCGAAACTCGCCGGCGTGCCGTCGAACGTGCCGGTGCGGCGCAGCTCGGGCAGCAGCAGGCGGGCGGTGTTCACGTTGCTGCCGGCGATGTGCGAGTGAATGTCGATGCCGCCGGCCAGCACGATCGCGTCGCGCGCGTCGTAGGTTGCATCGGCGGTGCGATCCGTCGGCGCGGCGACGATGCGCCCGTCCTCGAACCACACATCGTCGATGCCGTCGCGTCCGTGCGCCGGGTCGATCACGCGCCCGCCGGCGAGGCGCGTCAGCATGGCGGCAGCGCAGCCGCGATGCGGCCGAGCAGATCGGCCGCGGTCGGTCGCTGCTGCGGTGCCGTCGGCAATGCGGCGAGCAGCGCGAAGGCGACGGGATGGAACAGCGCCGCCGCGTGGTCGATGCCGGGCCGCCCGACCGCGAGCGCCACGTCGGGTGCGACGGCGAAGCGCAGATCGGGCGGCGCCAGCACCGCCAGCTTCACGCGCGCCTGCCAGGGCGGCGGGCCGCCGCCGAGCGCATCGATCCACAGCGCCGCATCGGCCTCGCCGCTCGCCGCCATGCGCGTCGCGTCGTAGCGCCAGGGATCGTGACGCGCGATGCCGTCGCGGAACGCGACGCGGAACGGAAAGCCGGTCTCCCAGCCCAGGGCCTGCGCCACGCCGGCGGCGTTGCCGGGCGCGGGCAGCGGCAGGCCGGCACAGCGCGTCGAATGCGTTGAGGTCTTCGATCAGGCCGCACAGCATCTCGACCGCGAGCGCCGGCAGTTGCGCGGCCGACCAGACGACGACGCCGTAGCGCGCCGCGGCCAGCGCCTCGGCCAGTGCCGCGAGATCGTGCGGCGCCGCGACACCGCGCCGCTTGACCAGCGCGCGCAGCACGCCGAGTTGCTCGGTCACGTCTTTGCCCGCGGCGAGGCGCAGCACGCGCCGCGGACGCTGCTGTTCGTCCAGCGGCGGCGGCCGATCAAGCGCGAGCGGCGCCAGCATCTCGGGCGCCAGGTCGCCGACAACGAAAAAAACATCGGCGAGCGCGCGTGCCTGCGCGGGCGTCGTGACGATCCAGCCGGCGACGCGCATGGCGGCGAAGTCGCGCAGCGCCGCTTCGGACTCCGCATGGTCGAGCACGGCGCCGAGCCGGCGGGCCAGCGCCGCGGCGGCGACGGCGCCGGCGGCGTCGGTGCGCAGCCCGGCGATCAGCGGCGCGGCGGCGCCGCCCAGCAGCGCGGCGGCAGCGGCGATGCCCTGCGACAGCGGCACCTTCCGCCCGCCGATCGCCGCCTCCGCGTCCGCCAGTTGGAACATGCGGCGACGATCTCCGGTCAGTCGTCGTATTTGATGTAGGCGAAGCGTGCATCCTGCTCGGGCGTGCCCTCGAGCGCGCCGCCGGCGCGGCCGGGACGCCACTGCACGACGTCCTCGATCTTCGCGGCCAGCTCGAAATCCTTGTCGGTGATGCCCTTCGCCGTATGGGTGCAAAGCCGCACTTCCACCCATGCGTAGGAAGCGGTGATGTCGGGATGGTGCCACGCCGCCTCGGCAAGATGGCCGACGGCATTGACCACCATCAGCGTGCCCTTCCACGAATGGGTGCGGAATTTGCGGCGGATCCAGCCGCGGTCGTAGGTCCAGTGCGGCAGGCGCTGCAATCGCTCGGCGATCTCGGCCTCGGAGTACGCCACGTCTTTTGGTGCGGTGTTCATCGGCCCTCCCTCCTGCTCGCGGGTGCGGCCCGGTCCGCACCGATCTGCTCGCGCCGGGTTTTCCTTGGCCGGCGGTTGGGCAAATATGTGCGCTTGCCGGGCAGCGCACAATGCAGCCTGCCGATCGGGGAGGATGCTGCGCCGCAATGACGGAGAGTGTGACGATCAGTTGCAGTGCCCGCCTGCATCTGGGGTTTCTGGACCTCAATTTCGGCCTCGGGCGACGTTACGGCAGCCTCGGTCTGGCGCTGGACGCACCGCAGACGCGGCTGACGCTGCGCCGCGCCGAGCGCGACGCGACCGAGGGGCCGGAACGCGGGCGGGCGCGAAACTGTCTCGACAGCATCACGGCGGCGCTCGGTCTGCCCGGCGCACATGAACTTGTGATCGGGGCGGCGATGCCGGCGCATGCCGGGCTCGGCTCCGGCACGCAACTGGCGCTGGCGGTGGCGGCGGCGGCGCGGCGTCTGCACGGGCGGGCGCCCGATTTGCGCGGTGATGCCGCCTTGCTCGGCCGCGGCGCACGGTCGGGCATCGGCATCGCGTTGTTCGCTTCCGGCGGGCTGGTGCTGGACGGCGGAAGGGGCGCGCGCGACGCCCCGCCGCCGCTGCTCGCGCGGCTGGATGTGCCGGCGGAGTGGCGCGTGCTGCTGCTGCTCGACGCCGAACGCGCCGGGCTGTCGGGCGCGGGCGAGCGCGCCGCCTTCGCCGCCCTGAAGCCGATGCCGGCGGCGATCGCGGCCGAATTGTGCCGGCTGGTGCTGATGGGCGTGCTGCCGGCGCTGGCCGAGGCCGACCTGACGGGGTTCGGCGCGGCGGTGACGCGGCTGCAGCGCATGCTCGGCGACTATTTCGCGCCGGCGCAGGGCGGCCGCTTCGCCAGCCCGCGTGTCGCCGCAGCCCTTGACCGTCTGGGTGCGTTGGGCGCGCAAGGGCTGGGGCAGAGTTCCTGGGGGCCGAGCGGCTTCGCCTTCGCGCCCGACCCGGACGCGGCGTCGTGGCTTTCGGCCCGGCTGGCGGACGCGGCGGACATGCCCGAGGTCGTGATCTGCCGCGCCCGCAACGAGGGTGCAAACGTATCGCTCGGTGAACAGTGAGGGAGACTTCGCGATGCCGGACAAGCAAATCCTGCACATGCTGAGCCCGCTGAAACATGTCAGCCCGTTCGACGCCAACATCGCGCTGGATGCCGGCTACGACGCGGTGGTGCCGTACGGGTCGGTGACGCTGGAGGAGGTGACCGGCCTCGTGCAGGACGCGATGTTCTCGCGCCCGCCCAAGCGCGGGCGCTGCACCGGCGTGTTTTTCGCCGGCAAGGACGCGCTGCTGGCGCTCGACATGATGCGGCACGCCGAGAAGGCGATGGTGCCGCCGTTCAAGGTGTCGCTGTTCGCCGACCCCGCCGGCTCGTTCACCACCGCCGCGGCGATGGTGGCGCATGTCGAGCGGCTGCTGCGGCGCGACCACAAGCGGGAATTGCGCGGGCTGCGCATCGCGGTGTTCGGCGCGACCGGGGTGGTCGGCTTCGCCGCGGGCGTGATCGCGGCGCTGGAGGGAGCAAACGTCACGCTGGTCGGCTATGACGGCGTGGCGCGCGTCGGTCGCGCGGCGGCGGAGGTCGCGCGCCGGTTCGACGCCACGGTCGAGGCCGCCGACGGCAGCGACCGGGTGCGCATCGCCGCCATCCTGCAATCGGCGGAGGTCGCGTTCTGCGCCGGCCGCGCCGGCGTGCGCATCCTCGATGCGGCGCTGCTGCGCGGCGCGCCGCATCTGCTGGCGGTGGCGGACGTGAACGCGGTGCCGCCGCTCGGCGTGGAGGGGCTGGACGTGGCGGCCGACGGCGCGAAGCTGGAGGGCGGCGCGCTCGGCATCGGGGCACTCGCGATCGGGCCGACCAAGTCGGCGACCGAGGCCGGGTTGTTCCGCCGCATGATCGAGGCCGAGAAGCCGGTGGCGCTGGATTTCCGCGACGCTTTCGCGTTCGCCCGCGACCTTGTCCGATGAGGCGCGCTGCGTGCTGATCGCCGCCCTCTCCGGCCGCGCGCTGGCGGCGGCGGCGCGGGAGGCGGGTTTTGCGCCGCTGGTCGCCGACCTGTTCGGCGACGCGGACACGGCGGCGCTGGCGGCGGATCATGCGGTCGTGCCGGGGAGCCTGCGGCGCGGGCCGGCGGCGCGGCCGTTGCTGGAGGCGCTGGCGCGGCTGGCGCGCGAGCGGGCGCCGGTCGGCTTGGTGTATGGCGCCGGGCTGGAGGGACGGCCGGCGCTGCTGCGCGCGCTGGCGCGGCATCGGCTGCTCGGCAATCCGGCGGCGACGGTGACGCGGCTGAAAGATCCGTTCGCGTTCGCCGCGCTCTGCCGCGACTGTGGCGTGCCGCACCCGGACGTCGCATTGGCGCCGGAGGCGGGCGGGGCGTGGCTGGAGAAGCGGGCAGGGGCGGGGGGTGGCGTGCATGTCCGGCCGGCGAGCGGACCGGTGCGCCCGCCGCGCTACGTGCAGCGCCGCGTGGCCGGGCGGCCGGTCGCCGCACTGCTGCTCGGCGACGGGGCGCGCGCGATGACGCTGGGGTTTTCCGAGCAATGGACGGCGCCGGCGCCCGGCGCACCGTTCCGCTACGGCGGAGCGGTGCGCCCGGCGGCGCTGACCGCTGCCCAGGCGGCGGCGCTGGCGGCGGCGGCCGAACGCGTTGCGGCGGCGTCCGGGGTGGTCGGGCTGAACAGCGCCGACTTCCTGCTGCGCGACGACGGGTTCGACCTGCTGGAGATCAATCCGCGGCCGGGCGCCAGCCTGGACGTGTTCGCCGGCGCCGGGCTGTTCGCGCTGCACGTCGCGGCCTGCGAGGGACGCCTGCCGGATCGGCCGCCCGCGCTGCCGGGTGCCGCCGCCGCCGCGGTGGTGTATGCGCCGGCGCGGCTGACGGTGCCGGACCGCTTCCCCTGGCCGGACTGGACCGCCGACCGCCAGCGCGCCGGCCCGGTCGCGGCGGCGATGCCGCTCTGCACCGTGCTTGCCGCCGGCACGGACGCGGCGGCGGTGCGGGCGGAACTCCCGGGGCTGACGACACGGCTGCTGACGATGTTCGGAGATGCGCGATGACGGACCCAGAACCCATCAGCGTCAATGCCCGCGCGCGCCGCGCGCTCGACGCGCTGCTGGCGGATGCCGCGGCGCTGCGCCTCGGCATTGTCCGCGGCGCCAACGGCGAAACCCTGGTCGATGCCGGCGCCGCGGCGCGCGGCGGCATCGCCGCCGGACAGCGCATCGCCGAAATCTGCATGGGCGGGCTGGGCGAAGTGCGGATCGGCAGCGACGCCGCCCTGCCGCACTGGCCGTTCGCGGTCACGGTGCGCTCCTCGCAGCCGGTGCTGGCGTGCCTGGCCAGCCAGTATGCCGGCTGGAGCCTGTCGCACGGCGAGAAGCCGGACGCCTATGTCGCGCTCGGCTCCGGCCCGGCACGCGCGCTGGCGCGGCGCGAAAAACTGTTTGCCGAGATCGGCTACGCCGACACCGCCGCCGACGCGGTGCTGGTGGTGGAGAGCGCAAGGCCGCCGCCGCCGCCATTGCTGGCGCAGATCGCGGCCGATTGCGGCGTCGCGCCCGCGCGGCTGGCGGTGCTGTTCGCGCCGACGCAGAGCCTCGCCGGCAGCGTGCAGGTGGTCGCGCGCGTGCTGGAAGTCGCCTTGCACAAGCTGCACGAACTGGGTTTTCCGCTGGAGCGCGTGATCGACGGCATGGGCGCCGCACCGCTGCCGCCGCCGCATCCGGATTTCGTCACCGCGATGGGGCGCACCAACGACGCCATCATCTTCGGTGGCCGCGTGCATCTGTATGTCACCGGGGCGGCGGCGGAGGCGCGCGCGCTGTGCGACGCGCTGCCGGCCAGCGCGTCGCGCGATTACGGCCGCCCGTTCGCGGAAATCTTTCGCGCCGCGCACGGCGATTTCTACGCGATCGACCGCAGCCTGTTCTCGCCGGGCGAGGCGATCGTCACCGCGATCGACAGCGGCGAGACGTTCCGCGCCGGCAAGCTGGACGCGGCGCTGCTGGATGCCTCGTTCGCGTGACGCGCATCGCGCTCGCGGTCGATGGCAACGACTGGCACGCGCGCGCGCTGGCGGCGGCGTTTTCCGCACTTGGCGCGAGCGTGGTCCGCATCCGGCTCGATGCGTGCGGGTTCGCGACCGGGCGGCCGGACGGGTTGAGCCTGCCGGGCTTCGCCGACACGCTGCCCGATGCCGTGCTGGTGCGCGAGATGGCGGGCGGCAGCTTCGAGCAGGTGACGCGAAGGCTGGGCGTGCTGCACGCGCTGGCGGCGCTTGGCGTGCCGGTGTGGAACGAGGCGCGCGCGATCGAACGCTGCGTGGACAAGTCCATGACCAGTTTTTTGCTCGCGCGTGCCGGCGTGCCGACGCCGGAGACCTGGACGGTGGAGGGGATCGAGCGCGCCCGTGCCGTGCTGGAAGCTGGCGGGGAAATGGTGCTCAAACCGCTGTTCGGCGCACAGGGAAAAGGATTGCGGCGGATCGCGGCGCCGGCCGACCTGCCGGCGGCGGATGACGGTGGCGGGCGTGTACTACCTGCAACGCTACCTCGCGCCCGCCGGCGAGGGGTTTCGCGATCATCGCGTGTTCGTCTGCGGCGGCGAGGTGCTGGCGGCGATGACGCGGCGCGGCGCGTCGTGGATCACCAACATCAAGCAGGGCGGCACGCCGGAGCCGCTGCTGCCGGACCGCGAGATGGCGGAACTGGCGCTGCGCGCCTGTGCTTCGGTCGGCGCGTGCTATGCCGGCGTCGATCTGCTGCGCGACGGCGACGGCCGGCTTTTGGTGCTGGAGGTGAACTCGATGCCGGCATGGCGAGGCTTGCAGCGCGTCACCGACGTCAACGTGGCGCTGCGGCTGGCGGCTGCGGTGCTGGCGGCGGCGCGGCGGCCGTGACGGCATCGCTCGCGGATCGGTGCCGCGTGACCGCGGCCCTGTTCCGCGACGCCTGCGCGATCGAACTCGACGCGCTCAAGCCGGGCAACGTGCATGTGCATGCGCCCGGCCACGGCATGACCAGCGCGGATTTCCTGCGCAGCGCCGAGGCGGCGGCGGAGACGCTGTGCCGGCCCGGCGCGTCGCTCGGCGCGCGCGTGCTGGCGGCGGTGACGGCGACGCGCGCGGCGGTGGGCCAGAACACCAATCTCGGCATCGTGCTGCTGTGCGCACCGCTGGCGATGGCAGCGGAGGCGGGCGGCGCACTGCGCGCGGCCCTCGGCGAGGTGCTGGCGCAGGCCGACATCGCCGATGCCGACTTGGTGTTCCGCGCCATCGTGCATGCCGCCCCCGGCGGGCTGGGCGAGGCGCCGCAGCACGATGTCCGCGGAACCGCGACCGTGGCACTCGGCACGGCGATGGCGGCGGCGGCGGCGCGCGATGCCATCGCCTGCGAGTACGTCACCGGCTTCGCCGACATTTTCGACGCCGGCATCCCCGCCTATGCCGAGGCGCTGGCGCGCGGCTGGCCGGCGCGGTGGGCGGCGGTCGCGGTCTATCTGGCGTTCCTCGCCGCCATTCCCGACAGCCATGTGCGGCGCAAGCACGGGCCGGCAGCGGCGGCGCGGCTGCAGGCCGAAGCGGTGCCATGGCGCCGGCGCCTCGCAGCCGCCGCCCACCCGGCGGAACTGACGCCGGCACTGCTCGAGTGGGACGCGGCGCTGAAGTGCCGCGGCCTCAATCCGGGCACCAGCGCCGACCTGACCGTGGCCAGCATTTTCGCGCACTTGCTGCAGGGCGGCTTGCGATGGGCCGGCCGTAATGCTTGAGTCGGTGTGCACGCGTCGCCCGGTCCGGGCGCGGCAAGAGGAGGAATGCGAATGGCAAAGATCACAAAAGTGTGCGTCGGCGAGTCCCTCGTTGGCGACGGCAACGAGGTCGCACATATCGACCTGATCCTCGGCCCGCGCGGCAGCGCGGCGGAATCTGCGTTCTGCCACGCGCTGACCAACAACAAGGACGGCTTCACCTCGCTGCTCGCCGTGGTGGCGCCGAACCTGGCGACCAAGCCGAACACGGTGCTGTTCAACAAAGTCACCATCAAGGGCGCCAAGCAGGCGGTGCAGATGTTCGGCCCGGCGCAGCACGCGGTAGCGAAAGCGGTGGCGGACAGCGTCGCCGAGGGCATTATCCCGGCCGACGAGGCCGACGACCTGTTCATCTGCGTCGGCGTGTTCATCCATTGGGACGCCGCCGACGACAAGAAGATCCAGGATTTCAACTATCGCGCCACGAAGGAATCGATCGCCCGCGCGGTGCGCGGCGAGCCGAGCGCCGCCGAGGTGGTGCGCCAGCGCAATACCGCAAAGCATCCGTTCGCCGCTTGATCCTACGCGACGCCGCGGCGGTCGGTCACGCGCCGGCCGCCGCGGCGGTCTTCGCTCTCCGGCCATGCGCGACACGTCCGGCCGGCGGCTCAGGCGCATGCGGCGGCGAGTTCGGCTGTCCCGAGGGTACCGCCGTGCAGCGCGCTCGCAACCAGCGCGCCGGTCGCGCCGAGTTCGGCGAGACGGCGCAGATCAGCGCCATTGCGCACGCCGCCCGCGGCGTAGACTTGGCGTCCCTCGGCGCGGCGCAGCACGTCCGCCACGCGCGCTTCATCCGGCCCGGCGGCGGCACCGACCGCGGCCAGCGTCATCGCGATCACCCGCGACGGCCACAGCGACGGCGTGGCCAGGATCGCCGGCGGGCCCTGGAAATTCGTGCCGCGAAAGTCGAGGGAGAGCACCACGCGCTGGTCGTCGCGGCACGCTTGCAGCAGCGTCCCATCGACCTGGCTTTCCGACCCGAGCACCGGCGCGAGGCCGGCTGCCAGCACCGCCGCCACCAACTCCGCGTCGCGCATTCCGGCATCGACCCAGATTTCCAGACCCGGATGCGCGCGCGCCAGATCGGCGAGCGGCGCCGCATGGCTGCCGCGCCCTTCGATCGCGTCGAGATCGGCGACGTAGAGGCGGCGGAACGGATGCAGCCGCAGCAGCCCGGCCAGCACATCCGCCGGCGCGCTCGACCGGCTGAGCGGGGTCGCGATCGGGCGATAGTCGTCGCGCTGGCCGCCGCGCGCATGCACCACCTGGCCGGATTTCAGGTCGAGGACGGGGATCACTTCCATCCGCGCCATCCTTCCGCCCACACGCGCCACGTCAAGGCGGGACCATGACGGAGACGGTGATCGGCTGGGATGTCGGCGGGGCGCACCTGAAGGCGGCGCGCATCGAGGCCGGGCGCGTGACGGCGGCGCTGCAATTGCCCACTCCGCTCTGGCTCGGCCCGGCGCGGCTGCCGGAGGCGATCGCCGAGGCGCTGGCGCGGCTCGGTCCCGCATCGTGCCACGCGGCCACCATGACCGGCGAACTGGCCGACGTGTTCGCGAGCCGGGCCGAAGGGGTCGCGCACATCGCCGGCGTGCTCGGCGCAGCGCTCGCGCCCGCGGAGGTCGTGCTGTGGGCCGGCCGCGGCGGTTTTTTGCCGGTGGCGGCGGCGGCCGGGCGGGCGGCGGACGTGGCCTCGGCCAACTGGCTCGCGACTGCCGCGCTGGCGGCGCGCGCGCGTGCCGGCGGGGCTGCTCGCCGACATGGGTTCGACCACCACCGATTTGGTGCCGATCGCCGGCAGCGCGCCGTGCCCGGCCGGCACTTCCGACGCCGAACGCCTGGCTTGCGGCGAACTGGTCTATACCGGCCTGGTGCGCAGCTTTGTCCTTGCCCTCGCCGAGCGCGTGCCGTTCGCGGGGGTGTGGACGCCGCTGGCGGCGGAGTATTTTGCGACGAGTGCCGATGTCTATCGGCTGCTTGGCGAACTCCCCGACGGGGCGGACCAGATGCCGACCGCCGACGGCCGGGAGAAGACCGAAGCGGCCTCGCGTGCCCGGCTCGCCCGCATGGTCGGGCGCGATGCGGCCGAGGCGACGCCGGCGGCGTGGCGCGGCCTCGCGGCGTTCCTGGCCGAAGCGCAGCTGCATCGCATCGTCGAGGCGGGCATGCTGGTGCTGTCACGCGCAGAACTGCCGCTGGACGCGCCAGTGATCGGCGCCGGTTGCGGCCGGCACGTCACGCGCCGGCTGGCGGCGCGGCTCGGCCGGGAGTGGCGCGACTTTGCGGCGTTGCCGGCGCTGGCGGGGCTGGATGCCGCGACCGCCGACCAGTGCGCGCCGGCGATTGCCGTGGCACTCCTGGCCGCTACGGCTGAGCGAGGCGCGTGGTGCGATACAGCAGGCTGAGCGGTGCCGCAAAGCCGATGCTGGCCAGCGCCAGTTCGCCTTCGCGCAATGCCAGGGGCCGTTCCGGCCAGACGCCGTCGGCGCCGCGGCGGAGCAGTTCGGCGCCGATGCGGACGGTGTGCAGCACCAGGATTTCCTGCACGCTCGGGATCGTCGTGTAGGTCCAGACGTTCGACCAGGTCTCGGCGGCGTTGCTGGGGGAGAGCAGCTCGATCACCAGCACCGGCGCCGACAGCGTCGCCTCCTCGGTGGTGTAGGGGGCGCAGGTGACCGCCAGGTCGGGGATGCGGACATTGATGTTGGCATTGACCCGCGGGACGATGCCAGGCGCGTCGATGACCGTGCAGGGACTGCCCCGCTCGGCCAGATGGTTGCGGATCAGGGCGGCGACCTCGCTCTGCAGCGCGCCGTGGGTGCGCGTGGCCGGCGCCATCGCCTGCGGCTCGCCATCGACGAGCTGCCAGGGGCGGCCGTCCTGCGAGTCCCAGACGAGGAAATCCTCGACCGACATGCGCACCGGGATTTTTGCTGCGGCGACCATGCCGGCAGCCTAGCACGTCAGCCGCCGGCGGCGTAGTGCGCGCGCACCGCCTCGGCGAGCCACTCCCACGCCTCCTGTTCGGCCGGCCCGGCGGTTTTCCCGACGGCGACGGCGAGGTGTGCCATCTCCCGCTCCACCTGCTCGCGCGGCAGCATGAACAGGCGGCTGACCAGGATCGCGCCCTCGACCACCGCCGCCTGCGCGCGATTGAAACCCTGGAACGAGGCGTGCTGGCCGCGATGCACGACGCGGCAGGTGAGTCGCGGACGCTGCGCATCCTCGGCGACCGACACCACGCGCATCTCGGCATGCGCGAGCGCGGCGGCGAGGCGGGGCGGGCGGACGCGGTCGGCGGCGACGGTCGGCCAGTCGCGCCGCCCGGTCAGGCAGCCGGCGAAGATGCGCACGTCATCGACGTAGTTCGCCACCAGCTCGGGCACCTCGCGCAGATTGTCGAGCGTGGCCGACGGGCGGAACGGCGCGATCACCCAGCCCTCCGGCGCCTCGATCAGCCCGAACGGCGCGACATGCACGACGCCCGCGGCCGAGCAGGTGGTGACGATCGTCTCACGTATCATCGCGATCCTGCCGCTTGCCGCGCAGCGTGTGGCCGGCCTCGGCGAGACGGTGCGCCGCGCGTGGCTCGGTCGGCGCGGCACAGCCGAAATCGAGCGGCGCGTCCTGCGCATAGCGTTTGCCGAGCCGCCACGCGGTCTCCGCCTTCATCAGCTCGGTGCCGAGATAGAAGGCGTGCGCTCCGTCGCCGGCCACGTCAAGCGCGGGGAAGAACGCCATCGCCTCGGTGCCGGTCTCATGGCGGCGGTGGTTGAAGGCGTGGATGCCGTCGGGCGCCAGCGCGATGCGCCAGTTGGCGTCGCGCACCGCCTCCGCCTGCTCCGCGAGGTCGCCCTCGGTCACGGTGAACGGGCGGCGGTCGTGGATTTGCAGCAGCCCGCTGGCGTAGCCGCGCGGCAGGTCGCCGTTTTCGCGCGCGGCATGCATGATGCGCCGCGCCAGATCGTGCTCGGCGACGGTGCGGCGCGTGTGCGGGCTGACCTGCACCACCAGCACGTTGCGGATCGCCAGCTCCGAACACACGCCGAGCAGCAGCGCGGTGACGCCGGAACTGTCGGCGTCGGTCAGCTCGGTGAGGTTGCCGGTGCCCATCAGCAGCTCCGCGTTCGGCAGCGCCTCGCGCAGTCGCGCGTAGCGGAGGAGCGAGGCGGTGAAGCCGGCATGGATCGGGTCGAGCACCGGATCGAGCAGGCAGGCGATGCCGCGCGCCGCGGCGCGCGTTGCGGCCCGCGTCAGGCTGCCAAGGTCGCCGTGCGCGCGCGGGATCAGCACCGGCACCGAAGCCGTGCCGTCGAGCACGTCGAGCGTCGCTTCGGTCAGGCTGAGCAGGAAATCGGCGCCGGCGCGGGCACCGCGGCGCAGTTCGTCGGTATCGCCGGAATCGACGCTGATGCGATGGCCCTCGGCGCGCAGACGCCGCACCGCTTCCTCCAGATGCGGGAAGCCGAGGCCGGGGCGGCAGCCGAGATCGATCACGTCCGCACCCTCCGCCCGCAGCGAGGCCGCGCGCGCGATCAGCGCATCGAGCGACAGCAGCGGCGCATCGACGATCTCGGCGAAAATGCGCGTGTCGTGGCGGCTGAGGTCGGCCGGCTTGGCGCCGAAGCCGAGGAACGCCGGCAGGTCGGCGAGTTCGTCGGGGCCGCGCGCGAACATCACGCCGAATTCCGCCGACAGCGCCGCTTCGTCGATTCCGACGCGGCCGGGCAGGATGACGCGGTCGGCGTCGAGCGGGCGTTTCAGGCGGCGGCGCAGGATCGGCTCGGTCATCAGCGCCGCGACTTTGACGCCGATGTTCTGCACGTCCCATGCGAAGGGCGTTTCGCCCAGGCCGGTCAGCAGCCGGCGCAGCCGTGCCTCAGCGAGATGGCCGGTCAGGAACAGCAGGCGTTCAGCCACGGGCCAACTCGGCGCGGCGCGCGGCGAGCGCCGCCTGCAACTCGTCGAGCGACAGCACGACGCTGGTGCGCGCGAATTCGGCGAGGCGGGCAGTGTTGTCCAGGTCGATGCGGCGCGGATAGACTTTCACCTCGCCGCCCGGTGCCGCGGTGGTCAGTTCCGGCGCACTGTCGCAGGCGAACACGATCGCCGGCACGCGGCACTTGCCGGCCTGCGCGAACACGTTGGTGGCCAGCGTGTCGGAGATGCCGACCACGCATTTCGCCACCGTGTTGGAGGTGGCCGGCGCCAGCACCAGCGTGTGATAGACGCCCTCGTAGAACCGCCCGACCGGCGCGGCGCTCGCCGTGGTGTCGCGAAAGACGTGCGTGCCAGCGGGCAGGTCCAACCTGGTCTTGTACATCCGCACAACTTCGGCCGCGGCGCGGCTGACGAACAGATCGACTTCATCGAGGCCGCGGATCAGGTCGAGGCTCTCGGTGAAGAAATGGCCCGATCCGGTCAGCGCCCAGCCCCATCTCATGCCAGCAGGACTCCGGGCGGATGCAGCGGGTCGAGGCCGCCGCGCGGCAGGTGTTCCGGGCCGGCGACGAACACCCGGCCCGCATAGCCGGCACGCAGGCCGGCGAACGCCGTGTCCAGCAGATCGGCGCCGTCGCTGCGCGATTTGACGAGCAGCAGCGCCGGGGCGCCGAGACGCCCCGCCAGCCACAGCGCGAGACTGTCCGAGGCTCACATCCCAGGAAGCGGCCACGCCGTCCGCCGGCCCCAGCGTGCGCGGCGGCAGCCACACCGGCACTTTTTCCGCATCGAGCGCCTCCGCGATGGCGTGCGCGGTTTCCGCCGGCACCAGGGCGGCGTTGCGGCCGGCGAGAAAAATCCCGTACTGCGCCATCGCCAGCAGCGCCATCGCGTGCGCCGTCGCGTCGTCGAAGCCGAGCGCTTGTTGCGCCGCGCGCACGGCATCGGCGAACGGCCCGCCCCCCGGCACCAGCACGACGCGCCCCGCACCCGCCGCAATCGCGTCGAGCCAGCGGCGCAGCAACGGCTCGGCGGCGAGGCTGCCGCCGAGTTTTGCCACCAGCGCCGGCGCCGTCACGCCGCGCGGACCGGCAGCGTGTCACGGCTGCGCTCGATGGCGACGCCGACGCGGCCCGAGCCGGTGTCCAGCTTCGTCACCTGCACCGAGGCGGTGACCACGCGCGCATCGCCGAGCAGCAGCGCGGCGATCTGCTCGGCCAGCGTCTCGACCAGATCGACATGGCCGGCGGCGATCAGCATGCGGATGCCGTCGCTGATGATGTCGTAGGAATACACGTCGCGCATGTCGCGCGCCGGCTGCACGCGCCCGTCCGCCGCCGGCCGCACCACCCGCACGCACACGTCGAAGCGCACCCGCTGCGGCTGGCCGTGCTCGTGTGCGTAGGCGCCGATCCTGACCGGCAGCACCAGGTCGCGCACGAACACACGATCGGTCAGCGCCGGGTCGCCCGGCCGGTCGGGCGCGTAGCCGTGCGCCAGCACGCGCCAATCCGCCTCGGCGCCGTTGCCCGGCCGCCGCTCCGGCGGGATCAGCGCGCGGACCAGGTGCACGCGCGCGGGGTCGAGCGGGCCCGCCCGACCCTCGGCGCACAGCGCGCCGCGGAAACCGAGCAGGCCGGGTTGCAGCACCAGCAGCCGCGGCACGTCCGGCGGCTCCAGCCGTCCGGCGAGGCCGGACAGCAGCCCGTGCGCGCGGCAGAGGGCGACGAAGCGGGCGAGCGTCGGCAGCTCGCAGTGGGTCAGCAGCCGGCCGGCATCTTTTCCTTCGGTGTCGAGCATGGCGCCGGCGAACCCGGCCGAGGCGAGCGCCGCCGGCAGGGAAAAATCCGGGTCGCGGTCGGCGAACAGCACGCCGACCAGCCGCACCCGCGCCGCCAGCGGCGCCAGCGCGCGCAGCGTCGCCGCAACATCGCCGCCGGGAAACAAGCCGAGCTTCACCCAGCCCGCTCCTGCCTCGGCGAGCGCGTGCACCGCCGGGAGCACGGTGTCGGGCCGCACTGGCAGGTTGCCGGCGACGGCGCTCACCGGCCGCCGCCCGGCGACCGAGGCGACGGTGGCGCGCACCGCGGCGAGCGGCACCGCGCCGAGCGCGCCCTGCGCGGGGTCCTTCAGGTCGATCACGTCCGCACCGCCGTCGAGCGCGATGGCGGCCTCCTCCGGCCCGGTGACGCTGGCCAGCATCAATGTCATGGCGCGGCGTTCAGGATGCGGTGTTCGAGCAGCCAGGCGAGGCCGCGCCGCCACGACTCATCGGTGTCGCCGCGGATATCGACGCTGCCGGCACGCAGCATTCTTCCCGTGGTCGCGTCGCGCACCACGAGGTTGATGTTGAGGATCAGGTTCGACACTTTCTGCACCCAGCCGTTCACCGCGACCGCGGCACCCGCCTGCCGCGCCAGCGCTTCGACGCAGGCGTTGCAGGTGCGCAGCGTCTCCGCCGCGATCTGCGGCGCCAGTTTCCCGGTATCGACCAGCGTGTAGCGGCCGGACTCAACGAGCGCCGTGCGCAGCTGCGCGTCCAGCCGGTGCAGGCGCGCCAGCTCCTGCGGCGGCTCGGTCGCAGTGATGCCTTGCAGGCTGGTGTCGTCCAGCTCGACAGGAAACAGGGCAGCGCGCAGCGGCGCCGCCCGCGCGGCCACCGGCAGCGCGAGGCCGGCGAGCAACACGAGCAGCGCCGCCTTGAACCTTGCAGGTGTTTTGTCCATGCTGGGGCCATGAAGCGTCCAAACCGGGGAAAGCGCAATGGCCCTGCCCGGCCCGCCGCATCCGCCGACCGGGCGGCGCGCCAGCTTGGGGAAGACCACATGCACGCTCCGCGAACGCGCGTTGCCGCGGCGATTGCCTGCCTGCTGGTGCTGGCCGGCGCCGCGCCGGCACGGGCCTATACCGCCTATGTCACCAACGAGCACGACAACACCGTCAGCGTCGTCGATCTCGACAAGATGAAGACGGTCCGGACGGTGCCGGTCGGGCAGCGGCCGCGCGGCATCGCCATCACGCCGGACGGCAAGGAACTGCTGGTCTGTGCCAGCGACGACGACACCGTGCAGATCCTCGACACCGCGACGCTGAAGATCGTCGGCGACCTGCCCTCCGGCAACGATCCCGAAACCTTCGCGCTCTCGCCGTCGGGAAAATTGCTTTACGTCTCCAACGAGAATGACGCGCTGGTGACGATCATCGACGTGCCGACGCGCCAAGTGATCGCGCGGCTGCCGACCGGCGTGGAGCCGGAGGGGATGGACGTGAGTCCCGACGGCCATACCGTCGTGAACACGTCCGAGACCACCAACATGGCACATTTCATCAATGCGGCCACCGACAAGATGGTCGCCAGCGTGCTGGTCGATCCGCGCCCGCGCGTCGCCAAGTTCAAGCGCGACGGCTCCGAGGTCTGGGTCTCCTCGGAACTCGGCGGCACGGTCAGCGTGATCGACCCGGCGACGCACAAGATCACGCACCATATCAGCTTCGCCGTGCAGGGGCTGCGCAGCGACGTCATCCAGCCGGTCGGCATCCGCTTCTCCAAGGACGATGCGCTGGCCTTCGTCGCCCTCGGGCCGGCCAACCGCGTCGCGGTGATCGACGCGAAAACCTACAAGGTGGAAAAATACCTGCTGGTCGGCCAGCGGGTCTGGCAGATGGCGTTCACGCCGGACGGCAAGACGCTGCTCACCACCAACGGCCTGACCAACGACATCTCGGTGATCGACGTGGCCGACCTGAAGGTCACGCGATCGATCCCCGTCGGGCGCGAGCCGTGGGGCGTCGTGGTGTCGCCGAAATGACCGCGAGGGGGCGTGCGGCGCTGTCCGCGGCGCTGCTGCTGCTCGTGGCCGGAACCGCGCGCGCGGCCATGCCGGTGCCCGACCCCGACTGGCCGTGCCAGCAGATCAAGGTCGCGCATCTCTCGCTCGGCGCCATCTGGGACGGCCCGGACGTGACGCCGTATGTCGCCACCTGGTCGCAGGATGCTCGGGTGGCCGCGCTGGCGGAGCGCATCGCGCCGCGCCGCCTGCCGCTCGCCGAGGCGCAGCAGGCGATCCGCGACTTCGCCGCCGCGTCCGGGGCGCACCGGCGCGAGGGTCTGCTGGCGCTGATGGCGGGGCTGTTTCACTCGCTGGATGCGGAGCGCGCGCAGGTGGTGGCCGGCCTCGATCGCTTCGGTCACCGGCAGAAGGAACTTGCCGTCGAGGTCCGCGCCGACATGGACCGCCTGCGCACGCAGCAGGCGGCGAACACCGCGGAGGCCGCGGCGCAGGTCGGCCGGCTCGGCGATCAGATCGGCTGGGAGACGCGGGTGTTCGAGCAGCGGCGACAGACCATCCGTTTTGCCTGCGCCGTGCCGGACACCATCGAGCAGCGGCTGTTCGCGCTGGCGCGGACGATCTCCGCGGCACTCGGCCAGGCTACTCCGTGAGGTTCGGCCGCTGCTCCGGCTGCCGCAGCGCGAGCGGCAGCCCCGCCGCCTGCCACGCATCGGTGCCGCCCGGATACCAGGCGACGTTGCTGTAGCCGAGCGCGAGTGCCCGCTTCGCCGCGTTCCAGGAATGCCAGCAGCCGGCGAGACAGTAGAACACCAGCAGGCGGTCGCGCGCGCCGGCGCTGGCCATGCGCAGGCTGCGCGCGAAATACGCCGCCATTGGCACCGCGAGCGCGCCGTAGCCGACATCGGGCAGCCACCAACTGCCGGGGATGTCGCGCCGCGGCTTCGGCTGCCAGAGCGTGCCGGCGGGCAGGCCCGGCGGCCGCGGCGGCTGCGGCAGCACGTCGATGAACACCGCCGCATGCCTCCGCCAGAGCGTCCGGGCGTCCGCCGTCGAGAGCACGCGCGCGCCGGACAGCGTCGCCGGCGTCGGCGCCTTGTAGTCCTGCATGCGATAGCCCGACGGCTCGGGCACATCCGCCGCCCGCGCGTCCGCGCCGGCGACGACCAGCGCGGCGAGCAGCAGCGCGGCGCGGCGCGGCAGCCTCACGGGTTCAGCGGCTTGCCTTGCGAGTCGAGCAGCGGCACGCCGTAGGCGACGAGAATTCTGTTGATGGCATCCTGGTTCTGCGCGATCAGCGTGTTCAGCGTGCGCTTCCACGCCTGGTCGCTGTGGCGCACGCCCATGCTGATGCGGAAATCCATCGGCACGCCGTGCTCGTCCAGCAGCGGCGCGACGGCGAGCTTCACGCCGGCATGCAAGGCGTAGTAGCCGGCCATCGGCCCCCACAGCACCGCGACGTCGATGCGGCCGGCGAGCAGGTCGCCGATCATCGTCTTCGCCGGCGCATCGACGCGCGTATCGACGGTGAGCGGATAGGGTTTTGCGCGCTGCATCAGCCCATCCGCGACCATCAGCGAGGACGGCGGCGTGCGCGCAATTACGCCGAGACGCTTGTCCTTCAGGCGGGGGTCCTCCAGCGTGGTCAGCCCGTCGAGACCCTGGCCCGGCTTGAACACCAGCGCGTAGCTGGTGTGGTAATAGGCGTTGGTGGTCTGCACCATGTCGAGGCCCTGCGCGACCCCGATCACCACGTCGCAGCGGAACGCATTCAGCGTGTTGCGGAAGAACCCGATCACCTGCGGGAAATACGTGTAGGCGACGGGCTTGTTCAGCTTCTCGCCGAGCAGGTCGGCGATCTTGTTCTCGAAGCCGGCGCCGGCCTGGTTGGAGAACGGCAGGTTGTTCGGGTCGGCGCAGACGCGCAGCACCTTCGGATCGACCAGTTCGACCTCGGCCCCCAGGCCCGGCGCCTGCGCGTGTGCGGCGCCGGCCAGCAGGATCGCCCCGCATGCGGCGGCAAGACGGAGCGCTCGCGTCATCCCATGCACTCGTCTTCAGCCTTCTTGAAGGTCGCGGGTTCCGGCGCGTGCTTGTCCGGCCGGCCGCGGCCGAGCGCGCCGTCGGAGCGGGCGCGCAGATAGATGTAGATCGGGTCGATGTAGCACATCACGTTCCGGTTCGCGCCGAAGCTGGGCATCACGAGGTTCTGCGCGGTGTTCACGTCCTTCTTGCCGCCGGCGACGGTGGCGTAGAACTGGCCGTAGTCGAGGTGCTGCAGCGTATCGACCAGCACCGGACCGTAGGACGAGCCGAGCCCGTCCGGGCCGTGGCAGGGCATGCAGTTGGCAGTGTAACGGATGTAGCCGGCGAAGGTGTAGTAATCGACGCTGCCGTCCGGCTTGATGCTGAAGGTCGGGTTGCCGTCCTTGTCGGCGTATTTGCCGTCGTCGGAGGACACCGCGGCGGGGTTGCCGGCGGCGTCGGAGCGAATTTTCTGGGTGTCCTGCGCAATCGCGACGCCGGCCGCGATCACCAGCGCCGGCACCAGCATGCCAAAAAACCGGCCGGAGAACTTCAAGGTTTCGGTCCTTGCCAGGGGCGGGTGGAACAAGACGAGCCGGCCGGCGCGCGTTGCCGCGCGCCGGCCGGCAGCATCGCCGCTACTCCGGCAAGGCGAACACGGTCAACTGACCGCCGAGGTTGGTGTAGTTGCTGAGCGCGGCATAGCCGCCGACGGCGCCCAGCCCGGCATGCGGATCGGTCAGCCCGGCCGCCAGCCCGATGCCGGCCCAGCCGCCGACGCCGGAAAGCACCGCGACGTACTGCTTGCCGCCGTGCTCGTAGGTCATCACGTTGCCGATGATGCCCGACGGCGTCTTGAACTTGTAGAGTTCCTTGCCGGTCTTGGCATCGACCGCCTTGAGGTAGCCTTCGAGCGTGCCGTAGAACACCACGCCGCCCTTGGTCGAAAGTGCGCCCGACCAGACCGAGAACAGTTCGGGGTCCGACCAGACGATTTTGCCCGTGGTCGCGTCCCAGGCGATGAAGTTGCCCATGTCGGTCTGGCCCGGAGGCGGGTACATGGACAGGGTCGCACCGACATAGGGCTGTCCCGCGGTGTAGGCGACGCGGAACGGCTCGTAGTCCATGCAGACATGGTTGGTCGGTACGTAGAACAGCTTGGTGTCGGGATCGTAGGTGGCCGGCTGCTCATCCTTGGTGCCGAGCGCCGCCGGGCAGATGCCGGTATGATTCACGTCGGCCTTTTCCGTGCCGTATTTCGGATCGAGGATCGGCCTGCCGTAGTTCGGGCTGCTCTTGTCCATGTCGATGCCGCTCGCCCAGTTCACGACCGGATCGTATTTGGCGGCGACGAGCAGTTCGCCGGTGTCGCGGTTCAGCGTATAGGCGAAGCCGTTGCGGTCGAAATGCACCAGCGTCGGCACGGTCTGGCCGCCGATGTCCTGGTCGGCGAGGATCATCTCGTTGACGCCGTCGTAGTCCCATTGGTCGTGCGGTGTCATCTGATAGACCCATTTCGCCATGCCGGTGTCGGCGTCACGTGCGAAAATGGTCATCGACCAGCGGTTGTCGCCGGGGCGCTGGCTCGGGTTCCAGGTGGAGGGATTGCCGCTGCCGTAGTAGATCAGGTTCAGCTTCGGGTCATAGCCGTACCAGCCCCAGGTGTCGCCGCCGCCGATCTTCCACTGGTCGCCCTTCCAGGTTTTTAGCGACGAATCCGCGCCGATCGGCTTGCCGAGCATCGTGGTCTTCTCGGGATCGACCAGCAGATCGCTGTCCGGACCTTCGGAATAGGCGCGCCAGACCTGCTTGCCGTCCGCCACCGAGTAGGCGGCGACCCAGCCGCGCACGCCGAACTCGCCGCCGGAGACGCCGACATACACCTTGTCCTTGAAGACGAACGGCGCGTCGGTCCCGGTGGCGCCCTTGCCGGGATCGTCGGTCTTCACCGACCAGACGACCTTGCCGGTCTTGGCGTCGAGCGCCACCAGCGTGGTGTCGGCCTGGTGCAGGAAGATTTTTCCGTCGCCGTAGGCGAGGCCGCGGTTGACGGTGTCGCAGCACATCACCGGGATGACGTTCGGATCCTGCTTCGGCTCGTATTTCCACAGGATCCTGCCGTCGTTGTTCAGGTCCAGCGCAAAGACGTTGTTGGGGAACGGCGTATGCACATACATCACGTCGCCGATCACCAGCGGCGCGCCTTCATGGCCGCGCAGCACGCCGGTGGAGAACGTCCACGCCACCTGCATCTTGCCGACATTGCCGGTATTGATCTGGTCGAGCGTCGAGTACCGCTGCAGATCGTCGGTGCGGCCCGGCGAGGCCCAGTCGGCCGGGTTCTGCTGCATCTGCATCAGATTGTCCTGCGCCACGGCGGCGCCGGCAACCATGCCCAGCGACAGGAACACCCCTGCCGCAAGCAGTTTCCTGAACGAGTTCTTTTTCATGCGTCCTCCCGTTGCGTTCGTGCGACAGCACGTTGGTATGTCGCGATGCACGCCCGGCACAGGCCGAACGTACAGAGTTCCTACGGGACTCTTGAGCTTCGGCAGCGTGTCACGGCGCCCGCCGCAGCCACAGCCGCACCGGTGCGTCTCCGAGGCATTACCCGCCTTCCCATCGGCGGATATCCTTGAAGCCGAAGCATATAGAGCCTAAGGCGCAAAGCCGGCACGGCGCAAGTGGGTTTCTGGACGCACCGGCGAACGGCGCCACACACAGCCTCGCCGAAGGTCAAAGCGCGGCGGCCAAAGGGACAGGACCATTGATGAAATTTTCTTCACGCTTTGCCACTCTGACCGCAATCGCCGCCCGTCGGTCCTGCATGCCGTGACAGGTCGCGACTCCTGCTGTCGGGGGCCCGGCGTCCCGGCCGGCGCGCGGCAGCTGACAGCGGTGTCGCGGCGCATGCTCTGCTGCACCGCGCTCGGCCTCGCCGCCGCGGCGTCCGGGCCAGAACCGCCCGCCGCCGCTGCGGCATTTGCGCTCGTGCCGGTGGCGCCGGACGTGTGGGTGCATTTCGGCCAAGTGGCGCTGGTGACGCCGGAGGATGCCGGCGACATCGCCAATCTCGGCGTCGTGGTCGGCGCGCAGGCGGTGGCGGTCATCGACACCGGCGGCAGCGTCGCCGTCGGCACCGCGCTGCGGGGCGCGATCCGCGCGCTCACCGACCTGCCGGTGCGCTACGTCATTAACACGCACGAGCATCCCGATCATATTTTTGGCAACGCGGCCTTCCCGGATGCGCGCTTCGTCGGCCATCACCGGCTGCCCGCGGTGCTGGCCGAGCGCGGCCCGTACTATCTGCATTCCTATCGCGACCAGCTCGGCGCCGCCGCGATCGCAGAGGTGCGGATCATCCCGCCGACGCTGCTGGTGCAGGAGGCGGCGACGCTGGACCTCGGCGGGCGGGTGCTGCAGCTGCGCGCCGCCGCGCCGGCCGCGCACAGCCATTGCGATCTCGCCGTGCTCGACCCCGCCAGCGGCACGCTGTTCGCCGGCGACCTGCTATTCGTGCGGCATGTGCCGGTGCTCGACGGCAGCCTCGTCGGCTGGCTCGGGCTGCTGGACGGGCTGGCCGCGCTGCCGGCGCTGCGGGCGGTGCCCGGGCACGGCCGCCAGGTGGTGGCGTGGCCGGCGGGCTTGGCCGACGAGCGGCGCTACCTCGCCGCGCTGGCCGCCGACACGCGCCGGCTGATTGCGGCCGGCGTGCCGCTCGCCGACGCGGTGCCGCGGATCGACCAGGCCGAGCGCGGGCACTGGCAGTTGTTCGACGACTACAATCCGCGCAATGCCACCGCCGCCTATGGCGAGCTGGAATGGGACTGATCCCATCCGCTTGGCGCCGGCCGCCGGCGCGCATATCTATTGGTGCAGGTCGGAGAGGGAGAACGGCCATGCCGACGCGGCGCGAGGCGTTCTGCGGCGTTGCCGCGGTGGGGCTGGTGGGCCTGGCCGGGCCGGTCTGGGCGGCGACCGAGGACCCGTGGCCGGCGCTGGCCGCCCAGGTGTTCAACGACCAGCGGATCGGCGACGGCGCCGGCGTGATCGCGCTGGATGCGCCCTATCGCGCCATGGACGCGGCACTGGTGCCGATCACGATCGGCATCCTGCCGCCGCCGGACCCGGCGCGCGTCGTGCGGCGGCTGACGCTGATCATCGACGGCAATCCCTCGCCGCTCGCCGCGGTGCTCGAACTCGGGCCGGCCAGCGGCATCGACCGCATCGTCCACCCGCGTGCGCGTGGACGACTACACCAACATCCACGCGGTCGCCGAGATGGCGGACGGCACGCTGCTGGCGGTCAGCCGCTTCGTCAAGGCGGCGGGCGGGTGCTCGGCCCCGGCACTGACCGAGACCGCCGATGCGATCCCGCTGGGCACCATGCGCTGGCGCCTGCTGCCGCAGCCGAAGGACGCGCCCGCCGGCACACGCGAGGCGCAGCTGATGATCCGCCATCCCAACTACAGCGGCATGCAGATGAACCAGCTGACGCGGCTCTACATCCCCGCGGATTTCATCCGGACGCTGCGCATCTGGCAGGGCGACCGTCCGCTGCTCGCGGTTGCGGGCGGCATTTCGCTGGCCGAGAACCCGCAATTCCGCTTCCGCTTCCGTCCCGAGGGAAGTGCGCCGTTCCGCGCCGAGGCCGTGGACAGCGACGGCCGCACGTTCCACGCCGAGTTCCCGGCCGCTGCAGCGTGAGCCGGGTCAGAAGCAGCGCACCTCGGCCTCCGCCTGCGCCTCCTGAAGCTGCCTGACGAAGCCGCTCGCCTCCTCGCCGCGGAACGTTTCCGCGAGGTAGCCGCCGGCGAGGCGGCGCATGCGCAGCACGGTGTCGGCACGCTCGTACTGGTCATAGGGCAGCAGCGAGGCGATCACGTCGATCGCGCAGGAGCAGCGTTGCAGCGCCTCCTGGCTGCCGCCGTTCACGGCCATGCAGGCGAACACGTAATCGGCGCGGGCGGACGTGGGATAATCGTTGCCATCGCCGGCGGCCCGGGCGCCCAGCGGCAGTACCAGAAAGGGGAGCAGTGCAATCAGCCAGCGTCCCATGCCACGTCCCTCGGCCGCTCCCGCCGTGCCGATCGCGGCCGGCGGGTGCCAGCCCGGTCGCTTGCGGGCAATGCGGCGCGATGGCGCGGCGCCTGCAAGGCGCCGCGCCGAGCGGTCACTTCACGCGAGCGCACGCATAGCAGTTGATCTCGCCGCCGAGCGCCACTTCTACGATTTTCGGGGTCTGCCAGGACATGAGCTTCCTCCGGTTGTGTCCGGTGCCGTCACCGGGCGTTCGGACCATACGCGCGCTCCGGGCCGGGTCAAGCCGCTCGGCGGAGGGTGACCGCGGGCGCCGGGCTACTTCTTCTGCCCGTCCGGCCCGTACTGCTGCAGGAAGGCGATCACGTTCTTGACCTGCTGCGGATTTTTCAGACCGGGAAAGATCATCTTCGTGTGCGGCACGACTTTCTGCGGATTGGCCAGGTATTTCTCCAGTTCCGGCACCGTCCAGGTGATGCCAGAACTCTTGTTGGCCTCGGAATACTGGTAGCCCGGATAGCTGCCGGCCTTGCGCCCGACCACACCGTTCAGCACCGGCCCGACCGCGATCTTCGCGCCCGGTCCGATCTCGTGGCAGGCGCGGCAGATGAGGAACGTCTTCTCGCCCGCGGCGGCGTCCCCCACTTCGGCGTCCTGCGCCCAGACCGGCCATGCCACGCTGCAAGCCAGCAGCAATCCCGTCAGCAACGTCCGCATCGTCCCGCTCCCCTGCACAGGCTTCGCCCGTTGTGCAGGCCGGACCGGCGCACCACGGCAGGGGCGCAATTGTCCGCGTGGCGCCATCCTTGTCAACGCCGGGCCGGCCAGGGCAGTGACGCAGTTTCAACCCGAACGACCGCAAAACGCCTGCTTTCCGTTCGCAGGCTGGTATGTTTCTATGTCGGAACATTGTGGGCGTGCGAGGGCGCCGCGCGGTCACGCCGGAACGGGCGGGATGCCGGGAAGCGGGCTGAGGATACGGGGCCGCTCGCGCGGCGGCGGCCGGGGAGGGCAGGCGGGGCGGGGCGGGGCCGCCGGCGGGACCGGCGGCGGCGGGCCCACGGGACCGGCCTGCGGCTGGCCCGAGGACAGGCTCCGCGCCGGCGGCGGGCGGACGCCCAGCATTTGGCACAGCGGGCGGAGCAGCCGCCCGGCCTGCGGTGCTGCGGCGAGCAGGTCGGCCATCGCCGGATCGGCGAGCAGGTGCTGCAACTGCGAGGCGGCGGCGGCGGCCTGCGGCAGCCGGCGCACGAGCCAGGCGACGCCGCGCGGCAGCCGGAGCGGCTGGGGCCGGGCCGGACGGGGAGAGCGCAGGCGGCGGCGCGGCGGCGGCAGCGTGCCGGCTTGGACTTTTGCCGCGAGGCGGGCGAACCGCTCCGCGGTGCGGCGCAGCCGCGACCAGAGCAGCAGCATCAGCGGCACGGCGAGCCAGGCCCGCGCCGCGGGCGGCGATGGCGCGGCGCAGGCCCTCGACCAGAGAGGCAAAACGGTCGGCCAGGGCGGGGGAAGCGGCGGGCGGCATGGCAGCGATACTAACACGACCCGCGCCGGGCTGGGCAAGCCGTCCGTGCCGCGTCGATTTTCAAGGTGCGACACGACCCCGGCCAGGATGCAGGCGATTTGCGGTTCAGAACGTCACGCGCACGCCGCCGAAGGCGCCGACCGGGGCGGCGATGTTGTAGCTCCTCGTGTTGGTGGCGTTCGGCGCCTGCACCAGCGGGACCGACGTGGTCGGCGAGAACGTGCCGTAGGTGTAGTATTTTGCGTCGAGCGCGTTCTGCACCAGCGCGAACAGCTGGACGTTCTTGCTGACCTGGTAGCTCGTGTTCAGGTCCAGCCGGAAATAGCCGGGCAGTTTCGGCGTCAGGTTGGCTTCGTCGCCGAACAGGGATTGCCCGCTGGCGACAACGCCGATCGCCCCCACGGTCCAGTTGTCGGTCGCCTTGTACTGCACCCCGAGCTTGAGCATGTGCGGCGGAATGCCCGGCAACTGGTCGCCCGGGTGGATCGTGATGTTGCCGTTCACGTCGGCCGCCGGATTGTTCGGGCTCGATTCGACGAAGCTGCTCAGGAACGTCGCGTCGGTATAGGAATAGTCGATCCAGGCGAGCCAGCGCGGCGTGGTCAGGCGCAAGCCGGCATCGACGCCCTGCCGGCGCGTGGTGCCGACATTCTCGAAATAGCCGGTGCCCAGGATGACGCTCTGGGCAAACAGGATGTCGTCGTTCGAGTCGCTGCGGAATCCACTGATGTTCCAGGTCGCCCTGGCGCCGTCGTAGGGCGTGAACTGGCCACGCACGCCGAGTTCCCAGGTGCGCGCCACGACCTGCTTGAGGTCGGGATCGCCGGTGAAGAAATTGGCCAGGCTGCACGGCGAGGACGGCGAGGAGCAGGTCAGCTCCGCCGGCGTCGGTGCGCGGTTCGAACTCGGCATAGCCGCCGTAGAGCGTGACGCCGGGCGCGAGCCTGTAGGTCAGGCCGGCGGCCGGGTTGAAGCGGTTGTACACGTGGTTGCCGGTGAGCGAGCCGCCCATCAGGTCGGTGATGTCGATGTCCGCGGCGTTGAAGCGTCCCGACAGGTTCGCCGACAGCCGCGGCGTGATGCTGAACGTGTCGGTGAAGAACACGCCGTAATAGGCATCGACGATGTCGGCCCGCACCGGGATGATCGAGCCGTCGGCCAGATCGATCACGGTGCCCGGCCCGAGATAGTTCCGCGTCAGCAGGTCGAGCCCGCCCTCCTCGGTGGTGGCGTCGAACAGCGTGTTCGCCCCGTCGAAGCTCAGCCCGGCGACCAGCTGGTTGGCGTGGCCGAACAGCTTGTCGCTGTTGGTCACCTGCACCGAGGTGCCGTAGCCGTTGGTGTTGGTGGTCTGGTAGGCGATGGAGCCATACAGGCCGTCCGGTCCGAGGAACGCCGGGATCGGATTGCCGCTGCGATCGGTCGCGACCACGCCGGGGGCTTCGCACAGGAACGGGCTGCCGCCGCCGCACGCGGCCAGCGGCGAGCCGTTGCCGTTGCCGACCACCTGCTGCAGGTTGTCGTAGTAGCCGAGCACCTGCAGCGATGTCGTGTCGGTGACATCATAGTTGCCGTTCAGGCCGATGCGGGCGTAGGTGTTCTTGATCCAGTTCGGGCCGGTGAACTGCGCACGCGGGTCCGCGTCCAGCAGCTCCACCGGCACCGTGCCCGGCCCGTTCAGCACCGACTGCGCGAGATCGACGTTCACGTGCAGCTCGGCCTGCTCGCCGCGCCAGCCGATGTCGCCGTAGAAATCTTTCAAGCCGGAGGACTGCGCATCACGCCAGCCTGCCTCGTGCAGGCCGGAGCCGGCGACATAGACCGCGACGTTGCCGCTCTGCTTGCCGTACTGGAAGTCGCCGCCGATCTGGCCGAACGAGCCGCCGTACAGATCGACCTCGCCGCCGTGATAGGTGAAGCCGTTCTTGAGCTGCACGTTGAGCGCGCCGCCGAGCGCGTTCAGGCCGAACACCGGGTTGGCGCCCTCCAGGTTCATCCGGTCGATCGCGAGATTGGGGATCAGGTCCCAGTTCACCGTATCGCCGAACGGATTGTTGAAGCGGGCGCCATTGACATAAACGGCGATCCCCGCCGGCGTGCCCTGCAGGGGCGACGCCTCGAAGCCGTGGTAGAACAGGTCAGGCTGGAACGGATTGCCGGAGGAATTGTCCAGATGCACGCCCTGCGCCTGGTCCTCCAGCGCCCGTGTCGCGCTCGGCGGCCCTTGCAGCGTCACGTCGTGGCCGGTCAGCACCTGGGTTTGCGCCGGCACGGTGTTGCGGTTGACGCCGGAACCCAGCAGCGGCGTGGGCGCGACCACCTCGACTTCCGGCAGCAGCGTCGGCTGATCGGGCGGGTTCCCGGTGGAAGGGACGGTCTGGGCCGCCGCAACCGCGGCCACGCAGGCGACCGACGCGAGGGCGACCCCGGACAACAGCTGCATCGACGTTTCCCCGACGGACGCACGCCGAACGTCCGGCGGGCCCGCGCGCAGTGTGGCGGCAGGCGGATCGGCGGTCCATGATACTGATTGCCGGACCGGCGGCAGAAACTGCGGCAATGTTGCAGAAAGTGCAGCGCGGCGGACGATGCGGGAGGCGAACGGGAATGGCGTCGCTCAGGCTGCGGCTGGTGCTGATCCCGGCGGCGATCCTCGCGCTCGGACTCGCGGCGACCATTGCCTATGAGGTTGCCGGCGCCACCGGGCGCGTGCGGGCGGAGGTGACGTCGGGGATGCGGCTAGGGCGCATCCTGGTGACGGCGGCGCTGGTGAACGCAAGCGCGACGGACAGCGCGCGGGGCGCGCTCGACCGATTGGCGGCCGAACTGCCCCAGGTGCGGCACGTCGAGTTTCGCATCATCGCCGGGTCGGCACCGGCCGCATCGGTGGAGCTGCCGCGTCGCGACCCCGCCGGAGCGACCATGCCGCAGTGGTTCGCGCGACTGTTCGACCTCCGCCCCCAGGTCCAGGTGTTCCCCGTCGTTCTCGGCGGCGTGGCGATCGGGCGGGTCGCCATGCTCGCGAACCCGCTGGACGAGATCGCGGAAATATGGGGCGAACTGGTCTGGCTCTGTGCCCTCCTGCTGGCCGCGTTGCTGGCCATGATCGGGCTGATCCACTGGACCGTGCTGGCGGCGCTGCGGCCGGTGCGCGATCTGGCGCAGGGCTTCGACCAGCTCGAGCGCGGCGACTACGCCGCGCGGCTCGCGCCGATCCGGGTGGCGGAACTCGCGCGGATCGGCGAGCAGTTCAACAGCCTGGCGCGCTCGCTCGGCCAGCTGCGGGAGGACAATTGCCGGCTGGTCGATGCGCTGATCGGCTTGCAGGAGGCCGAGCGCAAGGAGATCGCGCACGAGCTGCACGACGAGTTCGGCCCGGTGCTGTTCGGCATTCGCGCCGAGGCGGCCAGCATTCTGGGTTATTGCCGACGCGATGCCGGCCCGCTGGGCCCGGTCGCGGAGCGGGCCGGGGCGATCGGCGGGCTGGTGGACCGGATGCAGCGCAGCAATGCCCGCATCCTGGCACGGCTGCGACCGCTGGCGCTGGCCGAGCTCGGACTGGCCGAGGCGCTGCGGGAACTGGCGGCCGGCTGGCAGGAGCGCTGTCCGCACATCGCCTGGAGCGTGCGGGCGGAGGAGACCGGGGTAGCCGACGAGACGATGCAGCTGGTGCTGTATCGCGTGGTCCAGGAATGCCTGACCAACGCGGCCCGGCATGCCGGCGCAAGGCGGGTGGAGGTGCGCCTGGAGCGCACGCAGGACAGCGAGCCGGCGGTGTGCGTCGTGGTGCGCGATGACGGTCAGGGGCTGCCGCCCGGACTGCGCTTCGGTTTCGGGTTGCTGGGCATCAGCGAGCGCGTGCGGGCGCTGCACGGGCGCCTGAGCGTCGGCAATGGGCCCGCGGGCGGGGCCGAGATCGCCGTCAGCGTGCCGCTGCCGGCGGCGACGCCGGCATGAGCGGCGCACCATGCGTCCTGCTGGTCGAGGACCACCCGATCGTGCGGGCCGGCTGCCGGCGCCTGTTGCAGGAACAGGGCGAGATGGACGTGATCGAGGCGCACGGGGCCGCCGAGGGGCTGCGGCTCTGCACGCAGGTCGGGCCGGACCTGGTGATCCTTGACCTCGGCCTGCCTGATGGCAGGGGGCTTGCGTTGCTGCAGCGGATGCTCGCTGCCGCGCCCGACCTGAAAGTGCTGGTGTTCAGCATGCACGAGGAGCCGGTGATGGTGGCCGGGGCCCTGGAGGCCGGGGCCCGCGGCTATGTCAGCAAGAACGACGACCCGGCCGCGTTGCTCGAAGCGGTGGTGCGGATCGCGGCGGGGGACGTGTATCTGAGCCGGTCGGTGGCGCAGAAGCTGGCGCTGATGAACCTGCGGGCGGCAGGCCCGTTGCGGGGCCTGTCGGCGCGCGAGCGCGAGGTGCTGACGCTGCTCGGATCGGGGCGCAGCCTGACCGAGATCGCCGCCGAGCTCGGCGTGAGCTACCGCACGGCAGCCGCGGTTGCGGCGCAGATCCGCGCGAAGCTCAATCTGCCGAGCATGGCGGCGCTGATCCGACTGGGACTGGAGCAGGCGCAGGCGGCCGGCCTGCCGCAACCGAAGGCATGATCCGGTTGCGGCTCATATGCTGTCCAGCGCGACGACTTCGTCCGCCGGGTCGCTTTCCGGCAGTGTCGCAAGGACGGTCGCCTTGTTCCGCCAGCCGCGCAGGAAGGCCGGGATCTCGTCCGGCCGCAGCGGACGGCTGAACAGGTAGCCCTGGGCGCAGTCGCAATCCTCGGCCAGTACTTTCGCCAGGTGCTCGGGCGTCTCGACGCCCTCGACGGTGGTGCGGATGTCGAGCTTGGCGCCGAGCTGCACCACCGCGCGCAGCACCGCCAGCGCGTCCGGCCGCGTCGCAAGGTCGCGCACGAAGGAGCGGTCGATCTTCACCGTGTCGAACGGGTAGCGGTAGAGCGCGCCGAGCGACGAATAGCCGGTGCCGAAATCGTCCATCGACACGCGCACGCCCAGCGCATCGAGCTGCTCCAGCACCGAGCGGGTCGTCGCGTTGTCCTCCAGCATCACCTGCTCGGTGATCTCCAGCTCCAGCCGCTGCGGCGCCAGCCGCGCCGCCGCCAGCGCCTCCATCACGGCGGCGACCATCAGCTCGCCGCGCACCTGCAGGGGCGACAGGTTGACCGCGATGCCGATCTCCGCCGGCAGCGTGGCGGCCTCCAGACAGGCTTCGCGCAGCACCCATTCGCCGAGCACGCCGGTCAGGCCGATCTTGTCGGCGACCGGCACGAACTCGTCCGGGCCGATCTGGCCGCGCAGCGGATGCGTCCAGCGCAGCAGCGCCTCGAACGCATCGACCCGCCAGGTGCGCAGGTTGACGATCGGCTGGTATTCGAGACGGAACTGCCCGAGCGCGAGGGCCTCACGCAGATCGAGTTCCATCGACTGGCGCCGCTCGATCTGCGCGCCCATCGCCGGCTCGAACAGGCGCGCGGCGCCGCGCCCGGCCGACTTGGCGTGATAGAGCGCCATGTCCGCGTTGCGGATCAGCAGGTTGGCGTCACGTCCGTGCTGCGGGGCGAGCGCGATGCCGATGCAGCTCTGCACGCCGATGCGCCGGCCGTCGATGTCGTAGGGCGCGCCGATGCTGCCGGCCAGGCGCAGCGCCAGCGCCAGCGCCTCCTCCGCCCCGGCGGAACAGGGATGCACGATCGCGAACTCGTCGCCGCCGAGCCGTGCCACGGTGTCCCCCTCGTCCGTGCCCTGGCGCAGCCGCGAGGCCACCTGCTGCAGCAGCGCGTCGCCCGCCGGATGGCCGAGCGTGTCGTTCACCGCCTTGAACCCGTCCAGGTCGAGGCACATCAGGGCAACGCCGGACGGCGCCGCCTGCAGCGCCTGTTCCAGCCGCTCGCGGAACAGCAGGCGGTTCGCCAGGTCGGTCAGCGGGTCGTGCCGGGCCATGTGGATGACCTGCGCCTCGGCGCGCCGCCGTCCGGTCACGTCGGCAAACGTGCGCACCCAGCCGCCGTCCGGCAGCGGCTGGTGCGACACCGCGATCATCCGCCCGTCCGCGAGGTCGCTGTAGAACAGCGCCGGCCGGCCCTGGGCGATCAATGCCCGGTTCTCCTGCCACATCTCCTCGACCGTGCGGCCGGAAAGCTGCCCGGCCTCCACCAGCCGCGCCAGCAGGTCGCGGTAGGTCGCAACCCCCTGCAGCGCCGCCGGCGGGAGGCCGAGAATGCCGGCGAGCTGCTCGTTGTAGAGCACCAGGCGCTCCTCGGCGTCATACTGGGCGAGGCCCTGCCACATGTGCCCGAGCGCGCTCTCCAGCCGGTCCAGCCGCCGCCGGTCGGCCCGCCAGAGCGGCCCGATGGTGCCCAGCAGGGCCAGCACCGAGACCAGGCGAACGAGGTCCGAATCCGCGGCGGCACAGGCGAGCGCCAGCGCCGCCGCGCCGATGGCGAACGCGGCGCGCTGGCGCCGCCGGCGCGACTGCCGGTTGGCGGCGCGGCCGGCGTTCGCGGCGTCGGGCCAGAACTGGATGGGGATGTAATGGCTGGTCCAGCGCATCCGCACCCCTCGCGACAACATGCGCCTCGCCGCGCGACAGGCGGGATGCCCGAGGCCGCGTCGAAAGGCGGACGTTACGAAGGGGCGCGCGAATGGCGTCCAGCCGGACGGCCGGGCGATCGCCTGCTCCATGATCGACTGCTTCATCGCAGCGCTCCCGCGCGGGCTTACCAACGACCGATTCGGTTGACGTCTCGCTAACCGCGGCGCCGTCCATTTCCGTCCCGGCCATCGTTCCTGCCGAGCATCAATCGACCGCGAACCGGGCGCGGACGCCCTCGCCGGGGACCATGCCGGCGATCATGCCGAGATCGGCCGGCGCCTCGCTGGGCGGAGGGTCGTCCGGCGTCGCCGGCATGGTCGGCGCCGGCAAGCCGGGACGCGCGCGCTGCCAGCGCCGCATCATGTCCGGCCACAACGATCCCCGCGCCGTCATCACCGCAAGCCGAAGAACAAGTTAATCGACGGCAACGCGACGATCGGCGGCGGCGCCACCATCACGGGCGGCACCCACACCACGGGCGGGGCGATCATCACCGGCGGCGCCACCAGGACCGGCGGCGGGGCCAGGATCACCACCGGCCGCGGTGCGTAGTAGCGCCGGCCATGCCAGGGTCCCCAGCCGTGATGATACCAGCGATGGTCGCCGGCCTGGGCCGGGCGCGCGATGCCGCAGCCCAGCGCCAGGGCCGCCGCGAACGCCAATGCAAGGTGGCTGTTCCGATTTCCGTTCATCTGCGTCACACTCCGTCGCCCCGCGAGTTGCAGGAGATCAATGCGTCAACGCTCCGACCGCCGCCCCGCCCGCCGCGCCGACCAGCCCGCCGACCAGCAGGCTGCCGCCGGTGACCGCCGCGATGCCGAGACCCGCCGCCGTGCCGATCGCGCCGCCGCTCAGCGCGCGCTGTTGGGCCGTGGTGAGATTCGAACAGCCGGCAAGCGCCAGCACGCCGATGGCCAGGAACAGCAGGCGCCAGCACGCCATCGCGATCTTCTCCTGTTTTGTGCAGCATCTTGGTTGCCGACGCGCATTAGGGTCCGAGAGTTTCGCGTGACAATGGCGGGCCCGGTTTTGTCACGGCCGGTGACTGGCGGTCACAGCAGCGCCGTGCTGGTGCTGGCCGCTGCCGCGCTGGCGCTGGGCGGCTGCAGCCTGCTGGCGCCGCCGAAACCCCCGGTCCCGGTCGCGCAGCTGCCGCTGCCGCTGCCGCCGCTGCCGCCCCGGCCGCCTCCGGCCCCGGCCGCGCCGCTGACCGGCTCGGCCGCCGCGGCCGGCCGCCTCGCTCGCCCGCCGGCCGAGCCGCCATCCGCCCCGCTGCAAGTGGTCGGATTGTCGCAGGACGCGGTGCGCCGCCTGCTCGGGCCGCCGGCGGCGGAGACCGCGCAAGGCCCGTCGCAGACCTGGACCTATCAAGGCGCGGGCTGCCGCGTCGATATCGCGTTCTACTACGATGTCACCCGCAGCGGCTTCTTTGCGCTCAGCGAGCAGCGCGCGGGCGGCGGCGAGGCGGCCGAATGTCTGGCACGCATCCATGACACCCACCTCTCCTGACCCGCCGCGGCCCGGCGCCGGCCGCCGCCTCGTCGTGGTGGACGACGACCGGCTGTTCCTCGACGTGTTCGCCGCCAACCTGCTTGCCGGCGGCTACGACCCGCTCTGCTTCGACGACCCGCAGGCGGCGCTTGGCGCGCTGCGCGCCGGCGCGGCGGCGTGTGCCTGCGTGCTCGACCTCGACATGCCGGCGCTGGACGGGCTGGCGTTCCTGCGCGCGCTGAAGCAGGACCGCATCGAATTGCCGGTGATCTTCGTCACCTCGCACAGCGAGCCGATGTTCGAGGAACAGGCGCTGCGCGACGGCGCGGTCGAGTTCATTGACAAGGGCCGCGGCCCGGCCATCATCCTGCACCGCCTCGACCTGGTGACGCGCCCGCGCGAGCCGGCGCCGCCGCAACTGGTCGCCGCCGCCGTGCCCGACCTCGCCTGCGGGCGGCTGCTGCTGCGCTGCCAGGCGCGGCGGGCGCTGTGGAACGGCGCGGACGTGCCGCTCAGCCGCACCGAGTTCGACGTGGTGCATCGGCTGGCCGCCGCCGGCGGCGACGATGTCGCGTATCGCCACATCTACGACGCGATGAAAGGCGAGGGCTTCCTCGCCGGCACCGGGGAGGAGGGCTACCGAGCCAATGTGCGCGCCATGATCAAGCGCATCCGCCGCAAGTTCGAGGAGATCGATCCCGCCTTTGCCTCGCTCGGGACGTATCCCGGCTTCGGCTATCGCTGGCGCGACGATGGCTAGCACGCGGACCCTGCTGCTGCGCTCGCTCAGCCTGCGCGCCGTGGCGCTGCTGGTGGTGCTGCTGCTGCTGCCGGCGCTGCTGTATTCGATCTATGCCCGCGTCGAGGCCGAGCGGCGCGAATTGCTGCTGACCGCGGTGCGCGACGCCGGTGTTGCGATCGCGAACGGCCTGGCGCCGGAACTGACCGACTTGCAGCCGGCGGATTTTGCCACGCTCGGCGGGCGGCTGGCGCGCTTTGCCGATCCGCGGCGGCAGATCACGCTGCTGTTCCATCCGCCGGGCAGCGCCGCCGACCAGCAGTTCTTCCTGGTGGCGAGCCTCCCGCAGGTCGATGCGGGAGAGATCGAGGCCGAACGCGCGCGGCTCGCCTCGCTCGGCGTGCTCGACCATCTGGCGCGGTCCTGCGCCGACGGCACGCCGCTGACCGAGCGCGTGCCCGGCGCCGATGGCGAGGCCGCCGTCATCACCTCGGTCACCGGCGTCGCCGGCGCAGCCGGGTGCTGGGCGATCGTGATTGCCGTCGATGCGGCGGACGTGGTCGCCGGCATTGCCGACCGTCCGCTCGCGGTGCAGCGCGAACTCGTGCTGGCGGGCGCGGTGTATGCGCTGATGGCGGCGCTGATCCTGGCGATCTTCGCCAGCGTCTGGACCAATCTGCGGCGCTTCCGCCGCCGCGCGCTGGCGCCGGGCGGGGTGGGCGGCTTCCTCGCCGTGACCGACGTGCCGGAGATGGTGCCGGTGGCACGGGCGATCGACGGCATGGTGCAGCGCCTGCGCGATGCCGCCGAATTGCTGCGCCAGGCGGCAGAGGACAATGCGCACGCCTTCAAGGGACCGATCGCGACCATCCGCCAGGCGGTCGATCCGCTGCAGGGTGCCGCGGTCGCGCCCGAGACGTTGCGGGCGGCGCTGGCGGCGGTGCAGGCGTCGCTCGATCGGCTCGACGGGCTGGTCCGCTCGGTGCGCCGCCTCGATGGGGCGACCGCCGATCTGCTGGAGATGGCGCAGGGGCGCGTCGATCTCTCGGCGCTGCTGCGCGGGCTGGTGGCCGACAGCCGCGCGATGCGCGCGGCGCGGCGCGTGACCATCGCGGAGTCGCTGCCGCCCGCGTCGCCGTGCTCGGCGCGGCCGATGCGCTGGAGAGCATTTTTGAGAACCTGCTCGACAATGCGCTGAGCTTCTCGCCGCCAGGCGGGACGGTGCGGGTCTCGCTGGCCGCGACCGCGGGCACGGCGCTGGTGATCGTCGAGGATGACGGGCCGGGCGTGCCGGAGGCGGCGCTGTCGCGGATTTTCGAGCGCTACTACTCGGACCGCCGCGCGGTGCCGCGCGATGCGGCGTCGACGGTTGTCCAACCGGCGCATTTCGGCATCGGTTTGTGGATAGCGCGGCAGAACGCGCGCGCGCTCGGCGGCGACATCATCGCCGTGAACCGCGAGCCGCACGGGTTGAGCGTGCGCGTGCGGCTGAATTTGGCGGAAGCGGCGCCGCAGGGTGCCAGGACGCACACGCGCATGCCGGAAAGACAGAGTGTGTGACGGAATCCCTTCGCGCGTTCGCTGTCATTCCCGCGAAGGCGGGAATCCAGGGTCGCGCGCATGAACTTCGGTGCCGTCACCCGCGTGCGAGCCACGCCGCGAATGCGTCGCGCTCGGCCGGCGTCATGTGCAAATGGTGTTTTGTGCGGCGTTGCAGCACGTCCTCCGGTGCGCGCGCCCATTCGGTGCGTCGTAAGAACTCTGCCTCACGCTCGTAGAACAATCCGCCGAAATGCCGGCCGAGATCGTCGAGCGTCCGCGCGCCGTCCAGCAGCAGCAACGCGCGCGTGCCGTAGCACCGCGCATAGTGCCGCGCCAGCGGCGCCGGCAGGAACGCGAAGCTTTGGCTGAACGCGCCGAGCCAGCGGCCGAAATCGGCGTCCGGCATGTCGCCGCCGGGCAGCGGGGCGGTGCGCGTCCAGTCGCCGGTCATGCGCGGTAAGAACGGCTGCAGCTTTTGCAGCGCGTGCTCGGCGAGCTTGCGGAACGTGGTGATCTTGCCGCCGAACACCGACAGCATCGGCGCCGCGCCGTCGGCCGCGTCCACGTCGAACACGTAGTCCCGCGTCACCGCCGACGGGTTCGCGGCCGCGTCGTCATACAGCGGCCGTACCCCGGAATACTCGTGGACGATGTCGGAGGGCCGGATCTCCTGGCGCATGTAGCGGTTGACTGCGCGGCAGAGATACTCCCGCTCCGCCGCGTCGATCGCCACGTCGTCGGCCGCGCCCTGGTACGGGATGTCCGTCGTGCCGATGAGACAGAGATCGTGCTCGTACGGATTGACGAAAATCACGCGCTTGTCGTCGTTCTGCAGCAGATAGGCGTGCGCGCCGTCCCAGAATTTTCGCACCACGATGTGGCTGCCCTTGACCAGCCGCACGTGCCGCGCGGCGGTGGCGCCGACGACGCCAGCGAGGACGTTTTCCACCCACGGCCCGGCGGCATTCGCCAGCACGCGTGCGCGCGCCGTCGCCGTCGTGCCGTCGGCCGCGCGCAGCGTCGCCTGCCACAGCCCGTCCGCCCGGCGCGCCGAAACCACCTCGGTGCGCACGCGGATGTCGGCGCCGCGCGAAGCGGCATCGAGCGCGTTCAGCACCACCAGCCGCGCATCATCGACCCAGCAGTCGGAATACTCGAACGCGGTGGCGTAATCGTCGCGGATCGGCGCACCCTCCGGCGTGCGCCGCAGATCGAGCCGGCGCGTGCCCGCCAGGCGCTCGCGACCGCCGAGATGGTCGTAGAGGAACAGGCCGAGCCGAACCATCCAGGCCGGCCGCTGTTCGCGGCTGTGCGGCAGCACGAAGCGCATCGGCCAGACGATGTGCGGCGCAGCGCGCAGCAGCACCTCGCGCTCGATCAGCGCCTCGCGCACCAGGCGGAACTCGCAGTATTCGAGGTAGCGCAGGCCGCCGTGGATCAGCTTGCCGGAGCGCGACGACGTGCCTTCCGCGAGATCGCCCTTCTCGCACAGCAGCACCGCGAGCCCGCGTCCGGCGGCGTCGCGCGCGATGCCGGCGCCGTTGATGCCGCCGCCGATGACGAGCAGGTCGAAGGGATCGGTCACGCGCCGATCAGCACGGGTTGAGCGGCGGCTCGCCGGCGATGTGGCGGCGCACTTCCTCGGCGGCTGCTGCTGTGGCAACGGTGACGGTTTTTACCGACGCGCCGGCGATGTGCGGCGTCAGCGTCACGTTCGGCAGGCGCAGCAACGGCCAGTCGGGCGGCACCGGCTCGACCGCGAACGTCTCCAGCATCGCGCCGCCGAGACGGTGCGAAACCAGCGCGTCGTACAGCGCGTCGTAATCGACCATCGGCCCGCGCGCGGTGTTGACGAACACCGCCCCCGGCCGCATCGCGGCGAACTGCGCGCGGCCGATGAAGCCGGCCGTCTCCGGCGTGACGCGCGCATGCAGCGTGACGACGTCCGACTGCGCCAGCAGCGTGTCGAGCCGCACCAGCGCGACGCCGTCGGCGCGATCGGCGGCGGAGAGCTGCACATACGGGTCGGCGACCATGATGCGGCAGCCGAACGCCTTCAGCAGCCGCACCACGCGCCTGCCGATCTGGCCGTAGCCGATGACGCCGACAGTCATCTCCGACAATTCGCGTCCGGTGCGGTCGGCGCGGTAGAAATCGCCGCGCCATTCGCCGGCGCGCAGCAATTCGTGGCCGGCGCGGATCAGCCGCGTCTCGGCGAGGATCGCGCCGATGGTGAATTCCGCGACCGCACCGGCGTTGCGGCCGGGCGTGTTGACCACGCGCACGCCGCGCGCGCGCGCCGCCGCCATGTCGATGTTCACCGGCCCGCCGCGCGACACCGCGACCAGTTTCAGCGCCGGCAGCCGCTCCAGCATGGCCGCCGACAGCGGTGCCAACTGCGTGACCAGCACTTCCGCGCCGGCGACGAATTCGACGATCGCGTCGGGATCGCCCTGGTATTCCTTCAACCCCGCAAAACCCGGCCGCGCATAGCCGTGCTCCATCGGCGCGTCGGGCCAGGGAGGCGCATGCTGCGCAGCTCCACGCGCGCGCCGCAGGCGGCAAGGATCGCGCTCTCGAACGTCTCCGGCAGCATGAAATTGTCGCCGACGATGGCGACGTCGCAGCGCGCCGCGTCAGCGGACATGCGGCACCTCCCGCGCGGCATGCAGGCGGCGCCACACCGGCCCCAGCCCGGCACAGGCGTCGCGATAGATCGGATAGAGCGTGTCATACAGCGCGACAAGCGCGGGCTCGGGCGCCAGCGGCGCCTCCAGCCGCGGCACCACCCAGGTGCGCGCGCAGGACGCCATGTCGGGAAACAGGCCGATGCACACTGCGGCCATCATCGCCGCCCCAGCCGCCCCGGCCTCCGGCTGCGCGACGACGCGCACCTTGCGGTCGAGGCAGGCGGCGAGGATGTGCCGGATCGCGGGCGAGCGCGCGGCGCCGCCGGTGACGCGGATGTCGGCCGGCGCGCCGCCGATCGCCGCGTAGCAGTCGCGCGCGGCCAGTCCCAAACCCTCGAACACCGCCCGCGAGAGTTCCGGCAGGCGCACGCTCTGGTCCAGTCCGATGAAGGAAGCGCGCGCCGCGGCGTCGGTGAACGGCCCGCGCTCGCCGGCGACGGAGATGAACGGGTGGAACAGCGCGGCCCCCGGTCGCGCGCGCAGCGCGGCCTCGCCGAGACCGCGCAGCACCTGCTCGCGCGCGCCGCCGCCGCCGGCGAGCGCCGCGGCATCCTCGACGATGTCGGCGAGCCAGTCGATGTTCAGCGTCGCCGCCATGTTGGTCTGCGACTGGATGGTGTGGCCGGGCACCGGGAAGGGCATGCAGTAGCCGGTCATCACGGTACTCGGCGCCACGCGTGCCACGTCGGCGACCAGACGCATGTGCATCCCGGTGCTGCCGATCGCCGACACGCCGGCGTCGTCGCCTGCGCCGTAGAGTCCGGCGCCCAGCGCGGTGCAAATGACATCGAGATAGCCGAGCACGACCGGCAGCCCGGCAGGCAAACCGGTCTGCCGTGCCGCCGCCTCGCTCAGACGGTCGGCGGCGAGCGTGCCGTCCTGCATCGGCGGCAGCAGTCGGCGCTGCGCGGCGAGGCCGAGCGCCTGCAAAACCTCTTCGCGATAGCTGCGCGAGCGGAAATCGCCGAAGGTGAAGCAGCCTTCGCACGGGCTGGTGCGGCGCGCGCCGGTCGTACGGAAATACAGATAATCCTTCGGATGCATCGCGGTCGCGGCGCGCGCCAGCCGTTCCGGACGATGCCGCTGCAGCCACAGCATTTGCGCGGATTGGTGGCAGGCGGCCAGGCCGGTGCCGGTGAACGCGAACGCCGCTGCCGCGGCGCCGGTGGCCTTCAGTTCCGCGACGATGGCGGCGGCGCGCGCATCGAGCCACAGCCAGCCGTCGCCCACCGGCGCGCCCTCGGCGTCGATCAGCCAGGTGCCGTCGCCCTGGCCGGTGATGGCGAGTGCCGCGATCTCCGCGGCCGGGTGACGGGCCGCGAGTTCGGCCGCCAGCGCGGCGAGCACGGCGGCCGCGTCGTCCCAGGTGCGGCGCATGTCCTGCTCGACGCCGCCGCCGGGCAGCAGCGTGTAGGCGTTGGGCCGGCTCTGCGTCGCGAGGATGCTGCCGTCGGCCGCGAACGCCACCGCCTTTACCACCGATGTGCCGGAATCGAGTGCGATCAGCACGGCGCGGCTCATGCGCGGTGCGTCCCGTGCGCCAGCGCCCGGCCGGTCGCGCCGGCAGAAATATGCCTGTGCTCCGGAGCTATGCCGACACCCACCAGCGGCGCCGGCAGGCTGAGCAGATAGGGCCGCGCGCGCGGCAGCAGCGGCCGGCGGACGGTTCTTGGGTCGAGGGCGATGTCGGACATGTCGGTCCTCGCGTCTGCGCAGCGGCGGCGGGCCGGCGACCCTCCCCCGGCGCGGGGCGAGGGGGCAGGCGCCACCGTCCCGCTTCAGCCGAGGCCGGCCTGCCGCATCTGACGGTCGATGCTCGCGGCCAGCTTGTCCAGCCCGTCATCGACCGGCACCTGCCTGACCGCGAGCGGCGGATGCCCGGGTTCGTCCGGCGAACCGGCCGCGTCTTGCATTGCCGGGCGGTCAGGGCGTAGTTACGCGGTTGATCAGACCAGCTCGGAGGGACGTCCAAATGCACAAAACCGTCGCGGCCGGCATCGCGTTGGCCGGCATCCTTGGCGCATGCCCTGCCATGCCCGCCGTGGCCGCTCCGGCTCCAAAACTGGTCTATTTCATCTTCACCGGCTACGCCTATCCGTATTTCGCGCCGATGGCGGAGGCGGTGAAGCAGGCCGCGTCGCACTATCCGGACCTGTCGGTCCGCATCGTGAATGCGAACAACTCGGCCTCGCAGGAGATCACCGACATCAAGGAGGCGACGGCCGCGGGCGCGCAAGGCATCATCCTCAACACCGTCCAGGAATCCGTCACCGGCGCCGCGCGCCAGGCCATGCAGCAGGGCGTTCCGATCATCACGGTGGACCGCGACGTGGCCTCCCCGGCGGCCCGCGTCGCCTTCATCGGCGACAACGACGAGACGCTGGGGCAGGAGGAGACGCAGTACGCGGTGGACTATCTGCAACAGCATGACGTGAAGACGCCCTGGCATGTGGTGGTGCTGCAAGGCACGCTGGGCGCCAGCGTCAGCGTCGGCCGGCTCAAGGGCAGCATGCAGGTGCTGCAGCCGCTGGTGAAGGCGGGCAAGGCGCAGATCGTGCTCAACCAGTCAGCCAATTTCGCGACCGCCACGGCGCAGTCGATGATCGGCGCGGAGCTGGCGAAGACCACCGACATCCAGCTCATTGTCTGCGCCAACGACGCGATGGCGCTGGGCGCGATCAACGCGGTGAAGACGCAGGGGCTCGCGCCCGGCAAGCAGGTGCTGATCGCCGGCGCCGACGCGCAGCCGGAGAGCCTCGATGCGGTGAAGGCGGGCACCCAGCTCGACACCGTCACGCACGCGCCGTTCGTCGAGGCGTACTGGGCGGTGGAGGCGATGCAGAACGAACTCGCCGACCACACCAAGCCGCCGCCGGCGAAGTTTCCGAACGGCAACGTCATCATCCCGATGACGCTGGTCACGCAGCAGAATGTCGGCCAGATCGCCGCCTGGGGAACGCCGGAGACGATCGCGCCGCTGCCCTACGGCAAGTCGGAATCCTACAAGGTGACCGGGCAGAAGTGAGCGGGCAGGGCGGGGCCGAGCCGCTGCTCTCGGCCCGCGCGCTGGTCAAGACCTTCGGCGCGGTGCAGGCGGTGGCCGGCGTCAGCCTCGACGTCTTTCCGCGCGAGGTGATCGGCGTGATCGGCGACAACGGTGCCGGCAAATCGACGTTCCTGTCGCTGCTCACCGGGTTCAACCAGCCGGATTCCGGACAGATCCTGTACCACGGCCGGCCGGTTGCCGTGCGTTCGCCGCGCACCGCGCGCCATGTGCTGAAGATCGAGATGATCTACCAGAAGCTGGAACTGGCACCCGACCTCACGGTCTGGGAGAACCTGTTCTTAGGCGAGGAGAAGCGCTGGCTCGGCGTGCTCGCCGACCGCCGCTTCATGCAGCGCCGCGCCGCCGCAGTGCTCGCGGAGCTGAACCTGAAGGTCACGCCGTTCGACATTCTCGGTGACCTCTCGGGTGGCGAGCAGCAGGCGGTGGCGATCGGCCGCGCGCTGCTGTTCGATCGCCAGATCATCATCATGGACGAGCCGACCGCCTCGATCTCGGTGCAGAAGGTCGAGGACGTGCTGGCGCTGATCCGCCGGCTGCGCGACGCCGGCAAGTCGGTCCTGCTGGTCAGCCACCGGCTGGAAGACCTGCTCGCCGTCTGCGACCGCATCGCGGTGTTCTACCACGGCACCATCCGCCGCATCCTGCGCAACGACGGCATCACGGTGAGCGATCTGGTGCACGCGATGTTCTGACCGCGCGCGCCGCCGGTGTCACTTCGCCGCGCCGGTCGCGCGCGCCTGCAGGCCGGCGAGCACCAGGATGCAGGCGACGAAGATGTATTCGTAGAGCGCCGGCAGGCCGACCAGCACGATGACATCGTTGACGACGCCGATCACCAGCGCGCCCAGCGCCGCGCCGACGATGCTGCCGCGCCCGCCGGTGAACGGCACCCCGCCGAGGATCACCGCCGCGATCGCCTGCAGCGAATAGCCCTCGCCGGTCAGCGGATAGACCGAGACCTGCCAGGTGGTGATCATGATGCCCCCCAGCGCGGCGGCGAAGCCGGAGGCCGCCAGCACCGAGACCTTCACCAGGTCGGTGCGCAGGCCGACCGCGCGGGCGGCATCCTCGTTGGAGCCGGTGGCCTTGATCCAGGAGCCGGCCGGGGTCAGCGACACGACCGCTTGGCCCAGCAGCACGACGGCGAGCGCGATCAGGATCAGCACCGGCACCCCGCCGAAATTGCCGGCGATCCAGGAGAAGCTGAAGTCGCGCGGCGGGCTGACGGTGTCGGGGCTGATGTAGTTGCCGCCGTTGAACAGCAGCGCCACGCCGCGGAACCCCCAGTAGGTGCCCAGCGTGACGATGAACGAGGGAATGCGCCCACGCGCCACCAGCAGGCCGACCCCGCCGCCGACCGCGGCGCCGCCGGCCAGCGCCGCCAGCAGCGAAGCCATCCGGCCGCCCCATGCATGACATAGAGCCAGGCGATGAACATCCCCGATGCGGCGAGCAGGCTCTCCACCCCGAGGTCGATCATGCCGACCATCACCACGAACGCCTCGCCCACCGTGACGACGACGAGGAAGCTGGTGCTGGTCAGCAGCGCTTCGATGTTCCGCAGCGTCAGGAACGAGCCGGAGCTGAGGGTGGCGGCGATCCCGATCAGGATCAGGAATCCGAGCGGGCGGCGGATCGCGCCGGGGCGTCCAAACAGGCCGCGGCCGAGGCGG
>CAWAZU010000040.1:0-145356 GCA_963786445.1 uncultured Pseudomonadota bacterium
GCGAGGTCGGCCGCCACGAAGCCGACCTCACGTCCTGTGATCTCGTGGAGGTAGCTGGCCCTGTCCACGATCTCAACGTCGGGTACCGGCATCCGCGTATGCCACGGGTCATCCAGCAACACTTCAAGGGTCACTCTCATCCCAACCTGCATGGCACCGGTGCTTCGCGCGGCATCTCCCACAAAGACCGGAGCGTCCTCCGAGCACACTCATCCGTTCCACATCGCGGTGTCGCTTGAGTTCGTCAAGCTCTTCTACGACAAGGATCGGGACGACCAGGCGTGCTGTCTCATTCGTTGGGATGCCGACAAGTTCATGCCACGTGATATCGACGAGCGCCCCGCCTTCGACCAGGGCTGACGTGTCCGGAACGATGATGAACCCGGGTCGCGAGGCGAACAGGCTGATTCTCTCCAGGCCCGCCGCCGTATCGTCCAGTCGGCCCTTCCACACGCGGTTCAGGTGGTTGATAAGGTCCCAGGGCCTTGCGACCTCATTCAATCGCTGCACTTCAAGCTGCGCTTCATAGAGGTCATCGGCCAGCTCATGGTAGTGAACAGGTGCCTCAGTTGGCCGTTGGCGTCGTTCCACCAGCTCACCCAGGCGACAATGGTGCTCGTCACCTCACGACCTGGGACCGTGGTGTTGTCCAGGAGCGTCCCCAGCCTTCAAGCGTCAGGATGGCCCGGTCAAGGCTGCCTGGCTCTCTTAGACGCACAAGCACCCACCTTGCCACGTGTCTGGTCGGCACCACACGCAGTTGTCGACGGCGACTTCGCTCATGGCCCGGACTCTAGTCACCCGATGCAGCCCCTCGCGCGCCTACCGAGCTGCTGCGCCCGCTGTGCGGGTGAACCGAGCCGCTCACCGATCTCCCGGCCGGCCAAGCGTTCGGCGCGCTCGCCCCTCTCGATGCGCTAAGACCCGGTGTGCGGGCAATAGGGACCTGTCGGCGGTCCCTTGTACGACTCGGTCGTCACGTAACCGTAAGCGCACTGCCCTGTTGGTCGGCGTAGACTTGCGCCGCGCATGGGGGGTTTGGAGGGTTCGCAACTGTGAAGATCGTGGCCAACATTATCTGGCTCGTATTCGCCGGGATCTGGCTCTTCCTCGGCTACGTGATCTCAGGCATCCTCAACTGCATCTTCATCATCACGACCCGTTCGGCGTCCAGGCATTCAAGCTCGCCGGGTTCGCGCTATGGCCCTTCGGCCGGACCGCCGTGAATCGTCCTGGCGCGTCGGCCGCGAAATCGGGCTGCGGGAACATCCTCTGGTTCGTCTTGGGTGGTTGGTACATGGCTCTCCTGCACTTCATCACCGGGCTTCTGCTCTGCATCTTCATCATCACCATCCCCCTGGCGATTCAGACCTTCAAGCTCGCTGGCCTCGCACTTGCGCCGTTCGGGAAGGAGATCGTCAGCAACGACGAGGCAGCGGAGGCGGGCCTACTACAACGCTGGCGCGACTACCGGCTGGCAATCCCCATCAACCCCGCCACCGGCTGGGGCGAGCTCCGACCAGAACAACATCGCCTTCTAGTCAGCATGGAAGCCGCCCGGTCCTGAAGAAGGGCCGGCGCAACGAGCATCGTGGGTTGCTCAGGTGGACGAAGCTCACCCCGAGCAGAGCCACATCGTTGGAGGCCAGCCCCATGTCCCAGCCTATCCGGTACGTCGGTCTGGATGTGAGCAAGGAGACGATCGCGGTGGCGGTGGCTGAGCCGGACGGCTCGTCGTCGAGTACGGGGACATCCCCCACGATCCGGGCTCGGTCCGGCGGCTGGTCGAGAAGCTCTCCCAGGATGCGCAGGTGAAGACCGCGTATGAGGCGGGCCCCACCGGCTACCCTCTGCACCGCCAGCTCACCGGCCTGGGGATCGAGAACCAGGTGGTGGCGCCTTCGCTGATCCCCCGCCGGGCAGGCGATCGGGTCAAGACCGACCAGCGCGACGCCGTCCAGCTAGCCCGGCTGCTCCGCAGCGGAGACCTCACCCCAGTGTGGGTCCCGGATGAGGCCCACGAGGCGTTGCGCGACCTGGTCCGGGCTCGCGACGACGCCCGTGCCGAGGGGCTCCGGGCCAAGCACCACCTCAGCAAGTTCCTGCTTCGCCAGGGCGTCACCGCGCCGGCGAGGGTGGGCCGGGCGTGGTCTGCCCGGCACCAGGCCTGGCTCAACACGCTGACCTTCCGTGATCGCGCAGCCCAGATCACCTTCGACGACTATCTGGCCTGTGTTCGGGCCTCCACCGAGCGGATCCGGCGCCTCGACGCGGCCCTGCTCGAGTGCGGCGCTGCCAGCCCCCACGTCCATCTCCTCCGGGCCCTCCAGGCGGTCCGCGGCATCGGCTTCCTGACAGCGGTGACGATCGTCGCCGAGGCCGGAGACCTCACCGCTTCCGGAGCGCCCCCGCCTTCATGGCCTACGTCGGACTGGTGCCCAGCGAGCCTCGAGCGGCGGCTCGCGCCGTCGTGGCCACATCACCAAGACCGGCAACCGGCTGCTCCGCCATGTCCTGGGCGAGGCCGCCTACCACGCCCGGCTGCAGCCGGCGGTCAGCGAGACACTGAGACAACACCAGCAGGGGGTGGCCAAGGAGGTGGTGGAGATCAGCTGGCGCTGCCAGCGGCGGCTGCACCACAAGTACCGCCACCTGGGGGGACGGATCGGCCGCCAGAGGACGATCAGCGCAGTTGCCCGGGAGCTCGCCGGCTTCGGGGCGGCCAAACAGGCCGCGGCCGAGGCGCCGCCGCAGGTCGCGCACCGTCACCGCCGGCGCGCCCGTGGTCGTCCCGTTCATTCTGCGTTTCCTTGCGTTTGGCCCGCGGCAGCGGTGCAAGCGCGAAACTAGCGGTCGGCCGAACCCGGCCAACCGGAAAACGTCGCCACCCGTACGGTGGCTGCATCGAGGATCGACGCGCACGGCGCATGCCCATAGGCTGCACCCCAGGCAAGCACGGTGACGCAGCGGACATGACGATCAAGCGACAGGCCTGCATCGTGGGTGCCTACGAGCACCCGACCCGCAAAGCCCCGGACAAGTCGGTGGCGCAACTGCACGCCGAGTGCGCCGCCGGGGCGCTGCGCGATGCCGGACTGAGCAAGGACGACGTGGACGGCTATTTCTGCGCCGGCGACGCGCCCGGCATGGGGCCGGTGGCGATGGCCGACTACATGAATTTGCGGCTGCGCCACCTCGACAGCACCGATCTCGGCGGCTGCTCCTACATCGCCCACGTGGCCCACGCGGCCGAGGCGATCGCGGCCGGACGGTGCTCGGTGGCGCTGATCACGCTCGCCGGCCGTCCGCGCAGCGAGGGCCAGTCCGGCGTGGCGCCCCGCGCGGTTGCCGGCACCGTGCCGGATGCGCCGTGGGAGGCGCCGTTCGGCCCGGTCACGGTCAACATGTACGCCATGTGCGCCATGCGGCACATGCACCAGTTCGGCACCACCGCCGAGCAGCTGGCATGGGTCAAGGTCGCGGCGAGCCACCACGCCCGGCACAACCCGCACGCCATGCTGCGCGATCCGGTGACGGTGGCGGAGGTGCTGGCCTCGCCGATGATCGCCGACCCGCTGCACCGGCTTGATTGCTGCGTGGTCAGCGACGGCGGCGGCGCGCTGGTGGTAACCAGCCCGGCGGTCGCGGGCCGGCTCGCCCGGCCGCTGGTGCGCGTGCTGGGCGCGGGCGAGGCGATGCAGGGCCAGGATGGCGGGGCGATCGACCTGACACGGTCCGCCGCCGTCCGCTCCGGGCCGGCGGCGTTCGCGATGGCGGGGGTGACGCCGGCCGACATCAAATACGCATCGATCTACGACAGTTTTACGATCACCGTGCTGATCCAGCTGGAGGATCTCGGTTTCTGCGAAAAGGGCGAGGGCGGGCGGTTCGTGGCGGACGGCAACCTGATCGCCGGCGTCGGCCGGCTGCCGTTCAACACCGACGGCGGCGGGCTGTGCAACAACCACCCGGCCAATCGCGGTGGCATGACGAAAGTGATCGAGGCGGTACGGCAATTGCGCGGTGAGGCGCATCCGGCGGTGCAGGTGCCGAACTGCGACCTGGCACTCGCGCACGGCACCGGCGGCCTGCTGGGCAGCCGGCATGGTGCCGCAACCCTGATCCTGGAGCGCGCCTGATGACCGACCGCATCCTGCCGGCCCCGCCGGCGAATCCCGAGAGCGCCGAATTCTACGCCGCCGCGCGCGAGGGAAGATTTTTGCTCCGGCGCTGCACAGCGTGCCGCCGGCCGCACTGGTATCCGCGCGCGGTCTGTCCGTTCTGCTTCGGCACGACGGCGTGGGAGGCGGCGTCGGGCAACGGCGTGATCTACAGCTTCAGCCCGATGCGCCGCGCCGACCCGCCGTACACGATCGCCTACGTGACGCTGGCGGAAGGGCCGACCATGCTGACCAACATCGTGGATTGCGATCCCGACCGGCTCGCGATCGGCCAGACGGTGACGCTCGCCTGGCGAGCCGCCGCGGACGGGACGCCAGTACCGTGCTTCCGCCCGGCGAATAATTAAAGCGACTTTGTTGGGGATTATCGGATGGACGATCATGTGGCGCGGCCCGATGACCTGCTGATCGACGCGGCCGACGAGGTGCACATCCGGCAGGACCTGGTGCTGACGGCCCTCGGCAAGCGGCCGGCGGATCGGGCGGTGCGGGTCGGGCGGCTGCTGGATGTCCACACCCGCACCTGGGAGGCGGACCAGGAGATCGTCATCAAGGGCCGCCGCATCGCCCATGTCGGCCCCTCCGGCAGCTACACGGGCGAAGTGGCCGAACGCATCGACCGGCGCGACCGCGCCGCCGTGCCGGGCTTCGGCGAGGTCCACAAGCACATCGAAAGCTCGCATCTGACGCCGGAATGGGAAGCGGCCCTCGTGCTGCCGCGCGGCAACACCTGGACCTGCGAGGCGAGCCACGAATTCTCCAACGTCGATGGCGCGCACAATCTGGAGTTCTGGCAGACCGCGCGGCGCCGCGGCTCGCCGCTGAAAATTTTCCCGCTGCCCGGCTCGGCGGTGCCGCCGACCGGCTACGAATGGGGCGGCGGCTGGTTCGGCCGCGACGAGCAGCGCGCGTTCATGGCCGAGAGCCTGATGGTCGCGGGGCTGGACGAGGTGATGGACTGGCCGGCGATCTGGAACCGGGCCAACCCGTCCTATGACCGGATCTGGGGCATGATCGAGGCCACGTTCGCCGCGCGCGGGGTGGTCGAGGGACACGGCTCGGGCCTGCGCGATCTTCCCGCGATCAACGCTTTCGCCGCCGCCGGGCTGGCCTCCGACCACGAGGTGCAGACGCCGGAGGAGACCTGGGAAAAACTGCGCCGCGGCATTTTTGTCGAGCTGCGCGTCTATGCGATGGCGGAGATCATCGCCGCGCTGCTGGCGCGCGGACTCGCCGACTGGTCGCAGATCGCCTTCACCACCGACGACCGCAGTGCGAGCGACACGCTGCGTCTCGGCGCCAGCGACCACAATGTCCGGCTTGCGATCAAGAGCGGTCTGGCGCCGGAGATCGCGATGCAGTGCGCCACCATCAATCCGGCGCGGCACATGCGGCTGACGCCGTTCGTCGGCAGCATCGCGCCGGGACGGTTTGCCGACATCGTGCTGCTCGCCGACGTGACGGCACTGGAAATCGCCGAAGTCTGGGCCGACGGACAGCAGGTTTCTGAAGGCCCGCGCTACATCGGCGCGCAGCCGCGCATCGCCTGGCCGTCGTGGTCCACCAACACCGTCAACATCTCCCGCACGCTGACGGCGGAGGATTTCGCGATCGGGGCGGCACCGGGCCGCACGACCATGAAGGCCGCGGTGATCCGGCCCTTCCACTGGCACGACGAGTTCTACGTCGTGGACCTGCCCGTGCACGACGGCGAGGTGCAGCGCAACCCCGACGAAGCGATCACCAAGTTCGCCATCGTCGATCGCTTCTCCGGCGAGGGCAAAACGTCGAAAATGTTCTGGCGCGGCTGCGGGCCGCGCACGGCGGAGACCGCGCTCGCCTGTTCGGTCGCGCACGACAAGCACAACATCTGGGTGGTCGGCTCGTCGGATGCGGCGATGGCGCGGGCGGTGAATGCGCTGGTGAAAATCCAGGGCGGCTGGGCGCTGGTGCGCGAGGGCGAACTCGCGGCCACCGTCCGCTACGAGATCGGCGGGCTGATGACCTGCCGCCCGGCCGAGGAGCTCGATGCCGAGATGCAGGCGCTCTATGCCGAAGGCCGCAAGGTGGAATGGATGTACGAGCCGACCTTCCGCCCGCGCTGGTATCCCGGCTTCCCCGAGCGGCTGATGTTCGCGACCCTGACCTGCGCGCCGTGGACCTGGGTGCTGGTGGCACCGTGCGAGCAGGCGCCGCAGGGTTTCCTGAATGTGCAGACCGGCGCCGCGCATCCGGTGGTGTGGTGAGCGAAGTTTCCGCCGCCCCGGGCGGCCTGCTCGATCGCTTCTTCCGGCTCGGCGAGCGCGGCACCAGCGTCGGGCGCGAGGTGGTCGCGGGTGCCACCACGTTCGCGGCGATGGCCTACATCATCGCGGTGAATCCGGCGATCATGTCGGCCGCCGGCATGGACCGCGGCGAACTGGTGATCGCGACCGCGCTGGCGGCGATTTTTGGCAGCGTGATGATGGGGCTGCTCGCCAACCTGCCGCTGGCGGTGGCGCCGGCGATGGGATCGAACGTCATCTTCACCTTCGTGCTGGTCAAGCAGATGGGCGTGCCGTGGCAGGGTGCGCTGGCGATGGTGGCGTTCACCGGCGCCGTGTTCCTGGTGCTCAGCCTGTCGCGATTGCGCGAGCGCGTCGCGAAAGAGGTGCCGGAGACGCTGAAGATCGGCATCCAGGCTGGAGTCGGCACGCTGATCGTGTTCATCGGCCTGCGCAGCGCCGGGTTCGTGGTGGCGAGCAAGGCCACCTATATCGGCATGGGATCGCTGGGCAGCCCGTCGGTGCTGCTGACGCTGTTCGGGCTGCTGCTGACGCCGGTGCTGGTGATCCGAAAAGTGCCGGGCGCGCTTATTCTCTCCATTGCCGCGCTCACGGTGATCGGCTTCTTCGTCCCCGGCGCCGGCGGGAAAATGGTCACCACGGCGCCGAGTGCCATCATGTCGCTGCCGAAGTGGCCGTCCGGCACGTTCCTGGCACTCGATTTCGGCTACCTGCTGTCGCACTTCCTGATCGTGCTGCCGATTCTTTTCTACTTTGTCTGCGCCGAGTTCTTTTCCACGCTCGGCACGCTGATCGGGGTGACGGGAGCGGCCAATCTGCGCCTGCCCGACGGCTCGATCCCGAACGCCACGGCGGCGTTCGCGACCGACGCAACCTCCTCCATCGTCGGCCCGCTGCTCGGCACCTCGGTGGTCACGGCGTATATCGAGTCGGTCACCGGCGTGCAGGCCGGCGGGCGCACCGGGCTGACGCCGCTGACGGTGGCGGCGTTCTTCGTTCTCGCACTGTTCTTCTGGCCGGTTTTCGTCATCATTCCGCCGCAGGCGACCGCGCCGGCGCTGGTGCTGGTCGGCATCCTGATGATGCAGGGCGTGGCGCGCACCGATATGTCCGACCTGCTCAACGCCGTGCCGATCGTGATGACGCTGCTGGTGACGGTGCTGACCAACAACCTCATCAACGGCATGGCGCTCGGCACGCTCAGCTTCATCGCGCTCTATCTCGCCCTCGGCCGGCGGCGCGAAATCACCGGCGTGGTGTGGGGGCTCGGGGTGGTCTTCATCGCTTACTTCTATGTCACCGCCCGCCTGATGTGACGCGGCTTCCGCCGGCGGCCCCGCTGCCGTGCGACGGCCCCTTGCCCGCATATGTCCGCCCCGCGGAAGCCCGCCGCGCGCGGCCGGCCGCCGGCAAATGCGAAAATTTCGTTCACAACCGGTTGCGACCCTGATATGCTTACACTGGGCGAGCGGATGACGAACCGGACAGACTTGTGGTCATGTCTGGAGCGGTCAAGCCGCGGTCGGCGAACGTTTTCGCGGGCGGGTGGGGCGGCAAATGACGACAGCGACGTGGCTGACGACAGCCGGTACAAACGACTGGACGGTTGCCGCCAACTGGAGTCTTGAACCGCCCGGCAGCGCGGACGCTGCAGTTTTTTCGAGCACGACGCTTTCCTATACCGTTACTCTGTCTGCATCCGCTTCCGTCGGTTCGTTGCTTGGCGAGGCCCTCAATGCGACGCTTGCCGTCGTCGCCGGCACGCTCGCGCTCGGCGAGGGCGGGTCGTGGGGCGGGGCGTTCGACCTGGCCGGCGGGGAGCTTGCGGTCTCGGCGGGCACGCTGGGTCTCAGCGGGCCGGTCACGCTGGATGGTGCGGTCGCCGGCGGTGGCGAACTGGAGCTCTACGACGCGTCCGGGAGCCTCGATGCCGCGTCGCTGACGGTCGCGACCCTCGACCTCTCCTCCGAGACGCTCGCGCTCACCGCCGGCGGCACTTTCGCGGGCGCGCTGGACGAGTTCTCTTCCACGCTGGAACTCGGCGGCGCGACGCTCGACCTGGCCGGGCAGAGCACGATCGAGGGTTCGGTGACGGCGAGCGGCGGCGCCCTCTCGGTCACCGGCACGGCGTACCTGACGGACCTCTACCTCTACGGCGCCGTCGCGCTGCTGGACAGCGGCGTGATCGTGCAGGACGGCTATGTCGAGACCGGCTATGGCAGCGCCGACGCGGCGACCATCGCGATCGCCAGCGGCGCCACCTACGACATGCTGTCCGGCGACGCCTACGGCTACTACTCCGCCCCCAACCTCGCCTTCGTCGATGCCGGACTCCTGGAGAAGGCCGGCGGTGACAGCGAGAGCTCTATCGAGGGCGACCTGGCCGTGACCCCCGGCGGCACGCTCGCGGTGGACCGGGGCACGCTCTACCTGGAATACGGCACCAGCACGATCGCCGGGCTGGTCAGCGGGCCGGGCGTCCTGACGATCGGCTACGGTGCCACGGTCGCGCTCGCGGCGAACGCGGTGCTGGACGTCGGCTCGCTGGCGCTGACCTCCGGCAAGCTCACGCTCGGCGGCGACGCGAGCTATGCCGGCGGTTTCCTGCTCGACGGCACGCTCGACACCGGCGGCAACACGCTGACGCTGAGCGGCGACGGCACGCTGGAAGGCACCGTCACCGGCGGCGGCGCGGTCGTCCTGACCGGCAGCGCCGACGTCGGCCAACTGGCGTTCAGCGGCAGCGGCTTCGAGCTGATCGACGAGGGAACGGTCTTTCAGACCGGCAGCCTGACCGGCAGCGTCACGGGCAGCGGCGGCGACACGATCAGCGTCGCCGCCGGCGCGACGTGGGATGTGCTCGGCGATTTCCAGGACGAGGCATACAACTACACCTCGGACAGCTACGCGCTCACCTTCCAGAACGCCGGCCAGCTGGAGAAGATCGACACCAACAGCGTCTCCTATTTCTACGGGACGTTCGACAACACCGGCACGCTGCGGATCGACCGCGGCACGCTGGATTTCCAGTCTGGCACTGCGACGTTCGGCGGCACGGTGGCGGGCGCCGGCGAACTGGCGATCGGCTACGGCGAGACGGCGGCGCTGGCGGCGGACGCGACGCTGTCGGTCGCGACCCTCTATGTGGACGGCGATCTGTCGATCGGCGCGGACCTGACTTATGGCGGCGCCTTCCAGGCGGTCGGCGGGACGATCGCCACCGGCGGCGATACGCTGACGCTGACCGGCACCGCGGACAGCCTCGCCGGCATGCTCGACGGCGGCGGCACGCTGGCCGTCACCGGGCTGGCCGAGGACAGCGGGCTGACGGTCGGCGGCACGCTGACCGAGCTGCTCGACCAGGGCACCATCACGCAGAGCACGAACAACATCCAGCTCGGCACCGCCGGCGGCGACAGCGTGACGCTCGCCATCGCGTCGGGCGCCACCTACGCGCTGTACAACGACGTCGGCATCGACGCCTCCGGTACGGCGAGCATCGTCAATGCCGGGCTGCTGGTGAAGCGCGGCGTCAACGCCGGCAGCACGCTGGAAGGCGCGCTGACGAACGAAACCGGCGCGACGCTGGAGATCGATCGCGGCTATGTTGCGCTCACCTACGGCGACAGCACGCTCGACGGCACCATCGACGGCGCCGGCCAGCTCTACGTCGCCTACGCCGAAACCGCGACCCTGTCTGCCGGCGTGGACCTCACGGTCGGCACGCTCGGCATCGCGCAGGGCGCCGACCTGGTGCTCGGCGGCGACGCCACCTATGGCGGCGTGTTCTACGGCAACGGCGGCGCCACGCTGAACACGCAGGGCCACACGCTGACGCTGACCGGCAGCACCAACTCCGGCGCGATCTACGTCACCGGCGGCGGCGTGCTGGCGATCGACGGCACGTTCGACGCCAGCGGCATCGAGCCCGCCGGCACCGGCAGCGAGCTGCTCGACCAGGGCGACATCGTCGAGGTCAACTACATCCAGCTCGGCAGCTCCAGCGCCGACAACACCACGCTCGCGATCGCTTCCGGCGCCACCTACGACCTGCTGGCCGACGTGAACATCGGCGCCGACGGCACCGCGACCGTGAGCAATGCCGGGCTGCTGGAGAAGACTGGCGCCAACGGGCAGAGCGTCATCTACGGCGCCTTCACCAACGCAGCGACCGCCACGCTGGCGATCGACACCGGCACCGTCCTGCTCGCCGGCAACGACACGCTGGGCGGCACGGTGAACGGCGCGGGCGAACTGGCGCTCGCCAACGGCGGCACCTACACGATCGCGGCCGGCGCGGCGATCGATCCCGGCGTCGTCTATCTGGAGGACGGCGCGAGCCTGGTGCTGGCTGGCGACCAGACTTTTTCCGGCGACTTCTTCGCCGACTACAGCAGCGTCCTCGACCTGAACGGCAATACGCTGACGCTCGCCGGCACCGCGACCGAGCGCGGCTACCTGGTGGGACCGGGCACGCTGGCGGTGACCGGCACGACGGACGCCTCCAACATCGCGCTCACCGGCACCGGCGCGGTGCTGCTCGACGAAGGGCTGATCACCGATCTCGGCGGCAGCACGCGGCTCGGCAACACCGGCAGCGACGACACGACGCTGTCGATCGCGGCCGGCGGCACCTACGACATTCTCGGCAACAACAATCTCGGCGCGAACGGCACCGCGGTCATCGACAATGCCGGCCTGCTGGAAAAGACCGACAGCCGCGGCCAAAGCAACATCTATCCCGGCCTGACCAACACCGGCACGCTGCTGGTCGCCAGCGGCACGCTCGACCTCGTCGGCGCCAGCCAGCTCGGCGGCAGCATCGCCGGTGCGGGCGAGCTGATCCTCTCCTCCGGTCTGATGACACTGGCGCCAGGCGCGAGCATTAATGTCGGCACGCTGGTGCTGCTGGGCGGCGACACCTTCCAGCTCGCGGGCAACCTCGACTATGCCGGCCGGCTGTTCGCCGACGGCGGCAGCACGATCTCGCTGCACGGCGACGACCTCACGCTCGACAACCCGGCGGGCAATTCCGTCAACGGCGTGGTGCTCGGGCCAGGCACGCTGAACGTCGCCGGCACGCTCGACGACGCCAACATGACGGTGACCGGCGGCGCGGTGGTGCGGGTCGCCGGCGTGCTGACGCAGTCCAGCAACGTGCAGCTCGGCACGGGCACCGCCGATGCCGCCACGCTCGACGTAATCGCCGGCGGCACCTACGACATCATCACCGACAACCAGATCGGGGCGAGCGGCACGGCGGCGATCGACAACGCCGGGCTGTTCGAGAAGACCGGCAATATCGGCCAGTCGAACATCTATGCGCCGATCTTCAACACCGGCACGATCGCGGCCGGGCTGGGGCTGCTGGCGTTGCAGAGCAGCCTGGAGAACGACGCGCTGGTGACCGCCGATGCGACGCTATTCGTCGCCGGCGCGGTGACCGCGGGCAGCGGGCAGAGCGGCACCTTCGCCATCGGCGAGGGCGGCACGGTGGAATTTGCCGGCGCCGTGGCGGCGGCCGAGACGGTCGCGTTCGGCGCCGGCGGCGGCGATCTGGAACTCCAGCATCCGGGCAGTTTTGCGGGCACGATCACGGGATTCGGCTCCGCCGACACCATCGACCTGCTCGGCACGGCGGCCAACACCTTCACGCTGAACGGCGACAACCTGGCGCTGTTCGACGTGGTCAACGGCAACACGACGACGATCGCGACGCTTGCAGTCACCGGCATCTCCGATGCGTCGTCGATCGACCTGGCGATCGATCCGGCCGGCAACGGCACGGCGATCACCTTCGGCCGCGCCGGCACGGTGTTCGCCACGCCGACCGCCTCGACGACGAACAATTCCTGGACCGCCAGTTCCGGCAGCTGGACCACGTGCGGCCGACTGGAACGCGGGGCTGCCCGGCTCGCTGGACAACGCGTACCTGCAGCAGACCGGCACCGTCACCTTCGACACCACCGCCACCGTCAACTATTTGCAGACCGGCGGCAGCCAGTTGCTGAGCGAGACCGGCGGCAATCTGACGGTCGATGACGGCGGGCAGCTCTCCGGCGGCTTCGCTTCCAGCGGCGGCACGCTCGACGCGGCGAACGGGCTGCTCATTCAGAACGGCTTCTCGCTGGGTGCGGCGGCGGCGCTGCTGTCGGACGGGCGCGCCGTGGTGATCGAGAACACCGCCAGCGGCGCGATCGCCGGCACGCTCGGCGGCGCCGGCGAGATCGACATCGAGAACGGCACCTACACCATCGCCGCCGGCGCCGTGATCGACCCCGGCACGCTCGGCCTCTACAACAACAGCACCGTGACGCTGGCCGAGAACGTCAGCGACGACGGTACGTTTACGATCGGCGGCGGCAACGGTCCCGACCTCAATGGCAACACGCTGACGCTCGGCGGGGCGGCGTTCCTCGATGGCGGCGTCGCCGGGCCCGGCGTCCTGCTGGTCACCGGCACGGCCGAGGACGATGGCTTCGAGGCATCCGCCGGCGTCACCTTCGACGATGCCGGCACCGTGCTGCAGCTGGGCGGCGGCGCGCCGACCATCGAGGGCGCGCTGCTGACCATCGAGTCGGGCGCCACCTGGGACATTCTCACCGACACGCCGATCACCGACAGCGGCACGCTCGGCACCATCGCGAATGCCGGCCTGTTTGAAAAAGTCGAGGTGTACGGGACGACGCAGATCTACGATCTGTTCGTCAACACCGGCACGCTGCTGGTCGGCGCCGGCGGCCTGGTCGGGACCTATCCGACGCTCGCGCTGTATGACGGCGGCACGCTGGACGGCACGCTCGCCGGCGCCGGCGAGCTTGACCTGGACAGCGGGACCTACGACCTCGGCCCGACCGCGTTCACGATCGGCCGCTTCGGCATCTTCAACGGCTCGCAGGCGACGCTGACGGCGAGTGCCAGCTATGCCGGCGGCTTTGATCTCGGCTACGGCTCCGGCCTCACGCTCGGCGGGCAGACGCTGACGCTGACGGGCGCGCAGGACCTGCTGGTCGGCGGCATCGCCGGCACCGGCGAAGTGATCGTGCAGGGCTCGGCCGACGCGCAATACCTGCTGGTCGAGCAGGGCGCCACGCTGGACGACGCCGGGCTGATCACGCAGGACGTGCAGATCACCGTCGACAACGCGTTGCTGCTGGTGGCCAGTACCGCCACCTACGACCTGATCGTCGATAACGGCATCGGCAATCTCGGCACGCTCGGCACCATCGACAATCTCGGGCTGTTCGAGAAGACCGACGACACCGGTGACAGCAACATCAGCGCGTGGTTCGTCAATTCCGGCACGCTCGACGTGGTGCGCGGCACCATCGCGATGTACTCCGGCGGCCTGCTCGACGGCACGATCGAGGGCGCGGGCGAACTCGACCTGCGCGGCGGCGCGCCCGGACAGTACACGCTCGCCTCCGGCGCGGTGCTGTCGGTCGCGACGCTCGGGCTCTACGACGGCGGCACCAGCCTGCTGCTGGCGGGCGATGCGAGCTACGGCGGACGGCTGATCCTGGGCAGCGCCGGCATCACCATGGGCGGCTACACGCTCACGCTGACCGGCACCGCCAGCACGCTCAGCTACTACAACATCAACGACGGCGAGATCGACGTCGCCGGCACGGCCGACATCAACAACGAGACCGTCGAGGATTACGCGACACTGGCAGTCGCCGGCCTGGTCACGCAGGACGGCCAGATCACCGTCGGCAACACCAGTACCGACAATTCGGCGATCACCGTCGATCCCTCCGGCACCTACGACATCCTGACCGACAACGGGATCGGCGCGAACGGCACCGCGACCGTCGCCAATGCCGGGCTGTTCGAGAAGACCGGCGGCGACGGGCAGAGCAGCATTTACGCCGCGTTCGACAACACCGGCACGCTGGACGTGGCGCGCGGCACGATCGCGCTGTACGGCGGCGGGCAACTCGGCGGCACGATCGAGGGCGCGGGCGAACTCGATCTGCGCGGCGGCACGCCCGGCCAGTACACGCTGGCGGCGGGTGCGGTGGTGTCTGTGGCCACGCTCGCACTTTACGACGGCGGCAGCAGCCTGCTGCTCGCGGGTGATGCGACCTATGACGGCCGGCTGATCCTGGGCAGCGCCGGCATCAGCATGGGCGGCTACACGCTCACGCTGACCGGCACCGCCAGCACGCTCAGCTACTACAACATCAACGACGGCGTGATCGACGTCACCGGCACCGCGAATATCGGCAACGAGACCATCGAAGCGAACGCGACGCTGCAGGACAGCGGGCTGGTCACGCAGGACAGCTACATCCAGCTCGGCAACACCAGCACCGACTCGAACGCGATCACGGTCGCGTCCGGCGCCACCTACGACCTGCTCGACGATGCGTACGTCTACAGCGAGGGTACGGCGGCGATCGACAACGCCGGCCTGTTCGTCAAGACCGGCGTCGGCTACGAAAGCTACATCGAACCCGCCTTCACCAACACGGGCACGCTGGAAATCGACCGCGGCACGCTCACCCTCGCCGGGGGCGGCACGCTGGGCGGCAGCATCGACGGGGCCGGCACGCTGGAGCTTTCCGGCGGCACGGCCGATCCCTTCACGCTGAGCGACGGCGTCGCGCTGAGCGTCGCGAATTTGCTGCTCGAAGGCGACTCCAGCACGCTGTTCGTCGGCGGCAACGTCAGCTACGCCGGGACGCTGTCGGTGGAAGGCGGCACGATCAGCCTCGGCGGCAACACGCTGACGCTGAGCGGAACCGACCGGCTCGGCATTCCGGACTATTATTACTACTACTATGACGAAGGCGTCATCGCCGACGGTCGCGTCGTCGTCACCGGCTCCGCCGACATCTCCGCCTTCACGCTCGAGGCGGCCGCCACGATCGAGGACGCCGGCGTGCTGACGGAGGACGGCGGCGTTCAGCTCGGCGTTTCCACGACCGACAGCGCCGCGCTGGTCATCGACGCCGGCGCGACCTTTGCGCTGCTCAACGACTCGGACATCTCCGTAAACGGCACCGCGGTCATCGCCAACGCCGGGCTGTTCGAGGCGATCGGCGCGGGCGGCTTGGTCGCAGCGGCGGTCGTCAACACCGGCACGCTGCTGGCCGCTGCCGGCACGCTGGTGCTGGACGGCGGCGGCACGCTCGGCGGCACGCTCACCGGCGCCGGCGCGCTGGAACTGGAGGGCTACGGCAGCGCCGATCAGTTCACGCTCGCCGCGTCGGCCGTCATCAACGTCGCCTCGCTGCAGGACTATGGCGATTACGGCTTGCTGCTCGGCGGCGACATCGACTACGCCGGAAATTTCTGGATGGACGGCGGCACGCTGACGCTGGCGGGATTCACGCTGACGCTGGGCGGCGCGGCCACGCTCGACGGCAGCGTGGCCGGGCCGGGCACGGTCGCGCTCAACGGCGGCACGATCGAGTATCTCACCGTCGGCGGCGGCGCCACACTGGTCGATACCGGCACGCTGCTGCAGGATTCGGAGCTGTCGCTCGGCACATCGGCGAGCGATACCGCCGCCCTCGAGGTCAACGCCGGCGCCACCTACGACATCGTCCAGGACGAGGGCATCTCCAGCGACGGCACCGTCGCGATCGGCAATGCCGGCCTGTTCGAGAAGACCGGCATCACCGGCGAGAGCGACATCGCCGGCCCGTTCACCAACACCGGCACCGTGCTCGCCGCGACCGGCACGCTGCTGCTCGACGACGCGCTGAACGACGCTTCCGGCACGCTCTCCGGCGGCGCCTGGGACGCGATGGCGCTCGGCACGGCGGCGACGCTCGAACTTGCCGGCGGTGCCATCGCCACCGATGCCGCCGACATCGAACTCGACGGGGCCGCGTCCGGGTTCCTTGCCGGCGGCATGGCGATCGAGCAGAGCCTGACCGCGATCGCCGCCTCCGGCACGCTCGGCCTCGGCGACGGCGTCGCCTTCGTGACTCCCGACACGCTCACCGATGCCGGGCTGATCGAACTCGCGCAGGGCACGTTGATCGCCGCCGCGCTCACCATCGCGGCCGGCGGCACGCTGCGCGGCGACGGCACCGTCACCGATCCGGTCAACGACAGCACCATCGAGGCGAGCGGCGGCGACCTGCTGATCAGCAGCGCGGTCAGCGGCAGCGGCGTGCTGAAGATCGATCCCGGTGCCACGCTGGAGCTGGGCGCCGCGGCCGGCAGCGGCCAGACCGTGGATTTGCAGGCGGACGCGACGCTGCGGCTCGACGATCCAGCAGGTTTCGCGGCCACGCTGGAGAATTTGCAAGGCAGCGATTCGCTCGATTTCAACGGCACCGCGGCAATCGGCGCCAGCATCGTCGGCGATGCGCTGAACGTCACGCTGACCGGCGGCACGGTCCTCGATTTCGCGCTGCTCGCGCCGGTGACCGGCCTCTCGGTGTCGCTGGCGCCGAACGGCGGGGTGGCGTTCAGCAGCCCGGGCAGCGGCGCGACGGTGCCGCCGACGGTGGCGCCGGCGACGATCGACTTCGGCGAGGCGCATGTCGGCGACACGCTGATGCAGGCGCTCACCGTCACCAACGCGGCGACCGCCGGCGCGGCGGAGACGCTGGAGGGCAGCTTCGCCTCGCACTCGGTCGGCGTGCTGGCCAGCGGCGCGATCTCGGGTCTCGGCCCGACGCAGAGCGATACCAGTTCGCTGCTGGTCGGGCTCGACACCACCTTCCCCGGCCTGCACAGCGGCACCGCGACGGCGAGCTTCAGCCTCGATCCGTCGGGCACGCCGCTCGCCACCGACACCGTCGATGTCACCGGCACGCTGTTCGCGCTGGCGACCGCCAGTGCCATCAGCGGCGGCACGCTGAACATCGGCCCGCAGCATGTCGGCAGCGTGGACAGTGGTGCGCTGACCTTGACCAACGAGGCCGTCGCCGGCCTGTATTCCGAGGGCCTCGACGCCGGCTTTGCCGGTGCGACCGGCGGGGTCGAGACGAGCGGCTCGGTGTCGCTGCTCGCCGCCGGGGCCAGCAGCACGGCGCTCGGCGTTGCCTTCTCGCAGACGACCGTGGGAACGGTCACCGGCCAGGTGACGCTGGCGCTCACCTCCGACGGCGCCGGCATCGACACGCTCGGCACCACCGCGCTGGCGACGCAGACGCTGACCGTGGTCGGCACGCTGGAGAATTTCGCCACCGCCGGCCTGATCGGCTATGCCTATAACGGCGAACTCGCTGACCGGATCGGGCACTGCCTACACACTCGAACCTGGGCACGCTGTCGCAGAACGGCAGCGAGGTTTATGCGTATTTCTATGTCGAGAACCAGGCGACCGGCCCCGCGGACTCGCTGACCGGCGGCGCTCAGCCTGGGAAGCTCGGTCGATCTCACGAGATCTCGACCTTCCCGGCATCGGCGATCGCCGGCGCCGGCGACTACGGTGACGAGAGCTATTTCTACGTCTCGCCGACCATCGCCGGGGCGATCAGCGACACCATCACGCTGACGCCGACCAGCGAACTCGGCTCGCAGCCGTTCGCGCTCGATCCGATCACGCTCACCATCACCGCCGACGTGCTGCCGGCGGTCGCGCCGCCGGTGGTGTCGCCCGCGACGCTCGATTTCGGCCAGCACCATGTCGGCGACACGGTCGATCAGGCGCTGACCGTCACCAACCCGAACTCGCTCGGCTCCGGCGTCAGCCTCGACGTGTCGGACGAGAGCCTCACCTACAACGTCTATACCGAGGGCACGATTGCGGCACTCGCCCCGCAGGCGAGCGACACCTCCTCGCTGCTGGTCGGCCTCTATACCGGCGGCGCAGGCACGATCGCGGGACCGGTGCAGCTCACCTATGACGAGACCGGCACCACCAACACCACCGGCACCGAGACCATCGACGTCGCCGGCACGCTGTTCGCGCTGGCGACGGCCGATCTGGTGGACGGCACGACGCTCGATCTCGGCATCACGCATGTCGGCACGGCGGAGACCGGCGACCTGCTGGTCGCGAACAGCGCAGCGGCGGGCACGCTCGCGGAGAATCTCGACGCCGCCCTGGCCGGCGCGGGCAGCGGGCTGGCGACCGGCGGCACCGTTTCCCTGCTGGCGGCGGGGGCGAGCAGCTCCGCGCTCGGCGTGACGCTGAGCGAGGGTGCGGCGGGCAGCTTCGCCGTGGCGGCGACGCTCGACCCGGTGTCGGACGGCAGCGGCATCGACACGCTCGGCACCACCGCGCTGGGGCCGCAGGTCATCACGGTCAAGGGCACGTTCAGCAACTACGCCACCGCCGATTTCGCCAAAATGGCGGGAGCGGGGACGCTGAGCGGCGGCGGCACCAGTTGGGCGCTCAACCTCGGCACGCTGTTGCTGGGCGGCGCTGCCGCCGGCGACACGCTGGGCGTGCAGAACGTGGCCACGGGGCTGGCCGACAGCCTGGACGCGGCGTTCGTGCTGGGCGCGACGGGTGCGTTCACCGACAGCGGCTTTGCCGGCTTCACCACCGAGCCGGCCGGCATCCTGCGCACGGTCGGCACGATCGGCATCAATCCGACGGCGGCGGGGACCTACACCGAGACGGTGACGCTGCTGCCGGCCAGCGACCTGGACGGCAGCCTGACCACGCTGGCCGCCGAGACGCTGACGGTGACGGCGGTGGTGGCGCCGCTGGTGCCGCCGACGATCGCGCCGAACCCGGTCAGCTTCGGCGACGTGCGGCTGAACGCGCTGGTGCAGCAGGGGCTGACCGTCACCAACGCGGCGACGGCGGGCAGCGGCGAGACGCTGGACCTGACGATCGCCAAGGCGGCGTCGGACGTGACGGCATCGGGTTCGATCGCCGGTCTGGCGCCGGGGCAGAGCAGCGCCGGCGCACTGACGGTCGGCATCGACACCAGCAACGACGGCAAGGAGAGCGGCGGCGCCGTCGTCACCTACGCCCTCGCCGGGGCGGCCGGGGTGACGGGTGCCGAGACGGTGGCGGTGTCGGGCACCGTGTTCGCGCCGGCGACCGCGGACGTGCTGAGCGGCGCGACGCTCGACCTCGGCGTGCAGCATGTCGGCACCACGCTGACCGGCGCACTGCAGATCGAGAATGCCGGGTCGGCCGACGGCTTCACCGAGCAGCTCGACGCCTCGCTGAGCGGCCTGGGCAATGGGCTGATCGGCAGCGGCGGCGTCTCCCTCGTGGCGCGCGGGGGCCACCGGGGCGTTCGACCTGAGCCTGACCGAGAGCAAGGCGGAAACGATCGAGCAGACCGTAACGCTGACGCCGACCTCGGACGGGTCGGGCGTGGACACGCTGGGCACGCTCGGCCTGCCCAGCCAGACGATCGAGGTCGTGGGCACGTTCACCAACTTTGCCACGGCGGACTTCACCAACGACGGCGGCGCGGGCAAGCTGAGCGGCGGGGGCACGGCCTGGACGCTCGATTTCGGCACGCTGCAATATCGGCACGCTGGTGCCCGGCGTGGCGCTGACCGACGCGCTGGGGGTGGAGAATGCGGCGATCGGCCCGGCGGACAGCCTGAACGGCTCGTTCGTGCTGGGGCCGCCCGGTTCGAGTTCGTCAACAGCGGGTTCGGCGGCTTCAGCGCGGAGCAGGCGGGCACCCAGCTGCCCGTCGGCGTGATCGCGATCACCCCGGAGATAACCGGAACGTTTACCGAGACGATCACGCTGGTGCCGACCGACGACCTGGCCGGCGGCCTGTCGGGTATGGCCGACGAGATACTGACCGCGAAAGTGGTGTTTGCCGCAAAAAAGGGAAAGACCGGCCCTACCGGCACCGGCCCGACCGGCCACACCGGGACGGGCCACACTGGGCACACAGGCCACACCGCGCACGGCCACACCGGGACACGGGCCACACCGGGACGGGCCACACCGGGCACACGGGCCACACCGGGCACACGGGCCATACCGGCCAAACGGGGCACACGGGACATACCGGCCAGACCGGCCAGACCGGGCACACGGGACATACCGGCCAGACCGGGCACACCGGCCCGACCGGGCATACGGGCCAGACCGGGCATACGGGCCAGACCGGGCATACGGGCCAGACCGGGCACACGGGCCAGACTGGGCATACGGGCCAGACCGGGCACACCGGCCAGACCGGGCACACCGGCCAGACCGGGCATACGGGCCAGACCGGGCATACGGGCCAGACCGGGCATACGGGCCAGACTGGGCATACGGGCCAGACCGGGCACACCGGCCAGACCGGGCACACCGGCCAGACCGGGCACACGGGGCAAACGGGCCAGACCGGCCACTCGGGCGGGTCCGGCGGTTCGGGTGGGTCCGGCGGTTCGGGCGGCGGGTCCGGCGGTTCGGGCGGTGGGTCCGGCGGTTCGGGCGGCGGTTCGGGCGGCGGTTCGGGCGGCGGTTCGGGCGGCGGTTCGGGCGGCGGCTCCGGCGGCGGTTCGGGTGGCGGCTCCGGCGGCGGTTCGGGCGGCGGCGGCTCCGGCGGCGGGCCGGGCGGGCCGAGCGGGCCGGGCGGCGGCATGGGCGGCGATCCGCACTACGTCTCCTTCGACGGGCTGCATTTCGACTTCCAGGCGGCCGGCGAGTTCGTGCTGGTCCAGAGCCCCGACCTCGAAATCCAGGTGCGCCAGGAGCCGAGCGGCGGCGCGCAGGCGCCGGAGGGCATGGTCGGCTACGTCCAGCAGCTCGCGATGTCGGTCGGCGCCGACCGCGTGACCATCGACTTCACCCGCACCGACCCGGTCTGGATCGACGGCGTCGCGGTGGCCCTGGCCCCCAACCAGTTCGTCAAGCTGGCGGGCGGCACGGTCTATATGCTCGGCTACCGACAGCGTCGCCGTGGTGTGGAACACCGGCGAGCAGGTGCGGATGGTCGGCACCAGCGTCGAGGTCTATCTCGACGGGCACACCCAGGGCGTTCAGGGCCTGCTCGGCCCGGTCGCCGGCAATCCGGCCGACGACCTGCAACTGCCCGACGGCACGGTGCTGCAGCAGCCGCTCAGCTTCGCCACGCTGTATCAGACCTTCGCCGACGCCTGGCGGGTCACCGCGGCAAACTCGCTGTTCGACTATCCGCCGGGCGAGGGCACGTCGGACTACACCAACACCAACTTCCCGCCCAACCCGATCAGCGTCGCCGACCTGCCGGCGAGCGTGATCGCACAGGCCGAGGCGGCGATCGCCTCGCTCGGCATCACCGACCCGCAGCAGCAGCAGAACGCCGTCCTCGACTACGTGCTGAGCGGCGGCAATTTGGGCGTGGTCACCGGCGACCTCACCCAGCAGCAGGGCGGGCTGGTCGGCGGCACGTCGCTGCAGACGCTGGCGTCGTCCTCGCCGACGCTGATCGGCATCAACCCGCCGAGCGGCACGGTGACGGTGAACGACACCGCGACCACGGTGACGTTCCAGATCTACCAGACCGGCAGTGCGACGACGCCCGTCGTGGTCGATTACGCGGTGATCGACCCGCACGCGACCGGCACGCTGGGTGCGGCCGATTTCGGCGGCACGCTGCAATCCGGCTCGATCACGCTCGCGGTCGGCCAGACGGTGGCCGACATCACCATCGACACGCCCGCCACGCTCAGCCTGCCGCTGGAGGAACTGGAGGTCGGCATCAGCCTCGTCACGACCGGCGTGACGCTGCTCAACAGCACCGCGACGGCGCCGGTGGACACCACGCTGCCGGTCGAAGGCATCGACGCGCAGCCGGCCATCTACGAGGTCGGCGACACCGGCACGCTGACGCAGGCCGGCAGCGTGTTCACGCTGGCGCTCGGCACCATCGGCGCCGACGGGCTTGCCGCGCTGACGCTGGGCGTGGCGAACAACGCGGACTCGGCGTTCGCCGACCTGCTCGGCGGCAGTTTCAGCGACAGCGGCAGCGGTTTCACCCTCTCGGGCGTGAGCAGCTTCTCCGGCGTCGCGTCGGGCGCGGCCGACACCGCGATCCGGGCGACGGTCGGCACCGCGCTCGGCACGCACAGCGAGACGCTGGTGCTCGACCCGAACGAGAGCAACGCCAGCGGTTTCTCCGGCACGCTCGCGCCGGAGACGCTGGTGCTGACCGACACGGTGGTGGCGCCGAACGCGACGCCGGCCGCCCTGCCGGCGACGCTGGACGTGTTCGGCCGCAGCGACGGCGTGCTCGCCGGCAGCCTGGTGTTCGCCAACCTCGCGCCGATCGGCAGCGACAGGCTCGGCGTCACCATCACCGATGTCGGCGGCCACGTGCTGGTGGCGAGCGCGGAGCCGCTCGCACCCGGCGCCTCCACCACGCTCGGGATGAGCGACACCTCGGGACTGGCCGGCAGCTACACCGACACGCTCGACGTGAGCTACAGCTCGATCACGCCGAGCGGCGGCACGCGGGCGGCGACCACCACGACGGCCGAGGTGACGCTGGATGCCACGCTGCTGGCGCCGGCCGCGCCCGATCTGCTGACGCCCAGTCTCGATCTCGGCTTCATGCATGTCGGCGACACGCCCGATCTGGCGACCATCGAGATCGCCAACACGGCGAGCGGCTCGCTGGCCGACACGCTGATCGCGTCGCTGAGCGGCATCTCCGGCAGCGATTTCGGGTTCGGTCCGGTCACAAGCGCCACCATTGCGCCCGGCGCGACCGGCGACCTCGTGGTCGAGATGAACGGCTACAACGCCGGCACGGTCGGCGGCGCGGCGACGATCAGCCTGGTCAGCCACGACAGCCTGCAGCCGGACGCCTCGCTCGGCAGCGAGGTGGTGAACCTGTCCGGCACGGTGCAGGCGCTGGCCAGCGCCAGCTTCCTGGAAGCCGGCGGCGGCGCCACGATCAGCGGCGGCGGCGGCGGCGACTACGTCCTCGACTTCGGCACGCTGCTGCAGGTCGCGCAGCCAGTGACGGCGGAGGTGTTCGTCATCGACGGCACGGCGGCGCCGGCCGACACGCTCAGCGGCACTTTCACGCTGCCCGGCAGCGGCGCGTTCGGCGTGACCGGCTTCGGCCCGGTCAGCGACCTCGCCGAGGGGGCCACGCCGGAACTGGCCGGCACCATCACCTTCGACCCGCTGGAAAACCCCGGCGCGTCGAGCGAGACCATCCTGTTCACGCCGACCGGCGGCCTGCCGGTGGAGACGCTGACGATCACGGCGGACGTGCATGCGGTGTCGATCGAATCGGGCGCCACGTTCGACGTGCAGCCGACGACGCTCACGATCGGCCAGGAGCATGTCGGCGGCACGCTGGCGCAGGCGGTGACGCTGACCAACTACGCCAGCCTCGGCGCGCCCGACACGCTGGACGCGACGATCGCGGCCGGCGCCGGTCTTGTCGCCAGCGGCAGCATCACCGGCCTCGCGCCGCAACAGGCCGACGCCGGCGACCTGCTGGTCGGCCTCGATACCGGCACGGACGGGGTGAAGAGCGGCACGGCGACCGTGTCGGTGACCGACGAGTTGGGCGGCACTTTGGCCGGCACGACGACGATCTCGGCCAGCGGCACGGTGTTCAACGAGGCGACCGCATCGCTGGTCGGCGCCGCCACCATCGACCTGGGCGAGCGGCACGCCGGCACGGAGATTTTCGGCGCGCTGACGCTCGCCAACACGGCGCCGGCCGACGGCTTCTCCGAGGCGCTGGACGCCAGCCTGGCCGGCGGCAACGGCACGCTCAGCGCCAGTGGCGCGGTCGAACGCATCGCCGCCGGCACCAGTGCGGCGCTCGACTATGCGCTGACGACGGGCGGCGAAGGCAGCCTCGATGCCGTGACGACGCTCGGCCTCGCCTCCGACGGCACCGGCGTGGACACGCTCGGCGTCACCGGCCTGACGCCGGACAACATCACCTTCACCGGCTCGCTGTTCGCGTTGGCGACGGCGGACCTGCTGAGCGGGACCACCATCGATCTCGGCCTCACGCATGTCGGCACGGCGGAAAGCGGCGCGCTGACGCTGGAGAATGCGGCGCCGGCCGGAACGTTCTCGGAGAATCTCGACGCCGTGCTGGCCGGCGCGGGCGTGGGGCTGGGGACCAGCGGCACGGTGTCGCTGCTGGCCGCGGGATCGAGCAGCACGGCGCTCGGCGTGACGCTGGACGGCAGTGCGGCGGGCCGCTTCGACGTGACGACGACGGTCGATCCGGTGTCGGACGGCAGCGGCATCGACACGCTCGGCACGACGGCGCTGGGAGCGCAGGTCGTCACCGTCGAGGGCACGTTCAGCAACTACGCCACCGCCGACTTCGCCAACGTGGCGGGTGCGGGCACGCTGGGCGGCGGCGGCACGGTGTGGACGCTCGATCTCGGCACGCTGGCGCTGGGCGGTGCCGCCGCGGCCGACACGCTGGGCGTGGACAATGCGGCGGTCGGGCTGGCCGACAGTCTCGACAGTGCGTTCGCGCTGGGCGCGGCGGGCGGCTTCACCGACAGCGGTTTCGGCACACTCAGCGCCGAGCAGGCGGGCGTGCTGCGGACGGTCGGCACGATCGGCCTCGATCCGACGGCGGCCGGAACGTTCACCGAGACTGTGACGCTGACGCCGACCAGCGAACTGGCCGGCAGCCCGACGACGCTGTCCGCCGAGACGCTGACGGTGACGGCGGTGGTGGTGGCGCCGGTGCCGCCGACGATCGTGGCGAACCCGGTCAGCTTCGGCGACGTGCGGCTTGGTGCCGCGGTCTCGCAGGGGCTGACGGTGACCAACGCGGCGACCGCGGGCAGCGGCGAGACGCTGGACCTGTCGGTGGCGGCGACCAATCCGCCGACCATCACGGCGTCCGGGTCGATCAGCGACCTGGCGCCGGGCCAGGCCGGCAGCCTGACGGTCGGGCTGGACACCAGCCGGGACGGCGTGCAGAGCGGCGATGCGCTCGTCAGCTACACGCGCGTCGGCACGACGGCGACGGCGACCGAGACGGTCGGCGTGTCCGGCACGGTGTTCGCGCCGGCGACGCTCGACCTGCTCGGCGCGCCGACGCTCGATCTCGGTCTCACGCATGTCGGCACCACGCTGACCGGCGCGCTGCTGGTCGAGAACGCCGGTTCGGCCGACGGCTTCACCGAAAAACTCGATGCGTCGCTGAGCGGGCTGGGCAGCGGGCTGACCGGCAGCGGGCCGGTGTCGGGCGTGGCGCCAGGTGCCACCGGGCGCGTTCGACCTGACGCTATCCGCGACCGGCGCGGGGACGTTCGACCAGACGGTCACGGTCGCGCCGACCTCCGACGGGGCGGGCGTGGACACGCTGGGCACGCTCGGCCTGCCAAACCAGACGCTCGACGTGGTCGGCACGTTCAGCAACTACGCCACCGCCGACTTCGCCAACGTGGCGGGTGCGGGCACGCTGGGCGGCGGCGGCACCGTGTGGACGCTTGATCTCGGCACGCTGGCGCTGGGCGGTGCCGCCGCGTCCGACACGCTGGGCGTGGACAACGCGGCTGTCGGGCTGGCCGACAGTCTCGACGGCGCGTTCGCGCTGGGCGCGGCGGGCGGGTTCACCGACGCCGGCTTCGGCGGGCTATTGCCGGGGAGACTGGCGGGCAGCGAGGAGACGGTCGGCACGATCGGCCTCGATCCGACGGCGGCCGGGACGTTCACCGAGACGGTGACGCTGACGCCGACCAGCGACCTGGCCGGCAGCCCGACGACGCTGTCCGCCGAGACGCTGACGGTGACGGCGGTGGTGGTGGCGCCGGTGCCGCCGACGATCGTGGCGAACCCGGTCAGCTTCGGCGACGTGCGGCTTGGTGCCGCGGTCTCGCAGGGCCTGACGGTGACCAACGCGGCGACCGCGGGCAGCGGCGAGACGCTGGACCTGTCGGTGGCGGCGACCAACCCGCCGACCATCACGGCGTCCGGGTCGATCAGCGACCTGGCGCCGGGCCAGGCCGGCAGCCTGACGGTCGGGCTGGACACCAGCCGGGACGGCGTGCAGAGCGGCGATGCGCTCGTCAGCTATACGCGCGTCGGCACGACGGCGACGGCGACCGAGACGGTCGGCGTGTCGGGCACGGTGTTCGCGCCGGCGACGCTCGACCTGCTTGAGCGCGCCGACCATCGACCTTGGGCTGACCCATGTCGGCGGCACGCTGACAGGTGCGTTGCAGGTCGAGAACGCCGGTTCGGCCGACGGCTTCACGGAAAAGCTCGATGCGGCGCTCGCCGGGCTGAGCGGCGACATCACCGGCAGCGCCCCCGTCGCCGGGCTGGCGGCCGGGGCGACCGGGACATTCGGGCTGAGCCTGTCGCCGAGCGGGCCGGGCGTGATCGAACGGGCGGTGACGGTGACGGCGACCTCGGACGGGTCCGGGGTGGACACGCTGGGCACGCTGGGGCTGCCGAGCCAGACGATCGACGTGTTCGGCACGTTCAGCAGCTACGCCACGGCCGACTTCGTCAACCTGGGCGCCCCGGGCACGCTGAGCGGCGGCGGCACGGCCTGGACGCTCGACCTCGGCACGCTGGCGCTGGGCTCCGGCCCGGTCAGCGACGTGCTGGGGGTGCGCAACGTCGCGCTGGGTCTGGCGGACAGCCTGGACGGCGCGTTCGTGCTGGGTGCGACCGGCCCGTTCAGCGACAGCGGGTTCGCCAGCTTCACCGCGGACCCGGCGGGCAACCTGCTGACGGTGGGGACGATCGCGATCGACCCGATTTCGGCGGGGCAGTTCACCGAGACGGTGACGCTGACGCCGACCAGCGAACTGGCGGGCAGCCCGACCACGCTGAGCGCCGAGACGCTGACCGTGACCGGAACGGTCGAGAACTCGGTCACGTTCGGCCAACCCTGCTACGTCGAGGGCACGCGCATCGCCACCGAAGCGGGTTTCGTCGCCGTCGAGGCGCTGCGGCCCGGCGACCGCGTGCTGACGGTGCGCGGCGAGGCGCGGCCGGTCACCTGGATCGGCCACCGCAGCGTCAATTGCGCGCGCCATCCCAAGCCCGCGCTGGTCTGGCCGGTGCGCGTCGCCGCCGGCGCGTTCGGCCGCGCGCTGCCACGGCGCAACCTGTGGCTGTCGCCCGACCACTCCGTGTTCGTCGATGGCGTGCTGATCCCGGTGCAGTACCTGATCAACGGCGCCACCATCGCGCAGGTGCCGGTGCCGCGCGTCACCTACTTCCACGTCGAGCTGGAGAGCCACGACGTGCTGCTGGCCGAGGGGCTGCCGGCGGAAAGCTATCTCGACACCGGCAATCGCGGCGCCTTCGCCAATGGCGGCGGCGCGGTGATGGCGCATCCCGACTTCGCGCTGCGGGTCTGGGAGACGCAGTCCTGCGCAAAGCTGGTCGTCACCGGCCAGGCGCTCGCCGCGGTCAAGGCGCGGCTGCTGCGCCGCACGGCGACGCTCGGCCATCGCCTGACGCAAGACCCCGACCTGCACGTGCTCGCCGACAGCGCGCGCATCGACCCGGTGCGCGAGGGCGATGGCTACGCCTTCCGCCTGCCGGCGGCCGCCGAGCTGCGCCTCGTCTCGCGCCGTGCGATCCCGGCGCAGGTGGTGGCCGAGAGCGAGGATCACCGGCCGCTCGGCGTGGCGGTGGCGCGGCTGGTCGCGGACGGGCGCCGCCTCGCGCTCGACGGTGCGGCGTTCGGCGCCGGCTGGCACGCGGCCGAGCCGGATTGGCGGTGGAGCGACGGCGACGCCGTGCTGCTGTGCCCCGGCGCACGGCGGCTGGAAGTGCAGGTGCTGCCGATGCTCGGCTACTGGGACGACGCCGCCCGCATCCGGCGCCGGCGAGCGCGGGCGGGGTAGGCGATGCTGCCGCCGATGAACGTGCCGAAGCCGCCGGAGCCGGAGGCGGCCAAGCCCGACCCCGCCGCCGCGGCGCAGGAGGCGGTGCGGCGCGCCGAGGCGGCGATGAAGGCGCGCCACCTCGGCGAGGCCGTCGGCATCTGCCAGGACGTGCTGGAGGCGCTGCCCGGCTATCCGCCGGCGCTGGCGCTGCTCGGCTCCATCCTCGGCCACCAGGGCGAGGCGGAGCGCGCGATCGACCTGCTGCGCCGCGCCTGCGCCGGCTATGACCGCAACGCCAGCTGGTTCAACAATCTGGCGACGCTGTGCCGCGTCGCCTGCCGGCTGGACGAGGCGCTGGCGGCGGCCGAGCGGGCGATGGCGCTGGCGCCCGGCCAGCCCGGCATCGTGCTCAACCTGGCGAAAGTGCGGCTGGATCGCGGCGAGCACGACGCGGCGCTCGGCGGGCTGCTCGACGTGCTGGCGCGCGAGCCGGAGAACGCCGAGGCGCATCTGGCGCTGGGCCAGATCCTGCTGATGCGCGGCGACACCCATGCCGGCTGGTACGAGTACGAATGGCGCAACCGGCTGGAGCAGGCGCGCGGCACGCTGCCGCCGATGCCGCGCCCGCAATGGAACGGCATGCGTCTGCCCGGCAGCCCGATGCTGCTGGTCGGCGACCAGGGGTTTGGCGACACCATCCAGTTCGCCCGCCTGATCCCGCGCGTCGCCGAACGGGTCGGAAAAGTCTATCTCGGCGCGGCGCCGGAACTGGAGGCGCTGCTGCGGCCGATTCCCGGCGTCGCCGGCTGCTACCATCGCTGGCAGGACATCCCGGCGCACAGCGTCTATTGCCGCCTGTCCAGCGTGCCGGCGCTGACCGCCTTCAGCCTCGCCGAACTGCCCGGAAAAATGCCCTACCTCGCCGCCGACACAGCGCTGGTGGAGACCTGGCGGGGGCGGCTCGACGAGCGCATCGGTCCGCGCCGGCCGCGCGTCGGGCTGGTCTGGGCGGGGCGGACCACGCATCCGAACGACCGCCGCCGCTCGCTGCGGCTTGGCCAGCTCGCGCCGATCCTGGCGCAGCGCGGCGTCAGCTTCGTTTCCCTGCAGCGCCCGGTGCCGCCGCGCGACGCCGCCGAGTTCGCTGCCATGCCGCACATCATCGACCTTGCCGCGGAGCTGACCGATTTCTCCGTCACCGCCGCGATCATGGCCAACCTGGACCTGGTCATCACGGTCGATAGCTCGGTCGCGCACCTGGCCGGCGCGCTGGGCCGGCCCGGCTGGGTGCTGATGCCGCGCCCGGCCGATTGGCGCTGGCTCGCCGAGGGCACCGAATCGGCCTGGTATCCCAGCCTGCGCCTGTTCCGCCAGCCCGCGCCCGGCGACTGGGCGCCGGCGATCGCCACCGCGGCATGGTCGCTCTCGCGTCTCGCGCAGCCGCCAGCTACGCTGACCGCCGCCGACTGACGGACTGTCCCCCGTGCCGGATGACGCCCGCCTGTGCCTGAACATGATCGTGCGTAACGAGCGCGCCATCCTGGCACGCTGCCTGCGCTCGGTCGCCGACCACATCGCCTGCTGGGTGATCGGCGACACCGGCTCGACCGACGGCACGCAGGAGCTGATCCGCGCCTTCTTCGCCGAGCGCAACATTCCCGGCGAGCTGCACGAATTCCCCTTCGAGGATTTCGGCCAGGCGCGCAACGAGGCGCTCGACCGCGCGCGCGCCGCGGCGCTCGACTACGACTACCTGCTGCTGATCGACGCCGACATGGAGTTCGCGGTGCGCGACCGCTCCTTCCGTCGCGGGCTGTCCGCCGCCTGCTACACGGTGCTGCAGAATTCCGGCATCAGCTACTACAACAACCGCATCCTCAAGCGCGACGCGGATGCGCGCTACATCGGCGTCACGCACGAATACCTGCGCGTCGGCGCCGGCCGGACGGATCGGCTCGATTCGGTCTGGTTCATCGACCACGCCAGCGGCTCGAACCGGCGCGACAAATACGAGCGCGACCTGCGCCTGCTGACCGCCGCGCTGGAACGCGAGCCGGACAATGCGCGCACCATCTTCTACCTCGCCCAAACCTATCGCGACGCCGGCCGTCCCGGCGAGGCCATCGAGGTGTTCGGCCGTCGCGCCGATATGGGCGGGTTCGAGGAGGAAGCCTGGTACGCGCGCTGGCAGCAGGCGCGCTGCTACCTGAAGATCGAGGACGAGGCCGGCTTCCTGCGCACCGCGCTGGCCGCCTACAACGCCCGCCCGCAGCGCGCCGAGCCGCTGTTCGACCTGGCGCGCTACTGGCGCGAACGCAAACAGTATGACCTGGCCTGCACCTTCGCCGAACTCGGGCTGGCCACGCCGTGGCCCGAGCGCGACATGCTGTTCGTCGATGACTTCATCTATTCCGCCGGCCTCGCCTCGGAATACGCGATCGCCGCGTTCTATTCGCGGCAGGCCAGGCACCGCGACCGCGGGCGGGAGCTGTGCGACTGGCTGGCGATGCGCCGCGACATCCCGGTCGATACGCGCAACCTGGCGCGCGTCAACTGCCTGTTCTATGCGCGCCCGGCCGCGGCGACGCTGCCGTCGCTCCGCTTCCACGCCTTCGCCCCCGCCGGCTTCGCCGCGAACACGCTGCGCGCGCCCTCGGTGGCACTGCGGCGCGGCGAACTCGGCCTGCTCGCCGCCGCCGCCCCGCGCGAGCCGGGCGCGCCGCCTTCGCTGCTGCTGTTCCGGCTCGGGGCCGACCTGCGCCCGCTGTCGCATCACGTGCTGCCGCCGGCCCCCGAGGGCATCGCCGGCCGTGCCCAGCTGCTCGTGCGCAACCGCGCCTTCTGGTGCCTGCTGGGCGGCGGCGAGGCGGGGGCCGAAGCCGCCTTCGTGCTGGCCCCCGCCGAGACCGCGGCGACGGGCGATCCGCTGCCGCTGCGGCTCGCGCCGGAGACCGTGGCGCAGGAGACCGAAGCGGGTCCGCGCTTCATCACCGGCCACGGCCCGACCCGCATCGTCGATGCGAGCGGCGCCGTCGTCTCCGAGCGCCTTGCCGACTTCACCTGCGATACGTTCCGGCCTGCTTCGCCGGCGATCGGGTTCGACGGCGGCTGGCTCGCGCTGGTGCGCGAGGGCGTCCACCACGAAGGCAAGGAGCGGCTGTTCCACCGCTTCCTCTGGCTCGATGCCGACGGCGTTCCGGCGCGCACCAGTTTCCGCTTCGACCTGCGCCGCCCCGGCGGCGAGCGCGTGACCGGGCTGGCGTGGCACCCCGACCGCAAGCGTCTCGTCATCGCCGCCGCCGACGAGGCCGGCGCGCCGCTGCTCGCGACCGTGACCGCCGCCGACGTGCGCGCGGCCCTGCGCCCCTTCGCCGGCGAGTTCCGCCAGGGGCGCAACGCGCTGCACCGCCCGGCCGCGGCGCCGGTCGCCGGGGCCGCCGGGCGGATCGGCAACTCGACGCGCCGCGACGCCGTGCTGTTCCGCACGCATGAATGGACCGAGCCGATCCGCGCCGTGTTCCGCCGCCTGGTGCGCGAGGCGCGGCAGGCGGATGTCGCCGTGGTCGCCTATGTCGCGCCGCAGCAGCACGTGCCCGATCTCGGTCAGGACGCGGCGTATTTCATCGGCCCCGCCGAGCTGACCGCGCTGCCCTATCCGGGCAAGCTGCGCGACTTCACGCCGGCGCGGCCGGGCGGCGGCAACGACCTGCCGGTGCTGTGGTTCTACCGCAGTTTTCCCGGCTACGACCGCTACTGGGTGATCGAATACGACGTGTATTATTCCGGCAACTGGGGCAACCTGATCGACGACCTCAACCAGTCCCGCGCCGACTTGCTGGGGACCGTGATCCAGGACCACGACGAGAACCCGCGCTGGGGCTGGTGGCCCGCCTTCACGCCCGGCGACATCGAGGTGCCGCGGCACAAGCTGACGAAATGTTTTCCGCCGTTCTGCCGGCTGTCCGCCCGCGCGCTGGCCGCCATCGACGACGCCTATGTCGGCGGGCTGGCCGGGCATTACGAGGTGACCTGGGCGACCATCTGCCGCCTGCGCGATCTGGCGATCGAGGAGATCGGCGGCGACGGGCGCTATACGCCGCCGGCGCGGCGCGGGCGCCACTACACCACCTCGCCGATGCAATGGACGCTGTTTCCCGGCACCTTCGTCTATCGTCCCGGCTTCCGGCCGGAGGACGTGCGCGCGCTCGCCAGCAGCTACGACGGCGCCGACCTGCTGTGGCATCCGGTGAAGCCGTGAGCCGCGCTCAGCGCCAGCGCGAGACGCAGGGGATGCGGCTGCGGTCGCAGCGGGCGGCGTAGCGGCCGGCGATCTCGGTCACTTCGCGCATCAGCCCGTCGTCCAGCCGGATCGGCGACAGGCCAAGCCGCAGGATGGTGTCGTTGCTGACGCTCAATTCGTTCTCGCTGTCCTCGGCGCGCGGGTTGTCGAGATAGCTGATCGGCGCGCCGGTCAGCGCCGCGACTTTCGCCGCCAGTTCGCGCACGCGATGCACTTCGGTGGCCTGGTTGATGATGCGCACGCGCTCGCCGCGTTCGGGCGGCGTGTCGAGCGCGAGCTCGATGCAGCGCACCGTGTCCTGGATGTGGATGAAGGCGCGCGTCTGCCCGCCGCTGCCATGCACGGTCAGCGGATAGCCGATCGCGCCCTGCATCAGGAAACGGTTGAGCACGGTGCCGAAATCGCCATCGTAGTCGAAGCGGTTGATCAGCCGCTCGTCGCGCGCGGTCTCGGTGGTCTGGGTGCCCCACACCACGCCCTGGTGCAGGTCGGTGACGCGGATGCGGTCGTTCTTGTTATAGAACAGGAACAGCAGCTGATCCTGGGTTTTCGTCATGTGGTAGATGCTGCCGGGGGCGACGGGATGCAGGATGTCGCGCTCGATCGCGCTGCCGTCCTCGGCGGCGACGGTGACGCGCAGATAGCCTTCCGGGATTCGTGTGCCGCCGGTGCCGTAGCCATAGACGCCCATGGTGCCGAGATGCACGACATGCGCGTCGCACTGCGCCTCCACCAGGGCGGCGAGCAGGTTGTTGGTGGCGTTGACGTTGGTGTTGACGGTGTAGCGCTTGTGCCAGGAGGATTTCATCGAATAGGGCGCGGCGCGCTGCTCGGCGAAATGCACCACGGCGTCGGGCTGTTCGGCGGCGACGAGGGCGAGCAGGGCGTCGTAGTCGTGCGCGATGTTGAGCCGCGCGAAGCGGATCGGGGTCGCGCCCTGCTCGGCCCAGGCGGCGAGCCGGACGCGCAGCGGCTGGATCGGCGTGAGCGATTCGACGCCGAGTTCCACGTCGATCTTGCGGCGCGAGAAATCATCGACGATGACGACCGCGTCGCCGCGCGCGGCGAGGTGCAGGCTGGTCGGCCAGCCGCAGAACCCGTCGCCGCCGAGGATCAGGATTTTCATCCGCTGCCGCCCGTAGAGTGCGCTTTGGCAATGTTACCAGAGCGCAGCGGTGAGGTCCAGCGCGGACAACGGCCTGCTGCGTTCAGCCGCCGGCGTAGTTGCAGGTCAATCAGGCATGAAGTCCAGCGCGATCCCGTTCACGCAGTAGCGCAGGCCGGTCGGCGGAGGGCCATCCTCGAAGACGTGGCCGAGATGGCTGCCGCAGGTCGCGCAGTGGACTTCGGTGCGCACCATGCCGTGGCTGCGATCCGTCGAGGTCGCGACGGCACCTTCGACCGGGTCGTTGAAGCTGGGCCAGCCCGTCCCGCTCTCGAACTTTCGCCGCGACTCGAAGAGCGTCCGGCCGCAGCCGGCGCAGGCGAGCCGGCCGGGCCGCTTTTCCTGCAGCAGCGCGCAGGTCCCCGGCGCCTCGGTGCCGTGGGACCGCATCACGTGATACTGCTCGGGCGTCAGGAGGCGGCGCCATTCCGCGTCGCTGTGCGTGACGGCATAAGGCGCGTCGGTCATGCTTGAACCCCTCGGTCAACGCCGGTCCGGCGGGGTGCCGTGCCTGCCATCGGATGTCGGGCCGCCGGCGGCCCTCGTCAACTCCGCGCCGACCCGCTCGCACGGCGGCGTGTAACGGCCGCGCCCGCCGCTCGTCAGACCGCGTGGAACCCACACCGCAGGAGACCTCGTCATGCCATCCCGCTTCCCGCGCGCCCCGCGCCTGCACCGCCGGTCCGGCGCCGCGCTGGCCCTGGCCGCGACAATGGCGCTCGCATTCGTCCGCCTGCCCGCGCACGCGGAGGGCGCAGCACGGCTGCTGCCGCCGCCGGCCGTCGATGTCCCCGCGACCGACGCGCCGCAGACGGCGGTGCTCGCGGGCGGCTGCTTCTGGGGCGTGCAGGGCGTGTTCGAGCACGTCCGCGGCGTGCGCAAGGTGCTGGCGGGCTATGCCGGCGGCAGCGCCGCCACCGCCCATTACGAGACGGTCAGCGACGGCGACACCGGGCACGCGGAATCGGTGCAGGTGGTGTTCGACCCGCAGCAGATCTCCTACGGCCGCATCCTGCAGATCTTCTTCTCGGTCGCGCTGGACCCGACCGAAGTGAACCGCCAGGGACCGGACGATGGCACGCAGTATCGCTCCGAGCTGTTCGTCGCCGATCCGGCGCAGCGTCGCGTGGCCGCCGCCTATATCGCGCAGCTCGACCGCTCGCGCGCGTTCGCCCGCCCGATCGCCACACGCGTCGATCCGCTGGGCGGCTTCTACCCGGCCGAGGCCTATCATCAGGACTACCTGGAACGCCACCCGGACCAGCCCTACATCGCCATTAACGACATCCCCAAGGTCGAGAACCTGAAGCGGCTGTTTCCCGAGGTCTATCTGGACAAGCCGGTGCTCGCCCTGCGCGGCCCGTGACGCGCGGAGCGCCCTTCACGCTTCGGTCTCGACCGAAGCATTCTCCCGCGCGCAGCGCCTACATACGGTCCCGGCAACCAGAAGGAGGCGACGGCGCGCCATGCTCACCTGCTTCATCCGCTACGAGATCGACCCTTTCCGCGTCTCTGCCTTCGAGGAGTACGCGCGCAACTGGGGCCAGGCGATCCCGCGCTGCGGCGCCGACCTCGTCGGCTACTTCGCGCCGCACGAGGGCTCGGCGACCACCGCCTGTGCGGTCTATAACATCGAAAGCCTCGCCGCCTACGAGGCCTACCGGGCGCGGCTGCGCGAGGATCCGCTCGGCAAGGAAAACTACGAATTCGCCAGGCGGGAGCGGTTCATCCGCAAGGAGGATCGCATCTTCCTGCGCCTCGTCTCGACGCCGCATGCGCCCCTGGTGCGCCCGTGATCGCCGTCATCTTCGAAGTGTGGCCCGCGGAGGGTCGGACGCAGGACTATCTCGATCTGGCCGCTGCGCTGCGGCCGGACCTGGCGACCATCGACGGCTTCATCTCCGTCGAGCGGTTCCGCAGCCTGACCGAGCCGGACAAGCTGCTGTCGCTGTCCTTCTGGCGCGACGAAGCGGCGGTCGGCGCCTGGCGCAACCTGCCGTCGCACCGCGCGACGCAGGCGGAGGGGCGGGCAGGCGTGTTCGCCGGCTACCGGCTGCGCATCGCCGGCGTGATCCGCGACTACGGGATGACCGACCGCGCCGAGGCGCCGGCCGACAGCCGGGCCGCCCTTCACGCGTGACGGTGCGTTCGCTGCACGCGCAGCGGAGCAGATGCCGGAGATGGTGCGGCCGGGGGTAGCGACGCAGTTTCAACTCGAACAACCGCAAAACGCCTGCTTCCCCTTCGCAGGCTAGTATGTTTCTATTCCGGAACATTATGGCCGTGCGGGGGCGCCGCGCGGTCACGCCGGAACGGGCGGGATGCCGGGGACGGGCGGGGAGAGGATGCGGGGCCGCGCGCGCGGCGGCGGCCGGGGACGGCAGGCGGGGCGGGACGGGGCCGCCGGCCGGACCGGCGGCGGCGGGCCCACGGGACCGGCCTGCTTCCGGCCCGAGGACAGGCTCCGGGCCGGCGGCGGGCGGACGCCCAGCATCTGGCAGAGCGGGCGCAGCAGCCGCCCGGCCTGGGGTGCGGCGGCGAGCAGGTCGGCCATCGCCGGATCGGCGAGCAGGTGCTGCAACTGCGAGGCGGCGGCGGCGGCCTGCGGCAGCCGGCGCAGCAGCCAGGCGACGCCGCGCGGCAGCCGGAGCGGCTGGGGCCGGGCCGGGCGGGGGGAGCGGAGGCGGCGGCGCGGCGGCGGCAGCGTGCCGGCACGGACTTTTGCCGCGAGGCGGGCGAACCGCTCCGCGGTGCGGCGCAGCCGCGACCAGAGCAGCAGCATCAGCGGCAGGGCGAGACCCAGGCCCACGCCGCGGGCGGCGATGGCGCGGCGCAGGCCCTCGACCAGATGGGCAAAACGGTCGGCCAGGGCGGGGGAAGCGGCGGGCGGCATGACAGCGATACTAACACGACCCCCGGCGGGCTGGGCAAGCCGGCCCGATCCGCGGTCACGCCAGCGGCGGCTGGACGTCGTCGGGAATGGGATTGACGAACGGCGTTCCCGCGAGGCGGCGGGCCCACGTCTTCGCTGTTCCGCATGGACGCAGAGCCCAGTCTGACGCAGATAAGGCGACAAGGCCGGGGATCGCGGCGCGCGCGAGTTGCTGCCGCGGTCGCGTCGTGATCGGCGGATGGCTTCTGGAGGTTTTGGGAATGGCGGAGTTGGGGCGCGCGATGCACGGGCAGGGGGCCGGGCGGGGAACCCGCCGCCGCCTGATCGGACTTGCCCTCGCGGCGCTGCTGGCGGCGCCTGCGCTGGCGGCTCGTCCGGCTGGGGCGGCCGATCCGGCGAGCCCGGTCGGGACGTGGCGGACCATCGACGACGCAAGCGGAAAGCCGGTGGCCCTGATCCGGATTTTCGCGCGCAGCGGATTGCTGTACGGCGTGGTCGCGAAGGGCCTGTTGGCCCATCCGGCGCATACGGCGTGCGACAGCTGCACCGATGATCGCCGCGGCAAGCCGATCATCGGCATGGAAATCATCCGCGGACTCGCCCGCGACGGGGACCACTGGGGCGGCGGCACGATCCTCGATCCGGACACCGGCAAAATCTACCGATGCCGGCTCGCGCTGCGGGACGGCGGGCGGAGGCTCGCGGTGCGCGGCTTCATCGGCATCTCGCTGCTGGGGCGGACGCAGTTGTGGGAACGCATAGACTGATGGCCCGCCGATGCTCCCGCGCGTCGCATCGGCCGCGGCGAACGCGGGCCGCTTGACATCCGAACATGGGTGCAATCCGCAAAGCGTGACTGCCGGGGCCCCGGCCGCCTCTTCCGCTCCGCCGTGCTCAACATATGTCTGTAGCACACGCATATGTCTGTAGCACACAGAGGCAGCGAAGCCATGAAACGCACGTTCGACGTGGCGGTGCTTGCGGTGTTCCTGCTTGCGGTGCCGGTGGGCGCGATGGCCCAGCAGCCGGCGCCAACCGTCACCGCAACCCCGCGCACCCCGGCCCTGCAGCAAAGCACGACGGCGCCGGGGACGGAGCCGCTGGTCTCCGTCTTCGGGCTGCCTGTCACCGTGACCGCGCCGGTTGCGCGACCCTATTGCGCCTGCGCGTACCGCAATTTCGGCGGCCAGCCCATGCGGACCGCGGCGGCTGTGGCGGCGGAGGTCGGCGGGGAAGCGCCGTAGCGGGGGCGGGCGCTCAGCGCCGCCAGCCCCATCCGCCGATCATCACCCCGCCGACCACCGGCGGCGCGACATAGGCGTAGGCGGGATACGCCGGATACGCGGCATACCCGTACGGCTGATAGACGCAGCCGCCCAGCAGCAGCAACGACATGACGACCGCGCCCGCCTTCCAATGATGCCGGAGAAACCCGAAGACCATGGCGACCCTCCGTGAATGTTATGGCGCGGCAGATGGTCGTGTTGCGCGTCGGCGCAAAGATGCGCGTCACACATCGTTGCAATTTGCCACGTCAGGAAAGCGACGTTCTGTCGGCGCGCCGCGATGCTACACGGTGCGATCCAGCAGCGCCGCGGTGTGACGCGCGATCATCGCTTCCTCGTCGGTCGGGATCACGAAGGCGCGAACGCGCGACCGGTCCGACGAGATCACGGCCGCGCGATCGCCGCCGGCGGCGCGATTGGCGTCGCGGTCGAGTTCGATGCCGAGCCATTCCATGGATTCCAGCACGCGCGCGCGCACACGCCAGGCGTGCTCGCCGATGCCGCCGCAGAACACCACCGCGTCGAGGCCCGCCAGCACCGCCGCCAGCCCGCCGAGTTCGCGGCGCACGCGGAACACGAAATAGTCGATCGCCTGCGCCGCCTCCGGCCGGTCGGACGCCTCCAGTTCGCGCATGTCGGACGAGATGCCAGACAGCCCCTTCAGCCCGGAGTCCTGGTAGAGCAGGTCGGCGATCCCGGCCGCGGTCATGTGCTTTTCCTGCAGCAGATACAGCACCACGCCGGGGTCGAGCTGGCCGGTGCGCGTGCCCATCGGCAGGCCGTCGATGGCGGTCAATCCCATCGAGCTGGCGATCGATTGCCCGTCGCGGATCGCGCACATCGAGGCGCCGTTGCCCAGATGCGCCACCACGACGCGGCCGGCCGCGTGCAGCGGCGCGATCTCGCGCAGCCGCAGCGTGATGTATTCGTACGACAGCCCGTGGAACCCGTAGCGCCGCACGCCCTCCTCGTAGAACCGCCGCGGCAGCGCGAACACGTCGTTGACGAAGGGATGCCCGCGATGGAAGGCGGTGTCGAAGCAGGCCACCTGGGGCACGCCCTGCCACGCGGCGCGCGCCGCCGCGATGCCGGCGATGTTGTGCGGCTGGTGCAGCGGCGCCAGCGGGATCAGCGCGCGCAGTTCGACGAGCACGGCATCGTCCACCAGCACCGGCCGGTCGAAACGGAGGCCGCCATGCACGACGCGATGGCCGACCCCCGCCACATCGGCATCGGCGAACGCCGCCGCCTGCCAGGCCAGCACGCGCGCCAGTGCGTCGGCGTGGAACGCCGCGGCCGCGTCGCGCCATTCCTCCTGGTGCGTGACCGTGCCCTGCGCGTCCTTCACGTGCAGGCGCCGCGCCTCCCCCGCCATCTCGGCCAGACCGGCGGCGAGCAGGCGGGGCGTGCCGCCGGACAGCTCGAACAGTGCGAACTTGATCGACGACGAGCCGGCGTTGAGCGTGACGACGTGGCGCATCAGCAGGATACATGGCGGATGCGCCGCCTGAAGCGCAAGCCCCGGCGAGCCGCCGTGGCGCCGGCAACCCGCGCGTTGATCGCCCGTACCGATCCACCTATTGTCCGGCCGGCCGGATAAGCGCCGAAGGCGCGTCGCGGTGCGAACGAAATCGGAGGAGGGGGGACAATGAGCAGGCCACGATGGTTCCGCAACTTTTCGGCGCTGGCCTTCGCGCTTGCGGTCGGGGTGCCGGCTGCGCACGCGGCGCGCGCGCCGGCGGCACTGATCATCGCGCAGGGCGGGCTGGGCGACAAGTCCTACAACGACCTCGCCGATGCCGGCTTCAAGCGCGCGTGCGCCGCCAGCAAGCTCGTGTGCAAGGACGTCGAATCGAAGGACGTGGTGGCGCAGGCCGAGAACATCCTGCGCACCGCCGCCGGGCCGGGCGGCTTCGGCGTGATCGTCGATCTGGAATACTCGCACGGCGACGCGCTGAAAAAAGTCGCCGCCGACTATCCGAAGGTCGATTTCGCCATCCTCAACGAAGTGGAGCCGGGCGCCAACGTCGCCTCGCTGCTGTTCAAGGAGCAGGAAGGGTCCTATCTCGCCGGGGCGCTGGCGGCGCAAGTCGCGTCGGACCCGAAAATCAAAGGCGTCGGGCCGAAGCCGATCATCGGCGTGATCGGCGGCATCAAGTCGGCCGGCATCGACAAGTTCATCGTCGGCTACATCCAGGGCGCGCACGCCATCAATCCGGACTGCCAGGTCAAGGTGGCGTATGCCAACAATTTCGGCGATCCGGCGATCGGATTGCAGATGGCCAAGGCGATGTTCGACCAGGGCGCCAGCGTCGTCTATCAGGTGGCGGGCGGCACCGGCATCGGCGTCATCCAGGCGGCCAAGCAGACCGGCCACTTCGCGATCGGCGTCGATACCGACCAGGACGGGATGGCGCCCGGCAGCGTGCTCACCAGCATGATCAAGCGCACCGACATCGCGGTCGCGACCGTGGTGGCGGATTACGCGCAGGGCAAGTTCCCCGGCGGCCGGACGGTGACCTTCGGCCTCAAGGAGAACGGCGTCGGCCTGTCGCCGATGACCTACACGAAGAACCTGGTTCCCGCCGCCTACATCGCCAAAGTCGATGAGCTGAGGAAGAACATTCTGTCGGGCGCGATCAAGGTGTGGGACGTGACCGAGCAGGGCTATCCCGCCTGGTTCAAGTGATCCGGCTGGGCGCGCGGGCGATCACGCGGCGGTTCGGCCGCGTGGTCGCCAACGACCGCGTCGATTTCGCCGCCGCCCCCGGCAGCATCCACGCCATCGTCGGCGGCAACGGCGCCGGCAAGACGACGCTGATGCGCATCCTGCAAGGGCTGGAGCAGCCCGACGAAGGCACGGTCATCGTCGATGACCGGGCGGTCGCGCTCGCCGATCCGGCGGACGCGTTCGCGCGCGGCATCGGCATGGTGCATCAGGAATTCATGCTGGTGGCGAGCCTGACGCTGCTCGAAAACCTGATCCTTGGGCGCGAGCCGGTGCGCCACGGCGTCATCGACCGCGCGGCGGCGCTGGCGGCGGCGCAGAAACTCGCTGCCGTCGCCGGCGCAAAACTCGACTGGGACGCGACGGTGGCCGAGGCGCCGGTGCATCTGCGCCAGATCGTCGAAATCCTGCGGCTGCTGTATCGCGGCGCCGACGTGCTGATCCTCGACGAGCCGACCGCGGTGCTGGCGCCGCCTCAGGTCCAGGACCTGCTCGCGCTGCTGCGGCGCCTGCGCGACGAGGGGCGGACGATCATCTTCATCAGCCACAAGCTCGACGAGGTGATGTCCGTCGCCGACCGCATCACCGTGCTGCGAGGCGGCCGCGTGGTCGCCACCACGGCGCCGGCGGAAACCGACGTGGCGTCGCTCGCGCAACTCATGGTGGGCGAGCCGGTCGCGCAGCCGCGCCGGGCGCCGCGCGCGTCCGCCGGCGATGCGCCGGTGCTGTCGGTGCGCGGCCTCGGCGCGCTCGATGCGCGCGGCGTGCGCCGGCTGATCGGGGTCGGTCTCGACATCCGTCAAGGCGAGATCGTGGGCATTGCCGGCGTCAGCGGCTGCGGCCAGGACGAGCTGGTCGCCGCCGTGGTCGGGTTGCGCCGCGCGGCGGCGGGCACGGTTGCGCTCGACGGCGCCGACGTGACCGGCCGGTCGGTGGCGGCGCGGCGCCGGGCCGGGATCGGCTATCTCAGCGCCGACCGCGCCCATGAAGGGCTGTGCCTGCCGGCCACGATCAGCGACAACATCCTCGCCGGCCGCCATCGCGAAACACCGTTCGCGCGGCGCGGCCTGCTGCGTCCGGCCGCGGTGCGCGCGCATGTGCGGCGCGTGCTGGCGCAGTTCTCGGTGGTCCACGGCGCGGCGTCCGACCCCGTCGGCAGCCTCTCGGGCGGCAACCAGCAGCGGGTGGCGACCGCGCGCGAACTCGACCGCGCACCGCGCCTGCTGGTCGCGGCCCAGCCGACGCGCGGCGTCGATATCGCCGGCACCGCCTTCATCCACGCCCGCATCCTCGCCTATCGCGACGCCGGCGGCGCGGTGCTGCTGGTGAGCGAGGAGCTGGAGGAACTGCTGGCGCTCGCCGACCGCATTCTGGTGCTGCATCACGGCGTTCTCGGCGGCACGGTGGAGGGCGCGCGCGCCGATGTCGTGCGCATCGGCCGCATGATGCTGGGCGCGCCGGCATGACCGAAGCTTGGGCCGCTGCCTTGCCGCGCGCGCCGCGCATCGACTGGGCGGCGCTGCTCGGCGCCGCGATGCCGTTCGCCGTCGCGCTGCTGGTGGGCGCGGCGTTGCTGCTGGTCACCGGGCAGGACCCGCTCAGCGTCTATCGGCTGCTGGCCGAGGAGGGGTTCGGCGGGAGGGAGCAGTGGGCGGCGACGCTCAGCGCGACGACGCCGGTGCTGTTCTGCGCCGTGGCGACGGCGATCTCGTTCCGTGCCGGCGTGTTCAACATCGGCGTCGAGGGCGGCTTCTATCTCGGCGGCCTGGCCGGCGCGGTGGCCGGATGTTCGCTGACCGGCCTGCCCGGACCGCTGCTGATCCTGGCCGAACTGGGCGCCGGCGCGCTGGCCGGCGGGCTGTGGCTGGCGGTGCCGGGGCTGCTGCGGGCGCGGCTGGACGTGGACGAAGTGGTCTCGACGCTGATGCTCAACTTCGTCGCCATCAATTTGACCGCGTTCCTGGTCGATCACGTCTTCCTCGCGCCCGGCGCGGGCAATTCGCAGACCAGGCTGATCGCCGAGGCGGGCTGGCTGCCGCGCCTGCTGCCGCCCTCGACGCTGAGCCTCGGTTTCGTCATCGCGCTCGCCGTGCTCGCGGCCTACGAGCTTTGGGGCCGCTGCACGCCGCTGGGGTTCGAGGCGCGGGTGAGCGGCCTCAACCCGCGCTTCGCGCGCGCCGTCGGCATCGACGTGCCGGGGCTGATCGTGAAGACGACCGTGATCTCGGGGCTGATTGCCGGACTGGGCGGCGCGGCGCACGCCGCCGGGCTGATCCACCGCTTCGTCGCCGGGTTCTCGCCGGGCTACGGCTTCACCGGCCTGGCGGTGGTGCTGCTGGGCCGCAACACCGCTTCCGGCATGCTGGTCGGCGCCGTGCTGTTCGGCGCGCTCGCCTCGGCGGGCACGACGGTGCAACTGTTCAGCGACATCCCGATCCAGCTGGTCGATGTGCTGCAAGGCACGGTCACGATCTTTGCCGTGGTGCAGTTCGCGCACCTGCTGCGCCGATGGCGGCGGCGGCGCGCATGATCGACAACATCCTCGCCTCGGCCCTGGTGATGACGACGCCGCTGCTGCTGACCGCGATCGGCGGGATGCTCAACCGCATCGGCGGCCTCGTCAATATCGGGCTGGAGGCGATGATGCTGACCGGCGCCTATGTCGCGCTGGTGGCGTCCGCGGCGACGCAATCCTGGCCGCTCGCGCTGCTGGCGGCGCTGGCGGCGGGGGCGATGTCCGGCCTGCTGTTGTCGCTGGCGGTGACAAGGCTGTTCGCCAACGAGATCGTCGCCGGCCTGGGCTACAACGTCGCCGTCGCGGGACTGATCGGCTTCGTGCTGAAGACGTACTACCACAGCTCCGGCACGCTGCGGCTCGCCGACGTGGTGATGCTGCCGCACATCGACCTGCCTGGCGTCGCCGCAATCCCGCTGCTGGGCGCCGTCTTCTCCGGAAAAGACCCGCTGACCTGGCTCGCGTGGCTGTCGGTGCCGGCCAGCGCCTTCGTGCTGCGGCGCACCCGCGCGGGGTTGCGCCTGCGCGCGGCCGGCGAGGCGCCGGCGGCGTCGGTCGCACTCGGGCTGCGCCCGCTGCTGACGCGCGACATCTCCACCGTGGTCGCGGGCGCGATGGCGGGACTGGCCGGCGCGCAGCTGTCCATCGGCATCGTCGGCGTGTTCAGCGTCGGCATCTCCGCCGGGCGCGGCTTCATCGCGCTCGCCGCCTTCTATTTCGGCCGCAACCGGCCGTGGCTGACGGCGCTGGGGGCGCTGCTGTTCGGCACGTTCGATGCGGTGCAGATCAACCTGCAAGGCCGTGGCGTGGCGCCGGAACTGATGCAGATGCTGCCGTATCTGGTGGTGGTCGCCGTGCTCGCCGCGATCGGCGTCGGCGAACGCCGCCGGCGCCTGCTGCGCGGAGTGTGAGCATGGCCGACGCAACCGCCCTGCTGCTGATCGACGTGATCGAGTCCTTCTTCCGGGAGGGCATGCCGAACCACTACCCCGAGGCGCCGCTTGTGCTCCCCCCGCTGCGTCGCCTGCTGGACGCGGCGCGTGCGTCCGGCGCGCTGGTCGTGCATGGCGTGGAGCGGCACCGGCCTGGACTGGACGATTTCGAATGGCGCAAGCTGCCGCCGCACCATTTCGACGGCGCCGCCGACGCCGCGGTGGTTGCCGGCTTCGAGCCGCGCGGCCAGCGCGAGCTTCTGCTGCCGAAACGCCGCTACAGCGCGTTCTTCGCCACCGACCTGGCGCTGCTGCTGCGCGAGCAGGGCATCGTGCGCGTCGTGATCGCCGGCGTGAAAACCAATGTCTGCATCCGTGCGACCGTGCAGGACGCGTTCGCGCACGGCTTTGCGCCGATCGTGCCGCGCGAGGCCACCAACTCCAACCGTCCGCATCTGGCGGCGGCGTCGCTGGAGGATATCGAACGCTATTTCGGCCGCGTCGTGTCGCTCGACGAGGCCGTGGCGGCGCTGGCGTGACCATGGTCGCCATCGTCGGCTATGCCAGCCTCGATTACGTGGTACGGCTGGAGGGCGCGCCGCTGGCCGATGCGACGGTGATCGCCGCGCGCGCCGGCGGCGGCTGGCCGCGGCTCGGCGGCAGCCCGTCCTACATCGCCGCGGCGCTGGTCCGCGCCGGCGTCGGCGGCGCCGTGCCGGTGACCTGGGTGGCGGAGGACGAAGCCGGCGCGCACTTCGTCGCGTCGCTCGCCGCCGATGGCGTGGCCGTGGACGGGGTGGCGCGCACGCTGCCGGGCCGCACGCCGGTTTGCATCCTGGCCTACGCGCCCGACGGGGCGTGCTTCTGCCTCTACGATCCCGGCGCGAGCCGCGCCGTCGGGCTGGCCGAGTTCCAGCGCGTCCTCGTCGATGCCGCCGACTGGGTCTGCGTCACCGCCGGACCGGCCGAGGCGACCCGCGCCGTGCTGGCGCACCTGCGGCCCAGCCAGCGCCTGGCCTGGGCCGTCAAGGCCGACGCCGACGCCTTTGCGCCGGACTTGCGCGCCGCGCTGGCCGCACGCGCCGATCTGCTGGTGTCGAGCCGCGGCGAGCGTCCGTTCGTGGCCGATGCGCTGGCCGCGGCACCGGTGCGGCCGGGCCGCATCCTGGTCGAGACGCGCGGAGCCGCCGGGGCGCAGGTGACGGCGGACGGACGCACGGCGCTGATCGAGGCGGCGACGGTCGCCGCGCCCGACCCGACCGGCGCCGGCGACACTTTTATCGGCGGCATGCTCGCCGCCCTGATCGCCCGGCGCGGCGACGCGGCGGCGGCGGTGCGCGCGGGCCAGCGCGCGGCCCGCGACATGCTGGCGGCACGGATGCAAGGGAGCTGACCGATGAGCAAGACCGCCTGGTACATCGGCTGCTCGGCCGAGCAGGTCGGCGAATCCGCCGTGCTGGTCGGCGACCCCGCCCGCATCGCGCGAATTGCCGCGCATCTCGAACGCCCGGAGTGGCCCGAAACCAACCGCGGTCTGCGCACCGTCACCGGCTGGCGCGGCGTGCGGCGCATCTCGGCGACCGCGTTCGGCATGGGCGCACCGATCGCCACCGTCGTGCTGCACGAACTGCACCATCTCGGCGTGCGGAGTTTTTTGCGCATCGGCACGGCAATGGTGGCGGCGCCGGCCGCGCTGGGCGATTTCGTGCTCGCCGATGGCGCGCTCTGTGGCGAGGGCACGTCGGGCACCTATGCGCCCGCCGGTTATCCGGCGGTCGCCGACCACGACCTGGCGGCGGCGCTGCGGGCGCGGCTGGCGCACGCGCAGCGGCGCTGGCATGCCGGCGTGTTCGCGACCTATGACGGGTTCTACACGCAGATGTTCGCGCTCGACGACGCGCGCCGCGACGCCGTCACGGCGCTGCGCGAGGACATGCGGCGCTACCGCATCCTCGCCGCCGACATGGAGACCTCGGCGCTGCTGGTGGCCGGGCGCGTGCTGGGCGCGCGCGTCGCCAGCCTCTGCCTCGGCACCGTCGATGCCATGACGCAGCAGAAGCTGGACGCAGCCGCCACGGAAGCCGCCGAGGCGGAACTGTTCGAGGTCGCGCTGGACGCGCTCGCGGCACTGCCGCCGGCGCCATAAGGCCGGCCGCGGGACATGACGCGCATCTGGCTGCTGCTGTGTCTCGGCTGGACGGTCAGCAGCGCCGACCGCGCGGTGACGGGCCCGGTGGTCACCTGGATGATCCGCCACAAGGTCGCGTTCATGGCCGCGCCCGACCCCTATGCGCTGGGCGGGCTGATCGGCAGCATTTTTTTCGCCGGCTACATGCTGGCGCAGTTTCCCGGCGGCTATGCCGGCGACCGCAACGGCCATCGCAGCGTCATCGTCATCAGCCTCGCCTGGGCGGCGCTGGCGACGCTGCTCAGCGGGCTGGCGGGGGCGCTGGCGGCGTTCATGGCGGTGCGCATCTTCACCGGCCTCGGCGAAGGCATCTACTACGCCAACGACCGCGCCGTGATCGCCGAGACGACGCCGCCGGCGCGGCGCAGCCTCGGCATGGGCGTCGTCATCACCGGGCTTTCCATCGGCATCACGCTCGCGATCGCGCTGACGCCGGTGCTGATCGACTTCGGCGCCGCCGTGCTGGGCGAGGCGGCGGCGTGGCGCATGCCGTTCTTCGCGCTCAGCGCGGTCAGCGCGGTGATCGCCTGCGTGGTCTGGCGCGGGCTGGCGCCGACGCGCACGCGCCAGGACCGGCCGTGGCGCGCACTCGCGCAACTCGCGCCGTACACGGCCGTGTTCTTTGCGCTGACCTTCGGCCTGTTCGTGCTGGCGCGCGCGCTCGCGCTGCCGCCCTGGGCCGTGACGCTGTGCGAACTCGTGCTGGCGTTCGGCACCATCCTGTTCGTCTGGCGCGTGAAAGGCACGGAAATTTCCGGCGCGATCGGCAGCCGCGATCTGGTGCTGCTGTATGTCTCGTTCATCCCGATCCTGTGGACGCTGTGGTTCCTCGGTTTCTGGGCGGTGGCGATCGTCGCGCAGGCGTCGGGTGGCTCGTTCCAGGCGGCGGCGATGACGGCGATGTTCACCGGCCTCTCCGGCCTGGTCGGCTTTCCCGCCGGCGGCTGGCTCGCCGACTGGACGCTGCGCGCCGGCATCGGGCGCAAGCCGGTGCTGATCGGCTTCACCGCGCTGCAGGCGGTGCTGACGCTGGCGCTCGGCCGCTACTTGCAGATCGGCGGGCACGATCCCGTGGTGCTGGCGGCGCTGCTGTTCGCGTCGGGCCTGTTCTTCAACGCGCTGCAGCCGGTGGCGCACGCGATGGTCGCCGATCTGGCGGCGCCGGCGCAGCGCGGCGCCGCGTTCGGCACCTACAACCTGATCGGCGAGATCGGCGCGGTGTTGAGCCCGACCGTCTCCGGCACCATGCGCGATGCGTTCGGCGGCTGGGCGCCGGCGGTGTATCTGGACGGCGCGCTGGTGCTGGCGAGCGTGCTGCTGGTCGGCTTCGTGCGCGAGCGGCGGCGCCTGGCGGCGGCGTAGTGGGTCATTGGAAAAACACTAGATAGGGGCGTTGGAGTCCCCATAGTACCCCGCATCGAACATCCACTGATAGGATCGTCGCACGAGGTCAGCCGTAGGTTCGTCGTAGTAGGACGCCGTGGGCTGACGCGATGATGTATTGAGCTTCGGCAAGTTGACGGCAGCCAAGCCCAGAGCTGCGGCAAGATCTTCCTCGATACATTCGAATCGCAGAACCCGGAGAGCATCTAGCCTGGTGCCTTCGGCCATTTCGTAGAAGCACCGGGATCGCCAGATGTCAACCGAACCTTCTTCGTCCCAGAGCCACCTTAAATAATCTCTGAAGTCAAGTTCTACAGATTTGTAGACTCGTAGCTGCATAGCAACATCAGGTAGGTCGGAAAGTAGTCCAGGAGAATTTGCAAGTACTTCACGGAAGTAAATATACATCGAGACTTCGCGATCAAAAGGGTTGCGGACGACGCTAATCACCCGTTTGAATGTTGCTCGCCCGACAACGCCGCTGGCATACCCTACCGCCATCGAAAGCGACGGATGGTAGGTTCCGAGCTGCCCAACACCTGCCGTGCGAACTTCTCCCGGCAGAGACGCCGCCAAGTAAGAGAGCAACGACGTCCCGGCAGTTTTAGGGTTGTGGACGAACAGGGTGTCATCATTGAATAGGATCATGACCGACGTTCAATCGTATCCATTCGGCCGCGTCAACGTCGGCTCTGAATTTCAAACGAACCCATTCCCGGCGGCGGCGCCCGGTTGGCGCGCCTTCACCCGCCGATCAGGTTTTGCTCGCTCGACTCGTCCTTCAGCCGCACGCCGGAGGCGCCGTGCGACCGCATCGCGCGCAACAGGAACACGATGCGCGACGCCGCCTCGGCGTACGACAAGCCGGCCGGCCGGATGTTGGAGATGCAGTTGCGGTCGGCATCCGTCGTCAGCTTGCCGGGGCGCCAGGTGAGGTAGGCGCCCATGCTGTCCGGCGCCGACAATCCGGGCCGCTCGCCGATCAGCACGAGCACCGCCGTGGCGCCCAGCGGCGCCGCCACCGCATCGCCGATGGCGACGCGGCCCTGATGCACCAGCACCAGCGGGGCGACGCGCCAGCCGTCGGCGCGCAACGCCGCCAGAGCGGCGGCGAGCACCGGCACGGCATGAAGCTGCACGGCCCGCGCCGAGAGACCGTCCGCCACCACCACGGCGAGATCGTAGGCACCGGCATGGGGCGCCAGCACGGCCTCCGCCTCGGGCGCCAGCAGGCGGCCGAGATCGGGGCGCAGCAGGTACGTCCGTCGATCCGATGCCGCGCTGCGCACGACGAGCACCGGCAGGCCGAGCGCAGCCGCCGCGGCGGCGAGTTGGGCGTCATCCAGTGCCTCATGCACCGCATCGCGGGCGCGGGCATGCGCCAGGCGAAACGCCAGCAGCGGCCTGGTCGCGAGCGAGGCGCCGCTCCGTTCGAGGCCGATGCGCGCGGCGGTCAGCGTGCGCAGGCGCGACCACATATCGGGGAGGGTGTCGGGCGACATCGCCTCAAGCCGATGCCAGCAGGTTGCGGAACCGTGCCGGAAGGTCGCGCGGGCGGATGCGGCAGGTCCGGTCCATCAGGTGCTGGTGCCGCAGCCAGTCCTCGAACTCCGGGGCCGGGCGGCGGCCGAACAGGTCGCGCATCGCCAGCGCATCGTGGAACGACGTGCTCTGGTAGCCGAGCATGATGTCGTCGGCGCCGGGCACGCCCATGACGAAATTCACGCCCGCCGCGACCAGCAGCGCGAGCAGCGCATCCATGTCGTCCTGGTCGGCCTCGGCGTGGTTGGTGTGGCAGACGTCGCAGCCCATCGGCACGCCGAGCAGCTTTCCGCAGCAATGGTCCTCCAGCCCGGCGCGGATGATCTGCTTGCCGTCGAACAGGTATTCCGGGCCGATGAAGCCGACCACGGTGTTCACCAAAAACGGCCGGAACCGGCGCGCCACCGCATAGGCCCGCGCCTCCAGCGTCTGCTGGTCAACGCCGTGATGCGCGTTGGCCGAGAGCGCGCTGCCCTGTCCGGTCTCGAAATACATCACATTGTCGCCGACCGTGCCGCGCTTCAGCGACAGCGCCGCGTCCTGGGCCTGCGCCAGCAGCGAGAGATCAAAACCGAAGCTGCGGTTGGTCGCCTCGGTGCCGCCGATCGACTGGAACACCAGATCGACCGGCGCACCGCGGCCGATCAGGTCGAGCGTGGTGGTGACGTGGGTGAGCACGCAACTCTGCGTGGGGATTTCCAGTTTCAGCCGCACCTCGTCGAGCAGCCGGAGCAGGTCGTTGCAGCGTGCCGGACTGTCGGTCGCCGGATTGATGCCGATGGTGGCGTCGCCGGAGCCGAGCAGCAGGCCGTCGAGGATGCTGGCGGCGATGCCGCGCGCATCGTCGGTCGGGTGGTTCGGCTGCAGCCGCGTGGCCAGCCGGCCGGGCAGCCCGACCGTGGTGCGGAACCGGGTGACGACGCGGCACTTCGCGGCCATCACCATCAGGTCCTGCACGCGGCTGATCTTGCAGACCGCAGCCGCCATCTCCGGCGTGATGCCGGGGGCGAGCGCTGCCAGCGCATCGCCGGTGGCGGCATCGGAGAGCAGCCAGTCGCGCAGGCCGCCGACCGTCAGGTGCGCGACCGGCGCGAACGCCGCCGCGTCGTGCGTGTCGCAGATCAGCCGGGTGACCTCGTCGTCCTCGTAGGCGACGACCTGCTCGTCGAGGAAGCGGCGCAGCGGCAGGTCGGCAAGGGCGAACTGCGCCGCGACCCGCGCCACCTCGGAGTCGGCGGCGATGCCGGCCAGCCGGTCGCCGCTGCGCGACGGCGATGCCTGCGCCAGGAGCGTGGCCAGGGTCGCGAAGCAATGGCGCTCTCCTCCGACGATCGCGGCGTACATGGTGCCGTTCCTCCTTGCCGCAGGCATGATGATGAAGGGCACGCAGCCGAGTCCAGCAGCCATCGCCGACGGTCCGGCGCGGTGCCCGGGCGGCAAATTGGCATGGCCACCCTTTCAGATTGGCCCTGTGCAAGCCGCCAGTGCTAGGCTTGTATGACAACGTGCCGTCGCTGTGGCCCGGTGCGGGTCGCGGCTGCGGGCGCGAGCGATGGGGAGGATGCCATGCTGCGCCGGACCGTGCTGCGCTCGACTTTGGCGGCGGCCGCCGTGCCGGCGGCGTTCCTCCCGTCGCGGCGGGCGCGCGCCGAGGCGACGCCGCAACTCACCGTCGTCTCCTGGGGCGGCGCGTTCCAGGACGCGCAGAGCAAGGCACAGTTCCAGCCCGCCGCGAAGGCGCTCGGCATCACCGTCAAGGAGGAGACCTACAGCGGCCTCGCCGAGCTGCGCGTGCGGGTGAAATCCGGCGCCGTCGCCTGGGACGTGGTGAGCTGCGGCTCCGGCACCGCGGCGCGCGCCGGCGTCGAGGGCCTGCTGGAGCAAGCTGGATTACGCCGTCATCGACACTGCGGGCTTCATTCCCGGCACCTGGCAGCCCTATTTCATCGGCAGCGACGTGTTTTCGACGGTGGTGGCCTGGAACACGAAGACTTTTGGCGACAACGGGCCGCAGAACTGGGCGGATTTCTGGGACGTCAAGAAATTCCCCGGCACGCGCTGCTACCGCAACACGGTCACGCTGGAACCGGCGCTGATGGCCGACGGCGTGCCGCTCGACAAAATCTATGCGGTGCTGTCCGCGCCCGGCGGCATCGCCCGCGCGATCGGCAAACTCCGTGAGCTGAAGCCGCACATCGCCGTCTGGTGGTCGTCGGGCGCGCAGTCGGCGCAACTGATGAAGGACGGCGCGGTGGACATGATCGCGGGATGGAACGGGCGGTTCGACGCCGTGCGCAAGGCGGGGGCGAAGGTCGCGTACACCTTCAACCAGGGGCTGCTGGACACCGATTGCTACGTGATCCCCAAGGGCGCACCGCACAAGGACGTGGCCATGCGCTTCATCGCCGAGATCAGCAAGCCGCAATACCAGGCGGCGCTGACGAAATACATCACCTACGGCCCGACCAACCAGAAGGCGTACGAACTCGGGCTGATCGCTCCGGCCTATGCGGCGCAGCTGGCGTCCTCGCCGGCCAACGCGGCCAAGCAGCTTTTGATCGACGATGCGTGGTACATGAAGTTCACCCGGCAGGCCGCCGAGGCCTATCAGGACATGATGACGGGATGACCGGCGGGGCGGCGCTGCCCATCCAGGTGCGCCAGGTCACCAAGACTTTTGGGGCCGTCGTCGCACTCGACCGGGTCGATCTTGACATTCGCAGCGGCGAGTTTTTGACGCTGCTCGGCCCGTCCGGGTCGGGCAAGACGACGCTGCTGATGGTACTGGCGGGCTTCGTGCGGCCGGATCACGGCAGCCTGCTGTTCGGCGAGACCGAGGTGGTCCGGCTGGCGCCGCACAAGCGCGACGTCGGCATGGTGTTCCAGAACTACGCGCTGTTCCCTCACATGGACGTGGCGCAGAACATCGCGTTTCCGCTGCGGCTGCGCGGCATCGCCCGCGCCGAAACCGCGCGGCGCGTGGCGCAGGCGCTGGAACTCGTGCAGCTGCCGGGCTACGGCGCACGCCGGGTCGGCGCGCTCTCGGGCGGCCAGCGGCAGCGCGTGGCGCTGGCGCGGGCCATCGTGTTCGAGCCGCGCATTCTGCTGATGGACGAGCCGCTCTCCGCGCTGGACAAGCAGCTGCGCGAGCACATGCAGATCGAGCTGCGCCGCCTGCACGACCGGCTCGGCATCACCACCGTCTGCGTCACGCACGACCAGCGCGAGGCGCTGACGATGTCGGACCGTGTCGCGGTGATCGACCACGGGCGGATCATGCAGCTCGACGCGCCGCGCGTGATCTATGAGCGGCCCGCCAACCGCTTCGTCGCATCGTTCGTGGGCGAGTCCGCATTCCTGCCGGTGCGCTGGTCGGAAGGCGCCTACTATCTCGGCCCGCGACGGCTGCTGCTCGGCGATCGCGCGCCGCCGCAAGGGGCCGGCCTGCTGATGCTGCGCCCGGAGCGCCTGCAAATCCTGCACGGTGCCGCCCCGGATTCGCTCAACGTGATCGAAGGGCGCGTGCAGGACATGGTCTATCAGGGCGAGAGCGTGCTGCTGCAGGTCGCACTGGACGAAGACAACCGCATCGCGGCGCGTACCAGCTCCGCCCGCGTTTGCGTGGACGCGCTGCCGCGCGTCGGCGAGACCGTGCGGCTCGGCCTGGCGCCGGAGGACACGTTTCTCGTGCCGGGCCCTGCGCTTCCGCCATGACGGCCGGCCGGGCGCGCGTCGCCGCGAGGATGGAAGCGCGAACGGAGCGACCGAACGCGGGCGGCCTCGCCCGCGACGCGCGGTACGAGCGCCTGCGCCTGCTTGGCCTCGGCGTGCCTGCCTTGCTGCTGGTTGCGGTCACGATGGTGATTCCCGTGGCCTGGCTGTTCTGGCTGTCGCTGTTCGGCGATGACGGGACGTTGAGCCTCGTGAACTACCGGCGGCTGGTCGTGCAGCCGTCCTATGTGCGCATCCTGCTCGCCACGTTCGAGATCAGCGCGCTGACCACGGCGATCTGTGCGGTGCTCGGTTACGCGCTGGCCTACCTGCTGTCGCAGATGTCGCCGCGGCGGGCGGCGCTGTGCATGGTCGGCGTGCTGATGCCGTTCTGGACGTCCATTCTGGTACGCACATACGCCTGGCTGGTGCTGTTGCAGCGCGACGGGCTGGTCAACGTCTGGGGCATGCGGCTCGGCCTGTGGCACACGCCGCTCGCCCTCGTCTATAACTTCCAGGGCACGGTGATCGGCCTCGTCCACATCATGCTGCCGTTCCTGGTGCTGCCGCTGTACGGCTCGATGCGGGCGATCGACCGCGACTACCTCAAGGCCGCGGCCGGGCTCGGCGGCGGGCCGAGGCAGGTGTTCTGGCGCGTGTTCCTGCCGCTGTCGCGGCCGGGCCTGTACGCCGGCACGTCGATCGTGTTCATCCTCTGCCTCGGCTCCTACGTGACGCCCGCGGTGCTGGGCGGCGGCAAGGTCATCATGGCGGCGAACGCCGTCGCCAACGACATCGACCTGTTCTACAACTGGGGCGCGGCGAGCGCGCTCGGCGTGGTGCTGTTGCTGCTGACCGGCGGGCTGCTCGCCGTCGCGTCGCGCTTCGCGCGGCTGGACCGCGTGCTCGGGGGCGAAGGACCATGAGCTGGCTCGACGCGCCGGCGACGGAGACCGGCATCACCCACCGCGCCCGCCTGTGGCTCTACCTGCTTGGCGCGCTGGTGCTGGCGTTCCTCGTGCTGCCGACGCTCATCGTGATCCCGATGTCGTTTTCCGCATCGCAGTTCCTGGAATTCCCGCCGCAGCACTGGTCGCTGCGCTGGTACGCGCACTATGTCCAGTCCCCCGCCTGGCGGCAGGCGACCGCAACTTCGGTCGAAGTTTCGGTGCTGACGGCGCTGCTCGCGACCACGCTCGGCACCGCCGCCGCCTACGGTCTGTTCGTCGCTGCGATGCGGGCCGCCCGGCTGGTCGGGACGATGCTGCTGGCGCCGATCATGGTTCCCGTCATCCTGATCGCGATCGGCGTGTTCTACGCCTATGTCAAGCTCGGGCTGCTCGACACGATCGCGGGGCTGGTGCTGGCGGACAGCATGCTGGCGATCCCGATCGTGATGCTGGTGGTGACCGCGGCGCTGCGCAGCTACGACATGCGCCAGGAGATGGCGGCGCGCAGCCTCGGCGCCTCGCGGGCGGGCGCGTTCCTGCGCGTCACGCTGCCGCAAATCCGCTTCGCGGTGCTGACCGGCGCCGTGCTCGCCTTCCTCACGGCGTTCGACGAAGTGGTGATCGCGCTGTTCGTCTCCGGCGGCGGCCATGCCACGCTGACGCGCGACATGTTCAACGCGCTGCGTGACCAGATCGACCCGACGATCGCCGCCATATCGACGGTGATGATCGCGGTCTCCTCGCTGCTGCTGGCCTGCGCGCTGCTGCTCGGCCGCTCGCGCGGCGGCGGCAGCGGTTGAGCCGGAGTCAGCCGCGCGTGCCGTCACGCCAGCGGTAATAGGCGAGGGACGGGCCGAGAAACCACGGATTGCCGGAATAGAACGGCCGTGTCTGGAACGCGATGCCGTCGAACGCGGTCTCGCCCTCCTGGCGGCCGAGCAGTTTTTGGCCGATCCGCATGCCGAGATAGCCCGCCATGCCGACGCCGGAGCCGCAATAGCCCATCGCGTAGAACACGCCGTCCCGCTCGCCGACATGCGCCAGCGTGTCGAACGTGTAGGCGACGAAGCCGCACCAGGAATGGCTGATCCCGACGCCGGCGAGTTCCGGGAACAGCCGCACCAGTTCCGCCTTCAGCCGCGGGCCGCTGACAAGCGGGTCGGTTTCCGCGAGCGAGACTCGGCCGCCGAACAGGATCCGGCTGAAGTCGGGCGCGGCGCGGTAGTAATAGACCACCTTTCGCGTGTCGCTGACGATGCGGTTCCGCGGCATGAGGCGCGCCATCGTGGTGCGGGGCAGCGCGTCGGTCGCGATGACGTAGCTGCCGATCGGGATCACGCGACGGCGCAGCCACGGCGTCAGCCGTCCCGTGTAGCCGTTGGTCGCCACGACGACGTGCCGCGCCGCGATGCTGCCGCCGCCTGAGGTCGCGATGCGGTGCCCGACGCCATCGCGTTCGATCGCGGTTGCCGCACAATGCGGGATCACGCGGGCGCCGGCCTGCAGCACGCGGTCCAGCATGCCCTGATGGAAGCGCGCGGGGTCGAGCGAGGCGTGGCGCGTGAACACGACGCCGCCGTGATACGCCTCCGTCCCCAGTTCCTGAAGCTGCTCGGCACGCGGGACCATGTGCGCCTCGGCCTCCAGGCCGCGCGGTTGCGCCGCCAGCGCGCGCGCCAGCGCCTCGTAGCGCGCCGGGCTGTGCGCGGCGTGGAAGCGGCCGACGACGCGGAAATCGCAGTCGATGTTTTCTTCGCCGATGAAGGAACCGACCCAGGCGAGCGAGGCGTGCCCCTCGCGCAGGATGCCGGCGGCGCGTTCCGGCCCGTGCCGGCGCGCGAGTTCGGCAAAATCCGGTTTCACGCTGGTGGAAATCTGTCCGCCGTTGCGCGTGCTGCACCCGAAACCCGCGTCCGCGGCGTCGAGCACGACGGTGTCGCGCCCGCCGCGCGCGGTCTGCAACGCGGCGCTCAGCCCCGTGTAGCCGGAGCCGATGACCACCACGTCGGCACGCGCCGGCAGCGGCGCCCGCGGCAGCTCGGGCCGCGGTACGCGATCCCACCAGTACGGCTCGCGTTTTGTGTCCGCGGGCAGCGGTTCATCGGCCACCGGGAAAAATCCTCATGCCATGCATGCGGGCGACTGCCGTGCCGCGTCGCGGATCATCGCCGCCGCCTTCTCGGCGACCATGATGGTCGGCGCGTTGGTGTTGCCGGACGTGACGGCGGGAAACACCGACGCGTCCACGACGCGCAGCGCCTGCACGCCGCGCACCCTGAGCTCATGATCGACGACGCTGTTCGCCGGGTCCGGCCCCATCCGGCAGGTGCCGACGGGATGGAACACGCTGGAGGCGCGGCTGCGGATGTCGGCGACCAGCGCGTCGTCGGCCCGCAGGTCGGCGCCGGGCCGGATTTCCTCGGCGATCAGTGCGGCGAGCGCCGGTGCGGCGGCGAGGCGGCGGAGCAGCCGCGAACCGCGCAGCAGGTCCTGCAGGTCGCTTTCGACCGCCAGGGAATTCGCGACGATCTCCGGCGGCGCGAGCGGGTCCGCGGAGCGGATCGTGACATGGCCGCGGCTGGCGGGCCGGCATGGCTGCGCGCTCAACAGGAAGCCGGGGAACGGATCGGGCCGCAGCAGTGCGCGGCGGCCCGGCGGGGCGCGCGTGTAGCTGAGCGGCGAGAAATACAGCTGCATGTCCGGCCGCGACAATTCCGGCCGGCTGCGCACGAACCCGCCGGCCTGGTTGACGCTGAGTGCCAACGGCCCGCCGCGGAACAGCGCGTATTTCAGCACCGCGCGCAGTTGTCCGGCAAACCGCCCAAGATCGTCGTTCAGCGTGGCGCGACGCGCGCGATAGAGATGGTCGATGCAGAGATGGTCCTGCAAATGGCGCCCGACGGCGGGCAGGTCGGCCGCGACCGGGATGCCGTGGCGCGCGAGCACCGCTTCCGGCCCGACGCCGGACAGCTGCAGCAGCTGCGGCGAGTTGATCGCCCCGGCCGCGACCAGGATTTCCCGCCGCGCACGGGCACGACGCTCCAGGCCGCGCTGGCGGAACACCACGCCGGTCGCGCGCCGCCCCTCGATCACGACGCGCAGCGCGTGCGCGTGCAGCTCCACGCGCAGATTGGCAAGCGCCATGACCGGGCGCAGATAGGCCCGCGCCGCCGACATCCTCAAACCGTTCCAGGTGGTGATCTGGTAGTGCGCGACACCTTCCGGCTCGGCGCCGTTGAGGTCGGCGCTGCGCGCGAAGCCCGTCTGCTCGCAGGCGTGCAGGAAACTCTCGCAGAGCGGGTGGCACTCGCGCGACACGTCGGAGACGCGCAGCGGCCCGAAGCCGCCGCGCACCGCGTTGCCGCCGGGCCCGAACGTTTCCGCCCGCATGAACCAGGGCAGCACGTCCTGCCATCCCCATCCCGGATTTCCCTCGTCGCGCCAGTCGTCGAAATCCGCCGGCAGGCCGCGCATGTGGACCATCGCGTTGATCGCGCTGGAGCCGCCGAGCACGCGCCCGCGCGGCCAGTAGCCGCAGCGACCGTCGAGCGCCGGGTCGGGTTCCGTGCGGTACATCCAGTTGACCCGCGCATTGTAGAACGACCGGCCGTAGCCGATCGGCACCAGCAGCGAGGGTCGCCGATCGCTGCCGCCGGCCTCCAGCAGCAGGACGGTGTGCGCGCCGTCCTCGGCGAGCCGCCGCGCCAGCACGCAGCCGGCCGAGCCGCCGCCGACGATGATGTAGTCGAATTCCAGCATCCGCCAATTCTGCCCCCGATCCGGCCCGAAGATCAGGCCCAATCCTGACCGGGAAGCAGGCCATTATGCCGAACGCGCACGCAAGCCGCGCCGCGGACCGGCGAGCGCGCGCAGCACTTCGCCGAGCACGCGCACGCCGGCGCGGATCTCCGGCGGAGGGATGCCGCCGAAGCCCAGCACCAGCCCCTTCGCCGCCACGGCGGCGATCGCGTAGCGGGCGATCGGCGCGACCACGATGCCGCGCGCTGCGGCCGCCCGTGCCACCTCGGCCTCCGACGTGCCCTTGGGCAGATAGCCGACGGTGTGCAGCCCGCTGTCGGTGCCGGCGACGTCGAGCAGGCCATCGAGATCGCGTGCGGCCTCGCGCAGTGCCGCGTGGCGTTCCTCGTAGATGCGGCGCATGCGGCGGATATGCGTCGCGAAATGCCCCTCCTCGATGAGCTCGGCGACCGTGGCCTGCACGCTCGACGGCACGCCCGCGCATGCGGCCGAGGCGATCCGCGCCAGCGGCTCCACCAGCGCCGGCGGCACCAGCATGAAGCCGAGGCGCAGCGCAGGAAACAGCGATTTGCTGAAGGTGCCGACATAGATCACGCAGCCGGCACGGTCGATGCTTTTCAGCGTGGAGAGCGCGCGGCGGCCGAAGCAGAACTCGCCGTCATAGTCGTCCTCGACGATCCAGGCGCCGGCCGCCTCCGCCGCGTGCAGCAGCGCGAGGCGCCGCTCGATGCTCATGATGTGGCCGAGCGGCTGCTGGTGGGAGGGCGTGACGAAGGCGAGGCGGAAGTTCGGCTGCCGCCGCAGCCCCTCGGCGACCTGCATGCCCTCCGCATCGACCGGCACCGGCACCAGTTGCGCGCCCGCGGCGAGGAAGCCGTTGCGCGCGCCGATCGCGCCCGGATTCTCGAACCACACCGGATCGCCGGGATCGAGCAGCAGCGCACCGATGTCGAGAAAGGCCTGCTGCGCGCCGGCGACGATGAACACCTGCTCGGCGTCGCAGGCGATGCCGCGGTTGGCGCCGAGATGCGCGGCGATGGCTTTGCGCAGCCGCGCATCGCCGAGCGGCGGGCCGTAGCCCAATACCTCGTCCCGGCCGCCGCGCCAATGCCGCGCGGCGATGCGCGACCACTGCGCCATCGGAAACGTGTCGAAGGCCGGCAGCGCCGTCACGAACGCCCGCGGCGCGTGCGGCAGGCGCGCCCGCTCGCTGAAGCGATCGACCGCCCAGTGCGCCGCCTGCGACAGTTTTGGCCGCCGGCGCAGCCGCATTTCGCAGAGCGGCGAACGCGGCCGTTCGGCGTGCAGCCCGTGCGCGACCGAAGTGCCGGAGCCGACGCGCGCGACCACGATCCCGTCGGCGATCAGCCGCTCGAACGCCTCGATCGCGGTGGTGCGCGAGACGCCGACATCGCGCGCCAGCGTGCGGCTCGCGGGCAGCCGCGTGCCGGTCGCGACCGCGCCGGACAGGATCAGGTCGCGCAGTGCCACATAGAGTTGCGTGGCGACCGGCCGCGGCGAGGCGTGGTCGATCGCGATGGAGGGCAGCAGGGCGCCGCCGGGTCGTTTCACCATGTCGCGCTGCCTTTACCGGAAATTGGCATCGTACGCTACCCACAATGGACCTTCCTGGAAAACCGCTTTGCCGGCACGTTGCTGCCGCAACGACAGCGCGGCGCGGGCCGTCACCATGAAGATCAGCCGCATCGAGACGTTCTGCTCGGCCTATATCGGCTTCGTCCGTGCCACGAGCGAGGATGGCTGCCAAGGCTGGGGCCAGGTCTCACCCTACCACGCCGACATCACCTCGCTCATCCTGCACCGGCAGGTCGCACCCTGGGCGCTGGGATGTGATGCCGAAGACATCGCCGGGCTGATCACGGCAATCCCGCTGCGCGAGCACAAGTTCCCCGGCAGCTATCTGTGCCGCGCGATGGCGGGGCTGGACACCGCGCTGTGGGACCTGCGCGGACGGCGCGAGGGCAGGAGCGTGTGCGAGTTGCTGGGCGGCACGCCGCGGCGGCTGCGGACCTATGCCTCCTCGATGCGGCGCGACATCACGCCGGAGGCGGAGGCGGCGCGGTTCGTCCGTCTCGCCGACCGCCACGGCTACGATGCCTTCAAGTTCCGCATCGGCCGCGAGTGCGGCGGCGACGTGGACGAGTGGCCGGGACGCACCGAGGCGATCGTGCCGGTCATCCGCCGCGCGCTCGGCGCCGACGCGGCGCTGCTGGTGGACGCGAACAGCGGCTTTTCCGCGGCGCGTGCGATCGAGGTGGGAAAGCTGCTCGAGGCGCACGGCATCACGCATTTCGAGGAGCCGTGCCCGTACTGGGAGATCGAGGAAACGCGGCGCGTGACCGAGGCGCTCGCCATCGACGTGGCCGGAGGCGAGCAGGACTGCATGATCGCGACCTGGCGCCACATCATCGAGCAGCGGGCGGTGGACATCGTCCAGCCGGACGTCTGCTACGCCGGCGGCGTCTGCCGCATGCTGCGCATCGCCGCGATGGCGGCCGAGGCCGGGCTGCCCTGCACGCCGCACAGCGCCAATCTCAGCATGGTCACGCTGTTCACCATGCATCTGCTGGGGGCGATCCCCAACGCCGGAAAATATCTCGAATTCTCCATCGAGGGAGCCGACTACTATCCCTGGCAGGAGGGGCTGTTCCGGCGCTCGCCGTACGACGTCGTTGATGGGATGGTGACGATCCCGAGCGAACCGGGCTGGGGCGTGGAGATCGAACCCGCCTGGCTCGCGCGCGCCGAGTATCGGGCGAGCACGCTGTAGGCCGCTGCGGCGGCCCGTCGGCTCGGCCGGTCGGTCAGCGCAGCGACCCGTGAGCGATCGTGTCAAATTCCGCATCCGCCACCGGGACGCTGTCGGAGACCCGGAAGTTGCGGGTGTCGTTCAGCTCGAACGCCGGTGCCGCGGCCTCGCACGGCAGCTTGAGGCCGGAGAAATTCGCGCCGTCCACGTCGCCGAGCCAGACGAACGGGCGCGCATCAGGCGTCTCGCTGGCGATCTCGAAATGCCGGACCTCAAGGTTCCTCGCATGCCGCGCGAACAGCCCTTGCGCCGGCAGCGGTCCGAACAGGTTCGGCTCGGGATACAGACGGGCCTCCTCGGGCGGCGTGACAGCGGCCAGTTGCGCCGACCCTCCGCCCCGCTGCATCAGATAGACGTCGCGGATGCTGATGTCCTCGATCGGGTGGCCGGGAATGCCGCAGATGATTGCCGGCATGGCGTTGTCGGGACCGTCGCACGTCACATCGCTGATGATGACGCGCCGCAGCGTGCCCACCTTGACCCCGGGCGGCCCGCGCAGCCGCGCGCCGAGGCGCAGGAAGAACGGCGCGTTGCGGATGTCGCGCATGGTGATGCCGGTGAACGTGATGTCCTCCACCGGTCCGCCATCGACGGTCTCCAGCGCGAAGCCGCGGCAGCTCTCGAAGACGCAGTTGCTGACCGCGATGTTCCTGAACCCGCCGTTCGAACTCGGTGCCGAGCTTGATCCGTCCGGTCGGCGGGCCGGCGGCTGCGAGCCGCTTGTAACTGCCGTCGAGCATCGAACCGACCCGATAGCCGGTGACGCAGCAATCGCTGATGGTGACGTTCTCGGTGGCGCGCGCCTCGCCGAGCGCGAACGAGCTTTTCAGGCAGATGCCGTCGTCGAACGGCGAGTTCACGCTGCAGTTCGACACGCGCACGTTGCGGCAGCAGTCGATGTTCATGCCGTCGCGGTTGGTGTCGATCTTGAGGTTGTCGATCGTCAGATTGTCCGCGCCGGTCGCCAGCAGGCCGAAATGGCCGCCGGCGAGGATCGAGACGTCGCGCAGGGTCACGTTGCGGCAGTTCTTGAGCGCGATGGCCTTGTTGGCCGCGCCGGGCACCTCCGCCGACGGCAGCCCCTGCTCGGCGACCTCGCCCCGGCACAGGCCGGTGCCGCGGATCAGGCCAGGCCCGAGGATCGCGACATCGTGGATGTTCTCGCCCCAGATCAGGCTGTTGTGCCAGTGGTTGTGCCCGAAATCCTGATAAATCTCCCACGGCCCGTTCGGCTCCGCCGCATCGTAGCCGCCGGCGGGTGCGGCCAGGATGGTTGCGCCCGGCTCCAGATAGAGTGCCACGAAGCTCTGCAGGCGGATGGAGTGGCAGGCGTAGGTGCCCGCAGGGAAGCGCACGGTGCCGCCGCCCGCGGCGGCGGCGGCGGCGATCGCACGGTTGACGGCCGGCGTGTCGAGGGCACTGCCGCTGCCGGTCGCGCCGAAGGACCGCACGTCGAACGCGGCCGACGCATCGGCGGCCGCGGACTGCGCGAAGGCGGTCGCGCCGGCCAGACCGAGCGCGGCCAGCCGCAGGAAGTGGCGGCGGCCGAGGTCCTGATCAACTCTGACGCGACAAGCTGCTGGGGCGACCGCACGGCGGGGATGCGACATTGGCGGGGGACGGACCAACGTGTTGGAGGCGGAATCGCGCCGGGTTCCACCGCGAGGTGGTCGTCATGCAGCGCCGCCACGCTAGCGACCCTCGCGCGTGCCCGCCACTTACGCGCAAGTTTACTTTACGTAATGTTCGGGCGGAGCCGGCGAGCGCGTGCCCCGCGTCTCTCGGGCTTGGTCTTCTGCATCAAGGATGTTCGCAGGACGATGGTGGAGCTGAGGTCCGCCGAACAGTCATTCGCAGCCATCCGCCGGGAGCCACCAGATCCCCAGAGCGGTGCTGCGCGCGCTGCTCCCGATGCGGGACGCGGAGGCGGGCGATTGGGTGTTTCACGGCACCAAGGGCGGCAAGCCGCTGGCGCACACCGTCGCCGATAGGGTGGGGGCGGCATGCCGGCGGGGCGACCTGTTCGAGAAGCGCCGCCGGCTGATGGCGGACTGGGCCGCGTTCTGCGGCCGGCCGGCCGGTAAGTAGCCGTGAGCAAGGACGACAAGAAGGGTGGGCGCGGCCCCACCGTTGCCGAGACCGGATCGGCGCCAGACAGGCAGGTCGCTGCCCACGTGCGCGTCATTGGCCCAGGCGCCAAGCGTTTGCGAGAGATCGACAAGATTCTGTTCGCGGGCGGTCTCCCCTCTTCCAAGGGCGAGCGGATATTGGACGAACGAAGGCGATTAATCTCCGCAGTGGAAGACTGGCAGCCGACCGCGCCGCCCCGCAATCCCACCCCCCTCCACCAATGAGTTGAGCGCGTTGCCGAATTGGCTACCTTGATTGCTGGCAAGGGGGTGCCTCCCGATTGGCTGCTAACCGGTCTGGAGAAAGCCGTGTCCGCGGTTCGCTTCGTGATCCAATCCGAGGCCAGACATCCCGATCGCGGGGAGCTGCAAGAGCGGCTGAAAAAACTGATTGAGGCGGCGCGACATGTGCTCGTGGCGCTCGATGATGGTGTCCTCATGAGGGAAATCAGTGCCGCGACCGGGACTGATCCGACAGGCGGTGACGGCATCTTCCATGGACTCGTCTCGCTGACCGAGGGTGCTGAGACGACACTGTATGCCGTTCCACCGCGGCAAGGTTCCGACAAACACGACTCCGGCAGATCGCCGCACAGTGCTTGCGCATTGACCGTTGCATTCGCGTCGCGTGCAACCCGCGGGGAAGACATCAAGCACACCTCGGCCGCCGCGCGGGATGCCTGCCGACACCATTGGGAGATCGCCGGGGGAGCCGCCCCAGGGACACGGCGGCAGCCAGACGACCGCAGGTTGACTCCCGCCCCTTGCTTCCTACAGGGCATGGTCGGACCGGGTGCGCAGCGCCCTCGTGTGGCTCGGCTGCGGCGATCCCGTCACGACCATGAAAGAGGCCAGAGACAGCGACCCCGTTCTGACCGCGCTGCGAACGACGTTGCGGGCGTGGCGCGACGCCTTCGGCGACGAAGGATTCACCAGTCAAGAGATCGCGGCGAAGTTCTCCGGCTATGATCCAGACGGGCCATCCGGCAACGCCTAGAGATTGGTGCCGATGGTGCCGAACAGCGTGGTCAGCTGACCGCCGAGCGTGACCGCGGCGGTGGCGACCGCGAGCACGATGCCGACCGCAAGCGCGCCGTATTCCAGCGCCGAAACGCCCTTGGGGTCTTTCAGGACCGCAAGAAGCTGCTGGTAGAGTTGCGAGATCATCTTCGAACTTCTCCATTGCTGTGCGCCGGCGGGAGGTCTTGACCACGTGCGGTATGCGAACAGGTCGCAATACTGTTCTGTATTAGAGCCGGCATTTCATGTTTCGCATCCCCGGTGTATGAGCATGAAAAAGTCTTTTCAACAAGGGAGTCGCCAAAAAACTCTTAATGTCGCGCGCTGCCGGTTTTTTTATTGTGCCATTCCGGACCATTTGAGCAATCGGCGATTCCCGGCGGCTCATGCGGATGGCGCGGTGGAGGCCAGTGCCAGCAGGCTGAACTTGTCCAACGCCAGACTCGGCCGGTCGGCAACGATGCGGCCTGCCCGCATGCAGACAATGCGGTCGGCGGCGGCCAACTGCCGCGGTATACTTCGGCGCCGAAAAGGTATTGGCAGGCCGACGCCCCAGACCCGCACGTGCCTGCGGTGCGGACGGCGGCAGTTTCTCGCGACCAGGACCGTGCCGATCGAGTCGGACTCCTCGCCGCGTCAACTTTGGCTCGGCGCCATTCCCAATTGCCGCCCTGCGGCGAGGCGCGCCGCCCGCCGCAAGCTCGGCGCCATTGTCGTCCATGGCCTAGCGACAACCCTGACGCCACCCATACCGAAAACCTGCCCGAAACGCAGCTCGCAAACCCGCAGCAATCCGCCAGCCGAAACGACGGTTTTGCCCATACAAAAGAGGTTTGTTTCCCGCCCGACCCTCGGCTCCGTCGAAAGCGCACCGGAAGTCAGGGTCCTTCCCTCCGCTGGCGTTACCCAGCCTCGACAGGTACTACGACCCTGTCCGACACCCGCAGGGACCATCGTCGAGACGATGTCGGAGGCGCGACCTCCATCCCACACGGGCCTCCCCCAATTACCCGGCTCACCCTTCCGACATGCCGTGCCCACTACCCCGATGGACCAGAACGGGTGCAATCGTCGGTTGCTTCCCCGCTCCACTCGGCCTTCCCCGTTATTCAGGCGGGTCGGCGTCCATGACTTCACTTTCGAGGCCTGCTCAGGCTTCACTCACGTTACGGCCTGCCGGATTGCTCAACCGCCCAAAGGCGGCCTTTGTCACGAGGCTTCGGCCCGCCCGGTTACCCGATCGAGCCGCTCGTCAGCTACCAGGGCCTACCGACAACTCCCTGGGTGGAACCTACCTCCACTGGTGAACCGCGCCGTTGGGGCGCACTGCATAATCCGGGCTAGCGAACTGGCACCCGAAAATGTGCGTTACGCCTGTGTCTACGCCATCGCGCTGAACTCGACCGGCACGCCGGCTCAGGCAATGGCGTTACTGGAGCGCGCCCATCACTAGAATCTGACGGACCCCGACGTGCTTGTCGCCCTCGTCGCGATTGCGCGGGGGGAGGGGGATGTTGCCGCAGCGCTGCTGCATGCGCGTGAACCGGCCACGCTTTATCCGATGAACATGCAACTTCGCTTCCTGATCCTGGATCTCGAGCAGCACCAGGTCCGTTGAAAGCACTCGGTTGCGGGAAGCGCGGGAAGTGGACGACACCGGTCCACCCATGGCAGCAACCGCTCCTGCGGGATCGATTCCCGCCCGATCGGCGCGTAGAGCACGTCGAACTCTGCCGACATCGCAGCCAGCGTGGCGTTCACGCCGCGGCAGCGGATGGTGCTGGCCGACGCCGGGCAAGCGGCCGGTTCAGGCGGTGCGCCGGCTAGCGCCACTGCCGGCGGCGGCGAGCACGCCGATGATAACCGTCCCCTGCACCATGTCCTGCACCCCGCCCGGCAGCCCCGCGATCTGCATGGTGGTGACGATCAACACCAGCAGCACCGAGCCAAGCAGGGTGCCGAGCGCTGTTGCACTCCCGCCGAAGATCAGCGTGCCGCCGACCACCACCGCGCCGACGGATTGCAGCAGATAGGGCCGCCCCATCTCCAGGAACGCGCCGCCGGTATGGGCCGACAACAGTGCCCCGTCGATCGCCGCGAGCGTGCCGCTGAGCAAAAACGCGATAACGGTGACGCGGCCGACCCGCACGCCGGCGAACTCGGCGGCAATCGCGTTCTGCCCCGCCGCCATCAGCGACCGCCCATAGCCGGTCCGCCCGATCAGCGCCGCCGCCAGGCCCGCCAGGCCGAGCGCCAGCAACAGGATCGCCGGGACGCCCGCCGGCCGCGCGGTCGCCATTGCGCGCAGCGCCGGGCTGATCGCAAACGTGGTGAAGCGCCGGTTGGCCAGCAACGTTGCCGTGTCCAGCACATAGCCGACTGCCAGGGTGGCGATGATCGCCGGGATGCGCAGCTTCAGGATCAGCAGCGCGTTCACCGCCCCGGTCAGCAATCCGATCGCAAGCACGACCGGGATCGCGAGCAGCAGGCCGCCATCGGTACCGCCCGAGAGGATCATGGTGGCGAAGGCGCTGAGCGTGACCACGCCGGGGATCGACAGATCGACATTGCCGCCGCCGGTGGCGATCGCGAACATCTGGCCGATCGCAACCACCGCCAGGAAAGAGGCAGACACGGCGACACCGGACAGGCTGTTCAGACTGAACCGCGCGGTGGCAACCGAGAGCATGGCCCATAGCACCAGCACGCCGACGCCGGCGAACGCCCAGCGATGCGTCCGGAGCCAGACCAGCGGGCTCATCGCCGAAGGGCCACGCGCAGGACCAGGATCCCGATCAGCAGGCCGCCCTGCACGGCGGCGTTGTAGTCGGTGCTGACGCCGAGGAAGCCGAGCAGGCTGCCGATCAGCGACAGGCTCAGCGCGCCGCAGACGACGCCGACGGGCGCAATGCGCCCGCCCGCCAGCGCCGACCCGCCGACGACCACGGCGGCAATTCCGAGCAGCGTGTAGGAACCGCCGGCATTGATGTCGGAGGCGGTGTTAATCGCCGTCATAGCCAAGCCGGCCAGCATCGCGAAACCGCCGGCCATGGCATAGCGCAGCAGGGCGGCGGCGAGTGGCGACCAGCCGCTCTGCGCCATCGCGCGCGGATTGGCGCCGAAACCCCGCAGCACCACGCCCAGCCGCGCCGCGTTCAACAGCGCCGCCAGCGCCGCCGCCAAAACCACCGCGAGCACCGAGGCGGGAACGCCGCCGAGATGGAACGCCGCGGCGGCGGTCAGCCAGCCCGGCGCGCTGCCGCCCGGGGTCGGCTGCAATGCGTAGCCGACACCGGCCCAGATGAACGAAGCGCCGAGCGTGACCACGATTGCCGGGATCGCGCGCATTTGGATCAGCAACCCGAGCGAGGCATAGCCCCCGAGCGCCGCCGCGAGAGCAGCGACGCCGAACAACGGATCGCCCACCAGGAAGGTCGCGCTCAGCACATTGGCCAGGCCCGCAAAGGCGCCGATACCCAGGTCGATCTCGCTGCCGCCGACCACGAACATCTGCCCGAGTGCGACCAGCACCAGCGGCACCGCGGCACCCAGCAGCAGGTCGATGCCGAACAGCGTCGCAGCGTTGTGATTGAGCGCCGCGATCACCGCGAACATCACCGTCGTGGTCAGGAACGGCAGGATGCGGAACAGCGTCTGTTGCGCCGACGCCGGATGGCGGGACGGGCTGGCGGGTGCGGTGCGGTCGGCAATGCGCTCGGTGAAGGCGGCGTTGACGATCGTGTCCTCGGTGAGATCCCCGCCCTCCAGCACGCGCCGCGCCACGCCCTCATGGAACAGCAGCACGCGATCGCATTCCATGAACTCGATGGTCTCGGAGCTGTGCCAGACCACCAGCTTGTCGCGGCCGGCGGCCTCGCGGATCAGGCGATAGAATTCCTGCTTTACGGCGACATCGACGCCGCGCGTCGGATCGTCGAGCACGACGATGTCGGCATCCTGGATCAGCGCCCGCGCCATCAGCACTTTCTGCTGGTTGCCACCCGACAGTTGCAGGATGGCGGCGCCACGTCGTTCAGGCGGCAGTCGCACCGCGTCCAGGAACGGCACGGCAGCGGCACGTTCCCAGGCCGGACGCAGCCAGGCGAGTGCCGGCCCGGCGGCGACCCGCCCGATGGTGGCGTTGGCGATCACGTCCCAGAGCGGGAACACGCCTTCCCGCACACGATCGCCGGAGACGAAGGACGCGGCGGCGTGACAGACGAACCCGCCAACCCGCCGGCCGCACGCGGCGGCATACAAGGCGTGCAGGAACGCGCGCTGGCCGCTGCCTTCCAGTCCCGCAAGGCCGATTATCTCGCCGGCATGGAGCGTCAGGGGCGCGGACACGAGCGGCGGGGTGACCTCGATCAGCCCGCGTGACTTTCGTACACCGCCGCCCGCGGCGGCGAGCTGCGACGGTGCGAGGCCGCGCGACGCCTCTCCGGCCATTGCCGAGATCATCTGCCTCACGTCGATGCGCCGCGCATCCTCGTTCAGTGCGAACCGGCCGTTGCGCATTGCCAGGATGCGCCCGGCGACCGCGGCCACCTCGGTCAGCTTGTGGCTGATGAAGATGATGACGGCGCCCGACGCCGCGCGGGCGGCGATGAAACGTTGCAGCTCCGCGCTGCGCCGTGCGTCGAGCGAGGAGGTGGGCTCGTCGAGGATCAGGATGCGCAGCTTGGGGTCACTGGCGGCCCGGGCGATCTCCACCATCTGCCGCTGCGCGATCGCGAGATCGGCAACCGGGCGATGCGGGTCGATGCCGGCCGCCGGGAAGATCTCCGCGATGCTGGCGTCAGCCAGCCTTTCATAATTGCGTCGCCAGAGTGGGTGGCGGGCGTAATGGGGCTGCTCGATATAGAAGTTCTCGGCCACCGTCAGGCTGTCGCAGAGCGAGAGCTCCTGATGCACGATGCGGATGCCGAGCGCGCGCGCCCGCAGTGGCGAGAAGCGGTCCAGATCGATGACTTGCCCGCCGACCTCCAGCCTGCCGGCATCCGGCAGCGTGATACCGGCCAGGATGCGCATGAGCGTGCTCTTGCCGGCGCCGTTGGCGCCGATCAGTCCCACCACCTCGCCGGGCTGCACCGCGAAGCTGAGATCCTCGTTGGCACGTGTGGCACCATATGCCTTTGTGATGCCAGCAAGCAGCAGCGCCGGCACGCCGGGCTGCAACTGCGGCGACGCGCAGGCCGCCGTCCGCTCGATTTTGCGCGGTGCTGCGGCCATGCGCGTCGCCGGCATCGCCTACTTCTGGGTCAGCAGGTTCTTCTCGACCCATTCGTTGGTATAGGTCGGGCTGACGATGGTGCCGGGCTTCATGTCGGCGTATTCGCCGAGGTTCTCCGCCGTGACAGTCGCCACCGGCATCACCATGTAGTTTGGCGCCTTGGCGTCCTTGACGATGTCGAGCGTCAGCCAGAATGCCGCGCCGCCAATGCCCGGCGTCGTGTTCATCGACACGGTCTTGTAGCCGTCCTTCTTGGCCTCCGCCGCCCACCAGTGGATGAAATTGGAGCTGCCGCCGCCCGCGATCACCGGCGGCCTGTTGGCGTAGGCGCCGCCGTACTGCTCGAATGCCTGGGCAATGCCATAGTCGTCGCCGCCGCCCTGTGCGATCACCGCATCGACGTGCGGCAGGCTGGGCAGAACGTTGGCCACCGCCGCCTGTGCCACCGATCCGGTGGCCTGGCCGTAGACTGTCGCCACCACCTTCACGTCCGGGAACTTCTTCAGCGTCGCCATCTGCAACTCGTACATGTCGTGGTCGGGCGCCGAGCCCTTGACGCCGCGCACGACGATGACATTGCCCTTGTCGCCGATCAGATGCAGCACCTTCTCGGTCAGCTCCGCCTGATAATGCGTGAAATCGAAATTCAGCTTGTAAGAACAGGGCGCGCTGACGATTGAGTTCGAACGCCAGCACCGTGATATGAGCGGCGCATGCCTTGGCGATGATGCCGTTGAGCGCGGTCTCGGAGGCGGCGTCGATGACGATGGCGTTGACGTGCCGGAGGATCAGGTCGCTCATCTGCGACATCTGCTGGTTCACCGAGCCATCGCCGTTGAGGATGATGTAATCCGAAATCTCGCCTTTCGCCTTGGCCTGCTCGGCCACGGCCTGGAACGCCTCGACCATCTGATGGCGCCAGGTGTTGCCGTAGTAGGCGTTGGACAGCGCGATCACCGGCGCGGGGTCCGCCGCCTGCGCGAGGCCACCAGCGAGGACAGCGCCGGCCAGGCCGAGCAACCAGTGTCGCGTTGATTTGATCATCGTTCGTTCCTCCCTCGTTGTTGCTGGAAATCGCGGCAAGTCAGCTCGGCCGTGTGTGCTCGCTGAGCAGAAGGCGCTCCACGTTCGCGGACACCACGATGGCGGCGGTCGCGGCGCTGAAGGCGGCAAAATGCGGTGTGCCCATATGCGCGTCGAACGCCGCGGCGTCGTCGTAGATTTCGTAGAGCACGACCTCGTCGGCGGCTCCCGCCTCGTGCGTCAGCACATCGAAACGGCGGCAGCCCGGCTCGTCGGCGACCGAGGCGGCCGCGTTCCGCCCGACATGATCGAGGAATGCGTCCCGCGCGCCCGGGGCGATGCGAAAGCGCGCGAGGATCACGAAGCCATCCATTGCTCTCTCCCCGGTTCGCCGCTTGACCAGGAAGCATTCATGCCATAGACCTGTCATACCAGCAAGAGGGAAACTGGGCCAGATGGCCTTCGCGCCAGTGCTCCGGCGGCGGCTTTATCAGGAGGTGGCCGATCGTCTCGAACAAATGATTCAGACCGGCGATCTGCCGGAAGGCGAATCGCTGCTGTCCGAGCGCGAACTCATGGAGCGCTTCGCGGTGGGCCGCCCGGCGATCCGCGAGGCGCTGCTGTCGCTGCAACAGAAGGGGCTGATTGTCATCGGCAACGGCGAGCGTGCGCGCGTGACGCACCCGGACGCCGACCGGCTGATCGGTGCGCTTTCGGGTGCCGCCCAGGTTTATCTCTCCCGCCATGAGGGTGCGCGCCAGTTCCAGGCCGCCCGCAGGCTCTTCGAGGCAGCGATCGCGCGGGACGCAGCGCGGATCGCCGTGGCGGACGACATTGCGAGGATCGAGCGGGCGCTGGAGGCCAACCGGCAAGCCCGCGGCGACCCGGCGACGTTCCAGGCGACCGATGTCGCATTCCATCTGCAGATCGTGCGCACCAGCGGCAATCCGCTGCTGACCGGCGTGCATCAGGCGTTGACCGGCTGGCTGACCGAGCAGCGCAGCGTGTCCCTGACCGCGCGCGGCGCCGAAGCCTCGGCCTTCGGCTTCCACCAGCGGATCTGTGCGGCGATAGCGGCGCACGATCCGGATGCCGCGGAGGCGGAGATGCGCGCCCATCTCGATGCCGTTGCCGCGTACTATTGGCGCCGCGCGACGTGAGAACACAGGAGACGGCCATGCAGGGATCGACGCTCAAAGAAAAACTACGCCGTGATGGCCGGGCTTTCGGGCCGATGATCTTCGAGTTCTTCACCCCGGGCATGCCGGCGATCATCGCTGCCACGGGCGCCGATTTCGCGCTGTTCGACATGGAGCATACCGGCCTCGGCTTCGAGACGCTCAAGCATCTCGTTGCCGGCTGCCGAGGCATCGGCGTCGCGCCACTGGTGCGCATTCCTGCCACCGAGTACCATTTCATAGCCCGTGCCCTGGACATGGGCGCGCATGGCGTGATGGTGCCGATGGTGGAGAGCCGCGCGCAGGCCGAGCGCATCGTCGCCGCCGCCCACTATCCGCCGCACGGACGCCGCGGCGCCGCGTTCGGCGTGGCCCACGACGATTTCCGCGCCGGCACGCCGACAGAGAAGATGCTGACAGCGCGCGAGCGCACGCTCATCATCACCCAGATCGAGACGGAAAACGGCCTCGCCAGCGTGGAGGAGATCGCCGCAACGCCGGGAGTGGACGTGATCTGGATCGGGCATTTCGACCTTACCAACTTCCTTGGCATCCCCGGCCAGTTCGAGCATCCCGACTATCTGGCAGCGGTCCGTCGCGTGGTCGCGGCAGCGCGTGCCAACAACAAGCCTGCCGGCTTCATGGTTGCGGATGCTCAGTGGGCGCGGACCTATTGGGACCACGGGTTCCGCATGCTGGCCTACGGGCTCGACCATCTGCTGTTCCAGGCCGCGTTGAAGGCCGGCATGGACGCGCTGCGCGCACTGGAGTGACGTCATGTCGGACGTGCCCCGCATCGGGATCACGCGTGACCTGCTGACCAGCAGCGGCGCGCCATCGTTCGGACAGCCGCCGCTCGCGGCGCTCGGCGGTCTGCCGTGGGAGTGGATCGCCGAGGAAGTGTCGGAGATCACGCCTGACATCGTCGCGCACTACGACGCGCTCTGCGTCAACCTGCCCCGCGTTACCGCCGTCAGCGTCGCGCGGCCCGACCGCCGACTGCGCATCGTCGCCCGGCACGGCGTCGGCTATGACTCGGTCGATGTCGCGGCTTTGACGCGCGCCGGCATCGTGCTCACCAACACGCCCCTGGCGGTGCGCCGTCCGGTGGCAACCAGCGCCATGACCTACGTGCTGGCGCTGGCGCAAAAGCTGCTGGTGAAGGACCGTCTGACCCGCGCCGGGCGCTGGAACGCGCGCACGGACCACATGGGCCAGGGGTTGAGCGGCAAGGTGCTCGGAATCGTCGGGGCCGGCAGCATCGGGCTTGAGACCATGCGCCTTGCGCGCGGCTTCGACATGACGCTGCTTGCTGCCGATCCGTATGCCGATGCCGCCGCCCTCGCTTTGGTCGGCGCGGAACTGGTGCGGCTGGACACGCTGCTGGAGCGGGCGGATTTCGTGGTCATCACCTGCCTGCTGACCGAGGCGACGCGACACCTGATCGGCGCGGCGCAGCTTGCGCGCATGAAGCCGACCGCCTACCTCATCAACGTCGCGCGCGGGCCAATCGTGGATGAGGCAGCGCTCATCGCCGCGCTTCACGCTGGGCGCATCGCCGGTGCCGGCCTCGACGTGTTCGAGCAGGAGCCGGTCGGGCCCAGCAACCCGCTCCTGGCGATGGACAACACCATCGTCACGCCCCACGCGCTCTGCTGGACCGACGAGTGCTTCGGCGCCATCGCGAACAGCGCGCTCTCCGACATCGCCGCCGCAATAGCCGGGCGCCGGCCGCGCTTCGTGGTGAACCCTGAGGTGCTGGCGCATCCACGCGTCGCGGCCTGGCTAGGCTCAGGTTAAGGCGGGCGAAAAGTCGCTCTTGAGAGCTCGCCGAACGACATCGCCGACGTCCTCTTCGCTGACCTGTGCGCCCGCAGCGCCTTGCCCTCGCGGCTCAGCCACGACCGACGGTGGGTGGGGTCATCGCCGAACTTGCTCGCCTGCTGCAGCAGCGCAGGGCGGTGAATCTTCAGGAAGGCTTCCAGGCAGTGGACCGGCGCAGCTGGTAGCTAGCACCGCCGCCCCGTCTGCGTTCCTGCCGCATGGCCATGTTTGAAGGCGCCCTGGAGGGCGACATCGCGGTGCTCGCGGCTGCGGCGCGGCGACGCTTGTGCTGCCGGTCATTCTGCCCCAGCTCGCGCCGCCGTTGCGCACGGCGCTTATACCAGCGCCCCTAAATGGTGACCTGCGCCCAGGTCCTGCTTGCGATTGAAGTGATCGTCTTGGGTAGCCGCATCAGGGCGTTCCGGGCATTGGCGCAGGCGGTGACTATGGCGTCGTAATCGTCGCAGACCCGGTTGGCGAGCAGATTGCCGCGCAAGAATTCCCAGAGGCTCTCAACCGGGTTCAGTTCAGGGGCATCCGGCGGCAGCGGCATGAGAAGGATGTGGTTGGGAACTGCAAGGTTCGCCGACGTGTGCCAGCCGGCCCGGTGCAGCACCATCAAGGCGATGGCTCCGACCGAGACGCAGCGGCTGATCTCGGCCAGATGCTCGTTCATGGCGTCGACGTTGACGTTGGGCATGATCACGGCAGCGCCAGTGCCGCGAACTGGACAAACCGCACCCAACGGATATGCCGAGGCAAAACGGTGGCCACGCACCGCGCGTGGGCGGGTTCCGCGTTTGGCCCAGATCCGGGTCAGCGTGCGTGTTGGCCACCACGGGGTTCATCCTGCCACCAAATTTCGACAGCCCTGCCGTGGGCGTGCTGAAGAACCGCGTCGGCGGCCGGTTCCGCGAATTTTTTTATATGCCTCCTGGGCCATCGCGTCGCTCCGCGGATGCTGCGGGCGAGCCGAGATGCGGCGGAAGTCGAGCTTGCGCAACAGCTTGCCGACCGTCCGCACGTTCAAGGTCACGCCGAAGCGTTCTGCAATCCGTTCGGACAGATCACTGCGGCGCCAGCGCACCACCCCATCCGTTTCGACATTCGGACCAGCCTGAGCCCAGGCCGCGACCGCCATCTGTTGCTCGGCGGACAGCGACGCCGGACGACCAGGCCGCGGACGGTCGGCCAAACCGTCCCGACCATCGGGATTGAAGCGGTGAACCCAGTCGCGCAGCGTTTGCCGGTCGATGCCGCAAAGTTCGGCCGCCGATGTGCGCGGATAGCCATCCATCGCCATACCGATCGCCAGGGCCCGGCGTGCCACACGCGGATCGTCTGCGCGAACCGCAGCCGCCCGCAGCTCGGCTGCCGGGGTGTGCGTCCGTGTCACCGCTACCGCCACCATCCTGCCCTCCCGAAGCGACGTTCGGCGCCATCGACTCATACCCGTGTCGATTCGGGAATCCCCCCGAGAGTCGGGATTTCAGGGCGCTGGTATAAGTAGCGCGCGAACCTGGGCGCTCGTTGCACCGCAAAACCCGCGCGCGCGGTCTAAAACTCCCTGCGCCACATCTGCGGGCGCCACAGGTCGCCGTAACTTTTGGAGCGGTCCGGTGTCCGTCGCCTCTGGCGTCCACGAAAAACCCGCCGGTGGGGTGCCGGCGGATTGGTGGTGGCGTTTGCGCGGGGGCCACCGGCGCACGCGCGATCAGTGCGCCGGTGGCGCCGGACGGCATGACGGGGCTGCCACGGGCAGTTCGCGGGCGATGCGCTGCACGGTGCCGGTGCCGATACCCAGTTCCCTCGCGATCTTCAGCTTGCCCGCGCCGGCCTTCAGGCGCGCCCTAACGGCTTCCTCTGTCGCCGGGAGCACTCGACGCCGGCCGAGCGTCTTGCCGGCGGCCTTGGCCCGCGCAAGCCCGGCAATGACCCGCTCGCGGATCATCCCTCGCTCCAGCTCGGCGAACACGGCCGCCATCTGCAACATGGCGCGGCCGTGCGGTGTCGTGGCGTCCATGCCCTCGCGATCCGCGTAGATCGCCACGCCGGCGGCGTCCAACTCCGCCAGCGCCGTCGCCACGGTCGCGGTGCTGCGCCCGAGCCGGTCAATCGACCAAACCGCCAACACGTCGAAGCGACGGCGCACCGCATCCTTCAACGCGGCATCGAAGCCGGGCCGCTTGTCGCGGCCCTTGGCGCCGCCGCTTCCGTCGGGTTTTCCGTATGGGGCCCTTTGACGACTCTCCAGGAGCCTGAAGCCTTCTGGGCAGCAGGTGAGGTCCCGTACGACCCAATCAATCGGCTGGCAGTCGTTTCACTTGTCAAATGCGGCACATCGCGGCAGCTTGAACCAGAAACGGGTGAAGGCAGTCCGTGTTCCAACCCACGGTTGGCAGCTTTGTGCGCGTGCGAGAACGCAGGTGGCTAGTGGAGGGCGAGCGGGACCTGGGTCAGGAACTCGCCGCCCTGCACCTCGCCTGCATCGACGACGACGCGCAGGGCGAGACCACCGATGTCGTCTGGCCGGCCGAACTCGATCGGGCCGAACTCGGGGACGAAGGCTGGGCCGCACTCCCCCAGTCCGGCACCGACGATCCAACGATCTTCGCGGCCTATTTGTGCACCCTGGGCTGGGGCACGGCCACCGCTGCCCGACGGCGACCTGCGCCCTTGTCGCGCGCGGAGCGTGGCGCCACAGTCATGCTGTCGAGGTCATGAGGAGGTCGTGATAGCCGCCGGGTCCGCCGCCGCCGATTGGCTGGCGCGTTTTGACACTGCGCTTGGGCGCGGTGACGTGCAGAATGCCGCCAATCTGTTCGCGCCCGACGGCTATTGGCGCGATCTGCTGGCGTTTACCTGGAACATTCATACCTGCGAGGGCTGCGACGCGATTGCCGCGATGCTGGCGGCAACGCTCGCCCGCACCGCCCCGTCGCGCTGGCAGGCGTGCGGCGAGGCACGCGAGGCCGGCGGGATCGTCGAGGTGCCGATCGGCTTCGAGACTGCGGTGGGGCGCGGCGAAGGCGTGCTGCGGCTTCGCGACGGCGCCGCCTGGACGCTGCTGACGGCGATGCGGGAGCTAAAGGGCCACGAGGAAAAGCGCGGCCCCACGCGACCGCTCGGCGTGCAGCATGGCGCGATCAAGGGCCGGGGCTCCTGGCTGGAACGCAGGACAGCGGAAGCGGCGGTTCTCGGGCGCGAGGTGCAGCCCTATTGCCTCGTCATCGGTGGCGGCCAGGGCGGGATCATGCTGGCCGCGCGGTTGCGCCGGCTCGGCGTGCCTGCGCTGATCGTGGAGAAGAACGCGCGGCCCGGCAATTCCTGGCGCAACCGCTACGCCTCGCTCGTGCTGCATGATCCGGTCTGGTACGACCATCTGCCCTATCTGCCGTTCCCCGATGACTGGCCGGTCTTCACGCCGAAGGACAAGATGGGCGACTGGCTGGAAGCCTATGTCCGGATCATGGAACTCGACTACTGGCCGGCGAGCGACGTGACCGCGGCTCAGTACGACGCGAAGACGGCGACGTGGACGGTGACGGTCAACCGGGACGGGGAGGCGTGGACGCTGCGCCCGTGCCAGCTCGTCTTCGCCACCGGCGCCTATGGCCCGCCGAACGTGCCGCGCTTTTCCGGCGAATCGGATTTCGCTGGCGAGATCCTGCATTCCAGCGCCTATCGCGGCGGCGCACCATTTCGCGGCAAATCGTGCGTCGTCATCGGAGCCAACAGCTCGGCGCACGATATCTGCGCTGATCTGTGGGAGAACGGTGCGCAGGTTACGATGGTGCAGCGTTCGCCCACGACTGTCGTCCGGTCGGAGACGCTGATGGAGCTGGCTTTCGGGCCGCTCTATTCCGAGGCAGCGCTACAGGCCGGCATCACCACGGACATTGCCGATCTGCTGGTGGCGGCGATGCCGTTCGGGCTGATTGCCGCGCAGCAGCGCCCGCTCTATGCCGCGATCGCGCGGCGCGATGCGGCGCTTTACGACGGGTTGCGGCGCGCAGGTTTCCTACTCGATTGGGGCGAGGACGAATCCGGACTGATGATGAAGGCGCTGCGCACCGGCAGCGGCTATTACATCGATGTCGGCGCCTCCGACCTGATCGTGCGTGGGGAGATCGCGCTGCGCAGCGGCGTGGAGATCGCAGGCATCCTGCCGCGCGCCGTGCGCCTTGCCGACGGCAGCGAATTGCCGGCCGAGCTGATCGTGCTGGCGACAGGATACCGCTCCATGCACGAGACGGTAGCCCGCATCGTCTCGCCGGAGGTGGCGGCGGCGGTCGGGCCGTGCTGGGGGCTCGGTTCCGGCGTGCGTGGCGACCCCGGCCCGTGGCAGGGTGAGCTGCGCAACATGTGGAAGCCAACGGCGCAGCCGGCGTTATGGTTCCAGGGTGGCAACCTGGCGCTGTCGCGCCACTACTCGGAGTTCCTCGCACTGCAGATCAAGGCGCGTATGGAGGGGATCGCAACGCCCGTTTACGGCGGCCCGGCGGCCGGTTGACCACCGGCCGCCGCCCGTGCGTCAGATCGTGACGACCCACTTCGTGCGCACACTCTCATCCGCGGCGAGAACGATGCGCAGGCTGTTCACCGCGTCGTCCAAATGGTCGGTTAGGTCGAGGTTCTCGGTGATCGCCCGGAGCAGATAGGCCTGCTCGCGCGCGCACAGCTCGTTATGCCCCGGCTCGTCGTCCATGCGAAACAGCTCATCGGGCCGGGCGAGCGAGTTGTCGGCATCCAGTTCGGCATGATGCAGGCGGATCATGCTGGTCTTCGTGTGCGTGTCGATATCGGAGGAGGTAGTTTGCGCCGCGCCTTCCTCGCGGCCCGCGCCCTGTTCGGGCATGACGATGCTCACGCAGCCCTTCGGCCCGACGACGTCCTTCACGAAGAATGCCACCTCACTCATCATCGGCCCCCAGCCGGCCTCGTACCAGCCGACCGAGCCGTCGTCGAACTCGACATGCAAGTGGCCGTAATTATACGTTTTCACCTCGTCGGTCAGATGCGCGCCGATGCCGTGCACGCGCACCGGCCGGGCGCGCGTCATCTGGCACATCACGTCGACGTAGTGCACGCCGCAATCGACGATCGGCGGCAAGCTCTGCATCAGCGTGCGGTGCCAGGTCCATGCCGGGCCGACTGACTGCTGGTTCAGGTTCATGCGCATGACCAGCGGCTTGCCCAGCGTGCGCGCGATCTCGATGAACTTTGTCCAGGAGGGATGCACGCGCAGGATGTAGCCGACCACCAGCTTACGCTTGTGCGCGACGGCAGTGTCGACTACGCCCTGCGCCTCGGCGACGGTCTCGGCTAGCGGCTTCTCGACGAAGACATGTGCCCCCGCCTCGATCGCGCGCCGGGCGAAGGCGGCATGGGTGTCGGGATCAGTGTTAATCGAGACGACATCGGGCTTCACCTCACGCAACGCCGCATCGAAATCGGCGAAGCTCGGCACATCACGCCACCGCGTCGGTAGGTCGCGGCGCTGCGCAATGCCGCGCGCAAAGGCCGGCCAACCGGAACCCGTCCAGAGAGTCATAGGCGCGGGCATGCGACATGCCCATGTTGCCGAGGCCGACGCCGAGGACACGCAGATCACTGGCCATATCCGTTTCCTCCGGGGCTACCAGGGCGGGCCGAATACGTCCGCGTCTTGTGGCAGCGTGCGCAGTACGTGTTCGGACAAATTGATCAGGGCGGCGAGATCGTCCAATGCCATCAGTTCGATCGGCGATGAACAGCTTCATCGCGCCGCCGCCGATCATCCGGCGATAGCGCAGCAGGCCCGGCAGGTCGGGGTTCCAGACGCCCATGTCGCTCTCATAGGCGCCCGAGAACACGCCACGGACAAAGGCGGCGCCGGTGGCGCGGCCGACCGCGATCGCGGTGCGGATGTCATAGAGATGGTCGACCCCGAAGGGAATCTTGCGCGGGGCCGCACGCGCGATGATCCATGCCATCGCGGCCGCGATCTCCGGCCCCACCTCGAAGGCGTAGGGCCGGTCCCCCTCGTTGCAGAACAGCACGGCGTCGAATCCGGCTTCCTCCAGGATCGTTACGTCGCGCGCGACGGCGTCCAGCAGCGCCGCCATGCCACCGGCGTCGTCATGCAGTGGCGTTCCGGGCAAGGGCGGAAAATGCGCCATTGCGACCACAGGATGATCAACACCGAATAGGTTACGCAACAGGCTGACGTCCATTATGGGTCCCTTCGGCCATATCCCCGTCGCATACGCGTGCTTGACTCGCCGCGCCATGCTTCATAGCGTAACCTGATCTGAACAGAACTCAACACTGTTCTCACAGGAACGAGCAGGGAATGGGAGGGCTGGCGGTCATCAAGCCAGGAGACATCGATGGCGCGGCGCCGCACGCCTCGGCGCTGTTGCGGCAGCGGGCCATCCTTGCGGCGCTGCGGCAGGAGGGATTCGTCTCCGTCGCTGCCATCGCCGCGCGGTTCGGCGTTTCCGGCATGACGGCGCGGCGTGACCTGCAGCAGCCCGCGCTCCCCGGCGTTGCGAGGCGCACGTGCGGCGGCGCGGCGGCGGTCGCGCCACTGCCGGACGACGAAGTATCCTTCGCGACGCGGCAGAACGAGAACCGTAGCGCCAAGCAGACGATCGGCGAGGCAGCGGCAGCACTGGTCCGGACGGGCGAGAGCATCGGCGTCGATGTCGGCAGCACCACGCTGGAACTGGCCCGCGCCTTGCACGACAGGCGGCGGATCATCGTATTCACGCACAGTCTGCGCGTGGCCATGCTGCTCGCGGACAGCAGCGTCTGCACCTATCTGCCGGGCGGGCTGGTGCGAGCGGAGGAGATGTCCGTCGGCGGCCACATCACCGTCACACAGATGCAGCACTGGCGGATGGACGTCGCCTTCCTCGGCGTCTCCGGCATCACGCCCGACGGCGTGTTCGATTTCTCGCCGGAAGACGTCGCGGTCAAGCGCGCCTATCGCCGCTGCGCCGCGCGTGTGATCTTGCTGGCGGATGCGAGCAAGTTCGGGCGCTTCTCGGCGGTGCGCATCGGTAGCCTGGCGGGCATCAACACGCTCGTCACCGACCGGCCGCCCGAAGGGACGTTGCACGCTGCGCTTGCCGCGGCCCGGGTTGAGGTGATCGTCGCGGACTGCACGGCCAAGGCAGCAGCAGCCTGAGGGGGCGACATGGAAGGCTCGGTTGCGATGCAATCCGCGCGGCAGGCCGTCAAGCTCCGCATCGAGGATGCGACGAAGCATTACCATACGCGCACAGGCATCGTGCACGCGCTGGAATCCGTCTCTTTTGACGTGCGCGACGGCGAGCTGGTTTGCGTCATCGGCCCGAGCGGCTGCGGCAAGTCGACGCTGCTCTGGGCTATGTCGGGCCTGCACCCTCTGACGCGCGGGTGCGTCCTGCTCGACGGCACGCCGATCACGCAGCCGCATCCGGCGGTCGCAATGATCTTTCAGGAAGCGAACCTGCTGCCCTGGCGCAACCTGCTGCGCAACATCAACCTGCCGTTCGAGATCAAGGGCATCCCGCCCGCGCAGATGCGCGACAAGGTGGATGCACTGTTGCGCCGCGTCGGGCTGACCGGATTCGAGCACAAATATCCGCGCGAACTCTCGGGCGGCATGCAGCAGCGCGCCTCCATCGTGCGCAGCCTGGCGGTCGATCCGGCGGTGCTGCTGATGGACGAGCCGTTCGGCGCACTGGATGCGTTCACGCGCGACGAGATGAATTTGCTGATCCAGGAAATCTGGATGGAGAGCGGCAAGACAGTCGTGTTCATCACGCATAGCATCAACGAGGCGATCTTCCTCGCCGACCGCATCATGGTGCTCTCGCCGCGTCCGGGTCGCCTCTCGCGCATCTTCGAGATCGACCTGCCGCGTCCACGCCGGCTGGAGATGACCACTCAGTCGCATTTCATCGAGATGCTGATCGAGATCAAGGCTTCGATCGACCACAGCGGCGCGCACGGCGCCGCGCCCTGACTTGGGGGATTTCATGCCCGACGACCTCGCCGAGAATATCCCGACCTTCGATAGACATGGTGGCCAGGACGCCACAGAGGTGGGTCTGTCGAACTGGTCGGCGCTCACTGGCGGCCCGCGCATCCGCTCCTGGGTGGAGGCGGGGGCGATCGTGCTGGTCGCGGTCATCATCATCGGGGGGGCGGAAGTGCTGCTGCGTGTCTTCCACGTGCCGCAATACATCCTGCCGACGCCGAGCCTGATTGCTTGGGCGCTGGTGCACGATTTCCGCTTCATTTTCCCGCACATGCTGGTGACGCTGACGGAACTGCTGTCCGGCTTCGCGATCGGTGGCAGCATCGGCTTCGTTCTGGCTGCCGTCATCACGCAATTCCCCTTCGTCGAGAAAGTCATCACGCCCTACATTCTGATGCTGGTGACGACGCCGATGCTCGCGCTGGTGCCGTTGCTCATCCTGCGCTTTGGCTTCGGCATGGAGCCGCGCATTATCGCAGTGTCGCTGGCGGTCGGGCCGATGGTGATGATCAACGCCGCGACCGGATTCCGCCGCACCGACCTGGCGAAGATTGCGCTGGCGCGCGGCTTCGGCGCCAGTACCGATCCAGATCTTCATGAAGATCCGCATCCCGATGGCGATGCCTATGATCATCGTCGGCCTGATGGTCGGCTCGATCTTTGGCCTGCTGACGGCCGTCGGCGCGGAGATGGTGGGCGGTGCCGAGGGTTTGGGCAACCGGCTCGCCTATTACTCCTCGCTGATCCGCATGCCGCAGTTCTTCGCGGTGATCGTGCTGCTCGCCTTAATCGGCATCTCGATCTATGTCTTCTTCTACTGGGTCGGCAAGAAGTGGGCGAGCTGGGAGTCCTGACGCGCCCGCGACCCGTCAAACCACAATGGGAGGGAGAAGCTGCAATGACCAATGGATTCTACGGCTCCATGCTCGGCCGCCGCCGCCTGCTGCAGGTCAGCGGTGCCGGCGTGGCAGCGCTAACGCTGGCCCCGCTCGGGGCCGAGCGCGCGAATGCGGCGCAACGGCGCGTGCGCTGGGTCTCCCCGCGCGGCACGATCGAAGTGCTGGACGACTATCCCTACTGGGTCGGCAAGAAGTTCGGCTATTTTGGCAATATCGAGACGACGTTGGAGCCGGGACCGCTGGAGGCGACCGCCTGCGTGAAACTAGTGGACCAGGGCGATTCAGACATGGGCTATCCCTCGCCTGGCGTGTTTTCGCTCGGGCTCAACCAGGGCATGAAGCTGCTCTCGGTTTGGGAGATGGGTGCGCTCGACGTCTTCGACATTGCCTTCCGCAAGGGGCAGACGCCGAAGAACATCCAGGAGATGACTGGCAAGACCGTGGTGCTCGGCAGCGCCGGCTGGCAGGCGATCTGCGATCCGTGGTTCGCGCAGGCGGGGCTGAAGCCCGGCGCGGTCAAATACGTCGCCGCCGGCAATGGCTGGGCGCAGGCGCTCGCCCAGGGCAAGGGCGACGCGGCGCTGAGCTGGGAGGGGCTGCGCGCGCAGTGGAAGGGCCAGGGCCTCGATTTCGACTACATCCTCGGCCGCTCCTTCTCGCACTTCCCCGCCAACAGCTTCGTCATCCGCGCCAAGGATTTCTCCGACCAGGCGACCCGGGCGCTCTACACGGAGTATCTGCGCGGCTGGGCGATGGGGCTGGAATTCGGCCACCAGAACCCGCGCGCGGCGACGCATATTGTCATGGAGCGGTTCCCCGGCCTCGCTTCGCAGATGACGCCGGCGATCGCGACGGAATCAATGATGCAGCTTGCCAATGTCTTCCGCGGCGACTTCGCCAAGCGCAAGGGCTGGGGTTGGCACGACCTGAGCAGTTGGGAGCTGTTCTTCAAAACCGTCTATGACATCGGCCAGATCAACCAGACGATCAACACGCCGGACGTCATCAAGAACGACTTCGTCGCCGGCGCCAACCAGTTCGATGCGGCGAAGGTCAAAGACGACGCGGAGAACTACAAACTTCCGACGAACTATGAAAAGGTCGACGTGACAGCGATCCACGTCTGACGAACCGGCGGGGAAGCGGCCCGCCCGCTTCCCCGCTGCGTTTGGGGAGGAACAACGATGGTGCAGGTAACCGACGACCTATTGCGGCTCTATGCCCGCAGCGACGCGGTTGCACTGGGCGCGTTGGTCGGCAAGGGCGAGGTGTCGGCGGCGGAGCTGGTCGAGACCGCGCTCACTGTCATCGCGCGCGACAATCCACGGCTGAACGCGGTGATCCACCGGCTCGACGACATGGCCCGCGCACAGGTCGCGGCGGGCCTGCCGCAGGGTGCACCCTTCACCGGTGTGCCTTACCTGCTCAAGGAACTCGCCTCTATGTGGCAGGGCGCGCCACTCACCAATTCCTGCGCCTGGCTGCGTGATCTGTGCGCGCCGGAGGACTCCGAGCAGACGCGGCGCATCAAGGCGGCGGGTTTCGTCCTGGTCGGAAAGTCGAATGCGCCGGAGAACGGCTGGGCGATCACGACGGAGCCGCGCCTCTATGGCCCCACGCGCAATCCCTGGCGCGACGACGTCACCCCCGGCGGGTCGAGCGGCGGGGCAGCCGCAGCGGTGGCGGCCGGCCTCGTGCCGCTGGCCGAGGCGAGCGATGGTGCCGGCTCGATCCGCGTGCCCGCCTCCTGCTGCGGCGTAGTCGGGCTAAAGCCGTCGCGCGGACGCGTGACGCTCGCGCCCTGGGGCGATTTTTGGTACGGTGGCGCCTATTTCCTTTGCGTCTCGCGCACGGTGCGCGACACGGCCGCCTATCTCGACGCGTTGGCCGGCGCGCTTCCGGGCGATCCCTACACGCCGCCGGTGCCGGCCGCGCCGTGGTACGAACTTGCCGCGCGTGTGCCGTCGCGCCTCCGCGTCGGCTTCACCGTCACTCCGCCCGACGGCAGCCCGATAGACCCGGAGGCCGCCACCGCGGTGACGAACACCGCGCGCACGCTGGAACGGCTCGGCCACGATGTCGAGGCGCATGACATGGCATTCGATGCCGCCGCTGCCTGGAAACTCTACACGCACATGACGCCGGTGGAATCCGCGGCGCTGTTCGACGCGCTGGTACCGGTGATCGGGCGGCCGGTGACACAAGCGGATGTCGAGCCGACGACCTGGGCAATCATCCAGCGCGGCCGCGCAACATCGGCGATCGAGCACGCGAACGACGTTTCCGCGCTGCGCGTGCTGTCGCGCGAGATCGCGGCGGATCTGCTGCCCTATGATCTGTTCCTGACCCCGACATTGACACAGAAGCCACGCCCGCTGGGCTACTGGGACATGAACGAGCCGGATCTCGACCGCTACAACGCCAAATGGATCGATGCAGTCTTCATGTTTCCGTTCAACGCCTCCGGCCTGCCGGCGTTGTCGCTGCCACTGCATTGGTCGGAGGACGGCCTGCCGATGGGCGTGCAGCTCGTTGGCCGCTATGGCGACGAGGCAACGCTGCTGCAGGTCGCGACCGTGCTGGAAGGGGAAATGCCCTGGCGCGACTGCCGTCCACCGGGCGCGACGGCCTGGGCCTGAAGATGCCTCGATTCCGGCGGCGTGCCCGCGAACAGATCGTGCCGCATCGGCCCCGCCGAGGACGATCGGGCCATTGCGAATGAGGCCGTCCGTGCTCTCCGATATTCGTGCGTGCGCGGGTGGCTTGCCAAATGGCCGCTGCGTTGCCGGCGTGGGATCTTGGCGCGGCGCAGAGTGTATGACCTGGCGGGTGGGATCCGGCGCTTGCCGCCCTGCCGGCAGCTGGAGGCGGCGGGGGCGGAGGGCTTTCGGGCAATCGCATCGGCATTGAATGCGCGTGGTGTGCGGACGGCTCGTGGGGGCAACTGGTACGCCACCGCCGTCCGCAACCTCATGCAGCGTGAGGCCACGTGAAGCAGTTCGTTCGCCGCCGTTCGCCCTCTACCGCGCACCGAATTAGGGCACAGATGAGGGGACCGAAGGCCGAGTGGCTCGAAAAACCGCAGAAATGCCAGGGACGATGGTGGAGCTGAGGGGGATCGAACCCCTGACCTCCTCATTGCGAACGAGGCGCTCTCCCAGCTGAGCTACAGCCCCGTCCCGCGGCGGCGGGTTGTATGGGCAGCGGCGCCAGCCAAGTCAAGCGCCCCCGCCGCGGTTGGAGGGTGCAGGGCGCCGCTTGGCCGTTGTCGAAAGATTGCGAATCTGCGATATTTCGCCCGAACGCGATTCGGTCTCGTCATTCGCCGATCGCAAGGAAGGCGGATTGGATGTCAGTTTCGCTGGCCACCGGGTCGGTCGTCGCGACGGCGGACGAAACCATCGCCATAAGCGCGATGTTCTCGGTCACCGCCTCGGCTTCGTCGCCGACATACCTGATCCTGTCCGGCCTGGACCGCGACGAATATACGGTGGGCTATGCCACCAGCGACATGGGAACCGTGTCCGGCGATGGCAGCACCGCGCAGTTCACGAACGCCGAAGGCGGTGACGCGTACTCGGTCGGCATCGTGTTCACCTTGGAGCAGGACGGCTCCGGTTTCTATTACAGCAACGCCACGTACGGCAATTTCGACGATCTGACGTTCACCGCGTCATCCTTCACCACCGGCAACGCCAGCTTGTCGCTGTTCACCACCGACAATTCGTACGCGGCGAGCGACTATGCCGACGATCCATACACCCTGCTCCAAAACCCCCGCTTTGTCACCGATCTCGGCAGCGTCAGCGTCGTCACCGAGCCGTCGGCCGCGCCGGCCCCCGTGCAGGCGACGCCCGATTCGATCGCCGCCATCGCGCAATCCTTCGTCGGCGATGCCTGGAACGACAACGGCTGCTGGACGCTCGCCTGCAACATCGCCGCCGAGGCCGGCGCCTCGCTGCCCGTCGTCACCGCGCTTGCCGGTCCCCCCGGCGTCGCCAACGGCGAGTGGATCGTCGCCTATAACGGGCCGGCCCTCACGCAGCAGGACAGCGACTGGCAATCGCTGCTGACGCCGGGCGAGATGGTGGTCTTCGAGAACACCGAGGGGGAGGGCCACATCACCACCGTCGTCTCCGGCTCCGGCGGCGCGGCGATGCTGGTGGACAACATCGAATACGTCAATTCCGGCGGCACGATCGTGAACTCCGCCCACGACGGTTCGGCGAACGACGTGATCGTCGCGTCCCCGCATCCCGCCTCGCAGGAGTTCGCCGGCGTCGATCCGGGCACGGTCGTCATCTACCAGCTGGACACGCCCGTGGTGGCGGCCGTCGCTTCCGGCGAGACGATCGGCGAGGGCGCGAACCAGTCGCTCGGCAGCCTGTTCACCGCGACCGACCCGCTCGCCGGGCAATCCGTGACCGAATGGCAGGTCTATGACACGGCGGCCAGCGACACTCTTGCCATCGGCGGCAACCTCGACCCCACGGCCCATTCGGCGGCGGCTGCCGCCACGGTCACCTCGCTCGCCGGTTCGGCGCTGCTCACCGGCACCGTCGCGGGCAGCGATACCGTCGAGGTGCGCGCCTTCAACGGCCTCTACTGGGGCGACTGGCAGGGCCTGACGTTCGACGTGGCGGCAGCCGGCGCCTCCTGCTTCCTCACCGGGACGCGCATCGCGACCCCCGGCGGCGACGTGCCGGTCGAGACGCTGCATCCCGGCGCGGTGGTGCGGCTGGCCGCGGGCGGCGGTGCGCCGGTGCGCTGGGTCGGCTGGCACACGCTGTCGCGGCGCTTCGGCGATCCGCTGCTTCTGTGGCCGATCCGCATCCGGGCCGGCGCGCTTGCCGCCGGCCTGCCGCATCGCGACCTGCTGCTCTCGCCCGGCCATGCGGTCTGGCTCGATGGCGTGCTGGTCCACGCCGGCGCGCTGGTGAACGGGACGAGCATCCTGCGCGAGCCGCCGCCGGCCGAGCGCTACGTCTATTGGCACGTCGAGCTCGACAGCCACGCCCTGATCCTGGCCGAGGGCACGCCGGTCGAGACGTTCCTCGATGCCTGGCAGGAACTGCCCTTCGACAACCGCGCGGGCCGGCCGGCGCCGCCCGCCCACACCGGCGAACTGCCCTATCCGCGCTGCAAGTCGGCGCGCCAGTTGCCCGGCCCTCTGCGCGCCCGGCTGGCGGCGTGGTGCGGACCGCGGCGCGGCGCATCGGCTCTTGAGCAGGCTGCGCGCATCGGTGCCATAGCGCCGGCGCGGGCGACCGGCGGTGTCATTGCGGCGTGTCAATGGGCCACAGCGCCGGCCGTTACGCATTGACGCAAAACCGGGCCTCACGCTTTCGTCAGCTTCCCCCTACATTGCGCGCCGCGGCGAAGCCGGGGGCGGAGGTCGATCAGGTGCCAGGCGTGGATGTGCGGCCCGGCGAGGGCAATGTGGTGTTCCTCTCGCGCCGGGCGGAGGCGGCGGCGGACCCGAAGAGTGCCGCGGTGGCGCGGCTGCGGGCGGCGCTGCCGCGCGGCAGCGTCCTCTACGCCGTCCGCCGTGCCCATGACCCCGGCTTCGGGTGGATCGTCTGCGACTTCTACCGCATCGAGGCGGGCGAGGTGACGCCGCTCACCGACGACATCGCCCGCGCGCTGGACTGCTGCGACCCCGCGCGCGAGGTCGGCGTGAAGCTGCGGCGGGCGCAGGGCGCCGACCCGCTGGCCGGCGCGATCGACGGGCGGCTCTCGACGCTGCTGCACGGCGCGCCGGGCGAGATCGGCCAGCGGCTGATCGGCTGACCGTTAGGCCGGCCGCCGCTCTGCCAGCAGGTCGCGGATTTCGCCCAGCAGCACCACTTCGGGCGCCGGCGGCGGCGCTGCGGCGGGCGCCGGCGCGGGCTTGCGGTACAGCGTGTCCAGCAGCCGCACCACCCAGAACACCGCGAAGGCGACGATCAGGAACTGGATGACGGTGTTGAGGAACACGCCGACGTTCAGCGTCACCGCCCCGGCGGCCTGTGCCGCGGCGAGCGTCGGCTGCGACGGGCCCTTCAGCGTGACGAAGATGTTGCTGAAGTCGATGCCGCCGACGATGAGGCCGATCACCGGCGTGAAGATGTCCTTGACCAGGCTGCTGACGACGCCGGTGAACGCCACGCCGATGATGATGCCGACGGCAAGGTCCACGACGTTGCCGCGCATGATGAAGGCCTGGAATTCCTGCACCCAGGCGGGGCGGCGGACGGCCAGGCGGCGTGCGTCGATCATGGTTTCCTCGGTTGGTTGTCCGGCCGTCCCAGAGTGGGCGGTTTGCCGTCCGGCCACAACCGCCTTCGCCGCTGTCCCGGCCTGCAACCGGGCCGGACAAAGCACGTTCGGCTGGCGATCGGCCCGCCATCTGCGGGTCTTGGTTTGCCTGGTCGGCAACGACAGAGAGGACGGGTGATGGACACCACGATTCGACTGGCCGCCCTGGCCGGCGTGCTGATGCTTGCGGCATGCGGCACCAGCCCGCAGGGGCGCACCACGGGCGGCGCCGCCGCCGGGGCCGCGACCGGCGCGGGCATCGGCATCATCGCCGGCCCGCCGGGCATGGTGCTCGGCGCCGCGATCGGCGCCGGCGCCGGTGCGCTCGCCGGTGCCACCACCTCGCCGAGCCAGCTCAATCTCGGGCCGGCGCCGTGGGACAACCCCAACACCCGCATCCCGACGCCGAACGGCCCGGTCGCGCCGAGCACCGTCCAGTAGCCGGGCCACCGGCCGGCCCGCGACGCAACGGGCGGGGGTCCGATCCGTCCCGCCGGATGCGGAACGATCCGGCGCCAGATCTCCGGCGTCCGAGATGGCGTTTGTCGCGGCCGCAATCTGCCGGCGCAATGACTGAACCTTGCGTGGTCGCTTTCCCGTTGATGCTCGCGCGGTTGATGCTCGCGCGGTTGTTCCTCGCGTAGTTGCGTCTTGCAACCATCATGCCATCCGCCCTAACGTGCTTGTGTTCACACGAGCGCGAGAGGCGCAGCGATGCGTGACGGCGTGGCGGCCCCGCCCGGGGTCCAGCCGGCGGAACTTGGCCCGGTCCCGGCCTTGGAATGGCCGACGATCGCCTTGGCACTCGCGATCTACGGCGGCTGGGCCGCACTGACCTTCTGCTACGCGGCGCTGCCGTTCTGGCTTGTCCTCCCCGCCCTGGCCTGGCTGGTCGCCTGGCAGGGCTCGTTGCAGCATGAAGTGCTGCACGGCCACCCGACGCGGTTCCGCCGGATCAACGACGCGCTCGGCTTCCCGCCGCTGGCGCTGTGGCTGCCGTACGCGATCTATCGCCGCTCGCATCTGCGCCATCACATCGACGTGCAGCTCACCGACCCGCTCGACGATCCCGAGAGCTATTACTGGACGCCGGACCTGTGGACCTCGCTCAGCCGTCCGGGACGGCTGCTGGTGGTGGTGCAGACGACGCTGCTCGGCCGGCTGCTGCTCGGGCCGGCGTGGAGCATTGGCCGCTTCTTCTATTTCCAGGCGCAGTTCGTCCGGCGCGGCGAGGGCGCGGCGCGGCGCGTCTGGGCGACGCACGCGCTCGGCGTCGTGGCGGTGCTGGCCTGGGTCTGGGGCGTTTGCGGCATCGACCCGCTGCTCTACCTGGCCGGCGTGGTCTATCCGGCGGCGTCGCTGCTGCTGCTGCGCTCCTTCGCCGAGCATCGCGCCGCGGCCGGCGTGCCGCAGCGCATTGCGCTGGTGGAGAATGCGCCGGTGTTCGGCCTGCTGTTCCTGTTCAACAACCTGCACGTCGTGCATCACCTCTGGCCGCGCGTGCCGTGGTGGCGCATCCCGCAACTCTACCGGCGGCATCGCGAAGCCCTGATCGCGGCCAATGGCGGACTGGTCTATGACGGCTATGCCGACGTGGCGCGGCGCTATCTGCTGACGCCGCACGACTCGGTGATGCATCCGCACGGCCGCGCACCAATCCCGGGAGCACCCGCTTGATCGAAGACCCGCCGCTGCTCACCATCCTGCGCGACCGGCCGCGTCCCGACGCGGCGCTGGTGGCGCGGCTCGCCGGTGCTGATGACCGGGCACGTGATCGACGCGATGGACGGTGCCGGCGCGATGGCGGCTGCGGTCAAGCCGATTGACCCCGCGCGCGCCGGCTTCGTCGGCATCGCATTGCCGTGCCAGACCGGGCCGGGCGACAACCTCGCGGTGATGGCGGCGCTGGCGCTGGCGCAGCCGGGCGACGTGATCGTCGCCGCCGCTGACGGTTTTGCCGGCTCCGCGATCATGGGCGACAACGTCGCCTGGATGGCGCGCAACGCCGGCGTGGTCGCGCTGGTCACCGACGGCGCGGTGCGCGACGCCGCCGGCATCCGCGACATCGGCGTGCCGCTGTTCGCCGCCGCGGTGACGCCGAATTCCTGCGCGCGCAGCGGGCCGGGCGTGGTCGGGCTGCCGGTGGTGTGCGGCGGGGTTTCGGTGGCCGCGGGCGACGTGCTGGTGGGCGACGGCGACGGCGTGGTGGTGGTCCCCGCTTCGCTCCTGGCCGGCGTGGCCGCGCGCCTCGACCGCGTGCGCGACGCCGAGCGGGCCTTGCAGGTGCGGATCGCCACCGGGATCACGCATCTCGACCCGATCGCCGCGCTGTTGAAGAGCGACCGCGTCCGCTACGTCTAACGGCGCGGCGCGGACGACTCCTCGGCGCCCGCTACGCCCGCCCGGCGGTGACCGAGAGCAGCAGCGGATCGACCTTCAGCTTCGCCAGCGCCCGCCGCCATTTCGTCCCGTGCTGGTCATCGAACAGCAGCTCCGGGTCGGCCGGGGCGGACAGCCAGGCGTTCTGCACGATCTCCTGCTCCAGCTGCCCCGGCCCCCAGCCGGCATAGCCGAGCGCCAGCATGCCCTGCTGCGGCCCGCCGCCGCCGGCGATCGCTTTCAGGATGTCCAGGCTCGCGGTCAGCGCCATCCCCTCATCGACGCGCAGGCTGCCGTCGCCGGTCCAGTCGGCGGTGTGCAGCACGAAGCCGCGCGCATGGTCCACCGGCCCGCCCTGGCACAGCCGGATCGACCGCGCCGGCGGCACCGGATCGACGCCAAGCTGCTGCAGCAGGTCGGAAAAGCTCGGCGAGGCGAGCGGGCGGTTGACCACGATCCCCATTGCCCCGTCCGCGGTGTGCGCGCACAGATAGACCACGCTGGTGGCGAAGCGCGGGTCCATCATCGCCGGCATGGCGATCAGCAACTGGCCGGTCAGCGTCATCTCGATGCGGGAGGGCGCCGGGCCGGAGGCATCCACTCGCCCGGCCGAGCCGCCCGAAGCCGCGGGGCTCTTGCGTGGCATACCGCGTATCTTGGCCACCGGCGCGCGCAACGCAAGCGTCATCGCAGGATCGCGACCGCAACGGCGCGAGGGCGTAACTCGTCGGCCCGGTTGGCGCTACCTCAGGCACCGCCCGCGCCGATCCCGGCCGGCACCCATAGCAGGAAGCGAGCAAGCACCATGACCATCAAGGTGGGCGATGCCATCCCCTCGGCCAAGCTGATGACGCCGACGCCGGACGGACCCAAGGAGATCAGCACTGACGAGATCTTCAAGGGCAAGAAGGTGGTGCTGTTCGCCGTCCCCGGCGCCTTCACGCCGACCTGCAGCGTGAAACACCTGCCCGGCTTCGTCGAGCACGCCGCCGAGATCCACGCCAAAGGCGTGGACACCATCGCCTGCATGGCGGTCAACGATGCCTTCGTGCTGAGCGCCTGGGCCAAGGAGCGGGGCGTGGACGGGAAAATCCTGATGCTCGCCGACGGCTCCGGCACCTTCACGAGACAGCTTGGGCTGGAACTCGATTTGGTGGCGCGGGGCCTGGGCGTGCGCAGCCAGCGTTTTGCCCTCATCGCCGATGACGGGCGGGTGACGCATCTGGCCGTCGAGCAGCCGGGCGGCTTCGACGTGAGCCGCGCCGAGGCGATCATCGCCGCCCTCTGATGCAAGCGGCCGGCCGCTCGGCCCGGCGGTCCTGCCAGTCGCCGAGCGGCAGCAGCAGTTGCGGCAGCAGCTGCGCGAGGCCCGGCAGCGGGATCGGCCGGTTGCGCGCAAGCGGCACCGGCAGCGCGGCCGGGTCGCCGGTGGCGAGGTAGTCCGCCAGCGCCGGCCCGAGCACGGTCGACAGCACGATGCCGCGCCCGTTGCAGGCGACGGCGGACAGCAGGCCCGGCGCGGGTTCGGCGAGGCGCGGCAGGAAATCGCCGGTCAGCGCCGCCCGCCCGCGCCAGACATGCTCGAACCGCACGCTCCCCAGCGCCGGGAACACCGCCTCCAGCCGCCGCGCCAGCCGCCGCGGCAGGCGGGTGAGGGCGCCCGCGTGCAGCGCCGCCATTCCCCCCGTCACCAGCCGCCCCTCTTCGGTCCAGCGGCACGCCAGCAGGTTGTTGCGGGTGTCGGAGAACGCCTCGTTGCCCGCCAGCACGGCGCGCCGCGCCGCCGCCGGCAGCACCGGCGTGGCGAGCTGATAGACCAGCAGCGGCACCACGGTCGCGGGCAGCTTCAGGCCCGGCGGCGCCGCGTTGACCGCCGCGAGCACGCGCCCCGCCCGCACCGTCCCGCGCGGGGTGTGCAGCCGCCAGGTGCCGTCGCGGCGCAGTGCGGTGACCGGCGTGGCTTCATGGATCGCCGCCCCCGCCGCCAGCGCCGCGCGGGCGAGGCCGCGCGTGTAGCCGAGCGGGTCGAGATGGCCCCCGCTCGGGTCGAACAGCGCCCCGTGAAACCGCTCGCTGCCCATGCGCCGCCGCGTCTCCGCCGCGTCGAGCCAGACACAGCGCGCCCCCGCCGCCTGCCAGGCCGCCACGCGGGAGGCGACGCGCGGCACCAGGCGTTCCGCGTGCGCCGGGTTCAGCCAGCCGTTCTGCACCGCGTCGCATGCGATGGCGTGGCGGCGGATCAGTGCGAACACCGCATCGGCGCCGCGCGCGACCATCGCCGCGAGCCGGGGCGGCGCCTGCTCCGGCCCGATGCGCGGCAGGCTCGGCACCACCAGCCCGCCGCTGCGTCCCGACGCCCCCGCGCCGATCGTGGCCGCCTCCAGCACGATCGCGCGCACGCCCCGCCCGGCCAGTGCCAGCGCCGTCGCCAGGCCGAGGATGCCGGCGCCGATGATCGCCACGTCGCACGCCGCATCGCCGTCGAGCGGCGGTGCCGGCGGCGGCGGGGCGGCGGTGCGCGACCAGAGCGTGCGGGCGAAGTCGTCCGCCGCCCGCGTCACTTCCCGGCGATCTGCGCGCGGATCTTGTCCACGTCGGCGGTGGTCAGTTCGCCCTTGGTGACGACTTCGCCCGCCTTGATCTGCCACAGCCGGAACGGCCCGGTGATGTCGCCGTACCGGTCGAACCGGATCGGCCCGATCACGCCGACATAGCGGATTTTCTTGCCATCATGGATTAATTGAAGTGCCTTTCGGAAACCGTCCGGCCCGGCGGTGACCGGCTCGCCGTCCGGGTCGGTTGCCTTGTAGATGCCGTCGCGGATCGACGCACTGTCCGCCTTGCCGCCGGCGGCGATCGCCAGCCCGACCAGCGCGCCCGCGTCATACGCCTGCACCGCCGCCGGCGAGCCGGGATCGAGGCCGGAGAACGATTTGTAATTCTGGTTGAAGTAATCGGTGGAGGGGCTGTTCTCGGTGCCCGAGGAGGTGCCGTAGGCGTCCTCCAGGTAGCGCGCGCCGACCGCTTTGATGTAGTCGCCGCTGTTCATGCCGTCGTTGAGCAGGAATTTCCGCGGGCCGCCCTTGGAAATCCACGCGCGCGTGATGGTCGCGCCGTCCACCGGGTAGGAGATCAGATAGAGCCCGTCCGGATCGCCCGCCATCGCCGCGGTGACCTCGGCGTCGTACGAGGCCGCCTTCTCGTTGTACGGCGTCACCGACGTGATCGTCCCGCCGAGCGCCTTGTAGGCGGCGGAAAACTCCTTCGTCATGTTGGCGCCGAAGTCGTTGTTGACCTGGATGATCGCCAGCTTCTTCAGCCCCACGTCGAGCGCATAGCGCGCCGCCGCGACACCTTGCAGCGCGTCCGAGGTGATGGTGCGGAAGAAGATGCCGTTGGTCTTGCCCTCGCGGCCCAGCTGCGTCAGCGTCGGCGAGGACGAGGCGGGCGAGATCTGCACGACATGCGCCGGCGCGGTCACCGCGGTCAGGACCGGAATGGTGACCGAGGAGATGATGCCGCCGATGATCGCCGGAACATGGCTGATCTCGACAAGCTGTTTCGCGGCATCGACGGCGATGGTGCCCTGGCTCTGCGCGTCGCGCTCTTCGGCCGCGAGCGTGCAGCCGAGCGGGCCGCCGGCTTGGTTCAGATCGCGGAACGCCATCTCCACCGACTTCGCGCCGGCCTGGCCGTAGGCGCCGGCCGGGCCGGTCAGCGACACGACGACCCCGATCGTCACCTTGCAATTCGCCGCCAGCGCCGCCGGCGCCAGCAGCGCCGCAAGCCCGGCCCCCAACAGCAATCGTCGCATGGTTGCTCTCCCCACCTAGGTGTTTCCGAGATTGTAGTGCATGATCCGGCCGTGCTTCCCGCCGCGGTCGCGCTCCAGCGCATACACGTCGCCGTCGAGCGGACGCCGCTGCGCCAGCACCGCGTCGATCGCGGCGCGGTCGGCGGCATCCAGCGCGATCTCGCACAGCGCCGCATGCGCGGCCAGATGCGCGCCGCGACGCACGCCGACGATGACGGCGGCGACTTCGGGAAAATCGAGCACGCAGCGGCTGGCGAGCGAGGCGATGTCGGTGCCGTGGCGGCGCTGCCACGGCCGCGAGCGCGCGCAGCAGCGCCTGGAACCAGTCCCAGCCGCCGGCATCGTCGATGACGAGTTGGTATTTCGTCAGCGAGCGGTTCGCCAGCTTCCCGCGCGGTTCCGCGGCACCGAGCCAGCGTTCGGAGAAAAACCCGCCGGCGACCGTGCCGTAGCACAGCAGCCGCATGCCGCGCGCGGCGGCGAGCGTCGCCAGGCCGCGCGCCGGCCGGTCGTCAAGCAGCGAGGTACTGCACCTGCATGGTCGCAAGATCGACGCCGGCGTCGAGCAGCGCCGCGGCGTGCGCGGTGTCGAAATTGGTGCCGCCGATCAGGTCTATCTTCCCGTCGCCCTGCAATTCCTTGAGCCACAGCGCGGTTTGCAGCCAGTTCGGAACATCGTAGTCCCACCAATGGAACTGCACGAGGTCAAGCCGGTCGCGTCCGAGCCGCGCGCGTGAGCGGTCGATGATGCGCGCGACATCGGCGCGCGCGATGCCGGCAAGCATGTCGAGATCGGGGACGAATTTCGTGTGGACCTTGACGCGCGCCCGCGCCTCCGCCGGCGCGGTGCGCAGATAGGCGCCGATCAGCTCCTCGACGCCGGTGTAGATGTCGGCGCAGTCGAAGGTCGTGATGCCGGCGGCCATGTAGCCCGCCATGTCGGCGATCGCCGCCTCGCGCGCGACGTCACCGTGGCCGCCTGCGAGCTGCCAGCCGCCCTTGATGACGCGGGAGATGGCGTAGCCCGGCCGAAGCTCCGCCGTCGGCATCACCGCACGGTCGCCGTCGTCTCGGAGTGGCGGAACCGCCGCGTGCCGATCCTGGTAATCCGCAGCCGCGTCGGGCAGTTCGGGTCGGGGCACGCCACCTCGGCATCCGTCGTCATCCAGTCATTCGCATGCGTTGGCCGCTGCTTCGCCGCCAGCAGCGGCAGCACGGCGGCGAGCGAGTAGATCGAAAATCCCTGTCCCGGCGGCAGATGCAGCATCTCGCCGCGGAGGAAAAAATGGTCGCCCTGCTTGGCGCCGCACAGCACGCGCGCGCCCTGCGGCACCACGACATCGACGCGCAGGTCGAACAGCTCGAAGAAATCGTCGGCCGTGCTCACCCTGCATCACCCTTGAGACCTGCATTTATCTGTTGCCACTCGTGGTATGTCTTTTTCGTTCCCACGAGCGTCCACTCCGTCCGGCCGTTGGCGTTGCGATCGAGGATCACGGCCGCAGCAGCGGACGGACTCTTGAACCCATGAGGATTCCTAAATTCATATGCTGTGCCATCGGTCGTTACGACAAGGACACCGCTGTTGATGAGTTTTTTTCTTAGGCGGTAATATCCTTTAGTCCTATGGCCCGCGCCCTTGGTCGCGCGAGAGCCAGCAAGCACGACGAACTCTCCGCCCTCCTCAACTGCTGCCCCGATGACCACGCCCTTGTGACGGATTTCGAACCGTGCCTCGCCTGGTTGCGGGTGCAATCCCATAGGTCGCGGTTTAAGAAGTTCAAGCCCGATCAAAGGTAGAATTACCGACAGTTTTGCAAGAAATGCCTCCATATTATTGCGGTCTGATTCAGGCAAATAAATGCCGCCCGCACTCGGTTCCTGCGTGTTGTCGAGGAACACGCGGCCGGAGTGTCGTGCCATCTCTATCAGGCGAGCTTCCAGATAGCGCACGTGCCCTTTGATTAATCCCTCGTCGCTTGTGGTGACGACAACGGCTGTTTCCCAGAATTTATGTTCATTCGCGCTCAGAATTATTCGTTTCTTTACGCTGTCGGCCTCGCCGATATACGCGCGCCTTTTGAGTGCGTCCTCCGGGTCGGGTCCGTGGAGAACATAGATGCCGGTGCGAGCGACCTCTGGCCGCGCCAAAAGGCGCGCGAATGTCGTCTGCGTACTAACGAGGACGCTGCCTGTCCAACCGTGGATCGAAGCGATGACGAGCCCGTCGGGTGTTCCATCAACGAGGAAGAGCTGAATAGTGAGGCCAAATGCCGCGGATTTTGTGTCGCTCATGCCGGCGCCGCGCGCGAAAACCGCAGCGTGCAGGCGCCCTCGGCACGGATGCGCTTGCAGGCATCCGCGCACGCCGGCAGCTGCGCCGCATCGACGCGCGCCACCACGCTGCCGGCGTGCCAGCCGATCGGGAAGAACAGCCGCCCGTGCGTGCCGTAGAACAGGCCGAGATCGAACACCGGCGCCTCGCCGCCGCCCCAGACGCGCGGCGGCAGATAGGCGAGCACCAGTTCTCCGGGTTGCGGCATCACCGTCGCGTTCTCCAGCGGCAATCCCGCGCCGCGGTGCTTGTCCTCCAGCATCGGGGCCGGGATCGGCGCGGAGATTTCCGGGCCGGTCCAGATCGCGTGCAGCGCCGGGATCTCGCGGGGCGTGGCCAGAAAATCCCACAGGAACGCGCAGTTGGCCGGCGCCGCGTCGGTCAGCAGGTGCGCCGCCGCGTCGAGGCCGGACTGTTCCTCCTGAATGCGGATTGCGCGCACGTTCGTCCTTTCGCGGGCTTGGCACCGTCGCCGATCGTGCATACCGTGCGCGCCGACGCAACCGCCAATCCGGCCCGCAACTCTCCATGCTCCAACTTTCCGGCGTTTCGCGCCGCTTCGGCGGCGCCAGGGCGGTCGATGGCGTGTCGCTCACGCTGCCGCCGGGGCGCATCACCGGCCTGATCGGGCCGAACGGCGCCGGCAAGACCACGCTGTTCAACCTGATCGCCGGCAGCCTGCGCCCCAGCGCGGGCGCGATCCGCTTCGAAGGGCGCGACATCGCGCACGCCCCGCCCTATCTGCGCCTGGCGCTGGGGCTGGGCCGCACCTTCCAGATCCCGCGCCCGTTCGCCGCCATGACGGTGCTGGAGAACGTGCTGCTCGCCGCCCAGCACCAGCGCGGCGAGCGCCCGTTCGCCAACTGGCTCGCCCCGCGCGCGGTCGCAGCCGAGGAACGCCGCAACCTCGTCCGCGCGCGCGAGATCATCGAGTTCCTCGCGCTGACCCGCCTCGCCGGCGCGCCCGCCGCGGTGCTGTCCGGCGGGCAGCGCAAGCTGCTGGAACTGGCGCGCGTGCTGATGGCCGAGCCGCGCCTTGTCCTGCTCGACGAGCCGGCGGCCGGCGTCAATCCCGGCTTGCTTGAGACGATCATCGAGCGCATCCGCGATCTGCACGCCGGCGGGATTTCGTTTCTCATCGTCGAGCACAACCTCGATCTCGTCGCGCGCCTGTGCAGCGAGGTGCATGTGATGGCGGCGGGCCGTCTGCTCGTCTCCGGCCCGCCCGAGTCGGTGACGCGCGATGCGCGCGTGGTCGAGGCCTATCTGGGCGGCGCGGCATGAGCCGGCTCGACGTGCGCGGGCTGGTTGCCGGGTACGAGCCGGGATTGCCGATCGTGCGGGGCGCCGACCTGACGGTGGCGGGGGGCGAAATTTTCGTGCTGCTCGGCCCGAACGGCGCCGGCAAATCGACGCTGGCGAAGGCGGTCGCCGGCCTCACCCGCGTCGAGGCCGGCGAGGTGACGCTGGACGGCGCCTCGCTGCTCGACGTGCCGGCGCATCTGCGCATCCGCCGCGGGCTGGCCTTCGTGCCGCAGACGCAGAACGTGTTCGCGGCCCTCACCGTCGCCGAGAATTTTTCCATCGCCGCCGCGGTGCTGCCGCGGGCCGACCGTGCGGCGCGGATCGGCGCCATGCTCGACCTGTTCCCCGACCTGAAAGCGGCGCGGCGCCGCGCCGCCGGGCGGCTCTCCGGCGGGCAGCGGCAGATGCTGGCGATCGCGCGCGCGCTGGTCGCCGCGCCCGCGGTGCTGGCGCTGGACGAACCCTCGGCCGGGCTGTCGCCGAAACTGGTGGCGCTGGTGATGGCGAAGCTGCGCGAGATCAGCGCCGGCGGCGTCGCGGTGCTGCTGGTCGAGCAGAACGTCCGCGCCGCGCTCGCGGTCGCCGACCGCGCGGCGATCCTGGTGGAGGGAAGCGTGGCTTACGAGGGCGCGGGCGCGTCGCTGCTCGACGATCCGAAGGTCGCGGCGCTGTATCTTGGTGCGCGCGGGTCGGTGCCGCGATGATCGGCCAGATCCTGATCGACGGCATCACGTCGGGCGCCATGATCGGGCTCGGCGCCATCGGCCTGACGCTCACCTACGGCCTGCTCCGCTTCGCCAATTTCGCGCATGGCGAGTTCGCCACCTGGGGCGCCTATTTCGCACTGCTGATCGCCGCGGCACTCGGCACCGCCGCCCCGATCGGCGCGCTCACCTTCGGCTGGACGCTGATCGCGGCGCTGTGCGTCAGCATGGCGCTGACCGCGCTGCTGGCGCTGGCGCTGGATGCCGTGCTGTTCCGCCGCCTGCGCCGGCACGGCAACGCCATCGTGCTGGTGATCGCGAGTTTCGGCGCCTCGCTCGCGCTGCGCAGCGCCGTCGAGTTCGCGTTCGGACCGGGGCCTTACTACTACACGCACGAGATCGCGATGACGCTGCGCCTGGCACCGGGGATGCGCGCCACCGCCGATCAGATCGTGGTGCTGGCGATGGCGCTGGCGCTGATGCTGGCCATGCACCTGCTGCTGACGCGCACGCCGCTCGGCCGGGCCATGCGCGCGACCAGCGAAAATCCCGACCTCGCGCTGCTGGCCGGCATCGACACGGCGCGCGTCGTGCGTGCGACCTGGCTGATCGGCGGCGCGCTGGCGGCGGCGGCGGGCGTGTTCCTCGGCGTCACCGTGCAAGTGCGGCCGAGCATGGGCTTCGAGCTGCTGCTGCCGCTGTTCGCCGCCGCCATCCTCGGCGGCATCGGCAGCGTGCCGGGGGCGATGCTCGGCGGCCTGGTCATCGGCATCGCCGAGGCCGCCGCCGTGCCGATCGCCGGCGCGCAGTATCGCGCGGCGGTGGCGTTCGTGGTGCTGCTGGCGATGCTGCTGGTGCGCCCGCGCGGATTGTTCGGAGCGCGCGAGTGATCGGGCTGGCCAGCTATCTCTGTTTCTTCGGCACCGTCGCGCTGATCTATGGCGTCGCGGTGCTGGGGCTGAACCTGCAATGGGGGGCGGCCGGGCTGTTCAATGTCGGCGTCGCCGGGTTCGCTGCCGTCGGCGCCTATGTCGCCGCCTGGATCACCGCCGCGCCCGTCCCGACGCACTGGGGCGGGTTCGGCTTGCCGATCGCGCTCGGCTGGGCCGCCGCCATGCTCGCCGCCGCCGTTGCCGCCGCCATCGTCGGCGCGGCCACGCTGCGGCTGCGCGCCGACTATCTCGCCATCACCACCTTCGGCGCCGCCGTCACGCTGCAATTGCTGGCGCTGAACGCGACCGCGCTCACCGGCGGGCCGTTCGGCATCGCCTTCATCCCCAAACCGTTCGAGGCGCTGTCCGACCGCCCGCTCGCCTACGGCGCCGCCAATCTGCTGCTCGTGGCCGCCGTGACCGCGGTCGTGTTCCTGGCCCTGGAGCGGCTGACGCAGAGCCCCTGGGGCCGGGTTCTTCGCGCATTGCGCGAGGACGAGGCGGCGGCGGCCTCGCTGGGCAAGGCGCCGGACCGCTTCCGGCTGCAGGCGTTCGTGATCGGGGCGGCGCTGATGGGGCTTTCCGGCGCCATGCAGGCGCAGTTCTTCGGCTTCATCGCGCCCGACAACTACCTCCCGGTGCTGACGTTCCAGGTCTGGGTCATGCTGGTGCTCGGCGGGTCGGGCAACAACCGCGGCGCACTGCTCGGCGCCGTCGCGGTCTGGGCGCTGTGGACGCTGAGCGGCACGCTGCTCGCGGCGGTGCTGCCGATCGCGTGGCAGGCGCGCGGGGCGGCATTGCGTCTGGTGGCGATCGGCGTTGTACTCGCCGCCGTGCTGCTGGCACGGCCGCGCGGGCTGATCGGCGAGCGCGCCACCGTGTCGCGGCACGTGGACAACAGCGGGGGCTAGCGTGACCGACGACCTGATCTTCCTGTTCGACGTGGACAACACGCTGCTCGACAACGACGGCGTGCAGGCCGATCTGCGCGACTACCTGGCGCGCGAGCACGGGCCGGTGTGCCGCGACCGCTACTGGGAGATCTTCGAGGAACTGCGGCAGGAACTCGGCTATGCCGATTATCTCGGCGCGCTGGAGCGGTTCCGGCTGGAAGCCATGCACGATCCGCGCGTGCTGCGCATGGCGAACTGGCTGATCGACTACCCGTTCGCGGGGCGCCTCTATCCCGGGGCGCTGGCCGTGCTGCGCCACGTGCAGCAATGGGGCCGCGCGGTGATCTTGTCGGACGGCGATGCGGTGTTGCAGCCGCGCAAGGTGCAGCGCAGCGGCCTGTGGGACGCGGTCGCCGACCGGGTGCTGATCTACGTCCACAAGGAACAGGAACTCGACGACGTGGAGCGGCTGTTCCCGGCCCGGCATTATGTGATGATCGACGACAAGCTGCGCATCCTGGACGCGCTGAAACAGAACTGGGGCGCGCGCGTTACCACGGTGTTCCCGCGCCAGGGCCACTACGCGGCCGACCCCGACGCGCTGGCGCGCTACCCACACGGCGACCGGGAGGCCGGGCAGATCGGCGATCTCCTCGGCTGGCGCCTGGATGATTTCGGAGTCCCGCGATGACCGAACCGGAACCGCACGCCTTCGATCCCGACGGCCAGTTCCCCAATTCGCAATTTCCCCTGTTGGTCTATCGCGCGGCGCTGCCGGCCGACGCGGCAGCGATCGAGCGGCGTTTCGCCGAGAACGGCTGGGGCGGCGGATGGCGTGACGGCATCTACGACTTTCATCATTTCCACAGCAATGCGCACGAGGTCCTCGGCATTGCGCGCGGCTCGGCGCGCGTCGCGTTCGGCGGGCCGCACGGCGCGGAGCTCGCGCTCGCCGCCGGCGACGCGGTGGTGATCCCGGCCGGGGTTGCGCACCGCAACCTCGGCGATTCCGGCGACCTGCTGGTGGTCGGCGCCTATCCCCGCGGGGCCGCGTTCGACACCAGGCGCGGCGATCCGGCGGAATACGCCGCAGTGCTGCGCAGCAGCGCCGCCGTAGCGGCGCCGGACTCCGACCCGGTGGACGGCGCGGACGGCGCGTTGATGCGCCTGTGGCGCTGAGCCCGCCGCCGCCTCGATGCGCGCCGGCGACCTCACGCTCACGCCCATCGGCGTCCTGCACACGCCCTTTCGCACCCGCGCCGACTGCCCGCGCAACACCCGCCAGCTCGATCCTGCGCCGCTCTGCTACGCCGAGGTATTCGAGGAATTCCGCCCCGGCCTTGCCTCGCTCGACGGGTTCTCGCACCTGATCCTGCTCTACTGGCTCGATCGGGCGGGACCGGCGGAGCTGCTGTTCACGCCGCCGTTCGATGTCGCGCCGCGCGGCGTGTTCGCCACGCGCGCGCCGATGCGCCCCAACCCGATCGGCCTCGCCGTGGTCGCCTTCGACGGCTTCGCCGCTGACCTGAGGCTTCGCGTGCGCCATCTCGACTGCATCGACGGCACGAAGCTGCTCGACATAAAGCCCTATCTGCGCACCACCGACGCCGAACCGGCGGCGACCATGGGCTGGCTTGCGCGCCCGGCGGGCTGAGGCGGCGACCGGCACCGGAATAGCGGCGCAAAACCGTTACGCTGGCCCTCGGGGACCGTCCGGCCGCGCCGCCAGCACCGCCGCCTCCACCTCCGGCGACGGGCCGGGCAGGGGGGTGCGGCGCACCAGGTGCCGCAGCTTGCCGAGCTGGTCGTAATAGGCGCGGCACATGCCGCACAGCCGCAGGTGCCACCATGCCGCCAGCCAGACGCGCCAGGGCAGCGCCCGCTCCATGTAGTCGGTGGCCAGTTCGCTCATGTCCCGGCAGGTCGGCAGCGGCATTTTTCCGGTCTCCCGGCGCGCGAGGGGGCCGCACTATTGCGGGACTCGCGGCGCGGTGTCGCGTTACAATGCCGCATGCCGATCGCGGCCGACAGCGAGTTCGACAGCCCGGCCTTCCTCGAAAAGCTGCGAGCCGGCGACGGCGCGGCGTACCGGCGGCTGATCCGCCGCTTCCACGGCGCGCTGGTCGGCACCGCCAGCGGCATCATCGGCAGCCGCGCGCAGGCCGAGGAGGTGGTGCAGGACGCCTGGCTGGCCGTGTTCGCCGGCATCGGCCGGTTCGAGGGGCGGTCGAGTCTGGCGAGCTGGCTGTTCGCGATCGTGCTCAACCGCGCCCGCACCCGCGCCAGCCGCGAGGGCCGGCTGGTGGCGCTGCCGGCGCTCGATCCCGGCGAGGCGGCCGAGCGCGCGGTGCCGCTCGACCGTTTCCAGCCGGACGGGCACTGGACCGAGGCGCCGAAACTCTGGGACGAACTGGACCCGGAGCGGGTGGTCGGCGGGCGGCAGCTCTGGCAGCACGTGCAGGAGGCGATCGAAAAACTGCCGGCGGGGCAGAAGGCGGTCATCATCCTGCGCGACATGGAGGCGCACACCGCCGAGGAGACCTGTGCGCTGCTGGAGATTTCGCCGGAGAACCAGCGCGTGCTGCTGCACCGGGCGCGCGGGCGGGTGCGCCGCACCGTCGAACTGCTGCTGGACGGCACCGCCCCGGCCGCCGCCGCGGTCGCCGGGCGTCCGGCGGCGCCGCGACCGGCCGGCGGCGCGGCGCTGCGGTTCCAGGCATGGCTGTTTGCGGCGTGGCGCTGGCGGCCTATACGCGCGGCATGATCAGGCGTCCGACCATCATCGACTGCGACCCCGGCACCGACGATGCGATCGCGCTCTGGCTGGCACTCGCCTCGCCGGAACTCGACGTGCGGCTGGTCACGGCCGTGGGCGGCAATGTCGGGCTGGAGCACACGCTGCCGAACGCAAGCGCGATCGTCAGCCTCGCCGGCCGGCAGGTGCCGGTGGTCGCCGGCGCCGACCGTCCGTTGATGGGCCACTTCAAGGACGCCGCGCATGTGCATGGCGACAATGGCCTCGGCGGCCTGGTGCTGCCGGAAGGGCCGCAAGCCGCGCCGGGCATCGCCGCCGACGCCATCCGCGATCTGCTGCGCGCCGCCGCCCCGCATTCGGTGACGCTGATCGGCCTCGGCCCGGCGACCAATCTCGGGCTGGCATTCGCGACCGAGCCGGCGCTGGCGGATCGCGTCGCCGAAATCGTGCTGATGACCGGCGCCGTCGCCGAGGGCAACATCACCGCCTCGGCCGAGTTCAATGCCTGGAACGACCCCGAGGCGCTGGCGATCGTGCTGGCGGCGGGCGCGCCGGTGACGCTGGCGACGCTGGACGTGACCGACCAGGCGCTATGCCAGCCGGCGCACATCGCCGCCCTGCGCGCGGCGGGGCAGGGCGCGTGCGCGGGCGCGGCGGCGCGCATCTGGGATGCGGTCCAACCGTCGCGCCGCTCCGGCGGGCGCGGGCACGAGCAGCACGATGCCTGCGCCGTCGCCTGGGCGGTTGCACCCCATTTATTCAAGCAGGTTTCAGTATTGGCCGAGGTCGATTGCGGCCCCGCAATCGGCCGCGGCCGCACCGTGATCGACCGCTGGCGGCGGGGCGGGCGCGCCGCCAATGCGGTGCTGCTGGAAACGCTCGATGCCGAGCGGTTTTTTTCGCTTCTGACCGCCCGGCTCGCTACGCTGCCCTAGCGGACCAGGGGAGGGGCGCCATGCAGGAAGGCAGCGTGATCCAGGTGGCCTATGTCGTGCGCGACATCGACGCGGCGATGCGGCGGCACTGGGAGGTGTGCGGCATCGGCCCGTGGTCGGTCTATGCGTTCGAGGCGCCGAAGGTGCGCGACTACATCTATCGCGGCCGGCCGGCGACGCATTCCTGCCTGATCGCGATCGCCTGGACCGACCAGATGCAGCTCGAACTGATGCAGCCGGTGCGCGGGCGCTCGATCTACGACGAGCACCTGGAACGCCGCGGCGAGGGACTGCACCACATCAAGCTCTATCACGCCGACTGCGCGAAAGCCGTCGCAGCGTATGCCGCGCGCGGCTATCCGGTGATCCAGAGCGGCAAGTTCGACGACGACGAGCACTACTATCTCGATACCGAGAAGGATTTCGGCTACATCATCGAACTCGGCAATGCCGGCCGCATCCGGCCGGCGGAGCGTCGCTACCCCGGCTGAACGTGGCCGCGCGGGCTAGTGCGGCACGATGACGGTCATGTAGGGCGCGGTCGCCTTCTCGCCCGGCTTGGTCGGTTCCGTCACCGCATGGACGGTCGGCGGCAGGGTGCGCAGATAGGCGACGATCGCGTGCGCGTCGTCGTCGGTCAGCGCGGCGAAATCGCCGTATGGCATGATCGGGAGCAGCTTGCGGCCGTCGGGCGTGACGCCGGTGCGGATGGCGGTGATGATGTCCGCGTCGCTCCACTTGCCCAGGCCCGTCGCGGGGTCGGGTGTCAGGTTCGGCCCCCAGTGGATGCCGAGCCCCGGCATTTCGAACCCGACATCGGAGCCTGACAGCTTGTGCTGGAAATCGGGCTTGCCGAGGAAATAGCCGGGTGTGTGGCAATCGCCGCAGCCCATGATGCTGACAAGGTATTTTCCTCGTGCGACCTCGTCCTGTGCCTGCGCCGGCAGGACAAGGCACACCAAAAGTGCCGCGCCAAGCGCGGCGGTTCGCAGCCTTGGCATCGAGACGCTCCTGTTCTTGTTACCGCCCCGAGGGAACGATGGCGGGAGGGTGCGCCGATACGGCCGTAATGGCAATAAGTTGTGTTTGGCTACTTCGTCCCGAACAGCCGGTCGCCGGCGTCCCCGAGGCCGGGGCGGATGTAGCCGTGCTCGTCCAGGCAGCGATCCACCGCGCAGACGAACACTTTCACGTCCGGATGGGTCGCGGTCAGCACCGCCAGGCCCTCGGGCGCGGCGATCAGGCAGACGAAGCTGACCTGCGTCGCCCCGGCCGACTTCATCCGCCCGACCGCGGCGGCGGCGGAGTGGCCGGTGGCGAGCATCGGATCGACCACGATCACCTGTCGCTCGGCGATGTCCTCGGGCAGTTTCAGGTAGTATTCCACCGGCTGCAGCGTCGCCGGGTCGCGATACAGGCCGATATGCCCGACGCGCGCCGACGGCACCGCGTCCAGCATGCCCTCCAGGATGCCGTTGCCGGCGCGCAGGATGGAGACCAGGCAGAGCTTCTTGCCCGAGATCATCCGCCCCATCATCGGCTCCAGCGGCGTCTCGATCGGCACCGCTTCGAGCGGCAGGGTGCGGGTGACCTCGTAGCACATCAGCAGGCTGATCTCGCGCGCGATGCGGCGGAAATCGGCGACCGCGGTGTCGCGCGAACGCAGCAGCGTCAGCTTGTGCTGCACCAGCGGGTGGTCGAGGACGGTGACGTTGGCGGCGTCAGACATGCTGCCCGCCGTTGATGTGCAGTTCGGCGCCGTTGATGTAGCTCGCCGCGTCGCTGCACAGGAAAAAGATCGTCGCCGCCACTTCCGCAGGCGTGCCGAGCCGGCGCAGCGGCACCTCGCGGTCGGCGAACGCCGCGGTGCCGGGCGACAGCATCGCGGTCGCGATCTCGCCCGGCGAGATCGCGTTGGTGCGCACGCCGAGCGGGGCGAACTCGCTCGCCATCTCGCGCGTCAGCGTCGCCAGCGCCGCCTTGCTCGCGGCATAGGCAACGCCCGGCATAGGGATGCACGCGCGAGCCGGCGATCGAGGTGACGTTGACGATCGCGCCGCGCGCCGCCGCCAGTTCCCCGATCAGCCCTTTCGCCAGCAGCGCGGTCGAGATCAGGTTGACGTTCAGCACCGCGAGCCAGGTGTCGTACGGCGTGTCCAGCACGCCGAGCCGTCCGCCATCGGGCTTCTTGGGCGAGATGCCGGCATTGTTGACCAGTGCGTGCAGCGGCGCGCCGCCGAGGCGGCGGCTGATGTCGGCGATGCCCTCCGCCAGCCGGTCGATGTCGCCGAGGTCGAGCTGCACATGGTCCTCCGCCCCGCCCCAGGGGCAGCGCGGCGAGAACGCCTGGCGCGACACCGTCAGCACGCGCCAGTCGTTGTCGTGGAACAGTTTTGCCGTCGCGTGCCCGATGCCGCGGCTGGCGCCGGTGAGCAGGAGCGTACGCTGGGTCATGGGGTCAAATCTCCGGTGCGGCGCCGAGCATAGAGGAAACGTGCGCCGCCGTGCCATGATGCCGCGCCAGGGAGGCAACGCCATGCCCGAGACCACCCGCGCCGCCGTGATCCACGCGCCGCACGATCTGCGCATCGAGGCAAGCGAGGTGCCGGAACTGCGCGCCGGCGAGGTGCGGGTGCGGGTGCGCGCGGGCGGCATCTGCGGCTCCGACCTGCATTATTTCCACGACGGCGGGTTCGGCACGGTGCGCATCCGCGAGCCGATGGTGCTCGGCCACGAGGTGGCGGGGACGGTCGAGGCGGTGGGGGCGGGGGTGACGCACGTGCGGCCCGGCGATCCGGTCGCGGTGAACCCGAGCCTGCCGTGCGGGCAGTGCCGGTTCTGCCTCGCGGGGATGGCGAATCACTGCCTGGAGATGCGCTTTTACGGCAGTGCGATGCGGTTCCCGCACGTCCACGGCGGGTTCCGCGAGGTGCTGGTGTGCCAGGCGAGCCAGGCGGTGCCGGCGCCGATGCCGCCCGAGCGCGCCGCCTTCGCCGAGCCGCTGTCGGTGGCGCTGCACGCGGCGCGGCAGGCGGGGACGCTGCTGGGCGCGCGCGTGCTGGTGACCGGGGCGGGGCCGATCGGCGCGCTGTGCGTGCTGGCCGCCCGGCACGCCGGGGCGCGCGAGGTGGTGGCGACCGACCTGCTGGACGCGCCGCTTGCGGTGGTGCGGCGGCTGGGGGCCGATGCGGCGCACAACCTGCGCGCCGAGCCGGACGCGCTGGCGCCCTATGCCGCGGCCAAGGGCGCCTTCGACGCGGTGTTCGAGTGTTCCGGCAGCGGCGCCGCGCTGGCCGGCGCGATCCCGGTGGCGCGGCCCGGCGCGGTGATCGTGCAGGTCGGCATCGGCGGGGCGGAGACGCCGGTGCCGCTCAATGCCGTCGTCGCCAAGGAGATCACGCTGCGCGGCAGTTTCCGCTTCCACGAGGAGTTTGCCTTCGCGGTCGCCGTGCTTGCGCGCGGCGCGATCGACGTGGCGCCGCTGCTGACCGCGACGCTGCCGCTGGCGGAGGCGAACGCTGCGTTCGCGCTGGCTTCGGACCGCGGGCGGGCGATGAAGGTGCAGTTGCGCTTCTGACGGGCGGTCCCGGCGAGCCGTCGGCGGGGCAGGGTGGCGCGGCCGGTGCCGCGCCCGCTATGTCTCCCCGCCATGGCCGCTTTGCCCCAGAACTTCGCCGACTGGTTCGCCCGCCAGGGCTGGCGGCTGCGGGCGCATCAGCTTGCGGTGCTCGACGCCGCCGCGGCCGGCGAGCACGTGCTGCTGATCGCGCCCACCGGCGGCGGGAAAACGCTGGCGGGGTTCCTGCCCAGCCTGATCGACCTCGCGGCCAGCCCGCGCGAGGGGCTGCACACGCTCTATGTCAGCCCGCTGAAGGCGCTCGCCGCCGACATCGCGCGCAACCTCACGCGCCCGGTCACCGATCTTGCGCTGCCGGTCGGCATCGCCACGCGCAGCGGCGACACGTCCGGCGCCGAGCGCAAGCGCCAGCGCGAGGCGCCGCCGAATTTTCTGCTGACCACGCCGGAAAGCCTTGCGCTGCTGCTGTCGCTGCCGGACGCGCCGGCGATGTTTGCTTCGCTTGCCGCCGTCGTCATCGACGAGGTGCATGCGCTCGCCGGCAGCAAGCGCGGCGACCAGCTTGCGCTCGGACTGTCACGGCTCTCGGCGCTGGCGCCCGCCGCGCGCCGCATCGGGCTGTCGGCGACCGTGGCGCACCGCGCGCCGCTCGCGGCCTACGTGTCGCCGGACGCGAAACCCGGCGGCGTGCGCATCATCGACGCCGACGGCGGTGCGGCGCCGCTGATAACAATGCTGCTGCCGCGCGACCGGCTGCCCTGGGCCGGGCACATGGGGCTGGCCAGCGCGCCCGACATCCTCGACGCGCATCAGCGGCGCCGGCATGACCATCGTGTTCGTCAACACGCGCGCGCAGGCGGAACTGCTGTTCCAGGAATTGTGGAAGCTGAACGCGGAAACTTTGCCGATCGCCATCCATCACGGCAGCCTGGAGCTCGAGCAGCGCCAGCGCGTCGAGCAGGCGATGGCGGAGGGACGCTTGCGCGCCGTCGTCGCCACGTCCTCGCTCGATCTCGGCATCGACTGGGGCGGCGTGGACCAGGTGCTGCAGGTCGGCGCGCCGAAAGGTGTGAGCCGCCTGCTGCAACGGGTCGGACGCGCCAATCACCGCATGGACGAGGCCTCGCGCGCCGTGCTGGTGCCGGCCAACCGTTTCGAGGTGCTGGAATGCGAGGCGGCGATCCTCGGCGTCGCCGCCGGCGAACTCGACGGCGATCCGCCGCGCGCGGGCGGGCTGGACGTGCTGGCGCAGCACGTGCTCGGCGTGGCGTGCAGCTGCGCCGTTCGTGCCGGACGACGCTGTTCGCCGAAGTGCGCCGCGCCGCGCCCTATGCCGATCTGCTCGCGCGGCGACTTCGACGACGTGCTGCGCTTCGTCGAGGACGGCGGCTACGCGCTGTCGTCGTACGATCGATGGCAAAGACTGTTCCGCGATGCCGAGGGGCGCGTGCATGTGCGCTCCGAGCGCGTGGCGCGGCAGCACCGCATGAACATCGGCACCATCGTCGAGGAGCCGATGCTGAAGGTGCGGCTCGGCGGCACGCGGCGCCGGTGCTCGGCGAGGTCGAGGAGTATTTTGCCAACCTGCTGACGCCGGGCGACACGTTCATGTTCGCCGGACGCCTGCTGCGGTTCATCGCGCATCCGCGAGACGGCCGTGGAGTGCGCGAGCCGGGCGGCGACGGCGAGCCGATGGTGCCGGCCTACGCGGGCGGGCGCCTGCCGCTGACCACCAACCTCGCCGACCGCGTGCGCGTCCATGCTGCAGATCGCCGCAGACCTGGGGCGCGTTTCCCGCGCCGGTGCAGGAATGGCTCGGCGCTGCAGCGCGCGGTCAGCCGCCTGCCCGGCCGCAACGACCTGCTGGTGGAGACGTTTCCGCGCGGCGACCGCTGGTATCTGGTCGCCTACTGCTTCGAGGGCCGCAACGCGCACCAGACGCTCGGCATGCTGCTGACGCGGCGGATGCAGCGGTTCGGCTTCGCGCCGCTCGGTTTCGTCGCCACCGACTACGTGCTCGGCATCTGGAGCGCCGCCCCGCCGACCGGCGTGGCAAGACTGTTCGAGACCGGACATGCTGGGCGACGACCTGGAGGCGTGGATGGCGGAATCCTCGATGCTGCGGCGGACTTTTCGCAATGTCGCGGTGATCGCCGGACTGATCGAGCGGCAGCATCCGGGTGCGCAGAAATCGCGGCGGCAGGTGACGGTGAACTCCGACCTGATCTACGACGTGCTGCGCCGCCACCAGCCGGACCACATCCTGCTGCGCGCGACGCGCGCCGACGCGGCCGGCGGGCTGACCGATCTCGGCGCGCATCGCGGCGATGCTGGCGCGCGTGAAGGGGCGGGTGCGGCACATGGTGCTGTCGCGGGTGTCGCCGCTGGCGGTGCCGGTGCTGCTGGAAATGGGGCGGGAGAGCGTGCGCGACCATGACAGCGATGACGCGCTGCTGGACGAGGCGGCGCTGGTCGCCGAGGCGCTGGGCCAGGCCGAGCCGCCGCCCATGCGCGTGCCGCGCGTGCTGCGGCCGAACCTGGCGCGCCGCACTTCCCCTCTCGGGCCGCTTCAGGGCAGACTGGAGCTATGAGTGCGACCCAAGCCGACCCGCGCCAGGACCCGGTGCTGCGCCGCTTCCGCGACGCGGTGGCGGCGCTGTATGGCGCGCGGCTGGAGCGCATCGTGCTGTTCGGCTCGCGCGCGCGCGGTGATGCGCGGGCGGATTCGGATTATGACGTGGCAGTGTTCCTGCGCGACCCGTTGGACTGGTGGGAAGAGGTGCAACGCCTGAACCGTATCGGGGACAGCGTGCTGTGGGATACCGGCGCGGTGATCTCGCCGAAGCCGTTCGGCAGCGACGAGTTCGCCGATCGCACGCCGCTGATGGGCGAGATCAGGCGCGAAGGCGTGCCCCTTTGACGCCGGAAGTCGCGTTCCAGATCCGATGGGCGCTGGCGCATGTGGCGGAGGCGGAACACCAGTTGCACGTCGCCGACCGTCCAAACGCGGCGGCGCGGGAGGCTTATCTTGGCGCCTTGGCGGCTGCCCGTGCCGTCATCGCCACCCAAACCGGCAAGATCGCCAAGACGCACGGCGGAACGCGCAGCGAAATCAGCCGTCTCGCGCATCTCGACCCGCGGATCGACCGTGGCTTCGCACTGTTCCTCGCCGACGGATTCGAGGTGAAATCGTGGACGGACTACGGCGACGGCCGACCGCGCAACCTCTCGGTCGATGCGGCTCGGTCGGTGATCGCCGAGGCCCGCCGCCTGATCGCCCACGCCGAATCGCTGCTCGCCCAGCCGGAGCCGCCGCAGACCGCATGACCCCCGCGCCCATCCACCTCGCCGGCGAGCGCATGCTGCTCGATCCCGCCGGCGCGCTCTACTGGCCGGCGCAGCGGCTGCTCGCGGTGGCCGACCTGCACCTGGAAAAAGGCTCCGCCGCCGCCGTGCGTGGCGCGCTGCTGCCGCCCTGGGACACGCGCGCGACACTCGACCGGCTCGCGGCACTGCTGCGCCGCTTCCACCCCGAGACGGTGGTGGCGCTCGGCGACTCGTTCCACGACGCCGACGGCAGCGCCCGGCTGGCCGCGCCCGACCTCGCGCGGCTGCGGCTGATGGCGGCGGCGCATCGCTTCGTCTGGGTGCTGGGCAACCACGACCCGCTGCCGCCCACGGACATCGGCGGCGAGGCGGTGGCGGCGCTGCAGCTCGGCCGCCTGCGCTTCTGCCACGAGGCGCGGCCGGGGCCGGTGGCGGGCGAGCTGTGCGGGCACCATCACCCGAAAGCGCGCGTCGCGGCGCGCGGCGGCAGCATCTGCCGGCCGTGCTTCGTCGGCGACGGGCGGCGGCTGATGCTGCCGGCGTTCGGCGCCTATGCCGGCGGGCTGGACGTGAGCGAGCCGGCGATCGCCGCCTTGTTCCCGCGCGGCGGGCGGGTGTTCCTGCTCGGCCGCGACCGGCTGTTCAGCTTTCCTTACGCGGCGCTGACGGCGGGGCGGGCCGCGCGCGCATGATCCCGCACGGTGCGGCCGTGCGCGTGGTCGGCGACGTGCATGGCGATGCGCGCGCCTTCGCCCATGCCGCGGCGACCGACCGCTTCGTCGTCCAGCTCGGCGATCTTGCCGACGGCGGCTCGGATTGCGCGGACGTGCTGCGCACGATGTTCGCGCTGCTCGACGCCGGGCGCGGCGTCTTTCTGCTCGGCAACCACGACGCAAAACTGGCGCGCGCGCTGGCCGGCCGGCAGGTCAGGATCGACGCGGCGCTGGCGGCGACGATGGCGCAGCTCGATGCGCCGCTTGCCGCCCGCGCCGCCGTCGAGATGGCGCGTGCGCCGGCCTGGCTGCACCAGCGCGGACGCTGCTTCGTGCATGGCGGTTTTCACACCTCGATGCTGGAGCACGCGCCGCCGGCGACGCTGCCGATCAAGGTGGACGGCCCGCTCGCCCGCGCGCTGTACGGCGAGACCACCGGCCGCATCCAGCCGGACGGCTTCCCCGAGCGCAGCCTGCGTTGGGTGGAGCGGATTCCGGCGGGGCTGACCGTCTATTGCGGCCACGACCGGCGCAGCCAGGACGGCCGGCCCTATGTGCTGCGCGGTGCGGCGGGCGGCACCGCGGTGTTCCTCGACACCGGCGCCGGCAAGGGCGGCCATCTGTCCTGGATCGACCTGCCGCCCGCGGAAGGCTGAGGCAAAGCGGCCGCCCCGCCCCGGCGCATGGCCGGAGCGGGAACCGGTCGAAACGGCGTCAGTCGGTCTCGCTGGCCGGCGCCGCGCCCTGGGCGTCGAAGGGCTGCTGGAAGCGGCGCGTCAGGGCGTTCTGCTCGTCCTGCTGCTGCCGCCACTGGGCAAGCGCCGACGGCGGATAGGCCTCCGGGCCGAGCTGCGTGGGCATGTCGTCGCCGGCATGGGAGTTGCCGCCTGTTCGCCAGCGCCACGCCGCCGAACAGCGGCGTCAGGGCCAGGGCCGTCAAAAGCATCTTTCGCATCACACACGTCCTTGTCGTCTGTCGCGCGAGGCCGGACCGATCCGGGTCCTCGCTCGCGGCGGGAGGTGGTGAACCCGGTCCTGATAAGGAGGCACCGCGATGGCCATCGGCCATGCACCGGCGCGGCAGCTTCGCACGGCATTGTGCATTGCAGCAAAGGCGGTCGGACTAGCGCCGGCGCGGCGTGGCGATGGTTATCGAGCGGCAGGGGACAAGGCCGCAAAACAATGGCAGTGTCAGCTTCGTCCGAGGGGGCCCGACCGGTACTTGCGTCAGCTGCTGCTCCTGCGCCACGCCAAATCGTCGTGGGACGACCCGCGCCTGTCCGACCATGTCCGCCCGCTCAGCCCGCGCGGGCGCAAGGCGGCGGCGGCGCTGCGCGAGGCGATGCAAAAACTGTCGCTGTCGCCCGACGTGGTGCTGGTGTCCTCCGCGCGGCGCACGCTGCAGACGCTGGAGGCGCTGCTGCCCTGGCCCGAGACACCAATCATCGAGCCGATGGACGCGCTCTATCTCGCCACCGCCCCGCAGCTGCTTGCGGTGCTGAACACCAACGTCGCCGAAACCGTGCGCAGCCTGCTGCTGGTCGGCCACAACCCCGGCCTGCACGAGCTGGCGCAGACGCTGGCCGGCAGCGCGCGTGCGCCGGAGGACGCCGCGCGGCTGGCCGCGAGCTACCCGACCGCGGCGCTGGCCGAGTTCGCCGTGCCGGGACCGTGGCGCACGCTCGGGCCGGGTGGGGCGCGGCTGGTGCGCTTCGTCTGCCCGCGCGACCTGCCGCTGCCCGCCTGACCATGCCGGAGGCCGATCTCGACCTCGACTTGCCGCCCGCGCAGGCTGCCCGGCTGGCGCGGCTGCCGGCACTCGCCGCCCACCGCGCCGGGCGGGCGCGCAGCATCGCCGTCGAGATGGTCTGGCACGACACGCCGGACGGCGCCCTGGCCGCTTCCCGGCTGGCGCTCTGCCGGCACCGCCTCGGCCGCGCGCACATCTGGCGGCTCACGGCGCTGCACGCCGATCCGCCGGGCACGCCGGCGCGCGTGCTGGCCGAGGCGGACGCGCCCACCGCCCTCGGCCGCACCCTGCCGGCGCCGCTGCTGCCGGTCGCCGCCTGCGCCGGGCGGCTGCGCACGCTGCCGCTCGACCCGGCCGGCGCCGGCGCCGCCGCGCTGAGCGTGCTGGAGGGCCGGCTGCGCGCGGTCGCCGACGAGCACCCGGTGTGCCGCGTGCGGCTGCACGGCGTCGCCGACCCGACGCTGGCGCGCACGCTCGCCGGGGCGCTGGGGCTGACCGCCGCCACCGCCACGCTGGCCGAAGCGGCGCTGGCCGTCGCCGGCCGCGCCTTGCCGGCGCCCGACCCGCCGCCGCTCACCGCCGCGCAGAGCGTCAGCGAGGCGTTCGCCGCCCTGCTGGCACGCCAGGCCGGTGCATTGCTGCGCCTCGCCCCGCGCGCGGCGGCCGGCGACGGGATGGAGCCGGTGCATCAGATGCGGGTGGCGCTGCGGCGGCTGCGCTCGGCGCAAAAACTGTTTTTCCGCGCCGTCGATTGCCCGGCGCTGCAGGCGCTCACGCCGGAGTTGCAGGCGCTGTCGCGCCATCTCGGCGCGGCGCGCGATTGGGACGTGTTCGGCGCCGGCACCGGCCGGGCGGTCGGCGAGGCGTTTCCCGACGATCCCGCCGTCGCCCGCCTGCTCGCCGCCGCCGCGCGCAAGCGGGCGGCGAGTTATGCCGCACTCGCCGCCTTTCTGCACGGCCCGGAGTTCCGCGCGCTCGGTATCTCGCTCGCGTGGCTGGCCGCGCATCGGCCGTGGGAGGCGCTGCCGCCGGCCGATGCGGCGCAGGCGGAGGCGCGGGCGCAGCCGCTCGCCGCGTTCGCGGCGCGGGCGCTGGCGAAGCGCCTCGGGCATGTGCGCGATCACGGCGCCGACCTCGGCGGCCTGAAGCCCGAGGAACTGCACGCGCTGCGCATCCAGGCCAAGCGCCTGCGCTATGTGGCGGAATTCTTCGCCCCGCTGTATCCGCCGCGGCCGGTCAAGCGGTTCCTCCGCCGCGTGACCGCGTTGCAGGACCGGCTGGGCGAGTTCAATGACGGCGCGGTGGCGGCCGCGCTGATGGCGGCGCTGGGCGGGACGGAGCGCGGCTATGCCGCCGGGGTGGTGCGCGGCTACGTCGCCGCGGCGCATGCCGACGCGGCGGAAAAAGTCGCCGGCGCCTGGCGCCGCTTCCGCCGGCTGGGGGCGTTCTGGGCGTAGTGGCGGCACGCCGCGCTGGCGGGTTCGCGCCGGCTGCCCATATCCGCCGGGTCGCAATCGCACGGAGCCGTTTTGATGATCGAACTCTGGACCTGGCCGACGCCGAACGGCCACAAGGTGCATATCGCCGTCGAGGAACTCGGCATCCCGTACAAGGTCGTGCCGGTGAACATCGGCGCCGGCGACCAGTTCAAGCCGGAATTTCTGGCGCTCAACCCGAACCACCGCATCCCCGCGATGGTCGATCCCGAGGGACCGGGCGGCAAGCCGATCCATCTGTTCGAGTCGGGGGCGATCCTGATCTACCTCGCCGAAAAGGCGGGAAAGCTGATCCCGCGCGATCCGGTGGCGCGCTACACCTGCCTGCAATGGCTGATGTTCCAGATGGGCGGCGTCGGCCCGATGTTCGGCCAGTACGGCCATTTCAACAACTACGCGCCGGAAAAACTGCCCTACGCCATAACCCGCTACGCCAACGAGGTGCGGCGGCTGCACGGCGTGCTGGAAAAGCGGCTGTCGCAGGCCGCGTATCTCGCCGGCGACGAATACTCGATCGCCGACATCGCCACCTTCCCCTGGCTGCGCTTCCCGGAACGGCGCGGCATCGATTTCGCCGAGTTTCCCGCGGTGAAACGGTGGTTCGATGCGATCGCGGCGCGTCCGGCGGTGCAGCGCGGCGTCGAGGTGCTCTCCGAGAACCAGCGCCGCGGCAGCATGAGCGACGCCGAGCGCGAGGTGCTGTTCGGCAAGACGCAGTTCGCCAAGCGCTGAGTATGGCGGCCGGCCGCGCCGCGTCCGGCCGCCTCCCCGCCAACCCCGTCAGCAACGGAGCCGCCGCATGAAGGCCGACAGCGTCCTCGCCACCATCGGCAACACGCCGCATATCCGCCTCGGGCGGCTGTTCCCCCAGGCCGATGTCTGGATCAAGTCCGAGCGCAGCAACCCCGCCGGCTCGATCAAGGACCGCATCGCGCTGTCCATGATCGAGGCCGCCGAGGCGAGCGGCGCGCTCAAGCCCGGCGGCACCATCATCGAGCCGACCTCCGGCAACACCGGCATCGGGCTGGCGATGGTGGCTGCGGTGAAGGGCTACAAGCTGATCCTGGTGATGCCGGACTCGATGTCGGTCGAACGGCGGCGGCTGATGCAGGCTTTTGGTGCTACCTTCGACCTGACGCCGCGCGAGCGCGGCATGAAGGGCGCGATCGCGCGGGCGGAGGAACTCGCCGCCGAGCACAAGGGCGCCTGGATCCCGCAGCAGTTCGTGAACCCGGCCAACATCGAGGTCCACGCCCGCACCACCGCCCGCGAAATCCTCGCCGACTTCCCCGACGGCATCGACGCGCTCATCACCGGCGTCGGGACCGGCGGGCACATCACCGGCTGTGCCGAGGTGCTGAAGCCGCTCTGGCCGAAGCTGCGGGTGTTCGCGGTCGAGCCTGCGGCCTCGGCGGTGATCTCGGGCGGCGCGGCGGCGCCGCACCCGATCCAGGGCATCGGCGCCGGCTTCGTGCCCGCGAACCTGCACACCGCGGTGCTGGACGGCGTGATCCAGGTGGAGGCCGAGGAGGCGCGCGAATTCGCCCGCCGCTCGGCGCGCGAGGAGGGGTTGCTGGTCGGCATCTCCTCCGGCGCCACGCTGGCGGCAATTGCGAAGAAACTTTCGGAATTGCCGCCGGGCGCGACCGTGCTGGGGTTCAATTACGACACCGGCGAGCGGTATCTGTCGGTGCCGGATTTCCTCCCGGCATGACGGCCGGGGTGGCCGGCGCCGAAAACCGCAGGGCCGGAACGCATCTGAAGTCGTTCGCGCGCGTTGTCGCGTCAGCAACGGAAGGATGTTCCCATGTGCAAATCGCTGCTGGCCGCCGCGGCGCTGCTGGCCCTGCTCGCCGCCGCGCCGCTGCTCGCCGCCTGCCACACGACGGCGGGCGCCGGCGAGGACCTCTCCAACGCCGGCCACGCCATCACCAACAGCGCCGACCAGCACACGCCGTAGTGCGGCCAGGCGCGCCGCCGCCCCCAGGCTGATCGCGGGGGCGGGGTGCGCGTGCTGTTGGCGCTGCGACAGTTGCCGGACTGGCAGGCGCACGCGGCGTGGCTGGCCCGCTCGGTCGCGCACACCGCCGAGCTGTTCGCCCGCGTGCTGAGCTGACCGCGCCCCCGGCCGTCCGCGCAGGTGGACAGCGGCGGCCCGGCGCGCCAGATAGGGGCGGACTTCGATGGAGCCCGCGCATGCCTCCCTTCGCCTCCGACCCGCCGTCCGAGCCCGAGGTGCCGGAGCCGATCGGCCCCGAGCAGAACGAACCGGACGACAACAAGACCCTCGGCACGCCGGTCAACGAACTGGAGCACCGGCTGCTCAACCAGCGCAAAGTGCTGGTGTTCGGCGCCATCGACGACAAGCTGGCGCGCGACGTGACCGGGCGGCTGCTGGCGCTGGCCGGCAAGTCGGCCGCCCCGATCGACGTGTTCATCAACTCGCCCGGCGGCCACGTGGAGAGCGGCGACACCATCCACGACATGATCCGCTTCGTCGATGCCGAGGCGCCGGTGCGCATCATCGGCACCGGCTGGGTCGCCAGCGCCGGCGCGCTGATTTTCCTCGCCGGCAACCGCGACCGCCGCTTCTGCCTGCCGCACACGCGCTTCCTGCTGCACCAGCCGATGGGCGGCGTGCGCGGCCCGGCGGTCGATATCGACATCGAGGCGCGCGAAATCGTGAAGATGCGCGAGCGCCTCAACCGCCTGATCGCGCGCGAGACCGGCCAGACCTACGAGAGGGTCACCATCGATACCGACCGCAATTACTGGATGAGCGCCGAGGAGGCGATCGTCTACGGCATGGTCACGCGCATCATCGAAGCCGCCGCCGACCTGCCGCGATGAGCGGCAAGCTCGCCTGGGGCGTGCTGAGCACGGCCAGGATCGGCACGGAGAAAGTGATCCCGGCGATGCAGCGCAGCGCGCTCTGCCGCATCGAGGCGATCGCCTCGCGCGACCGCGCGGCGGCCGAGCGGGCGGCGGCGCAGCTCGGCATCGCGCGCGCCTATGGCAGCTACGAAGACCTGCTCGCCGATCCGGCGATCGCGGCGATCTACAACCCGCTGCCGAACCACCTGCACGTGAAGTGGACGCTGCGTGCGCTGGCGGCGGGCAAGCACGTGCTGTGCGAGAAGCCGATCGCGCTGAGCGCGGAGGAGGCGGCGCAGTTGATTGCGGCGCGCGACCGTTCCGGCCGGCTGGTGGCCGAGGCGTTCATGGTCCGGCACAGTCCGCAATGGCAACGGGCGCGCGAGGCGGCGCGGTCGGGCGTGATCGGCGAGGTGCGGGCCATCCAGACTTTATTCAGCTATTTCCTGCGCGATCCGGCGAACGTGCGCAACCGCGCCGACATCGGCGGCGGCGGGCTGTACGACATCGGCTGCTATGCCATCGCGACCGCGCGCTACGTGTTCGGCGCCGAGCCGCTGCGTGTGGCGGCGCTGATGGAGCGCGACCCGGACATGGGCATCGACCGGCTGACCAGCGCGCTGATGGAATTTCCCGGTGCGCGGCACCTGACTTTCTCCTGTTCCACGCAGGCCTCGCCGCACCAGCGCGTGACCATCCTGGGCACGACGGGGCGGATCGAAATTCTCGTCCCGTTCAACGCGCCCAATGACCGGCCCTGCCGCATCGTCATCGACGACGGAAGCGACCTGTTCGGCGGCGGCGCGCGGGTCGAGGATTTTCCGGTGGCCGATCAGTACGGGTTGCAAGGCGACGCCTTCGTGCGCGCGGTGCGCGGCGAGGCGGCATGGGAGTTCCCGATCGAGGACGCGATCGCCAACATGCGTGTGATCGACGCGACGTTCCATGCCGCCAAAATCGGGGAGTGGGCGACGCTTTCGTCGTAGGGCGGATGCAATCCGTCTCTTTTCCTGGTGGCGAGCATGCGGGTTGCACCGCCCTACGGAGACTCCTCGGTAGCGGCGCGCAGCAATCCGAACGCCGTCGCCACCGCCGCCCGCCTCACCTCCGCCCGGTCGCCCGCAAACACGCGGCGCAGCGTCCGCATCGCCCCGCCCCGCCGCGCGCAGCCGAACCAGACCAGGCCGACCGGCTTCGCCGCACTGCCGCCGCTCGGCCCGGCAATGCCGGTGACCGACACCGCAAGCGCGGCGGCCGAATGGCGCAGCGCGCCCTCCGCCATCGCCCGCACCACCGCCTCGCTGACCGCGCCCTTGGCGTCGATCAGCGCAGCGGGCACCCCGAGCATTTCCGTCTTTGCGGCATTGGAGTAGGTGACGAAGCCGCGATCGACCACGTCGGAACTGCCGGCGATCGCGGTCAGCGCCGCCGCGATCAGGCCGCCGGTGCAGCTTTCCGCCGTCGCGATCGTCAGGCCGGCGGCGCGGCAGGCGGCCAGCACGGTCTCGGCCTCGCGCCGCACATCGGCATCCAGCATCGCCGCCTCCTCACGCCAGGGCCGCCCGTGACCGCGAGCAGCAGCGCCGCGCCGATCGCGCCGGCGATCACGTCGTCGGCCATCACCCAGGCCGGGCCGCGCCGCCGGTCGGCCCAGCCGATGGGGCCGGGCTTGGCGATGTCCAATGCCCGGAACAGCAGGAACGAAGCAAGCAGCCACAGCGGCGCCGGGCGGGGCAGGGCGAGCATTGTGATCCACTGCCCGGCGATCTCGTCGATCACCACCCAGCCTGGATCGCCCTCGGCCCGCGACCGCGCCGATCGCCCAGACCCCGCCGAGCGTGGCCAGCACCGCGGCGGCGGCCAGCAGCCAGGGCGAGAGCGCGAACAACCCGGCGCCGAGCAGCGTCGCGGCGAACGAGGCGACCGTCCCCTGCGCCGCCGGGGCGCGGCCGAGGCCGCAGCCGCCGGCAATGAGCCGCGCGAGCTTTACCGCAGCCACTGCGCCAGCGGATACGGCCGCACCTCGCCCGCGCGGGCGCGATAGATGGCCTCGCTCTCGATCACCCGCTCGACGTAGTTGCGGGTCTCGCCGTACGGGATCAGCTCGATCCAGTCGATCATGTCCACGCCGGCCTGCCGCGGGTCGCCGTTCTCGCCCAGCCATTGCTGCACCCGCGTCGGCCCCGCGTTGTAGGCCGCGACCGCGAGCGGCGTGCAGTCGTCGAACTGGTCCATCAGCTCGTGCAGATACGCCGTCCCCAGCTGCATGTTGGCGTCGGTGTCGGAAATCAGGCTCGGCAGCTTGCGGCGCAAGCCGATCTGCTGGGCGACCAGCTGCGCGGTGCCCGGCAGCAGCTGCATCAGCCCGAGCGCCCCCGCCGGCGACACCGTGGCCGGGTCGAAACTGCTCTCCTGGCGGATGATGGCGAGCGCCAGCGCCGGCTCCACGCCCGGCGCGGGCGGCAGCGCCGCGGCCCTCGGCCAGCCGGCGTCGAGCAGGATCACGCCGTCCCGTCCCGCCCGCCGGGCGATCGCGACGGCGGTCTCCGGCATGCCGAAGCCGGCGGCGAGCCGCGCCGCGATCGAGCGATCGACCGGGTCGGGCACGATGTCGCTCAGGCGCAGCAAGAACGCCTGCGCCCGCTGCCGCTCGCCCCAGCCGACCAGATAGGCGCTGGCCCGCGCCAGTTCGCGCCCGGCGAACGCCAGCGCCTGTGCCGGGTCCCAGCCCGGATCGTGCAGCGCGGCGATGCGCCGCGCCAGCCCGCCCGGCCCCTCGCCGAGCGCCAGCGCCGCCAGCTGGCCGTAGAAGGTGCTGGGATAGGCGGCCGCCGCCGCATACTCGCGCCGCGCGGCCGCGTCGTCGGCGGCGGCACGGGCGAGCCAGAAATGCGCCCGCGCCTGCGTGATCACCGCTTTGGACACCGCCGCCAGCCGCGCGAAATGCGGCCGGGCGCGGACGCGGTCGTCGAGCTTGCGCAAGGCGATGAAGCCGGCGAGGAACTCGGCGTCGGCGATCTCCAGCTGCGCGGTCTGCGCGTGGCCGGCGGCGAGCGCATAGGCCCCGGCGGCATCGCCGTCGCGCAGCCGGTGCCGGGCCAGCAGGTTGCGCTCGTTCCAGAACGCGGCGCGCTGCGAGGCCGGCGCGGCCTGCTCGGCGGCGGTGCCGGACGCAAGCCACAGCGCCAGTGCGTCGGCGTCGCGCTCGGCGCGGCGCAGGAACCGCGCATGGGCGAGCATGATCCCCGGCGCGGTCCGTGCGGCCGGCGGCAGGGCCGCGACCAGCGCCTCGGCCTGCGGATCGTCGTGCAGCAGCGCCAGCCACGCCTTCGCCCGCTGGCTGGTCGGCCGGCGCGAGGCGCGCCGCCTGCCGCTCCGCCCCGGCGCCGCCGGCCCAGGCGAGGCGGGCGAAGCGCTGCCACTGCTCGGCCGCGCCGATGGCGCCGCCCCAGCGGGCGAGCAACGCCGTTTCCTCCGCCGCGTCGGGCGGCAGCGCGATCCAGGCGGCACGGGCGGCCTCCTGGCTCGGCTTGCCCAGCGCCGCGTCGGCGGCGGCGCAGCGGGCCAGCGCCTTCGCCTCGCCGATCCGGTCGGCGGCGCACAGCGCGGCGGCGACGGCGTCGTCGGGCTCGTCGGCCAGCGCCTCGTCGCGGCGGCGCGCCAGCGTGCCTTGCAGCGGCCAGTCCGGGCTCGCGGCCATGAAGCGGTCGATCTCGGCGGCACTCGCCTGCCCCGGCGCCAGCAGGCGGTAGAACGTGACCAGTTTCTGCGCCACCGGGTCGGGGTCGGCGGCGGCAAGCTGGGCCGCTTCGGCCCAGCGGTCGGCGCGGATGTCGGCCATGATGTCGCCGGCCCGCGCGGCGGCGGCCGGGAGCAGCAGCGCGGCGGCGAGCAGACTCGGAACGCAAAACGACACGCGGCGCATGCGGCGTTCTACTCCGCCGCGGCCTTGCGGTGCATCCCCCGGCCGCCTAGTTTTCCCGCCCCCGCACGGCCGGGAGGCGAATGCGATGTTCCAAGGTTCCCTGGTTGCCCTGATCACCCCGATGCGCGACGACGGCGCGCTGGACGCGGATGCGTTCGCCCGCTTCGTCGAGTGGCAGATCGCCGAGGGCACGCACGGGCTGGTGCCGGTCGGCACCACCGGCGAAAGCCCGACGCTGAACCATGACGAGCACAAGCGGGTGGTCGAGATCACCGTCGAGGTGGCGCGCAAGCGGGTGCCGGTGATCGCCGGTGCGGGGTCGAACAGCACCGCGGAGGCGATCGACCTGACGCGCCACGCCCGGCGCGCCGGCGCCGACGCGGCGCTGGTGGTCACGCCCTACTACAACAAGCCGACGCAGGAGGGACTGTTCCTCCATTACACGGCGATCGCGGACGCGGTGGAGATTCCGATCATCATCTACAACATCCCCGGCCGCAGCGTGATCGACATGAGCGTCGAGACGATGGCGCGGCTGGCGAAGCACCGCAACATCGTCGGCGTGAAGGACGCGACGGCCAACCTGGTGCGCCCGCAGCACACCGCGCGCGCCTGCGGCGAGGGGTTTTGCCAGCTCTCGGGCGAGGACCATACCGCGGTCGCGTTCCTCGCCGCCGGCGGCCACGGCTGCATCAGCGTCACCGGCAACGTGGCACCGCGGCTGTGCAGCGCCATGCACCGCGCCTGGCAGGACGGGCGCACCGCCGAGGCGATGCGCATTCAGACGCGCCTGCTGCCGCTGCACGACGCCATGTTTGCGGAAACCAGTCCCGGCCCGGTGAAATACGCGGCGTCGCTGCTCGGCCACACCAGCGCCGATTGCCGCCTGCCGCTGGCGCCGTGCGGCGACGCGACCAAGGCGCGCGTGCGTGCGGCGATGGTCGAAGTGGGGCTGCTGAACTGACGATGCCGTGGCCGACCGAAAGAAATCCGGCCTGATCTCGCACGGCGTCGCGGCGCAGAACCGCAAGGCGCGGTTCGACTACACGATCAAGGAGACGATCGAGGCCGGGCTGGTGCTGAAGGGCCCGGAGGTGAAAAGCCTGCGCGCCGGCCGCGCCACGCTGAACGAGGCATGGGCCGGCGAGCGCGACGGCGAGATGTTCTTGTTCAACTGCTACATTCCCGAATGGCAGGGCGGCGTGCTGTCGCGCTTCGAGCCGCGGGCGCCGCGCAAGCTGCTGCTCAAGCACAAGCAGATCGACCACCTGCTCGGCGCGATCGCGCGGCAGGGGCAGACGCTGATCCCGCTGGATATTCATTTCAACGAGCGCGGCCGGGCGAAAGTGCTGCTCGGCCTGGCCGAGGGCCGCAACAAGGCCGACAAGCGCGCGGCGATCGCGGCGCGCGACTGGCAGCGCGACAAGGCGCGGCTGATGCGCGAGCGCGGGTGAACGGCGCCGTAAGTCTGGCGTAAGCTCACTCATGGGAGATTGCGCCGATGCGCCTGCTGGTGGTGGAGGACGAGGCCGTGCTCGCCGCGCTGCTGAGCGTGGCGCTGCAACGCGCCGGGTTCGCCGTGGATGCAGCCGATGGCGTGCGCGCGGCCGATGACTGTCTGCGTGTCGCCAGCTACGACGCGGCGATTTTCGATCTCGGCCTGACCGACGGGGACGGCCTGACGCTGCTTGCGCGCCTGCGCCGCAGCGGCGACGCGCTGCCGGTGCTGATCCTGACCGCGCGCGACGCGCCGGAGGACCGGGTCAAGGGGCTCGACCTGGGCGCCGACGACTATCTCGTCAAGCCGTTCCACATGCCCGAGCTGGTGTCGCGCGTGCGCGCCCTGCTGCGACGGCCGAACGCGGCCTTGGGGGTGCGGCTGGAGCTGGGCAATCTGATGCTGGATACGCCGACGCGCGAAACCACGGTCGCGGGCGTGACGCTGGCGCTGCCGGCGCGCGAAACCTCGCTGCTGGAGATGCTGCTGCGCCGCGCCGAGCGGGTGGTGGCGCGCGAGGCGATCGAGCAGGGCCTGTATGGCTTCGACACGCCGACCGGATCGAACGCGGTGGAGGTGGCGGTGCATCGGTTGCGGCGCCGGTTGCAAGACGCGGCGGCGAGCGTGCGCGTCCATACGGTGCGGGGCGTCGGCTACATGCTCACCGGCGAATGACCGGGCCGGCGCGGTCATGGCGCCTTGCCGCGCGGCTCGGCTGGCGGCTGGCCGCGGTCATGGCGGTCGGAATTGCGCTCGGCGCGGGCGGCATCGCGTGGCGCACGCTGGCGACCATCCACTCGCTCGACGATGCCGCGCTGCAAAGCCAGGCGCAGCTGGTCGCCAGCCAGATCACGCGCGGGGCAGACGGGCGTCCGGCGCTGCGCCTGCCGGCCGAACTGGCCGCGGCGTTCGCGCAATCCGACGGCGAGAGCCTCTATTTGATCTGCGACGCCGCCAACGCGCCGCTGCTCGGCTCCAACGCGCAAGCGCCGGTGGCGCTGGCGCCGTTCCTGCCGCGCCCGCCGGCAACCGGCTTTTTTCGCGCCCCGCCCTCGGCCACCTACCCGACCGGGCTGCTTGGCGTGCTGATCGTGCATGGGCGCTGGCGTGTCGCGGTGGCGCAGGCGCACGAGCAGCAGGAGGCGCTGGTGGCAAGCCTGCTGCGCGAGTTCCTGTTGAGCACATTGTGGCTGCTGGTGCCGATCGGGGCGGCGACGGTGGCGAGCGGGGTGCTGACGCTGCGCCACGGCCTGCGCCCGCTGCGCGAGGCGTCGGCGGCCGCCGGGCGCGTCGGGCCGGCGGCGCCGGGCGTGCGTCTGCCGGCCGCGAGGCTGCCGCAGGAACTGGCACCGCTGGTCGGCGCGGTCAACGCGGCGCTGGACCGGTTGGAACGGGCGCTGGACGCGCAGCGGCGCTTTGCCGGCGAAGCGGCGCATGCCCTGCGCACCCCGCTCGCGGTGCTGACCGCGCGCATCGACGCGCTGCCGGCCGGGGCCGAATGCGACGCGCTGCACGACGACGCCGACCGACTGGCGCGGCTGGTCGCGCAGATGCTGGCGATGTCGCGGCTCGACGGGCTGCCGCTCGACGTGTCGGCGCCGGTCGATCTGCATGCCGTCGCCGCCGAGGCGGTGGCCGCGCTGGCGCCGCTCGCGGTGCGGCGCGGCGTCGAGCTGGCGCTGACCGGTGCGCCGACGCTGCCGGGGCTTCGCGGCAACGCGGCGGCGCTGGAGCTGGCGCTCGGCAACCTGATCGACAACGCCATCGCGCATTCCCCGCCGGGGACGACGGTGGAGGTGGTGCTGGCACCGCCGGCGACGGTGCATGTGTGCGACCGCGGTCCCGGCGTGCCGCCGGCGGAGCGGGCTTTGGTGTTCGGCCGTTTCCACAGCCGCCGCGCCGGCGGCGCCGGCCTCGGTCTTGCGATCGTGGCCGGCGTCGCGGCCGCGCATGGCGGATCAGCGCGGGCGGAAGCTCGGCCGGGCGGCGGGGCGGTGTTCGTGCTGCGGCTCGGCATCGGGGACGCTGACCGGCTTGCGGCCAGTGAGCATGGCGCGCACCAGGTTCTCCCGGTGCAGCAGGCTTGAAGCGAGCACGCCCGCCACGTGCAGCCCGATCATGATCAGCAGCAGGTGCGATGCGGTGGCGTGGAGGTCGGACACCCATGGCACGCCGAACCAGCGGTCGGTCTCCGACATCCAGCCGGTGCCGGCGGTGATCAGCAGTAGCGCCAGCAGCCCCACCACCATCGCCCCGCCGGCCGGGTTGTGGCCGAGGTAGCGCGGCGGATGGCCGCCGCGCAGCGCCCGCAAATAGGCGATGATGGTGCCGGGCCGAGCAACGAAATCGGCGAAGCGCGCATGCGCCGGCCCCGTGAAGCCCCAGAAGATGCGCAGCGCCACCAGCGGCAGCACGGCCAGCCCCGCCGCCTCGTGGACGGCGCGGTTGTCGACGATGAAGGCGACGGCGACCAGCGCCGCCGTGCCCCAGTGGAACAGGCGCACCAGCCCGTCCCAGACACAGATCTCCGCCGGTGCCGCGGGACGATTCGCCGGCATGGCGCTACTCGGCGTTGACGATGGCGCCGGTCGCGCCGTTTACTTCCAGCTCGAAACGCTTGCCCTTGCTGTCCAGGCCCTTCGCCTCGTAGCAGCCGTTGTGTTCGGAGAGGCTGCGGATCTTGACGTAACCGCGATCCTGCAGGCTTTTCGTCATCGCCGCCTTGCTCATCATCGGGCCGGAGTCCTGGCAGGATTCTTCGGCGAAGGCGGCCGGCCCGGCGATGAGGACCAGGGCGACGACGGCGGCGGGCAGGAAGGTGCGGTGCATGACGACTCCGTTCGGGGTTTTTGACGCCGTGGGTTGTGCCGTCGCCCGCTTACGACGACCTTACGGCCGCGGCGCCGCGGTCAGCGCATGGGAACACCGGCAGCCGCGCCCCGTGACTGCGGCTGGCGCCGTGCGGCGACGCGATCAAGGGGCGCGCGCGGAGATGGTCGAAGTGGGGCTGCTGAAACGACGCGATGCCGTCGAGCCACCATGGGCCCTCAGTGCGGACATTCGCGGGCGCCCGCCCCGCTTGCCCGCCCCTACCGCCCCACCTACTTTCGCCCCACACGCCGCAGGAGCACCACGCATGGCGGACGAGGCGACCGGAAAACCCCGCGAAAAGCTGATCGCGCGCAAGCAGGACTGGGCGCGCGAAGGCCGGCTGCTCACCGGCACCACCGCCGACCCAGACAACCGTCCGCCTGCCGCCCGGACAGCGCGAGGTGTCCGACTGGCCGGTGCTCGACCTCGGCATCCAGCCCGAGGTGACGGCGGAAAAATTCCGCCTCGACCTCGACGGCGCAGTGGAAACTCCGCTCAGCCTCGGCCTCGCCGAGTTCATGGCGCTGCCGCAGAGCGACAGCGTTTCCGACATGCACTGCGTCACGCAGTGGACGCGCTACGACAACCGCTGGCAGGGCGTCGCCGCGCGCGAGCTGCTCGCCCGCGCGCGGCCGGTGCCGCAGGCGCGCCACGTCGTCTTCCACGCGTATGACGGCTACACCACCAATGTCCGCCTCGACCAGTTCGACCAGCCCGACGTGTTCCTGGTCCACAGCTGGGAGGGCAGGCCGATCCCGCGCCAGCACGGCGGGCCGGTGCGCGTGCTGATCCCCCGGCTCTATCTGTGGAAGTCGGCGAAATGGCTGCGGCGCATCGAGATCAGCAGCGCCGATCGTCCGGGTTTCTGGGAAACCCGCGGCTACAACAACAACGCCGACCCTTGGCTGGAGGAGCGCTACAGCTGACCGCTAGGCGCCGGGAAGCTGCTTCAGTCGCTCCGGCGGCAGCGGCTCGCTGAACAGATAGCCCTGGCCCTCGTCGCAAAAACTGGCGGCCAGGAACGCGCGCTGCGCCTCGGTGTCGATGCCCTCGGCCACCACGCGCAGGCCGAGCGCATGGCCGGTCACGATCAGCGCGCGCACGATTGCCGCATCCTCGCGGTCCGCCGGCAGGCCGCGCACCAGCGAACGGTCGAGCTTCATCGCCGTCAGCGGCAGCCGCTTCAGCACCGCCAGACTCGCGGCCCCGGTGCCGAAATTGTCCAGCGCCACCCCCACGCCCAGGTCGCGGATCGCCGACAGCGCCAGCAGCAACTCGGTCTCGGCGCCGCCCAGCTGCAATTCGGTCAGCTCCAGCTCCAGCCGCTCGGGCGGCAGCCCGCTCTCCTCCAGCGCCGCCGCGACCTGGCCGAGCAGCGCGCCCGCTGCCAACTGGCGGGCGGAGACATTGACCGACACCGTCCAGGCGGCCCGCCAGCGCCGCGCCTCGCGGCACGCCGCGCGCAGCGCCCAGCCGCCGATCGGCACGATCTGGCCGCTCTGCTCGGCGATCGGGATGAACACCAATTCCGGGATCATGCCCTGCCCGCGAACCGGCCAGCGGATCAGCGCCTCGGCGCCGTACATCTCGCCGGTGGCGAGCGCCAGAAGCGGCTGGTAGTGCAGCAGGAAACGCCCCTGCTGGGTCGCCGTTGCCAGGTCGCGCTCCAGCCGGCGGCGCTCGGTCGCGGCGCTGCGCCGGCTCGGGCTGAGCCGGTAGCGGGCGGGGACGTGGTCCCGCAGGGAGGTGTCCGACGGCATGGCGTGAATCTCGGTCGCTGAGGGGCGTCCAGAAATGCGCGACAAAGCTGACGGAGACGTTAAAGCGTTCTGCGTCGCGAGACTGCGTTGTCGTTTTCAGGATGTTTACGGTAATCGTGATACCTGTCTCGCACCACAAGACAGACCCCAGGCACCGCCATGCCCGATGCCGTCCCAGACCGTTGCGAACTCGGCAACCCGGCGTTCACCGCGCTCGGCCCGCCCTTGTTCCGCCGCGCCGAGGCCGACGGCGCGCCGGCGATGGTGGTGCCGCTCGGCGACCGGCAGGGGGCGGTGCCGCTCCGCACGCTCCGCCACGCCTTCGCCATCGCCGACGCCAGCCCGGACGGCCGCATGCTCGGCCTGATCGCCGAGTCGCTCGACTATGTCGTGTTGCTGCGGCTCGGCGACCACCTGCCGCCGGAAGTGCGGACCGGCGAGGCGAGCTGGTCGCCGGAACCGCGTCACCATGCCGTCGCCGAGGCCAGGCTGCGCCGCGCCCTGCTCGCCGCGCCGCCGGACCAGGCCGCGGCGGCGCCGTCGCTGCTGGCATCGCTCGCCGACGAGCTCGCCTATATCGAGGCGCTGCGCGAGACGCTGCTGCTGCCCATGCAGGCACTCGGCCGGACGCTGCAGGCGCCCGGCATCGAATGGCGCGGCCAGGGCGAGCGGCAGGCGATGCTCGCCCGGGTGCGGCGCCTGGCGGCGACCGCGTGCCGCCAGCTGGCCGCCCGCTTCGCCGAGATCGATGCGCAGGTCGCCGATCTGCCCGCGGCACTCGGCGCCATCGACGCCACCCGCGCCTTCATCCGCGCGCATCGCGACTGGCTGGTCCGCACGCGGCTGGCGTTCGCGCCGCTGCTGGCGGAATGGCGGGCCGCCCCCGCGCTGCTCGACCCGCACGCCTGGGCACGGATCGCCCGCACCTACCATCTGCTCGCCCCCCGCTTCATGCCGGTGCAGGAATGGGAGCGGACGACGGCGCCCGGCCTGCGCCCCGACCAGCCGAGATTAGGGGCGGTCATGCGGTGGTGAGCGCCGCGGTTGCGGAGCCGGGCGGCTCGCGCTACGCACCGCGTAGCTTCACGCACGCCGGAGGCAGCGCGTGCCGATCCACCGCAGGCGCCGGATTTTCCGCGCCGGTCCGCTCGCGCCGTCCCGCCGCGGCCTGGGGCTGCGCCCGACGCTTGCGGCGGGCGTGCTGGCCGTGCTGGTCGCCGGCGGCATCGTGCTGCTGCTGCTCCCCGCCACCCTGTTCGGCCGCGTGCCGGCGGGCAGCGACTCGCTCACGGTGGCGGCGGCGGCGGTCGCCGTGGTCGATGGCGAGACGCTGCGCCTCGACGACCGCGTGGTGCGGCTGCGCGGCGTGCTCGCGCCCCCGCGCGGGCGGGTCTGCCGCCGCGGCGACGGCGCGGCATTCGACTGCGGCGCCGCCGCGGCCGACGGGTTGGCACGGCTGGTCGGCGACCGCGACGTGACCTGCCGCCTGGCCGGCCGCGACCGCAGCGGCTTCCCGCAGGGAACCTGCCGTGCCGGCGGCGCGGACCTCAACCGCGCCATGATCGCCGGCGGCTGGGCGCGGGCGGAGCCGGGCACGCCGGCGCTGGCAGCGGCCGAGGCCGAGGCGCGCGCCGGCGCGCGCGGGCTGTGGGCCGCTTCGGCGTTCTGAGCGCACGGGTCACAGGCATTTGCTGCAGGCGCGAAGGTTGCCTTCGCTCAACCGCCGCCGTAATTTTCCGCACTGCCGCAAAGTCGGGCAGCGCGCGGCGGCTGACAGGGGCACACACATGAACGGCACGTCTTACACCGGCACCGGAACGGTCACCCTGACCCTGGACGGCACCAACCGGTCCGCCACGCTGAAGCTGCGCGCCGGCACGCTCGGCCCGTCGGTGGCCGACATCCAGAAACTCTACGCCGATCTCGGCGTGTTCACCTTCGATCCCGGCTATGGCGGCACCGCCGCCTGCGAGAGCAAGATCACGTATATCGACGGCGATGCCGGCGTGCTGCTGTACCGCGGCTATCCGATCGAACAGCTGGCCGAGCATTCGACCTTCCTCGAAGTCGCCTACCTGCTGCTCAACGGCGAGCTGCCGACCGCCGAGCAGATGGAGGAATTCGACCGCGGCGTCATCCGCCACACCATGCTGCACGAGCAGATCAGAAGTTTCTTCAATGGCTTCCGCCGCGACGCTCATCCGATGGCGGTGCTCTGCGGCGCGGTCGGGGCGATGTCGGCCTTCTACCACGACAGCCTCGACATCAACGACCCGGAACACCGCAGGATCAGCGCCTTCCGGCTGATCGCGAAGCTGCCGACGATCGCCGCCTGGGCGCACAAATATTCGGTCGGCCAGCCCTTCGTCTATCCGTCCAACAAATACGGCTATGCCGAGAACCTGCTGCACATGATGTTTTCCGTGCCGGCGGAGGAGTATCGCGTCAGCCCGGTGCTGGCGCGGGCGCTCGACCTGATCCTGATCCTGCACGCCGACCACGAGCAGAACGCCTCGACCAGCACGGTGCGGCTGGCCGGCTCGACCGGAGCCAACCCGTTCGCCTGCATCGCCGCCGGCATCGCCAGCCTCTGGGGGCCGGCGCATGGCGGGGCCAACGAGGCGGTGCTGCGCATGCTGGGCGAGATCGGCCATGCCAGCCACATCCCCGACTTCATCGCAAAAGTGAAGGACAAGAACAGCAACGTGCGGCTGATGGGGTTCGGCCACCGGGTCTATAAGAACTACGACCCGCGGGCAAAAATCATGCAGCGCACCTGCCACGAAGTGCTCGGCGAACTCGGCATCAAGGACGATCCGCTGCTCGATCTGGCCGTGGAGCTGGAGCATGTCGCGCTGCACGACGACTATTTCGTGAGCAGGAAACTCTATCCGAACGTCGATTTTTATTCGGGGATCATCCTCAAGGCGATGGGCTTCCCGACCAGCATGTTCACCGCGCTGTTCGCCGTCGCGCGCACCGTCGGCTGGATCAGCCAGTGGATGGAGATGGTGCAGGACCCGTCGCAGCGCATCGGGCGGCCGCGCCAGCTCTACACCGGCGCGCCGCAGCGCGACTACCGCCCGCTGGCCGCCCGCGGCTGACGCCGCCGGCCGCCGCCGCGCCGGCCGTCCGCGCGCCGGGAGTGCGGCCGCGCTCACGTTAAATTCTTTGTCAGGTCGATCGAGCAACGGGCCCGCTTGCGCGCCTGCCGGCAGGCGGGGCAGTTGACACGACGCCTGACGAACGATCTGTAACCGATTCTATTGACTCGCAGTTCTGAATCCACGGAAGAAAAAATCACCTTGGCCAGACCAGCAACGGATCGCGGATAACGCAAATAGAACGGTGTCGCCTTGGCCAACTCACAGGTGGTTTGCGAATTCTTACCGTCTCTGTTGCCGATACTGCCTGATCCGATGCTTTTGCTAATCCTCCTCGCGGGTTACCATGCCTTCGTGAACGGGCATCTCGCCTGTTGCCGAGGGGGATGAAGACCATGAACGACCTTCCATCGCTTGACGCACTTGTACGGGCCCGCCTGCGGGCATGGCCGCAGCGACCGCCGGGGCTGGCCCGCGGCGAGCGCGTGCGCTGGCTGCGCGGGCGGCCCGCCGATGCCACCAATATGTGCCATCCGTTCCTGAAACTGCCCGGCAGCCGCACCCTGCGCACGCTGCCCGATGGGCTGTGGCTGCATTTCGGCGGCACCCAGGCCGAGCCGTTTGCCGACATTTTTGCCATCGAAGCCTGCGCTTCGCTGTCCAACCTGCTGGACAAGCGGTCGCGCTTCGCGCCGAGCACGCACGCGTTGCTGGCGGTCTGCCCGATGCTCTGGCTGCTCGCCCCGGTGGCGCCGAACGACCCGACGCCGCGCTGGCGGGCCACCGGCGTGCTGCGCGAGCCGCCGCTGCAGGGGGTGGTGCTGCCGGTGCGCGACATGCGCGTGCTGTATGCGCTGAAATCCCGCCACTACCGCAGCTTCGCCGCCGGGCGGGTGCCGGAGGCGCACGAATACTTCATGCCGATGGACGCACTGGTGGCGGAGGGGTCGGCGGAGGACCCGGCGGTCTGCGCATTGCTGGGCCGCGCCTCGGCGGCGGCCAACTTCCTCGACGCGATCTAGCGCCGGTTCAGTCGCAGCCGCAGCCGCTGGTGGGGCCGGTGTCGCTGCGCACGACGTGGTGGTCGATCCACTCGGCCACCAGGCGGCGCGCCTCGTTCAGCGACGCCTCGGGGTGGTGGATGCGGTAGAGCGTGGTGCAGGCCTGGAACGCGCTCACGTCGGCGCAGCCGTGGGCGCGCAGGTCGCGGTAGGCGGTGACCACGGCGCGCTCGCAGCGCCGGGCGATATGGCTGAACTCGCGTCCCATGGCCGCTCCTGAGCCGGCGTCGGGGCGACGCGCGGGTCGGCGGGAGTGTAACCGGCCGCTGCACCCGCGGCAACGCAGCCGAGGCTTGACGGACGCACCGCCGCTCTGCATGAAGCGCGGCCTGAAAGGATCCTGCCATGGCCAAGAGCAACGTCGTCCAGATCAGGCTCGTGTCCTCCGCCGACACCGGCTATTTCTACGTCACCAAGAAGAACGCGCGCGCCCAGACCGGCAAGCTGGAGCTGAAGAAATACGACCCGGTCGCCCGCAAGCACGTCGTGTTCCGCGAGGCGAAGATCAAATAGCGGACGCCTGCGATGCATGCTTCCGATACCGCACCGGCCGTCGCGCCGGTGGCGAACCCGGCGATGTTCTTCCGCCGCTGGCTGGCCAATCCGTTGCAGATGGGCTCGATGGTGCCCTCGTCGGCGGCGCTGTGCCGGCGCATCGTCGCGGCGACGCGGTACGGGGCGGACGAGATCGTGCTGGAACTGGGCGCCGGCACCGGCGTGATCTCCCGCGCGCTGCTGCGCTCCGGCCTGCCGCCGGCGCGGCTGCACGTGGTCGAAATCGTGCCCGACATGGCGGCGCATCTGCGCCGGGTGCTGCCGGGCGTCGCCGTCATCGAGGGCGACGCGCGCCGGCTCGCCGCCCTGCTGCCCGCGGCGCTGCACGGCCGGGTCGGCACGGTGATCTGCGGCATCCCGCTGGTGCTGCTGCCGGTCGCCGAGCAGCGCCGCTTCATCGACGCGATCGCGGCGGTGGCGCCGGGGCGCGGCTTCCTGCACTTCAGCTATTGCGTCACCTCGCCGCTGCCGTGGCGCAAGCATGGCATGTCGGCGCGCCGCGAGGCCTGGACGCCGCTCAATTTCCCGCCCGCCTCGGTCTGGCGCTACCGCCCAGAATAATTCAATCATGTCGCTTTAATATTCCCGGGGGCGTTGGGCGGGCGCAACCCGCCGCTTTCCCTCGCGGCAAGCAGGCGGGTTCCACCCGCCCTACGCCCGCCGCCTTGTCTTTGCCGCCGCCATCGGCAGCAGCGGGGCGAGGAACTGCCCGGTGTAGCTCTCCGGCGTCGCCGCGATCGCCTCCGGCGTGCCGGCCGCGATGATGCGCCCGCCGCCGTCGCCGCCCTCCGGCCCGAGATCGAGAATCCAGTCGGCGGTTTTGATCACTTCCAGATTGTGCTCGATGACCACGACGGTGTTGCCCTGCTCGACCAGCGCGTGCAGCACTTCCAGCAGCTTGCGCACGTCCTCGAAATGCAGGCCCGTGGTCGGCTCGTCGAGGATGTAGAGCGTCCGGCCGGTGGCGCGCCGCGCCAGCTCCTTCGACAGTTTTATTCGTTGCGCCTCGCCGCCGGACAGCGTGGTCGCCTGCTGGCCGAGGCTGATATAGCCCAGCCCGACCTGCTGCAGGATTTTCAGCCGGTCATGGATGCGCGAGACGGCGGAGAAATACGGCACCGCCTCATCGACCGTCATCGCCAGCACGTCGGCGATCGACTTTTCCCGGAATTTCACCTCCAGGGTCTCGCGGTTGTAGCGGCTGCCCTTGCAGGTGTCGCAGGTGACGAACACGTCGGGCAAAAAATGCATCTCGATCTTCAGCACGCCGTCGCCCTGGCACGCCTCGCAGCGCCCGCCCTTGACGTTGAAGCTGAAGCGGCCGGGCTTGTAGCCGCGCGCGCGGCTTTCCGGCAGCTCGGCGAACCAGTCGCGGATCGGCGCGAACAGGTCGGTGTAGGTGGCGGGGTTGCTGCGCGGCGTGCGGCCGATCGGCGACTGGTCGATGTCGATGATCTTGTCGAGCAGTTCGAGATTGTCGATGCGCGTCGTGCGGCGCCGGCACCTCGCCCGAGCCCATCAGCCGCCGGCTCGCCGCCTTGTAGAGCGTGTCCACCACCAGCGTCGATTTGCCGCCGCCGGACACGCCGGTGACGCAGGTGAAGGTGCCGAGCGGGAATTCCGCCGTCACGTTTTTCAGGTTGTTGCCGGTGGCGCCGACCACGCGCACCACGCGCTCCCTCTGCATCGGCCGGCGCAGGCGCGGCACCTCGATGCGCTTCCGGCCGGACAGATAATCCCCGGTCAGCGACTGCGGATTCGCCGCGATCTCCGCCGGCGTGCCCTGCGCCACCACGCGGCCGCCGGCGATGCCCGCGGCCGGCCCCATGTCGATCACGTGGTCGGCGGCGCGGATCGCTTCCTCGTCGTGCTCGACCACCAGCACGGTGTTGCCGAGCGCTTGCAGCCGCCGCAAGGTCGCCAGCAGCCGTTCGTTGTCGCGCTGGTGCAGCCCGATCGACGGCTCGTCGAGCACATAGAGCACGCCGGTCAGCCCGGAGCCGATCTGGCTGGCCAGCCGGATGCGCTGGCTCTCGCCGCCCGACAGCGTCGCCGAGCCGCGCGCCAGCGTCAGGTAATCCAGCCCCACATCGACCAGGAACTGCAAGCCGTTCGACGATCTCGCGCAGGATGCGGCGTGCGATCTCCTGGCGCTGCGGGGTCAGGCTGGGCGGCACGCCGCGGAACCATTCGAGCGCCGCGCGGATCGAGAGTTCCGAGGCCTCGGCGATGTTTTTCGCCGCCACCTTGACCGCCAGCGCCTCCGGCTTCAGCCGCGCGCCGTGGCACACCGCGCAGGGCTTCTCGGCCTGGTAGCGCGCCATTTCCTCGCGCACCCAGGCGCTGTCGGTCTCGCGCCAGCGGCGTTCCAGGTTGCGCAGCACGCCCTCGAACGGCTTCTTCACGGTGTAGCTGCGCACGGAATCCTTGTAGGTGAACGCGACTTCCTCATCGCCGGTGCCGTCGAGGATCGCCTCGCGCACCCGCGCCGGCAGGTCGCTCCAGGATGTGCGCAGCGACACCTTGAAGTGCCGCGCAAGGCTTTGCAGCGTCTGGTCGTAGTAGGGGCTCTGCGCGCCGGTCCACGGCGCGACCGCGCCCTCGGCGAGCGTGCGGCGCTCGTCGGGGATCACCAGGGCGGGATCGAAGAACGTCTCGACGCCCAAGCCGTCGCAGGCCGGGCAGGCGCCGTGCGGGTTGTTGAAGCTGAACAGCCGCGGCTCGATCTCCTCGATCGTGAAACCGCTGACCGGACAGGCGAAGCGCGAGGAGAACACGGTGCGCTCGCCGTTGTCGGCGTCCTCGGCATACACGACACCGTCGGACAGGCCGAGGGCGGTTTCAAAACTGTCGGCGAGCCGCGGCGCGATGCCGTCGCGCACCACCACGCGATCGACCACCGCCTCGATCTCGTGCTTGAGCTTGCGGTTGAGCGCCGGCACCTCGCCGATCTCGTAGAGCTTTCCGTCAACTTTGACGCGGGTGAAGCCGCGCCGCTGCAATTCCGCGAGTTCCTTGCGGTATTCGCCCTTGCGGTCGCGCACCACCGGCGCGAGCAGCAGCAGGCGCGTGCTTTCCTTCATCGCCAGCACGCGATCGACCATCTGGCTCACCGTCTGCGCCTCGATCGGCAGGCCGGTGGCGGGCGAATACGGCACCCCGACGCGCGCCCACAACAGGCGCATGTAGTCGTGGATCTCGGTCACCGTGCCGACGGTCGAGCGCGGGTTTTTGCTCGTCGTCTTCTGCTCGATGGAGATCGCCGGCGACAGGCCGTCGATCGCGTCCACGTCGGGCTTGCCCATCAGTTCCAGGAACTGCCGCGCATAGGCCGACAGGCTCTCGACGTAGCGCCGCTGGCCCTCGGCGTAGATCGTGTCGAAGGCGAGCGAGGATTTTCCCGACCCGGACAGGCCGGTGATCACGGTCAGGCTGTCGCGCGGAATGGCGACATCCACGTTCTGCAGGTTGTGCTCGCGCGCGCCGCGCACGTGGATGGAGCCGGCCATTCGAGGGGATGTTCCCAGAGTTCGGATTGCGATTCTATAGGTGTTACTGGTTACTATGGCGGTCGGGCGGAAGCAGGGAAGGGGCGGCGATGGCGGGCAGCGTGAACAAGGTCATTCTGGTTGGCAACCTCGGCAAGGACCCGGAGGTGCGATCCACGCAGGACGGCACAAAAATCGTCAACTTCACCCTGGCGACCAGCGAGACCTGGAACGACCGTGCCTCCGGCGAGCGCAAGGAGCGTACGGAGTGGCACCGGGTGGTGATCTTCAACGAGAACATCGCCAACGTGGCCGAAAAATACCTCCGCAAGGGTCGCAAGGTCTATGTCGAGGGCAGCCTGCAGACGCGCAAGTGGACCGACCAGTCCGGCCAGGAGAAATACACGACCGAGGTCGTGATCAGCCGCTTCCGCGGCGACATCCAGCTGATCGACAGCCGCGGCGGCGACGATGCCGGAGCGGGCGAGGGCGGCGGCCAGCCGGCGCGCGAGCGGGCGCCGGCGCGCGGCGGCGCCGCGGCGGCGCGGGAGAGCGGCCCGTCCTGGGACGCGCCCAAGGGCGGCAACGACCTGGACGACGAAATCCCGTTCTAGCGCCCGGCGCCCACGCGCACCGTCTCGGCGGCGGCGAGGAACACGTGATACGGCGTGCTGCCGGGCAGGACGCTGGCGGTCGGCGCGCCCTCGCGCGTGCACGTCTCGACCCAGTCGCCGCGGTCGGGGCGCAGGAAGTCGCGGAACAGCTGCGCGATCAGTTGTCCGGGCTGGCCCTCGGGCACTGGCCGCCCGGCCTCGATGCGGGCGAGATGCGCCTTGATCGCCTCGGTGACCGGCCAGATGCGCCGTGTCGCGGCGATGACGCGGCCGGCGCGGTCGATCTGGTCGTGGATGCCGCCGTGCTCCTGGTCGGTGGCGTGGCGCAGCGCCGTCGCGAACAGCGCGTCGGCGGCCGCCAGCACCTCGAGCGTCCCGCCCTGGGCATGGTAGCGATGCAGCAGCCAGACCCATTCGTAATGGTGCCCCGGCTCGACGATGTGGCCCTGCTCGGGGTGCGGCGCCCAGTCGGCGGCAAAAAACTCGCCCAGCGTCGCGGTGGGGGCGTCGTAGAAGCGGGCGAGGAACAGGCGCACGATGCGCGTCGCCTCGTCGCGCCAGCGCGCCTCGCCGGTCGCTTCGTGCAGCGCCAGCAGCGCCTCCAGCAGGTGCATGTGCGGGTTCTGCCGGCGCAGGACCGCGGTCGGGCTGCCAGTCGGCGCTCGCGCGGTCCCAGAACCCGCCGCCGGGTGCCGCCATGCGCGCGTGCAGCGTGTCGAGCGTGGCGGCGGCGAGCGCAATGGCGTCGGGCGCGGCGAAGGCGCGATGCAGATACGCCAGCGCGAACAGCAGAAAGGCGTGGCCGTAGAGGTCTTTCGTGCCGTCGATCGGCGTGCCGTCGTCGGCGGCGCGGAAGCGCCAGCCGCCGTGCCTCGCGTCCGGGATAGGCGCGGCGGAGGAACGCGTAGCCGCGTGCCGCGGCGTCCTGCGCCGCTGGCGTCGCCGAGCAGGGCGGCATGCGCGAGCACATAGAGCTGCCGGCACTGCACCATCAGCCGCTTGCTGCCGAGCGGGACCGGGGCGTGGGCGAGGTCGAGCTGCTCGAAGAAGCCGCCATGGACGCGGTCGGCAAAACGGTCGCGGCAGAGCGGCAGCAGCGCATCGAGGGCGAAGCGGGGAAGCGAAGGCGGCATGGTTTCCCCAAGCGAATCAGGGCTGGCGGTGCGGCCGGCCCATGCTAGCAGATGCCGCTCGGCCGTCCCTGCGCGCCGGATGGACGATGTTTCGTTGACTATACGGAACGATATCGGCGTGCGGATACGTTGCAGCCTCATGCCGGAACCGGCGGACACCGGGCGCGGAAGCGGGGACGCGGCACCCGTCTGGTGATCGCGGGAGGCTGCGGGCGCGGTGCGTCGGGGGTTGACGCGGGCCTGGGGGCCGGACCGCTCATGGCGGGGCGGGGCGATGCCGCCGCCGGCGGAGCCGGTCGCGGCAGGACCAGGCTCGGCGGGGGACGCACGCCGAGCATCCGGCAGAGCGGGCGCAGCAGGCGGCCCGCCTGCGGGGCGGCGGCGATCAGCGCCGTCATCTCCGGCTCCGCGAGCAGGTATTGCAGCTGCGAGGCGGCGGACGCCGCCTCCGGCACCGGCCGCATGAGCCAGGCGAAGCCCCGCGGCAGGCGCCTCGGCGGAGGCCGGGGCGGGCGGGGTGTGGCGGGTCGGCGGCGGGGGGCACGCAGCGTGCCGGCCTGGACCTGTGCCGCAAGCCGGGCGAACCGGACCGACAGGCGGCGCAGCCGGGACCAGAGCAGGAGGAGCAGCGGCAGGGGGAGCCAACCCTTTGCCCCGCGCGCCGCGACGGCCTGGTACAGCCCGTCGATGATGCGGGCGAAACGCTCGGCCGGGGCGGGGGAGGCGGTGGGGGACACGAACGGAATAAGAACGCAACACCCCCTGCCTGGGCAAGTACGTTTTCTCGCACGCCGGGCCGCATGGCTGCGCCGGAGCGGCACGCCGTGGAAGCCGAGGGAGTTTCGCGATGGAGGAAGCCCCGATATCCGGGATCGCCCGCGGCCCCGACCGAGGATGCGTTGCTGGCCGACCGGCAGCGGCGCGTGCGCGAGGTCGAGCCGCTCGTGAAAACCGCCATGGACGCGATCGGCGAAGCGGTCGCGGCAAAGGGGCAGCAGCGTGCCCAGGGGGAAGCGGGGAGGGAGGGGGACAGCACCGATCTCAAAACCAAAGTGAGGTTGACCTTCCGGGAAACGACATTGTAGCAGGCGTTGCCCGAAGCCAACGCGGCAAGCAAGACCCGACACAGGAGACCCACGACGCGAACACATTGCACACACGCGAAGAGATATGAGGCTGCTTGTCGAATGGACGGAGCAGCCAACCCGTGGTTGCCGTTGAGATAGTCTGGAGCCTGCAAAATGCCCTTAGTTCGCATCCCTAATTCGGAACCAGCGTTCCAGGGAGTGCCGTACTTGCATTTCATTGGGACGGTCTGCAAAACACTGGAGTCCGCGGACATATATCGAAATAGGTACCAATACGGGGGGTTCGCTTACCCAAATTGACTGCGACGCTGTGTGCATTGATCCGGAGTTTCGTTTTGCTTCCAATCCAGCGGGGAAGCGAACGCGCACGCTTCTTTTTCAGATGTCGTCGGATGATTTCTTCAGATGCTATGACCTTGGCGCCCTCCTGCCGGAGGGTGTTGACCTAGCTTTTTTGGACGGAATGCACCGATTTGAATTCCTATTGCGAGACCTCATTAACATTGAAACGTACTGTGGGAACCGCTCACTTGTTTTGCTGCATGATTGTCTACCGACGAATTCGCGTATGGCCGAACGGACGCCGAGGCATGAAAAGGATGAGGATTTGACAACACGGCACTCGTGGACCGGTGACGTCTGGAAACTCCTCCCCATCCTTAAGAAGTATCGTCCGGACCTACGGATACATCTAATTGACTGTCCTCCGACGGGGCTTGTAGCTATCACGAACTTGCATGCGAAGAACACGATTTTGTCGGATTCAATATTATGCGATTATGGATGAATTTTGTGAACTCGACCTAAGTGCCCTCGGCATAGAGAGCATCTGGTCGGCATTTCCGATGTTGGACAGCCGCGCAATCAGCCGCCAAGATGTTCTTACGTCGATCTTCTCTCTATACTAGTCCCATTTTCAATTCTGATTTGGAATAAAATCGTCTAGGACCGACCGCCGTGTCCGGGCCGGCAGTATTTGCCGCCAGCAGGTCATGCCGTGGCGCATTCGGGCTGCTGCTCGCCAAGCGCCCGAAGACCAGCCGCGGCAGCGGTCACATGTACGACGAATGGGGCCGTCCGCGCCGCGTCTCGGCAGGTCGCCGTTGACGTGCCGCGAACGTCGGCTAGCCGTGCATTGCGATTTTGCATTAGCCCATAAAAGAAGGAATCACTCCAGTTGCCGGGAGCCAGCGTCAGCACCGAGACGTGCTTGGAGAGAGTACATGAGGCCCGTGAGGCCTGATCCGAGAATCGACGCGATGTGCCGCGCCTTCGCGAATATCTTCACTTGATCCAGGAATGGTAACTTGCCAACGTCGACCGTTGCCCAGCCTTGAGCGTTGAGCATAAAAGTGATTTCGTCGATGTTCTGTATGTTTCGTGTCTTCGACTTGCGTCGAAGCAAGGCAACCTTGTCGGGTAATCCACGAAGCTCAGCGTCCGGAGGCTGAATGGTCCGCATGACTTCGACTGCATGTGGATGGATCGAATTGTCCGCTGACCATACCGAACTCACGGCATAAAGCTCGCGCGCTTCGTAAGAATGACCCGGACGGACCAGAATGAGCCTTTCCTCACCGATTCCGTAAGCCAAGAGGGACTCCGCGAACTTGGCGAAGCCCCTCGTCGTTCGCTAACCGGCGCGGGAATACGTATTTGAATTGTCCGGGAAACGCCGTTTCAACACACACCAGCTTCGGCAGAAGTTCACCAAGCCAGTGACCCCATGTCTGGAGGCCGTAGCGCGCGATCACAACGGCCTGTTCAGGGATGCAAGCATTTTGGACGCAACTCCGCAGCGCGGCAGTCAGGTCTTCGTCAGTCCAATCCCGTCGCACTTGGTCTCTGAGGACAACGTTGTCGAGGACTGGAAGAAAGTCCTGCCCAGACGGAACAGCAAGCGTCGTAAGTCGCGGGAGGCGCATTAGCCTGATCGCCGGAACGCGACGTTGACGTGCAACGTATAACGCCTCCAGATGCCTGCGCCCCTCTTCCGCGTCGACCTCGCCGAAATTGGTATGGATCAGGCATCTTGGTGCCTCGAACGCAACTTCGGGGGCCAGTTGCAGGGAGTTGGCGCTGAAATCCTCCAATGCTACCTGTTCCATATGCGATAACGTCCCTGCCATCCCCAAATCGAGGTTGATCTACACGTCCGATTATCTGTAGCGGCGTCGCGCCGCAGCGTCGACCGGCTCCGAGGTTTTTCTTCCGGCAGGCCAACCGGCACGGTATCAATCCACCCCGAGCAACGCGCTTGGCAGCGCGCATCGCAACTTGCGGATAGGACACGGTTATGCAGAAGGCCTTATTGTCAGCGATGGTCCATTTGCGACGCGGCTACGGGTTCGTGGCTTCGGCCGTCGCGGCACTGATATGCACAGTTGCTCCCGCAACCACCGTGCTGGCCGCGGATGCATCGGTTTGGTTCAATCCGGCGCCGCAAAGCCCGGACTATCTCGCGTTGTTCGACAATCCGGATGCCTGGGCTGCGGCGCGCCGCTTGGTCGACGTGTTCGAGTTCAGCCCAGCGCAATTGCAGCCCAGCGACAGAAGAAACTCTTTCGGCGCCCTCACGAGGGTGGATGCCTTCGCAAAGCTGCGACAATGGGGGATCAAGACCGCGATTGGCGTCGGGGCCGTGAAGGAGTGGGACTGCCATGCGAGCAGAACGCCGAAGATGACGGTGGACACGATCAAACGGATCGAGCAATACGGCGGCGCAGTGCAATTCGTCAGCATGGACGAACCTCTGTTCAGCGGATTGGGACTTAAACAAGCCGATCTGCAACTTCACGATCGCGCAGGCCGCGAGAGAGACGGCGGGATTCGTCAGCAGGGTCTCGGCGGAAATCGAGAAGCAGGGTCTTGGTGCTGTCCCCTCGTTTGTCGACACCGAGCCCTATCCATCGATCAAGCTCGCGCAACACAAGACATGGATCAATGCCCTGATCGCCAACGGATTTCGCCCCGCTGCCTATCATCTCGACATCGCCATTGTGCAGGTCGAAATGCAGCCCCAACGCATACAGCTCTTTGCCGGCGAGATGCGGGCGCTGAAGGCGTTTCTCGCAGAGCGCCAGATACCGTTCGGGGTGATCCTGTGGAGCAGCCATGCGCCGGTCAGAACCGACAAAGAATATTTTGACGACACAATGGACTTCGCCCGTCAAATCAACAGCATTGTCGGTCGCCCTGACGAGCTGGTGTTCTCGAGCTGGACGAAGCGGTGCGAGGGGCCAGGCAAGTGCGACAAGCCAAACCAGTCATGCCCCGGCGTCGATCCGTCCGACTGCGGCAAGATGAGCGTGCCGATCAACATGCCGGGTGTGGCGGGAAGCAAGTACACGCACACCAACCTCATCCCAGAAGCCCTTGGCGTTTTCGGGCACTAGCGTGGACTGACGCGGGAGTGCCGCCATGAGCGATGGCCTCGCTCCAAGTTTGCCGCCGAAATCATGTGCCGCTCCGTTCCTTCGATCGGTGGCGTTCCGAGGTGATGCATGAGCCGCTTCGTTATCCATGTCGGACCACACAAGACCGGTTCTAGCTACCTGCAGGAAGGGCTTGCGAAGCTCAGGCCGCTTCTTGACGGACACGGCATCCACTTTCCCACTGTATGGGGTCCAACAGCCCACCATCGGCTTCTTGAGCAGTTGTTCACCGTGCCTGACGCGGGTCTTGATGCTGAGTTCGGTGCATTGCGGGAAGGTGGTCACCGCGTCGTGGTGATATCCGTCGAGGGACTTACCACTTTGCGCGAGCCGAACGTCGCCCACCTAAAGCGGCTGCTTGGGGAACTCGAGGTGCGTGTCGTCTTCTATGCCCGGTCCTGGGCTGACCTGTTGCCTTCTCATTGGAAGGAGGAGGTGAAGGCGGGCCGAGTGACCTTAACGTTTCCCGAATACATTTGCGAGCGTCTGCTCAACCCGCCCAGTTCCACGCTGGTGAACTTCGGACATGGCCTCGGCATCTACGCCAGGGTGTTCGGCCCCGGCGCCATCAGCATTGTCTCCTACGACCAAGTGGTCGCGGAAGGCCTCGACCTAGTTCGACATTTTGCAGCGACTTTTCTCGGCCTCCCCGAATTGCCTCCGCTCGACCTGCCGCGGGTCAACGTGTCACCCGGCGCCGTGGATGTGGAGATAATACGCGCGCTTAACGCAATTGAATGGAACCGCCGCAACGGTTCTGCGCCCGTCCGGTACGCAATTACGCTGAGCGACAGGCTTCTCGCCCGCAGGGACTCGCTAAGCGGCTCCTGCCTTGTGCGGGCGATGCAGAACTACATTGGTAAGCTTGCCATCAACGAAGCGTCGGATGGACTGCAACGCCTGCATGCGGAACTGTTCACGACATTCAAATCCGCACTCGTGGAACCGCGGCCGGCGAGGCTGTTCTTCGAGCCGCGTCGAGTGGAGGTACCTGTACATTCGCCCTGATTATCTGACGTTGCCTGGCGTTGCCACCGAACTGCTGGAACTTCACTGGACGCTGACGTTCGGTCTCGATCCGGCGACGGGCGCCGAGACTGCCCAGCCCGCCCGGAGCAAGCCGGTCCCAGCCGCATCGGAACCTACCGCGAGGCCAGAATTCGCCCCCCTCCTCACCCGCTTCGAATCCCTCGGCGAGAACTGCGAGTTCGGCCTGGTGCAGCGGCGCTGCGGCATCGAGCCGCTCGGGCTGCTCCGCTTCTCCTCCACGCCGCTGCCGCCGCTGCTGAATGCGTTGCGCGGCCGCTTCGCCGGCATGGGCCAGCCGGACACCATCGAGATCGAAGTCGCCGCGTCCGGGCGCGAATACATGGTCTTCGACCGGCGCTACGGCTTCCGCTACCACGCCTGGGTCAAGCTCGGCGAGATGGCGCCCGAGGCGATCCATGCGCGCGAAGTGCGGCGCCTGCCGTTCCTGATCCGCAAGCTCGTCGAAGACCTCACGGAAGGGGAAAAAATCTTCGTCTTCCACGGCATGCAGCCGCTCGCCGAGCGCGAGGCGCGCGAACTGGCCGACGCCATCCGCCTCTACGGGCCGGGCACGCTGCTCTGGGTCGAGCTGGCCGATGCCGTGCATCCGCCCGGCGCGGTGCGCCGGTCGCGCCCGGCTTGCTGAAGGGCCACATGGACCGCTTCGCCCCCGGCGAGAACGCGCACGACCTCTCGCTCGACTGCTGGCTCACGCTCTGCCGCACCGCCGAGGCGATGGTCCGCGTGCCGCAGGCGGCTTAATGAAAGCCAGTCGCCTCATCATGCGGCGGCGGTCAGACGTTTCAAAAACGCCGAGACGCGGTGGCGGCGCAGTTCCGACCGCGCCGCAGCATCGCGCGCCATGTAGTTGAGCTGCATAACATATCGCTCGCCGATATGGCGCTTATGGCCGTGCCAGGCGGTCGGGCCGTTGGGGAACACCAGCAGCGTGCCGTCCACCGGCGGCACTTCCACCGCGAAATCCTCGATGTCGTCGGCGGCGCGCAGCAGCCGCAGGCAGCCCTCGCGCGCCGCCCAGGCGTCCTTCGGCAGGTTGAGGTAGAGCAGCACCGTCACGCGCTTGCTCGCCGATTGGTGTGGATGGCGCCGTCGCGCTCGCGGCTCTGCCCGCGCAGCGTCACCATGGTCGGCGCTTGCCCGAGGTCGAGGCCGAATTTCTCCGCGATCGCTTCGCGCAGCGCCGGCCCCTCCATCTCGGCGACCAGCGCGCGGGCGAGCGGACCCAGCCGCAGCGAGCCGGTCGGGAACGAACCGCGCTGCGGCATCGCCGGCAGGTCGCGCAGCAGCGCCGGCAGCGTCGCCGGCGGCACGAAGTCGCGGACCACGGACATGCGGGAACGGATCGGTCGCCTGCGGGGTCGCGCGCAGCGCCGCGTAGTCCAGCCGGATCATCCTGGCCCTCCTTGGCCTCCCGGCGGCAGCATAGGGGCCGCGTTGATGCCGTGCAAAAATCCCGCTATCCGCGCCGCGCATGGATGCCACGTTGCACGAACCGCTCGATACTGGCCGACGGCCCGCTGCCGGCTTACCGCGCCCGCTCGCTGACGGGCGACTGCAGCCCGACCCGTCGCAGCGCTGGCGGCCGAGCGGCTGCAGGACGCTGTGGGTGCGGCTGCGCGGCTACGACCCGCCGCCGCGCGCCGCCACGGCCACGCGCTGCTCGGCCGCCTGCTGCGCCGCAGGCGATCGACGAGGGCGGAGGAGGGGCCAACGGCCTGTACCTGGTGGGCGAGGTCGGCCGCGGCAAGTCGATGCTGATGGACCTGTTCTTCGCCGCCGCCGCGTGGCGCGCAAGCGGCGCATCCACTTCCACGCTTCATGCAGGACGTGCACGCGCGCTTCCACGCCTGGCAGCGCGCGCAACCCGGACGGCGACGACCCGATCCCCCCGCCGCCGACGCGATCGCCGCCGAGGCGGGGCTGCTGTGCTTCGACGAGTTCCAGGTCAACGACATCGCCGACGCGATGATCCTGGGCCGGCTGTTCGAGGCGCTGTTCGAGCGCGGCGTGGTGGTGGTGGCGACCTCAACACCGCCGCCGGACGATCTGTTCAAGGGCCAGCCG
>CAWAZU010000041.1:0-12007 GCA_963786445.1 uncultured Pseudomonadota bacterium
TCTTGATTTGCCGCTCACCGGATGACTGGTCTTTGCGTGCTCGCCGCCTGCGGGTTGGCGCGTGGTCAGCTCCGTCCTGTTCGCTGGCGATACGGGTATCCGCCTATCGCGCTGCCGAACACGATTACCAGCAGCACCGGACGGTCCTCGCCGAAGCCGAAAAATCGAGCTGACCAGGTCGACTAAGACCGCTATTTTCTAGTGCCCATGCTCAACTTTTTGGATATCTTTACAGTCCTCGGCAAGCGCTCCACTGGGACTGGCGCATAGAACTATTTGATTGCCGGGCCGCCCAGTGACCGACTATACGTCCGTCCTAACGTCGGAAACACGGTCGATGTCCAATCGTCTCGTGGTGGATGCAAATCCCGCCCTCGCGTCCACGCCGAGCGACGGTATGCGCTGGCTCGCAGGTGGCGTGTTCCGGATGGGCGACGACCAGGCTTACCCCGAGGAAGCCCCTGTCCACGCGGTGATGGTCGGCGGCTTCTGGATCGATGAATACGCCGTCACCAATGCCAAATTCGCTGCCTTCGTCGCGGCCACCGGCTATCGCACCGTGGCCGAGCGTCCGCTCGACCCGACGGCCTATCCGGGCGCACGGCCGGAGCTGATAAAGCCTGGAAGTGCTGTCTTCTTCGTGCCGTCCGATCGGATAGTCATAAACGATATACGCTGCCGCTGGGCTTACGTGCCGGACGCAAATTGGCGTCATCCCGAAGGCCCCGGCAGCACCATCGAACGCCGGTTGCAGCACCCGGTCGTGCACGTGGCGTTTGAGGACGCCGAGGCCTTCGCCACCTGGGCGGGCAAAGCGCTACCCACCGAGGCGGAATGGGAGTTCGCGGCCCGCGGCGGCCTCGACGGTGCGCGCTTCTGCTGGGGCGACGAATTCCGTCCCGGCGGTCGCTACATGGCCAACACCTGGCAAGGGCAGTTTCCCTTCCACGACGTAGGCGAGGACGGGTTCATCGGCCTCGCCCCGGTCGGCTCCTTCCCGCCCAACGGCTACGGCCTCTACGACATGGCCGGCAATGTGTGGGAATGGACGACGGACTGGTATTCCGACCGCCATCCCGAGAAGGCGGGCGCTTCCTGCTGCACGCCGCACGATCCGCGCGGCGGACCCAAGGCCGGGAGCTACGATCCGACACAGCCGCAGGTGCGTATCCCGCGCAAGGTCATCAAGGGCGGATCATATCTTTGCGCCCCGAACTATTGCCGCCGCTACCGACCGGCGGCGCGGCATCCACAGATGATCGACACCGCGACCTGTCACATTGGATTCAGATGCGTAATCCGTACGGCCACTGGCAACACCGGCGAGGAGGCGCAGAAATGAGACGACGGCAACTGTTTTTGACGACCGCGAAAGCAGCGCTGGCAAGTGCCTTCGGCGCGTCATGGCTCCGTGATGCTGCAGCGGCAGAGACACCAGCGCAGGTCGCTCCCGCAGCCGGCGCGGCAAGTGCCCCACCTGCTGCTCCGATGGATCGCACTGTCCTGCCGATCCCGGAGCCCAAGGCGCCGATGATCGACGTGCTGGATGCTCGGAACGTGATTCCGCCCGCGCGGTTCGAGGTCAAGTCTCCCCCGGATGCACCCAACGTGCTGGTGGTGCTGCTCGATGACATGGGATTTGGACAGTCGAGCGCCTTCGGCGGTCCGGTCAACATGCCGACGGTGGAGCAATTGGCCGCTCAGGGGCTGCGATACAACCAGTTCCACACGACCGCTCTCTGCTCGCCCACGCGCATTTCGTTGTTGACTGGCCGCAATCACCACATGAACAACATGGGCGGCATTACCGAGATAGCGACGGCCTTCCCCGGGAACACGGGCACACGTCCAAACGCGATCGCGCCCTTGGCGGAAATCCTCCGCCTGAACGGCTATGGCACGGCCGCTTTCGGAAAATACCACGAGACACCGGCGTGGGAGGTCAGTCCGGTGGGCCCGTTCGATCGCTGGCCGACGCGGTCAGGATTCGACAAGTTCTACGGATTTTTCGGCGGCGAAACCAATCAATGGGCGCCGCTGATCTATGACGGCACGATCAAGGTCGAGCCGCCACACGATCCGGACTACCACTTCATGACGGACATGACCGATCAGGCAATCGGCTGGATGCGATCGGTCAAGGCGCTCGCACCCGACAAGCCGTTCTTTCTGTACTTCGCCCCCGGCGCGGTGCACGCGCCGCATCACGTGCCGAAGGAGTGGATCGCGGAGTATGCCGGCAAGTTCGACACCGGCTGGGATAAGGTGCGAGAGGCCACCCTGGCCCGGCAGGTCGAATTGGGTGTGGTTCCCCACGACACCAAGCTCGCGCCGAAACCGCAAGCGATCAAGGACTGGGATAGTCTGTCGGCGGACGAAAAGCGCCTGTTCGCGCGGCAGATGGAAGTATATGCCGGCTTCGGCGCGTATGCCGATCACGAGATCGGCCGGCTGATCCGGGCCATCGCGGACATGGAGCAGATCGACAACACTCTGATCCTCTATATAGTTGGCGACAACGGCGCGAGCGCAGAAGGCGGCTTCAACGGCCTTTTCAATGAACTCTCCTACTTCAACGGCTTTGTCGAGCCGTTGCAGCTCCAGCTTCAGCACATTGACGAGCTTGGCGGGCCGATGGCTTACAACCATTATGCGGCGGGTTGGGCGGTCGCTGGCGACACGCCCTTCACCTGGACGAAGCAGGTGGCCAGCAGCTACGGAGGCACGCGTAATCCGCTGGTAGTCTCGTGGCCGAAGCGCATCAAGGCCAGGAACGAGGTGCGCTCACAATGGCACCATGTGGTGGACATCGCCCCGACCATCCTTGAGGCCGCCGGTCTGCCGGAACCGAAATCCGTCAACGGAACGGCGCAGATCCCCATGCAGGGCGTGAGCATGGTCTATTCGTTCGACGATGCGCACGCGGCGGACCGCCACACGACTCAGTATTTCGAAATCGTCGGCAACCGGGCTATCTATCACGATGGCTGGTTGGCCGGAACCGTTCATAAGGCGCCGTGGGAGCTGAAGCCTCGCGCGAGTCTTGCCGATGACAAGTGGGAGCTTTATGACACGCGCTCTGACTTCAGTTTGGCGAACGACCTTGCCGCGACGAACCCCGCCAAGCTGAAGGAGATGCAGGATCTCTTCACCAGGGTCGCAATAGAGAATCATGTGTTGCCGATCGACGACCGCAGCGTCGAGCGCCTCAACGCTGCGGTCGCCGGTCGCCCAGACCTGATGAGCGGGCGGACCTCGCTCACCGTCTATCCGGGAATGTCCGGCCTCATGGAAAACGCCTTCATCAATGTGAAGAATCGTTCCTTTTCGATCGCGGCAGATGTCGAGATCCCGAGTTCCGGTGCGTCGGGCGTGATCCTGGCACAGGGGGGAAGGTTCGGCGGCTGGAGCCTCTGGCTGAAGGACGGGCGGCCGCGATTTACCTACAACTGGCTCGGCGTCGAGCGGTACGAAATCGCCGCGAACGGACCCGTGCCCTTGGGCCACCGCAAAGTCCGCTTCGCGTTCGCGTATGACGGCGGCAAGCCCGGCTCCGGCGGGCTTGGGCGGATCTCGGTCGATGGTGCCGCGGTCGCTGAAGGGCGGATTGTTCGAACCCATGCCTTCATATTCTCCGCCGATGAAGGTGCCGATGTCGGCGAGGATCTGGCGACGCCGGTGAGCGAGGAGTATAAGGTCCCGGCATCGTTTACCGGCACGATCCACAAGGTGACTATCGAGGTGCAGCCGATTGCAGTGCGGGATCGGTCGGCGGTCGACGCGGCAGCTATCGAAGGCCTCGAGAAGAGGGCCGAGTTCGAGTAACGCTGGCGACGGGCTTGAACTGGAACGCTTTGGCAGATGGCCAAAATACGCCAACCGGCATTCCGCTGATCCGCAGGCGCTATGCTGCGCGCGGCGCCTGCGGACCACGCGGGGCTCGAACAAGAGCGCTGGCAGCTTCCACCGATCGCCGGAAGGCAGTGTGGGCTGCGGGCGCAAGCGGCGCGAAACCGGAGTGATCGGCCAGCGCGGCGCGACCGGGCCGCCTCGGCTCTACACAGGCGATCGAGCGCGTGGTGGCCGGGTTGGAAAAGCGGAACCGCCTGCTGAACCCGCACGAGCGGCAGGTGGTAGCGCATCACGAAGTCGGCCATGCGCTGGTCGCCATGGCGCTGCCGGGCGTTGACCCGGTGCAGAAGATTTCCATTATCCCGCGCGGGATCGGCGCGCTGGGCTACACCATGCAGCGGCCGCTGGAGGACCGGTTCCTGATGAGCCGGGCGGAGTTGCTCGACCATATGACGGTCCTACTGGGCGGACGCGCGGCCGAGAGCCTGGTCTTCAACGACTCGTCAACCGGTGCCGCCGGCGATCTAGTGAAAGCGACGGAGATCGCCCGCGGCATGGTGACCCGATTCGGGATGGATGAGCACCTCGGCCAGGTGGCCTACGAACCCGAACGCGCCCGGTTGCTCGGCTCGCAGGCTGCGAGCGCGTGGGAGCCGCGTCGCTACAGCGATGACACAGCGCCCGGAATCGACGTTGCCGTGCGCGGACTGCTCGACGCGGCCTATGAGCGAGCCCGCGCCATCCTGCAGACGAACCTGGCGCTGCTGCACCGTGGCGCGAAAGAACTGCTGGACCGCGAGACGCTGTCGGGATCGGAGCTGCTGGCGCTCGCCGTGGACGTTGCGCGGCCGCCCAGCGCGGCCGCCGAAGCGGTAGCTACACTGGCGCCTGCCGTCGCGTGAGGCGCCCGGTCGGCGCAGGTCCGGGACACTCGTTTTGCGCCCTGCTCGCCTGCGCCGCGGTGCTGCCGGAAACTGCAAGGATTGAGACAGATCAATGCCCGCAGCGCCGATCGTGCCCTAGTTTAAATAGCTCGCCGACCACGCCGGACGGAGGAAGAAATGCCGCTGAATGCCGCCACCATCATGACCCGGGATGTGGTGACAACCCGGCCGGACAACTCCGTCGCCACGGTCGCGAAGCTGCTCAGCGATCACGAGATCAGCGCCGTGCCGGTCTGCAATGACCAGGGCAGGCTGCTCGGCATGTTGAGCGAAGGCGACCTCATGCGTCCGTTCGGCAAGGAGAACGCATTGAAGCGCGCCTGGTGGCTCAACCTGCTGGCCGAGGGCACCGATCTTGCCCCCGTTTTTCTGGACTACATCCGGCTGGATAGCCGGCGTGCGCACGACCTGATGGTTACACCGGTGATCACCGCACCGGAGGATGCCAGCGTGCCGGAGTTGGCCGACCTGCTGGCTCGCCATCGGATCAAACGCGTACCCATCGTGCGCGAGGGCAGGTTGGTCGGTATCGTCAGCCGCGCAGACGTCGTGCGAGCGCTGGCACGCACGCCGGACGCCGTGGCTGAGCCGATCTGAGCCGGCAACCAGCCAATCGTGTGTCATGTCATCATCGCTCGCAACTGGGCGCGGCCGGGTCGTCGCGCTGCGTGGCCCTGTCATTGACGTTGCCTTCGACGCTGGCCCGTTACCGCCGATTGAAGAAGCTTTGCGAGTCAATGGCGGACCGTCCGGTCGAGTGACCGCCGAGGTGCAAAGTCATCTCGATCAAAGCACGGTGCGCGCAGTCGCGCTGCAGCCGACCGCAGGTCTTCGGCGCGGCGCCCCGGTGCAAGCCACCGGCGGGCCAATCACCATGCCGGTCGGCGATTCGGTGCTGGGCAGGCTGCTTGACGCCGTGGGAGAGGTGAGGGACCTCGGCACCCCGCTCCCAGCCGATATCGAGCGCTGGCCGATCCATCGCCGGCCACCGCCACTTACCGCGCAGACGGAAACCGGCGCGGTCTTCGAGACCGGCATCAAGGTGATTGACCTGCTGGTGCCGCTCGCCCAGGGCGGGAAGGCCGCGATGTTCGGCGGCGCCGGCGTGGGCAAGACCGTTCTGGTGATGGAGCTCATCCACGCCATGGTGGAGAAGTATCAGGGCATCTCTGTGTTCGCAGGCGTCGGGGAGCGGTCCCGCGAAGGCCATGAGCTGCTGCACGACATGCGCGGCTCCGGCGTCCTAGGCCGCACCGTGCTGGTCTATGGCCAGATGAACGAACCGCCGGGGGCACGCTGGCGGGTGGGGCTGAGCGCGCTCACCGTCGCCGAGTATTTCCGTGACCAGAAGCATCAGAACGTGCTGCTGTTGATGGACAATGTATTCCGCTTCGTCCAGGCAGGCAGCGAGGTCTCAGGCTTGTTGGGCCGGCTGCCGTCGCGGGTAGGATATCAGCCGACGCTGGCCACTGAAGTGGCGGCGTTGCAGGAGCGCATCGCGTCGGTGGCCGGCGCCTCCATCACTGCAATCGAGGCGGTCTATGTGCCGGCCGACGACTTCACCGATCCGGCGGTGACCACCATCTCGAGCCACCTGGAATGTGCGATCGTGCTGTCGCGGGCGATGGCTGCGGAGGGCATCTATCCGGCAGTCGATCCGCTCGCCTCGTCGTCCGTACTGCTCGATGCGCTGGTCGTCGGCGCACAACACTACGCCATCGCGGAACGCGTGCGCGAGACGCTCGCGCATTGGCGGGAGCTGCGTGATGTGATCACTCTCCTCGGCGTCGAGGAACTCGGCGCGCAGGATCGCCTGATCGTGGGGCGGGCGCGGCGACTGCAGCGCTTCCTTACGCAGCCCTTCGCGGTGACCGCGGCCTTTACCGGCATGCCGGGCCGATCCGTGCCACTGGCGGACACTCTCGCCGGCTGCCGCGCCATTCTTGACGGCGAGGCGGACGACTGGCCGGAGAACGCGCTTTACATGATCGGCGGCATTGAAGAGGCACGGCGGACGGCGGGCGCCGTGGCGAAGACGCCATGAGGTTGCTGATCACCGACCCGGCCGCCGTCCTGGCCGATCATGCCGACGTGACGAGCGTGCGCGCCGAGGACGAGAGCGGCAGCTTCGGCATTCTCGACGGCCATGCCGACCTGCTTACGGTTCTCACGGTCTCGGTGGTGTCTTGGCGGCATGCGGACGGACGCGCAGAATACTGTGCTGTCCGGCGTGGCGTGCTGAGCGTGCGGGGCGGCAAGCAGGTCGCGATCGCTACCCGAGAGGGGCAACTCGGACCTGACCTCGAGCAGCTTGAAGCGTCCGTCCTGGCCCGCTTCCGGGCCGAGGCGGAGGCCGAGCGTACCGGGCGCGTTGCGGCGATGCGGTTGCAAGCGCAGGCGATCCGCCGGATCGTGGAAGCGCTACGCCCTGAGCGCCAACCGGAAATCGGTGCATGACCGAGGAACCAAACGGGCTCTTGCGGTCGGTGCGCCGGTGCCGTGCCCGGCATCAGAGTTGGCGGCGGGACGGCGAGCCGTCGTTCGCGCGCTATCTCGCACAAGTGGGCGCGCTCGGCTGGACCATCGTGGTGCCGACCCTCCTCGGGGTCTTCCTGGGCCGGTGGATCGACCGCCGTCTCGGGACGGGGATCTTCTGGACCGGCCCGTTGTTGTTGCTGGGACTGGCCTTGGGCTGCTGGTCCGCATGGCGGTGGATGCACAACCGATGATGCTCGACGCGAGGTTCCTGGCAGCCGGTTTCGTCGCGGGCACGCTGCATTTCGCGCTGCTGCGGTGGAACACAGCGCTCTACGCACGGGCCGGCCGGGTTTGGGCAGCCGCTGTCATGCAGGTACTGCGTCTCAGCGTGACCGCTGGCCTGCTCGCGCTCGTGGCACGGGAAGGGGCGTTACCACTGCTGCTCGCCGCGCTCGGCCTGGTGATCGCGCGACCGCTCGTCATCCGTTGGATGGCGACGCCATGACCGGCTCCCCACTCACCCTCGCCGTCGTCTTTCGCATCGGCTCAATAGCCGTGACCACGCCGGTGGTCGCGACCTGGGCCATTATGCTGCTGCTTGCGGGCGGGAGCTGGCTGCTGACGCAACGGCTGTCAGTGCATCCCTCACGCACGCAAGCGGCGCTGGAAGTGCTGGTCGAAGCGATCGAGACCCAGATCCGGGACACGATGCGTGTCGAGCCCGGGCCCTATCTGCCACTGATCGGCACGCTCTTTCTGTTCATCTTCACCGCTAACTGGTCATCCCTGCTGCCCGGCTTCGAGCCGCCAACAGCGCATCTGGAGACCGACGCTGCACTCGCGCTGATCGTCTTCGTCGCGGTTGCCTATTTCGGCATCCGGGTTCGTGGCCTGCGGGGCTATCTCGCCACCTTCGCCGAGCCGAGTTTCCTGATGATCCCGCTCAACCTGATCGAAACGGTAACGCGCAGCTTCTCGCTGGTGGTGCGTCTGTTCGGCAATGTGATGAGCGGTGTCTTCGTGATCGGGATCGTGCTGTCCCTGGTTGGATTGCTCGTGCCGGTGCCCTTGATGGCGCTCGACCTGCTGACCGGCGCTGTGCAAGCATACATCTTCAGCGTGCTGGCCATGGTCTTCATCGCCGGCGCACTCGGCGATGGTGAGCCGGCGCGGCGCGAAACGAAACGCGAAGGAAAGGCAGCGCCGCCATGAACCTCATCCAGATCGTCAGCATTCTGGGCGCAGCCCTGGCGGTGTCCTTCGGGGCGATCGGCCCCGCGCTTGGCGAAGGCCGCGCCGTCGCCGCCGCGATGGACGCGATCGCACGCCAGCCTGAGGCGGCGAACACGCTGTCGCGCACGCTGTTCGTCGGCCTCGCGATGATCGAGACGATGGCGATCTACTGCCTGGTCATCGCTCTGCTGCTGCTGTTCGCGAACCCGTTTGTGCACTGATGCATTTCGATTCGTCCACACTAGCGCTACAGACGGTCAACGTCCTCGTCTTGCTCTGGCTGCTGCGGCGATTCCTGTTCCGCCCGGTGGTCAACATCATCGCCGAGCGCAGGAATGCCGCGGACAAGCTGCTGTCCGAGGCGGCAGCCGTGCGTGAGCGTGCTCAAGCTGCGGCCGCAGAGGCTACGCGTCACGAGACGGAGCTGGCGGCCGAGGGCGACCGTATCCTGGCCGATGCCCGCGCGGCGGCCGAGGCGGAGCGAACGCGGCTGCTGACGCAGACTAAGGGTGAGGCCGCGCAGGCGCGCGACGCGGCACTGGCGACCCTGGAACGGGAGCGCGGGGAGATGCGCCGCGAGCTGGAGGCGGAGGCACGCCGTCTTGCGGTGACCATCGCGACGCGCCTGCTCGGCCGCGTGCCAGCGGAAGCCGTGAACGCTGCCCTGCTGCAATCGCTCGAGACCTGGCTTGCAGCACTGCCGCCGGACGAGGTGCATGCCCTGGTGCAGCCTATGGAGGCGCTGGAGGTCGTCACGGCCACCCCGCTGGATGCGAAGACGCAGGCGGCATGCACGGAGACGCTGGCGCGACAGCTTGGGCGCGCCGCAGCACTCCGCTTCGGCACCGATCCGTCGCTGATCGCCGGCATCGAGCTGCGGGGTGCGCATGCGAGGCTGCGCAACAACTGGCGGGCGGATCTCGACAGCATCGCAGAGAAGCTGAGCCGGGATGACCAGCAGCTCGCCCTGGCTTGAACAGGCAGTCGCCCGGGTTGGCGCCGCGGCGCTGGGTCCGGTGGTCGAGGAATTCGGCCGGGTTCAGACCGTGGCGGATGGGATCGCCATGGTCTCAGGCCTGCCCTCGGCGCGGCTTGACGAGCTGCTCCGCTTTGAACGCGGCCAGCTAGGATTCGCTCAGACGCTCGACCGCGACCGGATCGGCTGCGTTGTGCTCGACGGCGCCGAGGCGATCGAAGCCGGCGATCTGGTGCGGGGCACCGGGGAGGTGATCCGAGCGCCCGTCGGCGCCAGCCTGCTCGGGCGCGTCGTCGATCCGTTGGGGCGCCCGCTGGACGCCGGTCCGCCGATCCAGGCCGACGCGCACGATCCGATCGAGCGGCCGGCACCGTCCATCGTCGAGCGTGACCTGGTCACTGAGCCGGTTCAGACCGGCATTCTGACGATCGACGCCCTGTTCGCACTGGGCCGAGGCCAGCGGGAGCTGATCATCGGCGACCGCAGCACGGGCAAGACCTCGATTGCAGTCGATACGATCATCAACCAGCGGACCTCCGACCTGATCTGCGTCTATATCGCCGTCGGTCAGAAGTCTTCCTCTGTGGCGCGCGTCATCGATGCGGTGCGTCGGCACGGCGCGCCGGAGCGGTGTATCTTCGTCGTCGCCCCCGCGACCGCATCGCCGGGTCTGCAGTGGATCGCTCCCTTCGCCGGGATGACGATGGCCGAGCACTTTCGCGACCATGGCCGTCACGCGCTGCTGGTAATCGATGACCTCAGCAAGCACGCCGCCACGCACCGCGAGATCGCGCTGCTGACCCGTCAACCGCCCGGGCGGGAGGCCTATCCCGGCGACGTGTTCTATCTGCATGCGCGGCTGCTGGAGCGTGCAGCCAAGCTGTCACCTGAGAAAGGGGGCGGGTCGCTGACGGCGCTGCCCATCGCGGAGACCGATGCCGGCAACTTGAGCGCCTACATCCCGACGAACCTGATCTCCATCACCGATGGCCAGCTCGTGCTGAATGCGCGGCTGTTTCAGGAAGGCCAGAAACCCGCGATCGATATCGGCACCAGCGTCAGCCGGGTCGGGGGCAAGACGCAAGCGCCGGTACTGCGCGAGGCGACGGGTACCATTCGGCTCGACTATGCGCAGTTCCTGGAACTGGAGATGTTCTCCCGCTTCGGTGGCGTTTCCGATGCCCGGGTCAAGATGCAACTGGCGCGGGGCACGCGGCTGCGCGCGCTGCTCTCGCAGCCGCAATACGCGCCGCTTCGGCTGGCTGACGAGGTGGGGCTGGCGCTCGCACTACGCGATGGCATGCTCGATGCCGTCGCGCCCGGCAACATTGCTGAATTCCGAAAGGCGCTCCCGGCATGGCTCGGTCAGCATGCTGGGTCGGCGGTCCGGATGATGGAGGCAAGCGGACAGATGGATCCGGAGCACCGCGGTCTTCTCTCCTCGGCGCTACGCACACTGGCGCAGCAGTGTGCATCCAAGGGTCCGGAGCCGTGACCGAACGGCTCGCGGAGACCACGCGGCGCATCGAGAACGTCCATCAGCTCGAGGTGGTGGTGACCGCCATGCGCGGGATCGCCGCCAGCCGAGCCCAGCAGGCGCATGGGCTGCTGCCTGGAGTGCGTGCCCATGCGTCGGTTATCGCCCGTGCGATCGGCCAGGCGCTCGCCCTGCTCCCGGACGAGCACCGGCCAGCGAGAGCGAGGGCGCGGCGGACTGCAGTCATCTTGTTCTGCGCCGAGCAGGGTTTCGCCGGTGCATTCAACGATCGGATGCTGGAGGAGGCCGGAACCAGCACGGAAGCGCGCGATCTTTTCCTCATCGGCACGCGCGGGATCATGCTGGCCGACGAGCGGCGGATCCCGCTGGTCTGGCACGCCGGCATGGTTCCGCACGCGAGCCTCGTCCCGGCTCTGGCGGGACGGATTGCACACGCACTCTACGGCTGGCTGTCCGAGCCCGCCGGGCATCGCGTCGATGTCATCGTGCCCACCTGGTCTGCTGCGGGCGGGGTGGCGGCCAAGCGCCGCTTGTTGCTGCCGTTCGACTTTCGCCGCTTCGCAGTCCCGGCCTCGGGCCAGCCGCCGCTAACTACGTTGCCACCATCGGTGCTGCTTGCACGGCTGGCAGAGGAATACGTGTTCGCTGAGCTCTGTGAGGCTGCGCTGACCGCCTTTGCGGCGGAGAACGAAGCGCGCGTCGCGACGATGCTGGCGGCCAAGGGCAACCTCGAGCAGATGCGATCGGACCTGCAGGCCTTGGAACGGCAGATCCGTCAGGAGGAGATCACCGCCGAGGTCGTGGAGTTGGCCAGCGGAGCCATCGCGCGCCACTGATCGGCGGCGTGACCGTCGAGACCAACGAAAGCCGACCGCCACCTTATGACGACGCGCGGGGGCCGTTCCGCTCTCAGTGCGACATCAGCACAGGTGTTGAATCGGCGCCGAAGCGGGGCCCCGCCAAAACGTAACCGGGGCGAAACCCCGGGCGGGCGCCGATATTTGGGCTTTCCCCGACGCGAGCGGG
>CAWAZU010000042.1:0-19560 GCA_963786445.1 uncultured Pseudomonadota bacterium
CTGAGGGATTTTGTCTCCGGCGCGTACACTGGGTGGATCGACGGCGGCACGTCGACGCGTTCGCTCTCCGCCCTTGTCGGTGACTGACCACGGAACCCTGATCGGCGATATCACCTTGCACCGCGGTCATCCCGACCTCGGCCATGATGGTCGATACACGTGCCACAATGACCCCCGCTAAATCGAGCTGCCCTTCCAGTGCGAAACCGGGCGGGCGGCACGCGCGGGCTACTTGCCGAGATGCGCGTCGAAGAACTCGGTGATCTCCTTGAACGCCTCCTTGGTCTCCGGCACGCGGTCGTCGAACTGATACTGCGCATGCGACTGCGCCTCGAACACGTTTAGCGCGGCGTCGATACCGAGTTCGCGAAGCTTGCGATGCACGCGCACGGTATTGCTCAGCAGCAGGTCGCGCGTGCCCGTGGTCAGGATAGTGGGCGGGAAGCCATGCATGTCGCCGTACACAGGCGACAGCAGTGGATCGTGCAGGTCATGCCCGTGTGCGTAAATCAGTGTGGCGGCGTGGCAGAAGCCGTCCGGCGAGACCAGAACATTGTCCACCTTTTCATTGGTGTAGAAGCTGTCGCCGGTCTTGGTCACATCGGCCATCGGCGTGCCGGAGGAAATGGCCCCCGGCATTGGCAGCCCATCCTGCTTGGCCTTCAGCACCATTTCCAGCGTCAGCGCGCCGCCAGCCGAGGTGCCGAAGATGCCGACGTTCTTGGGATCGGTATTCTTAGTGACGGCCTTGTAGACCGTCATGGCGTCGTCGAGCGCAGCGGGGAAATAAGCCTCGGGCGGCATCCGGTAATCCACCGCGATCACCTTGAAGTGGCCGAACCCGGCCATCATGATCGCCTCGGTCGTGCCGGACTCGCCGGGGAACAGCACGTAGCAGCCGCCATGCACGTGAACCAGCAAACGGTTGCGATTCTCTGGCGGCATGTCGTCGGGCGTGATGACATGCACTCTCACGCCGTCCATGGTGGATGCTTCCATCTTCACGTGCATCCGTTCCATTAGCGCCGGGATAGTCTTGACGACGCCAGCGGCCTGCTTGTCGGCGTATTGGCGCGCTTCCTCGCCTGTTTTCCATTGGTCGTTCCAGTCCGGATTCAGCGGACGGGCGATGAACGCCTGCATGCCCGGACTCACGTCGGTCGGCACTGCAAGCACCTTGGCAGGAACATTGCGCGGACCGCCCTCCTGCGATTGCGCAAGCGCCGTTCCAGACCCGGCGAGCAAGGCGGCAAGGGTCAGCGATGCAAGGGTTGCAGATTTCATGGATACGTTTCCTCACGTTTTCTGCGGCGTCAGCATGCCACGCAGCCATGGTGGCACATACTGGCGGCCTCTTCGTCTTGGGCATTCCGCATCGCAGTCCTTTGTACGCCCTCGACCCGAATTTCGAGGCGGCAGGTTGTCAGAGGAGCACGCGGCCTATCCATCCGGTTGAAGGACGGTGCCGCAGTTGCTGTAAATCGGCGCGCACCTGGGGCTCTTGACTCTCATGTTCGCCGTCAGGGTTTCGGTCGCACGGTTTTCCTCGCCGTTATGGCGTGTCCGGATGACGAGCTGCGCAGGGGAGGACGCGGCGGCGCAAGACGACGGTTGATCAGAACTCTGATGCGCGGGTTGGGTACCGCAGGACCGGTGTTCGTCTTGGGCCTTCCTCTGTCTCGAGGTCGCGGATGGATAACTCGCCAATCAGATCGGGGGTTGCCCTGACCTGCCGCCGCGCCAACGCTGCGCAGGACTGGAATCGCGTTGTTCCTTCCGTTTCCGTTTCCGTATCCGACTGTCGCGTGTTGCTGCGGATGACTACGCGGTTCGCGCCGGCAGTTGCACCATGCGGGCAATCGACCAGACGAACGCTGCCAACTCCCGTGCGATCGCCACGACGATCACGTTTTGCGGCTTGCCGGTATTCTGCAGGCGACGGTAGCGACGGCACAGCCGCGTCTGCGCCTTCCATGCTGCCGCCCTGATCGCTTCCGGCAAGCCCGCGTTGCGCCGTGCAATGTCTTCGCCCATGCGGGCCGGCAGGCGGTAGGTCCAAGCGCCCTCGACCAGGATCCGGCGAGCCCGCATGTTGCCCGCCTTAATGATCCTGCGGATGGCGTCCGCATGCCGCTCCTGCCGAGCGCAGGCGACCTCGATGCGCTGGGTCAGCTCCTCGAAGACGATCTGTTCCGCCGGGTGGGCAAAGCTCTGCCGCGCAAGCCAGCTTCGGTGCGCTCGGGTCTTACGCCAGCTTCGCTGACGTTCCTGCTCGCTTGGCGAAGGCCTCCGCTCGACGCTCATCGACCGGAGGCCTTCGCCAAAAAATCCCGTTCCACCAGCAACCGGCCGATCTTGGCGTGCAGCTTCTCGACCTCGGCCGCGACGGCCTTGCTGCTCTCCTGTGCCGCCGACCGGCCGGAAAACACCGCGACCATTCCTTCCATGGCCTGCCGCTTCCACTCTCCCGCCATCGTCTGATGGATGCCGTGCTTCGCCGCCAGCTGCGCCGTCGTGGGCTCGCCGCGCAGCGCCTCCAGCGCCACACGCGCCTTGAACTCCGCCGAATACCGCGTCCGCTTGCCCGTCATCGGGTCCGTCCTCTTCTCAGGGCGAACCGAGCTTACCCTCCTGTCCGAAATTCCGGGACCACCTCAGGCGCTACGCCGCAAGGCTGCAGGAGATGGCGGTCGAGACCGTGGAACCACCCGCCTTCAGGCCGAGGCCGGCCGGAACTACCCCGCCGAGGTGGTTGACGGCGAGATCCGGATCGCCATCGGATGACCCCGTGCCGGCTCCCATCCCGTCGAGCCGCGCAGGCACGCACCAGTCGATCCGCCGCCACCCGGGGCAAGTGCGGCGATGGGCCTGCTTCGCCGGTCCGCGTGACAATTTCGGGTCAACGCCCCCGCCGCGCGCATCGCATCTTGCCAGCCGGGGGCGCGGCGGCGGAAAACGCGCCGGCATTTTTGCGTCTGACCGCACCGAGGCATCGTCATGGATGCGCTGGCCCGCAGTGCCGAGGGGACGCCGACACTGGCGGATCTCACCTGCCTGCTTCGCGACCGGGGGTGGTGCGACGCGCGCATGCTCGACCGGGCGCGCCGCGTCGCCGAGGAGACCGGCAAGCGGTTTGATCTGGTGCTGATCCAGCTCGGCCTGCTGACCGAGCGTGGCCTGGCCGAAGCGTATGCAAGCCTGCTCGGCACCACCATCACCCCGCCCGCCCGTTACCCCGCAGCGCCCTTGTTCTCCGACCGGCTCGCGCCGCGCTTCCTGTGCACGAGTCGCTGCCTGCCCGTCGCCGTCGAGCACGGCCGGCTGGTGGTCGCCTGCACCGATCCGCTCGATGCATTCATTCCCGCCGCAATCGCCGCCGCGACTGGCCTCCCGGTGACGCTGGAAGTGGCGTTGCCGATCGAAATCGAGGCGGCTCTGGAACGGCTCTACGGCGACGCCGACGCCGCGCCCGAGGCCATGCCCGGCGCGCCCGACGGCGATGCGCCTTTGGCCGAGGATGCCGAGCGGCTGCGTGACCTGGCCAGCGAGGCGCCGGTGATCCGCTTGGTCAACCAGCTCGTTGCGCGCGCGGTCGAGACGCAGGCGTCCGATATCCATATCGAGCCATTCGAGGACCGGCTGCGCGTGCGCTTCCGTTATGACGGCGCGTTGCAGGAGGCAGGCAGCCCGCCGGCGAACCTCGCGCCGGCCATCACGTCGCGGCTGAAGATCATGGCGAAGCTCGACATCGCCGAGCGGCGGCTGCCGCAGGACGGGCGCATCCGGCTGGCGGTGCGCGGTCAGGAAGTCGATTTCCGTGTCTCCACGATCCCCTCGCTGCACGGCGAGACGGTGGTGCTGCGCGTGCTCGACCGCACCGCCGTCAGCTTCGACTACGCCACACTCGGCCTCGCCGCGCCGGTGATCGCGGGGCTGCGCGCGGCGCTCGATCTGCCCAACGGCATCGTGCTGGTCACCGGCCCGACCGGCAGCGGCAAGACCACCACGCTCTACAGCGGCCTGCGCGCGCTCAATTCCGAAGCCCGCAAAGTGGTCACGGTAGAAGACCCGATCGAGTACCAGCTTGCAGGGATCAACCAGATCCAGGTCAAGCCGCAGATCGGCCTGAGCTTCGCCACGCTGCTGCGCTCGATCCTGCGCCAGGACCCCGACGTGATCATGGTCGGCGAGATCCGCGACCTGGAGACCGCGCAGATCGCCGTCCAGGCGGCGCTGACCGGCCACCTGGTGCTGTCCACGCTGCACACCAACTCCGCCGCCGCCACGATCACGCGGCTGCGCGACATGGGGCTGGAGGACTACCTGATCACCGCCGTTCTGCGCGGCGTGCTGGCGCAGCGGCTGGTGCGCAAGCTCTGCCTCGCCTGCCGGCAGGAAGCGGCGCCGCCGCCCGAACTGGTCGAACGCCTCGACCTCGCCCGCCGCAGCGCGCCGCACCCGCCGCGCCTGTGGCACGCGGTCGGCTGCCCGCAATGCCGCGGCACCGGCTATCGCGGGCGTCTGGCGATCGCGGAATACCTGCGCCCGGATGGGCAGATCGAGCGGCTGGTGTTCGCCCGCGCCGATCAGGGCGAGATCGAGCGCGCCGCGGTGGGCGCCGGCATGGTCACGATGCGCGACGCCGGGATCGACGCGGCGCTCGCCGGCATCACCACCATCGAGGAGGTGATGCGCAACCTGCGCGCCGAGGCCGAGCCGACGATCGCGTTCGGGGCGGAGGGCTGATGGCGCGGTTCCGCTACACCGCCGTCGCCGCCGGCGGCGATGTGGTGCGCGGCGAGATCGAGGCGGCCGACGAGGCCGAGGCGATCGCGTCGGTGCAGCGCCAGGGCAATTTGCCGCTCGCCGCGCATAAAGCCGCATTCTGGCGCGACGGGTTGCGCAATGTGCAGTTCGGTGGCGGCGCGCATCTGTCGCGTCAGGACGTGGCCAATGTCACGCGGGAACTCGCGATTATGCTCGGCGCCGGTCAGGATCTCGACCGCGCCCTGCGCTTCGTGGTGACGACGGCGCCGAACGCGCGCCTCCGCCGCGTGATGGACAGGGTGCGCGCCGCGGTGCGCGATGGCGCGGCGCTGGCGACGGCACTCGGGCGCGAGCCGCGCAGCTTCTCGCGCCTTTATGTCGGACTGGTGCGCGCCGGCGAGGCCGGCGGGGCGCTGGGCACGACGCTGCAACGCCTCGCCGTACTGCTGGAGCGCGAGCGCAGCCTGGCGTCGTCGGTCGCCTCGGCGCTGATCTACCCGGCGCTGCTGACGGTCGCGGCGGTCGGCGCGATCGCGCTGCTGCTCACCCAGGTGCTGCCGGAGTTCGTGCCGTTGTTCGAGCAGAACGGCGTCGCGCTGCCGCGGCCGACGCGCATCCTGATCGCGCTCGGCGATGCGGTCGGCGCGTACGGTCCCTCGGCGCTGCTGGCGATCCCGCTGCTGCTGCTGGCGGCGCGGCAGGCGTTGCGGCAGCCGGCGCTGCGGCTGCTTGCCGACCGGCTGGCGCTGCGCCTGCCGCTGTTCGGCGGGCTGCTGCGCGAGGCGCTGGCGGCGCGGTTCGCGCGCACGCTCGGCACGCTGCTCGATCGCGGCATGCCGCTGGTGGCGGCGTTGCAGGTGGCGCGCGAGGCGCTCGGCAACCGCGCCGCCGCCGAGGCGGTCGGCGCCGCCGCGCAGCGCGCCAAGGGCGGCGGGGGGCTTGCGACGGCACTCGGCGAGACCGGCATCTTTCCTGTCCGCACCACGCATCTGCTGCAACTGGGCGAGGAGACCGCGCAGCTCGGCGCGATGGCGCTGCGCGCGGCGGAGATTCACGAGGAGGCGACGCGGGTGTCGGTGCAGCGCCTGATCGCGCTGCTGGTGCCGGCGATCACGCTGCTGATGGGTGCCGCGGTCGCCGCCATCGTCACCGCGCTGCTGCTGGCGATGCTGAGCCTCAATGATCTCGCGACCTAGCCGCGACGCGGCGGGCTTCACGCTGCTGGAGATGCTGGTGGTGCTGGCGATCCTCGGCCTGGCGACCGCGTTGCTGGTCGCGCGCGGCATCGGTCCCGGTCCGGCGACGCAGGCGCGCGCGGCGGCCGATGCGGTGGCGGCGGCGCTGCGCGATGCGCGCGGTCGCGCCATCCGCGATGATCGTTTTGTGACAATTGCCGTCGATGTCGCCGCGCATGCGCTGCGCCCCGTCGATGTGCCGCCGCTGCTGCTGCCGCGCGCGCTCGAATTGGCCGGCACGCCGGCGATCCGCTTCGCGCCCGACGGCAGTTCCTCGGGCGGGCAGATCACGCTGGCCGGCGGCGGCGTGCGCGCGCTGGTCAGCGTCGATTGGCTGACCGGGCGCATCCTGCGCGCCGCCGCGCCCTGATCAGGGATTGCAGATCATGCCTGCGGTGCCGGGATCGCCGCTCGCCCCGTCGGGGCCGCCGGAGCAGAGATCGTAGTCGTGGCCTTGGCGTACCGAAGGCTGGCGATACACGAACGGCCGCTTCCACGGATCGAGTGCAGTGGCCTCGCCCTTGAGATACGGGCCGTTCCACGTATCGACGCCGGCCGGCCGCTCGACCAGCGCGCCGAGTCCCTGGTCGGTGCCGGGATAGGTGCCGACATCGAGCTTGTAGAGATCGAGCACCTGGCCAAGCCGCTCGATCGCCTGATGCGCCACCGAGACGCGCGCGCCGCCAAGCTGGCGCAGTGCGGCCGGCGCGACCAGGCCGATCAGCAGCCCGAGAATCGCGATCACCACAAGGATTTCGAGCAGCGTGAAGCCGCCCTCGGCGGCGCGGCGCCGCGGTGGTGGCGTCTGGTCGTGCGCCGTCGGTTCGTGCATGCCCGGGTTCCTTTCCGGCAGGCTTCTATGCAAGAACCCGCCGCGGGCCAAGCCGGGGAATATGACAATGGCGATTCCGTATCTCGCGTGCATGGCAATGGTGGCCGCGACGCTGCATCTGCCGCCGCGCGTGCTGCCGTCGATCCAGCGCGTCGAGGGCGGCAGCGTCGGCAGCATCAGCCGCAACGCCAACGGCACCGCCGATCTCGGGCTCATGCAGATCAACACCGTCTGGCTGGCGCCGCTGGCGCGCATCAGCGGCTTGCCGGAGGATGCGGTGCAGGAGCGGCTGATCGCCGATCCGTGCTTCAACATTGCCGCCGCCGGGCGGATCCTGCGCCAGCATCTCGTGCAGCGGCACGGCGACCTGATGCAGGCGATCGGCGATTACCATTCCGTGACACCAGCGCTGAACGCGCGCTACCAGTCCGCCGTGTGGGATGCGGCGACGCGGCTGTTCGTGCGCGCGGCGCCGCACTGATCCTTGCATGCGACATGTGCCGCGACCCGACGTGCACTCCGCGACGCGCGGGTTCGCGCTGCTGGAAGTGCTGGTCGCCTTCGTCATTGCCGCGGTGGCGCTCGGCGGACTGCTCGCGGCGGCGCTGGAAGGGCTGGGCGCGACCGCGACCGCCGGCGCCTACGAGGAAGCGGTGGCGCGCGCCCGCTCGCATCTTGCCGCGATCGGCCGCAGCGGCCCGCTGCTGGCCGGCACGCAGCAGGGCGACGACGGCGGCGGCTTTGCGTGGCAGAGTCGCATCGCCCTGCTCGCCAGCGCGCCGTCCGCCGACGCGAGCGCCGGACCGCCGGTGGGCCTCTACGCGGTCAGCGTCATCATCGGCTGGCGCGCGGGGCGGCACGAACGCGCGGTGACGTTGCAGACCGAGCGCGTCGCCCCGGCGCCGGCGCCAACACCATGAGCCGCCGCAACGGCTTCACGCTGCTGGAGGTGCTGGCAGCGCTGGCGGTGCTCGGCCTGCTGTCGGGGCTGCTGGCCGCCAGTGTACGGCTGGTGCTGCGCGCGCGGACGACCGAGGCGCGGGTACTGCACCAGCGCGATGACCTGGATGCCACCGACCGCACGCTGCGCACGCTGATCGCCGGCATGGAACCCGGTGCGATAGGCGCCGCGCCGCTGATCGCCGGCAGCCCCGACCGGCTCGCCTTCAGCGCCGTGCTGCCGCAGGGCGCGGGCATTCCCGGTGCGGCCGACCTGCTGCTGGCGGTGGCGCCCGATCATCGTCTGGTGCTGCGCTACACGCCGCACCGCCATGTGCGCCCGCTCGGCCCGCCGCCGCCGGTGCGCGAGGCGACGCTGCTGGAAGGAGTGACGCGGCTCGACCTTGCCTATTGGCCGCGCACGCCGCCCTGGGGCTGGATGGGCACATGGGACGGGCCGCTTCTGCCGGCCCTGGTGCGCATCCGCATCGTGCTTGCCGCCGGCGATCCGCGCCACTGGCCGGAGATCGTCGCCGCGCCGATGCGCGCGCCCGCGCCGTGAGCCCGATCCGGCAGAGTTCGCAGCGCGGCTTCGCGCTGGTCATGGTGCTGGTGGCGCTGGCGCTGCTGGCCGTGCTGGTCGGCGCAATTGCCGCCGGCGGGCGGGGCGAGGCGCGGCTGGCGGCCAATCTGCGCGCGGGCGCGGTGGCCGAGGCGGCGGCGGACGGGGCGGTGCAACAGGCGGCCTTTCATCTGCTCGCCGCCGGCCCGGCGTACTGGCCGGCCGATGGCGCGGTGCGCCGCATCCTGGTCGGCGGTGTGCCAGTCGTCGTGCGCGTCAGCAACGAGGCCGGCAAGGTCAACCCGAACCTCGCCTCGCCCGCGCTGATGACGGCGCTGCTGCAGGCCGTGGGGGCGGACAGTGGCCGGGCTGCCGCGATCGCCGCGGCGATCCTGGCCTGGCGGACGCCCGACGCGGCCGACCCTGCGCCCTATGTGGCGGCCGGACGCGACTACGGCCCTCCCGGGGCGAAGCTGCAGAGTCTCGACGAACTTGGGCTGGTGGCGGACATGACGCCGGAGTTGCTGGCCCGGCTGTTGCCGCACCTGTCGCTGGCGCGCGACCGCCCCCCCGACCCGGCTGCCGCCGATCCGGTGGTGGCGCGAGCGCTCGCGGCAATCGCCGGACCGGCCGCCGCCGTGCCGCCGCCGCCGAGGAGCGGCGTCGATCCGAGCGTGGTGCGGGTGGTCGCGGTGGCGCTTGGGCCGGGGCGGGCGCGGTTCGTGCGCGATGCGGTGCTGCGCCTCATGCCCGGCCGGGCGGACGCCCCGCTGAGCATCATGACCTGGGACGCGCCGGCACTGGATGCACAGGGCTGGCTGCCGGGTGCGACCGGGCAATTGTGACAAACCGTGCTATCTGCGTTGCGACGACCTCGGCATAAGCCCTCGGCTCGCATCCGCCGGGGCGAGACGTACCGAGGGGAGTTTCGCGTGCCTGAAGCCGAGATCGCCGTGCCGGCCCGCCGTCCCCGCACCGGCCGCGGGGTTTTGCCGGGGCTGCTGTCGTTGTTGTTGCTGGCGCGTTGCGGGGTGCCGGCAACGCCAGGGATGGCGCCCGGAGTTGGCCCCGGGGCGCTGGAGCCGCTGCCGGCGGTGCCGCAGAACACCGCCGCGGCGCCGCGGCGCAACGGGCTGGTCGGCACGCCGGAGGCGCTGCCGCCGCCACAGATCGCCTACGGCACGCCGCCGCAATCGTCGGGTCAACCTAGGCCGGCCGCGGGTGGCACCGGCCAAGTGTCGCTCGATTTCGCCGACACCGATATCCGCGACGTGGCGGCGCAGATCCTCGGCACCACGCTGCACCAGTCCTACACCATCGACCCCACGGTCCACGGCACCGCCACGTTCCACACCGCCGCCCCGCTGACGCGCGCGCAGTTGCTGCCGACTTTGCAGATGCTGCTCGGCCAGGCCGGCGCCGCGCTGGTGCAGAGTGGCGGCATCTGGCGGATCGTGCCCAGCGCCGGCAGCATCGCCGGCAGTGTCGTGGTGCCGCTGCGCTACGCTTCGGCCGAAGCGCTGGCGCGGCTGTTGCAGCCCTTCGCCGGCAACACCGCGCGGATCGCGGCCGAACCGGCGCGCAACGCGCTGCTGATCGCCGGTGAGCCGAACGCCCGCGAGGCCCTGGTGGAACTGGCGCGGACGTTCGATGTGAACGCGCTGGCCGGCCAGTCCTACGCGCTGCTGCCGGTGCCGTCCGGCACCGCGAAGGACTTTGCCGCCGCCATGCAGGACCTGTTTCGCGGCGAGGGCAAAGGCGCGCTGGCCGGGCTCGTGCGGCTGGTGCCGCTGGACCGGATCGATGCCGTGCTGCTGGCCGCCGCGCAGCCGCGCTATCTCGACGAGGCGCGCCGCGTGTTCACGCTGGTGGAGCGCGAGCGGCGTTTCGCCGTGCGCAGTTGGCACGTCTATTACCTGCAGAACAGCCACGCCAATGACGTGGCGAATCTGCTGCAGCAGGCGTTCACGCCCGACAACGTCACCGCCCAGCCGGGCAGCGCGAGTGCCGGGGGCATGGCTGGCGGCCTCGCGATGGCCGGCCCCGGCGGCGCAATGCCCGGCGGCGCAATGCCCGGCGGCGGCATGCCCGGCGGGATGGGCGGGCCCGGACCTGCCGGCGGTTCGATGCCCGGCCAGGGCGGCCCCGGTGTCGCCGCGGCGCCGGTGGCGGCGGCCAATCCGCTGCTCGGCGGCCTCGCCGGCGGGCGTGGCGGGGGCAACCCGGACGCCATGCGCATCATCCCCAACCCGCAGAACAACGCCGTCGTCGTCTATGCCACGCCGCAGGAGGCGGGGACCGTCGAGGCGATGCTGCGCAAGATCGACATCCTGCCGCTGCAGGTGCGCATCGACGCGGTCATTGCCGAGGTGACGCTGAACGATGCGCTGCAGTACGGCACCCAGTTCTTCTTCAAGCAGGGCGACCTCAACCAGGCGCTGGGCACGCCGGCGGCGGTGGCCAACGCGGTCCCGGGCGCATTCCTGATCGGCTCGGTGGCGTCCAACGCCAGCGTGGCGATCTCGGCGCTGCAGGCGGTGACGCGGGTAGACGTGTTGTCCTCGCCCGAGTTGCTGGTGCTCGACAACCAGACCGCGCATCTGCAGGTCGGCTCGCTGGTGCCCTATCTGACCGGCAGCTCGCAGAGCGTGATCGCCAACTCCGCCGTCATCAACTCGATCAACTACCAGCCGATCGGCGTGATCATGGACGTGACCCCGCGCGTCAACAGCGGCGGCCTGGTGACGCTCGACATCGCGCAGGAAGTCAGCGACGTGAGTCCGACGCCGCCGGTAACCGGGATCAACTCGCCCACCTTCGACGAGCGTCGCGTCGTCTCGCGCGTGGTGGTGCAGGATGGGCAGACGATCGGGCTGGCCGGTCTGATCCAGGACAATTCCTCGCGTTCGAACCAGGGCATCCCGTGGCTGAAGGACGTACCGCTGCTGGGTCTGCTCGCGGGGACGCAGAACAACCAGCGCACGCGCACCGAGCTCCTGGTGATGATCACGCCGCACGTCGTGCGCGACCAGCGCGACGCCCGCCAGCTGACCGAGGCGCTGCGCGCGGCGCTGCCGAACGCGGCGATGGTGCCGCAGTCGATGCAGACGCTGCCGCTGTCAGGCTCTCCCGATCCCGGCGACCGGACGCGGCGCAGGCTGGGGCTGGAGCCGTAACGGGCGGCGCCACGGCGCCTATTTCGGCCCGCGCAGTGCCGGCGGAGTCGGCGCGCCGGGCTGCCCTCGCCGCTGTGCCGCGCCCGGCACAGCGGCGGCCTGCGCGGCCGTGGACACCGATGCGAAGGCGGGGCGCAGCACCTGCGTCCCCTCCGGCCCGCGCAGCGTCACCTGCCCGGCGTCGATCGCCTGCACGGTGTAGCGGCCGACCGCGCCGCCTTCTGCGACCACAATGCCGCCGGCGAAGATCGCGTGCCGGTCGCCGGGCGCCACCAGCACGCCGGCCAGCCGCGGCAGACCGACGATGCCCGCCGCGCCGGCGCTCGGCGGCGGGCGGCGCGAGGGGCTGAACAGCGGGCGCTGCAGCAGAGTGGCCTGCCAGCCGGCGCTGGCGTCCGGATCGGTGACAGCGGCCCGGCGCGGCCCGGCCGCCGTATCGCCGCCGGCTTGCATCGGCACGGGGGCGAGCGACCCGTTCAGCTCCAGCCCGACCACCCCGGACAGGCCCAGCGCCGCCATCGCCAGCGCCGCCATCGCCCTCATGGCCCGGTCCCCCGGAACGCATAGACCGCGAAGCTGGCCGACACCGGCTCGGCCTCGTTGCGGTTGCGCGCCGGCATGCCCCGGAACTCCAGGTCGTCGAGCAGCATCCGCGGATGCGCCCGTTCGATCGCGCCCAACAGGTCGACCAGGTGTGGCCAGGATGCAGCCAGGGTGATGCGGATGCCAACGCGCCGGAATCCGCCGCGCTGCTCGCTTGGCAGCGTCTCCAGGCTGGTCGGCGTCAGGCCCGCCGCGCCGGCGAGACGGCCGACCAGCTCCTGCAACCGCGCCGCCGCCAGCGCGTCCGAGTCGCCCTCCAGGAGCGCCGGCGACGGCCCGACGGTGGTCACGGCGGCGCGGCGCAGCGCCGGCAGGCGAGCGGCAATCGCCTGCATATGCGCCGCCAGCGCCGTCCGCGCGGACAGTGCCTCGGCGCGTGCGGCATACCAGTCGGCAAGCGGCGCAGCGACGCCGCGCCACAGTATCATCGCCGCCAAAAGCGTTGAGGCGAGGGCAAGGGCCCGGCCACGTGGGCCGACCGGGAGGGACTGGATCATGTCAGGGCGCCAGTTCCGCCTGGATCGCGAACAGATCGGCGTGGCCGGTATCGCTGCGCGTGACCGGCGCGGCGAAGGCCGGGTTGCGGAAGCGTCGGTCAGCCGCGAGCCGAGGGATCAGCGCTGCCGCCGCCAGCGACTGCCCGCCCAACCGCAACCGGCGTTGGCGCAGCGCGAACTCGGTGAGGAAGGTATCGTCGGGCAACGCGTCGGTGACGGCAGCCAGCGCCGCCAGCGCATCGCCCAGCCGTGCATGTTCGGCGGCGAACAGGTCGGCCCCCGCGCTGCCGTCGCGGCGCAGCGCAGCGGCCTCGGCGACCGGCCTGCGCAGGGCTGCGATGCGCGCCTCCACCGCGGCCGCCGCCAGCGACTGCCGCACGAACGGCAACGCCACCGCCAGCAGCGCGAGCGCCGCGCACGCCGCAGCGGCCAGCCGCAGCGCCGTGCGCGGGTGCGACGTCGCGCGGTCGAACCGCAGGATGCGGAGGTGTCCGTCCGGCGTCGCCGCTTCGACGCGGTCGGCCGCCAGCCGCAGCCGCGCCAGCGCCTCCAGCGCCGGTTGCAGCGCCGCCAGCGGCAGCAGCCACAGGCGCAGATGCAACTGTGCCTGCGCCCCGTCGCGCCGCATCGTCGCCCAGTCGCAGACCACGTCGTCGCCACGGAACGGCGTCAGCCGGTCCATCTCATAGTGCAGCACGCGGCCGGTGGCGGCTGCGGCGGCCAGCGGCAGCGTCACGTCGCGTTGCAGCAGCCGGGTTTCGCTGCGCAGCACCACGCGTCCGGTCGCGCCGCGCGGCAGCAGGCGGCGCAGATCGGCGGCAGCGGCATCGGGCGGCAGCGCGCCGAGCCGGCGTTCCTGCCCGCGCCGGCGGCGGATCAGCGCCAGACCGGCGGGTTCGACCGCCACGATCAGCGCATCCGCCGCCGGCCCGCGGCGCCAGCGCGCCGGCAACATCTCGCGCATCTGTTGCAGCCACCACACCGCGACGGCACGGAGCATCCGAGTTCCCGCAATTGCCCTGTCGCGCAATCCTATACGGCGCGCGCGCGCGTTTCGACCGTGCGGCGGCACGCGACGCCCGCTGCCCGCGCTTGACATGAAAAATTCACATCAGCCGAACAGGCACCGCCGGCCCCGGCCCGCAACCGCCGCGAGATTTCACCGCACTGACACGCAGCCGCCAACGCAGTGTCGTCGCCGGTGTGGGAGAAATGTCGCGTTGCGTAATGTGCAACCGAAAGTGAGGGAAGCCCCGTGAACACGCATCACGCGCCGAACCGGCGCATGAAACTCATGCTGCGCGCCTGTGTATCGCTCGCAGCGATGGCCGCGCAGATCGCCGCGCCGGCAAGCGCCGCAACCCTGGCGCAGAACGACGGCAACACGACCACGCCGATCAAGCACGTCATCTACATCATCGGCGAGAATCGTTCGTTCGATCACGTATTCGGCCTCTACAAGCCGCGCGCCGGCCAGACGATCGCCAACTTGCTGTCGAAGGGTATCGTCAACGCCGACGGCACGCCGGGGCCGAATTTCGGCACGGCGATGCAGATGCAGGGCAGCCTGATGGGTGGGAACGGCGCCACCTATTCGATCAACCCGCAGACCACGCCCTACACCAATCTGCCGCCGGCGATGACGGGCGGCGCGCCGACAGCGGCGAGCGATACCAACCCGCCGCCGTTCGCGACCCTGCAGGCCGCGACAAACGCCGATTATGGCGTGCTGACCAAGGATCTGGTGGAGCTGACCACCGGCGCCACGGGTCTGCCGAAGGACGCGATCGACACCCGCATCGCCAACGCCGCCGCCCCGGCGAACGGACCGTATCCGCTCACCGGCTATCAGTTGACCTACGACGACTACGCGTCCAGCCCGGTGCACCGCTTCTACCAGATGTGGCAGCAGACGGACTGCGCCGTCGCGCACGCCACCAAGACCAACCCGAGCGGCTGCCTCAACGACCTGTTCCCGTGGGTCGAAGTGACCGTCGGTGCCGGCAGCAACGGCGCGACGCAGCCGTCCGGCTTCACCAACCAGAGCACCGGCGAGGGCTCGACCTCGATGGGGTTCTATAACGTCAACCGCGGCGACATGCCTTACTTCAAGCGCCTCGCCGACGAATACACGCTCGCCGACAACTACCACCAGGCGGTCATGGGCGGCACCGGCGCCAACCACATCGCGGTCGGCACCGGCGACGCGATCTGGTACAGCGACGGCAGCGGCAACGCCAAGGTGCCGCCGGCCAACCAGATCGAGAACCCGAACCCGCAGGCGGGCACGAACAACTACTATACGCAGGACGGGTATTCGGGCGGCAGCTACACCGCCTGCGCCGACACCGCCCAGCCGGGCGTGGCGCCGATCGTGAGCTACCTCACCGCGATGCATGTCAAGCCGAACTGCGATCCTGGCCACTACTACATCCTGAACAACTACAATCCCGGCTACTTCGGCAACGGCACGGTGGACACGGTGGACACGTTCACTGTCCCGCCGTCCTCGGTGCGCAACATCGGCGACGAACTGATGGCGGCGCAAGTGTCGTGGCGCTACTACGGCGAGGGCTGGAACGACTACGTCCAGAACCCGAACAGCGGCGCCAACCCGTACTGCAACATCTGCAATCCGTTCCAGTACGCGACCTCGATCATGACCAACACCGTGGTGCGCGAAGAGCATATCCGCGACAGCGCCGACTTCTACAACGACGTGGCCGACGGCACGCTGCCGGCGGTGTCGATCATCAAGCCGGGCGGACTGAACGACGGTCACCCGGGCTCCTCCAAGTTCGACATCTTCGAGTCGTTCGTCCACAAGGTTATCGACACGCTGCAGGCGAACCCGAAGCTGTGGGCCAGCACGGCGGTGATGATCACGGCGGACGAGGGCGGCGGCTACTACAACTCCGGCTATATCCAGCCGCTCGACTACTTCGGTGACGGCACGCGCATCCCGCTGCTGGTGGTCTCACCGTTCTCGCGCGGCGGCCATGTGTCGCATGACTACGGCGATCATGTGTCGTTCCTGAAATTCGTCGAGGCGAACTGGAAGCTCGGCCCGATCACCAATCGCAGCCGCGACAACCTGCCGAACCCGAAGACCAGCGGCGACAACCCGTACGTGCCGGTCAACGGGCCTTCGATCACCGACCTGATGGGCATGTTCGACTTCCACGGCGCCGATCAGGGCGATCAAGGCGATCACCGCGACCATGCCGATCGGGGCGATCACCGCGAACTCGCCAACAACTGAGCTGCGGCACCGCTTCGACTGACCGGGCCGGCGGGACGTGATCGCGTCCCGCCGGTTTGCTTCATCCGGGCAACAGTCCCGGCCACAGCCAGACCAGCCAGATCGCCACTGCCAGCGGCGGTCCGAACGGCACCGCCAGCGTGGGCGTCAGCCCCCCGCGTCGTGTCAGGGCCGCGACGGCGAGGCCGCCGACCGCGGCGGCGAGCACCACCCACGGCAGCGCCGCCGCGCCGAGCCAGGCGCCGCCCGCGGCCAGCAGCTTCGCATCCCCGCCGCCCAGGCCCTCGCGCCCACGCAGGCGGCGATACAGCGTGCCGATCAGCCACAGCCCGCCGTATCCCAACGCCGCGCCCAGCGCGGCGTCGAGCGCCCTGGCGCGCCCATCGGCCACCGCAACGCCGAGTCCGGCCAGCAGCAACGGCAGCGTCAGCGCGTCGGGAAGGATGAAATGCCGCCAGTCGATCCAGGCCAGCGCCAGCAGCGTCCAGCCCAGCGCGCAGCCCTCCCACAGCAGCGCTCCGTCCTCCCCGCCAAGTGCTGCGCAAGCTGCGATGGCCAGCGCCGCGGCCTCCACCGACGGGGCGAACCAGCCGATGCGCGCGCCACAGCCGCGGCAGAGTCCGCGCTGCAGCAGAAAGCTCACGAACGGCACCAACTCCGCCGGCCGCAGTGGGCGCCGACAGTCCGAGCATTGCGAACGGGTCACCACCAGCGGCCGGCCCTCCGGCAAACGCTCGATCACAACGCCGAGGAAACTGCCGACAAACGGCGCGACCAGCAGCGGCATCAGCCAGGGCGGCATCGTCGTCGCCCTTCACGCACGCTTGCCCAGGCCGAAGATCGCGCTTTCCCGGCCGTGGGAGGTGTGTTCTTTTTCCGTTCTCGTCCGCTCCCGCTCCCCTCGTCCCTGCCGCGCAGTTCGCCGGGATCATCGACCTGCTGTGCCGGGCCGCCGCGGCACGGATCAGCGGCCGGCGCCTCGCCGACCGCGGACAGCAGCGCGATCATGCGCAGGCTGCCGAGCGGCTGCACGCCCGATCCCGCCGGGCTGTCAGTGCCCAGGATCACGCGCTGCATCTGGCCCAGTTCGCGCGCCATACGGAAGGCGCTCAACGCGGCCAGTTCGTTGCCGTTGTGGACGATCTCGATGCCGCGCGCGCAGCCCTCGCACAGGCAGCGGATCTGGCGCAGCGGCAGCGAGGTGTTGCCGCCGTTGATATGGCCGATGATGTCGGCATCCGCCTCCAGCACCGTATCAGCGTCGATGTAGCCGGAGCCGGGGACGCGGACGGGCCGCCGGTGTGGATCGTGCTCTGGATGCCGTATTTGCGCGCCCAGGCGACCATCTGCTTGGCTTCGTCGCCGGCCGAGACCATGGTGGTGACGCCGCCGTGGAGGAAACTGTCGATCCAGTTGAGCTGGCTCTGCCGTGGCGTCCAGTCGCCGAACACCGGATGCACGTGGCTGTCGATCAGGCCGGGCGAGACGGCGCAGCCTTTCGCGTCGATGGTGATGCGTGCATCGCCGGTGTCGCAATCCGCCCGCCTGCCGATGGCGGTGATCTTCCCGCCCTCGGCCACGATCGTGTCCGCATCCAGGATCGGCGCTTCCAGCTTGCCGGAGAGCAGCAAGCCGATATTGCGGATGACCAGTTTGCCGACCTGCGTTTCCGGTCCTGCTGCCAGCGCCATCGTCGTGTCCCCTTATTCGCCGCGATCGCCGGGCGGGCGTGCAGCAGGCGCAGCGCACGGTCGATCCATTGCGCGGTCAGCTTCTCCTGCACGCCGTTCTGGCGCAATCGCTCATTCAGCGCCGGAAAATCGACGCGGTCGAGCGCCTGATCCTGATTGAAGCAGGAGAATACGACGCTGCGCGCACCCGTCACTGGATCGATATACGGTTGCAGGCGTTGCGCGCACACCTCCTTCATCATGCATTGCATCGGCGAGTTGATGGAGCCGATCGCGGTGTGAACCGGCCCCAGATAGGGTTTCAGTACGCCATGCCGCGCCGCGCCGACCGCCGCCATCATGCGGTCGGAGCCGATCACGATCATGTGGGCCACGTCGCTCAGCGGAATCTCTGGTGTGCCGAACCGCCCCGCGCCATAGGCCGCCATCGCCTGCACGATGGTGCCGACAAACGTACGATCCTGCTTCCGGCCCGGCGTGAAGCCAGTCGGGACCATCACGTGCTCGCCTTGGCCCTGGACGCGCCCTGGGAGCAATGGGCGGTCTTCCTCCACCCGGCGCAGCGCGGCATCGTCGATCGCACCTAACAACGGCCCGACCCGGACCTCCGGGTCCGCCGGCACCGGCAAGACGGTCGTGGCGCTGCACCGCGCGGCACGCCTCGCGGAACCGGCGCCGGAGGGCCGCGTCCTGCTCACGACGTTCTCGCCGGCCTTGGCGGCGGCGCTGGCGCGGAAGCCCGGCGTGTTGATGGGCGAGGACGCCCCCGCGCTGCGGCGGGTGACGGTCGTTGATTACCGGACGGTGACCGACGAGCTTGATCAGATTGCCTTCGGCCGCCGCGCCGTTGTGGCGCCGGACGAGCAGGTCGATGACGCGCTGAAGAAGGCAAGGGAGGCGGTCGGCACGCAGGGCTTCACGTCGCGCTTCCTGTCGTCCGAGTGGCGGCATGTCGTGGACGCCTGGCAGATCGCCGACGTGGCAGCCTACGCACGGGTGCCGCGCCTGGGCCGCAAGAACCGCATGAGCGCCAGCCAGCGCGAACGTCTCTGGCCGGTGTTTGCCGCCGTCCGCGCATCGCTCGCCAAGCGCGGTCTTGCGACGTGGTCGGACGTGTTCGGCCGAACGGCAGCGCACTACGCGACCCTCGGGGCGAAGCCGTTCACCCACATTGTCGTGGATGAGGCGCACGACCTCGGCGTGGCCGAGTTGCGCTTCCTCGCCGCCATCGCGCCCGCGTCGGCGGACGCCCTGTTCTTCGCCGGCGACCTGGGGCAGCGCTTCTTCCAGCAGCCGTTCTCGTGGAGGGAACTGGGCATCGACGTGCGCGGCCGGTCCTCGACCCTGACCGTCAACGATCGCACCAGTCACCAGATCCGCCGGACCGCCGACGGGCTGCTCCCGAGCACGGTGCGTGACGTGGACGGCAATGCGGACGAGCGGGATCGCACGGTCTCTGTGTTCAACGGCCCGCCGCCCGAAATCCGCCAGTTCGACGACGAGCAGACGGAGAGCGCCGGCGTCGGGGCCTGGATCAAGCAGCTCATGGCGACGGGTGTGCTGCCGGCGGAGGTCGGCCTATTTGTCCGAACCCGTGCACAACTCGCCCGTGGCCGCGCGGCGGTTGAGGCGGCCGGTCTTCCCTGGCTCGAGTTGTCGGAGCGGGACCAGGAGGGCGGCCATGTCCTCATCGGCACGATGCACACGGCGAAGGGCCTGGAGTTCAAGGCCGCCGGCGTGATCGCGTGCGACGAGGGGGTGCTTCCCCTCCAGTCGCGGCTCGAGGCAGTAGCTGATGAGACGGAACTCGACGATGTCTACGAGACCGAGCGCCACCTGTTCTACGTGGCCTGCACGCGGGCGCGTGACCGATTGCTGATCTCGGCAGTCCGGCCGATTTCCGAGTTCATCAAGGACCTTCAGGCCAAGCAAGCATGACTCTGCCGTCGCCGCCGCAAGGTGATGCGTTAACCGCTGAGCAGCAAATCAAGATGGT
>CAWAZU010000043.1:0-18154 GCA_963786445.1 uncultured Pseudomonadota bacterium
CATGCAACGAATTGCTGGCGTTCTGTGTTCCGACGACCAGGGAATGGAGCGGGTGACGGGAATCGAACCCGCACAGCCAGCTTGGAAGGCTGGGACTCTACCATTGAGCTACACCCGCACCGACACGCCGCCATCGCCTGCCATGGTGGAGGGGGTTTCCGCCGCGAAGGCAAATCGCCCCTTAGAAATCAAGCACTTGCGAAATGGGGCGCCAGCCATCCCGCAAATCAGCCCACGATTTTGCTTAGTATGCCGGCGCACGGCGGCGCACGCAAGGCGCGGTATGCGTCCGGGGCGGGGCAGCGTCGCAGCGGACGGGCGGACCCTCCGATGTCCGAAATCGGGCATCGGGCATGCTGCGCCCTCGCGCGCGCAGGCGAACCAATGTGGGGATTCCCCATATTGACCTGTTCCGCTCCGAGCGCGGGGGCGAATGTGCCCCAGGGGCATATTATCGTCCCGGCCCTCGCGCGCGCGGCGCTGCTGACCACCAGACCGAAGCGGGAATTTCCCGACTCCCCACCCCTCGCGCGCGCGGCGCTACCGTGCATACCATTGCGACGATACCCCGCCCCTCGCGCGCGCGGACGTACTTACCGTCAGTTGGTGACCGACTCCCCCCAGCCCCTCGCCGCGCGGCCGCTACTCTCATCGTCGGATTTTCCGATGTTGAGGGTTTCCGCGCCCCTCGCGCGCGGGCGTTGGCCGGAAAATATTGTCCGAGGCCCGGACATTCACCCTGTCCGCCGCCTCCCACTCGCCCGCGGACACGCCGGACACGAAAAGGGCCGCCCCTGTGCGGAGCGGCCCCAGCGTCAGCCCATCAGTTCGGCCGCCCAAAGCCGTTCCTCGAACTCCGGGGGGCAGTTCGTCCGGGTAGAACTCCATCCGCTCCTTTGACGTGTGGTCGGAAACGGCTCCGGCATGGTCGTCTTTGTCGGAGCACCACAGCCGGTATTTGCGCACGTCGGCTCGGTTGACGTAGTGCTTCCCACGTGTTGGTCCGTAGGCACGAGCTTGGCGGACAACGCCGCAACATTTACGCCCGTTGGCATAGACGAACGGGCAAGGGATCAAGTCCTGGTCCATCATAAGCTCCATCGCGAGTGATAGGGCAACGCCGGGCGCCGAAGCACCCGGCTGATAGACCGCAGTCTGGCCCCACCAAAGGGGCATCGGTCGTATGGTCCCACTGAAGGGACGATGTGGTTCTCGCCACGATCTGACTATTCTGCGTTGGCGGATCGCTGTCAAGCTGTACAGAAGAAAGGGCCGCCCCCGTAGGAGCGGCCCAGGTGGCGCAGCGCCGCCCTAGCAGGCAGGCGCAGGATAGCGGAGCTGGTCGCGGTGCCGGCATGGGCGGCAGCCGTGGCGGCGGTAGCGGCAGATTAGGCCAGTCCAACGGGAACGGCGTCTTTGCCACCGTCCGCCACCCGGCCCCGCCCGGTGCGTCGATGGGGCAGCCTGCACGGCGGCATGGGCACAGGCCGCGGAGGTCGCAGGCGCCGTTGCTGTTGGCCGGGCGGGTCATGCGTGCGTGCCTCCGCCAGCCGCCCGGCGTCAGAGCGGCCAAAGACGGCCTTCGGCGTGAGCGCGCGACCGGGCAGCGCCGGGCTAGCAAGCACGGTGCGGCCGTCGCGCTGCCTGCTCCGTCGTCACGATGCGGCGGGCGGCACTTGCGCGCTCGAAGCCTATCTGGTGCAGGCGAGGGGAGTGCCCAGCGCCATTCGTCTGACGCTGCTTTCTCTGCGACGGGCGAGCCGTGCCGGCCCGATGTCCGTGAGACAGATTCTCCGGAAGCGGCGGCTGTTCGATGGTTGCCTGTTTGCGGCCGGCTCGCGCCGCCGCGCGAGATATTCCTCTTTCCGCTGCTCCCGCAGCAGCCGCCACAAGCGTTGCTGGTCCGCACTGAGGAAGAGGCTATACCTGCGTCCACCACCACCGCCGCAGTGAGCAGCGGGTTGGCGATTTGCAGGATGTCGTAACGCTGCTTGCCGGTGAGCGAACCGCTCCGGCCGGCGGCCAATTCGCGCAGGCTATAGGCTACGTCCCGGATCAGGCGCGGAAGTCCATGTCGGTAGTAAAAACGAGTAGGTCGTTCCAAGTCGCTCAGGGTGGCGGGGGGGATGGGCCAGGGCAGTCCGGGGCACACAGGTGACGGGGCTGCGTCCGGTTATCGGATCGCGCATGCGCTTCTCCTATGGCTTCAGGTTGCCGGGCGCCGGTGCTGAAGCCGCGCGCTCCGGGGGTCAGAAACCCGGCAATAGTCGGGCCGACGTGCCTTTAGGGCTTTCGCCCTGGACATTCGCACCCCGCCCCCGGAGATATTGCGGATACCGCTTTTCGGGGCGGCGCCGCTATGGCATCGGAGATTCAGGCTCCGCCCGGAACCCTGCGCCGGCCGAACCGGAGGCGTCAACGAGAAAGTGATCGGTTCAACCCGGACGGGAGAACGGCGGAGGGGCGTGGTGCGGCTGCGGAAGGGATCGCGACCCATGGGTCCGCTTTTGCCGCCCTAGATCGCGTCCCCGCCGTCCCGCCTATCCCGCCCCTCCGGCATCGCCCGCCCCGGTCGATACCCGATCACCTCGACCTCCGGCGCCGGCGCCTTCCTGCCCAGCCCGAGCGCGCGCGTCGTCACCCGAGGATCACGGGCGGCCCGGCACCAGGCGCGCCATGCGCGGGTGCGGGCGCTGCGGGGGCGTTTCATGGCGCCTTGCCAGCGGGACGCCGGGGCGGCACGCCGATCGGGAAGGGGATAGGCGCAGGAAGGCCGCCGGGAGGCACGGGCTGATTGCTGGTGTCGGACATTAGCTGTACCTCCCACACGCGTATCGTGCCGGCGGTGCCGTCTCCGCCGTTATGCGTGACACCATCCGCCGTGCCGTTCGTTGATCCGCTGCCGCCCGCGCCATAGCCATTGCCAGCAACGCCGTCGCTGCCTGTGAACGGACCACCACCGGCCACACCAGCGCTCGTGCCGCCGTTGCCGATTGGGGTGTTTCCACCCGCGCCGCTCAATGCGCCGGTGTTCGCGGCGTTGACGACGATCGCCGCGCCGCCGGCCGTCGCCGGAAGCGATAGCAGCACTAGCGAGGCCCCGGTTGTCGTCGGCGCGCTGCCAGCCGTGGCACCGGGGCCGACAACCGCCGCACTGGTCGCCGTGCCTGCGTTTCCGCCGTGGCCGCCGGGAGCGACCAAGGATGCGAATGTGGTTTCGGTTCCTGCGCCGCCGCCTGCATCGTCAAGGCCGGTTCCACCTGCGCCAACGCTGTAACTCGCGCCGGAAAAACCCGAAGTCACCCAGCAGAGAAGATAAGCGCCGCCGCCCCCGCCCCCGGCAGCGGCTACTTGGCCTGCGGACACAGTTGGCGTTCCGCCGCCTGCACCCGCTCCGCCGCACATCTCGATCAGGATTTTGTTTGTTCCGGCGGCTGGCGTGAAATCCCCGGAGCTGGTCAATACCTGAATACCGACCAAGACATTAGACGTTAACAGCGGAGGCGACGCGCTGATGACGCGCCAGTTCGTGCCGTCAGAACTCTCCAAACCAGAACTGGCCCGGCTGCAACGTCAGCGACGATCCGCTCAGATTGCCGCCGACGAACACGCCGCTCGGCGTCGTGACCGTTACCGTTGCGCCGGTGGCAGCGATGAACCCTATGGTCATGTCGGTCACGGAAGCCGGCGCCGGGAGCGTCTGCGTCGATGTCGCGCTGACGAAGATGCTGTTGCCGTTCGCCGCGTTCGTCCATGTCGTGTTCGTGGACGCGTCCTGCGCCTTGGAAACAAACGCGCCGGCGCCGATATCGCCGACAACTTGCAGGGCGCCGGCCGGCGCAACCGAGATCGTCAGGATTTGGTTCGGCTCAAGCGTGATCGACGAAAGCCCGTCATAGCGCCCGCCGCCGAACGTCGTGCCGGACGCAGCTGAGAACGGTCGTGCCGTCCGAATAGCCCTTGAAGCTGATGAACGGGGAGTTTGGGCCCCCGGTGCCGAGCGTGCCCGGAATGGTAAACGTCGTGCCCGTCAAGGTCGCCCGCAGCAACTGCCCAAATTCCGCCGACGAAACCGTAAGGCTGCTGACGAGAACGTTCTGCTGATTGCTGTTCGCGATCCCGAGTGCCGCCATTGCCGCGACGCTATAATCCGACGAAGCGCCCGGCCCGCTTTGGATCGCCGACGCCTGCGCGCCGCCAGTGACGACATGCATCGCGATATCGCCGATCGCCCACGACGCGGCCGAAGTGCCTTCCTGCCCGCGCACAACCGTGAACTGGTTTGCCGAATTCGCCGTGGCGTACATGACCTCATGCACAAGCCCCGTCGCGGCATCGGTCATAAAGATCGCGAACTGCTGGCCCGCGCCCGGAACCGGGAACGCCGAGCCGGATGCGACTTGCAGCGTGGTGGAGCCGGAACTGACGGCCGAGGTCAGGGTTGTCGCGGCGTTGTTGGAAAAGACGAACTGGTTGGACATTGTATCTCCATCCTAGTGGATGAAGTCTAACGGTCGAGGTCCTTTTGGGAATCCCACGGCTCGGGGCGACGTGCAAGTCGGAGGTATGCGCACCGGTGTCGTCGTCGACGTCTCTCCCACCGACCGCGAGCGGCTTGTCGCCATCGCGGTCGATCGCAACAGCCCGCAGAAGCACGCCTGGCGGGCTCGGATTGTGTTGCTGACCGACGAAGGCTGCGGCACGGCGCAGATCATGCGGGAGGCTGGCGTGGCCAAGACCGCCGTGTGGCGCTGGCAGGAGCGCTTCATGCAGGAGGGCGTGGACGGGCTGCTGCGCGACAAGACGCGCCCGTCGCGCATCCCGCCGCTCGCCCGGAGATCGCCGCACGCGTCGTGGCGCTCACGATCGAGCCGCCGCCGGGCGAGACAACTCATTGGACTGCGCCAGCGATGGCCAAGGCGGTTGGCATCAGCATCAGCTCGGTGCAGCGCATCTGGCGGGCGCACGGCCTTCAACCGCACCGGCTGCGCCAGTTCAAGCTGTCCAACGACCCGAACTTCGCCGCCAAGCTGCGCGATGTCGTCGGCCTCTACGTCGACCCGCCGGCGCACGCCGTGGTGCTCTCGGTGGACGAGAAGAGCCAGATCCAGGCGCTCGATCGCACTCAGCCCGGGCTGCCGCTCAAGCGCGGCCGCTGCGGCACGATGACGCATGACTACAAGCGGAACGGCACGACCACGCTGTTTGCCGCCTTGGACGTGGCGGCGGGCCGCGTCATCGGACGCTGCATGCAGCGTCATCGGCACCAGGAGTTCATCCGCTTCCTCAACGCCATTGAACGCGAGGTCCCTGCGGGTAAGCTGATCCATGCGATCCTGGACAACTACGCCGCCCACAAGCATCCCAAGGTGATCGAGTGGCTCGGCCGCCATCCGCGCTTCACGTTCCACTTCACGCCGACTTCGGCCTCTTGGCTGAACGCCGTCGAGGGCTTCTTCGCCAAACTCACCAAACAGCGGCTCAAGCGTGGCGTGTTCCACTCGCTCGTATCGCTCCAGGCGGCAATCAACCGATACGTCGCTCAAGCCAACAACGACCCGCGCCCCTTCCGCTGGACCAACGACCCAGACAAAATCATCGCTGCCGTCCGACGAGGGCACCAAGCGTTCAATTCGCTCCACTCAGGGCTGCGGCGTCTCCCGACGCTGCGGTTGTGTCTATGTCGCCTGCCTCAGTCCGGCAGGCCGTCGAAAATCAGCGTCGCACCTCCGGCCGCCGCCGCCTCGGCACGCACGCGGGTCAGGAATGCCGCCTCCGTCTCGGCCGGGCGCCGCTGCCAGGACAGATCGCGTGCCCGGCGCGCAGGCGTGCGACGCAGGCTCGCCGGGCAGTCCGCCGCGGATCACGATTTCGGCGCTTCATGTGCTGCCACCGAACGCACAATCGAAGATCGAAGCCCATGATGCGCCGTTCGGGTCGCGGAAGTTGCCGACATGACGCACGGCGTTTACATGCCCGACGCCCTGGAATATCGACTTTGAGACATACTGCGAATTTGCGTCTGGCGCCGTGATGAGGTTGCCAGGGAGAGCGAAGCCGACAACGAAGCTCGGCGGCAACTTCACGTAGTCGCCGACGCGAATGTCGCCTCGCATCACGGTCGTGATCTGCATCGTATAGGCTTGCCTCCACGTCGGCTGTCCGATTAGGTCGGTGAACAGAAGCTGGATCGGCGGCGGCTTCACCGTGCCGTCATACACACGGATTACATTGTCTTGCAGCACAATCGAGACACCGGGATAGCTGCTGCCGAGCGATTGGAACGTCATCGACTGGATTACGTGCCCAAGTTCCTCAAGTGTCCCATAGACGCCAATCTCGTCATGGCTCAGCACGAGGTTAGGAGAGATGTTGATCTGTAGCTTAAAGTGCGGGAATGCCGTGCCAAGCGTTGGCACGAGCGCCACGGCTAGCGGCGTGCCAGCGCGCCATTGCAGAACGAGGTTTGCCGGATGCGCAACGGTCACGTCGCCGGCCGGCTTGATGCGCAGCTCCAGCGTCATCTCCGTGCCGATCCAGTTCGCGTAGCATTGGTACACCTGGCCTTTGACCAGCACGCCTTGCTGTGCCGGGTTTGCCAGCGGCAGATCCTTTCGACATGCCGCGCAAAACGGTGATGTTGGCACCGTTGAAGTTCGATGTCTGCGCGATGTCCTGCCGGCTGATGCCCCATATCGTGACGTGACTGTCGCCAAGCGGCTGCGCGGCCGGCGCGGTCAGGATATCGAATTCGATCTGGTGCGCGCCGGGATCAACGGTGCCGTTGATGATCGAGGTCCAGCGCTTGATCTGCTTGGTGGTCGCGCTGGTAGACATGATGATGTTGGCGCCGACGTAGCCTGGGTTTGTGCGGTATCCTGGCGGCTGAGAATGATGTCATAGAAGCGCATGGTCGGTTATCCGATGCGCCTGACGTTGATCGCGCGCGGCCGGCCGGAGCGGTCTGTATCCTCGCCGTATTCCACCACGTCGCCTTGTTCCAGGTCTGTGACCAAGTCCTTGACGCAGGTAGCATGCACGAAGATGCCATTGCCGCCGTGGTCGGGCGCGATAAACCCGAAGCCGCGCTCCTGATTGAAAAACTTGACCGTGCCTTTCGACATCACGCGCGCCCCTTGCGCACGTCGTCAGCCGCCTGCTCAATGCGCGTGACAAGGTGGTCATCGCGCTCCACGATCTGCATAAGCGCCGAGACCAGTTCGGCCGCCGGCTGTTCGGCCTCGCCGATCGCTTTGTCGGCCGCGCGTGACACCAGCGCGAGCCGAGCTAGCGCGGCCAGTACGCGGGAGCGCCGCGCCGCAGTGACGAGGTTGATTCGTGACGTGATCTCAGACATCGGCGTGTTCCTTAAACAAAAGAGACAGAGACAGTCCCGCCGGTCGGCGGAACAACCAGAAATCCCGGTGTAGCAGCGCCAGTTGAACACAAGCGGCCCCGCCGTCACGGCGTTGTCGATGACGCCGATCAGGTTCGCCGCGGTATCGCCGCCAGTCGTAGCGGCATCGTACACGCCGCCGGGGGCCGAGCCGGCGACGTTCACCGAGACGGACCACAGCACGCCCGGCGCTGCCTTGAGCACCGTTGCCGTCGTGATGTCCCGGACGTTGTTCGCGCCGAAGGGGCCGGGGCCGTATGGCTGTGTCATGGTAGTTGCCCCCTAAGCCGCGCGCCGAAGCCCCGGCGACGGTGTCGGCATGCGGTAGACGCACCGTGATGCCCTGCGCGGCGAGGGTGCGCTGCTCGGCGGCGCTAACCATTTCGCGCGCGCCGGGGCGGCAGGCGAGGATGCGCAGCACGGCCGCCACCACGCTGCGGATGCGGGGATGTGTCATTGGCGCGGATCGGTGAACCGTCCAGCGTAGCCGCCGGTTGTGAATGGCGCGAACCATACGCCCGGATCGCCCACGTAGCGCGTCACCGTCCGGCCGGAGCTGTCAATTTCCGGGATCGGCACAAGCTTGCCGGGCGGATAGTTCGCCGGATCGTACGCCGCGACCTTGGCGTCGTTGTAGATCACTTCCTCGATCGGCGCGAATGTCGCCGAGTCCAGGCGGGCGACATCGGCATCCTTGAACTTCGCAGAGTGCGGCTGCAAGTCCGCGCCAGCCGCTTCCGATAGGCGAGCGGTGTCTCGCCCGGAACCGGCGGCAACGCCAGCCTCCCGAAGCCGGCGGCACGCGGCGTCGGCACGGTGTTGCGCGGCAGACAGCTCGTTCATTTCGTCGGCACTCGGCGCGCGCAGCGTGGCCTGAAGCCTGCGTTCCGCCTCGGCGATCTGCGTCCGCAGGTACGCGATTTCTTGGCGTTCGGTGTCGGTCATTCTCTGGATCCCTGTTGATGGTTAAGTGGCCGCCGGATCGCCTGCGACCGCTGCGTCGCCTCGTCGCGCAGCGCCTTCGCCTGCGCCGCACCGGCGGCGGGATCGCGGCGCCACGCCTCGAACTTTCGTTCGGTGTCGCGCAACAGCGCCTTGCCGGTCTCGGCCTGCGCCTCGCGGCGGCGCTGGTCGGTTGTCTGTGTCATTGCTTCAGTTCCTTTCGAGAAAGTCCGCCCGTCGCCCCCGTGACCATCACAGCCGGAGCGACGGGCGGCAGCTCCGCAACGGCGCAACCGGATCGGTGGCCGGCAGCACCGCTTGCGCCTCCCTTCGGCGCAGCCGGTAGGAGCTCCGGCGCGGATTCGGAAACCTCGGCAAACCGTCGCGCCGCAACGTCAAACCGTTCGGCGTGCTCGGCCAGCGCGCGCGTCAGCAACTCGCGCGTGGCGCTGCTGCGGTTCCGGCCAGCGGATTCCGCGTAGGCGTCCAACGCCTGCACGATGGTAGGCGAGACGGAAACGGTCATCGCGACTGTGTTGCTCATGGGCGTTTATATAAATGAACACCCGCCAGGATGCAAGGGCGGAATTTCCAAAGATGCAGTGCCCGTCTATGAACATCTATGCACGGCTATGCACAACAAGGAACATGGCGGAACACGGCGGAACATCGAAGGGCTGGATTTTAACGCGCCCCAGATTTGGGGGGTTGGGAGTTTCAAGCACTTACACGGCGCGCCTACTTTCCGCCACCCTGTTCCGCCTGCCGAAAGTCCTGCGCCGGGCCGTCCAGCTTTCCGTGATTGCATGCGCCGCACAGCACTTGCAGATTCGTCCGGTCAAGCCGCCGATCCCATTGCCGCGACAGCGCCTCGATGTGGTCAACATTGAGCGGCGCACCCGCAGCCGCAGGCGCGGCGCACAATTCGCAGCGCGCTACGCCGCCGTTGCGCTTGGCATTCTCGGCCAACACCCCGTACCGCAACCTGCGCCACGCGAGCGAGGCATAGAACCGTTGCGACCGCCCGCGGGTGCTGGCCGGCTTCGGCCCTTCGCGATTGCCGAACGCAGCCCTGCCGGCCGCCTGTGCAGCCTCAAACTGCGAGGCGTAGGCGGCGGCCTCGGCGACGGAGGGCATCTTACATCAGCGTCATGCGCGCCGACGACAGCACCGGCGCCGACTTGGCCGCTTCCCATGTCAGGGAAAGCTCAACGCCTACCAGCACAGCAAGCCGCAGCGGATGCGCGTCGATGCGGTTCGCCGCTCCTGAAACTCAGCGCCCCCGCCAGTGGTATTCGGCGCGACTTCTCGACAGCCGGCGCAGCAATCGCGAACCGCCCGGCGTTGATGTGCGTGGCCGCCTTGACCGCCAAGCTCGGCAGATCGTTCAACGCATCCGCCGGGAACACCTCGCACCAGAAACCTTCCTGATGCACCGCCTGCACAAGCGACGGCGCTACCCAAAACAGGCGCGCCCGGACGCCCGGAATCGCACGATGCAGCTCCTCCAGCCGCGCAGCCGCCGCGCCAATGGTGTCACCCGAAAACGGCTCATAGCTGAAATCAACAAGCGTCAGCGGCGGCGGATCGGTGACGCCGGGAATATCATGCTGCGCGAAATACGCCAGCGCCGCCATCCCATCCTCGCCGACGATCAGCGTGGAAAACACCAGGTTTGCGGAAGATGGCATTGGCGTCGGCGCATCGGTGCGCAGCAGTGCGCCGGCACGGATCAGCGACGGCCGGGCTTCCTGCGCCGCCAGCACCAGCGCACCCGCCGCGGCGTTGGCGCAATCGTCGGCGCCGCCGGGCGGGTGCCCTCACGGCGTCGCGGCCAAACCGGCTTGTGCGGCGTTCTAGGCTGACGAACTGGTGCATCAGGCGGGGGTTGTCGATCAGCCGCACGCGGCCACTTGCGAGCAAGCGGCAACGCGTCGAGGTAGATCGCGCAGCAGTCGCGCTCCGACTTGATTCATAGCGGATGCCCTCGTTCGCGAACGCTTCGGAAACCCAGCCGCCGCATACCTGTCGCCGCACGACGGTTGAGACGCCATAGCGCGCAGCAATTCGGCCACCTCGGCCGACGACTTCGGCGGGATTAAAGGCGCGCGACTGTTCATACACCAATCCAGCACCACAGCGTCGCCCTCGGCGATGGCGACCGCACGCGAACGAACTGCCGCGGCCGCCGCCGGCATCAGCAAACGCGCCATAAGCGCATGCCCGGACCGGCGGAGCGCACCACAACGCCCGCCGTCAACAGCGGCGTCCGACAAGGTCGCGAGCGAGGAAGTCGGAAAGATCGCTGCGCCACTCGCGCTAGGTATTCGGCCGCAGCGCATCTCAGGATCGCGCGCAAGCGCCTCGTCAATCGCCCGTTGCTGCAGCGCGGGTTGAACAGCTGTGGACGCGCCCGCGCACCAGAACACGTCGTCATCGCTTGCCGAACGCGGCTGCCACTTCTCATAGAGCAGCCCTTCGCGACGGTACGGGCGTGCTGATATCCCAATCAAGCATCGATCCGGCATCGTCGCCATGCCGGGCTTGACCGCATTGTAGGTCTCGAAATCGGCGATGGCCGAAGTCCGTCGCGCATAGAACGCGACATTCGTCCAAGATGGCGCATACGATGGTGCGGCCGCGGACGCGCGCGGAAGGAGTTGGTGCCAGACAATGATTTCGACGTTGTTCGTCAATTCCAGGCCATCGCCGTCTCGCGTTGCGACAAGCGGTTGAGTAGCGGGATTTCATGGCAAAATAGCCGGCGATGTATCTCTGCACGATCTTCGCTTGATCGCGGTCGTTCGCAAGGCAGATGATGGACGGAACCTCGCCCGGCCGGAGGAACGCGCTATAGTCGCCGAGCGCGGCAACGGTCAGGCGATGCGGCGGACGCGACGCTGTCTTTGCCAGCCACGCCGCCCGGCGACAGCCCACAGTTCGCGCACACGCCGCGCAGGGGGATCGCGCTCGCCTGCCACCTCCCGGAAATAGCATCAGTTCGTCGGCGTGTCAGCGGCTCGCCGTAGGCGGCTTTCAGAACAGCCCGCCAGCGCGCCATGACGGCCCGCGGAAGGCGTCGGCGAGCAGGCCGCCCTCCGACATGGCCGCGGCTGGCGTGGTGGCCTGTGGCGGCTGCTTAATCGGTTTGCGTGGCATCTTGCGTTTCCTCGGGCGGTTGACCGTAGCGGGCATGGATCGCTGCCATGGCTTCGTCAGCCGTCAGCGGCCGGGCGGCGGCGGGTTGCATGCCCAGCTCGCGCAGGTCTTGGCCAGCCTGTTCTCCCCGCCAGCCTTGCGCGCATCGCGTGGCCGCTCGTTCCTCGCCCGCGTCCATTTTGGCGCGAGGCGCTTGAGTTCCCACTCAATCGCGATAAGGCGGCTGATGAGTGCGTTCGGGGTAGCTCGGCGCCCGGCCGAGGTGGCGGTCAGTGCCAGCGTGCGATCCTGGCGCAGCGTTGCCGCGAGCGACGGTCGAACACGCGCGGCTCGCGCAGCCGCGGTGCGGCGGCAGGTTGCGCGGTGTAGCGCGGCGAGGCTGGATTAGGAGTGGCTTCGTTCATGCGGCAGAACATGGACAGCGACGCCGGTTCGCGCAAGGAATTTGTGGGATGGATTGCGGGTGCGTGCGGCGCCGTGCGTTGACGTGGCGGATATCTGCGGGCGCTGCGGCATGTTGGGCGGAAGATGCGTCCGCCGATGCGCAGACGCGGCAGTCGGAAGCACCGAAAGCAGGTGCTGGTCGAGGTCGCGCGCCCTAAACCTAACCCTATCTCCGCGTCACTCTGTCAGAGTGCGTCAGGGCGGAAATCGCAACCCCTGACATCGGAAACCCGCAGGATTCCTAGTGGATGAAATCTAACGGTCGAGTCCTTTTGGGATTCCCACGGCTCGGGGCGACGTGCGAGTCGGAGGTATGCGCACCGGTGTCGTCGTCGACGTCTCTCCCACCGACCGCGAGCGGCTTGTCGCCATCGCGGTCGATCGCAACAGCCCGCAGAAGCACGCCTGGCGGGCTCGGATTGTGTTGCTGACCGACGAAGGCTGCGGCACGGCGCAGATCATGCGGGAGGCTGGCGTGGCCAAGACCGCCGTGTGGCGCTGGCAGGAGCGCTTCATGCAGGAGGGCGTGGACGGGCTGCTGCGCGACAAGACGCGCCCGTCGCGCATCCCGCCGCTCGCCCCGGAGATCGCCGCACGCGTCGTGGCGCTCACGATCGAGCCGCCGCCGGGCGAGACGACTCATTGGACTGCGCCAGCGATGGCCAAGGCGGTTGGCATCAGCATCAGCTCGGTGCAGCGCATCTGGCGGGCGCACGGCCTTCAACCGCACCGGCTGCGCCAGTTCAAGCTGTCCAACGACCCGAACTTCGCCGCCAAGCTGCGCGATGTCGTCGGCCTCTACGTCGACCCGCCGGCGCACGCCGTGGTGCTCTCGGTGGACGAGAAGAGCCAGATCCAGGCGCTCGATCGCACTCAGCCCGGGCTGCCGCTCAAGCGCGGCCGCTGCGGCACGATGACGCATGACTACAAGCGGAACGGCACGACCACGCTGTTTGCCGCCTTGGACGTGGCGGCGGGCCGCGTCATCGGACGCTGCATGCAGCGTCATCGGCACCAGGAGTTCATCCGCTTCCTCAACGCCATTGAACGCGAGGTCCCTGCGGGCAAGCTGATCCATGCGATCCTGGACAACTACGCCGCCCACAAGCATCCCAAGGTGATCGAGTGGCTCGGCCGCCATCCGCGCTTCACGTTCCACTTCACGCCGACTTCGGCCTCTTGGCTGAACGCCGTCGAGGGCTTCTTCGCCAAACTCACCAAACAGCGGCTCAAGCGTGGCGTGTTCCACTCGCTCGTATCGCTCCAGGCGGCAATCAACCGATACGTCGCTCAAGCCAACAACGACCCGCGCCCCTTCCGCTGGACCAACGACCCAGACAAAATCATCGCTGCCGTCCGACGAGGGCACCAAGCGTTAGATTCGCTCCACTAGTGTTGTCAGGGTTTCCAGGGTTTCCAAGGTAAATATATAGAAGTTACTGGCAACCAGCGGCGCAGAAGTATCGGCCGATACGAATTTCCACGCGCCAGAAAGTTTTCAACTTCCTACCCTGACGCCCTGGAACTCTGCCACACCGGCAGAAAACTGCGGTTTTCCCGCGTCAGGGTGGTTGCGAACCCTGACAGGGCGCGCCCCACCCTGTCAGGGTGCGGGTCAGGCCGCATCGTCCATTTCCCCCGCCTCGTCGGCTTCGTCGGCGGCATCGTCGAGCCATTCGGCCTTCAGCCCTGTCACTGTGAGGAATTGCTGGCGGGCAACGTCCAGTTCCTCGAATAGAAACCCGGTCGGCCTCGGGTGCATCACCACGGCGGCTTGGCGGGAAGTACTGAACGCGGTGGGTACATCCCTGATGTGTTCCCCGATCGGCGCTTCTTTGAGCCGCCTGGGCGTGCGCCGACGCGCCGCATGAACCGGCCGAATGTCTCACGGCTCATGGGGTGCCGCTCGCGCCGGGCCTCGGCGAAGTGGTATAGCTGGCGAACAGCAGTTCGGTGGATACCGCGCGGGACCACTTTCCGAACTCATGTTCCAGCCCGAGCTTCGACCTATAGACGTAGCCCCGCTGCAATACGTCGAGCCACCATTGACTCTCGGTCGGCAGCGTAAGCTTGCGTTGCGTCTGCAACGCCTCGGTCACCGGGAAGCGGCGCACGTTGAACCCGCTCAGGTCGTGGCGCAACAGGTCGTGCAGCATGGCCTCATAGCCGCCGGCATCCATCTGCCGCCAGATCGCGGCGAAGTAGGCGTGGTCGCTGGCGTGTGCGTCCGTTACCTCAGGTACGAAGAACCTGCGCGCATCGAGGGACGCGGGCACAACCCATTCCTCGTTGCTCGCCATCATCAGGTGCAGCATGTTGCGGACGTTGATGGCGTTCTGGTATTTGGCCTCGACGGCGATAATCTCCTCCGTCACGATGGCCTTCAGCACGCCGACATGCTGCTTGTCGCCGGCATAGAAGGCTTCGTCGGCGAACAGGAACACGCAATCCCGCAGATGGGCGTTGAAGTTGCCGGTAAGGTGCTTGGCGTTGCTGATGGTGAGCGCGTGCTGGCCGAGGACGCGCATCAGCGCCTTGGCCAGCGTGCCCTTGCCGGTGCCTTCGCCCCCGCGCATCACGACAGCAACCTCGCCCTGTTCGGCGGGATGCTGAACCATCCGGGCCATCCAGCCGAGCAGATAGGCGAAGTGTTCCTCATTGCCGCCGCAAATCACGTCGCGGATATGGTCGCGCAACAATGACCAGTTGCCGAGCTTCGGTTTCACCGCGAAGCCCTGCCAGAGATTCAGCACCGAAGGGTCGGCGTGCCGGGCGGCGGGGTCGAAGATCACGCCGCCGATGAACTGGCGACGGTCGGGCGACTCAAGCCACACCTCCGCCGCGCCGCGGATAACCTGGCGGCCCTTGTCGTCCATGCCCACGCAGATGCGGCGATTGCAGTAGAGCTTCCGCAAATCCTCGAAGGCCAGGCGGTCGAAAAGCTGGCGGTTCACAAGGGGGTCATGGCGCGGCGCATAGACGACCGCCTTGCCGGCTTCGTTCACCACGCTGTATCGCGCGTTGAACTCGCTTACGATGGCCTCCGGCGAGTTTGCCCCGGCCTTTTCCCAGATGCGGCGCAACTCGCGCTGATCGTTCGGCTCGCCTTTGTCGCGCGTCCACTCCGCCGTCTCCGGGTCATCACGGAGTGCGGCAACCATTTCCTCGAATGTCGCGCCACCAGCGCGCAGGGCGATGCCCTTGCGGAACGCGGCGGCGCTGCGGTCGCCGTTGTGACTGGCACCGGATGCCGCGCCTTGAAATGCAGGGCCGGCTTCGCGGATCAGCCATAGCAGGGTCTCCAGTGCGATCGACCGCAGCTCCGTTGGCGTGGCGGCAAGGTGCTGGTCGGTGACGGCGAAGTAGCGGTTGCTGATGTGCAGCTCGATCGCTGGCGGGTGCTCGCCGCCGGTGCGCTTGAACGTCTTGCCGTGCTCATTGCCAGTTGCCGAACGCAGCGCAGGCAGATCGGCCGTGGTGTAACTGAAGAACAGCTTCACGCCGCTGCCGGACGGGCTGGTCTCGGTATAGCTGCCGAACCGCTCGATCACCTCGGCGGCCCATGGCGCGAGCGTGCCGTCCGGGTCGCGGCAGGTGTCCAGGTCGATACCGCCGATGGAGTGTCCATCGCCGAGGTCGCCCAGCTCGACGCCGACGCCGCCGCTGCCGAATGGCTTCGGCAGCTTGGCGGCACGCGCCTCCGCCTGCACGCGCGTGCCCCATGTGGCGGGGTCATCGGCTTTGGCCTTGCGGCCGGACTGCGGCGCGTATGGAATCTTGGTCGGCTTGCCGCCGGCTGCGCGCTGTTCCGTCTGCCACGCAACCCAGCGCGGCGCTTCGGCAAGATCGGCGAGGGTGCTCATGGCGCGCTCCCAGCGGCAAGACGCGCCTCGATCTCCGCGCGTGGCGTTTCGCGGTGCGTGGTCTGGAACACGGCCCAGGCGGCTCTATTTTCCGCGCTCGGCTCCCGCATCCCCCAAACGCGCCGGAATTTCGCGCCTTCCTCGCCGAGCCATTCATCCGGTGTGGCGAACGGGCGTTGTCGCAACCATTCGATGTGCTGCCAGGGAATCCCGAACAAGCCGAACAGTAGCCATTGCCGTTGGGCTTCCTCGCCGCATCCGGCAAAGACGTTGTAGGACGTGTCATGGATCGCCAGCGCAACCTTGGCGACAGCCCGCAAACCCAAATCCGCAACGGTTTCGGATTTCAGCCCCAGCTTTGCGACGTGCATGTAGAGCTGCGCGGTGCGCTCGGAGAGTTGGCAATGGTCTTTCAGCCAAGGTAGCCATCGCCCATGCTTCAGGAGCGCCTTGGCTTCTGTCAGCATCTGGCCGGCGTCTATGGCGCGCTCGGCCGCCGTCCTGGCAGCCTCCCGCACGCCGGCATGCGCGTCGCGGATGTCCGCCGCCAGCACGGCCAGCCGGTTATCGCCGAGGGCGGTCATTGCACCGCCCCGTCGATCGCGCGGCGATCCGCCGAAGCGAGCCGCCCGCGAGCGCAACTCCGGCGCCAGTCCGCGCAGCCGGCCGGTGGTGCGTTCGAGGCGTTCGGCGATCAGGCTGAGGGAGCGGACGATCAGCACCGCATCGCCGGCCGAGAGAGTCAGGTGAAGCCGCCGCGTGCGCTCAGACGGCAGCGGCGGCGGTTCGCGGAGAATACGGGCAGGGCGCTTCACAGCGGCCTCCTTCGATTGGAGGCGACGGCGCTTGCAGGATGGCGGTAAACCGGCTATATGAAGGCTGTCACACCCGTCCTGCCGATCTGATCGCCCCCCCGGCGCGTCACCGCGTCGGGGTTCTGAGTTTGCGGAGAAGTCTGGCGCACCGCAGGCGGATGCCGCCGCCAGTAGCTTGCGCGCGTCGGTGACGGTTTCGCTCACCAGCACGCTAATTCCTTCGTCTTCGGGTATAGATGCGTAGTGCGGGTAAATTTCGAGGATGGCGCACATCTTCGCCAGTGTGCCAGCAATCGATGTAGTCGGCGTTTTCATCATTCGCTGGGCAATTGCATTGCTCGCTGTGTAATGAGCGACATTTTCGCGATGCAGGGCAATCGTTGCATCATGCGACATGCCGTCATGTGGCCGAGGGGCATTCAGAAAAGCGTCCAAGTGCTCGCAGAACTTAGCGTAGAGCGCGAGCACTGCATCGGTCGGAAGGGGAGTGTTCATGCCGCGGCACTCCCCCTGCGCGGGCAGCCACGAGTGCGGGGCTGCTTGTGCATCGGCCGGATGCGTGCCGGCGGACACGAGCGAAGATACGCCAGCCCGTGCTGCACATCGACCAGCGTGCGCGTGCCGACTTTAACGGCACGCAGTTCGCCGGTGCCGAGCTTGTTGTACACGACGCGGCGGCCCATGCCGGACAGCCGGCACCAGTCGTCGATTGAGGCAAAAGCGGGGAGGGGCGGCACCGCGGCCGGGGAAGTTTGAGCGGTCATCGTTGGCTCCGCATGAGGTTGCATGCAGAGCAGATGGCCTATTCCGGTTTCCCGATAAATTTCCCGATATCGTCGCCGCGCATTTTATTTTGGGATATGTTTTTGGGAAAGCTGACGCCACAGGCTGCTAAGTGTGTTTCGGATCGCCTTCGCCCCCAAGTGGGGGGCGACGGATGGGTCTCTTCTAGCCACGCGACTAGAGCAGTTTTTCCTTGCTGAATAACTCGGTAATCATCTCCCCCGCCGCAGCGCGGCGCTGCATCTCCGCTTTGACGAGCTTAATGGATGACGGTCTCCCCTGCGCGCCGGTGTAGTAGATGTCCGGGTCGGTGGATGTAGAAGAGGGCGCATGGGCCGGGGAGGGCGCCGCATCGATCCGCGCCGGGCCAAGCATGAATGGCGCCATCCGATCGCCGGCGAGTTCAGCCGCCGGGGTGCAGGTGCCGGTTGTGGCCGCCCCCTTCGCACGGGCCTCGCGCTGTTCAGCGCGCAGATGGCGTGCGCGCTTCACGGTGGCGTTCAGATCGCGCAGCGCATCCTCGCACGTACCGGCAGCAACGTGAGCGTCCGCCCATTCCTTCATTTCGGGGTGCTCGGCGAAGTCCGCCGCGATCACGCCGGCCTGCGACAGTCCCTGCAATGCGGCCATGCGGCGGGCGGCGTCCTTGGCGCTGTAGGCTTCGTCAACGGCAGCGCGCCAGATCGCGTGCATGAGGCCATTCCGCGCTTGGACTTGGGCGAGTGTGTGCATCACGCCGCCCCCTCCGCCCG